>JAEYOP010000031.1 GCA_023411575.1 Bacillota bacterium | reverse complement strand
GGATTCTTGAGCGAGGGATTTTTCGTCCTTACAAGGCGGAGGAAGGCGCAATAATTGTTTTATTGCAACTGACGACAACGAAGTAAGGGCGGAAAATAACCGCTCCAGAACCGGAATTTATGATTCGGTCATTCCTACTGTTCCATAACCGGGAAGAGCCGGTGAAAGAATAAGCCGAGGCTGGAATACAGCTTTGGCTTATTTTGAGGTAAGGAAGAACCGGGGTGAATGTTCCGTTGTTCCTGAACGCCTGCTTCAGCACAGGGACGATTTCCTTTCGATGAATTAACCCTGTGCTGGAAGGCGGTTGATGTGATACAATGTTGAAATGGCATGGAGCAACGCATAATTTATGGCAGGAATGGAGATGTTGAGGTTTGGCGCAGTCCAAAAGGGATTTTTATGAGGTGCTGGAGGTAGCAAAAGGAGCTTCGGACGCCGATATAAAGAAAGCATACAGAAAAATGGCGAAGCAGTATCATCCGGACGTCAACCCGGGCGATAAGACGGCAGAGGCCAAATTCAAGGAAGTAAACGAGGCTTATGAAATACTGAGCGATCCCCAGAAGCGAGCCCGGTACGACCAGTACGGACATGCCGGCGTGGACCCGAACGGCTTCGGCAGCGCAGGAGCCGGCTTCGGCGATTTCGATTTCGGAGGCATCGGCGATATCTTCGAGTCCTTCTTCGGCGGCTCGGGCTTCGGCCGTTCGACCAGGAGCCGTTCCGGCCCGCAGAAGGGCGCCGATCTGAAATATTCCACGGATATTACGTTTGAGGAGGCCGCATTCGGCATTGAAAAAGAAATAACGGTCAGCCGCCATGAAAACTGCGGCGTGTGCGGAGGCTCCGGCGCAAAGGCGGGTACCAGCCCCAGCACGTGCACCCAGTGCAACGGCACCGGGCAGGTCCAGTACAAGCAGAACACGCCTTTCGGCCAGTTTGTAAATGTAAAGACCTGCGACGCCTGCCGCGGCGAAGGAAAGATCATTTCCAACCCGTGTCCGACCTGCAGCGGCAAGGGGAAAGTACGCAAATCGGTGAAAATCAAACTGAACATCCCGGCCGGGATCGACGACGGCCAGACCATGTCCCTCCGGGGAGAAGGCGATCCCGGAGCAAAGGGCGGTCCTGCCGGCGACCTGTATGTTACGATCCGGGTAAAGGCTCATGCGATCTTTAAAAGGCAGGGCAACGACGTTGTTTGCGAAATGCCCATTACGTTCGTGCAGGCTGTTCTGGGCGCCGAGCTCGAAGTTCCTACGCTGGACGGCAAAGTGAAATACTCTATTCCCGAAGGTACGCAGACCGGCTCCATCTTCCGGCTGAAAGGGAAGGGCATCCCCTATCTCCGGGGGAATGGCAGAGGGGACCAGTATGTTAAGGTTGAAATCGACGTGCCGAAGAAACTGAACGAAAAGCAGAAGGCAGCGCTTCGCGCCTTTGCCGAAATCAGCGGCGATGAGGTGCACGAACAGCGCAAGGGCTTTTTCGACAAGATGAAGGATGCCCTGGGGATGTAGAGCGGAGGATAGAGAGCGAATGAAATGGACTGAAGTTTGTATAAAGACCACAGAGGAAGCTTACGACGCCGTGTCGGAAATGCTGAACTCCATCGGCGCGGGCGGCGTGGTGATCGAAGACCCCAATGAAATCCGGAGGCAGATCGAAAGCCCTGGTTCCCTGGATTACGCGGATCCGGAATTTATGGATTCCCTGGGGACGGAAGTGACAGTCAAGGCTTACTTTAACCAGGAACTGTCGCCGGAGGAACTGGCGGTCCTGATCCAGGAGAAGCTGAAGTTCATTTCGCAGTTCCTGGATACGGGAAGGGGCTACCAGGGCAGCAACCAGGTGGATGACGAGGATTGGGCGACGGCATGGAAGAAATACTACAAGCCGTTCCATATTTCCGATTCCGTTGTGATCAAGCCCAGTTGGGAAGAGTACGAGAAACAGGCCGGCGAGCTGGTGATCGAAATGGATCCGGGGATGGCGTTCGGCACCGGCACCCATGAGACGACAAGACTCTGCTCCCAATTGCTGGAGAAGTATGTGAAAAAAGAGGATACCGTGATTGATGTCGGCTGCGGAACAGGTATCCTTTCCATAATAGCGGTAAAGCTTGGTGCAAGCCACGCGGAGGCTATCGACATCGATGAGGTGGCGGCAAGGGTATCGAAGGAGAATTGCGCAATAAACGGTGTTATAGACCGAATAACGGTCCGGAAAGGCGTACTGGCCGATCTTGAGCCGCAAAAGGCGGATATCGTTGTTGCCAATATTATTGCGGATGTGGTCATTGGTCTGTCCGGGCTTATGCCTACCTATCTGCAGAAGGACGGAGTTTTACTCACGTCGGGCATTATCCGGGAGAGACGGGACGACGTAGTGAAAGCATATACCGGGCTGGGTTTTGACCTGTTGGAAATATTGGAAATGGGCGAATGGGTGGCGATAGCGTTTAAATGTCCAGATTCTTTGTAGAAAAAAGCGCAGTGGATAAAAAGAGTGGAACCATAGCAATTACCGGGGAGGACGTCAAGCATATCCGCAGCGTCCTGCGCAGCATGCCCGGAGATTCCCTGGAGCTGTCGGACGGAGCGGGCACCGACTTTGAGGTGACGATTGAAAGCATTGAGAAGGAAAGCATCCTTGCCCGGATCACCGGCGAGCGGCCCAACCGGACGGAGCCGTCCGTCGATATTACCCTGTTCCAGGGAGTACCCAAGGCGGATAAAATGGATTTTATCATACAGAAGTGCGTGGAGCTTGGCGTAAACCGGATCGTGCCGGTGATGACCGCCCGGACGGTCGTCAAGTTCGACAGCGCGAAGGACTCGGCGGCGAAGGCCGCCAGGTGGCAGCGCATAGCCCTTGAGGCGGCGAAGCAATGCGACAGGGGCATCGTGCCGCAGGTCGATGAACCGGTGCGCTTTGCGGAGGCGCTGAAGCGGGCGGGGAGCTGCCGACTGAGGCTGCTGCCGTATGAAGAGGAGACCGAAGGCGGACTGCGGGGTCAGTTGGAAAAGTTCAAGGCGGGAAATCCGGCTTTGAAGATTGCGGTTTTCATCGGACCGGAGGGCGGATTTACGGCGGAGGAAGTGGCCAAAGCGGTGGAAGACGGTTTTGTGTCGGTCACCCTCGGGCCGAGGATTCTCAGGACCGAAACGGCCGGAATCGCCGTCGTTTCCATTATAGGATACGAACTGGGCGACATGTCGGGAGCGGCGAACCAGGTGGAAACGGAATAAGATAGGGAAACATAGAAAGAAAATTGGAGTAAACGGGAGAAAAAGCTGCATAATTTAAAAAAATTAATAAAAATGCAAAAACAGCCTTTCAATTCTCCTTGTTTGTGTTATAATACGTATTGATTATGTGAGATGAACCGTTTTGGTTGCAAGCAATGAACCGTTACGGATAAGGAGTTCGCAGAGGTTATTTATGATAAAGAGCATGACCGGCTTTGGCCGCGGCGAATATGCACAGGACGGCAAGGAATTCACCGTTGAGATCAAGACGGTGAACCACCGGTATTCGGATGTTTTCATCAAGATGCCCCGGCAGATCGGCTTCCTGGAGGAGAAAGTGCGGGAGTTGGTAGGGAAGGGCATATCCAGGGGAAAGATCGACGTATTTGTTACCTATTTCAATTACAGCGACGATTCCAAAAGCGTCAATTTTGACGAAGTCCTTGCAAAGACCTATATATCGGCGGTTGAGGCTTTAAGGGACCGGTTCGGGTTAAAGGACGATATCTCCGTTTCCCTGATCTCCAAATTCCCGGATGTGCTGAAGGTGGAGCAGACGGAAGAGGACGAAGAGCTTCTATGGTCGCTGCTGAAGGTGGCGGTCGAAAATGCCCTTGCCTCCCTGGTCAGAATGAGGGAAAACGAGGGCGAAGGGCTTAAGGCGGTTCTGCTGGACAGGGCGACTTACATAGAGGGAATTATCGCCGAGATTTCCAAGCGTGCGCCGGAAGTGCCGAAGGAGTATAAAACCAAGCTGGAATCCCGGATCCGGGACCTGCTCGACCAGCAGACCATCGATGAGAACAGGATCGCGATGGAGGTCGCGGTTTTTGCGGACCGCTGCAGCATCGACGAAGAGCTTGTAAGGCTTGCAAGCCATATCGGTCAGATGAGGGAAGCGCTTTCCATGAATCAGCCCGTCGGACGCAAGCTGGATTTCCTGATCCAGGAAATGAACAGGGAGATCAATACGATCGGTTCAAAGGCAAACGATCTGACCATCACCCGGAATGTAGTGGAAATAAAGAGTGAAATAGAAAAAATCAGAGAGCAGATACAAAATATCGAATAGCAGTCCGGGGCGTTAACCGGAATGAAAGGAGAATTTTTAATGAAGCTGATAAACATCGGTTTTGGCAACATCGTTTCGGCAAACAGGCTTGTCGCGATCGTCAGTCCTGAATCAGCGCCCATTAAGAGGATCATACAGGAGGCGAGGGACAGGGGAATGCTGATCGACGCCACCTATGGCAGAAGGACCAGAGCCGTCATCATTACGGACAGCGACCATATCATCCTTTCCGCGGTACAGCCGGAAACGGTTGCCCACAGACTGAATGTCAAGGAAACGGACGCCGTTGACGATAATGATGATATTGAGGAAGAACAATAATTCAGGAGGGTTTATAATGATATATCCACCACTCAGTTCACTGTTGAGTAAAGTAGACAGCAGGTATACGCTTGTGGTTGCTACTGCCAAAAGGGCAAGGCAGCTGGCGGACGGAGCGCACAAGCTGACCAGGTGCGTCTCTGAAAAGCCTGTAACGGTAGCCTTGAACGAAATCAACGAAGACAAGATCACGTACGTCAGGACAAAAAGCGGCATCAAATAAGGCGCCGAATAGAATGCATACAAGGGGTAAGGACAGTCGCAGGGCTAAGGTTGAAAACATCTTTTACCTTAACCTTGTTTTTTTATAAGCAAAGGCGGTGATCGTGTGAATTTGAAGGGCAAATCGGTAGTCGTGGGCGTATGCGGCGGGATCGCTGCCTACAAGGTGGTTGATGTCGTCAGCAGGCTGAAGAAGCTTGGGGCGACGGTGGACGTCATTATGACGGCGAATGCGCAGAAGTTTGTCGCTCCGCTCACTTTCCGTTCGATTTCCCACAGGCCCGTTGTCACCGATATGTTTGAAGAACCGTCCCAGTGGGACATAAGGCATATTTCCCTGGCCCAGAAGGCGGATTTGTTCCTAGTCGCGCCAGCGTCGGCCAACATAATCGGGAAGCTTGCCTGCGGAATTGCGGACGACATGCTCAGTACGACGGTCATGGCGACAAAGTCCCCCGTGCTGGTCGTTCCGGCGATGAACTTCAATATGTACGCCAATCCGATTGTTCAAAGAAACATCGAAGCGTTGAAAGCCCTCGGGTATCTGTTCATGGAGCCGGATACCGGCGCGATGGCGGAAGAGGGCCTGTCCGGCAAGGGCCGGCTGCCCGAACCGGCGGCTATAGTAGAAGCGGCGGCAGGCGTCCTGGCGCCCGAAAGGGACCTCGAAGGGCTGAAGGTGCTTGTCACCGCAGGACCGACGAGGGAACCCATTGACCCGGTCCGTTACATCACCAACCGCTCTTCCGGGAAAATGGGGTATGCGGTTACGGAAGCGGCGTTGGAACGCGGTGCGGAAGTCGTGCTGATATCCGGGCCCGTTTCGGTTGAAAGCCCGGCGGGCGCCGAAGTGATTTCCGTGCTGACGGCGGAAGAGATGCGAGCCGCCGTTCTGGACAACTACGAAGCCTGCGACATCATTGTCATGGTGGCTGCGGTGGCCGATTACAGGCCCGCCCAGGTATCGGACGTCAAGATAAAGAAAAAGGACGACGAAATGACCCTCCGGCTGGAAAAGAACCCGGATATCCTGAAGGAGCTGGGCGGCCGCAAAGAAGGCAGAATCCTTGTCGGAGCGTGCGCGGAGACCAATGACCTGATGGAGAACGCCCGGAAGAAGATCGAAGCGAAAAACCTGGACATGATCATTGCAAATGATGTTACAATGGAAGGCGCAGGCTTCGAAACGGATACCAACATCATCAAGCTGGTGAAGCGGGACGGCTCCGTCGCCGAGCTTCCGCTGATGAGCAAGAAGGCGGCGGCCCACCGGATCTGGGACGAGATCAGGGCCTGGATGGACCGGAAGCTCTAAAAGAGCAGGAAGGTCTAAACAGCAAAAAGGCTAAAAAGGACAATAGGCTTGTTCTATAAAATAAAATGGGAGGCTTTACACCATGTTAACTGAAAAATCAATGGAAAAGATCGTAGCGCTTTGTAAAAACAGAGGGTTTGTATATCCGGGTTCCGATATATACGGCGGCCTTGCGAATTCCTGGGATTACGGTCCGCTGGGCGTTGAACTGAAAAACAACGTAAAAAAGGCCTGGTGGAAAAAGTTCGTGCAGGAAAGCACCTATAATGTAGGCGTAGACTGTGCGATCCTCATGAATCCGCAGGTCTGGGTGGCATCCGGCCATGTGGGCGGCTTCAGCGATCCGCTGATCGACTGCAAGGACTGCAAGACGAGGCACAGGGCCGATAAGCTGATCGAGGACTGGAACAAGGAAAACGGGATAACCCTTTCCGTAGACGGATGGAAGAACGAGCAGTTGATGGACTACATCAAGGAAAAGGGCGTGAAATGCCCGGACTGCGGCGCCGGCAACTTTACGGAGATCCGCAAGTTCAACCTGATGTTCAAGACCTTCCAGGGCGTTACCGAAGACTCCAAGGCGGAGGTTTACCTCCGGCCTGAAACGGCCCAGGGTATTTTCGTCAATTTCAAGAATGTCCAGCGGACCACAAGGAAAAAGATTCCTTTCGGGATCGGCCAGATCGGCAAGTCCTTTCGAAATGAAATCACCCCGGGCAACTTCATCTTCCGGATCCGCGAATTCGAGCAGATGGAACTGGAATTCTTCTGCGAGCCGGGCACGGACCTGAAATGGTTCGGCTACTGGAAGGACTACTGCTACAAGTGGCTGCTGAACCTGGGCCTGAAGTCGGAGAACCTGAAGCTGCGGGATCACCAGAAGGAAGAATTGTCTCACTACAGCAACGCGACCACGGACATCGAATTCAAATTCCCCTTCGGCTGGGGCGAGCTGTGGGGCATTGCCGACCGGACCGACTTCGACCTGAAGCAGCATATGGAGCATTCGAAGGATGATCTGTCCTATTTCGATCCGACCACCAATGAAAAATACGTTCCTTACTGTATAGAGCCCTCCCTCGGAGCCGACAGGGTAACCCTCGCGTTCCTGTGCGACGCCTATGACGAGGAAGAGGTGGCCGAAGGCGACGTCCGGACGGTCATGCATTTCCACCCGGCGATCGCGCCGGTGAAGATCGGCGTGCTGCCGCTGTCGAAGAAGCTGGGTGAGGATGCGTTCAAGGTGTATGGGCAATTAACGAAGAAGTACGTCTGCGAATACGACGAGACCGGCAGCATCGGCAAGCGCTACAGGAGGCAGGATGAAATCGGCACGCCCTTCTGCATCACCTTTGATTTCGATTCCCTGGAGGATGCCAGCGTAACGGTCCGGGACCGCGACACCATGACGCAGGAAAGAATCAAGATAGAGGATCTGGAAGCTTATTTCGAGAAAAAATTCGAGTTTTGATCCGCATTGAATGGCAGGTACGACCGACAGGATGCATGGTTGACAGGAACAGAAAGGGCTTGAGCATATCAGGCTCTTTTTCCTTTCGAAAGGACCGGTTTACCGCCGTGCATTATATCCGGATAATTCAAACAAAATATACAAGAGGCATCCTGTTTTAAAACAGTTATTTTAGGGAAATAAGACAGAGGACTTGAACAACTGAATTCAAGTATTAAAATATTTCAATAATTTAATGTTAAATTATTGACAATAAAATTCGTGTCTGCGAGAATATACTATAGAAACATAGAGGCGGGTGTAAACATGAACAAAAGAATTGTTATTGTCGGAGCGGGTTATTCCGGCGTTTTGACGGCAAAAAAGCTGGAAAAGAGATTCCGGAAGAATTCGGATGTGACCATCACGATCATTGATAAAAATCCTTTCCACACCATGCTCACGGAGCTGCACGAGGTTGCGGCGGGCAGGGTGGACGAGGAAAGCATACGGATCAGCCTGAAGAGGGTTTTTGCCGGCAGGAAGGTCATTGTCAAGCATGACAGGGTGAGTCATATCGACTTTGACAAAAAACTCGTGACGGGAAACAAAGAAACCTACGGCTATGACTATCTGGTCCTCTCCGCGGGCTCGAAGCCGACCTTTTTCGGCGTGGAGGGAGCCAGCGAAAATGCCTTTATGCTTTGGTCCTACGAGGACTCCGTCAAGCTGAAGGAACAGATTCTGGGCTCTTTCCGGAAAGCGGTCATAGAAGCCAACCCGGAGGAAAAGAGACGCCTGCTGACGTTCCACATTGTCGGCGCCGGCTTTACCGGAGCGGAGATGGCGGGCGAGCTGGCGGAATATGTTCCGGTCCTGTGCGACCAGTATGAGATCGGCCGGGAGCTGGTATCGATTTCCGTGATCGACGTATTGACCCGGACGGTTCCGGCGCTGCCGGAGAAGCTTTCGGTAAAAGTGGAAAAGCGGCTGCGGAAAATGGGCGTCCGTATCCTGCTCAATACGGGCGTTATGAGCATTGGAAAAGATTATATCGAATACAAGGTCAACGGTGCGGCGAAGAAGGAAAGCACCGGTACGGTAATCTGGGCGGCAGGGGTGGAAGCCTCCGAAATTACGTCGAAGGCGGCTCAGGTGCTCCAGTCCGGCGGAAGGGGACGCATCATGCTGGATCCGTACCTGCGGTCGCTGGACAATGAGAGCGTTTATGTTGTCGGGGACAGTATGCTGTACACGCCGAAGGGAGAGGAACGGCCGGTGCCGCTGGTGGTGGAAAACTGCGAGCACAGCGCGGACACGGCTGCCCACAATATTATCTGCGCCATTACCGGGCAGGGCAAAATGGAGGAATACCAGCCGGCTTTCCATGGAATCATGGTCAGCATCGGCGGGCGGTACGGGGTGGCTCATGTGGGCACGCCCAAGAGGATGTTCAGCCTTCCTTCGTTTTTTGCCATGTTTGTCAAGCATTTTATCAATGTGATTTATTATATCCAGGTGCTGGGCTGGAACAAGGTTTTCAGCTACCTGAAGCATGAGTTTTTCACGATCCGCCATTGCAGGAGCTTTGTCGGCGGGCATCTTTCCAACAGGACCCCAAGCTTCCTGCTTGTGCCCCTCCGTATTTTCCTGGGCGCGGTGTGGGTGTTTGAAGGAATCATGAAGATCGTCGAGGGCTGGTTCGATTCGCCCAAGCTAACCGGATTTTTCAGCGGAGCGGCGGGCTGGTACGAAAGCATCCTCAAGGGCGTCAGCGGCGGAGCGACGGACGGAACGAGCGCAGCGACGGCGGCGGGGGAAACCGCTGCGAAGGCCGGGGAGGTCGTGGCAAAAGCCGTAGACGCCGTGACAGCGGCCACAGGCACCGCAGGGGCGGCCGAAGGCGGGGCGGAGGCAGCCAAGGCCATCGGCACGGTATTGATGAATTTTGATTTCCTCGGGTTGTTCCGGCTGATTTTTGTCAGCGGCAAAAGCCTTGCCGAATCGACCATCAGCGACTATGCGTTTAAAATTGACATTCCGTTGATGAACAGCTTTCTGGACAAATTCATCCTACCCAGCACCGGCATGCAGATGTTCATGCAGATCTTCATCGTACTGGCGGAAATATTGATCGGCCTTGCGCTGATCGGCGGACTGTTTTCAACGCCGGCATCGGCGGCTTCGCTGATCCTGCAGGCAATGTTCGTCACCACGACGGGGTTGTACCTGGGCACCTTCTGGATGATCTTTGCGGCGATAGCCGTTCTGGTCGGCGCAGGCAGAACCCTTGGACTGGATTACTACGCAATGCCCTGGCTGAAGGAAAAGTGGAAGAAAGTACGGTTTGCAAGAAAGTGGTATCTCTATAATGACTGAGGAAAAGGGGAGGACGGAAGCGACAACAGCATATAGCTACGAGGAAGCGTTGGAGCTCGTCCGAAACGAAGTGGACAGGGCCTTGACCGGCTCGCCGTCCGTCATACGGGAGTTTACAAGCCACCTGACGGGGGCGAGAGGGAAGTTTATCCGGGCCGTTTCCTTGCTCACTTGCGCCCTGGACGGGGAAAACCGGATTCATCCCAATGCGGTGAAAAGTGCGGCGGCCGTGGAGATTCTGCATCTGGCCACTCTCGTCCATGACGACGTGATTGATGACGCGGACATGCGCCGTGGAAATCCTACCCTTCAGAAGAAGTATGGAAAGAAAACCGCGGTCATTTGCGGGGATTATCTTTTATGCGTTGCACTGCGGATCGCTTCGTCCGTTCCGAACAAGCAGGATTATCTCAATCTGGATCTGCCCGACTATATATCCAGGGTGTGCTTCGGGGAGCTGAGCCAGCATCTGAACAACGGCAATTTCGACCTGTCCGTGTACCGCTATCTTAAAATCATATCCGGGAAAACAGCGGCGCTGTTTGAGGCTTCCTTCCATGCGGGAGCGGTGATGGCCGGCTGCGGCGAAAAGGAGTTGTGCCAGTACCGGCGCATGGGCCGGCATGTAGGCATGATGTTCCAGTTGATCGACGATTGCATGGATTTCGAGGCCACGGAAAGCGTTGCGAAAAAGCCGGTTCAATCGGACTTCGAGCAGGATGTGGTGACCCTTCCGCTGATCCATGCCCTGTCGAACCTGCTGGGCTTCAAGGAAAAGGCCAGGAACCACGAGGTGACGAGGGGCCAGATCAATGAAGCCGTTTCCCGTACAGGCGGTATTTCCTACACCAGGAGGATCGCCAAAAAGTATTATAACAAATTCGTCAAGACCATGGACGGGCTGGAAATGACGGAATACAAGCGAAATGGCCTGCAGGCGATTCTGGACAAGGCCTTCCAGGTTTTCTAAAGAGGGTGGAGCGCATGATCAGCCGATTTTTAAGCTATGTTGAGATAAAGACCAAAATCACAAGCCTGTTTGCGTTTTTCATGACACTGGCCTTTCTTTTCTACAAGGACCAGCAGATCAACTGGAAAAGGACCCTTGTGTTCTTTGCGTCCATGTTTCTGTTCGACCTGACGACGACGGCGATCAACAATTACATCGACACGAAAACAAACGGCCAGACGCTGCAATTTGACCGGAAGACCGCGCTGCGGATCATTTATGTGCTTTTTGGCATCAGCACCGCGCTGGGCCTGTACCTGGCGTATATCACGGATATTGTCATCCTGCTGCTCGGCGGGCTTTGTTTCCTGTGCGGAGTGCTGTATACCTACGGTCCCGTACCCATCTCCAGGCAGCCTTTGGGAGAGGTATTATCGGGCGTATTTTACGGTTTATTCATCCCGTTCATCCTGCTTTACATCAACATGCAGGAGGGGACCTTCCTGACCCTGAGCCTCGGATGGGAAAAAATCGGGTTCAGCCTGGCGATATGGCCGTTCTTTACCCTGCTGATGCTGTCGGTGGCTCCGATCTGCACGACGGCGAACATCATGCTGGCAAACAATATCTGCGATGTGGAGAAAGATGTTGCGGTAAGACGCTATACGCTTCCTTACTACCTGGGACGTAAGGCGCTTTACCTTTTGGCCGGGACTTATTATCTTACATACGCGGCAAACATAGTCATGGTAGTATCGGGGATCCTGCCGCCTCTTTGCCTGCTTTTCCTGCTGACCCTATTCCCGGTTCAGAAGAACATCAGCCTGTTTTTCAGGAAACAGGAAAAAGAGGAGACATTCATCCTTTCGATCCGGAATTATATAATTATTATGGGAGCGAATACGCTGCTGATTTTTATCAGCGCATTTCTATAATTTATGAAGAAAGAAAGACGGAGTTTCTTCCGGAAAACCGATATTGCGGTCATTTTGGTCCTCGTTGCGGTCAGCGCCATCCTATGGGCGGTATACAGCAGCGCGTTTTCTGGCAGGCCGGCAAAAGCGGAGATATACTGCAACTCGAAGCTGGTCATGACGGTTGCCCTGACCAAGGGGCAGGAGAGATCCTTTACGATCCCCCAGAATAAAAATGTTGTTTTCCATCTGGATAAAGAGGGTAATATCCGTTTTGAACGATCGGATTGCCCGGACAAGATTTGCGTCCACGCGGGGAAGCTCCATATTGTCGGACAAAGCGCGGCTTGTCTGCCCAACGGAATCATACTGAAAATAGTTCCCGCGGACGGACGCAGGGAGGATGACCTGGATGCCACGGGTTAACGGGGCGGTTATGGACGAGAACAAAGGCAGGAACGAGGCAGGGAACAAAGCCGGGAGCAACACCGGGAACGAGGCGGGAAGCAGGACGGCGGGCGAAACGGCAAACAGGACGAGGCAGCTTGTGCTGACCGGTTTGTTTTTTGCCATTGCGTTGGTGCTCGCAATCGTTGAGAATACCTTGCCGCCGCTTCCGATACCGGTCCCCGGCGTCAAATTCGGTTTGTCGAACATCGCGGTCATGTTTGCCCTGTTTTTCCTGGCAAAGGGCCAGGCTTATACGATCGCCGTGCTCAAGGCCCTCTTTGTCATGATGACCAGAGGGCTGATTGCAGGGGTTCTAAGCCTCAGCGGAGGGCTGCTTTCCCTCACGGTTATGCTGCTCCTGCTTCTGATCTTTCGGGAGAAGATTTCTTATCTCGTGATCAGTATGGCAGGCGCAATCGCCCATAACATCGGGCAGTTCGCTGCAATCGCCTGCATCTATGCAGGGTTTTACATGGCAGCCTATCTGCCCGTACTGCTGGTTTCCGGGGTGGCCGCCGGGATCGTGACGGCTACATTGCTCCGGTTTATTATGCCGGCCTTTAAAAAGCTGGTTTGATAAAAATATAAAGTTGGAGGGGCTATTATGAAGAAGTACATTGCACTCACATTATGTTTCCTGCTGGCAATCTTTGCATTTGCCGGCTGCACCTCGGGCGGCGGCTCGGGTGAGGCTGTAAAAACGGGCCTGGGGGTCGTTTCATCCATCGCAAAATCGACCGACGCAGGGGAAAAGGACGGTCTGGCCGAGGTAGATTCCATGATAGCGGCAGTCACTGTCGATAAGGATGGCAAAATCGTCAACTGCAAAATTGACGCCGCCCAGACGAAGATCAATTTCTCGACTGAAGGGAAAATAATCACTCCGCTCGATACGGCTTACAAATCGAAGCAGGAGCTCGGTACGGAATACGGCATGGCAAAGGCTTCCGGCATCAAGAAGGAATGGAATGAGCAGGCGGACGCATTTGCCAAGTATGTTACCGGCAAGACCGCAGCGGAAGTCAAGGGCATCGCTGTTACCGCGGAAGGCGTCGCATCGGATAAAGACCTGTCCTCTTCCGTGACCGTACACGTCGGCGATTTCATTGCCGTAGTGGATAAAGCAGTGGCCAACGCAAAGGATCTGGGAGCCAAATCCGGCGACAAGCTCGGCCTCGGCGTTCTGACCTCCATTGCGAAATCGACGGATGCCGGCGACAAGGACGGCGTTGCGCAGGCTTATACGAACTACACGGCAACGACCTTCGACGCCAATGGAAAGGTTACCAGCTGCGTGATCGACGCTTCCCAGTCCAACGTCAATTTCTCCAAGGAAGGCAAAATCACTTCCGATCTGACGGCGGCACTGGAGACCAAGCAGGAGCTGGGCCCGAAATACGGCATGGCGAAGGCTTCCAGTATCAAGAAGGAATGGAACGAGCAGGCGGACGCGTTCGCCAAATATGCTATCGGCAAGACCGCAGCAGAGGTTAAGGGCATTGCCGTGACAGCAGAAGGCACGCCTTCCGATAAGGACCTCGCATCCTCCGTAACGATCCACATAGGAGACTATCAGGCCGTTATCGAAAAAGCTTCCGCGAATGCGAAATAAAACGCGGTAAAATATGTTATCATAGGAGAGGTAGATTATTCTACCTCTCTATTTCTGTGCAGTGGGCGAGGTGCGTACTTGAAACGAAAAATCGGCATCCTGATCGTAAGCTTTATTTTCCTGCTCAATCTGTCCTCCTGCGGGGTCCGCAAACCGGCGCGCTATGAAGCGGAATTCCTTCAACTGTTTGATACCGTGACCAAAATCGTCGGGTATGCCGGCAGCAAGGCGGAGTTTACCGGATACGCGCAAATGATTCATGACAATCTCAAAAGGTATCATGAGCTTTATGACATTTACAACAGCTACGAGGGGATCAATAACATCAAAACCATAAACGATAATGCCGGAATTGCGCCGGTGAAGGTCGAGCCGGAGATTATAGACCTGCTTCGGTTTGCCAAGGGCTGGTATGCCAAAACGGATGGAAAAAAGAACGTCGCCCTGGGCGCGGTGCTGCGCATCTGGCATGATTACAGGGAAGCAGGCATCGCGGACCCGGAAAAGGCGGAGCTTCCGCCGATGGATCAATTGAAGGCGGCGGCAAAGCATGTTGACATCGACAAGGTGATCATCAATGAAGCGGAGTCTACGGTTTATCTGGAGGACCCGGAAATGAGCCTGGATGTCGGTGCGTTTGCAAAAGGGTACGCGGTGGAAAGGGTAAGCCGGCTTGCCGAGAAAAACGGATTTCATTCTGGACTGATCAGCGTCGGGGGAAATATCCGTGCAATCGGGGTAAAGGCCGACAGCGGGCAGCCGTGGAACGTGGGCATACAGAATCCCTTCGGAGATGAAAAAACAATAGAGCTTCCGGTGTTGAGCCTTACGGATTACTCCCTTGTCACCAGCGGAATTTATCAGAGATATTACACGGTGAACGGCAAACAGTACCATCATATCATTGACCCGGATACCCTGTTTCCGACCGAATATTTTGCCGCCGTAACGATTGTCTGCAGGGATTCGGGCATGGCGGACGCTCTTTCCGCTGCCTTGTTCAACATGCCTTTTGAGAAAGGGCTCGCGTATATCGAAAGCCTGCCGGATACGGACGCGCTCTGGGTCTTCAGGGACGGTACGGTCAGAACAAGCCCCCATTTCCTGGATCACGCCAAAAAACAAGCTGAATAAAACAGGCCGGGCATGGGTATTTCTATTGATGGCCCGGGTTTGCGGAATCATACAAAAAACGAATGTAAAATTGCAAAATTTTTATGAATAATAATGAAAAAGAAAATTTTTATGTTATAATGGTATGGGTTATTGGAGGGAAATCTTCCCTGCGAATGTTTTATAATCCTTAGAGAATAAATTACATATAAAACGGAGGTAAAATATGGGTAAGTTTGTTTATCTGTTCAAAGAAGGCAACGCTTCAATGAAGAACCTGCTCGGCGGCAAAGGCGCCAACCTTGCGGAGATGACCGGCCTTGGGCTTCCCGTGCCGAGGGGCTTCACGGTAACGACCGAAGCTTGCACACAGTACTATAAAGACGGAAAGGTGATTTCGAAGGAAATCGAAGACCAGATTTATGCCGCCCTGGCCCAGACGGAAGAAACCGTCGGCAAGAAGTTCGGCGATCCCGCAAATCCGTTCCTGGTATCGGTTCGCTCCGGTGCAAGGGCATCCATGCCGGGCATGATGGACACCATATTGAACCTCGGCTTGAACGACGTTGTTGTGGAAGGGCTTTCAAAGCTCACCGGCAATGAACGGTTCGCATACGACAGCTACAGAAGGTTTATCCAGATGTTCAGCGACGTCGTCATGGATGTGGAAAAACCCAAATTCGAGAAGATCCTTGACGCCGTGAAGGAAGAAAACGGCGCCAAGTTTGATACCGATCTCACGGCAGAGAACCTGAAGGAAGTCGTCAAGAGATACAAGGAAATGTATAAGAAGGAAAAGGGAGCCGAATTCCCGCAGGAACCCAGGATCCAGTTGATGGAAGCCGTCAAGGCCGTTTTCCGCTCCTGGGACAACCCGAGGGCCAACGTTTACAGAAGGCTTAACGACATTCCGGGCGACTGGGGCACCGCCGTCAACGTCCAGGAAATGGTGTACGGAAACATGGGCAATACGTCCGGCACGGGCGTTGCTTTCACCAGGAATCCTTCCACCGGCGAAAAGAAGCTCTACGGCGAATTCCTTATGAATGCCCAGGGTGAGGACGTTGTTGCAGGAATCAGGACTCCCCAGTCCATCGACCAGATGAAGGAAATCAACCCCGAAGCTTACAACCAGTTTACCAATATAGCCGATACGCTTGAAAAGCACTACAGGGACATGCAGGACATGGAGTTCACCATTGAAAACGGAAAGCTCTTCATGCTCCAGACCAGAAACGGAAAGAGAACCGCTGCTGCGGCTCTGAAGATCGCTGTCGATCTTATCGCGGAAGGAATGGCAACAAAGGCGGAAGCGATCATGAAGGTGGATCCGAAGCAGTTGGACGCTCTGCTCCATCCGAATTTCGACCAGAAGGCGCTCAAAGCGGCAACCGTTGTCGCCAAGGGACTTCCCGCTTCTCCGGGAGCGGCTACCGGCAAGGTTTACTTTGAAGCCGAGGATGCGGTAGAAGCGTTCAAGAAGGGCGAAAAGAAAGTCATTCTTGTCCGGCTTGAGACTTCGCCGGAGGACATCGAAGGCATGCATGTTTCCCAGGGTATCCTGACCGGCCGCGGCGGCATGACCTCCCATGCGGCGGTGGTTGCCCGCGGAATGGGCACCTGCTGCGTAGCAGGCTGCAGCGATGTCAAGATCAATGAAGAAGAACGGTATTTCCTCGATAAGAACGGAAAGAAATATGTGGAAGGCGACTGGATTTCCCTCGATGGTTCCACCGGTAATGTTTACGGCGAACAGCTGCCTACCGTAGAACCTGAAATGACGGGCGACTTTGCCAAATTCATGGCATGGGCGGACGAACTCAGGACCCTTAAGGTAAGGACCAACGCCGATTCCCCGAAGGATGCCATCCAGGCGATGAAGTTCGGCGCAGAAGGCATCGGCCTCTGCCGTACCGAGCACATGTTCTTTGAGCCGGACCGGATCTTTGCCTTCCGGCAGATGATCGTTTCCAGCAACGTGGAACAGAGAAAGAAAGCCCTTGAAAAGATCCTCCCGATGCAGAGGGGCGACTTCGAAGGCCTCTTCATCGAAATGAAGGGCTACCCGGTCACCATCCGCCTCCTGGATCCGCCGCTCCATGAGTTCCTGCCCCAGGACGACGAGGATATCGCCGCTCTGGCAAAAGAGCTGGGAATGGCCAGCGATGAACTTAAGGCCATTGTCAAGAACCTGCATGAGCTCAACCCGATGATGGGCCACAGGGGCTGCCGTCTGGCCGTTTCCTATCCGGAAATCGCCGAAATGCAGACCAGGGCCATTATTGAAGCGGCTATCAATGTAAACAAGAAGGGTATGAGTGTCATTCCCGAGATCATGATCCCGCTGGTTTGTGAAATCAAGGAGTTGAAGTTCGTCAAGGATATCATCGTCAAGACGGCTGATTCCATCATCGCCGCTTCCGGCGTGAAACTGGACTACAAGGTCGGAACCATGATCGAGATCCCGAGAGCCGCACTTCTGGCCGACGAGATTGCCACCGAAGCGGAATTCTTCTCCTTCGGCACCAACGACCTGACCCAGATGACCTACGGCCTCAGCCGCGACGATGCCGGCAGAATCCTGGAGGATTACTACCAGGCCAAGATCTTTGAAGCGGACCCGACTGCAAGGCTCGACCAGGCCGGCGTAGGCAAGCTGATGAAGATGGCCTGCGAAGGCGGAAGGAAGACCAGACCGGACATCAAGCTTGGCATCTGCGGCGAACACGGCGGAGATCCTTCTTCCGTAGAGTTCTGCCACAAGATCGGCCTGAGCTATGTATCCTGCTCGCCGTTCCGCGTGCCGATCGCAAGACTTGCCGCAGCACAGGCCGCCGTTAAGAAAGAGGGAGACCTGGGACAGAAGTAAGTCGATTGAAGGCGACGAAATAACAAGCAAGGGTGGTGCAGGGGTTATTCCCTGGTACCACCCTTTTTTCATACATTTACTGTTTAAAGAATAAAAAGAACGGGTAAAAAAGGGTTGGCTTCCACCGATTCTGGCAGAACGATAAAATGAGGATGAAGAAGATATTACTGACTGGTGCCGGGCTGCTGTTGTTATCTTTCGGAGTAATCGGACTGTTTGTTCCGGTATGGCCGACGACGCCTTTTGTCATTGCGGCGGTTTCATGCCTGAGCTTTACTCCGAAGCTGCGGGCCCGGATTATGCAAATACCGTTTTTTAGAGAGCATATTGAAAATTACCGCAAACGCAACGGGCTGTCCATAAAAACGGTGGCTGCAAGCCTTCTGTTTCTTTGGGGCATGCTGGCGGTTTCCGCGATCCGTATAAAAACGCCCTGGGTCATAGTGCTGCTTCTGAGCATAGGCATTGCTGTGACGGTTCATATTCTGTACATATCCAGGGCAAAAAACGGCTGACAGGCACTTGATGTAATTTTAAGGAGGGGTAATGGGGCACAAGCGGGTATTTGGCTATTTCGAAGTTGCTTTTGACATACTTTATCTTTTCTCAGTCTTAATCGCAGGAGTCTGGCTCCTGTTCTCAGGCGCAACAAGGCTTCACGTGCTGGCCGGCGCCATGGCATTGATCCTGGTGGCCGGGGATTCCTTCCATCTCGTACCGCGAATCGCCGCGGTGGTTACCGGCGAAGAAGAGAAGCTGAACTGGGCCCTGGGGGTTGGAAAGCTGGTCGCCTCCATTTCCATGACGATCTTTTATGTGCTTCTTTGGCATATCGGTCTTTTGCTTTATTTGCCGGACGGTACGTCGGCGTGGACGGTCCCCGTTTACATTCTTGCCCTGCTGCGCATTGCGCTCTGTCTTTTTCCGCAGAATAAATGGTTTGATCGAGACCAGCCCGTCCGGTGGAGCATCGGACGCAATATTCCCTTTTTTCTGCTGGGGGCGGCAGTAGCCGGGTTATTCTGGAGCTTCCGGGGGAACGTTTCCGGTCCGGGCGCCATGTGGCTGGCCATCGTACTCAGCTTTGCGTTTTATCTTCCTGTCGTCCTATGGGTTGGACGATCCCCAAAGCTGGGAATGCTGATGTTCCCCAAAACATGCGCTTATGTCTGGATCGTGCTCATGTGCTTCGGGATTTAGACACCCCTCCCGTAAAAACATTGTTTATTGTGATCTTGGCCGCATAAGGCTTGAATATATATAAAACAGAAAGGAGAAATATCATGGACGAGTACAAAAAATTGACCAATGAGGTCGGCGCTCCTGTCGCCGACAATGAGAATTCCATTACTGCCGGTCCGAGAGGTCCCGTGGTGATGCAGGACGTGTGGCTTATGGAAAAAATGGCCCACTTCAACCGCGAGGTCATTCCGGAGCGCCGCATGCACGCGAAAGGCTGGGGAGCATATGGCAAGCTTACCGTCACCCACGATATCTCCCGCTACACCAAGGCTAAGGTGCTTCAGCCCGGCGCCGTCACCGACCTGTTCCTCCGTTTTTCCACCGTTGCGGGCGAACGCGGCGCGGCCGACTGCGAACGCGACATCCGGGGGGTCGCCGTCAAGTTCTATACGCCGGAAGGCAACTGGGACCTCGTCGGCAACAATACCCCGACCTTTTTTATCCGCGATGTACATAATTTCTCCGACCTGAACCGTGCGGTCAAACGCGACCCACGCACGGGGCGGCGCTCGGCGCAGAACAACTGGGATTTCTGGACGCTGCTTCCGGAATGCTTCCACCAGATCACCGTCGTCATGTCGGACCGCGGAATTCCCGCTTCCTTCCGCCATATGCACTTCTTCGGCGAGCACACCTTCAGCTTCTACAATGCCGCCAACGAACGCGTCTGGTGCAAATTCCACTTTAAAACCCAGCAGGGCATCAAGAACCTGACTAACGAGGAAGCGGCGGAGATCAACGGCATGGACAGGGAGTACCATGGCAAGGACCTGTTCGACGCCATTGAGCGGGGGGATTACCCGAAGTGGACGATGTACGTGCAGATCATGACGGAGGAGCAGGCGAAAAGCCACTACGAAAATCCGTTTGACATCACCAAGATCTGGCGTCACAAGGAATATCCGCTCATCGAGGTCGGCGTCCTGGAGCTCAACCGCAACCCGGAAAATTATTTTGCCGAGGTCGAACAGTCGGCGTTTACGCCGGCCCACGTGGTGCCGGGCATCGGCTTCTCGCCGGACCGGTTCCTGCAGGGGCGCCTGTTCGCATACGGTGATGCGCAGCGGTACCGCCTCGGCGTCAACCACAACCACATTCCCGTCAACCGCGCCAAGTGCGAGGTGAACGAGTACCACAGGGACGGCGCGATGCGCACGGACGGCAACTACGGCGGAGCTCCGGCTTACAGCCCCAACAGTGCGGGCTTCTGGACAGCACAGCCCGAGGTGGGCGAGCCGCCGCTTGAGCTGGAAGGCGCCATGTGGCGCTACGATCCGAAGGACGATCCGACGGATGACTGCTTCAGGGCCGGCGGCGATCTGTGGCGGGTGCTGACGGAGGACAAGAAGGAACTGCTGATCGGCAACACGGCCGGGGATCTGGCGCCGGTCACCAAAAACGTCCAGTACCGGCATGCAGTGCATTGCTACCTGGCGGATCGGGAGTACGGAGAGCGTATAACAAAGGCCCTCGGCCTATCCCTGGAAAAGGTCGTGGAGCTGTCCCGGCTTGATAACAACGCCCTGAATGCAGCAACGCTTTCCGACAATATGTAGCCTATATATGTGAAGCTTCTTTTGGTAAAACGGGTAAAACAGCCTGAAAATTGAAGTAAAGCGGTGCATCTTCCGATGCGCCGCTTTATTTTTGTAAAGTATTGACAATAGAGAGAAGTTGTCCTATAATGTATAGGTGAGTGAATATTCACTTACCTATACGGAGGAGCTATGAGAAGGAGATTTCCCAACCGAAAGGACAGTATTATTTTAGCGGCAATCGACATCATCAACGATTCCGGATTGCAGAGCCTGTCTACGAAAGAGCTTGCCAGGAGGCAGGAAATCAATGAATCGCTGCTCTATAAATATTTCAAGAGCAAGGACGATATCATCGTAGCCGTATTGGAGTATTACTCGGCATTTGACGAATCGATCAATCAAACGGTATCGGAAAGGGAGCTGCCGTTCAAGGAGAAGATTCTGGAGTATTACCGGCTGTATATGGAATATTACGAAAACTATCCCGCCATTACGGCCGTTCTGTTTTCCTATCACTCCTTTCTGAAAGACCCGGTGACCCAGGAGCTTGTGAAGGACATATTCGATAAACGCAGCCGCTTTCTGGCCGGGCTTGTGGCGCATGGCATCGAAAAAGGCGAAGTTTCCGGCTCCTTCACTGCCCAGGAAATCACTGCAATCCTTTTCGGATTTTCCAGAGAAATGATTTCCCGGTGGTGGACGGATGGCTTTACCTACTCCTTGAAGGAGCATACCCAGGCAACCTTGAAAAAACTACTGGAATTGCTTTAGAGACGGTTAAGAACGGAAAAATAGAGAGAGGAAAGTGTGAATTGCCATGAAGAGTGTTCTTATTGTTGACGACGCTGCTTTTATGAGGCTGGCGCTCAGGAGCCTACTTGAGAAAAACGGATACACGGTCGTAGGGGAGGCCGATAATGGAAAAAGCGGAGTGGCGAAGTATATGCAGCTGACCCCCGATATCGTCACCCTGGATATTACCATGCCCGAAATGGACGGGATTGCGGCCCTGCAGGAAATCATGAAGATCGACCGGAAGGCGACGGTGATCATCGTATCCGCAATGGGGCAGGAAAGCAAGGTGCGGGAGGCGGTCATCCACGGAGCAAAAAATTTCATCGTAAAGCCCTTCAAGGACGAGCACGTCCTTCAAACCCTGTGTAAGTATTAGAGACCGTAAAAAATTGAATTTGCGATTCATGCGGTCCATGGTCTATAATAAATCTCGGAGAATGTTTCAAAATTCGAGCAATATCCGATAAAAATGTAAAATTATGTTTCGCGGAACTATTCCGGTGGTTATTATTTAAAGGACAAATTTTGTTCTGCTTTAACAGGCATTTCAAGGGGGCGAGGATATTGCTTGGAAGGGAGTCGATTTGCAAAAGCGGCGCGGCAGTGCTTTTGTTGATACTGCTGGTTTTTTCGAACCCTTCCCGCCTTTATGCCGAAGATTCTCCCCGAAACATCATCCTCCTGAATTCCTACCACCAGGGCCTTTTCTGGACCGATGACGAAGTAAACGGCATTCTGGACGTTCTCAAGAAGCGGGACGGCGATTTCGCCATCTCCATAGAGTATATGGACTGGAAGGCCTACGCCTCTTACGCGAATCTGAATGCAAACCGGGAGTACCTGAAATTCAAGTATGCGGACAAAAAGACCGATCTGGTCATTACAACGGACGATATTGCTCTTGAATTTGCACTGGCCAACAGGGCGGAGCTTTTTTCCGACGCCCCCGTCGTTTTCTGCGGCGTGAACGAAAACGGGGCAAAAGGCCTGCTGGAGGGTAAAAGCAGGGTGACGGGGGTAATACAGGAGATCAATCCCGGGGAAACGATCCAGGCGGCAATGGCAATTAATCCCTCGCTGAAAAAGGTTTACCTCGTGTATGACAAATCGGACAGCGGCCAGTCTACGGGGCTGTTGACCATCAAAGCCATCCGGAGCGCGTATCCTTCCCTGGAGCTTGTCCTGCTGGGCGGCAAGAAGACGGAGGAGATTTTTGACATTGTCTCCCATGCGGGCAGCGACAGTATTGTAATCAGCACGAACTACCTGATGGATGCGGACGGCAATTCCGTCGGGTTTGAATTTTTCAGCAAAAAGCTGGGCAAGAGCAGCAGCGTACCGGTTTATAACCTGTATGAAGAGGCGATCAACAACGGAGCCGTGGGCGGAAGCATGATAAGCGGGAAGCTCCAGGGAGAGAGAGCCGGAAGGATCGCACTAAGGGTCCTCGGCGGGGAGGAGATAGACGCCATTCCTTTGGACCGGACTCCGACAACGCGGCTGCTTTTTGATTACTACCTGCTTAAGCGGTTCAATATTGAGCCGTCTTCGCTTCCGCCGGGCAGTACCGTCGCAAATGAACCGTCTTCCGTGCTGAAGGAATACAAATCCTTTGTCATTAACATCGTTGTCGTTATTTCCAGTTTGCTGCTTCTCATCATTCTTCTTCTATATTATTTAAGCAAAATCAAAAGGATGAAGGAAGACCTGTCCAAAAACAACCTGGAGCTGTCCGGGCTTTACCAGGACCTTTCGCTGGCCGGAGCCAAGCTGCAGCAGCAGTTCGACGAGCTTTCGGCGGTCCAGGACAGCCTGGTTTCCAGCGAACGCCGTTTCAGCCTCCTGTTTGAAAAAATGCTGAACGGATTTTGCGTAGTGGAGCCGGTATTCGGCGAGCAGGGCAAAATTGCCGATATCCGGTTCAAAGCCGTAAATCCCGGTCTATATAAACAGATGGAGAAAACCGGGGCAGAGGTGGTCAACAAAAACTGGTTTGAGGTGTTCGGCTATCAGAACAAGGAACTGCCCATCTACCAGCGATTGCTGAAAACCGGCGGCTCGGAAAGGTTTGAAACCTACTACCCGGAAATAGAACGCTATTATGCAGGTAACATTTTTTGGATCTCCGGCACGGAGTTCGGCCTTCTATTTGATAATATCACCGCTTACAAAATGGCCATAAAAGAGGTGAAGCAGCTGAATGCCAGCCTCGAGCAGCGCGTCCGGGACAGGACGAAGGAACTGCAGCTGGCCTTGGACGAGCTGGAGGCGTTTTCCTATACCGTATCCCATGATTTGAAATCGCCCCTGCGGGCGATCGACGGGTACAGCAGGATCATACTCGAAGACTTGGGGCCCCGGATGGATGAGGACTCGAAGGAGATTATGGGCAATATAAGCAAGATCAGCACGGACATGATCGACATGATCAACAAGCTGCTGCAGTATTCAACGACTTCAAGGGCGGAGCTCAACAAGGAAGAGGTGGATATCCGGGCCGAGTTCCTTTCGGTTTTCGAGGGATTGCGGGTAATCCACCCGGAACGGGACATCTCGCTTATTATTGAAACCGGGATGCCGACGGTCTACGCGGACAGGATTCTTTTCCGGCAGCTGATCCAGAATATCCTGTCCAATGCCATCAAATTCACTAGGGACCGGGAAAAAGCCGTCATCCGGGTCGGTTGTACGATCACGCAGGAGAAGTATGCGTTTTATGTAAAAGACAATGGCGTTGGGTTCGACATGGAATATTCCGGGAAGCTCTTCGGCATCTTCCAGAGGCTTCACACCGAGGACGAGTTTGAAGGAAGCGGCGTGGGGCTGGTGACGGTCCGGAAGATCGTTGAAAAGCACGGAGGACAGGTGTGGATAGAGGGAAAGGTCAACGAAGGGGCGACAATTTATTTTACAGTGCCCTTTTCATGGGAAAAGACGGAACGAGGTGCGGCAGATGTATAAGGTGATGATCGTTGACGATATGGACATCATCCGCCGGATGCTGAAAAAAATGCCCATCTGGGGGGAAAGCTCCGGCTTTGAGCTGCGCGCAGAGGCGAGAAACGGCCAGGAAGCGCTTGAAATGCTCCGGCAGGAGGAAATGGACCTGGTGATAACCGATATTAAAATGCCTAAAGTGGACGGGCTGGAGTTATTAAAAAAAATCAATGATAAAAAGCTGGCCAAATGCGTGGTGCTGCTGAGCGATTACACCGATTTCAGCTTTGCCAGGCAGGGAATGGTACTGGGAGCCTTCGACTACCTTGCCAAGCCTGCCGGAGCCGGGGAGCTGGCGAAAATGCTGGCGAGGGTGCGGGAGCGGCTGGACGAAAAAAACCGGGAAGCCCAAAGACTGCAGAGCATGGAAAAGAAGCTGGAAGAAAAGGGGATGGCCTTTTTCCCGTCCGCCGACGTCGACCAGTTGATCCGGCTGATCCTTGCCGGGGATAAGGCGGCTTCCGGACTGGCCGCCCGTATAGTGGATTTTTCCTCGGTCAGCCTCGAGGGCGAACCGATCCGGATGGAGTTTCTCCTGAAAAGCATCCTGAATGCCGTATGGAACGGAGTACTGGAGAAGAAGGGCTGGCTCTGCGCTTTTATGGACCGGAACGATTGGATCCGCTCTGAGGGCCTGCGCTCCGTCCATGTGGAGGAGATAAAGAACGCGTTTCTGGAAAGAACGGAATACCTGGGAGGACTGATCCGGAAGCTGGAGTGCTCCGGGGCGGATAACGAGGTGGTCAGGCGGATGTGCAGCTTCGTACTGGAGAACGTAGACGGGGAAATGTCCTTGAAAAGCCTTTCGGAAAAGCTTTTTATGAACAGGACCTACCTGAGCGAAGTATTCCGGCAGAAAACAGGGCAGCAGTTTGTGGAATACCTCACCATGGTCAAGATGGAAAGGGCGAAAATCCTCCTTGGCGAGGGGAGGCTCAGAACCTATGAGATCGCCGAAAAGCTCGGATTCAGGGATATCGAGTATTTCAGCAGGCTTTTCAAGCGTTACGCGGGAATGCCGCCCATGGAATACCGTCAGAGGATCGCGGTGCCCTAGACCAACACTGTTTCGGAGGGGCCGGATTGGGGGAGGAATATGAAAAAAACGAGTGAACCCGGAAAGGTTGCTTTGCGAATAGCCATCCTGTATTTGCTGCTCGGAGGGCTCTGGATTCTCGTATCCGACAAGCTGGCCGCCTTTCTGGCGGTTGAAAAGGACACGCTGACTTTCATTAGCATGGTGAAAGGCTGGGGATATGTTATAGTGACCAGCGGCATTCTCTACATGCTTGTCTGGGATGCGCTGAGAAGGGCCAAGGCGGCCGAAACCGAGCTCCTGCATAAAAACAGGGAGATCGAAACGGCAAAGGATGAAGTCACCAAGACCTGCCAGCAGCTTGCCGATTCCGAGGAGTATGCTCGGAACCAGTTCGAGGAAAGCCAGAGGAACCTGAAGCAGGTGAAGGAATATGAAAAAAAGCTTCATGAAATGGCGTACCACGACCAGCTTACCGGCCTGGAGAACAGGGCGTCCCTGCTCGAAAACATGAGAGAGATCGTGGACCGGCGGGATGGCCGGCAGTGCGCCCTGCTGTTTATCGATGTCGACAATTTCAAGTATATCAATGACGTGATGGGCCATACCTTCGGCGACCGTATGCTGCAGTTGATAGGCGACAGGCTGAAGAACCTGGCGAAGGAAAACATGAAGGTATACCGCCTGGGCGGCGATGAATTCATTATTCTGATCGATCGGTTCGCCGATCCGGAAGAGATTGAAAAATGGACGGTGACAATTCTCAAAGAGCTGAAAAAGCA
Source organism: Bacillota bacterium (assembly GCA_023411575.1). Lineage (GTDB taxonomy): Bacteria > Bacillota > Clostridia > Acetivibrionales > DTU013 > UBA1305. The sequence continues at coordinate 58,711 of JAEYOP010000031.1, read as the reverse complement.
GATTGAGCTCGACAACAGCATCCTGTTTAATACGGTGAGCATCGGCGTTTCTCTTTACCCCGACCATGGAAATACTATGGACGAGCTGCTGAAAAAGGCCGACATAGCGGTATATAAAGCAAAGAGCGCGGGAAAGAACAGGATCGTCATCTATAATGAACCCATGAATGAGGCCGTGACAGAAAGAATGTGCATTGAAAGCTGCCTGCGGACCGCCCTGGAAAACAATGAATTCGAGCTGTACTACCAGCCCCAGTTGGACCTGGAGACCAACGCCATCTCCGGCTTCGAGGCGCTGCTGAGATGGCGGAGCAGGGAGCTTGGCCTGGTGGCGCCGGACCGGTTTATCAAAATCGCGGAGGATACCCATCAGATCATCGCCATCGGCGAATGGGTCCTGCGCAATGCCTGCGTTTTCCTCAAAAAGCTGCACCAGGCCGGCAACAAGGATTTGAGCATCTCGGTCAACATTTCCATGCTGCAGCTTTTGCAGGACGATTTTACGGACTTTGTTTTTGAAACCCTGGATATCGTCTATCTTGAACCGCACTACCTGGAGCTGGAGATCACGGAATCCATCCTGATGGAGTCCTATGAGACCATTCCGGGCAAGCTGAAGACCCTGAGGGAGCATGGAGTGAAAATAGCGCTGGACGACTTCGGAAAGGGCTATTCCTCCTTGACTTACCTGCGGAATCTTCCCATCTCCACCCTGAAAATCGACAAAACCTTCATCGACACGATTTCCGGCCCGGACAAGAACAAATCCCTGACCGATCATATTGTCAATATCGGCAAAAGCATGGATTTGTGCGTCATTGCCGAAGGTGTCGAAACCCAGGAGCAGCTGGACTATCTGAAGGAGCACAAATGCACCAAAATCCAGGGATATCTGTTCAGCAGGCCCCTTCCTGAAAAGGATGCCTATCAGAAGATCATAGCCTGAGTCATGGCCTGAAATACAGGCGGCTTTCATTGCCGGATTTGCCAGGGCAGGCCTTTCGTGGTACTATAGGTAAAGTAATCCGATAGATGCGCGGGGAGTTCGGCATGATCATTTTAAAATCCATTGAGAGTATTCTGACCATTATCATCCTGATTATGACAGGGTATGTTTTTACGCATGCAGGGTGGTTCAATGAAGGGACCGGCAACACCTTTTCAAAGGTGGTCATGAATATATCGCTTCCATGCTATATGTTCTACAATATCACCTCCACTTTTGAAAAAGCGCAGTTGGAGAGTCTCGGCAAGAATCTGGTCGTACCGTTTGTTTCCATAGGGATCAGCTATCTGCTTTCCATTCTGGCAAGCAATGTTATCAAGGTGGACAGGAGCCGCAAAGGGGTATTCCGCTCCATGTTCTTCGCCTCCAATACCATGTTCATCGGTCTGCCGGTCAACCTGGCGCTGTTCGGAGAGAAATGCGTGCCGTACGTGCTGCTGTATTATCTTGCAAACACGACTTTCTACTGGACCGTCGGCGCATACGAAGTCAGCAGGGACAACCCCCGGAACAAGACCTTTTCCCTGTGGAACGCCACTACCCTCAAACGGATTTTCAATCCCGCCGTGATCGGCTTCGGAACCGGTGTACTGGTGGTCTTGTCCGGCATCGGCATGCCTTCCTTTGTAACGGACAGCTGCAAGTATATCGGGAATCTTACGACGCCCCTTGCCATGTTCTTTACGGGGATCGTGCTTTATTCCGTGAAGCTTCGCGAAATCAAATTCGACAAGGATGTCATAACCCTTATCCTGGCCAGGGCGCTGATCTGCCCGGGACTTATGCTGCTGCTTCTGAAATGGATCCCCGTGCCGAGGCTTATGGGGATGGTTTTCGTCATACAGGCGGCTATGCCCGCCATCACAAGCACAGGCGTCGTCGCCAGGGAATACGGCTCCGATTATCAGTTCGCCGCAGTCATGACCGCGGTTACCACGGCGGCAAGCCTGGTCATTATTCCGGCGTATATGTTTTTCATGTCGCAGTAAAGTGAATTGAATCGACAATAGACAAAACGGGCTTACGCTTGACAATACGTAGACAATAAGCTAAAATGTTTGTTATAAAGCAAACGTTAATTTGCTGTGTCTAAAAAAAGAGGAAGTGATTTTATGGTCGACCTTGAGAAGCTGTTTAACGCCTCCCTGGAGGATATGAAGAAAGGGTATTCCGAAGAACCGGATTTTTATGAATGCCTGCTTTGCGGGAAGAAGATCGAAAAGGGCATTGTCTACCAGCAGGACGGGGTTTTGTATGAAGCCGGAAAACAGATCCGGCTTCATATCCGGAAAAGCCACGGTTCCGTTTTTGAATTTCTGATCGGGCTGGACAAGAAGACAACCGGCCTGTCGGACCACCAGAATACCTTGCTGCGGCTTTTTTACGAAGGCAGGAGCGATGCGGAGATCCGGAAGGAGATCGGCGTCGGGAGCAGTTCCACGGTCCGGAACCACCGGTTCGCCCTGAAGGAAAAGGAAAGGCAGGCCAAAATTTTTCTGGCGCTGATGGACATTTTGAAAAGCGCGAAGAAATCGCCCGCGCTGGCGGCTCCGCACAAAACGGCCGTGATGGTGGACGACCGCTACAATGTCACGGACGAGGAAAATGAGACGATTTTGAAAAACTATTTCCGGAACGGTCCGGAGGGTCTGCTGAAGACGTTTTCCATGAAGGAGAAGCACAAGGTGGTCGTGATCCGGCATCTGGCCAAGCGATTCGACCCGGATCGGTATTATACGGAGAAAGAGGTCAATGAGATCCTCAAGGGGGCTTATGAGGATTTTGCCACGATTCGCAGATACCTCATCGAGTACGGCCTGATGGACCGAAAGCCTGACGGAAGCCGTTACTGGCTCAGGAAGGACGAAGGCCGGCCGGAAGGGACGGCGGGGAGCAAGCCCGACAATCATGGCGGAAAGAAGGCGGAGGACATGGATCGCAGAAGAGAACTGCTGGATCAATACAAGCAGATGAAGAAGGAAGCGGGGATTTACCAGATCCGGAATACGGCGGAGAACAAAATTTTTGTTCTGGCGGCTCCGGACCTGAAGAGTATGAACGGTAAGCGGTTTCAGCTCAATATGGGCGGTTTTGTAAACGCGGAACTCCAGAAGGACTGGACCAGGCTCGGGGAGAAGGCGTTTGCCTTCGAGGTGCTGGAAGTGCTGGAAGAAAAGGAAGACGGCTTCTTCGACAAGAAGGAGGAACTGAAAAAGCTGGAGCGGAAATGGCTTGACAAGCTCCAGCCGTACGGCGACAATGGATATAATGTGAAAAAGCCGGAATGAATCGCGATTCGCAAAAACCACCCTTAAGGTGGTTTTTTTGCGAGCAGGGCAGGATTGGCAATAGAAAAAAATCAATAACTTCTTGTAAAGCATGGACAAATATCATAGAATCGAAGTAACCGGCAACAAAATACCGTTTTAGAGACGCGGCTGACGGTGAAAGGAATGACGGTTGATATGTATAAGCTCCTGATTACTGAGGATGAATATGAAATCCGGAACGGACTGTGCAATTTTTTCCCATGGAAGGCGCTGGGGTTCGAGGTGGTCGGACAGGCGGAAAATGGCAGGCAGGCTTTTGAATTTGTGCGGTCCAATGCGGTGGACGTGATTCTTTGCGATATTATTATGCCGATTATGTCCGGAATTGAGCTGGCAAACCTGTTGAGCGAAGAAAAGTTCAAAACAAAGGTCATCTTTTTCAGCGCCCACAAGGACTTCGAATATGCCCAGAAGGCATTGGAATACGGCGTCAAGAGCTATATCCTGAAGTCTACGAATTACAACGAACTTATCCGGGTATTTGAGAAGATCAAGAGCGAGCTGGACGGTGAGAATGCCAGCGATAAAACCCGGCCGGAAAATAATCTGAATTATAACGAAAAGATCATTTCCGCTATTAAAAAGTACGTCGAGGAGCATTACAAGGATGCCAGCCTTGAGGAATTAACAAAGAAGGTCAATATGAGCCCCGACTATATCAGCAAATTCTTCAAGAAAAATACGGGAATGAATTTCTCGGATTATCTGACGGAGGTCCGGATGATAAAGGCTTCGGAATTTCTGGACGATATCCGGTTCAAAACCTATGAAATAAGCGATATGGTCGGATACAGCAATTCCTTTAATTTTACCCGCGCCTTTAAGAATTATTTCGGTATGAATCCGAGGGATTACCGGAACAGGAAGAATATCGAAAAAGAATAATCTGCGGAAGGAGGGGGAAAGGGCATGAAAAAAAAGTTCTTCGTCAAGAATCTTTTATTGTTTACGCTGCCGCTGCTGATCCCCTTGCTGATATTGGGGACCTTTTCCATCTCCATAACCCAGCGGTACCTCCGGAACGATATTGACAACAACAATATCAAGATGCTGAATCAGACCAGGGATACGGTCGAATTGATGTTCAACGAATTGGACGCGTTGAGCATCAATTTCAACTATAACGCGCCGTTCATCTCCAGACTCCGTTTTCTATTGGAAAACAAGGAATGGAATCTTAACAATATTGACGAATACAATGTGTTTATGGACATGCTGAATCCTCCGGCGAATTCCAAGCCGTATATACAGTCCATGTACGTTTATTTTGTCAATAACAGCGGAACCTTTCTCGCATCCAATAAAGGCATCGCCAATCTGAGCACCTGGATCGACACGTCCTGGTATCGGACCTTTCTCGGGATGAAGGACAAGGAGGATCTTTTTGTCGAATCCCGAAGTGTGAAGCAGTTTGAATTTGAGCAGTCCGGCACGCCGCTGGTCTCGGTCTATAGGAAGTTTTACAGGCCCGGGGTCAGAAAAGCGGAAGGCGTGGTGGTACTGAACGTCAAACGCACCCATATCGAGAAAATGCTCAACAGCCTGATTTACTTTCCCCAGCAGGAAGTTTTCATAATCGACCAGAACCGGAAGATTATAGCCAGCACGAACAATACCGTGGCCGGCCGGTTCGACATCGGGAAAATTGTTTCCAGCCCGGCGTCCTTCTTTGAACTGGAACAGGCGGACGGCACTTATATCGTTTCCCATATCAATTCGGACAAATACGGGCTGAGCTATGTGTCCGTCATACCGAAGGGGAGCTTCTACGAATTGCCGATCCAGCTTGTTTCCATGACCGTTATTCTTCTTTTCATCTCTTTTGCCCTTGGCTTATTATTGACGTACTATTTTTCAAAAAGGAACTACAACAACCTTACGACAATAGTAGCGACTCTTGAGTCGGCCGAAAAGGGAACGCCCATCCCTCCGCTGCCGCCGAAGATAGCGGATGAGTACAGCTACATTTTACAAAACATCATCAAAACCTTTATTGAGCAAAGTTACCTCAAGGTGCAGCTGTCGGAGAAGAAATACAGGCTCAAGGCGATGGAGATGCTGGCGCTTCAGGCGCAAATCAACCCGCATTTTTTATCCAATACCCTGAGAACGATTTTTTGGAAGTCCATTAATCTGACCGGGGGACAAAACGACGTCAGCAACATGGTGGAATACCTTTCGGATATATTGCACTATTCCCTGGGAGACTACAATGGCACGGTTACGCTGGAGGAAGAAATCCGGAATACCCGGAGCTACATTGAAATACAGAAAATGCGGTATAAGGACAAATTCCGCGTGCTCTGGCAGTACGATGAAAATATATTGAACTATAAAGTGATCAAGCTCCTGTTCCAGCCGAACATCGAAAATTCGATCTACCATGGGATCAAAGAAAAGGGAGGTACGGGCTATATCAAGGTGAAAATATTCCTGGCGGGCCAGGTGCTTCACATTTCCATTATTGACAATGGGATCGGAATGAAGCGTGAAAAGCTCCAGGAACTGAAAAGGAGACTATTGACGGGAGAGAAATATTCGGAGCACATCGGGCTGCTTAATACCCATAAAAGGCTGCAGCTCATGTATGGTGAAAAATACAGCCTCAAGGTAAGGAGCCGATACGGTTGGGGGACCGCAATTCACATCAGCCTTTCCGAAGAGAAGGAGATCCTGTCGGAGGGATAAGGCCAAAACATCCTCTGCTTTCGAAAGTTGGCGAATAAGGATAGGAAATGTCAGGTGAGGAGATGGAGTAAAAGTAGGACTTTTGCTAGAATGAAACCATCTTCACATGAATGAAAGGGAGGAAAAACATGAAAAAGAAACAAAGCGTTTTGTACCTGTTATGTGTAGGACTACTGGCTTTCAGCCTGCTCAGCGGCTGCGGGACTGCGGCGCCGGCAGCCGGAACGGACTCCAGCGTGCAAGCCTCCGAAACCATCCAGGCGACTGCCCCCGCATCCGGCGAACCCATTTCCCTGCGGTTTTCATGGTGGGGCGGAGATTCGCGCCATCAGGCCACTTTAGAGGCGTTGGCAAAATATCATGAACTGAATCCCAATATCACGATTGAAGGCGAATACCAGGGCATGGACGGTTATCAACAGAAAATGATGACCCAGCTGGCCGGTAAAACCGCCCCGGACATCATCCAGGTGGATCCCCCATGGCTCGGAAACCTGGCGCAGAGCGATCTGCTTATGGATATCAAGGGCAATGCCGATTTCGATTTTACGCAGTTTGATCAGAAAATTGTCGACAGCTTCTGCTCGGTTAACGGAAAAGTGCTCGGCCTGCCTTCCGGAACCAACGGCTCTGCTTTTGTCGTCAATAAAGCCTTTCTCGACAAGTTCGGAATAGATCCGAACACCCAGTTTACATGGGATACTTTCATAGAAGCGGGACAACGCATCCATGAACAGGATCCGACGGCCTATCTGACTGCCTGGGACCCTGTGGAGGCGGAGTATTTCGTCGAGGAATATTACCGGATGAAAACCGGACAGCCCTGGATAACGGATAACTTTACGATCAATGCGACAAAAGAGGATATGACGGAAGCGTATACCGTGCTCAAAAAGCTGTATGAGTCCGGCACCAGCCTGCCGTTGGGAGAGGTGCAGCCCTATATATCCGCCATGGACCAGAGCCCCGCATGGAAGAGCGGGAAAATCGGCGGTTATGTGGACTGGATCAGCAAGCTCAACATGTGGAAGGGAACGATTACCGATCCGGTCATTACCATGAGCGTACCGGTTGTTAAGGATGGCAAGGACCTCAGCATGCGGTTCCGCCCCGCCCATATCATGTCGTTGAATGCGGCTACGGCATATCCGGCCGAAAGCTCGAAATTCCTGAACTGGTTCCTCAACAGTCCGGAAGCGGCCGCCATTTTGAAGGACTGCCGCAGCGTACCCACTTCAAAGAGCTCACAGAAGACCCTGCTGGACATGAACCTCATCAACGCCGACCTCAAGCAGGCTGTAGACCGTACCATGTCCAATCCGTCGGCGGCCAATCCGTTTGTTATGGGGGATGCGGAAATCTTCTCCTTCCTGATGGATGAATTCCAGAACGTCGCTTTTGGCAAGCACACGCCGGAACAAGCTGCTGAGACGCTGCTCCGACGTACACAGGAAAAGCTGGATGCTTTGAAAACCGCACAACCGCAATAAGACTAAAAGACTAAAGGGTTCGGGCGGATTCGGGACGAATTCTGCCCGGACCCGAATCATTCCTAAGGGGAGATTGCTCTATGGCACATACCGTTGAATTGGTCGGGCGCAGCCGGCGCAAAAGGAAAAGTAACGCGGATTATCAGTATATCGGACTCCTTTTTATCGCGCCGTGGATCCTTGGATTTCTTTTCTTTCAGTTGTTTCCTTTGCTAAGCTCGCTGTACTATTCCATGACCAACTATGACATGATTCGAAAACCCGTCTTTACAGGACTTCATAATTATATCCAGGCTTTTTCCAGCGACATGAAGTTTCAAAAATCCCTTCTGGTTACCTTCGCATACGTAGCCATTTCGGTACCGCTCAAGCTCATGGTCGCCCTTGGAATTGCCATGCTGCTCAACATGAAGACCCGGTTCATCGCTTTTTTCCGCACGCTGTACTATCTTCCTTCCATATTGGGAGCCAGTGTGGCGGTGGCGGTTTTGTGGCGGTTCCTTTTTACCAAGCAGGGATACATCAACAGCCTGCTGGCTCTTCTGGGGATCACCGGGCCGGATTGGATCGGCGACACCCGGTATGCCCTGTTTACCATCAGTTTGCTGACCGTGTGGCAGTTTGGGTCCTCCATGGTGCTGTTTCTGGCCGGCTTGAAGAATGTCCCGCCGGAGTTGTATGAGGCGGCCCGCATCGACGGCGCGAGCCGGATCCGCACGTTTTTCAAAATTACGTTCCCCATGCTTTCGCCGATCATTTTTTTCAACCTGGTCATGCAGCTCATCGGCGGATTCCAGGATTTCACCCCGGCCATGCTGATTACCAAGGGCGGGCCTGCCAACGCAACGTATTTGTATGGAATGCTGCTGTACGAGAATGCGTTTTCCTATTTTAAAATGGGCTATGCATCGGCACTTTCCTGGATTCTGTTTGTGATTATGATTGCTATTACCGGTATCTTGTTCCGGTCCAGCGCGACCTGGACGCATTACGAGGATGGGGGGAGAGGCGCATGAGAAAGAAGACAATCCGGCAGTTCGGCAGTTATGTGGCATTGTTTATAGTTGGAGTCATCATGATATTCCCCTTGATCTGGATGGTTTTTGCCTCTTTCAAGCCCAATAACGAAATTTTTGGAAATGTAAACATCCTGCCAAGCAGAATCAATTTCGAGGCCTATGTCTCGGGCTGGAAGGGCCACGGGCAGTTGCACTTCGGTGTATTCCTGAAAAACAGCCTGGAGCTGGTAATTCCTACCGTCGTTTTTACTGTGCTTTCCAGTGTTTTAGTCGCTTACGGTTTTGCACGCTTCCGCTTTCCGTTCAAAAAGCTGCTGTTTTCCATTATGATTTCCACCCTGATCCTGCCGAACGCGGTATTGATCATTCCCCGTTATCTTTTATTCCGAAACCTCCGGTGGCTGGATACCTACAAGACCTTTACCATGCCGGCCCTGTTCGCCTGTACGCCCTTTTTCATCTACATGCTGATTCAGTTTTTCCGCTCCATTCCCTTCGAACTGGATGAGTCGGCTAAAATAGACGGGTGTAATGCTTTCACCATCCTGGTGCGCATAATGCTTCCGCTTTGCAAGCCGGCTATTATATCCGCCGCGCTATTCCAGTCGATCTGGACCTGGGAGGACTTTTTCAATTCCCTTATTTACATCAATTCCGTAAAAAAGTTCACCGTAAGCCTTGCGCTCCGAATGGCCATGGATACTTCCGAGGCGGCCAACTGGAGCGGCATCCTTGCAATGGCCGTAGTCAGCATGGTGCCATGCGTCCTGCTGTTTTTCTCGGCCCAGAAATATTTCGTAGAAGGCATATCCACTTCCGGCTTGAAAGGATAGTGCAAAAGGAGGATTTCAATGGTTCGAATCGGAATTACTTATCTTTACACCATATCTGCCTACGGCTACCCGCCGGCCTGGGAGGACGACGTCAAGGCGCTCTCCGACATCCGGTCCATGGGCTTTCATTTCCTTGAAATGGAGGCGCTCGGGCAGCAGCATGCGGAAGGAGTCCTCGCCCATAAGGAGGAGTTCCTCGAAGCGCTGTCGGCAAATGACATTCATGTTCACAATTTTTGCATTGTTGACCCGGAATTGGTGGCTTTGGACAAGGACCGCCGGGCTGCGGCCCTGGAACGGTTCCGCCGGATGGCGCAGCTCGGCCGCGAGCTTGGGGCGGAAACCTTCCATCTGGCCAGCTATGCGCCGCCGGTCGAATATCCGGCTGGACGGCCCTATGCGCTGGGGGAAAAATATACGATCAAGGATCGGTTTTCCGTCCGGATTCCTGCCGGCTTCTCCTGGAATGCGGTCTGGAGTGCATTGGTCGAATCCTGCAGGGCCTGCGCCGATCTGGCAGCCGACAGGGTGATCCTGATGGAGCCCCGGATAGGCGAAACCGTCTGTTCGGCGGATGCGCTGCTCCGCCTTATTATGGAGGTGGACCGGCCGAATTTCAAAGGCAATTTCGACACCGGCCATTTTTCGGCCGGCCGGGAATGCGTTCCGCTGGCCCTGAAAAAGCTGGAGGGCCATTTCGCCAACATCCACATTTCCGACAATGATCCCTCCAATGTGAGGCATATCCCGGTTGGAAAAGGCACGATCGACTGGGATGAATTTTTCCGCCTGCTGAAGGAAGCGGAGTATAACGGCTATCTGGGCATTGATTTGACTGCGTCCGAGACCCTTCGGCAGGATTTGCTGGATTCCGCCGATTTTATTCTGAAAATGGCGCGGAAGGTCGGGCTGGAGATTGAAATATAATTTAATGAAAGGACGAGTGTTATGTTAATAAAGAAAGAAATGAAAGATCTGTTGAAGCTGGAGATTTACGATACAATGGAGGCCATGGGACAGGCGTCTGCCGAATACGGAGCAAAGGTGCTGAGGGAGCTGTGCGAAAAACAGGACGAAGTGAATATCCTGGTTTCCACGGCGCGCTCCCAGGAAAGTATGATGCGTGCCCTGGAAGCGGCTGAGGGGATCGAGTGGAGCAAGGTGAACCTCTTTCACGTGGATGAATACATCGGTCTTCCGGAAGGGGACGAACACCGGCTGAGCATTCAACTGCTCGGATATTTTTTCAAAACGACCCCTTTTAAAGCGACTTATTTCATGAATCCCCTGGCCCCTGATCCGGAAGCCGAATGCCGGCGGTACGAGGGCCTGCTCAAAAGCCATCCCGTGGACATCTCCTTTGTGGGGATCGGCGATAACGGGCACCTGGCGTTCAATGAACCGCACATTGCCGATTTTAATGATCCGGTGTTTGTAAAGCCGGTGGAGATCGATCCGGTTTCCAAAAACCAGCTGGTGCAGCATAAAAACTACGACAGCCCCGGACAGATGCCGGACCGGGCTTTTACCGTGACCTTGCCGGCTCTGATGAGCGCGAAAACCGTTATTTGCACCACGCCGTTCCTTACAAAGGCCAGGGCGGTCGCACTTACCTTGAAGGGGCCTGTGGAAACGGCTTGTCCCGCATCCATTCTGCGGCGGCATCCGAATGCCGTACTGTTTTTGGACAGCGAGAGCGCAAGCTTATTATAACGCATTCCAATTATAAAAGGAGGAATATCTGTGAGAATACAAGTTTCGAAAAATTCCGGGGAGCTTGGCAAGGCGGCGGCGGAGTTCTGCGCGGCGGTACTCGGACGGATAATACGGGAGAAAGGGGCCGCCAGGATCATCCTATCGACGGGGGCATCCCAGTTTGATACGTTAACTGCACTGGTGAAGGAGGATGTGGATTGGAGCAAGGTGGAGATGTTTCATCTGGACGAATATTACAATATGCCGGTTACGCATCCCGCCAGCTTCCGGAAGTATTTGGAGGAGCGGTTCGTCAGCAGGATTAACCTGAAGAAGGTCCACTATGTCAACGGGGAGGGGAACGTTGCGGAAAATATCGAAGCGCTGAGCCGGGAAATCCGGAAAGCGCCGATTGACCTTGCCCTGATCGGGATCGGCGAGAATGCGCATATTGCTTTTAATGACCCGCCGGCGGACTTTGATACAAGGGAAGCCTATATCGTTGTAGAGCTCGACGAGAAGTGCAGAAGGCAGCAATTGGGGGAAGGCTGGTTCCCGACCCTTGAGGATGTGCCCAGGCGGGCAATCTCCATGACGGTCCGCCAGATAATGGACAGTGAGGTTATTGTCTCATGCGTACCTCATAAAGTGAAAGCGGAAGCGGTGAAGAATACCTTGTCCGGGGAGGTTTCCAATACTGTGCCGGCAACCATACTGAAAACGCATAAGGACTGGAACCTGTTTCTGGACGAGTCTTCGGCAGCCTTGGCTTTTAAACTGTAGTTCTTTGAACAACTGGTTTGAGGCGGGACGATATGTCCCGCCTTTGTGCGTTTCAGGGAATTGCGCCACAACGAATTAAGACAGATCAAAGCTTCTGGCGGCCCGCTCAACACGCTTCCGGTTCACCGTCTCCTCGAAGTTTTCGCCTTCGATGATTTCCGAGCAGATATTCGCTTTTTCCATGACCATGTCCATGATCAGTTTCCCGATTTCGTCCGGCGCTTCCTCCAGATTGAAAAACGTTTTGATTTCAGCCAGCTTGCTGCCGGAATCCAGATCGCCGATTTCGTATCCTTTCGATTTGCCGGGAGCGTTTAAAATAAATTGTGCCTTGTAGCTGTACTCGTCCTCGGTGATATCCAGGCCGGAAAGAATCAGTTGTGATGTTTTCATAAAAATACCTCCGCGTCGATAATGATTGGTGTTGACAGGCCGTATTGTCATGGATGCGGACATTTTTGTACTAATATATATACAATTTCCAAATTGATTATATCACAAAATATCCGGTGCAATCCATTTTTATATTTCCCCAGAAAAATATTCCTGTAACAAAAACTCGCCGCCCGCGGTATTGACATTTCTTTTGATTTCTTTATACTTTTATAGTAGAGTTGAATAGAGCATTTTCCGGTTGGACAGTTATCTGTTTTCAAGATGCAGGCTTTTAGGGTGGAGAGCACGTTTTTGCTTTCCGCCTTTTTATATGCAGAAATGGACACAGCACATTTTGACTTTGGGGGGGATTTGAACGAAATGAAAGTAAATATTACCGAAACCGTGCTTCGCGATGCCAACCAATCGCTTATTGCCACAAGGATGCCGTTTTCTGATTTTGAAGGCATACTGGAAACGCTGGACAAGGCCGGCTACTATTCGCTGGAATGCTGGGGCGGCGCTACCTTTGATTCCTGTCTCCGGTATCTGGATGAAGATCCATGGGAAAGACTCGAGAAAATCAGGCGGAAGGTAAAAAACACCAGGCTTCAGATGCTGCTGAGAGGCCAGAACATCCTGGGCTACAAGCATTACCCGGACGATGTCGTCCGAAAGTTCATCGCGCAGTCGGCGGATTGCGGAATGGACATTTTCCGGATTTTCGACGCCTTGAATGATTTCCGAAATATTGAAACGGCTGTTGACGAGACGATCAGGAGAAAAGCGCATGCGCAGGGCTGCATCTGCTATACGATAAGTCCGATTCACAACCTGGAGAATTATGTAAGGATGGGAAAGCAGCTTGAAAACATGGGCGTACATTCCGTATGCATTAAGGATATGGCCGGAATCATGGGACCGCAGGAAGCGTTCGATCTGGTCGGGGCTTTGAAGGAGTCCGTCTCCGTTCCCGTTTTTCTGCACACGCATTCCACTACGGGCCTGGCTCCGATCACGTACGTCAAAGCGGTGGAGGCAGGCTGCGACGGTATGGATTGTGCGATTTCGTCCTTGTCCGGGGGTACATCCCAGCCGGCAACGGAAACCATCAATTATGCGCTGAAGCAGCTGGGACACGAAACCGGTTTGAAAGAAAACATCTTAAAAGAAATCAATGATTTCATGAAGCCGCTGAAGTCCAAATACATTTCTTCCGGCCTGCTGGATGCCTTTGTCATGGGTACGGATACAGACGCCTTGATTTACCAGGTCCCGGGAGGAATGCTGTCCAATCTCATCGCACAGCTGAAAGCGCAAAATGCGGTCGACAAGCTGGACAACGTCCTGATGGAAACGCCGCTGGTAAGAAAGGATATGGGATATCCGCCTCTGGTTACCCCCATGAGCCAGATGGTTGGGGTTCAGGCCGTTGCCAATGTTCTGGCCGGCGAAAGGTACAAGAATGTATCCAAGGAAGTGAAAGCATACCTCAGAGGCGAGTATGGCAAGGCGCCGGGGGAAATCAACCAGGCGCTGGTCAAAAAGGTCTTAGGCGATGAGAAGCCAATCTCAAGCCGGTTTGCGGATACTCTGGAGCCGGGATTTGGTAAAGAAAAGGAAAAAATAAAGAGCATTGCAAAGAACGATAAGGATGTCCTTTCCCATATTCTTTTCCCGCAGATCGCCGATAAGTTTTTCATGGAAAGGGAAGAACGGGAAGTGAAGAGGGTCTCCTATACCATCGTTCGGAAACAAGGGTGACGGATATGACATTATTAAATAGCTTTATGGTCGGCTTGTTCTGCCTGTCATTGGTGTTCCTGGTGCTTACGGTTTTGTACCTGATGGTAATGGCGTTGTCAAAGGTCCTGGGACTCCGGCTGCACAAAAAAACGGCGCCGCCGGATGAGCGGGCCGAACCGGCAAATGACGGCCAGGATTGGGACACGGAAGCCGTACGCGCGTCTTCCGGCGAGCTGCGCCTGATCCAGGTTGACGAGAGAACTGCCGCGATGATTATGGCAATTGTAAGCGACGAATCCGGGATTCCATTGTCGGAGCTCCGCTTTAAAACCATCCGGGCGATTGAGTAAACCAGAAAAGGACGGAGGACAATATGATCTACATTGTTACGATAAATAATAAAAAATATGAAGTAGAAGTAGAACGAGGTCAGGCAACCATCTTGAGCACACAGACCGCAGTTGTTCCGGCTGTGGTGCCCCATGCGGTTCCGCCGGCGGGTCCTGCTGTAATACCGGGAGCTTCTCATGCGGCTGCAACCGCAGCGCAGACTTCGCCGGCGGCTGCGGGTTCCGTAAACGGAGATGCAGTAAAGGCTCCCATGCCCGGCACGGTTCTGGACGTTAAGGTTACGGAAGGCAGCAAGGTGAAAAAAGGCGATGTGATTTTTATTCTGGAAGCCATGAAAATGGAAAATGAGATCATGGCGCCGGTGGATGGAACGGTAGTACAAATAAAAGCAGCAAGGGGATCCGCCGTCTCGACGGGGGATGTTCTTGCCGTCTTGCGGCAGTGAGGTGAATCGGATGTTCCTGGACGCAATTAAAACAATCCTGGCGGACTCCGGCTTTGCCGCGCTGACGTGGCAACAGGGGCTGATGCTCGCCATAGCCTGCGTACTGATCTATCTTGCAATCGTTCGGAAATTCGAGCCGCTGCTGCTTTTACCGATCGCATTCGGCGTCCTGCTGGCAAACCTGCCGCTGACGGGGCTTATGAACGAGCCTCCGGCGAACTCGACGGAGCCGGGAGGACTGTTGTATTATCTGTATGTCGGCGTAAAAAAGGGAATTTATCCTTCCCTGATCTTTCTCGGCATCGGGGCCATGACCGATTTCGGCCCGCTGATTGCAAGACCTTCCAGCCTTTTTATGGGAGCGGGCGCACAGTTTGGAATCGTTGCTGCATTTATTGTAGCTACCGCTTTGGGCTTTAATCCCCAGGAAGCTGCTTCCATAGGCATTATAGGCGGCGCCGACGGACCGACGGCAATATACCTCACTGCGAGGCTGGCCCCTGAATTGCTGCCGGCCATAGCGATTGCGGCCTATTCCTACATGGCCCTGATCCCGTTGATCCAGCCTCCGCTTATGCGACTGCTGACAACGAAGAAGGAAAGGGAAATAAAGATGGAACAGCTGCGCGAAGTAACCAAGCTGGAAAAAATCTGTTTCCCGATTGCCGTAACAATATTCTGTGTTCTTCTTCTGCCTTCCGTCGCTCCGTTGATCGGTATGCTGATGCTGGGCAATCTCTTCAAGGAATCCGGCGTGGTCGAGAGGCTTTCGAGTACGGCTCAGAATGCGCTCATTAATATAGTAACGATCTTTCTTGGCGTCACTGTCGGCGCGACGGCGGTTGCGGACAGGTTCCTGAAGCCGCAGACGCTTATGATCATCGGCCTTGGATTGTTTGCATTCATGTTTAGTACGGTAGGGGGACTGCTGATTGGAAAGGCTATGTGCCGGATATCCGGAGGAAAGATAAATCCATTGATCGGATCGGCCGGCGTATCCGCAGTACCGATGGCGGCAAGGGTTTCCCAGATCGAAGGCCAGAGGGCGAATCCTGCGAATTTTCTTCTGATGCATGCGATGGGTCCGAATGTTGCGGGCGTTATCGGTTCGGCAGTAGCGGCAGGCATTTTACTGGCGCTGTTTGGCTAGAATAGATAGTAGGGGGTATTATTGATGAGCTTTGTTTTGTTAATTGTCGGGTTTGTCCTTCTGATCAAATGCGCCGATATTCTGATCGATTCCGCAGCCAGGCTGGCTCACCTTTTGGCGATTCCATCCTTTATCATCGGGTTTTCCATAATTGCGTTCGGAACAAGTGCTCCGGAGCTGGCAATCGGTATCTTTTCAGGTATCCGGGAGGCAAACCAAATTACTCTCGGGGATGTGATCGGGAGCTGTATTGCGAATATTGCGCTGATAATCGGTATTACCTCGATAATACATTCCCTCCACATAGAAAAGTCGATTTTATATAAGGATATTCCCATCTCCTTTGCAGTGCAGCTTCTGCTTGCGGTGCTGCTTTTGTCGGACGGTGTGCTGTCAAGAATCGATGCGGCTGTTTTACTGGCTTTATTCGTTGCATTTCTTGCATATATTTTCAAACGGTCCAGGGAACTCCGGCCCGCTTCCGAAGAAGCTGCGCCGGAACAAATAGAAAAAACGGCACTTGCGGGGGAAGACCTTCCGGGCCTCGGGCGGATGGAACGGGCGGAAGAAGAAGGGGAAGCGGAAGAAGCCGCGGAAGCTGCGGAAGCCGAGGAGGCGGAAGAGCTCATCGAAGCGGCAATGGAAATGGATGAAAGCAAGCTGAAGGACCCGGTCGAGGTAAAGGAGCACTCCGTGATAAAGCTGGCAGGCTGGATCGCGGTAAGCCTGGTCGGCATAATCGGAGGAGGCAACCTGATTGTAAACAGCAGTACTGAAATAGCCAGAATGTTCGGCTTGAGCGATGTTCTGATCGGCTTGACCGTTGTGGCAATCGGGACTTCCCTGCCAGAGCTGGTCACTTCGGTTGTAGCTGCTTTAAGAAAACAATCGGATATTGCGGTCGGAAATATCATCGGAAGCAATATTTTCAATGTGCTTTTTGTACTCGGCGCCTCGGCCCTGATACACCCGATTCCCACCGTCGGAGGAATTGCCGCCGATTTTGCATTTATGCTCGCGGCAACGTGCTGCATATTTATTCTTTCCCTGCGCCGGAAGAGAGTGGGGAAAGCGGGCGGTATCGCTTTGCTTGTGCTATATGCGGCATTTATGGCCTTTAAGATTATTTTTTCAAAATAAACCTATTGCATTCTATGTTCATCGTATGCTATAATAACCACTGTCGTCGATTCGTTGCGGGATTGTGTAAGGGTAGCACTACTGATTCTGGATCAGTCTGTCTGGGTTCAAATCCTAGTCCCGCAGCCAATACAATTGTGATTTTACAATGAGAAGTCCTTGGAATAAGGGCTTCTTGTTGTATTTAGGGGCAGAAGCCGGGGGTTCGTTTCTTTAGAAAAGAAAAAACAATGAATGTGGCAATGCCCGCTGAATCGTGCTATAGTAAAGAAGATAATTTTTTAAGCGGGTGAGATGCAGCAATGATAAAAACGATTTATGCAAAACTGAAAGGGTACGACAGAGATTTTATTCTTTTCCTGCTGGTCGGCGTCTGCCTTGGGTTGGCGCAAAGCGTCGACGGATCGACGTTCAACAATTTCCTGAAAGATAAATTCCACATGCTGATCCTTCAAAGATCGGCGCTGGAGCTGCCCCGTGAATTGCCGGGCTTCCTGGTGTTCATCATTATCGGCTTCCTCTATGCGCTGGGGGACGTCCGGATCGCCGCCGTAGCCAATGTGCTGGCGGCTATCGGCATGTTCGCGCTGGGCATCATACCGCCTGAATATTCCCTGGCCCTGCTCTGTATATTTGTTTACAGCTCCGGACAGCACGTTTATATGCCGCTGTCCAATTCCATCGCCATGAATTTCGCCAAGGACGGACGGCTGGGCAGAAAGCTTGGGCAGGTCAGCGCGGCCAACACGGCGGCGCTGGTTTTCGGCAGCGCGGTGCTGTTCATTCTGTTCAAGTTTGTGAAGGTCAGCTATACGACGACGTTTACGGCAGGCGCGATCGCATTCCTGGCGGCCGCGGCGCTGCTGATGTTCATGAAGCCGAACAGGCCGCCCCAGACCGGGAAGCGGTTCGTGTTCCGGAAAAATTACATGGTGTATTATATCATGTGCGTGTTAAACGGGGCCAGAAAGCAGATTACCATCACCTTCGGGCCCTGGGTGCTGGTGGATGTGTTCAAACAGAAGGTCACGACCATGACGCTTTTGTTTTTTGTCATTTCCGTGGTATCCATCTTTTTCAAGCCGCTGGTGGGCAATCTGATCGACCGGGTCGGTGAAAAATTCATCATGGGCTCGGAAGCGATCGTCCTGTTTCTGGTCTGCTTCGGCTATATCTTTGCCGACGTGGTTCTGCCGGTAAACGGAGCTATTCTGCTGATCTGCATATGCTATGCGCTGGACCAGCTTTCAAGCGCCGCCGCCATGGGACGCTCCACCTATCTGAAAAAAATTGCGGTCAAGCAGGAGGATGTCTCGCCTACCTTGTCGCTGGGAATCAGCATCGACCATATCATGTCCATGTCGCTGCCGTTTGTGGGCGGAGTCATCTGGTATGGAGCCGGAAACGGAGGATACAAGTATGTTTTTCTCGGCGGCGCCGTCATTGCGATCTTGAATTTCATAACGACAAGGTTCATGAAAATCGGCAAGTCTCCGGAGACGGCCCTTGAATAAGGCCCATCGAAAAATCCCGGGGAATCAGAATCACAGGGGCAGGATGGCAAATATGCCCCAGAAGGAAATACAGAGTCCCATTTGGGACTCTGTATTATCTCTAGGAGTAAACTTTTTATCCGGGTCAAACAAAAGAGAATCGTTCCATTTTCTTTCGCCGAACGAGTATTTTCATTATACTAGGGCTTTTTTACCATGTCAATAAGCAGATAGACCTATTTTTTTGTTCAGGCGGCTGGGAGGGGAAATGGTGGAAAATACCCTGAAAGCCTTTCAAAAGCCACCCTTGGCCTACAAATATTTTGCAATTGATTCATAAAGTGCTATAATGGGTATATTATTTGATAGTTAATTTTTGGAGGTTTATTTAGTGTCAAAAAACAAGAAGAAATTAAAGGTAATACCGCTCGGCGGTTTGCAGGAGATAGGCAAGAATATTACCGCGTTTGAATACGGCGAGGATATTATTGTGGTGGATTGCGGCCTGGCGTTCCCGGAGGACGAGATGCTGGGAATCGACCTTGTGATCCCGGATGTATCCTATCTTGCGAAGAACAGGGACAAGGTGAAGGGAATCATCCTGACCCACGGACATGAGGACCATATCGGCGGTATGCCCTATGTGCTGCGCGATATCAATGTTCCGGTATACGGAACGAGGCTTACGTTGGGGCTGCTGGCGTACAAGCTTGAGGAGCACGGCCTTATGGCAACGACAAAGCTGGTCAATGTGGAACCAGGGGAGACGATTCAGATCGGGACCTTCAAGGTCGAGTTCATCCGGTCCACCCACAGCATAGCCGATTCCGTGGCGCTAGCGCTGCATACGCCCGTAGGCGTCGTGATCCATACGTCCGATTTCAAAATCGATTACACCCCCATCGAGGGCAAACCCATAGACCTGGCCAGGCTGGGCGAACTGGGGAAAAAGGGCGTTCTGCTGCTTATGTGCGATAGTACGAACGTAGAGCGTCCCGGCTATACCATGTCCGAAAGGACGGTGGGGGAAACCCTGGAGGAAATCTTCATGGACGCGAAGAGCAGGATCATTGTAGCCAGCTTTGCATCCAATGTCCACAGGCTGCAGCAGATCATCAACGCTTCCTATAAATTCGGCAGGAAGGTCGCGGTAGTCGGACGAAGCATGGTCAATGTCGTGAAGGCGGCAATGGACCTGGGCTACCTGAATGCGCCCGAGGGCACGCTGATCGATATCGATCTGATCGACCGCTATCCGATGGAAAAGATCGTGATCATCACCACGGGGAGCCAGGGCGAGCCGATGTCGGCCTTGTCGCGGATGGCGGCCTCCGAGCACCGCAAGGTGGAAATCCAGCCCGGCGATCTGATAATCATATCGGCCTCCCCGATCCCGGGCAATGAAAAATCCATCTTCAAGGTCATCAACGAGCTGTTCAAAAAGGGCGCGAACGTTATCTACGAATCCCTTGCCGAGGTCCATGTCTCCGGGCATGCCTGCCAGGAGGAACTGAAGCTGATCCACAACCTGGTCAAGCCGAAGTTTTTCATGCCGGTCCACGGGGAGTACAGGCATCTGAAACAGCATGCAAACCTGGCCGGCAATCTCGGGATGCCCATGGAAAACATCTTCCTGATGGAAATCGGAAAGGTGCTGGAGCTGACCTCGGATTCCGCCAGGATCAACGGCAGTGTCACGGCCGGAAGAGTGCTTGTGGACGGGCTCGGTGTCGGCGATGTTGGAAATATCGTCCTGAGGGACCGCAAGCATCTGTCCCAGGATGGCCTGATCGTCATTGTCATCACGACGGAAAAGGAGACGGGGCAGGTCATTGCAGGGCCGGATATCATCTCCCGCGGCTTCGTGTACGTGAGGGAATCGGAGGACCTGATCGACAAGGTGAGGGAAATCGTCAAGACAACAATTGCAAAATGCGAAGGGAAGAGCAAAAACAAGAGCGACTGGTCTTCCAAAAAGGGCATCATCAAGGATGAGCTGAGGGATTATCTCTTCGAGAAAACCAAACGCAAGCCGATGATCCTGCCGATCATCATGGAAATTTAACAAAAGTGGGACAGGCATAAAAGAACCCGTTGGTAGGAATACCAGCGGGTTGCGTTTTTATCCGGCGTTTTTGCGGGCTATTTTAATACGATCTTGTGATAGGTTTTCTTTCCTTTTTTGATGATCCGTTCCCCGTTCTCCAGCAGGCCCGCGGTAAACACAAAATCGATGGAGGAGACCGGCTCCTCTCCGATGTAGATGCCGCCTTGCTGCACAAGCCTGCGGCCTTCTCCCTTGGAGGGAACAAGACCGGTTTTCAGGAGCAGGTCGAGAATGTTTAAGCCGCCTGCCAGTTCGTCCGCCGTGAGTTCCGTGGTCGGAAGGCTGCTGGTACTGCCGCCGCCGCCGAAAAGCGCTTCGGTGAGCTGCCTTGCCTTATCGGCTTCCTCCTGGCCGTGCACCAGCTTCGTCACTTCGTATGCAAGCACCTTTTTGGCTTCATTGATCTGCTGATCCTTCAATTCCGCCAGCTTCGCGATTTCGTCCATCGGGAGGAACGTAAGCAGCTTCAGGCATTTGATCACATCGGCGTCGTCGATGTTTCTCCAGTACTGGTAGAAATCGTATGGCGACGTTTTTTCCGGATCCAGCCAGAGAGCGCCCTTTTCCGTTTTGCCCATCTTTTTCCCTTCGCTTGTGGTGAGCAGGGTAAAGGTCATGCCGTAGGCTTCCTTGCCTTCCACGCGCCGGATCAGGTCGATGCCGCCGAGGATGTTGGACCACTGGTCGTCTCCGCCCAATTCCAGGATGCAGCCGTACTTTTTGTAGAGCATCAGGAAGTCGTAGCTCTGCATCAGCATATAGTTGAATTCAATGAAGGTCAGTCCCTTTTCCATTCTGGAGCGGAAGCATTCCGCCGTCAGCATTCTGTTCACGGAGAAGTGGACTCCGATATCCCGCAGGAAATCTACATAATTCAGGTTCAGCAGCCAGTCCGCGTTGTCAACCATCAAAGCGCGGTCGTTGGTGAAATCGATGAATTTGGACAGCTGCTTCTTGAAATTGTCCGAGTTATGGCGGATCACGTCAAGGGTCATCATTTTCCGCATGTCGCTTTTCCCGGAGGGGTCTCCGACCATGGCCGTACCGCCGCCGATGATGGCGATGGGCTTGTGTCCGGCCCGCTGCATGTGGGCCATGACCATCATTTGCAGGAAGTGGCCGACATGCAGGCTGTCGGCGGTGGGGTCGAAGCCGATATAGAAGGTCACTTTCTGCTTGTCCAGAAGCTCCTTTATCTCTTCCTCATGAGTCAGCTGGGCAATGAACCCTCTTTCCCTGAGTACGTCAAATACGCTGTTCGACATATTTTTGCTACCTCGTGTTTTTTTGTGTATTTTACCATACCGGTTCAAGTATTTCAAGGCTGAACAGGGCTAAATGCCCGTATTGGTACGTCCGGTCTTTTCCCGGTAAATCAGCAGGAAGAAGACTGCCATGACGAAATACTGCACGGTGGGCACCACGCTGTAAATGATCGGGCCAAGGAGAGGAATTTTAGTGACGAAATACAGGATGCCGGATGCAACCGCGCATACGATTAGAACCAGCAGCCATACTCCCAGTATGGTCCAGAAACAGCTCTTCACCACTTCTATGGACTTCTTGGCGGCAGCGACCACGTCAAGGCTGTCAACTACCATTGCGGAGAACCAAAAGCTCAGCACGATGAACAGGGCGATAAAAAACAGGATGATTGCAATGGTCAGGATCACCATGATAACCGCCCCCAGCGCTCCCAGGAGGGAAAAGATCAGCTTCAGCAGCAGCCATACCAGCAGGGCCGCAACGGAGGCAACCAGGCCCACGACCAGCATGCCCACCAGGTAGATGACGAATTTGATAAAATTGCCGCTGATTGCCGCGCCGATATCATTCAACCCGGCGTTCCCGGTTTCCAGGCTCTTGTTGACCAGTCCGTAGGTGGCGGGCTCGTAGATCAGCCTGGCGATCAGGGCAAGCACGGCGGACCCCACGACAGCGGCAAAAATGGCGGACAGTGCGGTGAAAACGGTTTTGAAATCCGTATAGTCGTTCATTCCGGAAAGGGAGCTCCAGATTCCCGAATTGATGGCGGAACTGACGCCGGCAATAATATTGACAATGGCTGTCAACACGAATACCGGGAGCATCAGCATCCAGTTCCGGGCTGCGTAGTGAATGGCACTGACGAGATATTTCATATCACACCTCCAAGCTATACTTATATATACCTATTCTATAAGAGTGGAAAAAATCCTTTGTATTTATCGGATATTGCGCCATAGATGACATTTCGAGTGAATTCACTGCCGGACCGTCGGTATTCCGCATTTCCGCAGGCCAGGACATACTGATCCGCGGCGGCGGCTTCCAGCCGGAGCATGGCGGAGAGGAGGGGAGCCCCGGAATTTTTGAAATCGGCGGCTTTGGTGACGACGGGAAGCAGAGCGGTGTCTTTTATTGAGGAAAGAAGCTGCCGGCCGGTATTGTTGAAACCGAGTATGCGGATGTATGCGGGACCGCCGTTTGCGTTGAAGGCCTCGAACAATTCATTGGTCAGGCCGGCAAGGGCGCAGAAGAGGATTCTTTGAATCCGGGTGCCGGTGTAGCGTTTTGTGCCGATACGGTCCAGCAATTCGTCGTAAGAGCCCGCAATTTCCGCCGCCTGTTTGAATCTGTTTTCCAATCCCGGCTCCATGTAGGGCAGGGAACGGACATCCTCCGCGGTCATTTTGCGGAATAGAGACAGCAGCATCGATGAAAAATCAGAGGGAAAGACCGGTCCCCGGCCAAGCCGAAATTCCCGGTCGAGGAGGACAAGGGTCTGTTCCGGGAGAACCTCTTTTAGCCGCTCCATGGCCTGGGGCCAGGGATTTTCCGAGATCGTCCTGCGGACCGCTGTGGCGCTGCTGAGGCTTCCGGACAAGTCCGCCGAATTGTAGCCGCTGCCGACCCTGCCGACGGTAACCGGCCGGATCGGGCTGTTCAGCCTTTTGAGCGCCTTGAGATATTCAATGCCCAGTATGTTGTTGGGACTTCGCAGTTGGTCGGAAAGGGCGTCGTGCCCGAAATGGCCGGAGAGGTAGTTGGACAATGCTTCCTGGCGAGCGGCGGGGAAGGATTTGCCGCCGGACAGCGAATTTTTCAGTTCCTTTTTATATCCGTCCGGCTCGTCGACCAGGATGGAGGCCGCTTCCGAAAGGCTCTCCAGGTCGCCGGACTCGCTTCCGAAGCAAAGCGAATCGACCGCTCCAAGGCTGTGAAGCAGTTTGACCGCTCCATAGGCGAAGAATTCGGCGCTGCCCATTGCATAAGGAAAGGGAAGTTCGATCACCAGATCGATTCCGTTCAGCAGCGCGATTTCCGTTCTGGCCCATTTATCGGCAATGGCAGGCTCGCCGCGCTGGGTGAAGTTGCCGCTCATGACCGCGACGACGCAATCGGCCTCCGTCCGTTTTCTGGCGGCCTGGAGATGGTACAGGTGTCCGTTGTGAAAAGGATTGTATTCGGCAATGATTCCAAGGACCTTCATATTTCGAGCAGGCCTTCCCGGAACTTCATCAGGTAGTTCATGCAGAATTCGTCCGTGCCGATCAGTGCTTCGGCGGCATAAACCAGGGTCATCAGCTTTTTGTCCAGCGGGTCCAGGATGGCGCCGTCCATGCCGGCGGTCATCGCCGCGACCAGGAAAGCCTGGTTCATCACCTTTCTGGCAGGGATGCCGAAGGAAATGTTGCTGAGTCCGCAGGTGATATGGACTTCAGGGAATTCGGCACGGACCTTGCGGATCGTTTCAAGGGCAATCGTTCCATAATGGGAGCCGGTGCCGATGGGACGAACCAGGGGATCGATGTAAATATCGCCGATGCTTACGCCTTTCGCCGTCAGGCGGCCGATCAGCCTGTCCGCTATGACCACCCGGTCCTCCACCGTTTCGGGCATTCCGGTATCATCCATGCACAGGGCGACGATGCTCGTATGGTATTCCAGGACAAGGGGAAGCACTGCGTTGAAACGTTCTTTTTCATCCGTTATGGAGTTGACGATGGGTTTGCCGGATTTGACCGATTTCAAAGCCCGCGCCACGGCGGCCGGATTCGGCGAATCGATGGAAAGGGGGGCGTCTATGGCTTCCTGTACGGTGTTGACGAGCCATTCCAGCTTTTCGGCTTCGCCGTCGAGGAACATGCCCGCGTTGAGGTCGATGTAGGCTGCGCCGGCTTCGTACTGCCTTTTTGCAAGCTCCTGGATAAATGTCGCATCGCAGGACTCTATCGCGGATCTTACCGCTTTGAGGGTACTATTTATCTTTTCACCGATAATGATCATAGGGATCAACCACCTTATTCGTATTTGGAATGCCTTCCCGGGGGCACAAATGCTCCGGCGCATACCTATTATACCCCAAGAACTGGTACATAACAAGAATATTCCTGTTGTTGAAAATCCCTGCAGGGGAACAACCAACTCCATGGAGATTCCCCTATGGGAATATCCAATGACTTGCAAATGGGATAGAAAATGAAAAAACCATGAGGTATAATTAGGACATGCCTCATTGATCCGCATCGGCGGAAATGGAACCGGAAAGGGAGTACGATGGATAAAATCGCCGTTGTTGTCCTGAATGGAACAACACGTGAATTTGACAAACAATATCATTACCTGGCGCCGGAAAGCCTTGCGGAAGGGCTTTCGGCCGGCATGCGGGTGATCGTTCCCTTCGGCGGCGGCAACAGCCTTAAAGAGGGATACGTCATCGGCTTTGCCGAAAGCTCGGATTTCAGGAACCTGAAGAGCATAAAGAAAATTATTGATAAAAAGCCTGTTCTGTCGCAGGCGTTGATCGAGCTGGCGGTCTGGATGAAGCAGATGTATTTCTGCACCTATGCGGCAGCGATAAAATGCATGCTTCCGGCGGGTATAGGCGTGAAAAGCCTGTGTGTGGCGAAGCTGCTTAATGCCGTAAAGGGGCTGCCTCCGGCGAAGCAGGCAATCGTAGATGCGCTGGCCGCGAACGACAATGCGCTGGAGGTCGGCGAACTGAAAGCGCTGTGCGGTGTGAAAAGCGGGTTGAACGCTCATTTGAGGGCGTTGGAAGCGACGGGGATCATAAGCGTATGCGAGCAATATTCCGCCGCCGTGAGGGAAAAGAAGGTCCGGGTGGCGAGCCTTGCAATGCCGGCGCCGGAGGTGCTGGAGGACATGGAGAACGGCGTGCTGAAACGGATCCAGCAGATCCGTGTGCTGGAAATGCTGCTGGACAACGAATACATAGCCGTAGCCGACATCGTCCGGTTTGCGGCGGTATCGCCGTCGGTGGTCGATACCCTCCGAAGGATGGGATACCTTTCTTATAAAGAAATCGAAGTGCAGCGGGATCCGCTGAAGCACCGCAGCATCGCTGCGACGCAGCCGCTTGAGCCTACGGCGGAGCAGGCGGCGGTTTTGGAAGCCGCGAAGGCGGCCGTCGACCGCGGCACGTTTTGCGAAATGCTGCTGCATGGAGTGACGGGGAGCGGGAAGACGGAGGTTTACCTCCAGCTGATACAGCACGTGCTGGAGCAGGGGAAAGAGGCGATTGTCCTTGTCCCGGAAATTTCTCTGACGCCGCAGATGGTGGACCGCTTCAGGGGCCGGTTCGGCGATCTGGTCGCCGTACAGCACAGCAGGCTTTCCCCGGGAGAACGGTACGACCAGTGGAGACTGATCGGAAGCGGCACGGTAAAAGTGGTGGTCGGAGCGCGATCCGCGGTCTTTGCGCCTTTTGAAAAGCTCGGCATTGTTATTATCGACGAAGAACATGAAAATTCCTATAAATCGGAAACGACGCCCAAATACAGCGCGGCGCAGATCGCGGCCAGACGCTGCATGCAGGACGGCGCTTTGCTGCTGTACGGTTCCGCAACGCCTTCTGTTGAAACCTTCCAAAGGGCCATGGACGGCGAAATCGGCTATGCCGTGATGAAAGGGCGAGCAAATGCGCTGGTCCTGCCGAAGGTGGAGATCATCGATATGAGAAGAGAGCTGGAAGCGGGCAACCGGACGATTTTCAGCGCTCGCCTTTCGGAAGAGATCGAAAAAAATATTGCTGCCGGCCAGCAGACCATCCTCTTCCTGAACAAGAGAGGATACGCTTCCTTCATCCTGTGCAGGAGCTGCGGAATCCGGCTCAAATGCAGGCACTGCAATATTACGATGACCTATCACTCGAACGACGCCAGGCTTATCTGCCATTACTGCGGGTACACCGTCAAGCTGCCGGGCACCTGCCCGAAATGCGGCAGCAGTTCGATCCGGCAGTTCGGCACGGGTACACAGCGGGTGGAGGAAGACCTGCAGAAGCATTTTCCGGGCTGCTCGGTCATCCGGATGGATATGGACACCACCACCGGGAAGCACTCCCATGAAGAGATTCTGGACGCTTTCCGGGAGAAAAACATCAATATCCTGGTCGGAACCCAGATGATTGCGAAAGGTCACGATTTCCCCAACGTAACCCTGGTCGGGGTGCTTGCTGCGGACAGCCTGCTCGGAATGGACGATTTCCGGGCGTCCGAGAGGACGTTCCAGCTGCTTACCCAGGTGGCGGGAAGAGCAGGCCGCGGACAGCTTGCCGGCAGAGTGGTCATACAGACGTACAACACGGAGGATTACAGTATTACATCCGCATGCAGCCATGATTACCAAGCCTTTTTCCGGCAGGAGTCCGATATCCGCAGAAAGCTTAACTATCCGCCCTTTACGAACATTGCCTGCCTGATCGTCAGCTCGATCAATGACAAAGTCGCCTTTGAAAAGGCCAAGGAAACCGCCAGACTGCTGTCCCTGCAGATCAATGGAGAGTATGGGGATGAAATTCTTCCCGGACCGGTAAGGGCGCCGATCTCCAGGCTGCGCAACAAGTACAGATGGAGGCTGGTAGTGAAATGCAGGTCCGTGGAACGGCTGGCAGCCATGCTTTCAACCGTCTCGGACGCTTTTACCGCAGACCGGGATAGGAAAGACGCGGAACTGAGCATGGATATAAACCCCGCAAGCATGATGTAGCGAGGCTAACTGCGTATCATACCGGTAGCTGCATCTTTTTCGAGTGAATGTGCGAAAAGAGCTTGCGGATAAGCCAAGATGGACTTGGCAGGCTGACAAATGTGAGTGAACCCGGTTCAATCATTTGCTGCAACTGCAGAAGAATTACTTAGATTTGCAGCACCAACCTTACTTATTCCAGGCGTTGGAGAAGCGGTCTTTGTTGGGGGAGTAATCATTGTCGGTGGTGTTGGTATTTATGCAATAGTTACAAGTGACTATATAGAACCCGGTATGATTGGAACTCCCAATGTTGGAGGTTCTGCAATAAGTATGAATACCGGATATACGTCATCGGTCATTTCAAATAAGTATAATACAGACTTTAAAGTAACAATCGCAAATCCAATTGCAGATAACAGTAGTGGAGTGAATAAACAGACTTTTACAAATAATTCGAATTCGGTAAGTAAGGCTAATGCGTTATTGAACAACCCAAATGTACCGGATGTAGTAAAACAGCAAATTCTTTCAGCTAATAAAAAAGAAGATCCATACGCAAGACCTAACCAAAAGAAGCAAGGACGTGAAGTAAAGGAAAAAAAGAAAGGTGACGATAAAAATTGGAAAAGCAATCCAAACAAAAAGAAGGAGCCTCTTCCTAAGCATACGCCAAGTGATGTTCATAGAAAGTATAAAGGTAATTGATATATGAATATTTGGAGTAATAAAAATGCAATAGAAAATTATTATGTCAGTAACCCAAATATAAGAAAAGGATTAATACTGAGGGTTCAAAAAGGTGTTGATGCTGAAGTTAGACGATCTTGTATTGAGTTTGCAAAATGGTTACGTATGCATTACTATTTCCCAATAAGGGTCCCTGTGTATATAAAAAAAGCACAGTATGTGAAAACTCAATCACAGGAAACGGTATCTGCAAAGTTTTTTGCACCGTATGATAAATTAGTGGAACCGTATATTTCAATTGCTACTGGAGATATAAAAGAAATTGAGCAAAAACAAGGTAAAGATGAAGCTTTAGCGGCTGTTTTATGCTCATTAGCTCATGAATTAACACACTATTTTCAATGGATAAATGATGTAGATTTAGCTAGTGAAAAAGCTGAAAGGCAAGCTAGGTACTATAAGAAAAAAATAGTATGGGAGTATTCAAAAACTCACGAGCACCCGTAAATAATGGGGCATGTCAATGAGACGAGGTTGCTGACATAGATTGACCCAATTTGAGGTTTGGGTGGTAAATGGATAAAGTTTCAAGGGTGGTTATTGTCATACAGCCGCCCTTCTTTTAACCTTTTTATAAAGGACTTTTGCCGGATACAGATATCAATATTGACTAGGCAGGGTATAATTTATCGTATAAAACCATATTGGACGATGGAAGGCGAGATCAAAATGAAACCTTTGAAACCCAAAAAGGCAATAGAAGGCGTAAGCAGAGCCAAAATGTATATCAAAAGGGATCTTGACCTGTTTGTCGGCTACCCAGGTCCCGATGGGGAATGGGTTTGGCTGCTTGAAGGGAAAGAACCTGAAATTTTGTCTCTTAACGGAAAGCACATTCACAACGCAATATTCACGATAAACAAGCTTGTAAGGGACTTTCCAATAGCGCTGCCAAAGATAGTTGGTGATGTGAGTAAATGGAGCAATCGATATAAAAGCCTTATAGAAGTAATAAAGTCGTCCATTCACTTTGAAAGTCCGTTGCCGGAGTCTCTTATTGATCTTAATCAGGAAATTGGTGAAGGGGAGAGGAAACTCTTTAAGAAGCTGATTAAGGACAATCCCTCATTGAGATATGTTATAAACAGCTTTTCCTGGATCACCTTCTTAAAACCGGAATCTTTCAAGGATGCTTTGTCCTGGCTTGCCAATCACGCGGAAAAGATCGACTTAATCCATAAAAACCTGAGCCCTGTAGAAAGTTTGAATACAATAATAAAATTGTGGCGTCTTTCAAATGACGTCGGTGAAAAAAGAGTCGAAACCATAGCTTTATGGTTATCAAACCCGGAAATCTATAATGTTCCAATGGAGCGCGGCTACAGTCACGCATATCAAATACACGCTGCTCTGGGCAGGAAAAGAACGGATTCGACTCCTCCGATTCCCAAAGCCAGGTTTGGAAAGGATATTGTACAATGGATCAGTTGGCTATCTTTGCAGGATGGCAGGACCGTTAAAAGGTCAATAGATTTGTTTGATCTGGTATGCGATATAGGCTTGGTAGAAGGCTGGAAGCAATGGTGGAAGTCGTTGAATGTCCTGATCAAAGAAGCGGAGAAAATTCCGAGGCCTTTGACCAAAAGCGATCCCTTAAATGCAAGACTGAACAGTATAAGAGATGAGATCAAAAGTACCGGAGAAAACGCACCTCCGTCAATAAGTTCAAAATTGCTGTTCAGCCTTATTATAAAGTGGTCCGAAGAAAATAAAACAAATGATTTTCGGGAAGTATTCAAAGTGCTCAGCGTGTTGCCGGTTACATTTGATAATGTCCCTGTTAGACTTGCATTCCTTAATTACTGGAATAATCTTTTTGAAGAAAACGATCCCTCAAAGAAAAAGATCATTTTAAGCATCATGAAAGAGTTTTCACGGTATATCAAGGGGCATAGCGATTTTTCAGGCGCTATAAAGCTATGGGAGAAAGTCCTGGATAGCTGGAAGGCGGATCATGATCCCGGCAGATATATTTTTACCATTGATGAGGAGATCCTTGAAGAAGAAATCGATGCCGAAAAAGGAATTTGCCGGCTTTACGATTTGTTTCGGGAATTCTACCTGGATAAAAGCATTGGTCAAATTGAAGAGGATGAAAAACGGAATATCGTCTTATTATTCAAATTACTGGATAAAGAACACGTTCGTGAAGCCTTTTTAGAACTGAGAAAGTACGGATTGTCCTGCAATTATTTGTGGAGTGAGTTATTGAGGCTTGCAGTTGAAATCACACAAAAAAGCTATGAAGCTTTTGGCATAGTGGTGAAAATCCTTTTTAATAGCAGCGAAAGATATAGTGATATAAGCAGGGTTATAAAACCGATAATTCACATTTGCGCAAATTCGGAATATGAACCCTTCCTGCTTGGTTTCATCACTGGGGGACAAATTAAGAAGATATGCGATATATCTCTAAAAGCGGGATTAATGGAGTATCTCGGAGAAAAAGGAGCACTATCCTTACCGGCGCCGATTTTAAAGAAAACCGAATGGATTTCGCGTTACCCGGAGGAATTACGGGAAGACCTTTTAAAGCTTGCAGCATCGGACAGGAATGCCGAAGCGACCGCCCAAAGAATATTATCCAAGGATTTTCCGGACAAGGACCGCCTTTTGAAGGAGATCGCCGGATTGACCAATATCATTGAAAAAGGCGGATATAATGAAGAAGGGCTGAAGAAAAGGGTCGAGGCATTGGAAAAGCGGCTTGCGGAAAATCAGCCTTCAATAGGGAAGCTGCGGCTTAAAAATTTGGCAAATAAGCTGAAACATGCCGCAATGATGGGGCTGGTGAAAAGATGGGACGAGGAAATCGATGCAAAGTTCAAAGCTTTCATGAAGGATTATCTGAACCGGAAGGAGTTTCCCGAATGGCTGGAAAGGAAAAATGTACTTGAAACGATACTGTCAACAGCAGAACTGGAAATGCCGTACCAGAAAATAGTGCAGAAGATCCTGCTGAGGAGAGCTTCCGATTTGCCGTGGGATTTCAGGGATGAAGCCCAGAACGCCTCTTTTATAGAAAGGCTTGGCGCTGCCAATATCGATATGACTCCCTGGCTTGACGGTGAGGAGAAACTGGTAATAAAGCCGGCAAATGGGGAAGAATTGACCATTTCCATCGAAAGGGACCCGATAGAAGTCTTTAGTATGGGCCTGCATTTTAAGACCTGCTTATCGCCGGGAGGGATAAACTTCTTTTCGGTATTTTCCAATATTATTGATATTAATAAGCAGGTGGTTTATGGAAAGACCCGTAACGGATCCGTAAAGGCGCGCGCATTAATAGCGCTTACTGACGAGGGCGGAATATTGACTTTTCACCCCTATTGCAATGACGCCAACATAGATTTTCACAATGTCTTAAAGGAATTTGCGGGCAAGCTGGCTCAAAGCATGAGGACGGTGGTATTGCCCTCGGGCAGCGTAAGCAGACTGATAGCGCCGGACTGGTATGATGACGGCCCTTATGACCTGGCGGAGAAATTTCCGTTTGTTTTAGACGGCTCGGATTTTCGGAAAAGAATGATGGAAATGGATACGCCAGAATTGCTTCGCGCCATGGATAAAGAAGTGGAGCCGATCGGGCTGAATGAGCTTACCATACCCTTTTTCGTTTTCCTGCCGGAATTGCGGGAAAGCAAGAAGCTGATAGATGCCCTGTTTCCTTCTATTTTAAGGCTGAAGAATTTGCCTTCCGATGTTCTTTTGAGGTATTCCGAAGCGCTGTGGGAAACGGAGAGCCTTCAAATGCTTGAGATGCTGGTGCCAAGGATTATAGAGCACATGCTGAGCATTTGCGGCACTTATTATTATTGGGCGATTAAGGATTGGATGGAGCTATTACTTAAAATATCCCCAAGCAAAGCTATATCTGTGCTTAGAAAGACCCGCCCCAAAGGCGTTCATTCGTGGGAGGATGACGACGGGGAAAGGATTGCGGCCGCCGGCACAGCCTATTTAAGGCTTAACCGAAAGAAACAGGCGGCCGATTTGTTTAAACTTTGTTTGGAAAGGGATACGGAAAAAACCATTAAGGAATTCTGTGCCAGGCAGCTTGAGGAACTTGATGAGTAGGGAAAAGAGTTAAAAAGCAATATCTACTGGTATACCATACTGTGCACAAGCAATCGCCGACGGTTTTTGGAGTATTGATGAGGGAGGCGTTCGCTGCTTTCTGATCGAGGGCCTGGAGAAGGCGATGCTGGTGGATACCGGATACAGGCGGACATTATTCCCGAGTTGATCGAAGGTGCCCAAAGAATCTTAAAAGGGGAGATAGATGGTCAAGCTCCACCTGGACTGATGCCCTGCAAGCTGTATATTGCTGGTAGGGCAAAATTCCTATATAATATTCAACCGGTTCGGTAAATTTGGACTACTAAACGGTTGTCTTCCGCAAATAATTTAAGGGGCTGTCTGGGGACAGCCCCTTTCAATGGGGTAACTGCTTATTTGCCTGCACTTGCCGCGGCAGCTTCACGCGCTGCCCTGGTTTCATCCGAAATCTTCTGATCCCAGGCCAGGCATTTATCATAGCCAAGTCCTTTTACAGTGTCCTGCATATGCTTGAGCAGCTTGTCGAATTCGGCCTGGTCCTTTGCAAAAGCCATCTTCCAGGAATCCTGGACAATTATCTGCTTGCATTGGGTGCGGGCTGCGTCGACATCCGCCGGCGATGCGGGCGCCACATAGGTAATACCCGGTGCAACAGCATATGCGTTATGCTGCGTAAGGTAATCAAAAGTCGTCGTAGCCTTCATGAAGCTCTGCCACGATTTGTCGAGAGGAGTGACGTTTGCTTCGAGATAGGAAGGCCACAGGGAATAGTTGTAGGGTGCATTGTTTGCCGGGTTTATGTCGAGCGTATTTACAGCCTGATAGTTTAGCTGTGAAATGCCGTCCTTGTATGTTCCGCTTCCCCAGCCTTCCGGCATGGTAAGCTTGTCGTCCCCGGCAAATGCCTTCCTGCCGAAGTCGGTTAATTCAGGCCTTCCGTTCTTCATTTCCCAAGTCAGGCCTTCCGGTCCGCAGGAGCCGGAGGTCTGTGCGCAGGACAGCATGATCCCTTCGGGGGAGTACAGCCAGTCGATGAAATCCACCATTCTCTGCGGATCCTGGGCACCCGAACCGACACCGATGCAGTACTTGTTTCCCGGCGCACAGCCGTTCGAGAAGATCTTCATATCCTGTACGGGCGCATACATGAACCCTTTGCCTGCAGCTTTATTTTCAAGGGTATTGTAGGCGGCCTGGCCAAGCCAAGGCCATGGAGAGAAATAAACGCCTCCGTCCTTGTATTTGTTGTTCATGGTATCAAAGTTCTGTGTTGTGGAATCTGGGTCCAGGATACCCATCTGGTTTGCCTGGAAGAAGAATTTGAGCGTTCTCACGTACATCGAATCGCTGTCGATTATGCTTTGAGTGGTTTTACCATCGGCCGAAAGAAGCTGAAAGCCGTTTTCATCATATCCGTACATGCATGCCGGCTGTTTGGCGACACACATCATGTTGCCGTCCCAATCCTTGAACAGCGAAAGACCGTAAGCCTTTTTGCCAGAATCGCTTGTCGGGAATTTCTCCTGCATCTGCTTGAGCACGGGGAGAAGATCCTCAAGCGTTTTCAATTCCGGACTGCCCAGCGCTGTGTACAGGTCCCAGCGGATGTAGGGGCCCCATGTCAGATCGAGACCTTCCGACGGCTTCGTTGCCGGGTTTGAGGATGCCTGGGAGGCAATGGCGTAGATTTTATCGGACTGGATCAAATCCTGAAGCATTTTGATCGCTCCTGGATAATTTCCCAGATTCCTGCTCGCCTTCGCCATATCGGTAATATCCAGGATAAGGCCAGCTTTTACCGTATCGGCAAGCCTTCCGTTTTCGGCGCCGATCATCATGAGATCACCGATGTTGCCTGCGGCCGAACGGGTCTGGAACAATGCGTCCGCTCCTCCGGACACATTCGGGCCGATAATGTTCATTTCCATGTTGAATTTCTTTTTGACATAATCCGCAAACCAGCCGCTTGCCGTACCTTGGTAGTTTGCCTGCCAGTCAAAAATGTCGATGGTGATGAATTTGTCATAAGTCTTTTCCGCAGGAGCGACACTCGACTCCGACGCTGCTTCGGATGAAGCGGTTGTCGCAACAGCAGCTGTCGTCGCAGCGGGTTCATCATTTTTCTGGCCGCCACAGCCCGCTGTCAGAGTGACCAGAATAAAAACCATGATAAGACAGCACAGGATCCTTACTGAGACTTTTTTCATTAAATTTTACCTCCCTTTTTTCCTATTAATAACAGAGCATTTTGCCTTACTCCGATTAACGGCTCGATTATCCTTTAACGGACCCGATCATGATCCCTTTTATGAAGAACCTCTGGAAGATCGGATATACAAGAATGATGGGCATTACGACTATTACGGAGACTGTCATTCTGACAGACGTAGGCGTTTGTTTGGTAGCCAGATTCAACATAGCTTCGCTGCTCGTTATCGTACTGGTTCTTATTAATTGGGCCAGGGAATTGGACTGATTGATATATACGTATAGGACATATTGCAGAGAGTACAGTTTCTGGTCCGCTACGTAAATAAGCGTATCCTGGAATGAATTCCATTGTCCCACTGCCGAAAAAATTGCAATAGTAGCGAGTATAGGAAGCGAGAGCGGCAGCATGATCTGTGCAAAAATCCTCAATACGCCTGCTCCGTCGATTTCCGCAGCCTGCTGCAGAGATTCGGGCACGGATTCCAGGTAAGTTTTGACCAGTATGATATTAAACGGCTGCACGATTGCGGGGATAATATACACCCAAAAGTTGTTTGTCAAATGGAGTATGTGCATGGTAATGAAAGAAGGGATGATCCCGGCGTTGAAATACATTGTGATGACCAGGGCACGGTACCACAGTCTCCGCTTCCATATTTTCTTCTGTATGAACATAAAACCGAGGTAAGCGGACGAGAAAACGGTAAAGAGGGTGCCGATCAAAGTTCTGAGTACGGAAATCAGTGCCGCGTGCCCCAGTCCCTTGAGCTTTAAAACTTCAACGTAATTTTTGAATTGAATCTGCCGCGGCAGGAAGTTGATAAGCCCGTTTTCACTAAGATTATTCGCACTGATCGTATTAATAATCAGGTAATAGAACGGATAAATGCATATCAGTGTGAACAGACCGAATATCGCATAATTTATAATATTGAAGGCAGCGCTTCCTGCGGTTATCCTGAAATTGGACCTGCTTTTTGCCATTTGACCCTCTCCTTTATACAATCGTTTCTCCACGGGTTATTTTCGACAGCCTGTTGACGACAAACAGAAGAACCACGCTTATAATGCTTTTGAGCATGCTGAGAGCAGTCGCAAAGGAATACATGTTCTGCCCGCCGACGCTAATGTTAAATACATAAAGGTCCAGCACCTGTATATGGTCTTTATTGAATGCATTCTGGAAAACATAGTATTGATCCAGCCCGTTATTCAGAAAGCCTGCGATGGAAAGCAGCAGCAGTACCGAATAGGTGGGCATCAGACCGGGCAGCGTAATGTGCCGCATCAGTTTGAACCGTCCGGCGCCGTCTACCGTTGCGGCTTCGTACAATTCCTGGTCGATCCCCGCTATTGCGGCTATATACATGATGGCGCTCCACCCGAGGCTTTTCCATACGCCCCACAGACACATCTTGATCCAGGTATAGCTGTCGGAATCGAGGAATTTTACCGGCTGGTCGAGAAGTCCGAGTTGCTGTCCGAGACTGTTGATCATACCGCTGCTTGAAAACAGCGAGAATGCAACGGAATACACCAAAACCCAGCTTATAAAATTCGGCAGTGTGGTGAAGGTCTGTATGAACTTTTTAAACCGGGCCTCCTTGATTTCGGAGAGGAAAATGGCGAAAATGACCGGCAATACCGAGGTAAGGATGCCAAGACCGCTTATGGCGAAGGTGTTGCGCATGATAACGAGGATCTGACTGATCTGGCCCGAGCCGTCAAACATCATTTTAAACCACTGAAATCCTACGAATTCGCACTGTGAAAGCCTAAGCGGGGGCTTGTAGTTAAAAAACGCATAAACCCATCCGTAGAGTGGAAAATAAGAGAAAATAAAAGTTAGAACCAGGAATGGCGCGATCAGTAAAAACAGCTTAAAGCCTGGAGATATGCCTTTCTTCCTTTTTATTGTAGCAGTCGGTTCCAATCCGGGTAAATTCTGCATCTTAAGCCGCACCTCCGTAATAGACTGGTCTCAAATGTTTCTATACAAGGGTAATTAAAATTGCTTCATTCTCTCTGATATCAAGCTCATATGACAAATCTCCGTCGCCGTTTACAACTACACCGGTTTGCTTGACAGGGAGTCCCGAGGCTTTGGCATTTAGCATTTCTACCTGCTCTCTGGTCAAACTGCCGCGATAGTCCATATTGAGAAATGCCGTATAAACATCATTCTCGCCATAGCCTACGCGGTATACCGACAATTGGTAGCTGCCAGGCCGCAGGCCGCTAAGTTTAAGCTTTACACTTCCGGCGGGCTTGGAAGGAAGATCTCTTGAATAATAAATTTGATTTGGCGCATCCTGCTCTTTTGCATACGTATAATTCCAGAATAGCGCCTGGACACTTCTTCCTTTTTTACAGACCCAGGCATCCTCATCATTGCATTCCAGTTCCAGGTCGCCCAGCTGATTTAGGAATTTGTAGGCAAAGAAGGACGGCTTTTTCAATCCCTGCGCATTCAGCAGTCCAAATCCGCCGTGGAAATGGGAATTCGGCGGTCCCGGCTCTTCGAATATATCCGAGTAGACCCAGTAGGACATGGAATCCACAAACCCTTCGCATCTTTTCAATTTTGACAGGACATACGGAGCTGAGTGATAAGAATCGTGAACATTGTCCCTCGGTGAACAGGAAGTGCTCCACTCTGTGAAATGGATTTCCAGTTCGGGCATGGGCGAGGCTTTGACCCAATTGTAAACGGTCTTGACATCATCCACCACGGCGCCGGGGTTTTTGTCGAGGTAAAGCTGTTCAATCCCGTATTCATCAAGATGGACACACACGCCATAGGTGTGTGTTGA
This sequence comes from Bacillota bacterium, assembly GCA_023411575.1. Lineage (GTDB taxonomy): Bacteria > Bacillota > Clostridia > Acetivibrionales > DTU013 > UBA1305. The sequence goes on along the minus strand of JAEYOP010000031.1, from coordinate 21,258 downwards.
TATGAAATCCAGGGGTACTTGATTGCTGTAACAGAAGTCAATAAATTCCGCAATCCAGCCGATACCAGCGGTTGCGGGTCCGCCCACCCTGTAATCGGGGCATACTCTCTTTACAGCCTTTGCGGTAATCTCATAGAGCTTGAAATATTCCTGCTTGCCTCCTGACCAAAAGCCATCGAGGTTCGGCTCATTCCAAACTTCGAAATACCATTGCTTTACCTCATCGACACCATACCTACGTGTAAAGTGGAGGACAAGTTCATAAATTAGCTCTGCCCACCGCTCATATGAACTGGGAGGAGTTATATTGCCCTTCCACCAGAATATCGTCTGTTGACCGCTTGCCAGTGACTGAGGCATAAAGCCGAGCTCGACGAAAGGTTTTATATCCAGGCTCATCATATAATCATACAACAGATCAATGTACTGCCAATTATAAACAGGACTGCCGTCTGCATCATGACGGTAAACAGCCATATCATCATGCAGGAGGCCATGAAATCTCAAATACTTGAATCCGCATTCATTTCGAACAATGGACATATGCCTCTGGTTTTCTGCCACCAGTCCTTCATAAGCACGACCGCACCCTGTACATTCTTTGAACATCTTGTTATGAGAGCCCTTTACCTTATTTACATCTGCTGCAATTACCCGCATGCTGCATTTTCCCTTTCCATGCTTATTAGTACCATCACTTTGAATATAGTACATGTATGGGATGTGTTCCTTGACTTTTCAGTCTAAAAATAGCATTATAAAGACATGGCCGGATATGGTTGTGATTATTGAGGAGGTTTACCATATTCGTATCAATTTTGCATGTATACAAGACTGCAATATTTTCTTAACTTTTTAGCCATGGAATAGCATTATATAGTCATGGGGGCGAGAGTATGGAATATATGTATCTCAATTATTTTACAAGCGACCATAGTTTCCCTTTTAATATTCAATATGGATATCATGATTGCGATCTTCCGGAGCATTTCCATTACGATTTCTACGAACTGGTGATTGTGCTGAACGGGACTGCCACTCATATTATCAACTCCGAAGAATCTTTTATAAAAAAAGGTGACGTATTCGTTTTTAATGAAGAGGTATCCCATGGATATAAAGATCCTCAGGACTTTAAGATTATTAATATAATGTATAAACCGGAGCGGATGATTGATGTTGGCAATGATATAAAGAAATCCCCGGGATATCAGGCGCTTTTTGTCCTTGAGCCCTTCTATCGAAAAGATCACAGATTCAGCAATACACTATCGCTGTCGATTTCCGGTCTGGAATATGTCGCAGAGCTTGGAGCGAATATCGATGAAGAATACAAAGGCAAGCGGCAGGGTTACCAGACAATGATTTATGCGTATTTTATGGAGATGGTAGTCTATTTGTCGAGACAATATGATATCCAGACGGAGCATGCGCAAAATAATTTTATTCACCTTGCAAAAGCCGTATCATTTATAGAAGATCATTATCTGAATTCGATAAAGCTTGAAGAACTGGCAGACAAAGCCAGTTTATCCGTCAGGCATTTCAACAGAATATTCAAGGAAAACTATAGAACCACTCCAATTGATTATATTATAAAACTCAGGCTGGAGCACGCTTGCTTCTTACTTAGGAAGAGCGAATCAGGTATTACGGAAATAGCTGCCCAAAGTGGTTTTGATGACAGCAACTACTTTACAAGGCAGTTCAAGAAATATTTCGGTATAACTCCGAAAGATTATCGTAAGAACTTCCGGCATAATATTCACTTTAGAATTTCAATTCAGTAGAATGCAAGTCTTGGGATAATGATTTTTAGTATCCCAATAATACATGGCTTTGGTTTGTTTATATCACTATCAATTCATAATCCCGTGTGCCAAGCCCTATTTTCTCTGCATGTGCCAGGCAGGTACGCCATTCCGACTCGGGCGTAGAATTGGTAAAGTGGTCGTGTTGGTCGACAAAATCAGGCTTTGCCATATTCTTTGCCAATTGGCTGCCCGGCAGAGGCGTGGCTTTCATGCAGGCATCCGCGCACGCTTGATCCAGTGCCAGCGGATCGAAAGATGCAAACATGCCCAAATTCGGCAGAATCGGAACATCGTTTTCACCATGACAGTCGCAATTCGGGGAAACGTCCACTACCAGTGAAATATGGAAGTTAGGCCGGCCATGCACTACTGCTTTTGCATATTCTGCCATGCGGCAATTCATTTCCGCAACGGCAGCCCAATTGGGAAACATAATAGCATCAAAGTTGCATGCGCCAAGACACCTGCCACAGCCCACGCAGTTATCTACGTCAACGACCATTTTTTTTGCGGCGTCATCGAACACTAAGCCGTTGTTGGCACACTCCCGCTGGCACCTGAGACAGCCACGGCATAGTTCCGCTTCTACCTGAGGCTTACCGTTACTATGCTGATCCTTCTTTCCCGCACGGGAACCGCAGCCCATGCCGATATTTTTGATAGCACCTCCAAAGCCGGCCATTTCATGACCTTTAAAATGCGTCAGACTGATAAACACATCGGCATCCATGATTGCATGGCCGATTTTGGCTTCTTTAAGATATTCGCCGCCAACTATGGGAACGGCAACATCATCTGTGCCCTTAAGCCCATCGCCGATCAGGACGGGGCATCCTACCGACAGCCCATAGCCAAAGGCGACTGTATGAAAATCGGTAAAATAAACTTTTGCTTTTTCCATATTATTATTTTGTTCTCCTATTTTGATAAGCGTGTATCAACTCAATGCCCTATTATAATTGTTAGAGTTAACTTAAGGTCAAGATTTTTTTTGGAGCGGGATCGGCCTTTTGGTAAAGACCAAGGCGAATACATTATCCATCACTTTCTAAGAGCAGTACAGAGTGATATAATGAGAACACTAAGTCCGAAAGCATTGACAAATGCAATGTAAAGACGGGGGATAATAGAAATGGCATTTTCGGTAATACCGGTATTCTTGGCCATAGTCGTTTTGACAGCAGGGATGATCTTCCTTGGATTAAAAAGAAAAACGTCCGGAATGAAGCTAATGCTTCTGGGAATAAGTATTCTATTATTCGGAGGAATCATTGCAGTTGATCCGGATTCCAATTTGGGCGGCATTGAGTATTTAATATCGTTTTCGGGTTTACTGATAACAATCGTCGGGTTTGGAAAGCAAGACTGAGTTTTTTCAATCGCCAGTGACCTAAGCGATTGTAACGCCGGACATCAAATCCGCAAGATGTGCTGAGATCAGAGCTGTCGGTAATCAGGTTACAAAGCTTGAAAATGAGCTGAAAAATGATGCTGAGGCATTATTGGAGTAAATCCAGCCTTTTTTGTTCTGTACCTCTCCGCCGCCGACCCGAAACGCTTCCCAAACCGCTGCAATATTGCATTTTAAATTCATTCCGCTCCGGCGTTGCCGAGATGCGGTATTTTTTGATATAATAAGGATATAATGCAGAAACAGCTGGTATTTATTGCATTGAAGATTGGGAGGAATTTATGGCGATCCGAAATATCCGGAAAGACGGAGACGAAATTTTAAGAAAAAAATCAAAAGAAGTTGATGTGATAAATGATAAAATACGGGTCCTGCTGGAGGACATGGCCGACACTCTCTACAAGGCCGACGGCGTGGGCCTTGCGGCGCCGCAGGTCGGTGTGCTGAAAAGGGTTGTGGTCATCGATGCGGGCGAGGGCCTGCTGGAATTGATCAATCCGGTGTTTAAAAGCCAATCTGGACAGCAGACGACCACAGAGGGCTGCCTTAGCGTTCCGGGCATCTGGGGGGAAGTCAACAGGCCGTCCCATGTGGTGGTGGAAGCACTGAACGGGAAAGGCGAGAAGATCGTTGTCGAGGGCGAAGGCCTTTTGGCTACTGCGCTCTGCCACGAACTGGACCACCTGGACGGCATCCTGTTCAAGGATAAGGCGATTCGCCTGCTGGACCCGGAAGAATTGAGGGAGAGTAGTTCGAAAAAATGAGGATTCTATTTATGGGCACGCCGGAATTTGCCGTACCGTGCCTGGATGCGCTTGTAAAAAACGGCTATGACGTCGTGGCTGTCGTTACACAGCCAGATAAGCCCTCCGGCAGGAAACAGAGCCAGCTCAAGGCGCCGCCGGTCAAAGAGGCCGCCATGGGTCATGGAATCAAAACCATTCTGCAGCCGGTGAAGGTCCGGACGCCGGAATTTCTGAATGAAATCAAAGAACTGGAGCCCGATTTGATCGTTACGGCTGCTTACGGCAGGATTCTGACCAAAGCGGTCCTCGACGTGCCCCGTTTCGGCTGCATCAACGTGCATGGCTCGCTGCTGCCCAAGTACAGGGGTGCGGCTCCCATTCAATGGGCATTGATCAACGGGGACAAGGTGACCGGCATTACGACGATGTTTATGGATGAAGGTATGGATACGGGCGATATTCTGCTTACGAAGGAATTGCCCATCCCACCTGAAATGAATTCGCAGGAATTATTCGATCAATTGATGGTCCTTGGCGCGGATGCACTGATGGAAACCATAAGAGCTTTGGAAAACGGCACTTTGATAAGGACGCCCCAGGACCATTCCAAAGCCGTCAACGTTCCCATGCTGACCAAGGAAATGGGGCAGATCGACTGGAACAAAAGCGTGCTGGAGATCCACAACCTTGTCCGGGGAACCAATCCCTGGCCGGGAGCCTATACGTTCTATAAGGGCGAGCGCATGAAGGTTTGGAAAACGGTTCCGCCTGAGGATTGCGGCAGTGACGGAGATGGCGGCGGAGATCAGTCCGGCACACAAGACGATGGCGATGCCGTGGACGAATCCGGCGGACAGCCCGGAAGGCAATCGGGCGAACAGCCTGACAGCCAAAGGGGCGGACAGCCCGGAACGATCCTGAAGATCCGGAAGGACGGCATGACCGTATTGACCGGGAATGGGTGCCTGCGGCTCGTGGATATTCAGATGGAGAACTGCCGGAGAATGAATATTTCCGAATGCGGCCATAATATGGATGAAGGTGAAGTGCTTGGATAAAAGACTGCGCAGCTTCATGACCTATTCATTCCTGCTTATGCTTGTTATTGGCGCATTGGCGGCGATATTCTCAACCATATACCGGTTCTTTACAATCGATATCTATAACAGAATTCTGATTGTTCTTATTTCCTTGTCTATCATCATCCTTGTGGCGGTAGCGCTTTCCATGCTTTCCATTTTCGCCTCCGTGAAAATGCGGAAAGTCCACCCGGCAATGGTGATGCCCGTAAGGCTCGGACTAAAGCTGGTGATGCCCTTTGCCCTCCTGGTGACGGACCTTTTCAAGCGGGACAAGGATATGATCCGGAGCCTGTTTATCGATATCAACAACCTGTTCGTCCAATCCGGCGGCCTCCGGAAGGAGCCGGACAAAATCCTGCTCCTGCTGCCCCATTGCCTGCAGAATTCGGAATGCGCCTGCAAGGTCACCGGAACCATAGGAAACTGCAAAAAATGCGGACGCTGCTGTGTGGGGGATATTCTGAAGCTGGTAGAGGAAACGGGCGTCAAGGCCATAATCGTGACGGGCGGCACGGCCGCCCGCAACAGCATAGCCCGGGAGAAGCCGGAAATGGTGCTGTCGGTTGCATGTGAACGCGATCTGGCGATAGGGATCTCCGATGTAAGCAGCATTCCCGTGCTGGGCGTCCTCAACAGCAGGCCGAACGGGCCTTGTGTCAATACGACCGTGGACGTGGAGCAGTTGCGGGAGAAGCTGGACGGCATCCTGCTGAAGAAAGGCGGATAAGCATTTGGACCTTGCGAGAGAAGCGGCTTTAAAAATATTGTACGAAGTCAATGAAAAGGGAGCATACACCAATATCGCGCTGAACAAGTGCTTTTCAGCCAAAGAGCTGAATGAGCTGGACAGGGCCTTTGCCACCGAGCTTGTCTACGGTACGGTCAAGTGGCGGCTGACGCTGGATTACGCCATCTCCTCCTATTCGGATATCAAATTGAAAAAAATGTCCCCATGGATATTGAACATCCTGCGGCTCGGATTTTATCAAATCCTTTTTCTGTCCAGGGTGCCAGCTTCAGCAGTTTGCAATACAAGCGTGCAGCTTGCCGGGAGATACGGACACAAGGCTTCCGCCGGGTTTGTCAACGCCGTCCTGAGGAAGGCCGCCCAAAAAGGGGGAGCTTACGAGCTGCCGCCCCGCGGCAAGGACCCGGCCGAATATCTTTCCATAAAATATTCCTATCCCAGGTGGCTGGCGGAAAAGTTCATCTCCCTGTTCGGGGAGGAGTTCGCGGAAAGTCTGCTGGAGGCCGGGAATGGCACTCCGGAGCTGGCCGTCCGGACCAACACGCTAAAAGTTACCCAGGCCGAGCTCCTGGAAAAGCTGACGGCGGAAGGTGTTGAGGCGGTTCCGGGTAAATTCGCAAAAGAAGCGGTGATCCTGAAAAACCAGGGTTCCGTCGCTGCGCTATCCTCTTTCAAGGAAGGGGTCTTCCAGGTCCAGGATGAAAGCTCCATGCTGCCTGCGGCAGTCCTGGCTCCAAAGCCGGGGGAGAAGGTGCTGGACGCTTGCAGCGCGCCTGGGGGAAAGGCTACTCATATGGCGCAGCTGATGGGGAATACGGGAAAAATCGTTGCCCGGGATATTCACGAGCATAAGATAAAGCTGATCGAAGACGCGGCAAAGCGGCTGGGGATCGGCATTCTCCAATGTGAGCTGCAGGATGCCGCGCGGCTGGAAAGCACGGACGAAGGGGCGTTTGACCGCGTATTGCTGGACGCGCCCTGCACGGGGCTGGGAATCATCCGGAGAAAGCCGGATATAAAATGGGCAAGGGAGACGATGGACGTCGAAAGCATAACGGCCCTGCAGAAGAACCTGCTTCAGACGGTTTCCCGGGGCGTGAAGCCCGGCGGGGTGATGGTCTACAGCACATGCACCATATTGCCCGACGAAAATGAAAGCATCGTGAAGGATTTTTTAGAGCGGAATCAGGAATTTGAAGCCGATGACATCGTACCGTTCCTGCCGGACGGATTGGCCGCCCATGCAAAAGGCTGCATGCTGCAGACCTATCCGAACCGGGACGGGATCGACGGGTTTTTCATGGCAAGACTTCGAAGGAAGGGGCAGCAGGGATAGCCATAATGGAGAAGATAGAAAGCATGGAAATGAAGTATCTGCCCGATATGGATATAAAGGAACTGGAAGAGCTGCTGAAGGGCACAGGGCAGCAGAAATTCCGGGCAAAGCAGCTTTTCAACTGGATTGCGAGAGGCGCCCGGGATTTTGAAGAGATGACCGACCTTTCGAAGCAGCTCCGGCAGGACCTGGCGCAGATTGCCAGGGTATCCGCTCTGGGCATTCGGCGCAAGCTGGTTTCGGCGGTGGACGGCACGGTAAAATACCTGTTTGAGCTGCCGGACGGAAATATGATCGAAAGCGTCCGGATGGAATACCAGCACGGATATACGGCATGCATTTCCTCCCAGATCGGCTGCAAAATGGGGTGCAGTTTCTGCGCGTCAACGATTGCGGGTTTCCGGCGGGATTTGTCCCCGGGCGAAATGCTGGAGCAGATCCTGGCAATACAGCGCGACGGCGGCATAAAAATAGGAAATGTCGTGATCATGGGGATCGGCGAGCCCTTCGACAATTACGACAATGTGCTGAAATTCCTGAGGCTGGCCCACGATCCCGAGGGCCTGAACATCGGCTGGAGGCACATGACGGTTTCCACCTGCGGGCTGGTGCCGGAAATAATCCGCTTCTCCGGCGAGAACCTGCAGGTCAACCTGGCCATTTCGCTGCATGCTCCCAATGATGCCATGCGCACTGCTATCATGCCGGTTGCAAGGAAGTATTCTATTGACAAAATAATTGAAGCATGTAAGATATATACAGAGAAAACTAATCGAAGGATCACATTTGAATACGCATTGATCCAGGGAGTCAACGATTCGCCGGAAAACGCCGCGGAGCTGGCGTCGCGCCTCAAAGGCATGCTGTGCCACGTGAACCTGATACCGGTCAACGCCGTACAGGGAGTCGGGTATCGCCAGAGCGACCGCCTCCATGTGGAGGAGTTCGAAAGACTGCTGCTGCGCAAGGGGATCGAGACGACGATCCGGCGGGAATTGGGTTCCGATATCAATGCGGCGTGCGGACAATTGAGAAGAAGTGAAATGTGAGGGTGTTGATTTTTGAAATACGCTGCCGGAACGGACAAGGGCCTGATAAGGGAGACAAATGAAGATAGCTGCAACATTATCCGGGACAGCCGCAATGATATTTACGCCTTTATCATTGCCGACGGGATGGGCGGCCACAACTGCGGCGAAATCGCCAGCGGAACTGCGGTCGAGTATATAAGCGCCTATTTTGAGGACCACGCCGGTGACTTTCTGTCCGCCGCGGACCGCGGCGCCGCGTTGAAGGAGCTCGTGCAGGACGCCAACAGCCAGGTATGGGAGAAATCCCTCGAAAGCCCCGAAACCAACGGGATGGGGACTACCCTGACAATGGCCGTTGTGGCGGGGAATACGGCCACGGTGGCGCATGTGGGAGACAGCAGGCTGTATCTTGTGCGGGAAGGCAGGCTGCAGCAGGTTACGAACGATCATTCCTATATTGAGGAGCTTGTCCGGAAGGGCACTTTGACAAGAGAGGAAGCAGACAACCATCCGGGGAGAAACATCATCACACGGGCGATCGGTTCGTCCCCGGAACTTGAAGTGGATATTTTCAGTCTAACCATGTTGATCAACGACATTTTAGTGCTCTGTACGGATGGACTCACCAATATGGTCGGCGAGGATGAGATCGGTGAGACGGCACAAAGCAACGACCCGGAAGCTGCCTGTAAACAATTGATAGAAGCGGCGAACAGGAACGGCGGCGAAGACAATGTAACCGTTATCGTAATCAAATGTGAGTGAAGGTGCAAATATGGAAGGTCAGTTACTTGGAAATAGATATGAGTTGATTGAACGAATCGGCGGCGGCGGAATGGCCATCGTTTATAAGGCCAGATGCAGGCTTCTGAACCGTTATGTCGCGGTCAAGATTCTCAGGAGCGAATTCACCGACGACGAGGAGTTCGTAAAGCGTTTCAGGATAGAGGCCCAGGCGGCGGCAAGCCTGTCCCATCCCAACATTGTTTCGATTTTTGACGTAGGCCATGATGGAAATACCCATTACATTGTCATGGAATACATTGACGGGATCACGCTCAAGGAATACATAGCCCAGAGAGGCGCGCTGCCCTGGAAGGAAGCCGTCGGTATCGCCATCCAGATCTGTTCCGCCATCGAGCAGGCCCATAAAAACCACATTGTCCACCGGGACATCAAACCCCATAATATCCTGATCACCAAAGAAGGAATTGCCAAGGTGACGGACTTCGGAATTGCCAGAGCGGTGACCTCCGCCACCATCACCATGGCGGGCAGCACCATCGGGTCCGTCCATTACTTTTCTCCGGAACAGGCAAAAGGGGCTTTTACCGATGAAAAGTCGGATTTGTATTCGTTGGGCATCACCATTTACGAAATGGTCACGGGAAAGCTGCCTTTCGACGGGGAGTCCCCGGTAGCCGTGGCGCTCAAGCACATCCAGGAAAAGGCGGAGCGGCCGGCCGACGTGAACCCGGCCATCCCGAAGGGAGTCAACGACCTGATCGTCCGGGCGATCAAGAAGGACCAAAATCTCCGGTACCAGACGGCGTCGGATATGCTGGCCGACCTTCAGCGCACCCTGGGCGAGCCGAATGCCCATATCACCGGAAGCGGCGTGGTGGAAGAACTCCCGACGCGAAAGATGCAGGCGGTGGGCGCCCAGATCGGCCTGGCGAAGGACGAGGACGCGGAGGAATACGAGGACGGGGAAGAGGGAAGCGATCCGGTGAAGAAAAAGAAAAAGGACAGACTGAGCATCCTGCTCGGCATCGCAACAGGACTGATTATTGCAAGCATTATCTTCTATATCGGCATGAAGGTGATTATTCCGGCCATTATGCCCGAACCCACCGAGGAGTATATCGTGCTGGACTACACCAACAAGAATTTCAACGATGTCCGCGAGGAACTGGCGAAGCTTGATATAAGCGCGGTTGACAGCGAACGGGTTTACAGCGACACCATCGGGGCAAACATCATCATCTCCCAGGATGTTGCGGTGGGGAACAAGCTGAAGCCGGGAAACTCCATCGATTTCAAGGTCAGCAACGGCCCGGAATTGGTTGAAATACCCGAAATTATGGGCGAGGATGCAAGATTGGGCGAGCAGAAAATCCGGGATGTGGATCTGGAACCCAGCGTGATTTCCGAATACAATGAAACGGTGGCGACCGGACTGATTATCCGGACGGAACCTGCTGCACTGGAAAAGGTGAAGCCGGGCGAAACCGTGACAGTATATGTGAGCCTCGGACCGGAGCTGTCCAAGGTCAAGGTGCCGAATCTGCTCGGCCAGACCAAGGCGGGGGCGGAGAAGCTGATCGGCGACAACAAGCTGACGATCGGGAAAATCATTCCCGAGGATGTGATCAGCGAGGTCGCCACGATCATCAAGCAGTATCCGGCGCCGGAAACCGAAGTGGACGAAGGGACGCCGGTTGAAATAACGTTTGACGTCGCTTCGGAATCCCAGAATACCGGTACCCAGCCGACCCAGGAGCCGACCCAGGCGGGTTCTACTGCGGGAAGTACGGAGAGCACGGCAACGGACGTCGCTTCAAGGACGATCGTGGTGAATATAGCGCTGGATCCGAACCATAGCTACGGCGATGAAGTCATGGTATACGTGGAAGCGACTCCGTCGGATACAAACCAGTTGCAGATCGTGTACAACAAGAAAATGGCCAGGAACAATTTCCCGTTCGGCGTGCAGGTAACGCTGGCAAAGAGCGGTGCGACCCATGTTATTGTAAAGCTGGACGATATAATAGTGCAGGAAGTAGACTATTAGGAGGTTCGACGATTGCCCTCAGGCATAATCATTAAAGGGATAAGCGGATTTTACTATGTAGAATCGGATGACGGCATATACGAATGCAAGGCAAGGGGAATATTCCGAAAGAACGAGCTGACGCCTCTTCCGGGAGATCGGGTCGAATTCTCGGTCACAGACCTTGCCCAGAGAAAAGGAAGCCTGGACCGGATCCTGGACCGTACCACCCTTCTCGCACGGCCGGCCGTAGCCAATGTAAACCAGTTGGTCGCCGTGATCGCCGCAAAAACGCCGGAGCCGGATCTTCTCCTGCTGGACAAGCTGCTTGTCACATCGGAAAAGAACGGCATGAAGGCGGTCCTCTGCATCAATAAAATCGACCTGGATACGGACGACATCCGGAGAAGCATCTGCAATGCATATACCAATGCGGGCTACCTGGTTCTTGAGACCAGTTCCAGGGAAAACAAGGGCTTCCATGAGCTGAAAGCCGCGCTGAACGGTCATATATCCGTTTTTGCGGGCCAATCGGGCGTTGGGAAATCCACGCTGCTGAATATGGTTATGAATACCATGGTGATGAAAACCGGCGGGCTCAGCGATAAAATAGAACGGGGCCGGCATACCACCAGGCATGCCGAACTGATCGAAATAGAAGACGGGGGATATGTGGCGGATACGCCGGGCTTCAGCTCCTTCGAACTGGCGGGGATTGAGCGCGCGGAGCTGCAGCATTGCTACCCGGAATTCGAGCCGTACAAATACGATTGCAGGTTTACCGGCTGCAGTCATCTGAGCGAACCGGACTGCGGCGTCAAGCGGGCGCTGGCGGAGGGGTCGGTGGATGAAGGCCGCTATGGCCGCTATGCCGCGTTGTATGCCTTTTTAAAGCAGGAAGAGGATATGAAGTATAAAAAGAAGCAGTGAAAGGATTCTGAACCATATGATCAAAATCGCACCATCCATCCTGGCCTCCGATTTTTCCAGGCTTGGAGAAGAAATTGCGCGGGTTGAAAGGGCCGGGGCGGACCTGATCCATATCGACGTCATGGACGGCCACTTCGTACCGAATATTACAATCGGACCTCCGGTGGTCAAATGCATCCGGAAAACCACCAGGCTTCCCTTTGACGTACACCTTATGATTGAAAATGCGGACCGGTACATAGAAGATTTTATCAAGGCCGGCGCCGATATTATTTCCGTTCATGCGGAAAACAATCCCCATGTTCACCGTACCCTCCAGATGATCCGGCAGAAGGGGGCGAAGGCCTCCGTGGTCCTGAATCCGGGGACCCCGCTCAGCATGATCGAATGGCTCCTGGAAGACGTGGACATGGTCCTGTTGATGACGGTAAATCCGGGCTTTGGAGGACAAAGCTATATCGACGGAATGACCGAGAAGGTGCGGCAGCTTCGGAAAATGGCCGACGACAGGGGAATTCCGCTGGATATCGAAGTGGACGGCGGGATCGACTTGAACAATATCTACAAGGTGACCGAGGCGGGCGCCAATGTGATCGTAGCCGGTTCTACGGTCTATAACGCCCCCGATACTGCGGAAATCATCCGCAGCCTGCGGGAAAAGGCCTTCGGAGGGAAGGAATGACCGGCGTTGTTTTATGCGGCGGCAGAATAACCGATTACGAAGCCCTGAAAAAGTACCTGAAGGGTGCGGAGCTTGTAATATCTGCCGACAGTGGCGCGCGGCACTGCAGGAATTTCGGCCTTGTTCCGGATCTGCTGGTCGGTGATTTCGATTCCGTAAGCGAAGCCGATTATGCGGGCCTGGTTTCCGCAGGAGTGGAGATTGCCCGTTTTCCCGTGGAAAAGGATATGACGGACAGCGAGCTTGCGCTTGAAATCGCTATTGAAAAAGGCTGCCGCCGGGTCATACTGCTTGGGGCCCTGGGAACCCGGCTGGACCACTCGCTTTCCAATGTTTTTCTGTTGAAAAAGCTTCTTGACAGCGGGGTGGAAGGGATTCTAGCGGATGAAAACAATGAGGCAAGACTGATCAACGATAAAATCGAACTGGACCGGGAAGAAGACCGATATCTCACGTTGCTGCCCTTTGCAGGGGATGCGGAGGGAGTCACCATCCAGGGTTTTTATTACCCGCTGGAGAATGCCACCCTGAAAGTGGGTTCATCCTGGGGCGTCAGCAACCGGTTTGCTTCCGGGAGAGCCGTTGTCACCGTCCGGAAAGGCTGCCTTCTGGTTCTCCTGTCAAAAGATTAAAACCTGCTTTTTCTGTTTCAACCCCGGATTCCGGGGGAAATGGTTATAGCAGTTCTTTCCCTGTGAGGTTCATATGATAAAATGGCTGAAAGAAAAATTTGACAGCACGAAGCATAGCCCCTTAATGGGGGCAAAAGATATCCTGAAGTTCATCGGGCCGGGCCTGCTGGTTACCGTAGGCTTCATTGATCCCGGGAACTGGGCGTCGAACCTGGCGGCCGGTTCAAGCTACGGCTACAGCCTCCTGTGGATGGTAACCCTTTCTACGGTCATGCTGATCCTGCTGCAGCACAATGTGGCCCATCTCGGCATTGTTACGGGCGATTGCCTTTCGGAAGCGGCTACCTGTTTTTGCATTCGGAGGTGATCCAGAGCCGGGAATGGAACAAGGAAAGTCATGAGATCATTTCAAAGCAGTTGAAGTATGAATTTGAGGACACCCTTTTTTCCATGCTGGTGGGATGGGCCATCAACAGTGCCATGATCATTCTTGCTGCATCCGCCTTTTTCAGCAAGGGAATCCTGGTCACGGAAATGGAGCAGGCGCACCAGCTTCTTGAGCCGCTGGTGGGAAAATCGGCGGCGGTCGTTTTCGGCGTGGCGCTTCTTCTGGCGGGCATATCATCGACTACCACGGCGGGGATGGCGGGGGGAAGCATCGTCGCAGGCATGTTCAAGGAGCCCTATGATATCAAGGGCAGCCATTCAAAGCTGGGGTCGCCTCGATCCTGTCGGTGGCCACCGTGCTGATCTTCCTGATTTCCGATCCCTTTAAGGGACTGGTCTATTCCCAGATGTTCCTGAGCATACAATTGCCCATTACCATCTTCCTTCAGATCTATCTGACTTCTTCGGAAAAGGTCATGGGCATTTATAAAAACTCTTTGAGGCATAATATCGCCCTCTGGGTCGTCGGATTGACCGTAACCGCCCTGAATATCATGCTGCTGATCAGCTATCTCCTGTAAATCAAAAGCCGCCGCGGGATCGGAAACCCTGCGGCGGCCCAGCTTATGGCCTTATCGTTTGTTGTGCATCTGCTCATCCTTGCCGGGTATTCACCGGTATTCCGCAGCCAGCGCCTCGAAGGCTTTTCTGGAATTCAAAATCGTTTTCTCCTCCACACAGTAGGCCATCCGGAAGAAGCCGGCGCAGCCGAAGCCTTTGCCCGGCACGATGACCAGATTGTGCTTGACGGCGGCCTGGCAGAATGCCACATCGTCGGCGATGGGAGACCGGGCGAAGAGATAGAAGGCGCCATCCGGCTTGATGCATTGGATTCCTGCACTGGTGATGATCTCATAAAGCAGATCGCGCCTTTTTTTGTATGCATTTGCATCCACGGCTGCTTCCAGCGATTCGGGCAGAATCCGCTGGAACAGTGCAGGGGCGTTGACAAACCCCAGGGTCCTTGTGGAGAAGATCAATCCGTCCATCAGCAGGGCCGTATCGCCCATTTTGGGGTTGACAGCGATAAAGCCGATCCGCTCGCCGGGAAGGGAAAGGGACTTGCTGAAGGAGTTTACGATGACGGCGCGGTCGAAAACGGTGAAGATTGGAGTCACTACGGCGCCGTCATAAACGATTTTTTCATAGGGCTCATCCGAAATGACGCAGATTTCCGTGCCGAATTCCTTTTCCCTGGCGGCGACCTTTTCCGCTATTTTTTCCAGCGTACTGCGGCTGTAGATCACACCGGTGGGATTGTTGGGCGTATTGATGATAATGGCCTTTGTTTTCGGTGTGATGGCGTCGTACAGCTTTTGCGGGTCCGGCTGGAAGGTGGAGTGATCGGTGTCTACGACCACCGGCTTTCCGCCATGGTTATCGATATAGAACAGGTATTCCGCAAAATAGGGAGCAAAGACGACGACCTCTTCTCCCGGATTCAGGATGGTTTTCAGGACGACATTCATTGCGCCGCCTGCGCCGACTTCCATGACCACATGCTTTCCTTCCACCGGGACGCCGCTGGATTTGCTCAGCTTTGCCGCCACGGCCGCCCGGACCTCGGGATACCCGGCGTTGCTCATATATCCGTGCATTTTGGGGGTGTCGGAAAGGATGGCCTTCTTCAGCGCTTCCTTTACGATTTCCGGGGGTTCTATATCAGGGTTTCCCAGCGAAAAATCATATACGTTGTCCGCACCGAACTGCTTGCGGAGCTTTTCGCCCTGCTCGAACATGGCGCGGATCCAGGATGAACTGCCCAGGTTGGCTGCTATTTTTTGTGAGACCATCATATCACTCCTGTATTCGTTTTCATTATATTATCCAAATGATATACCAAAACAAAGGAAATATCAATATTTGCCATGGATATCATACCTGCAGTTTTTCAACAAGCGATTTATCCGGTGCGACCACGGCCGTCTTGTAATTGACGTAAATCACCATGCCTGGCTTGGCTCCGGAAGGCTTGCTTACATTTTTCACCTGGGTATAATCGACGGAGACGTTGCCGGACATGCGGGCCTTGCTGTGCCATGCCGCAAGGACGGCCGCCTCCTCGATTGTCCTGTCCGGGATGTCCCGGCCGTTTCGCCGGATGATGACGTGGGAGCCCGGGATGTTTTTGGTGTGCAGCCAGACATCGCTGGACTGGGCCAGCTTCAGGGTCAGATAATCGTTCTGGAGGTTGTTTTTCCCCACATGGATGTCAAATCCGTCCGAAGATTTGAACCGGAGGGATTCGGACAGGACGGCGGGTTTTCTGGGAGACTTGCCCTTGCCGGTCAGCTTGCGCCGCAAGGTCATGTAGCCCTGGCCCGACAGCTCCTGACGGACCTCATCCATTTCGCGCAGCGCAGTGCAGTTGTCCAGCAGTTGCAGCACGCTCTCAAGATACTCCAATTCCTTACGCGAGTCTTCCAGTTGTCTCGAGGTATAGGCAAAGGTACTCTTGGCCTTGCTGTACTTTTTAAAATAGCGCTGGGCATTCTCCTGCGGCAGAAGGTTCGGGTCCAGGGGAACATCAATGTATTCGCCGGTTTCCGAATAATAATTCATCAGTGAAACGCTTTTGACGTTGTGCGGGATGGCATAAATATTGGCGGTGATAAGCTCGCCGTACAGCTTCAGCTTTTCCCTGTCCGCCACGTCACGCAGCGTTTCCTGCTGGATTGCCAGCTTTTTGGAGCAGCGGTCGATGGAATTGTTCAATACCTTGTAAAGATCGGATTTTTTCTGTTTCAGCCGTTCCGCATTGTCACGGGACGAGTAGAAGGCGTCGAGCACTTCGCTGATGGAACTCAGCCGCAGGACGTTGCCGTATTGACGGATTCCAAGACAGTGGAAATCGACAGGCCTGGAGTGCTGTTCATCTTCGTATATTACACAAGGATCGTAATCGCTCTTTTTAATCTGTTCCAGCATTGCGTCGAGAGCGGTTCTGAGCGAAGCCAGCCCGTCCGCCTCCAAAGCAGCGACCCCGGTTCTATTTTCGATAGCCGCATTGTGGCAGACCTCGCGGCAAAGCAGGGGACTGAATCCCTTTATATTTTCCAGCAGGAATTTATCGACCGTCTGGGTGGAAGCGGCGGCGCTTTCCAGCAGGGAAGAGGTGTCCAGGGAGGCGGGGGAGAGCTTGTTCTGCGCCGGGGGAAGCACATACGGCCTGGCCGGCATGACTTCGCGGACGCTGCTGATGTCGGCGTCTATGTGCTTGATGGCATCGAGGATTTTGCCTTCGCTGTTCAGCAGGATGATATTGCTGTAGCGTCCCATGATTTCGATCACGAGCTTCTTCTGGGAAATATCGCCGAGTTCGTTTGCCGACTCGATGACGACCCCGATGATCCTTTCGTAATCATTGAATTCGAAGGACAGGAGCTTTCCGCCCGAAAGATGCTTTCTCAGCAGCATGCAGAATACCGGCGGCGCGGCGGGGTTTTCCTTGACCGCCTCCGTCAGGTGGATCCTCGGATAATTGGCGCTGGCGCTGAGCACCAGCTTGTGATTTTTATTCCACGCCCGGACGAGGAGGACGATTTCATCGGCTTCCGGCTGAAAAACCTTTTCGATCCGGCCTCCGGCCAGCTTTTCAGACAACTCGTCCACTATGCTTTTCGCTACGATTCCGTCAAACGGCAAATTGAACACTCCCTGCAACCATTTTAGCTTAACCTGTTTTATGATTATGAATAAAATCGGCTAGTGCAACTATTATACACTATTATCGGCTGGCGGGACAGGCTCCGAAAATTTTTTGCATGCTTGACAGGGCGCGGGGATTCTGCTATGATTATTCCGTAATCGACGAGTCGGCAGAGCTGATTTCGCCGTAAAACAAAGAAGAAGTCATCCGCTTCTCACCTTGTGGATTCATCCGACAAGGTAAATAGTGCAGGTACAGGCTATGTAAACCGAGCTATGAGGTGGATTGACGATTTGTGCAATCCGCTTTTTTGTTTTGCAGGAACGGAAGAAGAGCTACTCCGTGCATATTGCAGCCTGAAAATTTACTCGGAGGTGTTTGGATATCAGTAAAAATGACTTAATGATTAATGAGGAGATCAGGGACAAGGAAGTGCGTGTCATTGATTCAGACGGCTCCATGCTCGGCGTCATGCCGGTGAAGGATGCGCAGAAGATCGCGGTAACAAAGAACCTGGACCTCGTTAAAATTGCCCCGCAGGCTGCACCGCCTGTTTGCAGGATCATGGACTACGGGAAGTACATGTTTGAGCTGGCCAAGAAGGAAAAGGAAGCAAAAAAGAATCAAAAAATCGTCAGCATCAAGGAGCTTTGGATAAAGCCGAGCATCGAAGACCATGATTTCAGTTTCAAGGCAAAGAATGCATACAAATTCCTGAAGGACGGGGACAAGGTAAAGGTCAGTGTGCGTTTCAGGGGCAGGGAAATGAATTACACCTCTTTGGGCGAGCAGGTGCTGAACAAGTTTGCAGACGCGGTAGCGGAAGTGGGAACAGTGGAGAGAAAGCCGAAGCTGGAAGGCAGGAGTATGATCATGATACTCAATCCCAAACAGTAAGGTTGTTATATAGGTGATTCGGGGGATACTCTCTTGTGAAAGCCTTCGAATTGATTCAGTAACGAAATAGGAGGAGAAAAAATGCCAAAGGTTAAAACACACAGTGCATCTAAAAAGAGATTTAGAATAACAGCCACCGGCAAAGTAAAGATGAATCACGCATTCAGAAGCCACCGGCTGGTATCCAAGGCAAAAAAGGCTAAGAAACACCACAGGCTCGGCGCCTACGCTTCTTCCGCCAATGAAGCCACCGTAAAGATGCTTATACCGTACAAGTAAGAGGGGATGTTTAGCGCATACGGCGCGAATTTCCTTTAAAACATCCATGAAGGAGGAAGAGTAAAATGTCAAGAGTCAAAGGTGCGTTAAGAACACGTGCAAGGCACAAGAAGATATTGAAGCTGGCGAAAGGATATTTCGGCCACAAGAGCAAGAACTTCAGATTGGCAAACCAGGCGGTCATGAAATCCCTGGTTTACGCATACAGGGACAGGAAAGCAAAGAAGAGGGATTTCAGGCAGCTTTGGATCTCCAGGATCAATGCGGCTGCAAGGATCAACGGAATGAGCTACAGCAGGTTCATGAGCGGCTTGAAGAAAGCCGGCGTCAGCCTGAACAGGAAAGTGCTCGCAGACATGGCTGTCAACGATGCGGATGGTTTCGCGCAGTTGGTTGCCAGCGTAAAGAACGCTTAAGTGGATTGTGAAACATAGATAATAGGGGGCTGCGAAGCCCTCTATTGTTTTGTAAAGGGTCGGCTTGCGCTTGCGCAAACGACCCGATGGGAGAACGGCATGATCAGACTGACAGGGAACCAGAATCCGCGGATCAAAGAAGTCAGGGCATTAAAGAACAAAAACGCCCGGGAGGAAATGGGCTGCTACTTTATTGAAGGCGCCCGCTTTGTCGAGGAAGCGCTGAAGGAAAACGTCCGGATCCGTTACGTGATGCTTTCCGAAGCTTTTTACGCCAATCCTGCTTCTGAAGGGCTGATCGGAGAGATCGCCGGCAGGAAGCTGGACTGTTATCTGCTGCAGGACAGCCTGTTTGCGGCTGTGTCCGATACGCAGACACCCCAGGGCGTACTGGCGGTTCTCGATATGGAGAAAAAGCCTTTGGAAGGCGTGGCCCCGGAGGGGGGGCTGCTGGTATTGCTGGACGGCGTCCGGGACCCGGGAAATATGGGTACCATCATCCGGACGGCAGATGCCGCCGGTTGTTCGGGAATCATCGTACCGGCCGGAAATGTGGATGTGTACAACCCGAAGGTGCTGAGGTCGACAATGGGCTCCATTTTTCATATTCCCGTCTACTCCTGCCCGGATACGGCGGCGGCTGTCCGGATTATCCGGGAAAAAGGCTACAAGCTGTATGTGTCTCATCTCGAAGGTGCAGTCAGCATTTACGAGGCGGATTTGAGAGGGCCTGTGGCGCTTGTTATAGGAAGCGAAGCGGAGGGCGTCGGAGTTGAAGCGGTACAGGCGGCGGACAAGCTCGTGCGGATACCGATGGACGGCAGGGCGGAATCGCTGAATGCTTCCGTAGCCGCGGGCGTCATGATTTTTGAGGCGGTCCGGCAAAGAACCCTATTGACAAAGGACAAATCATAAGATATATTTATTTTTATGGTTAAAGGGGAGTAGTTTCTACGGCAAAGTCAACATACTGGCTCGAAAGAGCCTGGCTTTGCGGCCTTGAAGGCGAACGAGACTTTTAACATGGTTTCGATTTTTCGAAATTATGTTAAAGGTTTTTTTGTTGAGAGGCAAGGCGTCCTCCTACCTCAAAAGCTCTGGAACTCGCCGCCTCCGGGATTCTGCTGAATTCCGGGCAGAGATTTGAGAATACTAAATCCGACATGGGGCAAAGCAGGGCGGGATTCCATAACAATCAACGAAAGGGAGAACATTCATGGGTACGGCATTAACCTCTTTCCTGATAGCGGCCGGTGCGGTGACACTGGCGGAAATGGGCGACAAGACGCAGCTTCTTGCGATGTGCTTCGCAGCAAGGTACAAAGCGTCCAAAGTATTAATCGGGGTTTTTCTGGCGACGATTCTTAATCATGCGGCTGCGGTCGGGGCGGGATATTTGCTCAAAGCAATACTGACTCAATATACCTTGTATATCCAGGTAGTTGCATCCCTGTCCTTTATAGGCTTCGCGCTATGGACCATCCGGGGCGATACGGTGGAGGATTCCTGTGACAATAAAGCAAAATACGGTCCTATCATAACCGTTGCAATCGCCTTTTTTATAGCGGAAATGGGAGACAAAACGCAGCTTGCCACCGTATCATTGGCAGCGTCGTCCAGCAGCCCGATAGCGGTTCTTCTGGGCACGACGACCGGAATGCTGATTGCGGACGGGATAGGGATTATTTTCGGAGTCGTTCTGAACAAAAAGATACCGGAAAAGACCTTGAAGTGGATATCCGCCTCCATATTCGTCCTATGCGGCCTCGCCGGATACGTACAGGGGCTGGCCGGTGTGATGGACACGGCATTGCTGATTTGTACCGTATTGATTATAATAGTGTTGACAATTTGTCTTGCATTATGGATTGTCCGGCGGAATACTATTAAAAATAGCGGAAGACTTACGGAAGGTTGATCCGTAAAATCAAGTGAAGCAAATATTTATACGAAAGTGAGTCATACAGATGGTATTGGATCTTGTAATTCTGGTTTTAAGTCTGGGGATCATCCTTTTAAGCTGCGAGCTGTTTACAAATGGCGTGGAATGGCTCGGAAAGAAACTCAGACTGGGAGATGGGGTGGTCGGCAGTATCTTTTCCGCGGTGGGGACCTGTCTTCCCGAAACCATCATCCCCATCATCGCGATCCTGTTTTCCGAGAAGTCGTCGGAGAATGTAGATATCGGGATAGGCGCCATAGTAGGAGCCCCGTTCATGCTGGGCACGCTTGCGTTTTTCCTTACAGGCCTCAGCGTCTTGATTTTCTGGAGGAAAAGACGGACCGGACTTGTAATGACGGTGAATAATGAAATCCTGAGAAGGGATATCGGCTTTTTCATCTTTATTTATTCCATCGGCCTGCTTGCCAGCCTGATCCCCATTC
>JAEYOP010000011.1 GCA_023411575.1 Bacillota bacterium | reverse complement strand
CCAGCTGGTCCAGGATCGCCAGCTGCTGGGCCTCGCTGAACGCCACCACTCCGAGGGAGCGGTCCGGCGACCGGGCGAAGTGCTCGAACACCAGCTCGGCCACCTTGCTCGCCTCCACCGCGTTGGCCCTGGTGATCGCGACGTTCAGCCTCCGCTCCCCTCCCGCCTTGTTCAGCGGACCGAAGTTCTGGTACATCTTTCCCTGAGCGTCACGTCCGTAGCCGACGGAGAAGATCATCACGTCGCGCTCGTCCCCCTGCACGTTCTCGAGGTTCTTGACGAAGAACTCCTCCATGTCTCCCTCGGCGAAGAACTTCTCGAATTCCGGGCGCTCCTTGCGCATCACCTCCAGCTGGTCCAGGATCGCCAGTTGCTGGGCCTCGCTGAACGCTACCACTCCGAGGGAGCGGTCCGGCGACCGGGCGAAGTGCTCGAACACCAGCTCGGCCACCTTCCTCGCCTCCTTCGCGTTGGCCCTGGTCCCTGCCCGGTCATAAACGCCGTCGGGAACGCGGACGAATGTCACTCCCCACTCGCCTTTCTCCCGGCCGGGCGAGGGGAAGGTGAACAGCCGTCCGTCGTAGATGTGGCGGTTGGAGAAGGCGATCAGCGATTCGTGCCTGGAGCGGTAGTGCCACAGCAGCATCTGCTGCCTGATGTTAAGCGCGATGCACTCGTCCAGTATGCTCTCCAGGTCCTCCGCCGCCTCGTCCTCGTCCCCCGCCTCGCCGCGGAAGAACGACGTCGGCGGCAGCTGCTTGTTGTCGCCGACGACGATCACCTGACGGGCCCGCATGATCGAGCCGATGGCGTCCTCCGGACGCACCTGAGAAGCTTCATCGAAGATGACCAGGTCGAAGCTCACGGCGTTCGGGTCGAGGTACTGGCTAACCGACAGGGGACTCATCAGCAGGCAGGGCTTGAGGGCCTGGATAACGTGGGGGCAATCCTGGAACAGCTGACGGATCTGCTTGAACCGCTTCTTCTTGGCCGCCTCATGGCGAAGGATGCTCAGCTCCCCGGAGTTGGGTCCTTGAGGTCTCAGCGCTTGTTCCCGCCTCACGCTCAGCATGTTCCTCAGGCGCTTCTGGGCGATGTCCAGCTGCTTCTCGTCCAGGCGGCGGAAGAGGGCGATGGTCTGGGCGTGCTCATCGCTGCGGAAGTCCCGGAGCCGGGGGTCCTCGTACCGCGCCTGGTCCAGCCAGGCTCTGAGCGCTCTCCTTTCGTACGCGCCCGCGAGGTCGCCGGCAGGCAGGCCCCTCCCGCGCCCCAGGTCGATCACTTCGGCCAGACCGATATCGCGGCAGGTCGCGTCGAGCGCCGAGCTCTCGACCCACTCCCTGATCGATGAGAGGTTGGTGAGGTGATCGGCGGCAATCCCGTCGATCTTCTCGAAGGGCGTCGTGCGCAGCGTTCCCGGGGGACCGACGGCGAAGGTCCTTTCCATCCACTCCAGCGATCGGGACGTGTTCCGCAGGCCTGCCTCGGCCCTCTCCACCGGCGCGGCCAGCTCCTTCGCCGAGCCGCTCCTGTCGCTGAGCAGCTCCACCGTCCGGGGAGCGAGCGCCGCTCCAGCGTCGCTCATGAAGCGGGAGGACCACTGGAGGCTGCTGACGAGCTCGTTCCAGTCGGTCGCCTCGCCCCTAAAGCGCTGACCGATGTCCTTGCCCATGGAGGCTTCGGCGGCCTCGGTGCGCTGCAGCAAGGCTTCGATGGCCGCCATCTTCCGGAGGTCTGCGGCCGCCTCGGCGTAGCTCGCCCTCCTGCCGTTGCTGCGGAGCTCCTGCAGCTGCACCATATCCCTACGATACTGGCCATTCAGCGAGCGGAGGAAGCTGCGGTACTGGACATCGAACCGGGAGGACATGGCATGGACATCGAGGGAGAGGACCTCATCGGCGTAGTTCTGCCTGAGCCACCTGAGGTCGTAGGCCCGCCGGGAGTGAAGCTCCTGCAGGGCACCGACGTTCCTGAGCAGCTCCTCCGGACGCCCGGCCGTGAACCACGAGGCCTCAGGGAACGGGGTCCCCGATGCCCGGCGCATGAGGTCCACCAGTTTCTCGGCCTCGCTCATGTTGGCGGGGGTCCCCATTCCCGATCGGGCGCCAAGGTCGGCGCAGTCGGTCGTCAGTCCAGCGATGGAGCCCCTGAGCTCCTGCAGGGACGACGCGATCATGACCTCGTCCCCGGGCTTCCAACCGTTGGTGCGGAGGTCCCTCCAGGGATGGGCGTCCATTCTCTCCACGGATGCCCGCATGGCCTCGACCCTCCTGACCAGCTTGAGCCGGTCGTCCAGGTCGGCAAGGCCCAGGGTCATGGCGTCGCTCACCCGGGCAGGCAGCTCCGGCATTCCGGCCAGGGCGGCCAGTCGGCCATGGACCTGGAACGCCGAGCGCTCCATCTTCCCCCTCGGCCTGTGCAGGGCGTCAACGTAACCGTCAAGCTCCTCTCTAGCTCGTTCCAGGCGCTGGAGGTCGTCAGTGGACACCGGCTCCATGGGCAGGGGCATCATGCTCCGGCGGAGCTCGTCCATCACCGCTACCTTGCTGGCCTTGCCGCTGTGGATCTCCAGGATGAAGTCGCCCAGCCCTTTGTCGTCCAGGCGCTTCTTGACCACCTCGAGGGCGGCCATCTTTTCCGAGACGAAGATGACCCTGCGGTCCGCGGCCAGGGACTCGGCGATGATGTTGGCGATGGTCTGGCTCTTGCCCGTGCCCGGCGGCCCCTGGAGCACGAAGCTGATGCCCCGCTTGGCCATCTCGATGGCCTCCTGCTGGCTCGAATCGGCGTCCAGTATCTGGAACGTGTCCGCGGGGTGGACTGATGCGTCCATGGTGGCCGCCGTGGGGTGCTCGGGCACCACGGGCAGCATGGACTGGTCCCCGGCCAGGGCGTTGATGAGCGGGTGCGCCGCCAGCCGGTCCCGCTCCTCGACAAGCTCCTTGTACATGCTGAGCTTGGCGAAGGTGAACAGCCCGAGGTAGGCATGCGCCTCGATGCTCCAGGACGGCATGGCCGACAGCGACCGCCTTGCCGTGACCAGGTACTCGTCGAGCGTGATCGGATCCTCTGGCCACTCCGGTAGCGAGAGACGGTACTCGGTGCTGAGCATGAACTCGAGGTTGGGGTTGACCACCACTTCCTCGTCGGTGGCCCTTAGCTTGAACGGCTGTAGCGGCCCCTCCTTGATCAACTCGACCGGCACCAGGATGAGAGGCGACAGGAGCTCGTCCCTGCCGTTGCCGGGTTCGTACCAACGCACCAGGCCGAAGGCCACGTACAGCACGTTGACGCCCTGCTCCTGCAGGTGGGCACGGGCCTTGAGCCTCATCCTCCTCAGCCCTTCGCTCAGCCGGGGGTCGTACGCCGGGAGGACCTCATTGCTAGCCAGTTCGATCCGCTCGGCCGGCATGCTGCTCTCCTCCTCGGCCATCTCCCTGATCGTCAGGGTGCGCTCGTCCCTTACCAGGGCATCGAACATGCTTCCGGCTTCAGGGCGGACGAGACGGACCGCGTTACGGGGCTTGAAGTTCAGCAGGCGGTTCCGCAGGGTCATGTCCAGAAGGTTCTGCCGCCAGTGCTCGGTCTTTTTTTCCAGTACGGAGGGTGAGGCCATCTGAAGTCTCCCGGTTAAGAAGTGGTTGGGAAGAAAAAGATATGGTCAAGAGGTTTCTCGCCGGTAACGCGGCTCTAGGGGCATGCCTGCTCGGTCGGCGCGGCGTCATCGTCCTTGGAGGGCTCGCACTTCTCCTCCTGGCCCCCGTCCTCCGAGGTCACGGTGTCCTTGCTGCTTAGTACGTCCACCGACCGCTCGACCCTGCTCCTTATGGCTGGAGTGGGGCGCTTGTAGCCTAGCGTTTCAGCAACGCCGTTCACAAGGTCCTTGAGGTTCACCGGGCGGTCGCTTGGAACGAGGGACAGCACGATGGCCTCCATCTCGGCATCGCAAACGTGATCAGCGTTGCGACGGAAAGCCTCGCATCTCCTCGGCGCGACCTCGCTCTTCTCCGCCGGCCAAAGGAACTCGCCTTCCGCCCGCACCTTGCCGTATCTCTCCAGGGTGGCAGCCGTCTGCTTGATGATCTTGTCCAGGCCGCTGGGCCGCTTGCCGGTGGACGCGGCTATCAGGTCTCTTATGCGGTCCTTCACCACGGAAATGTGTACCGGCCCCTCGGTGCTGACCACGATCTCCACGGCCTCGATGAGGGTGCGCGAAGGGTCGCTGTTGTACGACCCCACCAGCGATGGGGCCGAGGCGAGGTCGGCCTTCCGATACTCCGTGCAGGTTTCCTCGGCCTCGGTAGCGGGCGGCGCCGTCGCGGCCGGGGGTGCGGCAATCTCTTCTTCCGCGATCGGGTCGAAAACCTCCGCCGCCTCGCCCGCCGGAGCGGCCACGGCCGGAGATGCGGCCACGGTGGCCGGAGCAGGGCTCGGCTCGGGGTGTTCCATCCCGATCGGCTCCGCCATCTGGGGCTCGGGAGCGGCCTGCATCGGCGCTTCGACTGGAGCGGCCACCAGCACCTCTGGCCCGCGGCTCTCCTGCTCCCTGAACGCTCTCTCTGCCGCTGCCGCCCTGGCCCGGTCCACCGCGGCGAGGATGCGCTCGCCCTCGCGGTCCCGGCCCCTTATCCATTCCTGAGACCACACCCGGTGCAGGCTCCACCCCAGGCCGGTGAGGACCTCCTCGCGAAGCCTCTCGCGATCGCGGGCGCTGCCCGCCTTCGAGTACGATGTTCCGTCCGTGAGTATCCCGAGCACGTAGTTGCCCGGCCGGTTACGATCGGCCACCGCGAGGTCGATCCTGGCGACCGACCGCCCCACATGCTCCTCCACCACCAGTCCCCTGGATTCGAGCCACGACCGTATGT
>JAEYOP010000064.1 GCA_023411575.1 Bacillota bacterium | reverse complement strand
CAGCTTGGCTTCGAAGCATGAAACAGGATGCTCAACAAGCAGCCCCTGCCGTTTCTTACAGCAAGCACCTCCGCAGATCGCTTCGAAGTCACCGGTGAGCGAAGAAGCAAAGGGGCCTCAAGCATATGCTTGCGAAGGATTTGTGTACAAAAAATCAACTTTGGGCCAACGATAGTTAACATAATCTTGAATTTAATACCATTACAGCACAGAAATGAACTGAAACTCACTGAAAAGCGGAATCTTTCCTTAGATACCTGGCCCAAAGCTGAAATTTTGCACACAAACGCGTAAAAGTTCTAGGGGCTCCCGCTTTTCGCTCATTTTTTCTCCACATTGCTCATCTACTCACCGGTGAGCCCTCCCAGCCCGTCGACCCGCACGAAAGCTCGCCCTATGCGCCTATTGCGTGATATCCAAGAGACTCTAAGCACAGAACAAGGAGTAAAGTCAACTAGCCAACATATTAAGTTTTACTTATATCAAATATAACTAATATCAATTTTATTTATGATAACTCCTGTGATACGATCCTTTTGTAAAGCCTTTCAACATGGCTTTGCGAATAAATTGCAGGAGGTATTTTTATGGTCAGGGCAATTGTCGGCGGGAACTGGGGAGATGAAGGAAAAGGGAAGATGACGGATCTTCTGGCCGAACAGTCGGATATTGTCGTACGGTTCCAGGGAGGCGCCAACGCGGGTCACACGATCCTCAACGAATATGGGAAATTTGCGCTGCATCTGCTGCCCTCGGGCGTATTCCGAAAAGGCGTTGTCAATGTTATCGCGCAGGGAGTGGCGCTGAATCTGCAAGGATTTTTCAGGGAATTGGACCAGTTAAAAGAAAAGGGAGTCCCCGATCCTGACATCCGGATATCGGACCGGGCGCAACTGGTCATGCCCTATCATACCCTGCTGGACGGCCTGGAGGAGGAGCGGCTGGGCGCCGCCGGCTTTGGCTCCACAAAATCGGGCATTGCGCCGTTTTATTCCGACAAATATCTGAAAACCGGCATCCAGGTAGCGGACCTGTTCGATGAGCAAATCCTGTTTGCCAAAATAGAAGCCAATTGCAGGGTGAAGAATCAGATTCTCGATTCTGTTTATAAAGTGCCGCCGCTGGATGAGAATGCTCTGTTCCGCGAGCTTGTGGGGTACAGAGAGCGCGTCAGGCCTATGGTATGCGATACGGCCCAGTTTTTGAACAGAGAAGAGAAAAAAGGCGGACGCATTCTGCTGGAGGGCCAACTGGGCGCTCTAAAGGACCCGGACAACGGGATTTATCCGTTCACGACTTCGTCTTCCCCGCTGGCCGGCTTCGGGGCAGTCGGAGCAGGAATTCCGCCTCACCGTATAACGGAGATCATAACCGTTGTGAAAGCGTATTCTTCCTGCGTTGGAGCCGGAGCCTTCGTCAGCGAAATTTTCGGAGAAGAGGCGGAGACCTTGCGCAGGCTGGGGGGTGACTGCGGCGAATATGGGGCGACCACCGGCAGACCCCGCAGGATGGGGTGGTTTGACGCTGTTGCGACGAGGTACGGCTGCATGCTGCAGGGAACAACGGAGGTTGCGCTGACCCTGGTCGATGTTCTGGGATATCTCGATGAAATACCGGTATGTACGGCCTACGAGATTGAAGGGAGGGTGATCGGTAATTTCCCGGTTACGCCGCTCCTGAATAAGGCAAAGCCTGTCCTGGAAAAGCTGCCCGGCTGGAAGTGCGATATCAGGGGAATCCGCCGGTATGGGGACCTGCCTGCGAATACCAGGAGGTACGTTGAATTTGTGGAGCAGACGCTGGGCTGCCCGGTAAAGTATATTTCAAACGGCCCCAGGCGGGACGACATTATCGTTCGATAAGAGGCCCATGGAAACCGTTTGAATCTATTTGGCCAAGAACAACCGGAAGTCATTTTTCGCTTGTTCATAAGGGATGACCGAATAATAAATTCCGGTTCTTGAGCGGTTATTTTCCGCCCTTACGTCGTTGTCGTCAGTTGCAATAAAACAATTATTGCGCCCTCCTCCGCCTTGTAAGGACGAAAAATCCCTCGCTCAAGAATCCGTTTGTATTATTCGGTCATCCCTAAATATTTTTTGAATATGACATACATGTGTCCCATTTCCATTGATATGATAGCAATATAATTTCGAAAAGGAGCTGATATCATGGAAAACGCGGAAATGAAATTCTGCCAGAGCTGCGCAATGCCCATGGGGAGTGCGGAACAGTATGGAACCAATGCCGACGGAAGCAAGAACGAGGACTACTGCCAGTATTGCTTTGTTAACGGGGCCTTTACCTCGGAGCAGACCATGGAGGAAATGGTTGAAACCTGCGTGCCGTTCGTATCGAAGGGAGATCCCTATCCGGATGAAGCGACCGCCAGGAAGGCGATGCTGGAATTCTTCCCTCAGTTGAAAAGGTGGAAAAAGTGAGCTTGGCAAAAACAAAGCGAGGTTATAAAAAGGCTGAAGCTTCGATCCGCTTCAGCCTTTTGCCTGTGGTGCGCATGGCATGCGCCTGTTATGCTTCGTAGAACCGTATGGCGACCGCGTTGGGGGAACCGCCCTTTCTGGCTTCATTGATGGTTTCGATGGACTGCTCGATCATGTACCGGATGTTTGCCACATCCTTCCGTCCGCCGACCAGGCCGCCGATGTAACAGCTCACCTTCCTGCCGCAGCCGGTTTCGTTCCAGTCGTATTCCTCCATGTCCCTTGCGATGGCCCGGGTCACCGCTTCCGTTTCTTCCCTGCCTGCGTTGGCAAATGCGATGAACTCGTCACCATGGGCCCGGCCCAGGGCGGAATGGCTGAAGCAGCTGTCGATATTGCTTTTGATGATGTTATAGCAGGCGACGATAACCTTGTCCCCGACCTCAAACCCGAACTCGTCGTTGACCTGTTTGAAATGGCTGATGTCGAAGCGGAAGACGGAAATATGGCCGCTTTCCGCGCAGGCTTCCGCGATCCCGCGGGCGGTTTCGAGAAACGTCTCCATATTGGGGATGTTCTTTTTTATTTCATGGATGCTTTCCTGCCCGATGTTCAGCAGGTCAATCTGTTTATCCAATTGAAAACCCTCCTTTTCAAGCATTCGTATTAAATTATCGATTTCCACCTTCCGCTGGATTTTCTCATTCAAGGCGGATGTGATCTCTATGCGCTTCATGACCATTTCCTGTATCATTTTCCGGCCGTCGACGGGACCGCTGAGCATGGTTTTGATCTGTGCCAGGGAAAAATCCAAGTTTTTCAGAATGACGATCCAGTTGAGATAGTGGGACTGCTCCGCGTCATAGGAACGGTAGCCGGTGGCGCCGTCGATGATGGACGGCTTCAAAAGGCCGATCTCGTCGTAATGCCGGAGCATTTTGGTCGTGACGTTGTTCATTTCTGCGAATTCGCCGATTTTCAAAGTGTTAGCCTCCTTCCGAGGAAGGTATTCTGGCCGGAATGCCTCCTATACAAACTATAAACCTTCCTGTTATGGGAAAGTCAATATGATTTTGAAAAATTATGAACAAAGCATGAACTTTGCCCCTGCCGGATGGCAAAATCGGGAAAAGCATGGTAGAATAGGCCTATCAATAGGAGGGAGAGCATTATGAAATACGCGAGACCGCCCTGTTAACCTTCAACATGCTGTATAATACGTTGTAGTTCACGGGCGCCTCCTCATTATGACCTGTTTTATACCAGTCCATAATGAGAGGAGTTTTACCATGAACTACGCGTCAAACATCTGGAAGCTGTATGCCATCCGGTTCTTTCACAACCTCATTCCCGCGTATGTGATCGAGAGGCTTTTCTGGGAGCAGCGGGGCATGTCGATCCGGATGGTGGTTTATACGGAAATTATCTATGCAGTCACGATCGTTCTGCTGGAGATTCCTACGGGCATTTTTGCCGACAGGTGGGGCCGCAGGAGAATGATCCAGGTGAATGCTTTTTTAGGGTGTTGCGAATTTCTGATCCTGATTTTTGCCAATCGGTTCTGGCACTTTGCACTGGTGACCTTTCTGGCCGGCATTGGACGCGCGGCAAGCAGCGGTGCGGAAAATGCCATGCTGTACGACACCCTTCTTTCCAGAGGGCAGAAGGGGCAGTTCGAGAAGCATTTGGGACGGTTGAATGCCATCGATTTTACGGCAGTGATCCTGGCCGGCCTGTACGGCAGCGTTCTTGCTTCGCATTTCGGCTTTGAACCGGACTATTGGCTGTCTGTCGCCGCCATGGCAGTCTCTCTGGTCATAACGTTTCTATTGACCGAACCTTCCGCATCCGGCGAAGCGGAAAAGCCCGTCCGCCTTCTGGAATATGCGGCTACCTCGTTCCGGTTTTTTAAAAAAAGTCCGGAAATTTGTATTGTTCTTTTCGCAGGAATGGTTACCGGAGCGAGCCTGAATTTTCTGGATGAGTTCTGGCAGCTTTACATGAGCAGGCTGGGAATACCGGTGGCATTTTACGGGGCTTTCCTCGGCGCGTTTTTGCTTTTTCGGCTCCCGGGCAACCTGCTGGCCTATTCCCTGAAAAAACGGTTCGGCTGGAGAACCCTCCTGAGCGGAGTGATTGCGGTTTTTGCCGCCGGCTTTCTTTGTTTGTCCGCCTTCAAGGGATATGGAAGCCTGGCTGCGATAGCGCTGGTAAGTCTGGCATCGGGAGTCGTCGATCCGTTGGTTTCGGGCTATCTGCATCACCGGATTCCCGATTCCTCCATGCGGGCTACGATGGATTCCTTCCAATCCCTCGGGCTTAAGGCAGTGGTTGCGCTCGTAGGATTGGGCTTCGGAGCCTTTTCCTCCGGTTTTGACATCTTTGGAGGGTATGGCTTTATTGCGGCCGTCTGCGGCGCGGCGTTCATCCTTTTCCGGTTTGCATCCGGCAAATTCGGCGAAGGAGGCTCTTTTGAAATCTGACATACTGTTGTCCGTTTTATTTGATATGATAAGATGGGATAAGAAAAAGAGAGGTGCACATCCCTTGAAACAGAATGAGTTTTTTGCGAGGGTCTATAAACTGGTGGAACAAATCCCGGAAGGAAAGGTCATGACCTACGGGCAGATCGCGGTCCTGATGGGCGCGCCCAATTGCGCGAGGCGTGTGGGGCAGGCCATGTTCAATACGCCGGAGTATCTGGAAATACCGGCCCACAGGGTCGTGAACAGCAAGGGCCAACTTGCGCCGCCGCATGTTTTCGGCGGGGAAGGCGTCCAACGTGGAAGGCTGGAGGAGGAAGGCGTCGTTTTCAAGGAAAACGGCTGCATTGACTTGAAAAAATGCATTTATAGAGTCGAGAGGGGGAGCGGGGGATAAATGGAAAATAAAATCGGCAAAAGCTTCGATAATCTGGCCCAGAGGATGGTTTACAGCTACGGGGCCACTTTCCCGGAATTTGTCCCGGTTGTATCCGAAGAGGCATCCGAGGCTTCACAGCGTGATCTGTACGGCTTTCTGAAGGAATTGGTTGCAAGGCTGTATGACGATCCAACCCTTCTGTCGCTTCCCTCCCGGGAGGACGACAGCTATGGGGACTGGGAGCTGCAGAAGAAAAAACCGAAGCTGATCGTGGAGATGAAAGCCATCCAAAAAAAGATCAATGAATTTTACCTGCTGCTGATGCAGTTGGGCAGGTTCGGGACGGTCTGCGGCGATTCCCTCCATGTGGATAAAGCCTATTTGAAACTGTATGGCGGTATGGTGAAAAAGCTTGACCGCCTGGGGCTGTCCTGCGAAGATGCGGGGGAAAAATCCGTGTTCCGCTGCGAGGCGCATCCTGGGCTGTTTCCCGCCTGGAAGCTCCTTGTCCGCGGAGCGGACAAACAGGCGAATCCGGTGATCTTTTTCTCCCGCGGCATGTTTGACCCGGGATATTCCTATCCGAGCGCTATTTTTGCATCCATTGCGGGAGAAAAACAGGCGTTTGAAGCCCTCCAAAGCTTCTTTGTCCAGAACGGCTACAAGCGCGTGGATTGCCGGGAAAACCAGGTTTCCCTGGACTGGGTCCGGAATTACGGGAAAAAGGAGGAGCCTTTGAAGGGATCCTGGGCGGAGCGGGAGCACGGCGGCCTTTCCGTCTGGTTCGACTATTCCAGAAGGAACCAGGTCTTCTTCGGCCTCAGAGTGCCCCGGTACAAGGAAGTGCTGGGCCATTTCGACGGGATGGAGGACCGGCTCAAGGAGTTTGTCATCTCGAAAACAAAACAGTGCAACAACTGCGGATATTGCACGCAGACGGACAAAACCGGCACGCGCAAAATGCAGTACACGACGGTCTCCTATAAGGGAGAATACAACCTGTGTCAGCTTTACCCGGGATTTACCTATGTCTGGACCCGCATCGACGAGAATACGGCGAACAACATCATGGCGTTCCTTTCATTCATAGACCGCCTGTTTGCAAAGGAGGCGGCCGCAAAATGACAAAAGGACTGCCGATCCCGGATTCCTTCAAGGAGAAAGTGCGCCGCATCTTTCCCGATAAAGGCGATGCATGGCTGGAGGGACTGCCGGCGCTGCTGGAGGAGCTGATCCGCAGATGGAAGCTCACCGACTGCAGGACTGCCCAAAATCTGTCCATACAATACATTTGCTTTGCCAAATCGCCGGAATACGGGGAAGCCGTTTTGAAAGCAGGCGTTCCCCATCTGGAGGTGTTTACGGGCATGGAAGCCCTCCGGCTGTATAACGGGAAGGATGCATGCAGACTCTACGAGGCGGACCGGGAAAAAGGGGCCGTATTGCTGGAAAGGATCGTTCCCGGAAGCCAGTTGAAGGAAGAACCGGATTTTCATATCAGGACTGCCGTTGCGGC
Source organism: Bacillota bacterium (assembly GCA_023411575.1). Classification (GTDB taxonomy): domain Bacteria; phylum Bacillota; class Clostridia; order Acetivibrionales; family DTU013; genus UBA1305. The sequence goes on along the minus strand of JAEYOP010000064.1, from coordinate 3,780 downwards.
CGGGCTGCTGCAGCGGCTTCCGGTGGAGATAAAGGGAGAAGGGGACCATGGTTTCCCGTCCTTTGAGGCGCAGATGAATAAGGCATTCGGCCGCGTACGCCTTGAAAACCGGGCAGGGAAGGAGTTCCTTTCCATGCTGAACATTGCCGAAGGGCTCCATGAAAGGATCAAATCGGCGAACAGGCCGATGCTGCTGCTTCATGGGGATTTGCACCACGAGAACATCCTGAAGGGGGCCGGCGGCGCCTGGAAGGCCATCGATCCGCAGGGGCGCATCGGTCCGCGATGCCTGGAAGCGGGGCGTTACCTGCTCAACGAGTGGGATTGGTTCAACGGCCGGGGGCATACGGAACGGATGACGGAATGCGTCGATGCCTTTGCCCGCGCCCTGGACGAGAGCAGGGAAACCATAGCCGCCAGCGCCTTCCTGGACTGCGCCCTTTCCCATTGCTGGACGCTGGAGGAGGGTGGAGGCCCGGAGGTGGTTGCGGACCCGCTGAACATGATGCGCTATTTGCTGGAGTTGATAAAAGCATAGAGGAGTGATGAAGATGGAATGGAAGGACATTTTCCCTTCCCACCACAAGCCGACGATGGAGGAAATCGCGGATTATATCGGCGGTGAAGCAAGGGAACTGTGGGGTGGCCTGATGCAGTACATGGGGGAGGCCTATAAGGCGAAACCCACCCTGGCGTACAGCGGTTGCTCCGGGAAACCCGGGTGGAACATCAAGTTCCAGAAAAGCGGACAGTCCTTTGGGACCCTGTATCCCGAGGAGAATTCATTCTCGGTATTTCTGGTAATCAGCTACAAGCTCCTGCCATTGATGGAGGATATTCTGCCCTCCCTGAGCAGGGAAACCGCGGAGTTATTCCGGCAGTCCGGGGATTATATGAAGCTGGGCAGGTGGATGATGTTCCGGATTACGGATAAGACCGGCGTTGAGGACTACAAAAGACTGATCTCCGTAAAAATGAAGCCCAGTGCGGTTTGAACGCCTGGGCCTTTGAATGCGGGATATGATTTGAGTGGATATCATTTGCATGCACATGCTGCTTTGGGTGTTCTACCTGCTGATATAGTCTGTGTATGAACTGAAATCTCTGCCGAAGACGTCCGCTTTCACGGTGAGGCCGGCATTTCCGGTTATTTCGCGTATTTCGCCGGCAATGGCGGCTTCGTCGATCTTCTCGTTTGTAAGGATATAAATGAGATTGTGGGACAGCGGATATATTTTCGGGAAATGCGGCTTCAGCAGGCTGGCCGTATCGGGACGGTCAAACCGGAATTCCCCCGGATCGGAGATTTTCAGCACGCACAGCTCCAGCTCGAAATCCTCGGCCTGGCTGATTTCGTCCTTCAGGTCCCTCTTGAAAAATTCGGCGTAGTTGGGGACCAGAAGGGCGTTTTGTTCCTCGATGATCCTCAGATTGTGCAGAATAGGTGCAATATGGCCTGCGATGGTTTCCATGGTCAGGACGTTTTCTTCGTCGCTGATCAGGCCGTTGGAAAATTCAAAAATAATAATGGCGCCCAGCAGTTCAATTTCCGTTTTATCCAGATAGATGGGCGCAATCAGCGCGGAAGAGGCTCCATAGGAGAGATCCGCCGCGCCGTTTCCGAAGAACCGGTTCAGTTCCTCGTTGTTGTAGGCCAGAACGGTTCTGCCCTTGAACAGCTTGCTCCAGGTCGTTCCGGTCAGTGCAAGGCTTTTCGCGGAGCCGATGCCGTGGCTTTTTTCAATGAGGAGCCGGTTATTTTCCCGGTCGTACAACGCCAGCAGGCATTTTTCAGCGGCAAAGGACACCTTCAGCGTTCGCAGCGTAATCTCCAGCAGGGTGTCGATGCTTTCGGAGCTGTTGATGTTCTTGGTCAGGTTGTTCAGCGAAATCAACCGGTCCAGCTTGTTCTGGATGACGATTTTCTGCTCTTTCACCAGCTTGAAATGCTTTGCATTGGAGATGGAAATATAGGTCGAGGACGCCAGGCTTTCGATCAGTTCAAACACACTGTGCTTGTATTCCGCGCCGGTGACGGAGGCGCCAAGCGTTACAAACCCCAGGCTCTCCTTGTCCCTGTTCAAAAGCACGAGGTATTGGGGGGACAAATCCCGGATCACCGTCGTTCCGTTTGAGAAAAGACCGTCGAAATACGCTCTGTCCTGCTCCTTCGACAGATCCAGGATAACCCGGTTGGGGTCGATGCGGGCGGAGCGGTTCGGCTCCAGCTCCATGTTCAGCACTTTGTTGTCATAAATCAGCCGGTAGGATTTCAGGGAATACTTTTCGATTTTTTCATCATACAGGACAAAGCCGGTTGCCGAGCTCTGCGTTAGCTCCGAGAACACGTCGATCGAAAGCCGGTACAGCGCGTCCAGGTCCAATTCGCTCAGCAACACCTTCGACGACTGGTTTATGGCAAACAGGTTGAATATTTTCTCGTCCAGGCTGACGTTGATATCGTGGAGCTCCGTATACCGCCTGAAATTTTCCATGGAACCGTTGAACAGCTTCATCAGGACTTCGCAGATGATAAAATCGTCGTCGTCAAAGGTTCCCTGGGAACGCTGCGGAATCAGAATGAAGCCTTCCAGGTCCGTGTCCGCTATTATGGGCATGATGATTTCCGGGCTGTAGGCATTGTATAATTCTTCGCTGAAGTACTTCAGAATGACGTCCTTCCCGGCCAGAATGCTGCCATGCAGCACAGCGAGGTTTTTCAGGGTTTCCGTGGTCTCGACGCCGGCAAGCTCGACGGCCGCGCCTTTGCTCCTGCCCAGCTTGTATGTACTGCCGGAGGCGTAGAATTCATAGGACCTTTCCAGCGTGAGAAGCTCGTTCACAAAATCGAAAGCGGCGTCGAGAATCTGGTTCGAATTCAGCTTCTGCGAAAAAAAGTCAACGGCAAGGATCAGGCCGGAATACCGGAACATCTTGCCCGATATCCTCTTTTCTCTTTCCTGTTCCTCCACCTGCTTTAAAATCGAATTGTATTCCATGGCGTTTCCTCCTGATTTTCAACCAATCCTTATAACACTTTATTCAAAGAAAATTTTTCGGCTGTAGAAAAATTTTCTTACATCAGCGGTGTTTCAACGAGGCGGGAGATATCTTGCGCCTCGTTATATTTCCTTGATTATGCCGTCCTGCAGATAGTAGCAGGTTGCAAGGGTCATGGACCGTATGTCCTTGTAGTCGTCCTTCATTTCAATGAATGTATTGGGATAGAGTCTCCTTGTGACCTCGATCTCTCCTTCGCCTTTTACCCTGAAACAGCGCACAACGGATTTCAGTTCGTTTTCCAGCTTTTTGACCTCGTCCTTCAGGGAAAAATAGGCTTCCTTTGCGGCCTCAAACTCGTCATACTGCCGGGAACCGGTCTCAATGGAATAGGAATAGACGGCGAATACCTGCTTGGCCTTGGCAAGCCTGCTCTTGGCAGTCTGAAGCGATTTCTGGAGGTTTTCCATCCGCTCCTTGACTGCCTTCCGGTCGAAGCCCGTCACCGTGATCTGGGTGCGCTTTTCACCGGCGTTTCCTATGGAAGCGGCGGATACCTTCTGCTCCACCGTGACGGTCCCGCCGATGATCTGCCCCTTGCCGGATTCGACAATCAGCTGTTTAGCGGTAATATTGCTGTTCATGCAGTAATAGCCGACATAAACGGTTCCCTCGCAGATCACGGTCGCATCGGAGATGTATTTTGTATAAATGTCCTTTGTGGACTTTACCACGGCCTTGTTCTTCCCGGCGATCCCACCCGTGATGCAGATGTTCCCC
>JAEYOP010000019.1 GCA_023411575.1 Bacillota bacterium | reverse complement strand
TCCTGGTTATAAAGGGCAAAGTTTTTATATAGACAAGCCATCTGTAGCGGATAACAACCTTATTACTGCAAGTTCCACCGGAGCTTTGTTGTGGGCGAAACAAATTATTGAGCATTTAGGTGTTTTTGGGTCAAACACACTGGAATCTTGGTATGAATATTTTAGTACCGGTGAGCCTAAACATTTCTTTGCCCTCATGCAAACTTTGCCGTCTAGCAATGAAAACTGATCCATCTTTGTCATAAACAGAACGGGGACATAGACCATATGCGATAGCGAAATGTATACAAAATCAGCTTCAGGAAGATGAAATAGCGGAGCAGATTAGTATAAAAGAGTACATGGACCCGTTTACGGGTGAGCAAGCCAAAAAGAGCAAATAGCAAGCCGCCCGGATGGGCGGCTGCTGGGGAAGCCTTGCGATTGGCAGTAATTTCAGGGTGCGGGTAGCGCCGCCAGTACATGACTTGCGCGAACTTGCTTCAGGTTTCTTATAGATCCCATCCGGGCAAATATTTTTTCGTGTTTTGCAGCATCTCGTCGAACAGCTTTCTTGCGGTTGCCAGGTCCAGGGTGACCAGCGGATCGTTGACAAACGCCCGGAAGGCCAGTTCTTTGTCCCGCTTCAACCCGGCCTGCAGGATGGTCTCCTGGTTCAGCACCTGTCTCATGACAAGGCTCTGGACGGCGTCCGGCAGACGGCCCGATACGACGGGGGACAGGCAGTCCCTTGAAAAGACGGAGTTGGTCTCGACGACGCAGCCCGGCGGCACGCCTTCCACCTGGCCCCGGTTCGGGAGATTCACATTGGTGATGAAGTCGCCGAGCCCCAGCAGGGCTTTGATCTGACGGATTCCTTCCTCGCCGGATTTTTTCAGGGTGACCTCTTCTTCGCCGCTGACCAGCTTCCGGCTCTTTTCCTTCAATTCCAGCTGTTTTTCCTTTCTCCAGCTGACGGGCGTCAGTCCGAATTTCCAGGAACGGACCGTATCCGGGTCCTTCAGGTACCACGGCGGCAGGAATTCCGCCAGATGCCTGTCTCCGGCGGCTGCGGCGACGCCATACCGCTTGAAGAGGTCGAACTTGACCCGGTTGGTGGAGGAGAAGAAGCTGTTCATCCAGTGCTCCTTTTCACCGTCTTCAAAGCCGTTCTCGTAATACTTGTCCGCGAATTCGCGATACAGGGCGAGCAGGTCGAGGCCCTTATAGGAGGCCCTGTCTATCCATGTAAAGTGGTTTATGCCAAGCACGTTTACCTTGATATCATCCCTGCGGACCCCTTCGATCCCTTTCATGTCCTTGAGCATCTTAATGAAAAGGTCCTGGGTTCCGAACACCTCGTGGCAGCATCCGAACGCCTTGATCTCCGGGAATACTTCATACAATGTGCGCACGCACAGGGTCATCGGATTGGTGTAGTTGATGACCCAGGCTTTTGGGCAGTACTCCCGGATTCCGAGGGCTATGGTTTCATACATGGGAATGGTTCTCAGCGCCCTCATCAACCCGCCCGGACCGGCCGTGTCGCCGACGGACTGGTAAATGCCGTATTTTTCCGGCGCGTGGACGTCCGATTCCATTTCGTCGAAGGTCCCGGGAAGAATGGAGATGACGACGATATCCGCATCTGCCAGCGCTTCCTTAAGCGTCGGGACTGCTTTGTACGTCCAGGCTCCCCTGATGTTGTCCCGGGAAGAAATCCGGTTGCCGATGATTTCATTGCTTTTTGCCGCCTCAAAATCGATATCATAGAGGAAAACTTCGCCGGACAGCTGTTCCTCCGCCGCCAGGTCGCCCATCAGGCCCCAGGCCCAGCCTCTTGAACCGCCGCCGATATACGCCAGCTTCACGTCCTGTATGGAATCTCCGTTATGTTTCATTTATACCTTCATCTCCTGTTATGCAATTTTCTCTTGCTTCGGATATTTCTATCATACCGCAAATATATTTGAAAATCAGCACATCATTTGCCGAATCGATGCAATTTTCCACATATTTTGATATAATTAAACTTAAATCGATGACTTCGGGTGACCGTCCGGGAAGCCGATAAAGCCTGCCTGTTCCAGAATGGAATATACTTCCGCTCCCTTTTCCGCGCTTACGGGGGAACACCATTTTTTGTAGAACCAGTCGAGATAGTGTTCGTAGCCCTTGTCTCGCCAATTGTCGATCATACCCATATGCTTCCGCGGGTCGTCGTAGGTCAATACGAGCTCCTTCAATTCTTCTTCCCCCGGTTTGTGATATTTGCCGTCATGGAGTACCCCTGTGCCGTTCAACCTGCCTTTCCGAGAGCCCGGTTCCGTCTGCGAATAGCCCAGAATAAGCGCGATCAGCGGGAAACAATATTTTTTCGGCAATCCGAAAGCATTCTTCAGCTTTGCGATATCGCAACGGTGGATACTGTTTGTAAAAAGGGAATCAATCCCCATGGATTTGGCGGCCAGGGCGGCAGTCTGCGCAGCCATGATCGTATCCGTACTGCCGGTAATGAACCCGACAAGGCCGTCAGTACTAAAGGGGTGGTCGAGATAATCTGCCGTCAGAATGATACGGTTGAAGTCGACGCAGAAGAGGAGCGCTTTGCTGCCGCCATAACAGAACTGCTCCTTTATGGTCTGCCGGTCGTTTATAACAATCACGGAGTAGGATTGCCTGGCAGAAGCGTTTGCTGCGCGGACACAGGCATCCGTTATGGCCTTCAGATCGTCCTTTGAAACCTCCCTGTTGGAGAAATTTCCATGGATGGACCGCAAAGAGTAGATGGTTTCCAGCGTCTGGTTCATTTCAATACCTCCATATGCCGGCCAAGCTTGTTTAGAAGCTGGTCAAACAATTGTTTTTCATCATCGGAAAAGCAGTCCAGCGGGTCAATCTCCTTTTCGGGAGGTTTTGCCCTGTTTTCAAGGGAGGCCAGCTTTTGACGCCCTTCCGGTGTTAGGAACACCTTGATCTGTTTTGAATTTACAGGATCCTTTTCCTTCGCAACCCAACCGTCCCGTTCCATGTTTTTAATGACAACGGTCGCCGTCGGACGGTCGCAGAACAGCATATCTGCTATCTGAGACGGGTAGAGGAATGCACGCCTTTCAAGCTGCCGCAGGACATGCAACTGCTTCAGGGTTATCTTATGGGAGATCAGATCCCGTTGCAGGTATCTTCTCCATGTGAGAAAAATGACGCCCAATTTGGACATGGTTGGTAGCTTTTCATTCATAGCGGCAGCCCTTCAATGATTAGAATTCTAATCATATTGTATCATTATATCGGAAAGAATCAATCTTTTTTGTAGAATTGACTGTCTACCTGATAAAATGACAGCAGAGCAGATATGTCACGCGAATTAATGCTATAATAGTGGTAATAAAAATGGAGGAGATTATTGTGAAGTACCTTGATATAAAGAGCGGGAAGGATATCCTGACCGTATCGAAAATTGCACTTGGCACGGATTATTTCGGGACTACGGTATCGGAAGAAACGGCCTTCAGAATGCTGGACATGTATGTGGACGCCGGAGGCAATTGCATTGATACGGCCAGGATTTATGCGTCCTGGCTGCCCGGGGGCGACGGGGCGAGCGAGCGGACGATCGGGAAATGGCTGAAAACCAGGGGCGGCAGGAACAGGGTTCTCCTGTCGACCAAGGGCGGACACCCGCCGCTTGCGCAAATGAACAGGGGAAGGCTTTCCGGCCGGGAGATCGAGGCCGACCTGGATGAAAGCCTGAGGACGCTGGGAACAGATGTAATTGATCTGTACTGGCTTCACAGGGATGATGTTTCCCACCCGGTTGAGGATATTCTGGACACGATGTCGGTATTGGTCGGCAAGGGGAAGATAAGGGCCTTCGGCTGTTCCAACTGGAGAACGGAACGAATAGAAGAGGCAAACCGGAAAGCGGGACTGGTGAGCTCAAAAGAGCCGACCGCCTCAAACGGCTTCTGCGCCAGCCAGATCCAGTGGAGCCTTGCATCCTCCATGCCGGAACTGCATGGCGATCCGACCATTGTTTGTATGAATGAGAAGGAATACGACTGGTACGAAAGGGAGAAGTTCCCCGTGTTTGCTTTTTCCGCGCAGGCCAAGGGCTTTTTTGCCCGGGCGTCGGCAAAGGGGCTGGAGGCGGTCAATAAAAAAGCCGCCGAGCGGTTTGCCACGCCGGAGAATATTGCCCGCCTGGAGCGGGTGAAGGAATATGCCGCCCGGTCGGGTTTGACGCCCTCGGCGGTCGCGTTGGGCTATATTACGTGCAACCCTGTTCCCGCGGTTGCAATTATAGGCTGCAAAAATGAGGAACAGCTTACGGACTCGCTGACCGCTTCGGATGCGGAACTTTCCCGGGAGGACACAAACTGGCTTTTAAGGGGCTAAGGGTCGGCGGGTCTGCTAAAACAAAACAGCATAAAATCAGAACGGGGACGGCTTTTTGACCGTCCCCGTTCCGACTGTAGGGGGTTGTGGGTGCTATGTTAAAGTCCGAGCTCGCTTAGGTGCCTGCCCAGGTGTTTCTGCAGGGCAGTGTAGTATTCCGCCTCGTTTTGATTCAGCAGCGCGTAAATCTCATCCTTGAAGGTGCTGGTTCCATCCGGGTTCTTCGCCAGAAGGATCAGGCCATAGGTGATATGCAGCACCTGGCGCGCGTCGTTCAGCTCCATCAGGGAGGGCAGGTCCTTGTCCGCCAACGTGTCGAGCGAGGGGATGTTCTCCACCTTTGCGCCGATATGATAGTATTTCTTTGCTTCGGCAAGGTGCTCCAATGCAAAGGCATGCATTCTTCTATACAGGGACGGATTCTTTGCCGCAATGACCCGGACCGCTTCAAGCCAGTTGGTGCCGGCGGTCTTCAAGTGGTATTTTCCCTTCGTCCGGTCGCCGATGATGGGGAATACGCTGAATTTGTCGCTTCCCGAATGGATGCTCAGCTTGTAGCCGAGCTTTTCGGCGATAACGGTATGAACCTCGAACTCCTGCGTAAATTCCGCTATGTTGCCGATATAGTCGATTCCCTTCTGGAATTCGCCGCAGAAACGGGGGGCGAGGCTGGTGATGCGGACGCCTGCGTCCAGCAGCTCAACGGCCACGAAATAGTGGGATTGCGGGGAAGTGGAGGTCAGGGTCTCGTCCACGGACATTTCAAAATCAATGCTTCTGCCGCAATTCTTTATAACGCTGTTATAAATATCGATGGTGTATTTTATTGCCGCAAAGTAAATCAGAACAGTTCTTTTGAACTCTTCCGGCAGAAAGTGGATTTTGTTCCTGCCATCCAGGGCGATTTCCCTGCCCAGGTATTTGGCCTCCAGCCTCAGCCGCTCTTCCGGATTGACCGCCGCGTAAAGCTTGTCGACTTCCTCGGCGCTCATGCCGGGAACGGCGTTGTTGATGTGCTCCGAGCAGTCCAGCGTGATCATGGTGAAGCCGCAGTCAATGGCCATTTGCACTTCCGCGGCGGTTTTCAGGTGGTCTCCGTCCGCGCCGAAGCCAAGGGTGTACCCTTCCTGGAATACCGCCCAGGATGCCGCTGCCAGCACGTCCTTGTAAGTCCTTCCCGTCAGGTTCAGCTCGCGGATCGATTGCTGCGCCAGCACGGGGAAGACCTTCTTTCCCCCGATCGTCCGGATGTGCCCCGGGGAAGCCAGGCCGAGCCGGTCGCCGAAGCCGACGGTGATGTCCGTGCCGTGATGGTTGGAAGGGCTTGTATAGGGGAACAGCTTGCGGATCACCAGGCAGTTTTCGTTGCTGAGCTCGCATATTTTGGCCCTCCCGCCGGACAGGGACCGTTCGGTGCCGTTCAATTCATTATAAGGCGCGCCGTTTCCGCAGACCACCAGCTTTTTTTCTCCGCCGGTCCGGCACAGAAACAGGCCGCACCCGTCTGCCTCATGGATGGAGCCGGGATATACCTGATAAGCGTCAAAATCCTTTACCCGTTCTTTTACCTGGTCCGCGCCGGCGCCGTCCAGCAGCATCGTACAGACATTTTCCCAATTTGCCATTCTATTTCCCGCCTCTCTTGTTCAAATCGTTAAAACTTGCTTTTATCCGCCCACAGGCCCAGGGCGGGATTGCTGATATAGTAGATCTCTTCGCCGTCCTCCAGGGTATTGTACCCATCCTTCAGCTTCGCAGGATCATACTTCTTGTAAGCGTCCTCCAGGGACATATACTTGAAATTGACGCTTTCCACTTCCTGCCTGGTAAGCTTGTCAACCGCATAGGTGATGGAGAATCTGCCTTCGGACGATCCGTGGATCAGATGGGCCGCAGCGGAAAGATTATTTTGCAGGTCGTCGTTCTTTTTATACAGTTCCAGTACCTTTTTGCTTCCCACATAGCCGTATTTCCGGATCAGGACGTCGATGCCGTCGTCCTCCCCGAACCTTTTGACGGCCGGCGCGAGGATAATCAGCTCGCCGTCGTCGGCAATCGCCATTCTTGTCCGGTAGATGGACTTGTTTCCGAGCCAGGTGCTTTTGAATTCCCTCGGGTCAAGGTAAACCACGGCCTTTTTGAAGGGTTTGTCCATAAAGGTCAGGTTCTTCTGCTGGCTGAGCTGGACCGCCTCTTCGAATACCTTGCGCTCCCTGCCGATGAACAGGCCGTTCATGGCCAGATGTCCCTCGTTGAACGTCATGACGGTCAGAACATAAAGAAGGGGCGCATTCTTCAGGAAATGCTCCTCTGCGTAGTCAAATACCTTGCGTACAGGGGAGAAATCCCTGCCCATGACCTTTTCCATGCCATATACGGCGCCGAGCATGTGGGATTTGTTTATAATGTCCTTGCCGCCGCAGCCGACGAAGATGTTTTTATTATAGTTCGCCATGCCGACGACTTCGTGGGGAACCACCTGGCCGACCGAAACGATCAGGTCATAGGACGGGTCGATCAGGCGGCGGTTGACTTCCACGTCGATGGAATAATCCAGCAGTCCGCTGGATACCTCGCTGACATAGCTGCCCGGTACTTCACCGATCTTGACGATATCCTTCCGCCAGTTGTGCTCTATAATGCGGTCCAGGGGAACGCTGTCCCCGAAAAACTCCCGGCACTCCTGCTCCGTCATGGCGGCGTGGGTTCCCAGGGCCGGCATGATATCGACCTGGCAATGGTCCTTGAGCAGATTGTAATAGATCGCCGTGATTTTGCCCGCGCCGGAATGCATCCTGGTCAGGTCAGGGGGCAGGAGCAGCACTTTTTTCAGGCTCCCGGCCCGGTCCCGGATGGACTCCTTCAGGGCGTCCAACAGTTGGTCCTCCGTCAGGCCGGCCTCCGTCGCGCTTTTTTTAATAATTTCAATCATGGAATAACCTCCATTTTAAACAACTTTAAATACAGCTTTTTGCGGTACAGTCAAAATTGCGGTATCCGCCCGGAGAGCGGATACCGCCTTATTTTTGATTTATACTCCCGAGTAGGCGCTGAATCCGCCGTCCACCGGCACGACAACACCGTTTACGAAACCGGAGGCTTCATTGCTGACCAGCCAGAGCAGGGTGCCGATCAGTTCCTCGTCCTGTCCGAACCGTCCCATGGGGGTCGCGTTGATGATCTTGCCGGCCCTTTCGGTATAGGAACCGTCCGGGTTGGTAAGCAGCGCCCGGTTCTGGTTCGTCAGGAAGAAGCCCGGCGCGATGGCGTTTACGCGGATGCCGACCCTGGAGAAATGAACCGCCAGCCATTGGGTGAAGTTGGAGATGGCCGCCTTTGCGCCGCTGTATGCGGGAATCCTTGTCAGCGGGCGGAACGCGTTCATGGAGGAAATGTTGATGATCAGCGCGCCCTCCCGGTTGACCATATCCTTCGCAAAAGCCTGCGTCGGCATGAGCGTTCCAAGGAAGTTCAGGTTGAACACGAATTCGATTCCCTTCTGGTCCAGATCAAAGAAGGTCATAACGCCTTCCGCCTTGTTCTCCAGGTCCTCCTTGAACAGATAATCCTTGGTGGTCGTGCCCTTCGGGTTGTTTCCGCCCGCGCCGTTGATCAGGATGTCGCAGGGGCCGAAGGCCTTGTTGACTTCCTCCCTTGCGGCCTGGAGGCTCTCCGCGTCCAGCACGTTGGCCGCTACGCCGATGGCCTTGCCGCCCGCCTCGTTGATTTCCTCCGCCACCTTGTCGGCGGCTTCCTTCCGCAGGTCCAGTACCGCGACCTGCGCCCCGCACTGTGCCAGCACTTTTGCAAAGGTGCTGCACAGGATTCCGCCGCCGCCGGTCACGACAGCCGTTTTACCGGATAAATCCACTTGAAATGGCAATTTCATAATGATTCACACCATACATAATGCAAATTTGCACTAGATCCTTTCAAATCAAATTAAACTACATAAGTCGATGCGGAGGTGGAGCCGCCATGTCCGGTCCAATTGGTGTGGAACACCTCTCCGCGCGGCTTGTCTACGCGCTCATAGGTATGTGCGCCGAAGTAATCGCGCTGCGCCTGCAGCAGGTTGGCCGGCAGCCTTGCGCTCCGGTATCCGTCGTAGTAGCTGAGGGCGGAAGCAAAGGCGGGAACCGGGATGCCGTTCATCAATGCGGCGGCGGTAACCCTTCTCCAGCCGGCCTGCGTCTGATCGATCTTCTCCTTGAAGAACGGGTCAAGCAGCAGATTGTCAAGGTCCGGATTCTTGTCGAAGGCGTCCTTGATGTTGGACAGGAAGGTGGAACGGATAATGCATCCGCCGCGCCACATCAGGGCGATTTCGCCGTAATTGAGGTTCCAGTTGTAAGTCTTCGCAGCGGCGCGCAGGAGGGTATAGCCCTGTGCGTAGGACACGATCTTGGAAGCGAAGAGGGCATTCTTGATGTCTTCTATGAAAGCTTTCTTATCGCCTTCGAATTTGGGCGCGGGTCCGGTCAGCACCTTGGAAGCGGCGACCCTTTCGTCCTTGATGGCGGACAGGCAGCGGGCGTATACGGCTTCGCCGATCAGGGTCAGCGGAATGCCTTCATCCAGGGAAGCGATGGAGGTCCATTTTCCGGTACCCTTCTGTCCTGCGGTGTCGAGGATCTTGTCTACGATGGCGGAGCCGTCGGTGTCCTTGTAAGCGAGAATATCGCGGGTGATTTCGATCAGGTAGCTGTCGAGCACGCCGGTGTTCCATTCTTTGAATACTTCATGCATTTCGTCTGCGGACATGCCGAGGTATTCCCTCATCAGATGATACGCTTCGCAGATCAGCTGCATGTCGCCGTATTCGATGCCGTTGTGAGTCATTTTGACAAAGTGGCCGGCTCCGTCGCTGCCAACCCAGTCGCAGCAGGGGCTTCCGTCTTCGACCTTCGCGCAGATGGCCTGGAAGATGGGCTTTACAGAAGGCCATGCCGCAGGCGATCCGCCCGGCATCATGCTGGGACCTTTGAGAGCGCCTTCTTCACCGCCCGAAACGCCGGTTCCGATGTAAAGGAGTCCTTTTTCTTCTACATACTTGGTGCGGCGGATGGTGTCCGGGAAATGGGAGTTGCCGCCGTCAATGATGATATCGCCCTTGTCCAGGTAGGGAATCACCATGTCGATGAATTCGTCCACCGGCTTGCCGGCCTTGACCATCAGCATGACCTTGCGGGGGGCTTTCAGATTGTCCACCAACTCCTGGATCGACATTGCGCCAATGATGTTCTTGCCCTTCGCGCGGCCTTCGATGAAGTCCGTCACCTTGCTTGTGGTACGATTATAAACTGCCACGGTGAAGCCCTTGCTTTCCATGTTCATGACCAGGTTTTCACCCATTACCGCCAAACCGATCAGGCCTATATCTGCCTTGCCCATAAAAAAATCCTCCAATTCACTCATTCTTTATTATAGTTTCAACTTTATTTTCTATTACCGCTTTACACGGGCGTTTCCTTCCCAGATGCTCCAGATTTGCTCTTCGTCCACCGGCTGGCCGTAATCCGTCGTGAGCGTCGTTACCAGTGCGCCGCTGGCCCAGCCGAACTGAACCCATTTCTCCGGTTCCCAGCCTCTCAGGATGGCATGGAGCATGCCGCCCACGAAGCCGTCCCCGCCGCCGATGCGGTCCAGGACCGTGATCTGTCTCGGCTCAATTACATGCCAGTTGTCGCCTTCCAGCAGGATCGCGCCCCACATGTGGCTGTTGGTGTTGATGACCTGGCGGAGCGTGGTCGCAAATACGGAAGCGTTCGGATAAGCCGCCTTTACGCGGCCGATCATGCCCTTGAAGCTCTCGATCTTGGCTGTCAGGTCCTTTCCGCCGGACTCCGGCCCCTCTATGTTCAGGCAAAGCTGGAAATCTTCCTCGTTGCCGACGAGAACGTCGGATACGCTTGCGATTTCCGAAAAGATGTCGTGGAGCTCCTGCTCCCGGTTCTTCCAGAAGGAAGCACGGTAGTTCATGTCAAAGGAAATCCGTGTTCCGTATTTCTTTGCGGTTCTGGCCAGCTCCAGGCAGAATTTTCCGGTTTCGGGGGAGAGTGCGGCAATCAGGCCGGACAGGTGAAGAAGCTGAACACCTTCTTTTCCAAAAATCCGGTCGAGGTCGAAGTCATTAACATTCAGAGTGCGTCCCACCTCGCCGGCGCGGTCGTTCTGGACCCTCGGTCCCCGGGAGCCGTATCCGCTGTCGGCAATGTTGAACTGGTGGCGGTAGCCCCACGGTCCGCCCTGGGGGACTTCCTTGCCTTCATAGGCCATATGGCGGCTTGCCAGGTTGTTTTTCAGGAACGCGGCGATAGGGCTGTCCTTGACGAAGGTCGTCAGGACCTTTACGGGAAGTCCGAGATAAGAGGGAATGCTTGCTACGTTGGTCTCGGCGCTGGTCGCCTGCATGACGAAGGTGTCGCTGCAGTGTACGGGTTGTCCGTTTACGGGGGTGATGCGTACGCCCATGCTGGTGGGCACCACGAGGGACCATGCAAATTCTTTGCGCAGTTCTAGTTTCATAGAGAGCCTCCTTTATAATACTTGCATTTACGGCAGAACGAAGAGATGCAAACAATTGTATTATGGATTTTATACAACTATTATATACCCACAATATGCCTAATTCCTTGCGATAATTGCTTGAAGTATTGCAAAAATTGCGGTACAATGGAAATGCGGTCTCGTGGAAAATGCGCCGAAGGCGGCGAAAAATAAGGCTTGTACGGTATAAGGCGGGCATATGTGGGTTTCTCAGCAGGAATTTGTAACAAGACAATACATGGTCTCCTCGGATTTTGAGTTTTTTCATTACAAAAATGAAACATTGCTGGACGTACCCTATCACAACCATGACTTTTATGAAATCTACCTGTTCCTTTCCGGGGAGGTCACCTATGTCATCGAGGGCAAATCCTACCAGCTCAGGACCGGCGATATTATCCTCATCAACAACAAAGAGCTTCACAAGCCCTTTATCAAGACCGGTGTTCCCTACGAGAGGTTCGTCATCTGGGTGAACCCGAATTTTATCAAAAGCCTCAGTGTCTTGGGCGAGAACCTTTCCATGTGCTTCGATTCCACCTCGAAAAACCGGTACAACCTGATCCGTCCGAATCCGCAGATCCTTGCGTATATCCGGGAAATCATGGGAAGGATCGAGTACGTCTGCAGTCAGCTGAGCTACGGCAGCTCCATTTTGAAAAATGTTTACCTGACGGAGCTGATCGTCTATCTGAACCGCGCATACCTGAACACGAACATCGACGATATCAAGGAGGATATCTCCTATAACAGCAAGATAAACAGCATTGTGCGCTATATCAACGAAAGCCTGGGAGAAGACCTCTCGCTGGATGTGCTTTCGACGAAATTTTATATCAGCAAATACCATTTGCTGCGGGAGTTCAACAGATACACGGGCTACACCATTCACCGCTTTATCCAGAAAAAAAGACTCATCCTGGCGAAATCGCTGCTGAATGAGTCTTCTCAAATCACGGAAATATGCATGCAATGCGGCTTCAGCGATTATTCCAATTTTCTGAGAGCCTTTAAAAAGGAATTCGGGATCTCTCCGAAAAAGTATTCCCGGAGCCCCTCCGCCAAATTATCCAAGCACATGTAGCCGACATACCCTACGCGTTTAGGACGAACTTATATATCACATGGGCAACGCCGTCTTCATCGTTGGACAGCGTAATGTAATCGGCCCTTTCCTTGATGGCATCCTTGGCATTGGCCATCACGACGCCCAGACCCGCGTACTCGATCATGGACAGGTCATTGTATCCGTCGCCCACGGCGATCATTTCGCTTTGCTTTATGCCGAAATGCGCTCCGAGCTTTTCCATGGCGATGGCCTTGGAAGCGTTGATATCCACGAATTCCAGGAACATCGGCCTCGAGGTGTGGTAGTTCACGCGGTTGCCCAGGAATTTGCCCACCGCGGACTGCATTTTTTCGATCTGCGGGATTTCATCATACCACAGGAGCTTGGTTACGCCATTGCGGATGCAGCCGTCCAGATCGTCGATCAGAATCGGCTCCACCTTGGAAATTTCCTTGTATTTGTTCACCCGCTCGTTGATTTCCGAGGTCCAGAGCTTGTTGTCCGCCCAGATCATGCAGGTGGTTCCGTACTCCTTCGCCAGCTCGATGACTTCCTTTGCCAGTCCGGCGGAAAGCCGCTGCTCATAGATGATTTCCCTTGAATCGCCCATGATAACCATGGCGCCGTTGTAGGTGATATACGGCAGGTCCAGGCCGATTGCGCGGCTGAGGGGCTCGACGCCCTGGATGGGCCGGCCGGTGGAGATCGTAAAGACGAGCCCCTTTCCGACGCCTTCCCGGATTGCCTTGATCGTGGCCTCCGTCAGGACTCCGTTGCTGTTCAGAAGGGTTCCGTCCACATCGACGGCCATTAATTTATATGCCATGGAAAGTGCTCCTTTGACTTCATAGTAATCTTGATGCGGAATTTGCCGGTTCCGGCAACCCAATCCATTTTAACATGAAGTGCGTCCGTTTTCAAATGCACCCCTGGGAGCCTCGGACTTTTGTCCAAGGCTCCCAGGCCGAATTCTCTAATCCTGGATGATTTCCACAGCCCCTGCCCGCTCCATGGCTTTCCTTACTTCCGGAGCGCTGTGCCGGGGCATCCTTACGGCAACGACGACCCCGTCGTCTCCGCTCCATCCGCCGTTTCCTTCCAGGCCTTCGTCTCCTTCGTCCAACGCCCCTGCCTCGCCGCTCAGACTGTTCCACGCCGTCCCGATCATGGAAAGACCCGTTCCGGCAACTTTGCCGACGCCGCCGGACAGCCGGTCCTCCGACAGGTCGCTGACGATCATGTCGTCGCGTCCGATTCCCATGCTCCTTAGCCGCTCTGCCAGTGCGTCCGCCCGCCTTTGATCAGGCAATCTGGCTATCAATCGCATAAATTTCATCCCTCCGGGTTATTTTTTCACCCTTAGTATAACCAAAAAGAGAGTTGCATTTTCGAAAATAATGAAGTAAAAGTAGAGCAGAGGGAGTATAATGGATATTGTAAAAAAGCAATAGAATGGTAATAACTTCCGCTATGTAACAATTTATTTATTATGTTACTTTATTATTTTCGGAAATTTATAGAAATACTTAATAGAAAATCATGAAAATTTTCAAAATTGTACTAAAGAATACAATTCGTCTTTTTGGTCCTGGTTAATACCGATGTAACGGAGAGTAATGTTTGGCGAGCTGTGATTAAACGTGTCCATGATAAGACCGATGTTGTATTTTGACAATTTATAAGTCCAGTAACCCCATGTTTTCCGTAAGCTGTGGGTGCCGAAATTTTCTACGCCGACGTTTTCAGCGGCCTCCTTAAGCACACGATAGGCCTGAACCCTGCCTATATGGGTCCCTTTTTTGCTTGGAAACAGAAAACCGTTGTATGGCGGCATCTGGGTCTTTACATAAGAATTGATCTCTTTGCGCAATGCGGTGTTTATTTTAATTTTTTTTTCCTTGCCGGTCTTTTTTTCTTTTAGAATGAAATAATCACGGAATTCTCCATGTTCATTGCAGATATCCTTCAACCGGATCGGTAAAATGTCACTGATCCGTAAACCAGTGTTCAAGCCAAACTTTAAAAGCAAACCGTATTTTTGCTCTGATCTGGTAAGCACCACGTACATCTGGAGAATCTTTGCCTTATCCCGGATTGGCTCTACTGTCATAAGTGATAACCCACCTTGTTATATTAATATATTGTATTTTCTATAGCTAAAGTTTGCAATAACGATATGCCCCGAACATGTCGATTTTTCGCCTTTTTTTGTCGATTATTGTGTGTTATTGTGTCAACCTTTAGTAACATAATAAATAAATTGTTACATGGCTTTCATACAGGACAAACAAATGAAGAAAAGGGGTTTATAAGTATGGCTACAGCTATGATCGTTGACGATGCCGCTTTTATGCGGATGGCCCTGAAAAAAATCCTTGTACGCCTTGGGATCGAAGTAATCGCTGAAGCAGAGAACGGCGTATCCGCCATTCAAAAATT
>JAEYOP010000069.1 GCA_023411575.1 Bacillota bacterium | reverse complement strand
CTTAATGTATAGCTCATTTGTGTCATATCCTCACTTAATAATGGTTCAATTATAAGTGAGTTCTTTTCATATTTTATTCCTAGCATCTCAAATAATGTAATAGCAAGCCAGGTAGATGTACCACTTAATGTAGGCCCTATATTTTCCCCTGTTTGGCTATTATTATACTGCGTACACCAACGAGGATTACCACATACTTCAAATGGATTCTCTAGGGCTTTATATGGTAATACAAGTCCCACCATCCAATAAGCTAACTGACTTAATCTACTTGCAAGCTCTCTATTTACTACTTTCTTAGCTGCTTGAAGCATAGCCGTAGTTGCCATCATTGTTGCATGTTTAAAGATTCCTCCATTTTCTCTATCCCCTGGAAAATACTCACCAGTCGCTGTACTAGTAGCTACTTTTGATAAATCAGTTGGACTCATTAGTTTTAAACCATATGGTGTTTTTAAGTATGCTTCAATTTGATCTAACATGATTGCAATCTGGTTTTCATTAGCACTTGAAGAAAGAATTGACCAACTGAATGAATTTAGGAAATAGGTACCATCAATGTTTGCATCTGAAGAAAAGCCATCATTCTTTGCCCCTAAGAAAGTGATCTCATCCCCAAATCTATTAAAAAGTACTCTAGCAAAGAAGTTTTCCTTCCAAGCATCCTTTTGAATATGTTCATCGAGCTTTTTAGTTAACTCTTTTACATGCTCTTCATACTCAGTATCTTTATTAATAACTGCAAATTCCTCTATGTGTTGTAGGGCTAATTTTAATAAGAAAGCATTCATAACACTTTCTGAGTAGCCTTTAAATGGTTTCTCTCGTTTTTCTTTTTCTGGTCCTGATAAGTAGCTATCATCTACCTTCAAGCAATCATTCCAATCGGCAAAATCAATGAGTGGCAAACCATGCTCTCCCACAGATATTTCTGCCGAATATGTAATAATAGCTTTCAATGTTTCATAAACACTTCTTTTCTTACCACCAGCTTCCGCAATAATATATTCTTCATTTAAGAAACCTGTATCACCGCTATAGTTGACATAACGATAAACTGCTTGAAGTAGCCATAGGCCATCATCAGACCACTTACCTGCTTCTTTGCCTTTCCAGAAGAAATTATGATAGCAATAGCCGTATTCAAATACTTTTTCAATCCATTCCCTAAGCAAGGATTTTGTATAAGCTATTTCACCCATAGAAATAAGATAATATTGTGATACAAAAATATCTTGGATCTCTCTAAAGCCAATTTCTCTATAGCCTTTTTGAGTTAAATCAAAAGAACGAGAAACAAAGGTTTGATAAAGCACTTGAAAAGGTAAATTCTTATTGATATAACTATCAAAGGCTTGATCACCAGTGTTGACTTGTAAATAGGTACTATACTTTCTGTAGCTTTCTTTCTGCTCATTTAAGCTATTGATGATACTGCCCTTTGTAGCAAATTGATGATGTAGATTGGTAAGCTGTGTATGAACCACTTCATCTGGTACTCTTGTCTCTCCTAGTTCAGAAATTAATCCTACAAAATGATCTACTGTAACATTTTCATTAGGCTCTATGCTTATAGGGCAACCTAATGCAAAGAAGCCTGGTCCTTTAGTATTTAATCTATTAGAAAGCTTACGTACACCTTGTGGTTTATATAAGCTACCACTGCCTATAAACTCACCGTAATGTGTACATATCTCTGTTGGATATTTTCTAGCATCCTTTTCATAAGCTACCATTGTGGTATAACGAATATCTCTGCTTGCTGATTCTGGATAATAGTAAGGTACATAACCTATGAGATGATTTTCCTCATCTTTAATAAGCTGTGACTGCATGATAACAGTAGAATAAACCACATCTTCCATAAGTGCTCCTGGGGCTGCAGTAGCTAACATCCCTGTAGTCACTATCTTTAAATCTCTAGTCACTGAAGTTTTATTCGTAACTGTAATTCTTTGAACTTCTGTAGCAATTGGCAAACCTTCATACTGTGGTACTAAAAAGATGGTTCTTAAAATATGAAGTCCACACTTTGTTTCGTATTCAATCTCTGTATAATTTTGCCCATGTCTACATTCTGCTGTTTTAATATTAGAATCTAATGCATCTGCTGAGTAAAAAATTTGTTTTCCTTCTTCTACAAGATAAAACTGTCTATTAGCAGGGAAGCCATTTTCTTCTGGAAGCATATCCCACCTAGTAGCTAATACTTGAGTAGCTGCATGTGCTCTAAAACTTCCTCCCCCAAAGCGGTCTACTACACTTTTAGGTGTAGACTGAAGTGCTAGCTCAAAATTCATACGATCTCCTAAAAGCATATTGGTATAAAAATGTGGGCCTGGCACTGGTTTTTTTAAGTCTATAACATGTTCACCTTTCATATTGATATAACCTGCCCATTTTTTGTAGTCTTCACAAACGGCTAGCATATGACTTTCGATGACTGAATCTATGGGTGTCTCTACAATACTTCCATTCATATAGCAAAAATACTTCACTTTACCAGAGTCTTCTATACAAAACAAATGAGATCTTGAATGAGTTAAACTATCAAAATAGGTACTTAATTGTTCATCCTTGCATAGCTCTTTTAGAGCTGGAACCTTAAAGGTGAATCCACCAATAGCAATAATATGCGTATTACTAATATCCATAAACTGACTATCATATACTAAGCTCTCATCAATATACTCTTTAAAGTAGCTTTTAAGCGCTTTTGTTGATTCACTTAGTGTTTCTCTAGCTAATACATTCTTTAACATACATTTTCCCTCACTTTTAATCTATAATAAATTTATTAATCATATGGTCTAAGGTATTAACTATAGTCGATAACTTATTAGCAGCATCCCCTAAGTCATTAATAAGTTCTACCTGCTCATTCATTTCCTCTGTAATACCGTTTGTCTTTTCACTCACACTATTTCCTAATGTATTAATTGCATTTATACTTGTTAAAATACTTTCTATGCCTTTGCCAGATTCAATTACTGCAACATTCATTCCTTCAAGCCTAGCAATGGTACTTTTTAGATTCTCATCTATTACATTAAATTTACCAAGGGTATGCTCAGCAAATTGTTCACCTTGACCTGCTACTTCATTAGCCTCCCCCACCAACTGACTTGTATGTTTAATTAAGTGGCCCATTTTATCTATACAATTTTTAATTTCCACAGTAGAACTTCTACTTACATCTGCTAAATTCTTAATTTCCTGTGCTACAACCGCAAAACCTTTGCCACTTTCACCTGCTCTTGCAGCTTCAATCGATGCATTTAAAGCTAATAAATTAGTTTGTTCACTAATTTGATTAATAATATCAGTAGACTTGTTGACTATAGCTGATTCCTTCTTTAAGGCTTCTATAACCCCTACTACTTCTTCAATAAATTCCCTGATATGCTTCATCTGCCCCATGATTTTATGTAACATATCAATACCGTTAACCGCTTCTTCTATAACCCCTACTGTAGTATTGGTAATATTCTCTGAGGTCGCACTCGTCTCTTCACTATTGCCAGTAAG
>JAEYOP010000063.1 GCA_023411575.1 Bacillota bacterium | reverse complement strand
TCTGGTATCGACTGAGAGCAGATACCGCCCAAAACTGCTCAATTTTCTCCGCCCGATATTTTTTCCATTACTTTTTCCCTGCTCAATTTTCTCCGCCTTTTTTGCACATTTTTTATTGACAACAACAGATACATCAAACGAGATTTTTGCATCATTGACCGGCTGGCAGAAAAGAGCAGCCTGACACTGATGAACCCAAAACAGTATCAAAATCTACTGGTCAGCAGGGAAATCTACCGGCAGCAATCGAGCATGTTCCATGGTAGAGAATACAAGATTGAGGACAGAATTGTCAGTCTCCACATGCCGTTCATCCGCCCGATTGTGAGAGGTAAAATCAATGCGGATGTCGAGTTTGGAGCCAAGCTTTCGATCAGTGTTGTCAATGGCTTCAGCTACATGGAAACCCTGAGTTTTGACGCGTACAACGAAGGAACGACCTTAAAGCAACCCGCCGAGAATTACAAGAGACGGTTCGACCAATATCCGGAAGCTATCATTGCCGACAAGATATACAGGAACCGGGAGAACGTACAGTTTTGCAAGATGAATCACATCGGTTCAGTGGTCCACCACTAGGTAGACCGGCAAAGGATCCCGCAATATTGAAGCAACAACAGAAGCAGGAAATCCTTGATTCCGGAATACGAAATGCAGTGGAAGGAAAGTTTGGCGAAGGCAAACGTACTTACGGCCTTGGCCGGATTATGACTCGTCTGCAGGGTACCAGTGAAAGTGCTATATCCCTGCAACTGCTGGTGATGAATCTGGAGCACAGGCTCCGGCTTTTCTTTATTATTTTTTCAAGGTACACTTCAGACCAATTTTATTGGTTTGCTGCGATTAAAAATGGTGTTTGTTCGGCAGACCCGAAGTAGAAATACTGGCCGGGCATATACCTAAAGACTATATACACTTGCTGGTATCGGCACCACCGCATCTATCGGTCAGCAAGCTTGTGCAATATATCAAAGGGTACACATCGAGAAAACTGCTGATGGAGTTTAAAGAGCTAAATAAGCAGTTTTGGGGAAAGCATTTATGGGGGAGAGGATACTTTGTTGCAAGCAGCGGTAATGTGACAGATGAAGTTATAGCTGAATACATTAGGACTCAGGATATAGCTGAAAATTTAAAGAACGATAATTTCAACATAAGCGACTTATAGGCGGCTTTCAGCCGGTAGTAGTTCGGTTAACTATAATTTGTTTTGTGAGAATATTTACATAACAACTAATATATGTTAATATATTAGTCATATGATTTCTATATGGGGGGTTAAAATGAATATTTTTAAAACAAAAATATCTACAGGTATTATGGTTTTTCTTTCAATAATATTATCGTTATCAGTTAATGTATCAGCGAAAGAATCCCAATTACTTAATAATTATCATGGCAATATTGGTGCCATCTCAAAAGTGAAAATTGACACTACAAAAGAGATCAAAATCAATTCCAAATTAGGTAGTGATTTGTTACAATTATCCGGCAAAACAGAGGATTCTAAATGGCAAAGCAAAGATGATTTGATAGAGAATCTGAAACTATCAGACCAAATAAAAGAAGAGGGTTCCTCAATAAAGGGTATAAGTAAAAAAATTACTGAGGATACTGTACATGTTTACATAAGATACAAGTCGGATGATGCCATAAAAGTAATTGAAAATATCTGTTTTACCATCGACGGATATGATAGAAAAAATAAAATACTTACAGCCTGGGTGGGTATATCTAAACTGGAATCTTTAGAAAGTTTAGAAGATGTGATAAACATACAGACAGTTGATCCACCTGTTTTTATGACTGGATCGTCATTGACTGAAGGGGACGGTATTCTTAAATCAGATTTAGTTAGAGCCCTAGGAGCCGATTATAACGGCAAGAATATAAAAATCGGAGTACTCTCTGACGGTGTTACAAGCCTCGCACAATCAGTATCGACAGGAGATCTTCCTTCAAACGTTCATGTATTAAGTAATTCCTTAGGTGGAGATGAAGGAACGGCAATGTTGGAAATAATTCACGACATTGCTCCCGGAGCAGAGCTTTATTTTCATGACGCTGGCAGTTCTTATATAAATTTTATGAGTGGGATAGATAAGCTGGTAGAAGCCGGATGTAAAATTATAATCGACGATGTTTCTTGGTTAAATCAACCTTATTTTGATGATGGACCAATCGCGCAACATGTTAGTTATATTACAAAGAACAGTAATGTTCTATACATATCTGCCGCCGGAAATTTCGCTGACAGACATTATCAGGGTGGGTTTTACAGTGATAGTGCTGTTCCTAGTTTTCACGATTTCAGCGAGGGGCGTTCATCATATGATAAGGATTTGTATATAAGAGTTAGGAATGGTGAAAGCATAGGAGTGTTTTTACAATGGGATGATGAATTTGGACACTCTGGTAATGACTATGATTTAATACTATTTGATCTTGCGTACGGACAAATAATTAGCACGAGTGCATTTGTACAATCAGGAAATGGGGATCCTTATGAACGTATAGTAGTCAAAAATAATTCAGGAGAGAATAGGGATGTTGCAGTATGGGTATGTAAAAAAAGTGGTGCCACGAGAAATCTTGAAGTTTATATTAGTGGAGGGATTGTTGATTCTGTAAATATTAAACCTGCTGATTCCATATTCGGCCATCAGGCTTCAGCAGAAACAATTGCGGTAGGAACAGTTAACGCTTCAGCTCCGAATACGATTGCTTACTATTCTTCCCGGGGACCTGTTACCTTAAGAAATGGCGAAATCAGACAAGTTAAACCTGATATATGTGGGGTTGATGGTGTAAGAATTACTGGTGCAGGAGGCTTTTATAATCCTTTTTATGGAACAAGCGCTGCATCGCCACATATAGCTGCAATTGCTTCATTAGTATGGTCAAAATACCCAACAAAAACCAATGCAGAAATTCAAAGTTTGCTTTTGCAATATTCAACCGATCTTGGCGCCTCTGGCCCGGATAATGATTATGGTTATGGAAGAGCGGACGCACTCACCACGATAAATAATGCTAAAGTTAGCATATTCTCACTAAAACCTGATAAGGGAAGCCCACAGGCTATAAATTCGAGAGTAACCTGGAAATGCAATACAACAGGAGACAATTTGCTGTATCAGTTCTGGGTATACACAGAATCCACGGGTTGGCAGATCAAGCAAGCGTATTCGTCTAGCAATACCTTCGTATGGAGACCAAGCGCTACAGGTAATTGCAGGGTTGCTGTTTGGGTGAAGGAAGCAACCTCGACGACCACCACTTTCGATAAGGATTTCGTAGCAGACTATACAGTGCAAGCAGCTCCACTAACGGTAACATCTTTGATGCCGGATTCGGTCAGTCCTGGCCCGGCAAATGCAAAAATAACCTGGACGTGCAACGCAATAGGAGGGACATCCCCGTTGTTATATCAGTTCTGGGTATATTCGGAATCCACGGGTTGGCAGATCAAGCAAGCGTATTCGTCTAGCGATACCTGCGTATGGACGACGCCTTCTACTATTGGGTTTTACAGAGTCGCAGTATGGGTAAAGGAAACCTCTTCGGCGACAACCACTTTCGACAAGGATTATGTAGCTGACTATACAGTGCAAGCTACTCCGGTAACTGTAACCTCATTGTTACCAGATCATGTGAGCCCGCAGCCGGCAAATATGCCGATAACCTGGACATGTAACGCAATGGGAGGGACATCCCCGCTGTTATATCAGTTCTGGGTATATTCGGAATTCACGGGTTGGCAGATCAAGCAAGCGTATTCGTCTAGCGATACTTTCGTATGGACGACGCCTTCTACTATTGGGTTTTACAGAGTCGCAGTATGGGTGAAGGAAACCTCTTCGGCGACAACCACTTTCGACAAGGATTATGTAGCTGACTATACAGTGCAAGCTACTCCGGTAACTGTAACCTCATTGTTACCGGATCATGTGAGCCCGCAGTCGGCAAATATACCGATAACCTGGACATGTAACGCAATAGGAGGGACATCCCCGCTGTTATATCAGTTCTGGGTATATTCGGAATCCACGGACTGGCAAATCAAGCAGGCGTATTCATCAAACAATACCTTTGCGTGGACGCCAACCACTGCGGGGAATTACAGGATTGCAGTATGGGCGAAAGAAACCTCCTCTGCGACAGGCACTTTTGACAAGGATTGCGTAGTAGATTATGTAATACAGGCACCTGCAGCCCAGCCCGTATCGATAACATCTCTGGTACCGGCTCCGGCAAGTCCGCAGCCGGCAAATACGCCGATAACGTGGACCTGTAATGCAACGGGAGGAACCACTCCGTTGCAGTATATGTTCTTTGTATATTCAGAATCCACGGACTGGCAAATCAAGCAGGCATATTCATCAAACAATACCTTTACATGGACACCAACCGCCACGGGGAATTACAGGATTGCAGTATGGGTGAAGGAAACCTCTTCGACGACAGGTACTTTTGACAAGGATTGTGTAGTAGATTATATAATAAATACTGGTATCTAAAAAACAGGTTTTCGATGTAATTATTTTATTTCTCAAGGCTTGTAACTGGAATTTAGTTTACAAGCCTTGATATTTGTTTACCCTTGGAGGTTTGTTTGTGTATATTTACATTGAGCGACACAAAGTGTAGAATAAAAAATGAAAATAGATTTTACATTATAGTTAAGGAACATTCATCTTAATAATCTATTTTTATTGATACACTATAAATATTTTTAAAGGACTGAAAATGAATAAAGCAAAGGATAAGTCTCAACCAGATCAAATAAATATAAAAAAATTTTGTACAGTAGTATTGATCTGTTATATTTTTCTAGTTATTTCATTTTATTTCCTGGCGGGACATGAATTGCATTTCCGTAGTTCAAGTAACAATATCAATATGCCAGAGGCGAAATATGCAACCATAGAATTGATCGCCGGTTCTGTTATAGAACAAACTTTTACTACTGAGATACAGCGCTTGGAGAGTATTTCGATTCAGTGGGGCGCATATGGCAGACAAAATTACGGAACAGATATTATAGAAATATTAGATTTAAAAAATGATATATTATTGCTGAAACAAACCGTAGATGCGGCAGAAATCGTCGAAGGGTCTATAACTGAATTTTCCTTTAATAAACCATTAGAAGGGTTGAGTGGAGTACCTTTGATGATTAGGATTACATCAATGGATTCCATGGCAGGAAGTGCAATTTCACCAATGATGAATATTGATGCTGGTAAAACAGCGAACAGTCTTTCAATAAACGGTCAACCTGTTAAAGGAACTTTATGTTTCTCAGTGACTGGTGAGGACTACATCTGGTTTGGATTACATTTTTGGCAATTTTCTATTATTTTGTTCTGTCTTTTAAGTCTTTTCCTTTTAGCCTTTTATATCAGATTTAAAAAAGGGAAGAAAAGTCAGTTACTTTATGCAATTGTAGCAGTAAAGAAATATCACTTTTTAATACGTCAATTGGTTTCCAGAGATTTTAAGTCCAAATATAAACGTTCTATTTTAGGAATATTATGGAGCTTTCTTAATCCATTGCTCACAATGGTTATTCAATACATTGTGTTTTCAACAATATTCAAGGCAAATATTCCGCATTATCAGGTTTATCTTTTAATTGGTATCATCATGTTCAACTACTTTTCCGAAGCCTGTGGAATGACACTGACATCTATCCTTGGGAACGCATCTCTTATTACGAAGGTTTACGTACCTAAATATATTTATCCTTTATCACGTGTGCTTTCTTCGGGAATCAATCTACTGATTTCTTTGATTCCTCTGCTATTTGTTATTATATTTACTGGTGTAAAGATAACACCATCTTACCTACTTACGATTTATTCATTATTCTGTTTGGTAGTATTCTGTTTGGGCTTGGGAATGTTGCTGGCTTCTTCTATGGTGTTTTTCAGAGACACCCAATTTCTTTGGGGTGTATTTAGTATGATTTGGATGTATGCCACTCCAATATTTTATCCAGAATCGATTTTACCACCAGCGTTCAGTTTTGTTTTACAGATCAATCCTATATATTACTTTATTCAATTTGCTAGGACATGTATTTTAAATGGTGTATCACCTGAACCAATGTTATATTTGCAATGTGTATTATTTGCATTAGGAATGTTTTTTGTTGGTGCTTTAACATTTAAGAAAACGCAAGATAAATTCATTCTTTATATTTGATGGAGGAGTATCGTGGGACTACCAAAGATCTTGATAGAAGATGTTTCTATGAAGTTTCGGCTTACTAATGATAGAATTTTATCACTAAAAGAGTTTATGACTACTGCTATGCGCGGCAAGCTTTCATATACTGACTTTTGGGCTCTAAAAAATGTAGGATTCCAAGTGATGAGCGGTGAAGTTGTAGGTATAATTGGCCGAAACGGTTCCGGTAAAAGCACATTGCTGAAAATTATTTCAGGTATTTTAAAGCCTACCACAGGTAATGTTATTGTGCAAGGAAATGTCGTTCCGATGTTGGAACTTGGTTCCGGCTTCGATTTTGATCTGACCGGCAGGGAAAATATTTTTTTGAATGGTGCTATACTTGGATATACGCAAGAATACCTCGAATCAAAAACTGATGAGATTTTGGCATTTTCTGAACTGGGTCAGTTCATTAATGTACCCATACGTAATTATTCTTCAGGTATGATGATGAGATTGGCGTTTTCAATTGCAACAATGGTAGACCCTGAAATCCTCATTGTCGATGAGATACTTTCGGTTGGCGATGAAGCGTTCCAGAAAAGAAGTCATGATCGAATGATGGAGTTAATGAGTGGAGGCACAACGGTGCTTTTTGTATCCCATAACTTGGAGCAAGTACGAGATATCTGTCATAGAGTAGTGTGGCTTGATCAAGGACAAATTAAAATGATTGGAAATACGAAGGAAGTTTGTGATAGTTATGTTTTGCAATAGAAAAACAGGAAGGCATTTATACAGTTTATGATTTCGGTATTAATGGGTGTGATGTGTTCCAAAGAGAAAATTGAACGTATGGAGAACGCCATTTGTTCTGTTTTGAATCAGACATACCAGGAATTTGAATTACTAATTTGTGACAATGGATCCTGTGAAGAAGTTCGTGCTTTATTAGATTTATATGAAGCCAGTGACTGCCGTATCCACTTGATTCGTCCGCTCAATGCTGATACGCTACAAAAAAAGCTAAACGCCTGCCTTTCGGCTGCAAAAGGCGAGTTTATCGCACGAATGGATGATGACGACTTTTCCCATCGAACCAGATTCGAAGAACAGTTTTTATTTTTAATTCAACACCCTAAGATTGATTTTGTCGGTTGCAATATTATGCAAGTGGATGAAAAAGGACATGCAGGAATCCGAACTCTACCGATGTATCCAGTTATAGCGGATTTTAGGTTTGTACTACCGTATATACATTCTGCACTTTTATTTCGCCGCAATGCAATTATTTCAGTAGGGGGCTACAGTGAATCGAAATGGCAGGAAGCTTGTGATGACTATGACCTCTTGATGAAAATGTATGAACAGGGACACTATGGGGCTAATATACAAAAGGTACTGCTCGACTATTCAATTATAAATAGTCAGAAGCATAGGCGGCCTTACCGCTATAGGCTGAATGAAGCAGTAACAAGGTATATCCATTTCCGTTCTTTAAAAAAGCTGACCGTATGGTGGCCTTATATTATAAAACCATTGATAGTCGGACTGTTACCCGTTCCAATCCTTTATCGTATGAGAAATATTCGGTATCGCAGATTAGAGAAATCTAGTAGTCCAAAAACAGAGAAATGAAAGGTAATAATTGAGTCAAATGGATGATATCAAAATATTTGTTTCATACCCTATAGATAAGGACCACGAGTTAATCAATCATTCACTTTATATTCCTGTACGATGCGGAGCAATGTTTGATTCGAGAAAAAATATAAAGATAGCCGGTGATAATACAGGAGTAAACATATCTGATAAATGGATGTTCTATGGAGATTTGACCGTTTTGTATTGGGCATGGAAAAATGCCGATTTGGATTTTTATGGTTTTTGTAATTTCAAAAAATATTTTGCTTTCCCATTCGATAAACAGCATGAAGATAAATACGGAAATATCATCTGTGAGTATATGGATGAAAAAACAATAAATGGATTAGGGCTTAAAGCAACGAAGCGAATCTGTCAAGAGATTGTTCCTTATGATATTGTTTTACCCTGTGCGTTTAATATTCGAAATAGCAATAAAAAATTCAAAAATATATTCCAATATTATGATTTTGTTCGTGGTAAGAATACAGACGATTTAGAAAAAATCCTCCTGATCATTGGCTCCCTATTTCCGGATTACTTGGAAGACGCAAGAAGTTATTTTAATGGACAAAATCTTTTTTTCAGCAGCCTTTTTGTTATGAGAAGAGAAATTTTTAGTGAATTTTGTGCATGGTTATTTCATATTCTTGAAGAATATGAAAAGCAGGCTAGTTGCATATATGATAATATAGATGAAATTCGTTCCGTATATCAAATTGGTGAGATCATGCTGGGCATTTTTTATATACATCTTTTGCGCACGAAGCCCAGAACTAAAACCCATAATTTGCAACAGGTACTAATTCAAAATACTACTTGTAATTTACCACCTGAACCATACTTCCCAGAAAATAATATTCCTATTGTACTGGCGTCTAGTGAATTTTTTTTACCTTATGCGGCAGTTACAATACAATCTATAATAGAAAATAATTCGCAGGAATATAATTATGATATTACGTTGTTAAATACTGGTTATCCAGAGCAGGCGATTAAACTATTGAAAAGTATGGCTTCTGAACACAAAAATATTTCAATTCGGTTATTAAATATAGGTCCATATGTTTCTAGACTTAAGTTTAACACTGTTGGACATGTTAGCAAAGAGACTTTCTATAGGCTTTTGGTGCCGGAATTATTTCAGAATTATCAAAAAATAATTTATCTTGATAGTGATTTGATCGTTTGTGAGGATATTGCAAATCTATATAATATCAATATGGGAAACAATTTATTGGCTGCAGTATATGATGCCGATTTTATTGGAGAATATAATGGTGCAAGTCCGGCTATGAAAATTTATTGCGATGAAATATTGGGTTTGGAGAACCCTTATTCTTATTTTCAGGCAGGTGTTTTAGTTTTTAATATTTTATCAATAAAGAATACATTTCGGAAAAATGAGTTGATTGAATTTGCAAGTGGGAAAAAGTTGAATTTTGTAGATCAGGATGTCCTAAATTGTAAATGCAGCGGCAGAGTTTTTTTTCTAGATATGAGATGGAATGTTGTAACAGACTGTGGTGGCTATCGGATAAATATGTTTATTCGACGTGCGCCTTATAAAATATACCAAGAATATATGCGTTCACGGGAGGAACCAAAAATTATTCATTACTCAGGTTTTGAAAAACCATGGACAAATAAATATTCGGATATGGCTAACATATATTGGGGGTATGCCCGCAAATGCACATTTTACGAAACAATTATTTCCAGAATGCTTGATTATGATATTCATGGTTTGTCAAATAATACCTTGGGAAGATGTATAAAAGATTTCTGTAAGCAAATACTCAATCCATTCTTTCCGAAGAATACTATGAGACGCGAAGAATTGAAAAAAATATTTTATAGACTTTTTCGACATACATAGTGTGTTATATAGGCTTTACTTCTTTTGCTAAACACATTATAAATAATTATACCCTAATATTTAGATGTTTACATAGACAAAATAAGTACCTCGACGGCCTACGCGGCCTAGACGCCTTTTTGTAGTATTATCGCATTTTTCCGTTGCCTTTTACCCTGCGCCTTATACCACTGAAGCAAGCGAAGTGCGGTTTGTATCACAACTGGATTTATTTATTGTTGGGTCCATTATATGTGATTTGTAAGGACAATTTTGTTGTCTGCATATTCTTTGTATTAAGTGGATATATGCTAACATATAAATTCTTCAGCGATAAAAATCCGGAAGTGCTTGCTTTCAGCTCATTCCGGCGCTTTCGGAAGAATGGATTTTTAAGCCAGCGTTGTTGGAGATGTTAAGAGAGTCCTTTTGGGGTGTTTTCTCTTTGAAAGGTATAATGCTTTTCCATATGCTATAAATACGTAAAAAGTAAATATCAGGCATATAAAATAAGCAAAGAATTTAAAAAGTTTAAAAAGTTTCTTGATTTGCCGGTAATCTCTGTTTGAGGTACATATTTATATCTGATATAATGGTAACGGGTGTGCATCTTGGAATGCGAAGAAAAATTGCTTTGAATTTATGATTAATAGAAAGGCACAGCCATGTTTGCCTATATCCGTAAGGCGGAAAAATATTATAAAGTTGCCATAAGCCTTGCTGATCTGATTTTGATCAATGCCGCTTATGTATTGGCGTTTTTGGTTCGTTACGACTGGACGTTGCCGGCGTTTAACTTTGACCCGTATGTTGCTTCGGCTCCGTTCATTACCATAGCGGCGTTAATTTATTTCGATCTTTTCGGGTTGCTTCGGTTTTATCGGAAGTCCTTTCAGGACATTGCCGTGGCGGTGGTCAAGACGATATTCCTGCTGAGCGTTACCACGGTTACGATCACGTACTTCATGCGCGGATTCTCCTTCCCGAGATTAATACTGATCATAGCTCCGGCTTTTCAGATTATCCTGCTGTTTATATGGAAAGCATTTGTCCTATTAATAAAAAAGCTGGTTACAGAAGATGTAAAGCTTATGGTAATAGGGGAACGGAGTGAACTGAGTTCAATTATCAATAAGGTTGATCATACACTGCGGAAAGCAAGGCTGCAAATTCGGTACATTATTCCGACTGATGAGATTGATAAGGCGTTTAAACGGCTTAAAGATGTTGATGAGGTATTTATCAGCGATAATGTTTCCGATGAGGATAAAATGAAAATCATCACCCAATGCCTGGCGGCAAAAAAGGTGGTCTATGTTGTTCCCAGATTATTTGAGATTTCGCTGGCAAATGCCCGTATGGTACAATTTGAGGACATGCCCGCATTTATGCTGGATAGGCTTGGCTTGTCCGTGGAACAGAGGTTTTTCAAACGGACTTTTGATTTGGTTCTGGCATTTTTAGCGATTATCTTAACCAGCCCATTGATGATTTTCTCCGCATGTCTCATTAAAGCGACATCACGCGGTCCAGTAATCTACAGGCAGACAAGGTTGACTGTTCACAACAAACAGTTTAATGTATTAAAGTTCAGAACAATGTATGTAGGGTCCGAACAAGAGACAGGTCCGGTTTTATCGAGTGATAATGATCCGCGCATTACAAAGGCGGGAAGGATCCTCCGTAACCTGAGGCTGGACGAATTTCCGCAGTTTTTTAACGTGCTGAAAGGCGATATGAGCTTTGTTGGACCGAGACCCGAAAGACCTTTCTTTGTTGAACAATTCAGCAAAGATATACCGGAGTATTCCCACCGTTATCTTGTTAAAGCGGGGATTACCGGCTATGCCCAAATTTATGGGAAATATGACACTTCTCCGGTTGACAAACTTAAATATGATTTGCTCTATATCAAAGATTATAACCTGCTGTTGGATATAAAGCTTATTCTCCAGACATTCAAGGTTTTCAGGGGGAAAAAAG
Source organism: Bacillota bacterium (assembly GCA_023411575.1). Classification (GTDB taxonomy): domain Bacteria; phylum Bacillota; class Clostridia; order Acetivibrionales; family DTU013; genus UBA1305. The sequence continues at coordinate 218,856 of JAEYOP010000063.1, read as the reverse complement.
CGATTTTTGGGAAACAGACCGATGCAAAGGACAATTTCGTCAAGCATAACAACAAGACGGCAACAATGTGAAGGGGGCCAACCGGGTCCCAACTCCAATACGGTTCAAGATAAATTGTGTAAAAAAATCATAACTAATGTATAAAATGCATACTGCACTTTATCACTTGTTTTGTATATAATTGGTCCATATATATTTTGCAGGGATGCGTATGGATAAGATTAAATATCTTGATGGGCTGCGGGGGCTGGCCGCTTTTGTGGTCGTATTGTCGCATTTTGCCGTTGTTTTTTATCCGGCGTTGTATACGGCGAATGCAAGTGAAGTGCGTTTTGTATCGCAATTGGATCTGATTATTGCCGGCACCCCGTTAAATGTAATTTATAACGGCAATTTTGCCGTTTGCATCTTTTTCATCCTAAGCGGATATGTTCTTACTTATAAATTCTTCCGGGATAAGAATCCGGAAACCCTGGTATCAGGTGCCTTTAGAAGATATTTCAGATTACTTGTCCCCGTTCTGTTTTCGAATCTTTTGGTTTTTATTCTTATGAAGCTGTCTCTATTCCACAATGTCCAGGCAGGAAATATAACGAAATCGACCTGGTGGTTTACGGAGGCGTGGACATTTCGGCCTGAGCTGCTGAGCATGCTAAAGGAATCCTTTTTCGGGGTTTTTGTCCTGGATGAATGTAATTACAATCCGGTGCTTTGGACCATGAGATATGAGTTTTTCGGCTCTTTTCTGGTCTTTTTTCTCGCGGCTGCAATAGGCCGGTACAAACATAGAAATATCATCTATTTCTTTCTGTGCTGCCTTCTCTTCCAGACGTATTATCTGGCCTTTGTCGCAGGGCTTATTTTATGTGATTTGACCTTTAACGGGTATCTGGAGGTGTTTGGGAAGGTAATTCCGAAATTGGTATTGCTTGGCCTGTTCCTTGGGTCGTATCCGGCCGGGATGGAAGTTACAAATACAATATACTACCTGTTTGAGATTCGAGTCATCAATAATAATCCGTTGCTGTTCCATATTCTGGGGTCCGTGTGTATCATGCTGGGGATCATAAATTCAAAGAGGCTCCAGCATTTTTTCTCGATAAAAATACTGCAGTTCTTAGGCAGAATATCCTTTCCGATGTATCTTGTGCATTTAACTTTGATCGGGACATTTTCATGCTTTTTATTCGTAAAACTGACAGGATATCTGGACTATAACGTAGCCTTTATTGTGACTTTCCTGCTATCTCTTCTGTTGATTTTTGGCTTCTCCGCTATTATTAATAAATATATTGATGAAAAAGGAATTCTGCTTACGCATAAAATGTATAAATTCATAAAAGATAAGCTTCAAAAAGCTTCATGAATTCCTTTGATCCTTAACTGTGGTATTAAGGTGTCATTCACCATCTTGGTTCATAGGGATAAGGGCAGCTTGCGGCGGCAAGCTTGGCGCGGATCTCGACCAGGCAGCCGCAGTGCTTGCAGGTAGTGCCGTATTGGAGGCTCGCGCACGTTTTGCAGTGCGCAAGCCTCTTTTGATATAGTTCTTCTGTTACGACCTTGATCTCTTTTACCCTGAGGGTTTCACCGAACAGCTTTTTGATTTCTTCGGGACTTAGCCTGACGGAAGCCGAGCATCCCTTGCATTCGGGTATGTGTATGTTTTCTTGACTGTTCATGATCCTCGACCTCCGTTTTGCTTGTTATTTTACTATAAGGATAATTTAATCTGTTGTGCTAGTTGACTTTACTTATTGCTCTGGTGCTTAAAACGTATGTTCCATTCATAAAGTCAACTAGCACAACGCGTTAATTTGGCTCCCAGATTACTCGACGGTAAGCACTGTAACCGACATCGGCGCCAGCTTGAGGTCGAATCTGCCATTTTGCACAGCCAGCTCACTGATGGCTGCAGGCTGTATTGTTTCAGGGGCTTCGAAGGTATTGTGCGCATTCATGACGGAGTTCGTCAGGACCGTACCGGAAACTTTGGAACAGACCGTACCTCTCACCTCAAAGCTGATATCCTTGCTGCTGTTGGGGTCCAAGTTGCAAAGCGAAATATGCACTTTCCCGTTGGAATCAATGGAGGAGGATACGTTCACAGCAGGGATGCTTTCGCCGCCAAAACCGTAATCGGAAGCCTCCAGTGACGTATGGACCAATTCGGATTCCATATGGACCTTATACATATCAAATATGTGATATGTGGGGGTAAGCACCATTTTCGCCCCTTCTGTGAGTATTACCGACTGCAGTACGTTAACAATCTGGGCGATATTTGCCATGCGCACCCTGTCGCAATGACTGTTGAAAATATTCAGGTTGGTTCCGGCGACAAGTGCATCCCTGAGGGTGTTCTGTTGATACAGGAAGCCGGGGTTGGTTCCCGGTTCAACGTTGTACCAGGTGCCCCATTCGTCAACGATCAGGGCAATCCGTTTCTCGGGATCATATCTGTCCATGATCGTGGAATGCTTTGTGACCAATTCTTCCATGAACAAGGTGTTTTTCAGGGTCTTGAACCAGTAGGTTTCGTCGAATTCGGTCGCCGATCCTTTGTCGGACCAGATCTTTGTAGGCAGCGTGTAGTAATGCAGGGTGAGGCCGTCCATATATCTGGCGGCTTCGCGCATGAGTACTTCCGTCCAATTGTAGTCGCCTTCGCTTGCTCCGCAGGCGATCTTGAATACCTTGTTGCCGCCGAAATTCCGGACATAGGTGCCGTAGCGCCTGAATTCGTCCGCATAATATTCCGGCCTCATGTTTCCGCCGCAACCCCAGTTTTCATTGCCGACTCCGAAGTACTTCATTTTCCAGGGCTCAGCTCTGCCGTTCTGCTTTCTCAGGTTTGACATGGGGGACTCGCCGTCAAAGGTCATGTATTCGACCCATTGCTGCATTTCATGAACCGTGCCGCTGCCCACATTGCCGTTGATATAGGGCTCCGCACCGATCAGCTCACAGAGCCTGAAGAATTCGTGGGTGCCGAAGCTGTTGTCTTCTACGACGCCGCCCCAATGGGTGTTGACCATTTTGGGCCTTTTTTCCGCAGGGCCGATGCCGTCCTGCCAGTGGTATTCATCCGCGAAGCATCCGCCCGGCCAACGGAGTACGGGGATTTTAATCTTTTTGAGCGCGTCGATGACGTCATTACGTATCCCGTCGGTGTTGGGGATGGGGGAATCCTTGCCGACCCAAATTCCTTCGTAGATGCACCTGCCAAGGTGTTCGGAGAAATGGCCGTAAATGTTTTTGCTGATGGTGCCTTTCCTTATGTCGGCGTTTACCTGAACCTTAATCATTTTCTTCCGCTCCTGTTCTTTTATAATAATTTTTTGATTGATTCCCGTAATACCGGCGTTGCCGGGAGCATTACCCGCTTGGCGGCCGGCGCCGGCGCCAGAGTCTGCCGGATACCGCCTGCTGCTAATGGCCCATCTTCCTCCAGCAGCCTGAAAATTTCGTTTACCAGCCGCTTCATATCCAGATCGAAAGTCGAGAGGGCGGGGACGTATTCATGGGAAAGGGGAATATTATCACAACCCAGGATGGAAACGTCTTCGGGTATTTTCAGGCCGCTTTCCTGCAGCCGCTTCATGAAGCCCGCTGCCATCCAGTCATTTGCAGCGAACACGGCCGTGGGTCTGTCCTTCTCTGCCAACTCCTTCATAAAGATCTCGCCCTGATTGTATCCGCCGGCCCAATTCATTTTATCCGTTAAGGTTACGGTGTGCATGCCAAACCTCTCAGCCGCATCGTGGAAGCCTTTTTTTCGGAAGAAAGCGGAAGGGTATTTTTCAGGGCCTGCCAGGTGCAGCAGATGCTTGTGGTTGTGCTCGTAGAATATTCTTGCCGCATCGCAGCCGATTTTATAATCGTCAAAACTGATTTGCGAAATATCCGCGAACCAGGGGTACTCCTGTATGGCAATAACCTTGCGATAGGAAGATAAGATGGACTCCAGCGTGGAATTTTGCAAGAGTCCCAGTATTATTACCGGAGTATCGGATTGGTTGCGGGTGGCACCATTATCAAATGCTATATCGATGCGGTCGCTCGTACTGTTGCTGTCGTCGGACATACCGCTATTGTATGCGGCACTGCCCCTAACCGCTATGCTATGGTTGTCGGCCACGGACAGCTTTATGGAACGCCTTGAAGTTTCGGAGACAATTTCCGCAAGGAATTTATTGTAAAAAGGGTCCTTTTGCTTAATGTCCGGGGAACAGACCAGATGAATGCCGTTTAATCCGGGAACGGGCGTTATGTAAGTTCCCTTGCCCTGCAACTGAACGAGAAGGCCTTCGGCAGCAAGGTGCTTTATGGCGGCTCTGATACTAAGCCGGCTTACTCCGAATTGTTCCGAAAGAGCCCTTTCAGAGGGAATCCTTACATTGACGTTTGAGCGTAAGGCCAGTATCTGCTGCCGAATTTTTTCCTGCACTGCTTCTTTTACCAGGGGTGTTTCGCCCAGTCTCTGCATGATATACCTCGTGAACCAATAGAATACCAATATAGTACCATTGTAAAAAGGATGTGTCAATGCGGGGTAAGTGAATATTGCAGAATATTGCAGAGATCGCCGCGATGGAGTAATATATGGTGGTATGTGGTACAATGTAAAGGAACAAGGGAATCATGGTACTAGGGTACAGGGATGTTTCCCTCAGCTATCGAGGGGAGTCCCTTGCAAACTAAAGCGTGAAGGTACAGTAGAGAGGGAAAAGCCATTATGAAGCTTCCGGCTGAATTCAAGGACAAAATGAAAAACCTGCTCGGCGAGGTGGAATATAACGAACTCATTGACGCTTTAAGCGGCGACAGGCAGTATGGCCTCCGTGTAAATACGCTGAAGGCGAGCATCGCTGATTTCACGGAAGTGTCTCCATTCCGGCTCGAATCGGTACCTTGGACATCGGACGGCTTCTACATATCCGGGGAGGATGCGCCAGGCCGCCATCCGTTTTACCATGCCGGGGCGTATTACATACAGGAACCCAGTGCGATGCTGCCGGGGCAAATTCTGGGCGCAATGCCGGGGGAGAAGGTGTTGGACCTGTGTGCGGCGCCCGGCGGCAAGACCGTCCAGATAGCAGCCGCCATGAAGGGGAAGGGGTTGCTTGTTTCCAATGATATCAATGCGGATAGAGTGAAAGCGCTGGTAAAGAACATTGAGCTTTGCGGCGTCCGGAATGCAGTTGTCCTCAACGAATCCCCGGAAAAGCTTGTCCGGAATTTTGAAGGATATTTTGATCGAATCCTGATCGATGCGCCGTGCTCCGGGGAAGGCATGTTCCGTAAGGACGAGACGGCGGCAAGAAGCTGGGAAAGCTTCAAGTGCGAGCGATGTACCCAATTGCAGGAGCCGATCCTGCAAAATGCCCACAGGATGCTGAAGCCCGGAGGCACGTTGGTGTATTCCACCTGCACCTTTTCACCGGAAGAAGACGAAAGGATGATTGCGGGCTTTATGCAGCAGCACCGGGAATACGAGCTTGTTGAGATACCGAAGGTTGCCGGGATTGAAGGCGGAAGACCCGAGTGGGCGGGAGGAGATGTTCCATTCGGGAGGGCAGCCCGGCTATGGCCCCATAGAATGCGGGGAGAGGGGCATTTTGTCGCAAAGCTTGTAAAAAAAGCGGCCGGGAATGAGGTGGGGGCCGATATAGAGGCTGGAACCGGAGTGGGGGCAAAATCCGGAGCCAGAGTCGGAACCATCACTAATGCAGATGCCGCAAGCCGAAGTATAGAGGATAGGGGAACCGAAGCAGTCGAATCCTATGACAAACTGCCGGAGAGCTTCCATTCCTTTGCAAAGGATAACCTGAACCATATCCCGGAAGGGGTATATTTGCTCCGGGGTCATAATTTGTACCTCCTGCCGGAAGCGCCGCCGCGGCTTGACGGCTTGAAAGCTGCCAAATTCGGGTGGTTCCTCGGCACTTTTGAAGACAGACGGTTCGAACCTTCCCATTCCATGGTCACAGCGCTGGAGAAGGAAGCGATCAAAAGAACGGTTGACCTTGACGCGTCCTCCAGGGAAGTGTGGAGCTATCTTAAAGGGGAAACCGTAATGCTGGAAGGGGAAAAGGGGCTCACGGCCGTTTGCGTGAACGGCTGGACGCTCGGTTGGGCCAAACAGACCGGAGACATGCTGAAGAATCTTTATCCGAAGGGCTGGAGGAGATTGAGCTGATGAAAAATACCCAGCGGCTGGATAAATTGCTCTCCAACTTTGGCTTTGGCAGCAGGAATGAACTGAGAAGATTGGTGAAGGATGGCGTTGTCACTGTAGACGGGGTTGTCGTAAAGGAGGTGTCCATGCATGTGGACCCTGAGACCAGCGTGATTGAAGTGAGCAACACTCCTCTGAACTATAGGAAGTTTATTTATGTGATGATGAACAAGCCGGAGGGGGTCATCTCCGCTACCTTTGATAAAAAGCTCCGGACGGCCGTTGACCTGCTGCCTGCGGAATTCGCCTGCTTTGACCTGTTTCCCGCCGGAAGGCTCGATATTGACACGGAAGGGATGCTGTTACTGACGAACGACGGCCAATTGGCCCATAATATCCTTTCGCCCAGAAAGCACGTCGCAAAGCGTTATTATGCTTTAATTGAAGGAACGGTAACAGAAGAGGATGCCAGGGCGTTTCGGGAGGGAGTCGTACTGGACGACGGCTATAAAACGATGCCGGCTGACCTGGATATCATCCGGTCCGGGCTTCGGTCGGAAATTGAGCTGGAGCTGCACGAAGGGAAATTTCATCAGGTGAAAAGGATGTTTGAGGCGGTCGGTAAAAAAGTGGTTTACCTGAAACGCATCCAAATGGGCGGCCTGAAGCTGGACGAAACGTTAAAAGCGGGCGAGAGCAGAGAGCTCTCACCGGCCGAAGTGGAGATGCTGTTAAAACGGTTCGAGTAAACCCGGGGTATCCTGTGGGGGGAGCTCATTGAGCGATTCGGTTCAATGCGAACGAAACAATATCCTTGCCGGCGTATTCCACTTCCGGATCGATCCCGTTTCCCTGGATATTGATCCCTTTTGGCGTGAACCATTCCAGTATGGTGGCCTTGACGGCGTATCCCCTTTTGAGGGGCAGGGTGAACTGGCCGATTCCCTTGCCAAAGGTTTTGCTGCCGATCAATTCGACATTGCCGAGATTGTCGTTCAATGCGGCGATCATATTCTCGGAAGCGCTGGCGGTATTGCCGTTTTGCAGGATGATAATCTTGTCGTATTTCAACGGCTGATCCTTATTTGACCGGTAGGTGATTTCCATCCAGCGAAGCTTATCGACCGCGACAACGGTCTTTTTGGGAAGGAACAGGCCCGATATGTCCACCATGGCGTCGATATCGCCGCCCCGGTCGTCCTGCAGATCGAGGATGAGATTGGGCCGGCTTTTCAGCTTTTCCAGGTTGTCCAGCATGAATTTGCGGGTATACTTCGAGAAGTTGGTAAGGCGCAGATACAGGACCTGATCGTTCAGAACCTTTATTTCCGATTCTTCCGCTTCCTGCTTTTCTACCTGCTGGTATTCCTTCAATCGGCTCGGAGTATAGAGGTAGGTATATTTATCGCCCTTTTCCTGGCGGATCCGGTTCGTCACAACGGCGATCACCATATTGTCAAAGTTGCCGTAATACCGGCCGGACACGTCGGTCCCCAGCTCTTTTGCGTAAACCTCGTCCAGGGTTTTGGTATAAATATAACTGCTGGTGATGAAATGCTTAAAAGCCAGATAATCGTAATTCAAATACAGATAAAATGCCGCAAGGGCAATAAAAGCAGCCAGTATACCCAATACGGCGTGAAATCTTTTCTTATATCGTTTTAACAGCTCTTCCGTGGTGAATTCCCTTTTTTTCTTCCGAAGCATCATACTTTTAGCCGACCTTTAGTTTTCCGCATACCGCTTGATCTTCTTCGAAGTGGTTTTTGCAAACTCTTCGTCCCGGAGATTGAAATCCTTGATGTACTTGTAAATGACAAGGCTCTTGTTTACGGCCTTGACTTCCTTGTGAATCAGGTCGTAAATCTCCTCCCGCGTCGGCTGGTGCTCGCCGAAATACGCCTGGATCGCTTCCAGCTCCGGCACGATGGTCGCCGAAACGACGACGTCGCCGTAGACCTCGTCATCCTTGCCGTATACAAGGCATTCCTTTATATAGGGGCTCCTGCCCAAAAGGGCTTCAATCTCTTCCGGGTAAATATTCTTGCCGTTCTTTGTGACAATGACATTTTTCTTTCTGCCTGTAATATACACAAATTTCGCACTATCCATGTATCCGAGATCGCCGGTGTAAAAGCGCCCGTCCCGGAGCACCTTGGCGGTGTTCGCCGGGTCTTCGTAATACCCCAGCATGACGCTGGGACCCGAAACGGAGATTTCGCCGTTTCCATCGGGGCCCGGATTCTCGATCCGGATATCCACGCCGGGAAGCGGAAGGCCGGCGGCATTATCCTTGAAGTCCACGTCGCGGTTCAGGGCCACGATGGGGCTGCACTCCGTAAGGCCGTAGCCCTGTATGAAATGAATCCCGAAATTCCGGAAGCCCTTGGCCACCTCGGGATCGATGCCGGCAGCGCCGCTGATGAACAACCGCAGGCCGCCGCCGAAATTGGCATGGATCGGCGTGAAAATTTTCCGGGTGACGTCGATTCCGATTTTCTTCAGGATGCCGCTCAATTTGAGCCCGAATTTCAGCTTCTTCAGCATTTCCGGCTTCTTTGCCGCCTGGTCCCAGATGCGCTTGTAGATGGATTCGAAGATCAGCGGAACGCCAAGCATGACCGTCGCCTTGGATTCCTGAAGATTTTTCAGAATATGTCTCAGCCCTTCGCAATAGGCTACGGATGCGCCGCGGTAAAGAGGGCAGAGGAAACCGCAGGTGTTTTCGTAGGTGTGGTGCAGGGGAAGTACGGAAAGAAAGATGTCGGAAGGGATGATATTGGTCATTGAGCTCATGGCCATCAGATTCGTGCATATATTCCGGTGCGACAGCATAACGGCCTTGGATTTGTCCGTCGTCGCCGAGGTAAACAGCAGGATGCTCATCTTTTCAGTATCGATCTGCGCGTCGATAAAATCCCTGCAGCCCGCCGCTACTTTTTCCATACCCTTGTCAATCAGCGATTTCAGCGGTATGAACCCGTTTGCCTCATTTTCCTGTCCATCCATATCGATATAGAATTTGATAAAATCGACCTGCTTTGAAATAGCCAGGATATGCTCGCGGCAGTTGGCCGAGAAAATGACGGCGTCCGCCTTTGACCGGACGAGCAGGCTTTCGATTTCATTCCGGGGCAGCTCCTTGTCCAGGGGGACAACGATGCCGGTACCGTTTACGACGGCCATATAGCCGACAGCCCATTCGTATCTGTTTTCGCTTATAATGGCGACTCTTCCGCCCTTCAGCCCCAGGTCGATCAGAGCTGTTCCCAGCGCATCCACATCGGCCTTGTATTGCTTATATGTAACGGGAATATAATTTTCATTCCCCTTCTGTTTCGTCAGGAAAGCGGTCCGTTCGCTGTACAATGCGGTACTGGTATCCAGCAGCTCCTTTAAGGAGCTGATCTTTCTTACCTCATAAAGCGGTATGTTTTTCATTTTTTACACCTCACTGGTATTGTCGGTCCGGACCGGAAGCGGTCAAGCTCTATTATATACCATCCGGCACAAGGATGAAAGGGATAGGATCAGATAAAAAAAGAGAGCCTTCAGGGCTCCCGTTTTTTCTTACCACCTGTTTCCGCCGCCGAAGCCGCCCCTGCCCGAATTCCGGTTCCCGGAATTGTTGAAGCCGCCGCCGCCGGTTCTTCTCTGGGCCTTTTTGGCCTTCCTGCACTCCGGGCATCTCTGGGGTTCGTTTTCGAAGCCCTTTTCCTTGTAAAATGCCTGTTCGCCTTCCGAGAATACGAACTCCATGTTGCAGTCCTTGCAGGTCAATGTTTTGTCTGCCATGATTCGATTACCTCCTCATCCAATTTGGATTTAACTGGTTTAGACTTATTTCTCCAAATCAAACAAGGAGGGTTCGGTCTACAAACAAATTAAATCGTGCTATGTATCACATTCGATACATAAAGAATTATAACACGGAATATAGGGTGTTTCAAGCAATATATTGGAAATATCAGTTTGTTGTGCCAGTTTTAAGCTTTTCGAAGTAAAAATATTTCCTGAAACCCGGACTTCCCTCAAAAAATAATTCTTTTGACAACAATCTCCTCCGAAATCCTCCGCCATACCCCCGGATCTTCCATGCCAAGCCGCCACAGGGCTACGCCGGATATCCCCTCCCGCCAGGCAAGCCTCATCTTTGCGATGATGCTGTCGCTGTTTTCGAACCATACTTCATGCTTGTTGCCTTGCTCATCCTCATAAGCAAACATCGGCGTAAGGGTATCCTGATCGAAAATAACGGTTTTGTTATACCTTCTCGCCAGATCGACGGCCATTGCATAGGTCACATAGGTGTTCCTCCCCGTAGTCAGGTTGAAATCGAAGCCAAATACGGATATCGCGGCAACCACCTTGTTGGCCGGCACCTTGGTCAATGTATACCCGAGCACCTTGGTCATCCATCCGCTCGATACGACGGAGCCGGGACCGCTGCCCGGCCAGCCGTGCTCATTGTACAGCATGACGATAAACTGGTCCACGGCGGCGCCGATGCTGCCGTAATCAAACGGGTCGGAAAACGGATTGAACGGGGGATAGTCCCGGATCCTGGAGGGAACCGATGCGGAAAGGAAATAGCCGCGGTCTCTCATGGCCCGCCCCAGTTCGGTATAGAAAAGCGACAGTTTGGCGCTGTCCTGCTGATAAACATCCTCGATGTCCATGTTGACTCCGTCGAAGCCAAACCGGTCGATCAGCGCGATAATATTTGCGATCGTGGTCCTCCTGCTTTCCGGGGTCGCTACCACCTGGGAAACGACGGCTCTGCTTGCTTCCTGGCCTCCGCCGCTGTAAAGCAGATTGTGCACCACCGGCAGAATCATGACGTTGTTGCGGTGAGCGATGGAAACCAGCAGCTCGACTTCATTATCCGTAAATTCACCGAATTTTTCAATGGTCGTCGGATTGTCCCGGTTGAAGCGGTACAGAAAGAGCGGCAATTCCGAGATACGGGTGGTGTTGTCGACGAAGGAACGGTAGGAGCCTGGCAGCGCGGGACCCTCTTGCAGTGTGTAGAAACCGACGACTTCAAGGATCGGCTTGGAGCCGTCGTAGGTTCTCAGGCTGACCAGATTTCTTGAGATCCAGCCATCGTTCCCATTATGCAGGGAAACCTTAATCCAGTCCCGCTGCGTGTCGATGACCGGCAGCCGGGTGGTGGAGACCACAGAGGTTATGATCCTGTTGCCGGTGCCGGGACCGCTGCGGATGTTGGCTCTGCCCGCGGTTACGGTTGCTTCCGTGTAACGGGGGATGACAAGCCGTTGGCCGACATTCAGGTTTGTGCTCTGCAGTCCGTTCTGGATCATAATGCTTTCGACTGTCGTACCGTAGGTTCGGGCGATCTTATACAGAGAATCCCCGGACTGTACCGTGTATATAATGACTTTGGATACTTCGATCGGGATAAAGAGCCTTTGCCCCGGAACAATTTCGCTGCCTGTCAGCTGGTTTGTCGTAAGCAGCTGCTGGACGGGAACGCCGAATTTCTGCGCGATCAGGTAAACGGAATCGCCGGGTTGAACGGTATACCACATAAACTCACCTTGCCATGAATTGATACCCCATTATATTCTTTTGTCCGGGAAAAGGTTCGTGAAGCGGAAGGCAAGCAAAAGGACGCCTCACGGAGGGAAGCGTCCCTTTTGACATGCATCGGCCGCACCTGTTTCCGCCGGTGTTTTACTTATTAATCTGCAGATCGCCTGATATAGTGCTTACCTTTATATCTCCTTCGCCGTTTCCGACGGTTCCTTTAAGCCGTTTATCATGGTTGCCGCCTGCCTCTGCGTTTATGGGGAAATCGCAGGACGCCTCTCCCGAACTGCTGCTGTAATCCAGCTCGAATCCGGCGCTTTCAGGCAGCTTTACCGCTACCTCGCCGGAGGTTGTCGCGATATCGATCCGGTTGGCAAACGCCGCGTATTCAAGCTCAATACCGCCGCTGACCGTTTTTGCCGTTACGTCCCCGGGGTTGCCGGAGAGCCGGAGTTCCCCGGATGTGCTTTTGAGGCTGGACTCCTTTGCGGTAAACTCCGAAGCCGCCAGATCGCCGGATACGGTGCTGAAGGAAAAGCTGTCATAGGCGCCGGTGATTCCGGCCTCGCCGGAGGTAGTGCTGATGGCGGCCTCCCTGGCGTTGACCTGCTTTGCGTCCACATCGCCGGAAATGGTTTTGCTCGTAAAACGGTCAAGAGTGAAGCCGTTTGCTGTGATTTCGCCCGAAGTGGACAGCGTTTCGAGCTCTTCCGCGTATTGCGCCGGAACCGATACGTCCAGTTTTAAATTGCTGTTGTAGTGAATAGCGAATTTCTTCGTATACTCCACCTTTATTTTCAGGGAACCGCCGGTCCGGTCAACCACCAACTGGGGTTTGAAGTCGGGATCGCTGGACTTGTAGGTTCCGTAAAAATGCGCCTTCACTTCATTGCCTTCGACAGGGATGATCCGGATTTCTTCGCTGACGGTTTGAACCGATACGGCATTCAAGCCCTGAAGGGCTTCCGTTTTTTCCTGGTCAACCTGGATGCCGCCCTTAATCTCGCCGGAGAATACAGACTCCGTGAGGCTGCCGATATTTTCCGAAACCGACGGGCCCTGGCTGAAATCAAAGCCGTACCGGACGAAATAGAGGATACTTGCTATCGCCGCCGCGGCTACAAATACGAATACCAATACTAATGCAACTGCTTGAACACTCATTCTTTTATACATATGCGCACTCTCTTTCCTTTTTTCTCTACCTATTCATACGTAATTTCCTTCCCAATGTTTGAAAATTCCGTAATTTCTTCAGAAAATTCGGTCCCGTGGAACAAGAAATAGATGATGCGGACCCCCGATTTGGGGTATAATTTTTAATAGCGAGTTCACAGCAAGGGCCGTTATCATTTTATCTGTTCACCACAAAGGAGGCCAACGGAATGAAAAAAACAGGAAGCTTTCTGCTGATCAATCTGGGACTTTTGCTCACGGCTGCCGGAATCCACTTTTTTAAGGTGCCGAACAGCTTTGCCACGGGAGGGGTCAGCGGCCTTGCCATTGTTTTGCGCCACTTTTTCCCGACGATCTCCGTGGGTCCCATCATGCTTGTCATCAATGCCATTTTGCTGATTACCGGCTTTCTATTTATCGGGCGGGCTTTCGGCTCGTGGACGGTTTATTCGAGCTTTGCGCTGTCGGGGATGGTCTGGCTGCTGGACCGTGTGTTTCCCATGACAGGGCCCTTCACCAACGATACGCTTCTGGAGCTGTTCTTTGCCATCATCCTGCCCGCGGTCGGCTCCGCCATCGTCTTCAACCAGAATGCCTCGACCGGCGGGACCGACATTGTCGCCAAGGTGCTGAACAAGCTGACCAGCATAGATATCGGGAAAGCGCTGCTGATATCGGATTTTTTGATCACAGTATCCGCCGGGATCGTGTATGGCGTCCGTATTGGAATGTATTCGATGCTCGGACTGATCATCAAGGGATTCCTGATCGATACGGTTATTGAAGGCTTCAATATGCGCAAACAGATTGTGATCATCAGCAGTGAGCCTGAAAAAATCCGGCATTATATCATAGAAAACCTTCACCGGGGAGCTACGATCCACACAGCCTACGGTGCGTTCAACAACGAAGAGAAGCATGTTATTACGACCGTTGTCAACAGGAGGCAGGCGGTTTCGCTAAGGCAGTTTATCCGGGAAATCGATAAAACGGCTTTTATCACCATAACGAATACCTCCGAGATCATCGGGAAGGGGTTCCGGAGCATATGATGTTGTGCTTTAAACATACGGCCTGTTCATAATGTCAATCAGCACAACACGTTCAACTAAATAATATGCTTATACTTGGGCGACCTCAGAGCTACATCGTCCTCTTTCAGCTGGTAGGGCATGATGGAAACGACTATATGCTTGTGGTGCTTGAGAAGTTCCCGTTCTACCGCTACCCTGGTGCGGTTGTGAAGAATTCGGTTCCACCAGGATTTTACGATGAACTGGGGAAGAATCACGGTAATCATATCCCCCTTCTGGTAATCGTAATCCGTGGAGCTTATATATTTCAGCAGCGGCTCGACAACCTTCCTGTATGGCGAATATTTTATAATCAGCGGGATATCCGTATTGACCATGTCGTATCTTTCGCGTACCTTGCGGCCTTGCGCTTCGTCGATGGAAATATTGAATGCCACCACGTTTTCGGAAATCGTCCTGGCATAGCGCAGCGCTCTTATGCTTGCCCTATTTATGCTTTCGATCGGGACAATAACGCGGTTCCTGTACACGTCACGCGTTACGTCGATGGTGGCCAGTTCTTCCGGCGAGAGTTTCAGCTGCTTGCTGATAGCCGTATAATGCTTTTTCACGTTCAGCATCATGAAGATCATGATCGGGATAACGATGACTGCGATCCAGGTGCCCTGCCTGAACTTGGTAATGGCGATGACAATGACGATCAGGAAGGTGACCAGCGCGCCGAAGCCGTTGATAAAGGCTTTAACCTGCCAGTTTTTCCCCTTCTCCCGGTACCATTTCAAAAGCATGCCGGACTGGGACAGGGTGAAGGAGATGAACACGCCGATGGCGTACAGGCCGATCAGGGAAGTAACGTTTGCACTGAATACAACAACCAGAAGAATTGCGATGGCGGTCAGCAGCAGGATCCCGTTGGAATAGCTGAGCCTGTCGCCCCGCATGCTGAGCTGCTTTGGCACGTAGCCTTCCCTCGCCATGACGGAGATCAGGTTGGGGAATCCGACAAAGGCGGTATTCGCAGCCAGCACCAATATGGTAAAGGATAAGATGGTCACAAGGTAGAAGAAAATGTTGCGCCCGAAAATCAATCCGGCGATCTGGACAAGCATAGCGCCATTTTTAGGATCGGTGGGGAAGAAGTTCGCAATGATCGAGGTCCCGCCGAAAACGACCAGGACAAGCAGGGAAAGCAGCAGCAATACCATTTTCGCATTTTTGGCCGAAGGGGATTTGAAACTGGGCACCGCGTTGCTCACCGCTTCAACGCCGGTCAGGGCGGCGCAGCCGTTGGTGAACGCCGTCAGAATCAAGAAAACGCTCGCCGTTTTCATTGTCCCGGTTACCTGCAGGGGGGCGGGCTCGTACCCTTCTATGATTTTAACAAGGCCTACAATCAGCATGAGAAGAATCGAAAAAATGAAGAAATAGGTCGGAAGGCTGAAGAGCCTGGCGGATTCCTTGAGACCGCGGAGATTGCCCAGGGCCACCAGCAGAATTACCAGCACCGTCAAATGGACCTTGTAGGGCTTTAAGGGATCAAAAGCCGAAACGATCTGATCGACGCCGGAGGCGATACTTACGGCTACCGTCATAATGTATCCTATGCTCAAAGCGGACCCGGCGGTAATACCGGCGATCAGGCCGATATTTTCCTTGGCCACGACGAAAGCGCCGCCGCCGTTGGGGTATGCGTCGATCGTCTGCCGGTACGAAAGCATCAGGATGGCAAGGAGGAGGATAATGGCGGCAGAGATGTATGTCAACTGCCGGAAAGCAAGCATGCCGACGACGGGCAGCAAAACGAGCATGATTTCCGTGCCCGCATAGGCGACGGAGGAAATAGCATCGCTGGACAGAATGGGGAGCCCCCATAATACCCCGAATTTTTCGCCGCTCAGCTGTTCATTTTTAAGCGGCTTGCCAATCAAATATCTCTTTAGGTTCATATCCGTTTGACCTCTTAATAAGCATCGTATTGAACTTGAATTATTTTCCTATTATTGTTGCATTCCTATATTATACAGCGGCTGTGCGGCAGTGTAAACAAGGTTTTTTTAATTCGGTCCGATTTCAGGAAAAGCGGGTGTATTTTGAGCCACAGCGCGCTATTTTACTGAAGGAACTCCTTAAGAGAAGCTGCATCGATCACCGGATTGCTGCAGGTAAAATTTTTGCAGACATAGGCTGCGGCCTTGCCGTCAATTGTCGAATAAGCTGCGGTAAAGGGGACCATTCTTTTCAAATCGCCATGATCCTGTGCAAAATGCAAGGATACTGTAAAGGGCCTGAAACCCTGCCGTACCACCTCCAGAAGCTCTCCGGCACCCTTGTCCAGCTCTCCGGCCACGACCACCTCGCTGCCCACGGTTTCCAACAGGATTGCGGCATTCAGCATATGGCTGTGGCCGGCCGGGTACCCCTCCACGCTGCCGGAAAAGGCCCGTAAAATCTGCCGGGCCGTATCCTCCAACTCATAACGGCCCGTGAGCCTTGCCAGTCGGACAAGGTTATTGGCCGCAACCGAATTTGCGGAAGGCGTAGCGCCGTCATAGGCTTCTTTGGGCCGGAGAATCAGCCGTTCGCCGTCGATGCCGTACAGGTGGAGCCCGCCGTCCTTCTCATCCCCGAAAAGCTTCAGCATATCCTCGTTCAGATGAAGCGCATTTTCAAGATAATCCGGTTTGTAGGTCGTCTCATACAATTCCAGCAGTCCCCAAATTATGAAGGCGTAATCGTCCGCATATGCCTTTACAGGGGAGGCGGCCCCGCGGTAAACAGCAAGCAGCCTGCCCTTTTCATCTACAAGGCGTTTCAGTATAAAGCCGGCCGCTTTTTCGGCAGCAGCCGTAAAAATTCCGTTTCCCAGAATTCTTCCGCCCATGGCGAGAGCGGCAATCATCAGGCCGTTCCAGGAGGTCAGTATTTTATCGTCCTTGAACGGACGGTTTCTTTTCTCTCTGTGGTCAAAAAGCTTTTTGCGGCAGGCTGTGACAAATTCAAGATCGCCGCCCGGTATGCTGCCGCTGACGGTATTCGGAATGCTGCGGCCTTCGAAGTTTCCTTTTGCCGTAATGTCGAACAGGAGCATAAACCGCTCCGAGCCCGTTTCCCCCAATACCTGGCGTATCTCATCCGGTGTCCAGGTATAGAAAAGTCCTTCCTCCTTCCGGCCCCCGCCATCCTCCGAGTCGGCGTCTTCCGCCGAATAGAAGCCGCTTTCCGGCGAGATCATGTCCCGCAGAACGTAGGTGAAGATTTCTTCTGCGGTTGCAGCATACTTGCCGTTTGCCGTGGCCTGGTAGGTTTCGAGGTTGGCCATGGCCAGGAGGGCATTGTCATAAAGCATTTTTTCAAAATGGGGCACAAGCCATTTCCGGTCGGTGGAATAACGGCAGAAGCCGTAGCCGATCTGATCGAATATTCCGCCTCTCCTCATAGCCTCCAGCGTTTTTTCCACCATCTTCAGGGCGGCAGCCTCGCCGGTCATTTTCCAGTAGCGCAGCAAAAAGAAATGGATGTGAGGGGAGGGGAATTTCGGAGCTCCTCCGAAACCTCCGTGTATGCTGTCGAAGGCTCTTTTGTACTGCTCATACGCCGCATGGATGATTTTCCCGTACTCCACCTCTCCCGTATTTTCCGCAGGAGCAGACAGTGCGGCGAGGATGCTTCCGGCCGTATCCATAACACCCGGGCGGTTTTCCGTCCAGGCTTCGTATGCCCTGTCGAGCACGGTTATCAGCCCCGGCAGCCCCATGCGGTCCTGCTTCGGGAAATAGGTGCCTGCAAAGAAGGGCTTCCCGTCCGGCGTCATAAGGATGGTCAGCGGCCATCCGCCATGTCCGGTCAGGGTCTGGCAGACGGACATATAGATGCTGTCAATGTCCGGCCGCTCTTCCCGATCGACCTTGACCGCAATGAACCGGGTATTCAGCAGTTGTGCAACCTCTTCGTCCTCGAAGCTCTCACGCTCCATGACGTGGCACCAGTGGCAGGTTCTTTGAATACAGGTCAGCTATAGCCAATAGACAGGAAGATAGGCTTATCTTCTGACTTGGCTTTCTGAAAAGCTTCATCACTCCAAGGAAACCAGTTTACAGGGTTATAGGCATGTTGTAACAAATAGGGGGATTTCTCATGGATTAGTCTATTGGCTTGTTTATTAGTTGACATGTGGGCATCACCTTCCTTTCATAATTTTATAGTTTGTTGGATTTTTATAGTAAAATATTATTTTTATTTACCACCAAATTATTATTTGAAAGAAAGCAATTATGTATTCAAAATAAAATAGGGCATAGACCATTTTAAAGCCTACACCCTATATAATATTTTTTAAAAGTGTCCCACTCATTTTTACAAACAGGTGTATTATAATAGTGACTGACCAGAGGGAAGGAACTATTATAACTACCAACAGTTATATAGCTGTTACTATTCCCATAACCTACAGGAACTGCACATTTAATAAATAATAGTGATAGAAAAGGTATAGTTAAAAATTTCAGGCACTAATTTTGAGGTTCAGTTTCTCCTTTAATCCTGCAACAGTCCTGCCTATAGTAGATTTGGGGATACCAGTTTTTTCTGCCAGTTTCCTTATACTGATGTTTGGCTGTGTTTTCCATATTTCCAAAATGGCAAGTTCCTTGTCAGTATACTGTGGGGATTGTTGGATAGTATTTTCTATATTATCAACCCTGTCAATTATTTTGTCATAAACCAGATAAGATTTACTTGGATACTCCTTACCACTCTCTGCCATCTGTTCAAGACTTATCAGCTTTATGTCCTTACTGTGATGTATAATCCTTTTATTTTTATTGATACTCCTGATAATGTTGGGGCATAAGTTCTTTTGTACTCTGTGTTTCAACTTGTAAACAAATGGGAGGTCAGGATTGCTATCCCCATATTCCAATGCTTCATTCACCATCTTGAACACAACAATCCATATTTCACTTTGACATTCTTCATATTCAAACCCACAGCCCTTTAGGCCTTTGTGTTTAAAGCTATATAGCCATGAAGCTAAACTCCTCACATAAGGTTTAAGACTGATGCAGAAGTGATTTATGTCTTTCTCATAGAAAGAATACATGGCATTATCTTGCTCCCTGTGTTCCAAGGCATAACTGCTTACTTCTTCCCACAAGCCTTCAAAAAATGAGTATACCATCTTCCATATCCACTGCTCTATAGGTAATTATTTGCAAACTTCATTGGAATAAATGTAAAGTCCACTTGACACACCAATTAAACTGTATTATATTAATAGTGTAAAGTCAACTTTACATACATGAGGTAGAAAGGAGCATCTATGATTGAAAAACAAAATAAAGGATTTAAGGGAGCAATCTGGTTTTACTCAGCAATATCTGGCAGATAAAGTAAATGTGTCAAGGCAAACAATCATATCCCTTGAAAATGGGAAATATAATCCATCTATCTTTTTGGCATATAAAATTGCAAAAGTTTTTAAAATGACAATTGAAGATATTTTTGTATTTGAGGAGGAGTTATTATGAGTATTGAAAAGTATATTAAGAAGGAACTGCTATATTCACAGGTATTTATTATCATAGGCTTAATTGCAGGAATATTAGGGTTTATATTTGGATACCAGAAAGGGCTTATGACTGGTTTAACAGCAGGATTTCTTCCCACAGGGATAGGTACATTGGTACTCTATAAATATGCTAAGAAAAAGCCTGAAATGAAAAAGAATATTGAGCTTCAGAATGAGGAGAGAAATATCTTTATTAATATAAAGGCAGGGCATACTGCATTTTGGGTTTCCTATTGGTATATATTTGCAGTTTTTGTTTTACATTATTCAATAAAAATATCACTATTACAACTTCTAATTGTAACTATTATCTTTATGCCTGTTGTGTACTTCCTATTTGTGGTTATTTATCATAAAAAATATTGACTTTATCAATGAAAGGATTACTGACTTTTGAACAACTAACCAAAAGAGATATTATACTCTCACTTTATGATGGAAATATCTGTTTTCTGTGGAATTGTACCCCCTATCAAGAAACATAATGGAATGTGAAGTAAGTATTGGTATCAAAACTTCCAGTTAATTTTGGTAAGTGACATAAGTTCTAATAAGGTTTATAACTGGAAAATTCATCATCAAAACCTTATAAAAATTATTATACGAGGAGGATACAAAATGTTTTAAGAGTGATACCGCCATACTCACCAGTGATTATAGGTTTATCAACAGCCATACAGCCTCGAAGGTTGGCAACACCTTCCTGACCTGCAAGGGACAGCCTTTTATAATTGTCAACATAGAAGCGGTTGCCGACAGCTACAAGTTGGTGTTTACACTCCAATTCCCTACAGGCAAGCAGCAAAAGACTACAGAATTAAAATATTGAATGGCTTGTCCAACATGAAGGACAGCCAAAAGGAGGATATAGCATGAAAGGCTATCATAGAAATGGTCGGACAAAAGTAAAACCTTATAAAAATTTAATTGGTTACAGACTTCAACAGTCTATGGGGAAAGCTTAAAACCTCATCCCCTTTACTTTTTGCACGAATTAAGTGGATGGGAGTTTTAATTCTGCAAAAGCGATGGTAAAATATTACCATATGCTTGATAAGTATTTTGAGTATTGCGGATAAAAGTGTAATAGGATTAAGGGGAAATATAAATTATGAGCTTGACAAAGTTTTTAGATGATAAGGAAGTAAAAGCGAAATTTAATGAAACCTTCAAGATACCAAAACTGAAATTTAGCAAAGAGATTAAATGCCCACCAGCAACAAAGAGCTATACTATTATGGGTATAGCATTTGACTATTTGATAAGATTTTACATATCAAGACTTAATAAGACTATATCTGATGATAATATTTTTAACGCTGAAAAGGTTGCCCCGCTGTTAAAGGGCAGTCAAAAAGCTGATTGTATGGCTATAATAAAAATGGCAAAACAAGCAGTGGACAAATATTTCAGCAGTAAGGGAATAAATGAGGAACTTCTTATATTGTTATTACAAATTTCACATTATGATGTTGTATATAGAACAGGTCAATTTGCTTATCTTCCAGATGATATAGGTAAGGTAGACCCCTTTGATATTGTTGACTTGAAAAGACTATATTCTTTATTACAAGATGAAATGTGGATATGTAAAGCGACTTGCTTGTTAAATCCTGTTTTCGGTAATGCTTCCTTGTTGGTTAGTGGTGCTGACGCAGATTTAATATTAGATGATATGTTGATTGATATAAAAGTCACAACAAAAGCTGGTATTAACAGGGAATTTTTTAATCAATTGATGGGTTATTATACCTTGAATGAGATAGCAGGAATTGAATATAATTTTGGTAAAACTATTAATAAATTAGGCATTTATTCTGCACGATATGGGGAATTGATAAGTTTTGATGTGAATGAAGTTATTGAGCAAAATGAGTTTAGAGAGTTTTGTCATTGGTTTATTGATAAGGCAGGGGAATTTTATAAGCATCCAAAGGATTTTTTGAAAAACTTTTCGGTTTGATGAAACTTTCCTGCATTGCCGATATTAAGCCAGCTTCAACAGCTTGAAAAATGCCTCATTTCTTGAAAAAATCTAAATGGCACATGCTGTTTTGGTAAACATCTCCATTAGAAGTATACCCCACTATACCTCATTTTTCTACAGAAAGTATTGTATTCAGATGGCGGGGGTATAATAAGAGTGTTAAAAGAATATTTCAACATGAAAGGTAGGTGTTGCCATATGTATAATGATAGAATAGCCAATAGTGAAGATAATGCTTCAAGAAAGCCTAACAGATTGATAAATGAGAAATCCCCATACCTTCTACAACATGCTTATAACCCTGTAGAATGGTTCCCTTGGGGAGCGGAAGCATTTGAAAAGGCACAAGCTGAAAATAAGCCTGTGTTCCTCTCTATTGGCTATAGCTGACTTTATGCTTTTGAGAACCTGCCACTGGATACAAAATAAGCAAAGAACCATCTTATTGGGAGGAAGGTTCTTTGCTTATCGTGTTCATCTTGTTAAGGCATAGCTACTCTGCCGCCAAAACAACGGTTTTTTTTATTGCCGCGCTTTGACAAGCCTATTATACGGTGACGTTTATTTCACCCTGCGTTTACTACATTGACTATGCTCATTTCCTCGATTTTCTTTGCCGGTAAAATCACGGCGACAAGCGTCGTAGATAATGCCGCAAGGATAGCGATAGCTAAGACGGAAACCGGGGGCTGCCAATTTTCGCCCCAATTGGATGTAATCATCAGCCCAAAAAAGTAACGGTGCATAAGAAGTCCCAAAACGCTCCCGACAATACTGCCGGTTATGGCGTAGGCTGCCGCTTCTGCTGTAATCATCTTTCTAAGTTGTTTGCAGGACATACCTACCGCCCGCATCACACCGTAATTATTCATTCGGTTTGAAACGCTTGCGTTCACCGTATTTAGTATGTTTATAAGGGCGACCAGAGCGATAACAATCAAGAACCCATAAACAAACACCGCCATTGCGTTATAGGTTGTGCGGGTTTCGCTGTTGCTTTGCTGCTTATCCAAAATCCGCATTTCAGGGGTCAGCAGGCTTCGTACCTGCCCGGAAACATCTGTGTCCACCTGCAAATCAATAATCGTATAGTCCGTTATCCCGGTCAGCCCTGTAAAGGTGCTTTCCGAGCAAATCATAAGCCACTCGTTATCTGCCGCTGCAAACGGAGTGTTTGAAAGAATCCCCGCAACCTGAACCTCTGTCGTTTTTCCCGAAATATTGAGGGTAATGGTATCGCCTACATTCCAGTTCAGGTCGTCTGAATACTCAACAAAGACACCATTTCCATTCTGCACGTTGCCGGTGTTTCCTGAAACCAGCATTTTTCCCGCCCAGTCAAACTGAGGCCCGTCATATGAAATCAGCGTTACTGTGCCGTCCTTCTGTGAGGCGGTCGCCGGAATATCATAGAGAAACATCCGCCCGTATGCTTTATTAACACCGGGAAGTTTTTTCATTTCTTCCATCAGGGAACGGCCGAGTAATACGGTATTGTCTGCTCCCATAATAGAAACGTCGGGGGAATAGGGCTGCAATGGTTTTAGGGCATGGTTCATAAAGGTAATGAGTACGGTAAAGCATAAAAACAGAATAATACTTATGGCAAAGGAGCCTGTTATGAGGGTCATGCTCTTTTTATTGGAGAAAGCATGATTTATCCCCATTGCCGTATCCACGCGAAACAGTTTGGTATTAGACGCCCGGTCTACTCGCAGATTGTTTGTACAATTGATATTGCCGGTTACCGCAGACTGCGGTGATACCGCCGCCGCTTTTTTAGCGGGCGATCTTGAAGCGAGCATGACCGTCGCAAAGCCGACGACCGCTCCCGCAAGCAGACCTAACCAACTGATTTGCATAGACGGCATTTCCGGCAAGTATTGGGAATCCAAGGCGTTCAGGCATAAAACCGCCAGCCATACTACACAGCAGCCGGTCAACAGCCCGATAGGTATGCCTATTAAGCTGTAGCGCAATCCCTCCAAGCGTACATAGCGTTTGACCTGTTTTTTTGTTGCGCCCAGGCAGCGTAGAAGCCCGAAAAATTGCGTGCGCTCCAATATGCTCATATTAAAGCTGCTGGCAATCATGAACATAGCGGCAATTGCTACAAGGACGGCAAGTATCACCGCCGTAAGATAAAGCTGCATCATGGAGCTGTCGTTGCTTTGCCCCATCAGGCCAAGAAGCATTGTATTCACGGAAACCTGTTCATCCGAGAGAGCATACTCCGTTTTAATCGCTGAAAGCGCCCTGTTAATATTCACGCCGCTATTAAACTGGATGTAGTAATATTCCTGCCCGTTCTCGCTCATAACGGCTCGAATACCGTCCAGCGACAAAAACAGGCCGTGAGCGTCGCGTCCTTTGAGGCTGGAAAAATCGTCATATGCTCCGGTAATGACATACTGCCGGGCTTTCCCATCGCTGAAAGTGATCTCAACTGCATCTCCGACAGAAAGTCCGAACTGCTTCAAAGCGGGCATGTCAAGCAGCGCCTCCTGTGCGCCTGACGGATAACTTCCTTCCGTCACGACAAGGTTCATCTGCTCGGAGATGATCTGTTCACTTCCTTGAACCAACAAGTCTTTTCCTCCATACGTTGTATCATCGGCCACCCCGACCCAGCCGGAAACATTGACGTCTTTACGGCTCCCAATCTGCGCGGCGGCGCTCTCCGGTATGCCCGTAAGGATGGCGTGCCAATTCCCCTTTTGGCGAATATTCTCGTTAATCTGCGCCCTAACGCTCATATCAGCCATACCGAAAACAGCCACGATCAGCATAACCGATATAGCTATACATACTACTGTAAGCCGATTCTTCTTCTTGTGTACCTTCGCATATTCTGAAACAAGGCCCAGATAACTGTTCATTCGACGTATCCCCCCAAATCGGTCAGTACGCCGTCCGATACTTGCAGTACGCGGTCAGCCGTAGAAGCAATGCTTCGATTGTGCGTAATCATTAGGATGGTCTGTTGGTAGCGTTTGGATGCTGTTTTCAGAAGCGAAATCACCTCGCCCGAGTTTTGGCTGTCCAAATTGCCGGTCGGCTCGTCCGCAAGGATGAGCATAGGGCGGGTAATCAGAGCGCGGCCGATCGCCACGCGCTGTTGCTGCCCGCCGGATAGCTGCCGGGGGAGATGGCCGCGCCTGTCCTGTAAGGAAAGGACCGTTAATATTTCCTCCACATACGCCTTATCCGGCTTTTTATAATCCAGCAATGCGGGAAACGTAATATTCTGCTCCACATTCAATTCGGGAATAAGGTTATATGCCTGAAAGATAAAGCCGATATTGCGGCGGCGAAAGAGCGTAAGTTTTTCGTCATCCATGCGGAATATCTCGTTACCGTCTATCAGGACATTCCCCGACGTAGGCGTATCAAGTGCGCCAATCATATTCAAAAGAGTGCTTTTCCCTGACCCCGACTCACCGACAACGGCGACAAACTCCCCCTTGGGAACGGAAAAGCTCACGTCTTTTAACGCCTTAACTGCGGTTTCGCCATTGCCGTATGTTTTGCAGATGGCATTGACTTCTAACAAATTCAAATCTATCACACCTTTCTATAAACGCAGTTTAGCACCAACAGCTTACTCCCAAATGAATTTCAGCTTACAGTTTAGTAAGGTTCAGAAAGCTCAGAACGAACGTGCTTCCATTATCCATAACGCTATCCGCCGTTATATTGCCGCCGTGAGCTTCCACGATGGCTTTTGAAAGCGGCAAACCAAGGCCAATGCCCTGTGTATCCTTTGAAAAGCGGCTGCGGTAAAATCGTTTAAAAATATGGTGTATGTCCTCCGGGGGTATCCCGCTTCCGTTGTCCTTTATAATGATTTGTGTAACGGACGGAAGTTTCTTCCATTCAACCCGGATTTGACCGTTCATGTCCGTATGGTTGAGCGCATTTTTCACTATGTTACTGACAGCTTCCGTAAGCCAGCCCTTGTCACATAGCAGCGTGGCATCCGTTGAACCTGACAAAATGATTTCCTTATGTTCCTGTACGGAGCGTGTTTCAAAATGAGCTTTCAAGTCGTTCATCATGTCGGAAATGTTTTCAGTATGCTTATCCATGAAAATAGAACCGGCGTCCAGCTTCGTGATCTTTAAGAGATTTTGGACGAGCATTTCTATTCGGTCAATTTCCTTTTCCGATTTCAAAGCAAACTCGCATACAGCTTTTTTATCCTCACATTCATCCTGCAAAAGAGAATTGTATATTGCAAGCGCGGCAAGAGGGGTTTTCAGTTGGTGGGAAATATCCGATATGGTATTTCTTAAAAAGTTCTTTGTGTTCTGTTCCTGTAACGCATGGGCGTTTAGTGTGGTAGCCAGCATATTGACCTCATGGAACAGCTTGTATAAGCTGCCTTCGCTGCCGCTTTCAATTCGTGCGTCCCCGTCACCCGAAACAAACAGGCTGATTTGCGATATGGCACCCTCAATCATTTGTCGCTGCCGATGGAAATACAGATAGCAGCCGATAAAAATGCCTGCTGCCAGAAGCAGCGTAAGCAGCAGCATGACCATATTGGGCGCACCATACGAAAGCCACAAATAGAACTGCGACAAAATGATAAATGATACGAACGCGAACGATAGCAGGATAAACAGTCTTTTTATATCTCTGTTTGTGAAAATGCTCATACTTCACCGCCCCCGCCTATGACGTTCCACTTATAGCCCATGCCCCTGACCGTCACCAGCATTTGGGGATTGCCGGGGTCAGCTTCAATCTTCGTTCGCAATCTGCGGATATATACCGCCAGCGTATTATCATCAACATAATTGCCGTTGCCGTCCCACAGTTTGTCCAGTATCTTTTCTTTGGTGAGGATCATTCCCGGATTTTGCATGAACAGGCAAAGTAATTTGTATTCTGCCGCCGTTAAACCAAGCGTGATGTTTCCTTTGTGTGCCTGTCCCTGCAAAAGAAATACCGTAATCCCATTTGAAGTGATTTCTGTATCTACTGTGCCAAAATCCTTTGTGCGTCGGAGCAGCGCGTTAATCCTTGAAACGAGTACGCCCAGCTTGAACGGTTTTGTAATGTAGTCGTCGCCGCCAATATCAAGCCCCATGATGATACTCACTTCTTCGTCGGATGCGGTAAGAAAAATGATCGGCACCTTTGACATCTGACGTACTTTCTTACACACATCAAACCCCGAACCGTCGGGCAAGGATACATCCAAAATCAAGAGGTTATATTCCTCTTTGCTCCAAAGGCTATCGGCTTCTTTCACCGTTCGGGCAATATCAGTTTCAAAGCCCTGTTTTTTCAGCGAGTAGGAAAGACCGTCAATAAGGCTCAAATCATCTTCAAGTAGTAATATCCGGCTCATTGTTTTTCATCCTTTCCCCGGCGGTCTTTGGGCTTTTCCGCGTCTTTGGGAATAAGCCATGTATTGCCCATTTTCGCCGCTCCCTCAATACGTCCGGCGTTACAGTATTGCAATACCCGCCTGTCTGATATGCTCCATTTAGCGGCGGCTTCTTTCGTAGTAATGTAATTCATGCAAACACCTCCATATTTTAGTATATTTCGGCTGTCCGAAGAATACAAGGAGCAAATAGAAATGAAAAAGCATACCATGTCTGAAACGCAGCAAGAATAGTGATTGCCTTATCAATTTTCTTCTTTTTCTTAAATGTTTTCCAGAGCAAGGCTTGACCCAGGAATGATGCAGCCATATCGTTCATCGGCAATTTGAAACTTAAATCAGCAATTACGGTTACCCTACTGCTCTTGAATAATCCGTATTATATGTTTTTACGATCATCCCGCCGTACCAAGCAGCGGCTTGTATTCCTTGGCACGGATATGCAGAAATTTAACGCGTCAAACTTACAGACCTCAATGCAACTACCACATAAAATACATTCGTCATCTGCTATTTCGCCGTCAGGTATTTTTTTGATTACATCAATATTCATCGGGCAGCTTTTGCTGCACGCGCCGCAGCTTTTGCATTTATCCGCGTCTGTTTTTATCCTTAATCCGGGAAGATGCAGCATATCGCGGATTCTTTTGCCAATGACCATAAGCGGGGCCTGCCAGCAGATATATTTACAGGATGCAAATCTACCGGATACGACTGCCACCGGAACGATAATCGCGACCGCTCCGGCCGTTAAAAGAATTTTTCTTTGTAAGGGTATATCAGACATGCCGAATGACAGATCAACCTGAGTAAAGCCTTTTAGTATATAGCCTGCAACGATGACCGACATCCGGACAAAGAAGATAACGTATTTTATGTATCGCGCTTTCGTGTTTTTCGCTTTTTTCTTAATAAAGAAACCTGCTGTTTCCTGAACGCCGCATCCCGGACAGAACCATCCGCAGTACGCCCTGCCGAAAAACAGCGAAAGTACAAATATGACAACAAAGGAAAAGAAGCTGGCGTTTACAATGCCCCTGCTGGATGCCAGAACGATGATTACAGGTCCGGAGCCGAGAAAATCGCGGAACTTGCGGATGCCGTCTATATTGGCCAGCATATTATCGTTTTTTGACATAACTTTAGCCCTTTGAATAGCATTAAGAATCTATGCCTTTTAAATACTGATATTTCGTAGAAGAAGAAATTATAGCATTACTTGACATGATAGAAAAATCAGCAAAATTGTTTACATACCCGCCAGCTTTCGATTTTAACCGGGCTCTAACAGAAGTTACATTCAACGGCGGATTAACTTTTCTACCTAACGCTACTGTCAGAAATCCACGTAAATAAACTAACAAATCAAAGTAAGTGATTGCAATCGCATCAGATGTGGGATGAATATCATATTAATCATATTATTAAGTGAAGATATAAATAGGAGTACGATTATGGCTTTCAAGGAATGCACCTGTACCATAGACAACCATATGCAGTGCGCCGGGCGGGTTCCGATCTTTTCCTCCCTGGACGGGGAGGAACTGAAGCAGGTCGTATCGCTTGTCGTTCAGAAGAGGTTCGAGGAGAATACCTTTATTTTTATGGAGGGAAGTGTTCCTCAGGACTTCATCATTGTGAGCAGGGGGAAGGTCAAGGTATATGGATATTCTCTCGAGGGACGGGAGCAGATCATGTACATATTGAATGACGGGGACTTTTTCGGCGCCAGGAACCTTGTCCGGGACAAGGAAGCCGATTTCTACGCACAGGCGATGGAGGACACCATACTATGTACCATTGATAAGAAGAAATTCCAGAACCTGCTGGTCAAATTCCCCGGAATCAGCTTGAAAATCATGGACGTCCTATGTGAGCGGCTGGAAAAAATGGAATCCATGTTCCGGAAAATCAGTCCGAAGGATGTCGATTCGAGAGTAAACATGCTCCTCCTGGAACTCTCGCAGAAATACGGCCGGAAGGAAAAGGGCGGGATTCTCATAGAACTCCCGATGAGCAGGGAAGAGATGGCCAATTCCATCGGGGTGGCGAGAGAGACGGTCAGCAGGAAACTCGCTTTGCTGAAGAGGGATGGAATCATTGAAATCCTTGAGAAACGGAAGATTTTGATCCTCGATGGAGATGCCCTGGTCGACTCCATATGAATGAATCCCATGATCTGTTGAAAATAGACAAATGGACGGGATACTGTTGAATAAAGAATAGGGATGGCCCAGGTCGAGTTATTTTTCCAATAATTTGACCTGGGTCACAGTATTTGTGCAGATAATTCTATATGATTGAGACGGAAACGAGGGATGCAAAAGAATATCGTTCCGGGAGGGATTTTATGTATCAGTTTCATGGAGAACAAAGCGTAGGGGAAATCGTTGCCCTGATGCCGAAAGCTGCCGAAGTGTTCAAGCAGCATAGAATTGACTTTTGTTGCGGCGGAAACAGACCACTGAAGGACGTTTTGGCGGAGAAGCATCTTGATGAAGACGAATTACTGAAAAAGTTGGATGAGGCTTATGTGAAAAACAAGAGAGAAAAAGGGCAAGCCCGTGATTTCGCAGACATGTCGCCCGTACAGCTTTCTGAATATGTCGCAGACATACATCACACTTATTTGAAAAGAGTGCTGCCCGAATTGGACGAATTATTAACAACGATCCTGAGGGTTCATGGGATGAAGCACAGGGTGCTCTTTCGGGTTCATAAGCTCTTTGCCGCGCTAAAGGCGGATCTGGAACAGCATCTCTTGAAAGAGGAAGAAATTCTCTTCCCGCTTATTGGGAAATACCAGACGAAGCCTTCCGCAGATATTCATGCGGAGATCAGGGATGTGGCCGGAGAGACCGAGGAAGAGCACGTAGCTGCAGGGAATATCCTGAAAGAACTTAGGGAGATAACGGAGAATTATGAAGTTCCCCCGGATGGCTGCAATACCTACAGAGTGACATTTGAAATGTTGGAGGAACTGGAGGCCGACCTTTTCCAGCATATTCACCTGGAAAACAACATCCTGTTCAAAAAACTGGGGATTTGAATATTCCCGGTTGGCTGCGGGATAAAATAAAAATGCCGGACTCAGGTAAAAGAAATGTCTTGCGACAGAGGGAACAGTATTGCCAGGAAGCAATGGAAGGGTGTGCGTGCAGTATGGATTGTTTCGAACTTATGGTCGAAGAACACAGGAATATCAAGAGAATGCTGTCTGTTGTACGGAAATACTGCAGCAGGATTTTAAACGGCGAAACCGTAAACTATGAGGACTTTTTCGGGATCATTGAATTCATCCGGGGATACGCGGATAAGCACCATCATGGCAAGGAAGAAACCCTGCTTTTTGCCAGAATGACGGAGGAACTTGGTCCTGCTGCTAATAAGCTGGTACGGTATGGGATGAATGTGGAACATGACATGGGCAGGCTCTTCGTTCAGGATCTGGAGATTGCCGTCAGGAGGGTGCTGGACGGAGATCTTGACGCCAGACTGGATGTGATTGCAAATGCGATCTCCTATACCCATTTGCTGGAGAGGCACATAGAAAAAGAGGACAGCGTGGTGTACAAATTTGCCCAGAGGGATCTTGCCGTTGAAACAAAGGAAAGATTGGAGAAGGAATGCTTCGATTTTGAGCGGGCGGCAAGAGCAGAAAACATCCAGACAAAGTATCTGGCTCTCCTGGAGGAATTTGAAAATAGGAACTAATTGTGATTTGCATCACAGGAATTCTGAAAGAGATTTTCTATAATAGGGCTATATATTGTATCATGATGAAAAAAGATACAATATATAGTTCTTGTCATACAGGAGGATATTATGGAAGTAGTTAAGCGCGATGGGCGTATTATAAGGTTCGATCCAAACCGGATTATTGATGCGATACACAAGGCGATGGCCGAGACGTTTGATGGAATAGACGCAAGTCTTTCCACTCAGATTGCGGACTCTATTGCGGTTCTCGTCAGGGAAAGCGGGGGCCGGAAGAGCGTGGAGGAAATCCAGGACCTGGTCGAAGCCGCGCTGATGGCCAGCCATCGGAAGGAAGCGGCCAAAAAGTATATTCTCTACCGGCAGGAACGTGCCCTGCAAAGGGCAAAACGGTGGGAAAGCGGATTGCTGAAGGAAAGCTTCCTTTCCCGATACAAGCATAGTCCTTCCAATATGAACCCCCTGGGGGAATTTGTTTATTATCGGACCTATTCGAGATGGCTGCCGGGGGAAAAACGCCGGGAGTATTGGTGGGAAACGGTAAGGAGGGCCGTGGAGTATAACTGCCGGCTGGTGGATGGCGTAACGGTGGAAGAAGCGGAAAAGCTGTATGACAACGTCTACCACTTGAGGCAATTCCCAAGCGGAAGAACTCTCTGGCTCGGGGGGACGGAAATTGCGGAGCAGTATGGAGCAGGCAATTACAATTGCGCTTTTTGCATCATGGATGATTTCGGAAAGTTCGGCGAGCTATTCTACCTGCTCATGATCGGTACCGGGGTCGGTTTCCGGGTTCTGAAATCCGATGTGGGAAAAATGCCTCCCGTCAGAACAACCGTACAGGTGGTTCACGAATATTATAAACCGTTGGTTCCCGAGCAAAGAGAGGATAATACCTCCCTCGTTTTCGACGCGGATACGGCAAGAATAACGGTAGGAGATAGCAAGGAAGGGTGGACAAAGGCTCTTGAGTTCTTTTTCTCCATTTTGCACAGCCACAGTTATGTGAATATACATACCATTATTATGAATTACGATAATGTGAGACCGAAGGGGGAGCGGCTCAAGCGGTTCGGCGGAACGGCGAGCGGACATGAAAGTTTGAAAACCATGTTTGAAAAAATTGCTGCCGTCATAGAAGGGCTCGGCCGTGAGGAAAAGAAAAGCCGGAGCAGGTTGAGGCCGATTCACTGTCTCGACATCTGCAATATCATCGGAGAAAATGTTGTGGTCGGCGGCGTCAGGAGAACGGCGGAGGTCGGCATCATTGATGCCGGCGATGAGGAGTGTATCAAGGCCAAGTCGGAGCTGTATTATATGAACGATCGGAAGGAATGGGTGGAAAACAGTTCCGTCTCGCACAGGAAAATGAGCAACAATTCCATCTTTTATGAAAGCAGGCCTTCCAGAGATCAGCTGAAATGGCAGCTCGACCAGATGCGCCAGAGCGGGGAGCCGGGCTTCATCAATGCAGAGGCCGCGAGAAGAAGAAGGGCCGATTTCCAGGGAGTCAATCCCTGTGCCGAAATTCTCTTAAGAGATCGCGGCCTTTGCAACCTGACGACGGTCAATCTGGCCGCCTTTGTCGATGAAAACGGACTTCTCGACCGGGACGGTCTTCTCGAGGCGCAGCGCTTGTCGGTTCGGGCCGGCATCCGGATGACCTGCACGGATTTGGAATTGGATTCATGGGACAGGGTACAAAAACAGGATCGGCTTCTTGGAATCAGTTTGACGGGCTGGCAGGATGCCATGAGCATTCTGGAATACAATCCCGTGCAGGAAGAGGAGCTTTTGCGCCTGCTAAGGAAGACAGCCCATGAGGAGGCCGCGGATTATTCCTCCGGGCTTTCCATTCCGAAGCCCCTGCTTATCTGCACCATCAAGCCGGAAGGTACCCTTTCCCTTTTACCCGGTGTATCCAGTGGCCTTCACCATTCCCATTCGTCTTATTATATCAGGAGGATTCGAATCAATTCAGGGGATCCGCTGGTAAAGGTGTGTGAAAGACTGGGGTATCCGGTGCTCCCGGAAAGCGGACAAAATCCGGAGACCTGTTCGGTGAAAGTGGTGGAGTTTCCTCAGAAAGCGCCGGTTAAAAGGACGAAACAGGAGGTATCCGCCCTGGAACAATTGGAAACCTATAAACGGTTCATGAGAAATTACGTGGATCATAATGCTTCCATTACGGTAACGGTAAAAAGAGATGAGTGGGAAGCGGTGGAAAACTGGCTGGCGGAAAACTGGGATGAGGTGGTGGCGGTGTCCTTTCTGGCGCTTGACGACAATTTCTACCCTTTGCTGCCGTATGAAAGCATATCACGGGAAGAATACCGCAAAAGAGCTTCGGCAATGAAAGCATTCATCCCCTCGTTGCTGACGGAATATGAAAAGGAAGAGGTTGAAACAACGATCCGGGAAGCCGGTTGCGAAAACGGGATTTGTCCGATCCGATAAGTTCCGGAAGCGGTGAAAAGGCCCATCCTGTTTTTGCGGATGGGCCTTTTCAAGCGGATAAAACCGGGCTCTCTTATTTCTTTCCGATGGAGACGCGCCATACTTCGGGGCCCTGCTCCAGGTATTCCCACTCGAATTGCTCCGGCATTTCCATAATGAATAGGTAATGCAGCGGTTGTCCCTAAATAAATTTTCCGGAAGTGATACCGATCACAGGAAAACCGGATGATTTGCTGTAATATCAAGACAGGGGAGGATTATAGCTTGCTGCGAAGGCAGAATGGAAATGTCCTTCGGACGCGGTAGTAATGGAAGAGTAATTGTAAAAGGAGGAGAGAGATGAAGGCGAATGTAAAAAAGGATTTGTGCATCGGCTGCGGTTTATGTGCCGACCTGTACCCGACCGTGTTCTACATGAATGGGGACGACGTCGCAGAAGCGTTTGGCGAAGAACTTTCCGGCGATCTTCTGGAGGTGGTTGAGGAAGCCAAGGAACAATGTCCAAACGAAGCGATTGTTACCGTACAATAGGAGATAAAATGGTTTGTTTGTTTCAAAGGGTTGTAATAGGAGGGAAGATTTCGCACTATCTTCTCACATTACAGCCCTTTTATATTGTTGGAGCAGATAAGTTGAAAAATTTGTTGGAAAGCTTGTTTTGCAACAGTATTATCTGGTTAAATATAACCACCTCAAATGTTTTTGCATGAAAAGGAGACGGGTCAATGTCCATAAAGGCAAAACTTACTATAATATTTTCAACATTTTCAGTACTTATCATCGCTGTTGTAGGGATTAACTTCTTCACTTACAAGTCCATGGACAGTGATGCGAATTTCGTAAACCAGGCAGGTAGATTGAGAGCAAATAGTTTCAGGATGGCATATTTATCTTCGCATATTGTTTTAAATAATAAAACGGGTACAGAGGAAAATCAGCTGCTGCTTGAAAGAGTTCAGTATTTTGACAATCTATTGACGTCGCTCCAAAAAGGAGATGCGGAAACAGGTTTAAAGACGCTGAAGTCAGAAGAGATTATCACACAGCTACAGGATATCCAAAACAAATGGAATCTCATGTTCAAGCCTGTCTACGTAAGTATTGCGGAAAATAACAAAAAGGAGTTGCTAAAAACCGTTGATGAAAATGTAGCCAATTATGTACAGCAAATTGATGCAATGGTTACCCGGTATTCTGAAATTGCCCAGGGCAAGGTTGTGATGGCGAAGACGTTAAGCGGCGTATTTTTGGCGATCTCTCTGATTTTGGCGGTGTTCTCGTTCCTAGTTATCCGAAGAGGGGTTGTCCAGCCGATCAAAATGATTTCCGGGGATTTGAAAGACATCGCATCCGGAAATGGAGACCTGACAAAAGTGATACGGTTGAAGAATCATGATGAAATCGGTATTCTGACCGACTATTTTAATAAATTTATCGCAAGTATCAAGGATATTGTCGTTCTTATCTCAAAATCTTCAGTTACATTGACCAGCTCAATTGATGCCATCTCCGGAACCAGTGACGAGCTGGCGAAATCTACCGAAATGATTGCCGGTGCGGTATCCGATGTATCGTCAGGCAGTGTTGAGCAGTCGGAAATGGTTAAGACCATGACTAATCTCGTCAACGACATGAGCAACGATATCCGGCAGGTAATAAACAATGCGGTGAGGCTGCTGGAGGAATCCGGTCTGTCCAGCAAGGCGGCCGGAGAGGGGAATGCCGCTATCCAAAGACACGTGAAAGAGCTTGAGGCAGTGATGGACAGCACAAAAAAAGTGTCGGATACGGTAAATCACCTGGAAAAATACTCTATAGACATACGGGATATCCTTGAGATTATTAATAATATTTCACAGCAAACCAATCTGCTCGCTCTTAATGCATCCATAGAAGCGGCAAGAGCGGGGGAAGCAGGACGGGGCTTTGCGGTAGTAGCCGATGAGATTCGAAAGCTTGCGGAGGAGACTGCAAAGTCCACAGTAAGAATTGCTAATATTGTTCAAAATATCGGAGGACAGACATCAGAGGTCAAGAAGCACATGGATGAAATGGTGGAAACCATAGATATCCAGGCAAAGAGCATGGACGATGTGAAGGTCAAACTGAATGAAATTTCGGAAAAGTCCAATATTACCTATGAGTGTGCAAAAGATATTCAAAGCATCAACACTAAAATCCATACGAATTTCACGGTAATTAACGAATCGGCGAACAGGATTTCATTGGTTGTTGAGAAAAATTCCGAAAATACCCAGGATGTTGCTGCCGCAGTAGAGGAGCAGACAGCTTCATTCCAGGAAGTTGCAGCAAACATGAACCTGCTGATTGGACTTTCAAAACAGCTTAACGATGTAGTGGCAAGCTTCAGGGTATAGGCCTGTATGGAGCCTTATCCTTTACTTTGAAATGGTGGATAAGCACAATTTTATTTACACGGAAAACGACATTTTTGAGACCTCTTTAAAATTACACGAAATTGAAGAAATATTTCCCAATACAGGATTTTTAAGGAATTCGAAATCGCAGATCGTAAATATCGCAAAAATACAATCGCTGTGCCCCGATTTCGGAGGCCGGCTTGATTTGACCTTGAAAAATGGTGGGATTGATCTTAGCATATATCATTTCGGGCGCTTTATATTCATCCATTAAACAGGTGCAATTTGAAGATACTATGCCGTTTATATTTATTTTGCGTGACCTGTTGCTAGCAATTTTGATTGCTGCCTTTTGGCAGATCTTTTTAACGGACTATGTTATTAAAAAAATGCGATACTATCTGCGTATTATATTATTTGTCGGTACGCTTTCCATTTTGATGCTAGGGTTTTTTGCCATATACTATGTTGCTCCGGTGGACTGGGCAAAATTGTGGCTGATTATAGCGGGACTTTTTGTTCTATTGATCGCTGTTATCTCAATTGCTTGCGAATTCTATTTTAGAAAAACCGGCAAACAATATACGGAGATTTCGGAGGAGTATAAGAAAAAAACGGGCATGTAAAGTACGCCTGATATTGTCCGAAGTGAACCGGCATTCCCAATCCGGATGGTTTAATCCGGTCCCTTGATGCATAAAATGCATAATTTTATAGTTCAGTATTGACAATTGTTCGCCAAAAATGTACACTGTACTTAAAAGTACGATGTACATTTTTATTTGAGGTGTGTTGTAAATGCAAATGCCAAAGGAAGATATCCGAAACAGGATCCTTGCGGCCGCAAGGGAGGAATTTCTCCAAAACGGTTTTGAAAAAGCCTCTGTCCGGAAAATTACGGCGGCCGCCAAAACATCCAAGAGTAATGTCTACAACTATTTTCAGGATAAGGACGACTTGTTTGCAGCGGTAGTGGAACCAACCCTTTCCGCCTTGAAAAAGGGGATGGAGGAGCTGAAGGCCGGCAACCGGGAAAGAAAAGCGGCGACGTATTCCATGGAAGCGCAGGGAGCGGTCATCATCCGGATCATGGAATTCGTTTTCCATAACGCGGAGGATTTCAAGCTTCTTTTATTCTGTTCCTCCGGATCTTCGCTGTCGAAGTTCAAGGACCAGGCAACCGGCGCGCTGGCAGAGGTATTGTCGGACTGGATTGCTATTGCGGCGCCGGACAAGGGGATATCGGAATATTTCATTCAAATGGTGGCGGGGTTCTATATCGGCTCGATGGAACAGATGCTGGCAAGGGGCATTACAAAGGACCAGGCCTCCAGCCATTTTGAAGTGTTTTTGAAATTTGTTTACGGAGGCTGGAAAGCCGTACTGTCGTAGCCTGATCCGGATTCCGGAAGCAGAAGGCTTGTATTGTGGGAGGCGAATTGTAAATGGTACGACGGATTGAATCGAAAACGTCCAGGACTGCGGAATTCACTTGCATGATCCGGTTTCAGTCCTATCTGGAGAAGAGGGAACGGTATAAAAGCGATGATTTCATATCGCCGGTCATCATGAATGCGGTAATGAAACACCTTTTCAAACTGCTGCCTGTCCAGAGCTATTTTTTAAAGAACATCTATGCTCCGGGAATGTACGAATATGTTGTCTCAAGGACGAAATTCATCGACGGGGAAATGAAAAAGGCGCTTGAGAGTGGGGCGGAGCAGGTGCTTATTTTCGGAGCGGGGTTCGACTCCCGCGGGATCCGGTTCCGGGACCTGGCAAAAAAGGCGGCGGTGTTTGAACTGGATGCTCCGCTCACTCAAAAGGCCAAAATAGACCGATACCGGGAGAAGGGGATCGAAATCCCGGCCAATCTCGTGTTCATTCCCATTGACTTCGACCGGGAAAGCATTCCTGAAAAACTGGCGGAGTATGGATTTCAAAAAGGCCGGAAGACCCTTTTCATCCTGGAGGGACTGACCATGTATCTGCAGCCGGAATCCGTCGACGCTACCTTTAAAATATTGGAGGAAGTTTCGACAGAAGGGAGCAGAGTGATGTTTGACCATATCTATGCGTCTGTCGTGAGACAGGAAAATCTGTATGAAGGGGAAAAGGAACTGTACGAGGGGGTCCTGAAAAGGAATGAAAAGTTCTGCTTCGGAATAGAGAAGGGAAGCATAAACGAATTCCTGAACCGGTACGGATTTAAGGCGGAACAGGTTTTGGATTCCGCCGGGCTGGAAGAGCTGTATTTCCGGGATGAACAGGGAAACCGGACGGCGAGGGTAAACGGAACCCACTGCCTCGTGACTGCCGTCCGCAAAGCTTGAAAGGAAAGATTGAAAAAAGAAGGGATTACATGGTACGATCTGGACCTTCCGGATGCATTCTTGTCCGACGCATTGAGGATGCAGTACATGGTTCACGTTCGCTTTGCCCGGTGATCTTCCGAATCCTTTATCTTGTTTTCATGACCCGCATGGCATTTAAAACGGCTGAAACGGTGACGCCGACATCGGCAAAAACCGCTTCCCAAATGGTGGCGATCCCGCCGGCTCCCAGGAGAAGCACGACGGCCTTGATGCCCATTGCGAAAACGATATTCTGCCAAACGATATTCCGGGTCCTTTTGGCAATTTTTATCGCACTGACGATCTTTGAGGGTTCATCGGTCATCAGCACCACGTCGGCGGCTTTTATGGCCGCGTCCGAACCTACGCCGCCCATTGCGATTCCCACATCCGCCCGGGCAAGAACAGGGGCGTCGTCGATGCCGCGTCTTCGCCGCTGCCGGCTTCGATGGTCAGCGTGGCACAGGAAAGATGTCAACAGATATATGAAGAATTATTCATATGTTTTTTGCTTCACTTTTCGGGCCAATTGTAAAGTTTTACAGGTTTCCATATTGTAATCATTATGGTAAACTAGTCGTAAGCTAAATTTTCCAGCAGGGCGCGATGAAATACAAAGTTATTATTTCATCGTGCCTGGAAGAACGGGGGATGAATTCCCAGGGGTGAAGCCGCCAAGGCGGCAGGGTATACTCTTTTACCTAACCCGACAACTAACCTCGTCAGCTAATAAAAAGAGAAGGTGTTTACCATGCGGCAAAAAAGAAAATTTCTCGTCTGTTTTCTCACAGTGCTTTGTCTGGCACTAGTACCGGTTCAAATGGCTTTCGGCGCTTCAGCAGCTGTTCTTGAAAAAGGGATGAACGGCGACCAGGTTCTCAATCTGCAAAAGGATCTGAAAAAGCTCGGGTTCTTCAACGAGGATCCGACAGGATACTTTGGCGATATTACATATGAAGCCGTCCTGGGATTTCAAAAGAAATACGGCCTGGATCAGGACGGAAGGGCCGGAGTCCAGACGCTGGGCAAAATCGAAAAGCTCCTCGGAAGCAAAGCCTCTTCCAGGGGAAGCACAACGCGGCTTTCCATCGTAAGCTACGCAAAAAATTTCCTGGGCGTGAATTACGTATGGGGCGGTACAACGCCGAAGGGCTTTGACTGTTCCGGGTTTGTCAAATATGTGTTCAAAAAGTTCGGCGTTGTCCTCGACCGGGTTTCTTCATCGCAGGCGACGCAAGGCGCGAAGGTGAAAAAAACCGAGCTGCAGCCGGGAGATTTGGTCTTCTTTGATACCAACGGAGGTCATAACCGCATCAACCATGTTGGAATGTACATAGGCAACGGCAACTTCATCCAGGCTTCGTCCGATTATTCGGAGGTGGTTATTTCAAGCCTTGAGGACGGTTTTTATGCAAATACCTATATGACCGCCAGGCGAGTCCTGAAATAGGCCGCCGGCGTTAGGCGGCAGCCGGCGTCTAAATGGCCAGGCGGCACCGGGACGGGCAATTTTTATAGGATCTTCGAGTTTTTCAGGACCTTGTAGAATACCATGAGGAAGGTCAAGTAGATCATTCCCGCAAAGCCGAAGGCCTTCAGCCCGATGAAGATGGCCAGGAGCGTCATAACCGGGTGGATGCCCAGGGAGGTGGAGACGATTTTCGGCTCCACGATCTGTCTCACGGCGGAAATCAAAATGAACAGAACAAGGATGCCGATGGCGGTGAAATAGCTGCCGGAGAGCATATAGATCAGCGCAATGGGAAGATAGATGATCCCGATGCCGAGAATGGGCAGAATATCCGCCACAGCGCAGATAATACTCAAAATGACGGTGTATTTGACCCCTAAAATTGAAAACCCGACCAGCGTTTGCAGGAAGGTCAGGAAGTAAATGAAAAAATAGGCCTTGGCATAGGAGGAAAGCATCCGGATGCCCTGGGACCAGACGTTCTCGAATTTTGCCCTGCCCTTTTCGGAAAAGACGGAGATGAACTTCTTTTTGATGCTGGTCATATCCCTGGAAAAGAAGTAGGTGGAGAGAATCACGACAAACAGGATCGTAATCCACATCGGGACGGATAGGGCCAGGGACAGAAAAGCGCTCAGGCTTTTTCCGGCGATGTTGAGCCCATTCTGCAGCAGGCTGGCGAACTGGCTGCTGTTTTTTTCAATAAAGGTCGGGTCGATCTGCTGAAAATAAACGCCGATTTCATGAATGATATTTTTTATCGGCTGAATGACAAGATCGAGGTTGGCGCTGGCCAAATTGACCAGCAACTGCTTTGCTTCGGAAAGGATGCTGTAGAACAGGAAGGCCAGCAGCCCGAACAGGACGATATAGACAAGAAGCGACGCCAGCAGCGCGGGCGTATTTTTTTTAAACTTCAGCCTGTTCCGGAAGAACTTTGTAACGGGCTGTATGATAAAAGCTATGCCGAACGCAAGAATGAACGGAAAAGTAAAGGACATGGTGCTGTAAAGCAACACAAATAATGCCGTGTAGATCAGAAAGAAAATCCCGAAATGCTTGAGATTCCTTAGAAAATCCGGAGTAAACATAAACACCTCATCCTTCATTTTGGACGGTCAAACCGCTTCCGTTTCTAATTACTGACATTACAGTATTGCTTGTGAATTGTCAAGCAAGGCCTGCCGCAAAAAAAATTCCGGTCCCGCTGAAACAAATTTTCCAGGGATACGTATTATTCACTGAAAAAGTTATCCGGTTTATATAAATGGAGGTATGGAAATGCATAAAAGAATTTTTGCAGGCTCGATCATGCTGGCATTGCTCCTCACGACAGCCTGCACGCTGAATATCGGGGGAGACCGCTTGAACCTTTCCGGTAATATTTCGTATGATAAGGGAACCTATCTGACGGAAGAGCAAAATCTGGCCAGGAATGCTGCCGACATTGAAACGCTGAACATTTCCGACAATGCGGGCAATATTACCGTGAAAGGCACTACTTCGGAGGATATAAGCATCAAGGCGGTCAAAAAGGTCAAGGGGACCAACGAAGAATTAAAGAAGGAAGTCATGCAGAATATCGACATCTCGATCGAGGAGGAGGGAAACACCCTCACCGTTCATCCGGCCTCAAAGGACGGGAAGAAGCAGGACCTCTGGAAATGGGCGGAGCAGTATTATAAAGGAGCCCAGGTGACGGTGGATTTCGAGCTGGAAGTGCCCTCCAACATCAAGGTCTATTCGGTCAGCAATAATGCGGGCAATATAAACTTCAGCGACTTGACGGGAGAAATCACGGTCAATAACAATGCCGGCAACATTGAGCTCCGCTCGGTAGGGCTGACCGGATCAAGCGACATCAAGCTGAATGCGGGAAATATCGATATTGATGCGGATATCTCCGGCGCATCCGGACTGTCCGTATTGAATACGGCCGGAAATATTGCGCTGAAGCTGCCGGAAAGCTCCCAGTTCGATCTTGCGGCGAAGCTTACGGCGGGCAACATCAGCGGCAGCTTCCTTGCGGGTACCCATATCGTCAGCGGCAGCTACAAGCAGGAAATTAACGGCGGCGGTGCGGAAGTCAGCGTGACATCCGTTGCGGGAAATGTTACAATTGACAGTAAGTAATGTCTTAATTGATAATAAGCAAGAGCAAGCGGCAGTACGCGTATATATCAAATTGACGGAGTTGTGCCATGCAAACGGCGGAATTGATGGAGACCGTGCTGAAAGCGGGCGAGATCATGCTCACCAGCGGTGCGGAAATTTACAGGGTAGAGGAGACGATCGTCCGGATTTGCAAAAGCTATAATGTGGAATCCGAGAGTTTTGTCCTGCCTACAGGCATTTTCATTTCCATCCGGGAGAAGGACGGCAGCATGCAGACCTCCTTCAAGCGCATCCGCCAGCGGACGGTTGACCTGAACCGGATCGACCGGGTCAATACCTTTTCCCGCAGCCTCATGAAGACCAGGATGAGCTACGAGGAAGCGGCGGCGGAGCTTGCCGGCATTGAAGCCGGAAAGTATTACGGCCTTCCCGCAAGGCTTGCGGCAGCCACGGTTGCTTCCTTCGTCTTTACCATGCTGTTCCGGGGCAGTTGGTACGACAGCATAACGGCGGCGGTGATCGGACTGATTGTTTACCTGATGAAGGAGGGCCTGGGCAAAAAGGGCTTCTTTCAATTTTTCGAACTGTTCCTGGCCGGATTGGCTGCGGGCTTTCTGAGCATTGCGGCGGTCCGGCTTTTTCCGGATTTGAATGAATACAAGATCATCATCGGCTCGGTCATGCTTTACCTGCCGGGACTGGCCATGACAAACGGCATCAAGGACGCCTTTTACGGCGACCTGGTGGCCAGCTTTACCCGGATCGGGGAGGCTTTTCTCATTGCCGTCGCAGTGGCGGCTGGCGTCGCGATTTCGCTTTCGATTTCATTGAACTGGGGGTGATGGGATGCAGATGTTTTTGCTGGCTTTTCTGGGCAGTCTCTGTGCGGGACTGGTTTTTAACGTAAGAGGGCGCAAGCTGTTTTTTACCGGACTTTCCGGCGTGGCGGGCTGGATGGTGTACATCACCCTCCTTGGACTGACCGGGCATTCCATCCTGGCGATTTTCGCCGGCGCCATTGCGATCGGGATATACAGCGAAAGCGCGGCGCGGCTTTTGAAATCTCCCTCCACCATCTTTTCCATCCCGGGGATTTTTCCGATTGTTCCGGGAATTGCGGCCTATGAGACGATTCAAAGGACCGTTGCCAACGACATGGCGGGAGCGGTGGGAAAGCTGGTGGAAACCATGGCGGGCGCCGGCGCCATCGCATTCGGCATCCTTCTTGTAACGGCGGCTTTCCGGCTGATCCGAAAGCCGAAAGTCCAGCGGACGTGAAAAAACGACGTGAAAACAGGGGACTGTTCCGGACCGTCCCCTGTATCTGCCGCATAATGCGCCTGCCTGCCGGCTTCTTGCCTGCCTGGGGCGGCGCCGCTTTCAAGCCTACATCGGCTTCATGAACTGCTGCGTCCAGTAGCAGACTCCGCTGCTGTTCTTTGCAAGACCGACGCCTATTTCCGTATATGTTCCGTTCATGATATTGCTCCGGTGTCCCGGCGAATTCATCCACGCGTTCATGACCTCCGCGGGGGTCCGCTGCCCGTAGGCGATATTTTCACCGGCTGCGGAGAATTTCAGGCCGAAGGATTCCATCATCTGGAACGGCGAGCCGTAAGTAGGGGACTGGTGGGAGAAATACCCTTTTGGCGGTGGTTGGGCCATATCGGCGGATTTGTACCTTGCCACGCGGCAAAGCTGCCAGTTTGTCTTCAGTTGCTGAAGGCCCGCTTTTGACCTCTGCACGTTGACAAGCCGGATGACTTCGTTTTCCTGCGCAGTGGTGGTAA
This sequence comes from Bacillota bacterium, assembly GCA_023411575.1. Classification (GTDB taxonomy): domain Bacteria; phylum Bacillota; class Clostridia; order Acetivibrionales; family DTU013; genus UBA1305. The sequence goes on along the minus strand of JAEYOP010000063.1, from coordinate 175,676 downwards.
CCGTAGGAATGGTCAGCTTCTGACCGGGATAAATCAACGCGGGATTTTTCACCTGCGGGTTGGCCGCGATGATCTCGCTGATCCCGACCTGATTCCTGCTGGCTATTTTCCACATCGTATCGCCGGGCTGCACGGTATAGGTGGATTGGGCGAAGACCTGGGCTGTAAATACGAGCATCAGTACGGCGACGATTATGGTCAATGCTCTTTTTTTCATTTGTTTTATCACCTCGTCCATAGCATTTGAAAATAAAAAAGAAATCATGCTGGCAATATATTCACAGCCGCGGATTTACCCTGTATAATGACATCGGATTGGTGTTCCGGCTTGACTTTGAAAAACTTTTACGAAATAATAATGGAAGAGATACGGATGATGGGGGAAGGTACATATGACAAAGGGAAAGAAGCCCGAGGTTTACGGGAATGAAAGCATATCGTCGCTCAAGGGGGCCGACCGGGTCCGGCTGCGTCCGGGGGTCATTTTCGGCTCCGACGGCATTGAAGGCTGTGAGCATTCTTTTTTTGAAATCCTGTCCAACTCCATCGACGAGGCCCGGGAAGGCTACGGCGACCGGATCGAAATCATCCGGCATGCGGACCGGTCCATTACCGTACAGGACTACGGGAGAGGGATCCCGGTGGACTTCAACGCGAGAGAGGACCGCTACAACTGGGAGCTGGTTTTCTGCGAGCTCTATGCCGGCGGCAAATATAAAAACAATTCCGGCGAAAACTATGAATTCAGTCTGGGGCTGAACGGCCTGGGCAGCTGTGCCACCCAGTACAGCTCGGAATATATGGATGTTACGGTGTGCCGGGACGGTTACCGCTACGATCTGCATTTTGAAAAGGGAGAAAATATCGGCGGTCTCCTGAAGGAAAAATGCAAGTACGAAAGCACCGGAACGACACAGAGGTGGAAGCCCGATCTGGAGGTCTTCACCGACACGGACATCCCGCTGGAATACTACATGACCACCCTCAAGAAACAGGCGGTGGTGAACGCCGGCCTCCGGTTCATTCTGACAGACGAGGCCTCGGGCGAGACCTTTCAATATTGCTACCAGAACGGCATTGTGGATTACATTGCCGAAATCAGCGGGGATAAAGGCTTTACGGGTACCCAGTACTACGAGTCCTCCGCAAAGGGGCGCGACCGGGAGGACAAGCCGGAATACCGGGTAAAAATGCAGGTCGCCTTCTGTTTCAATAATGAAATCAACCTGCTGGAATACTATCACAATTCCAGCTTCCTGGAGCATGGCGGTTCGCCGGACAGGGCCGTGAAAACGGCTTTTGTCTACGAGTTGGACAAGTGCCTCAAAAACAGGGGAAAATACAACAAGGATGAGGCGAAGATCACCTTCGCGGACATCCAGGACAGCCTGATCCTGGTGACCAACTCCTTTTCCACGGTCACCAGCTATGAAAACCAGACCAAGAAATCCATCACCAACAAGTTCATCCAGGACGCCATGACGGACTTTTTGAAGCAGCAACTGGAAATCTACATGATTGAAAACAAGCTGGAGAGCGACAAAATCATCGAGCAGATCCTGGTGAACAAGCGCAGCCGCGAGACGGCGGAGAAGACTCGGATCAACATCAAGAAAAAACTCAGCGGCACCGTCGATATGTCCAACCGGGTCAAGAAGTTCGTGGACTGCCGGACAAAGGACCTGAGCAGGCGGGAGCTGTACATCGTGGAAGGCGATTCGGCGCTCGGTTCCTGTAAAATGGGCCGCGATGCGGAATTCCAGGCGATCATGCCGGTTCGGGGAAAAATACTGAACTGCCTGAAGGCGGAGTACGACAGCATCTTCAAAAATGAAATCATCGTAGACCTGCTGAAGGTCCTGGGCTGCGGGGTCGAGATCAAATCCAAGCACAATAAGGATCTGAACACCTTCGACCTGGAGAACCTGCGGTGGGACAAGATCATCATTTGTACGGACGCCGACGTGGACGGCTTCCATATCCGGACTCAGATCCTGGCCATGCTGTACCGGCTTGTTCCGACACTGATCCAGGAAGGCAAGGTATTCATAGCCGAATCGCCTTTGTTTGAAATCACCTGCAAGGGGAAAACCCATTTTGCCTATACGGAGAAGGAAAAGACGCAGATTCTTGCGAAGCTGGAAGGCAGCAGGTACAGCATTCAGCGCTCCAAAGGGCTCGGAGAGAACGAGCCGGAAATGATGTGGCAGACCACGATGAACCCCGAAACGAGGAGGCTGATCCGGATCATGCCCGACGATATCGCCCGGACGGAGCTCGTGTTCGATCTGCTGCTTGGCGATAACCTGTCGGGCAGGAAGCTGTTTATCGAGGAGCATGGACACGAATACCTGGACATGATTGATGTGAGTTGAGCAATGAATAAAGTCACCCGGCACAACAGGTCAAGTTAGATAGAAAGGTGTTATTATGGCGGACAAGAATCATATTACGCAAAAAATCGTGGATACGCTGGAACAGAACTTCATGCCTTACGCCATGAGTGTCATCGTTTCCAGGGCGATCCCGGAGATCGACGGCTTCAAGCCTTCCCACCGGAAGCTTTTGTACACCATGTACAAAATGGGCCTTCTCACGGGCGGCCGGACCAAGTCCGCCAATGTCGTCGGCCAGACGATGAAGCTGAACCCCCACGGCGATATGGCCATCTATGAGACCATGGTCCGCCTCACGAGGGGCAACGGCGCGCTGCTGCACGCCTATGTGGATTCGAAGGGCAATATGGGCAGGCAGTATTCCAGGGACATGAAGTTTGCCGCGGCGCGTTATACGGAAGTCAAGCTGGAGAAGCTCTGCGAGGAACTGTTCCGCGATCTGGACAAGAACACCGTGGAGTTTATCGATAATTACGACGGCACGATGAAGGAGCCGGCGCTGCTGCCTGCGACGTTTCCAAGCGTACTGGTGAACGCGAACCAGGGGATTGCGGTGGGAATGGCCAGCAATCTTTGCAGCTTCAATCTTAAGGAAATATGCGACGCAACGGTTGCATACATTCAGGACGAAAATGCCGATCTGCTGCAGTACATCAAAGCGCCCGACTTTTCAACGGGCGGCCTGCTGATCCATAACGAGCGGGAAATCCGTGAAATCTATGAGACGGGCAGGGGCAGCTTTAAAGTAAGGGCAAAGTACAAATACGACAAAAGCAACAGCTGTATTGAAATTTATGAAATTCCGTATACTACGACTACCGAGGCGATCATCGACTCCGTCATCGAATTGGTCAAAAACGGCAAAATCAAGGATATTACCGATGTCCGGGACGAAACCGACCTGGACGGCCTGAGGGTCACGCTGGACATCCGCAAGAGCGCCGATCCGGATGCGATCATGAACAAGCTGTTCAAGCTGACCACCCTGCAGGATTCTTTCAATTGCAATTTCAATATCCTGATCGACGGGAACCCCAGGGTCATGGGAATCAAAGCCGTCCTGAAGGAATGGCTGACGTTCCGGATCGGCTGCATCAAGCGGCAGACCCTGTTCGATATTGACCGGAAGGAGGAAAAGCTTCACCTGCTGGTTGGCCTCAGCAAAATCCTGTTGGATATCGACAAGGCCATCGCCATCATCAGAAAGACGGAGCAGGATTCCCAGGTTGTTCCGAACCTGATGAACGGCTTTGACATCGACCAGCTTCAAGCGGATTTCATTGCCGAAATCAAGCTGAGGAACCTGAACCGGGAATACATCATGGACAAGGTGGGCGAGGTGGAGACCCTGAAAAAGGAGATCGCCGAACTGAAGGAGATTTACGGGGACGAGCGGAAAATCCGGAAAATCATTGTCCGGCAGCTCAGCGACATTTCCAAAAAGCATGCCCAGCCCAGACGGACGGAAATCATACTAGACGAGCATGTGGAGGAAATAACGGAAGAGCATATGATCGAAGACTACAATTTGAAGCTTTTCCTTACGGAGCACAATTATTTGAAAAAGATTCCGCTGGTCTCCCTGAGGGCCAATCCGGAGCACAAGCTGAAGGACGACGACGCGATCGTGCAGGAGATTGAAACGCACAACAAGGCGGATCTGCTGCTCTTTTCCGACCGCCAGACCGTATACAAGATGCGCATTTACGATATTACGGACTGCAAAGCCAGCTCCCTCGGCGAATTCCTGACCAATGTGCTCCAACTGGAGGAAGGGGAGAAAATCATCCGTATCGTCGCAACCGACAATTATACGGGCTGGATGCTGTTTTCCTTCGAAAACGGCAAAAGTGCGAAGATCGAAATGGAAAGCTACGCGACCAAGACAAACAGGAAGAAGCTGGCCAACGCCTATTCGGGCCTGTCTCCGCTGGTCGATGCCCGCTTCCTGGACAAGGATACGGAGCTGGTGGCCTACAGCAGCATCAACAAGGTGCTGATTTTCAGCACGGCCTGCATCAATCCCAAGTCTTCAAGGGATTCCCAGGGCGTGCAGGTGCTTAAGGAGAAAAAGGGCAGCTTTATGTGCTCCTTGAAGACCATAGAAGAGTCCGGAATTAAAAATCCGGATTATTACCGGACGCGTACCATTCCTGCGGTGGGCTGCTATTTCCGGGAGGAAGACACCGAAAACAAACAGGTGACGCTGTTCGGAGAATAGCGCCGGACGGGCTGGCGGATAAGACATTTGCCGTACTATCCCGTAGGATATAACAGAACTTTATTGGTAGTGCGGCTTTGGGGGCAGCAGTGCTTGTCGGGGCGAAAAAGCGGGATGGAGGAACCGGATGGCGGAAGAGGATTCACAGGCGAAGGAAACCGCAGTGGGCAAAGGGCAGGGCGGCAGATGGGGCAGGTTGATACCGTATGTAGTGCTGATCGCCGTGTTTATCGGGCTGATCGTATTCCTGACGGTGCGCTTCGGGCCGCGGCTGACGGCAATGGCCAGCGAGCCGGAAAAGCTCAGGGACCTGCTGGCCTCCCTCGGCTGGAAGGGTGTTCTCGTCTTCATGGGCCTGCAGGTGCTACAGGTGGTGGTGGCGGCCATTCCCGGCGAATTCGTGCAGATCGCCGGCGGCTACGTCTACGGCACCTGGCTTGGCACACTCTATTCCCTCACGGGAATCGTGACGGGGTCCGTCCTGGTCTTCCTGGTCGCCAGGGTGCTGGGCTACCCGCTGGTCAAAATGCTGGTTGCGCCCAAGCAGCTTGAAAAATTCCAGTTCATGATCAACAGCGAGAAGTCTGAAGTTGCCATGTTTCTTCTTTTTCTGATCCCGGGCATTCCCAAGGATATATTGACCTATATTGCGGGAATCACACCCATCAAGCCCTTCCGCTTCTTCGTCATCATTACGGTCGGCCGGCTGCCGGCGCTGCTTGCCAGCTCCTACATCGGACACAGCACCCAGAAGGGGAATTATACAACGGTCATTATTCTTTCCATTGCCGCGCTGATCCTGTTTTTGGCGGGGCTTCTTCTCAAAGATAAAATCATGGACAGGCTCCACCACATAACGAGCCGGCGGAAAAAGGAATAAGCCCTTATTTAAAAAACTCCTCGTACAGGGCGATGACGGCCTTGTCGCTGTCTCCGGCCTGTACGCCGAACATCATGCTGACCTCGGACGGTCCCTGGTTGATCATCTCCAGGTTGATGCCGGCCTTTGCCAGGGTGGTTGCCGCTCTGGCGGTGATGCCCAAGGTGTGGCGCATTCCCTCGCCGACGATCATGACCAGGGCCAGGTTCTTGTCGATGGAGATATCGTCCACGGCCAGCTCGTCCTTGATACGGGCCAGGATCCGTTTTTCCTTGTGCTCGTCCAGGTGGTGCTGCTTCAGAATGATGGACATGTTGTCGATGCCGGAGGGGATGTGTTCGAAGGGAATATGTTCTTCCTCCAGAATCTGCAGAAGTTTGCGGCCGAAGCCCACTTCGCGGTTCATCAGGTATTTGCTCAGATAGATGAAGCAGAAGCCGGTATCGCATGCAATGCCTATAACGGGGTCCGTTATGCCGGAGCGCTCTTTCACGATGGTGGTGCCGGGGGCCGCAGGATTGTTGGTATTCTTGATCCGGACGGGGACGCCTTTGTGGAAGACCGGGACCAGGGCTTCCTCGTGGAACACGCTGAAACCGGCGTAGGAAAGCTCGCGCATTTCCCGGTAGGTCAGCTCGTGAATCGGCCTGGGGGATTTGATCAGATTCGGATTTACCGAGTAGACATTATCCACATCGGTGAAATTCTCATAAAGATCGGCATTCACCGCAGCCGCCACAATGGAGCCGGTTATGTCGGAACCGCCCCTGGGAAGCGTTACGACCTCCCCGCTGGAGGAATAGCCGAAAAAGCCCGGGAATATGGTAATGCCGGGGAGATCGGCAAGATATTTCATGTTGTCATACGATTCGGGAAGCACCTGTGCGTTGCCGAATTCGTCGCTCAGCAGCAGGCCCGCGTCTTTTGGACTGACGTACCGCGCTTCCACGCCGGTGTTCTGCAGGTATGCCGCCACCAGCTTGGCGCAATTGTCTTCGCCCGCGGCCTTGAGGCTGTCCGTGTACCTGCCGCTGTTGGTCTTATCTGCGTTAACCCGGGCGGTCAGGTCGTCGGCGATTGTCCGGACGATCCCTCCGTCTACGCCCAGCTCGGATGCGATATCTGCAAATCGGGCTATCACAGCTTGCAATTCCGCATCGGCATTGCCTTTTTGCAATCCGGCCTTCGCACAGGCAATCAGCATGTCGGTGACTTTGGTGTCTTCCTTGAAACGCTTGCCGGGAGCCGATACTACGACGAGCCTGCGGTCCGGGTCGGAGGTGACGATGGCGCACACCTTTTTTATCTGATCAGCGGAAGCCAGAGAGGTGCCTCCGAATTTTGCAACTTTCATACTCTTTATCCTCCAAAAGGCTTAATTCATTTTATTATCACACCGGATAAAAGGGTATGTCAATAATAAATAAAATTTTTTGCGGGCGTTGGAGACAAAAGGACCGTCCCCTTGTCTCCGAAAAGCTTATTTTAATATGGCTCCGAATATGCGATAATAGGAAAGGCATACAAATATAGGGGGATATATTCAACCAATTAGGACGGAACAGAACGCTGATTTCCGGGAGGAATATAGAATATTGGGTAAAATAAATTGCGATAGCTGTTGAAATGGCGGCTGGTAACTTGGAGGTGGAGCATGAAGTTTGTAAAGAACATAAAGAAAGCGATACGGAGCCTAAGTGTGGGTTTTCTGAGATTTCCGATTTCACTTCTGCTGGCTTACACCATAGCCGGAGTTCTGCTGGTGCTAAATAGGGATCGTGAATTGAACGGCCTGACGAGAGACACTTTGACCAGGGTCGGGATGGCCTGTGGCCTGGGTATACCGCTTTTCCTGGGGATAAAACTTGCTTTTGAACGGAAACCGGTTTCCATTGCGTTAAAGGCGGCTGTATTAATCCTCTCGGGATTAGCCGTAATCGGATATGGAATCTATATGATACCGGATTTCAAGATGGTTCCAATGATACGCTATTCTTTGCTGGCTGCCGCATTGGTCCTGTGCTTCATTACAGTGCCGTTCTTTTTCCGCCGGCAGGGGTTTGAATTGTATGCTACTAAATTAATGCTGAAACTGCTGATTGCCGTCCTGTATTCGGGAATCCTGATGTTAAGCCTGTTTGCCATACTGTTTACCCTGGATAAGCTATTAGGAGTTAACATAACGGAAAAATCATATATCTATACGGCAATTCTTGTCTGGGCGGCTTTTGCTCCTACTTTTTTCATTGCCGCCATCCCGCCGGTGGAGGAAGAACCGGTTCAATCCAATTCCCCGTTCACGCTCCGTTTCCTTCTTATTTACATCCTGGTTCCGTTGATCTCGATCTACGCCCTGATTCTGTATGCTTATTCCGCCCGGATCCTGATCAATATGGCCTGGCCGAAAGGCATGGTTACGAATCTGGTGCTGGGTTTTGCAACAGTGGGGATCCTGCTGATGTTTCTGGTGACGCCGGTCAAGGGCGGGAACCGTGTGGCGGAGCTTTTCACCGATTGGTATCCCCGGGCGGCGTTGCCATTGTTCATCACGCTTTTTTCCGCTATTGGCGTCCGTGTAAAAGATTATGGTTTTACGGAGCCTCGATATTTTGCATTCATTCTTGCCTTATGGTGCTTTGGCGCAATGGTATATTATACCTTCGCAAAACGCAAATACCTGACGGTTCTTCCCGTTTCCCTGGCCCTGGTGGCAATCCTTTCCGTATTTGGCCCCGCCAGCGCTTTTTCTGTTTCGGAGAACAGCCAGGAGAAACGGTTTGACGCTATACTGGCCCGTAATGGGATGCTGAAGGAAGGCCATGCTGTTCCGGCGGCAAAAGAAATATCCGATACCGATAAAAGGAATCTGATTTCAATCATGCACTACTTTGAAAACAACTATGAGCTCAGCAGGCTGGACTCGCTTCCGGCGGATTTCACTCCTGATAAAACCACAGCGGTTCTGGGGTTCGATTATTACAGTGCGGTCAAGCCCCAGGAAATGAATTATGTTTCCTTCTATATTGATAGGAATACGGAGACCTTCTCCATTAAAGGGTATGACTACATGATTCCGCTGCGAAATGATACAAGAGAGTTTGTAATCCCGGACAATCCAGAGGTCCGCTGCAAAATTGAAAATATGGTTCTGGATATCTATGCAAAGCAAGAAAAGGTTTATTCGAAAAACCTGGGGGAAGTCCTGAAAGCATTATACAACCGCTATCCATCAGGCGAGCGGCAGGCTGTTCCCATAGAGGAACTGACCTTTGACAGTCATTTGGACAGCCTGGACGTCCGCCTTATCCTGACAAACATAGAAGGCAATCTGGCGGATAATCTGCCGGATACGACGCCGTCCGGATATTTTGACGGTTATATCCTGCTGAAAACGAAGGAGTAACGGGGAGGGGCAGGTTCAACGTCGTATTGAGCAGGTTACGACGCCATTATACTGTTTACCAAGGCGCCGTTCCTATTTTACCAGTCCGACGAATTCTCCATAGCCCTTTTCCTTCATCTCCTCCAGAGGGATAAACTGTAGCGAAGCGCTGTTGATGCAGTAGCGCAGGCCGCCTTGCTCCCGGGGTCCGTCGTTGAAGACGTGGCCTAGGTGCGAGTCGCTGCCCTTGCTGCGTACCTCGGTGCGCAGCATTCCATGACTCAGGTCGGTTTTTTCCACAACAGCCACTTCCTCAACCGGCCTTGTGAAGCTCGGCCAACCGCAGCCCGAATCGAACTTGTCCGAGGACAGGAAGAGGGGCTGGCCTGTGACGATGTCCACATAAATGCCCCGTTTGTGGTTATCCCAGTATTCGTTTCGGAAGGGTGGCTCCGTGTGATTTTCCTGGGTGACCAGGTATTGCTCGTGGGTCAGTTTTTCTTTGAGCGCGCGTGGGTCCGGCTTTTCGTAAAGCCGTTTCTCCGCCTTTGGCTCCCGGCTGGCCAGGGTGCTGAAATCGACATGACAGTAGCCTCCTGGATTCTTTTCCAGGTAATCCTGGTGATAGTCCTCGGCTTCTATATAATTTTCCAGTTTCAGGACCTCAGTGACGACAGGCTTTTTGTATTTTTCCCGCTGCGCCTCAAGGAAGGAGAGGATCAACGGCCTGTCGGCCTCGTCGGCATAGTATATTCCGGTCCGGTACTGTGCACCGGCGTCGTTGCCCTGCCGGTTGAGGCTGGTGGGGTCTATTATCATGAACAGGTGCTCCAGCAATGTCTCCAGGCCGACCCTGCCGGGGTCATACCGGATATGCACCGCCTCCGCGTGCCCTGTCGCGCTCAGTTCGTAATAGGATGTCTTCTCCGTCCGGCCGTTGGCATAGCCGGCGGAGGTGCCGGAAACGCCCGGAACCCGCGCGAAATAGGCCTGGACTCCCCAGAAGCAGCCGCCGGCGAACCAGATGTCCTTTAGCTTTGCCGGATCGTATTCGATCTCTGCGTTGGGGTTTGCAGGGAGCCGTGGGTTATTTGCAGTATTATGCTTTTCGTTCATCGGAGTGCCTCCTTTGCGTATTGCAGTTTCATTATATCTTACTATTTTACCCGGTTTAAAAGACTATATATCATCTACTTCGCTTCGAACTGACTGCAAATTTTCCTTGAGTCGGACGGATACTTCAGCAGATGCGAGAGCCGGAAAAGGGAAATGATTGACACAGAACACTAGTTCGGAATATAATAGTTCCGGAGGGTGTGGTACAATCGTGTTTGGGGTATGCCCACAGAAAAGGCGGCGAGAAATCTTTTAGTATGGGAATGACGATGGAGCAGGTCGTTCGCGGGACGGGGCTGCCATATGAAAGAGTACAGGAACTGAAAGCACTTATAACGACAGGGGATTAATTATGCCGGAGTTTAAAATCGTATCGGATTATAAATTGTGCGGGGACCAGCCGGAGGCGGTGGACAAGCTCGTAAACGGGCTGAACCGCGGCTACAGGCACCAGACGCTGCTGGGCGTGACCGGCTCGGGGAAAACCTTTACCATGGCAAATGTCATCGAGCGGGTGCAGCGTCCCACGCTTGTCATGGCGCACAACAAGACGCTCGCAGCCCAGCTGTGCAGTGAATTCAAGGAGTTTTTCCCGAACAATGCGGTGGAGTATTTTGTAAGTTACTATGATTATTATCAGCCGGAGGCCTACATTGCCTCAACGGATACTTATATAGAAAAGGATTCCTCCATAAACGATGAGATCGACAAGCTGAGGCATTCGGCTACTGCGGCTCTCTTCGAGAGGCGGGACGTCATCATTGTGGCCAGCGTGTCCTGCATATACGGTCTCGGTGATCCGGAAGACTATACGGAACTGATGCTGTCCCTGCGGCCGGGTATGCGGAAGGACAGGGACGAAGTCATCCGGAAGCTGGTCGACATCCAGTATGAGAGGAATGAAATCGACTTCAAGCGCGGCAAATTCAGGGCGAGGGGCGACGTCCTCGAAATATTCCCGCCGGATTCTTCGGAAAGAGTGCTGCGGGTCGAATTTTTCGGAGACGAGATCGAAAGGATTTCCGAGATCAATTACCTCACGGGGGAAATCCTGGGGATACGTTCCCATGCCGCAATTTTCCCGGCCAACCATTATGCGACCACCCGCCCGAAAATGCTGAGATCGTTGACCACGATCGAACAGGAACTGGAGGAAAGGCTGAAGGACCTGAAGGAACAGGGCAAGCTGCTGGAGGCGCAGAGGCTCGAGCAGAGAACCCGGTATGACCTTGAAATGCTCCAGGAAATCGGCTTCTGCCAGGGAATCGAGAACTATTCCAGGCATATCAGCGGGAGGACGCCGGGCAGTGCGCCGTATACGCTGCTGGATTATTTTCCGGAGGATATGCTGGTCATCATTGATGAATCCCATGTCTCCGTTCCGCAGATCGGCAGCATGTACAACGGGGACAGGTCCCGGAAGGAATCCCTGGTCGAGTTCGGCTTCCGGCTGCCCTCGGCGTTTGACAACAGGCCCCTCCGGTTTGAGGAATTCGAGAATAAAGTCAAACAGGCCGTCTACGTGAGCGCCACACCCGGCCAATACGAAAAAAGGCATTCGATGCAGGTGGTGGAGCAGATCATCCGGCCGACGGGCCTGATCGACCCCGAAGTTCTTGTCCGGCCGGTCAAAGGCCAGATCGACGACTTGATCGGCGAGATATCGAAGCGGGTCGCGAAGCAGCAGAGAGTCCTTGTGACGACGCTTACCAAGAAGATGGCGGAGGATTTGACCTCCTACCTGAAGGAACTGGACTTTAAAGTGGAATACCTGCACTCGGATGTTGAAACCCTTGAAAGGATGGAACTTATAAGGAATTTGAGGCTGGGCGTCTTCGATATACTGGTCGGCATCAATTTGCTGAGAGAAGGGCTTGATCTTCCCGAAGTCACCCTGGTTGCGATCCTGGATGCCGACAAGGAAGGCTTCCTGCGATCGGAAACCTCGCTGATCCAGACGATAGGAAGGGCGGCAAGGCACGTGGAAGGCACGGTCATCATGTATGCCGATACCATGACCGATTCCATGCAGCGGGCGATTAATGAAACAAACCGGAGAAGAAAGATCCAGATGGAATATAATGAAGCAAACGCCATCACTCCGACCTCCATCCAGAAGGGCGTCCGGAATATCCTTGAGACGATGAAGGTCGCAGAGGAAGGCGCCGGATACACAATCGCCGGGGAAACCGTACCGGTGGAGGAAAAGGACGTGCAGGCCATGCTCCTGAAGCTGGAGAAGGAGATGAAAGAGGCCGCAAGGGCGCTGCAGTTCGAACGGGCGGCGTACCTGAGAGATCGGATACAGGAACTGAAAAAGAGGCTATAATCAGCAGTTCGAAACATCTGCAGCAAGCAATCGCGGCAGATGTTTTCTTTTTGACTCAGATCTTTTTTGTAACATATGCGGTGAGCGGGATTGATATTCGCAGCATCTTGCCACAGTATCAAATTGGATGGTATAAAAAGAGAGAATTGGTTGTTTATATCGACCATAATTCTATGCTAATATTAAATTGGATGGTACCATTTGCAAGAAGGAAGAGGCGATATCATGAACATCAAGCTGGACCGGGCCAGTTCAACCCCTATTTATCTGCAGATCAGCAACAGCATACAGGAAATGATCCTTTCCGGGAATCTGGAAGCAGGCTTCCGGCTGCCGCCGGAGAGAAAGCTTGCAGAACAGCTGCAGGTGAACAGGAGTACTGTGCTGAATGCCTATAGGGAGCTGAAAGCCAATAATCTGGTGGATTCTCATATCGGTCAGGGCACCACGGTTGTTTTTGGGAAATTGGATGGTTTGGATGGACGATCCAATCCTCCGGTTGAAAATGCACCGGTTTCGCCGATGCCCTGGGAACAGCTTTTCAGTGAAAGCTCTCTGCGGTCGCAGGACACAACAGTGCGGGACTTGCTCCGGCTTTCGGGAAGCAATGGGATGATCCTTTTTGCCGCCGGCGTTACCGTACCGGGCATCGACTCGCTGGATGCGCTGCAGCGCGTTCAAACGGAGGTGCTGCGGCAATACGGGCACACTGCGGTGCAGCATATTCCCACCGAAGGCTTTTATCCCTTAAGGGAAAGCATCGGAACCTTGATGAAAGAACGGGGAATCCATGCAGAAGCTGAGGACACCGTCGTGTTGGCTGGTTCCCAGCAGGGGCTGGATCTGACGGCCCGTGTGTTTCTCGACCCGGGAGATGTGGTATTTGTTGAAGAACCGAGTTTTTTCAGCGCCTTTCATATCTTCAAGGCTGCCGGCGCCAGAGTGGTAGGCGTGCCAGCCGACCGGGACGGAATGCGGACGGACATACTGGCAATGCTGCTGGAACGGTACAGACCCAAACTTATTTATACCATTCCGGATTTTCAGAATCCGGCCGGCTGCGTAATGAGTCTCGAAAGGCGGAAAAAGCTTCTGTCGCTGGCATACAGGCATCAGGCCGTAATCCTGGAAGACGACCCGTATGGCAGGCTTCGGTATGAAGGAAGCAGCCTTCCGCCGCTGAAAGCCCTTGACCGCTATGGGTATGTCATTTATCTGAGTACGTTCTCCAAGTTGCTTTTTCCCGGTTTTCGAGTGGGCTGGGTCACGGCTTCCCGGAAGGTGCTGCATCGCATCGTAATGCTGAAGCAGATGGCGGACTTGCACACCAGCAGCCTTCCGCAGTTGATTGTTGACCGGTTCGTCCGGGAGGGCCTTCTGGAGCAGCATCTGGCCGTTGCCAACACCGAAAATCGCAGACGAAGGGACGTCATGCTGGAGGCGTTGCAGGTCGCCGGGATGGAGGGCCTGAGTTGGAACAGGCCGGAAGGGGGCTTGTACCTTTGGTGCGGGCTTCCCGAAGGGCTGCCGCAATCGAGGCTTCTGGCCCGGGCCGTGGAATGCGGCGTATCCTTCGTACCGGGAAATGCATTTTATCCGGGAGCGCCGGCTGGCAACCACATCCGGCTGAATTTTACCTACCCGGATCCCGACCGGATCGTGGAAGGCGTCCAGAGGCTTGCCAGGGCGTGGAATGAAGTCCGGAAGGAACAAAGACGGCGTACCGGAATATCGGGGACGGAGCTCGGCCCCATCGTATGAGCCGGCGGATAACCGGCGGCCGGAATTCATCCGGATGCAGAGTAGAATTTATTATGAAAGAGGTGCCATAATGCTGGAATTTGCCCAACGCATGAATCAAATCAAAGCTTCGGATATACGGGAGCTTTTAAAATTAACGGATCGGCCCGGGATGATTTCCTTTGCAGGCGGGCTGCCCGCACCGGAGCTTTTCCCGGTTGAACGGCTCAAGGAAATTACGGTCAGGGTCCTGGAATCCTCGGGGGAGGAAGCGCTGCAATACGCCACGACCGAAGGCTTTGGCCCCTTAAGGCGAAAAATATCTGACCGGATGAACCGAAGATACGGGACGAATCTTACGGAACAGAATATTCTGATCACCAGCGGCTCCCAACAGGGGCTTGATTTTACCGGCAAAATCTTTTTGAACGAGGGGGACGTACTTTTGTGCGAAAGCCCGACCTACCTCGGGGCGATCAACGCCTTCAAGGCCTATGGTCCGAGAATGCTGGAGGTTCCCACGGACAATGACGGAATGCTGCTCGACAAACTGGAGAACATCCTGGATACCGTGGAGAATATCAAATTGATTTATACCATCCCGGATTTCCAGAATCCCAGCGGCAGGTCCTGGTCTCTTGAAAGACGGCAGGGCTTTATGAAGCTGCTGAAGGGGAGGAACATACCCGTATTGGAGGACGCTCCGTACAGCGAGCTACGGTTCGAAGGCGAAACAATGCCTTCCCTGGCTTCGCTGGACACGGAAGGCGTTGTCATTTATCTCGGAACCTTTTCGAAGGTATTCTGCCCGGGAATGAGGATCGGCTGGGTGGCCGCCGGCGAACGCGTCCTTGAAAAGTACATCCTGGTAAAGCAGGGGGCGGATTTGCACTCCGCAGGCATTACCCAGCGCAATATTTCCATGTATATGGATACGTACGACCTTGACCAGGATATTGAAAGAATCCGGAAGGTCTACAAAAGCAGGAGGGATGCGATGCAGGAGGCTTTGTCGGCGGAACTCCCCGGGGAATGCAGGTTCACCCGCCCGGAAGGAGGGCTCTTCACATGGGTCGAGCTGCCCGGAGGGATTGACACAAGGAAGCTTCTGGAGGAATGCCTGGACTACAATGTGGCTTTTGTGCCGGGAGATTCCTTTTTCCCGAACGGAGGCGGCAGGAATACCATGAGGCTGAATTTCTCCAACATGCCGGAGAACCGGATTTGCGAGGGGATAAAGGTGCTTGCGGAGGTCATCGGCAGGCATATGTAACTTAGCTGTTGTGCTAGTTGACTTTATTCATTGCCCAGGTCCCAGTACAATTTTATAAAATTATCGAACAAACGTTTGCATTTTGCATTTGTTTTGATATAATAGGAGAGGCGAATTCAGAGTAAAAAATCCGCTGATTCTATCAATATGAAACAGGTGTAAAGGATGAGCAAAAACAGCATATTTATCAAGGGCGCCAGGGAACATAACCTGAAAAACATAGACATAGAGATCCCGAGGGACAAATTTGTCGTCATTACGGGGCTGAGCGGCTCGGGGAAATCCTCCCTCGCGTTCGACACGATCTACGCGGAAGGCCAGAGACGCTATGTGGAATCCCTTTCGGCTTACGCCAGGCAATTCCTCGGGCAGATGGAAAAGCCCGACATCGATTATATAGACGGTCTTTCTCCGGCCATATCCATCGACCAGAAGACCACCAGCCGCAATCCCAGGTCTACGGTGGGCACGGTAACGGAAATATACGATTATTTGAGGCTGCTTTATGCCCGAATTGGGGTCCCACACTGCCCCACCTGCGGCAAGGAGATCACGCAGCAGACGGTGGATCAGATGGTGGACGCGATCATGGGGCTGGAGGAAGGCACGCGGATCCAGTTGCTGGCTCCTGTGGTCCGGGGCAGGAAAGGCGAGTACCACAAGCTGATCGAGGACGCGCGCAAGAACGGCTATGTCCGTATCCGGGTGGACGGGGTCATCTATGATGTCAATGAAGCAGTCACCCTGGATAAAAACAAGAAGCATACCATCGAAATTGTCGTAGACCGGTTGATCGTCCGGCCGGACATCACAAAACGGCTTGCCGATTCCACCGAGACCGCTCTGCACCTGAGCAGCGGCATTCTGCTCGTGGATACCGGCGAGGGCGGGGAAATGCTGTTCAGCCAGAATTTTGCCTGCAGCGATTGCGGCATCAGCATTGAGGAGCTCACGCCACGGATGTTTTCCTTCAACAACCCCTTCGGCGCGTGTCCTACCTGCAGCGGGTTGGGAACGCTGCTCAAGATGGATCCCGACCTGATCCTGCCGGACCGGACGAAGTCCGTCGAAGAGGGCGCGATCAAGGCGGGCGGCTGGAACTTTGAAAATGAGGACAGCTATGCCAGGATGCACATGAATGCTCTGGCCAAGCATTACGGGTTCAGTCTTTCCACCCCGATAAACAAGCTGCCGTCCCATATCGTCGATATCATTCTTTACGGTACAAAAGGTGAAAAGATCAAAATCGCCTATGAGAAAGAATACGGGAGCGGCACCTTCATGTCCGCTTTTGAAGGCGTGATCAGCAGCATGGAACGCCGCTACAAGGAAACCCAGTCCGACGGGATGAAGCAGTATTATGAGGAATTCATGAGCAGCAATCCCTGCCCGGACTGCAAGGGAAACCGGCTGAAAAAGGAAAGCCTTGCCGTAACGGTGGGCAATCTCAATATTGCCCAGATGACCGCCATGCCGGTGGATGAAATCAAGCACTTCTTCAGCCGGCTGGAGCTTTCAGAGCGGGATCGATTGATCGCCCACCAGATCCTGAAGGAGATCAACGCCCGGGTAGGGTTTCTTGTCGATGTGGGCCTGGATTACCTGACCCTGTCCCGGTCCGCGGGCACCCTGTCCGGCGGGGAAGCCCAGCGCATACGGCTTGCCACCCAGATCGGCTCTGGGCTGATGGGCGTCCTGTATATATTGGACGAGCCCAGCATCGGCCTGCACCAGCGCGATAACGACAGGCTGCTGAAGACCCTGGCGCACCTCAGGGATCTGGGAAATACCCTGATCGTTGTCGAGCATGACGAGGACACGATGTACGCGGCCGACCACATTATCGATATGGGGCCGGGACCCGGCATTCATGGCGGATATGTCGTTGCCGAAGGGTCCATTGACGACATCATGCGCTGCGAGGAGTCCCAGACCGGACTTTACCTGAGCGGGA
Organism: Bacillota bacterium; assembly: GCA_023411575.1. Lineage (GTDB taxonomy): Bacteria > Bacillota > Clostridia > Acetivibrionales > DTU013 > UBA1305. The sequence goes on along the minus strand of JAEYOP010000063.1, from coordinate 158,385 downwards.
AGAAAAGGATCGAGGTGCCTGAAAAAAGGCGGAAGCCCAACGGCAAGTGGATCAAGATCGTCGGCGCCCGGGAGAACAACCTGAAAAACATCAGCGTCGATATCCCGCTGGGCGTGTTCACGGCGGTGACGGGGGTTTCCGGATCGGGCAAAAGCTCGCTTGTAAATGAAATACTGTATAAAAGGCTTGCGGCGGACCTGAACAATGCCAGGACAAGAGCGGGGGAACACGATTATATCAACGGGATCGAGCACCTGGACAAGGTGATCGACATCGACCAGTCGCCCATCGGCCGGTCGCCGCGGTCGAATCCGGCCACCTATACGGGCATGTTCGACCTGATCCGGGAGGTGTACACCAACACCACCGAATCCAAGATGAGAGGCTACAAATCCGGCCGTTTCAGCTTCAATGTAAAGGGCGGCCGGTGTGAAGCCTGCAGTGGGGACGGAATCATAAAAATCGAGATGCATTTCCTGCCGGATGTCTATGTCCCGTGCGAGGTTTGCAAGGGCAAACGCTACAACAGGGAGACCCTCGAGGTGAAATACAAGGGGAAGAGCATCTCCGATGTTCTTGACATGACGGTGGAGGATGCCCTGGAATTCTTTAAAAACATCCCACGGATACAGAAAAAGCTGGAGACGCTTTATGACGTGGGACTGGGCTATATAAAGGTGGGACAACCTTCCACAACGCTGTCGGGCGGCGAAGCCCAGCGGATCAAGCTGGCGACGGAGCTGTCCAAACGGGCGACGGGCAGGACGCTTTATATCCTGGACGAGCCTACGACGGGTCTTCATGTGGCCGATGTCCACCGGCTTGTCAATATTCTGCACCGGCTGGTGGATGCGGGAAATTCCGTCGTTGTGATCGAACACAACCTGGACGTCATCAAAACCGCCGACCATATCATCGATCTCGGGCCGGACGGCGGCGGGAAGGGCGGCTATATCGTCGCAAGCGGAACGCCCGAAAAGATTGCCGTTGCGGAGCAGTCCTACACAGGGTATTTCCTTAAGAAGATTCTGAAGCAGTCTTAAAAGAGTCCTGAAGCAGCCTTAAAAAATTCTAAAACAGCAAAAAACAAAAAAACCTGAATAAAAGCCCGGAATCCCCGGGCTTCTATTCAAGGTGCTTCCCACTGCGTCCGTACGTTATTTGGGATCGGCAAATCCGTAGCCATACGGGCTCACAAACAGGAGCAGGAAAACCAGAATGAAAAACAAAATGGCGCAATTATCGTTAAAGACACCGCCGAGGAAACCTCTCTCTGCCATTTATAACACCTCCTATTTCCCAGCTTAAGCTCAAGCTTAGTAGCTACTATAAATATATTCTTGACGCCTCCAATCGGTTACAATAATGTTTTGCCTTACATAGGTTCATGTTTTTAGGATAAAATTGAATGCAGAACGGGCAAAAAGAACGTTGTATAATTTGTTGCAAATTTCATGTTAATTCGATGTTAATTGATAAGGTATGACTATTGTACGTTTGAAAAAATAATGATATGCTAAGAACGTTTGATGCGGAATGCTTACTCCTTGCTTAAGAAAATTTACAGGAAAGTGGATGGAGAATGTCAGTAACTTTAGTCGATTTTTTAAATCAGCTTGTCTCGAATCCTGCATTGATGATCACGACCGTTTTAACATTGGCAGTTGTACTGGTAAATGGATGGACGGACGCGCCCAACGCTATCGCAACCTGCATATCCACCCGTTCCATGAATCCCCGCGTGGCAATTCTGATGGCGGCAGTCTTCAATTTTCTAGGTGTCCTGGTAATGACAGTAATTAACGCGAAAGTGGCGCAGACGATTTACAACATGGTGGATTTCGGCGGTAAATCCGGCGAAGCGCTGACCGCTTTGTGCGCGGCCCTTTTCGCAATCGTGCTCTGGGCTACTGTGGCATGGTGGTTTGGAATTCCGACCAGTGAAAGCCACGCGCTGATCGCAGGCGTTTCCGGAGCGGCTATCGCGCTTCAGGGCGGCATCGGAGGGATCAACTGGGATGAATGGATCAAGGTTATTTACGGATTGGTTCTTTCCCTGGGAATGGGCTTTATAACCGGCTGGATTATTGTAAGATCCATTGAAAAAATCTTTAAGGGTCTTAACCGCAAGACCACCTACCATGTATTCAAAAACGCACAGATTGCCGGCGGCGCGGGCATGGCCTTCATGCACGGCGCACAGGACGGGCAGAAGTTCATGGGCGTTTTCATGCTCGGCATGTTTCTGGCCAAGGGACAAGTCGGAGTAACGGAATTCACCATACCGATCTGGCTGATCGTGCTTTGTTCCGCAGTCATGGCCCTCGGCACTTCGATAGGCGGCTACCGCATCATCAAGGCGGTAGGGATGGACATGGTCAAACTGGAAAAATATCAAGGGTTTTCTGCAGATCTGGCCGGCATCGTGTGCCTTTTCACCGCTTCGGTCTTCGGACTGCCCGTCAGCACGACCCACACCAAGACGACGGCAATCATGGGCGTTGGCGCGGCAAAGCGCATCACCTCGGTAAACTGGGGTGTGGTCAAGGAAATGCTCTTCGCCTGGGTCCTGACATTCCCGGGCTGCGGATTGATCGGCTACCTGATGGCATGGCTGTTTATGAGACTGTTCTGACGACCCCCTGAAAATAGAGGAATCGGCTGCAATTTTTATGGATGAGGAAGGAATGGATTATGGCACTCAAAAAAGATATGAATTACTTTGACAGCTTTGTGGATTTGGTGGAGTATTCCTGCAAGGCGGCGGATCTGCTGAATCAGATCATGAACAACTACAATGCCGACGAACTGGAAAAAAAGATGGAGGAAATGCACGCCATCGAGCATGCGGGCGACGTGGCAAGACATGCCATTGTCAAGAAGCTTTCCAGGGAGTTCATCACGCCGATCGAGCGGGAGGATATCATGGTCATGCTGAATTCCATCGATCAGGTTACCGATACGATCGAAGATGTCCTGATGCGCATGTATATGTTCAATATCCGTACGATCCGCGAGCAGGCCTTCAAAATGTCGGAAATCATCGTAAAATGCTGCAACTCCATGAAAATCGCATTGAGCGAATTCCACAACTTCAGAAAATCCCAGGTCCTGCATGATCTGATCGTTGAGATCAATCATCTGGAGGAAGAAGGGGACAGGCTTTATACCACGGCGACAAGAGAGCTGTATGTAAATTGCCAGGACCACAAGGAAGTAGCCGGCTGGGATACGACCTTCCACTATCTTGAAAAATGCTGTGATGCTTGTGAAGATGTGGCCAACGCGATAGAAAGCGTCATTATGAAAAACTCATAATGAAACCGAAACAGAGCATCCTTTTTATAGGGCTACCAACAAAACTCTACACGACCTGTGAAGAGTTTTTTCTTTTTATATGATGGCAGACGCGGTTTTACGGGCAATATAGGCCTGCTTTTCAAGTAGACCCGGGGCCATAAACTGTGTTATACTGATTTAAATACTTTAACTGCAAACGGAAATAAACATATCGGGAAGGACACGCGTATAATAGGAGAGGGGTGCTCCCTGCACCGGATGCAGCCCTGATTGCGATATAGAGGAATGCAGCAGCGAAAGGAGTTGATTGACTGTGATGATGTGCTCGATTTGCAAGGAAAATTATGCAGTAGTTTTCGTAACCAAATTTATCGATGGCAAGCAGAACCAGGAAGGGCTTTGTTTATCCTGTGCGAAAAAGCAGGGTATCCAGCCTGTCAACCAATTGATTGAACAAACCGGCATGTCCGAGGAAGATATTGATAATTTGAACAAGCAAATGGGCAACCTGTTTGACAATATCGATATGGATCTGGGAAATATGGAACCTTCGGGGAATGGACCGGCCAACGGCGGCAAGGGCAACCCCATTTTTAATTTTATCAACCGCGCATTCCCCAAAAATGAGGAGCACGGCGAGATCGGCGACAACCAGAGGGACAGCTTCGACGACAAGGACAACAAAAACGGCACCCGGACGAAAACCCAGGAAAAGAAGAGCCTTAAGAAAAAGAAGTATCTTGACATGTATGGGACAAACCTGACGGATATGGCCCGGGAGGACAAGATCGACCGGGTGATCGGCCGAAGCAAGGAAATCGATAGGGTGATTCAGATCCTGAACAGGAGAAGCAAGAACAATCCCGTACTCGTGGGCGAGCCCGGCGTCGGCAAAACGGCTATCGCGGAAGGACTGGCGGTGAGAATTGCAAAACGCCAGGTTCCGGCCAAGCTGTTCAATATGGAAATCTATCTGCTGGATATGACGGGAATTGTAGCAGGCACCCAGTTCAGGGGACAGTTTGAAAGCCGCATGAAGGGGATCATCGAAGAGGCGAAGGCCCTGGGCAATGTGATTCTTGTCATTGACGAACTGCACAATATCATGGGGGCCGGAGAAGCCGAAGGCGCCATGAATGCGGCAAACATCCTCAAGCCCGCCCTTGCCAAGGGAGAGATCCAGGTAATCGGCGCGACGACCTTGAACGAATACCGCAAGCATATAGAAAAGGATTCTGCGCTGGAGCGGCGGTTCCAGCCGGTTATCGTTGACGAGCCTTCGGTGGAAGAGTCCATCGAGATTCTGAAAGGTATCCGGGACTACTATGAGAAATACCACAGGGTCAAAATCTCCGACGAGGTCATTGAATCCGCCGTCCGGCTGTCGGAGAGGTATATTACCGACAGGTTCCTGCCCGATAAGGCCATCGACGTCATCGATGAAGCCGGCTCGAGGGCGAATCTGAGGAATACCGTCCTGGTTGAGCTGGAAGCAATGAAAGAGGAACTCAGAAAGGTACAGGAGGAAAAGGAGTTCGCCATTTCGGCGGATTCCATAGAGGACTACCAGAAGGCAGCGGACCTCAAGGTGCATGAATGCAAGCTTCTCCAGAACATCAAGGAGTTTGAGGAACGCAACAAGGAAGACGTGCTGACGGTGGACGATATCGCCTATGTCGTGGAAATCTGGACGAAGATTCCGGTGCAGAAGCTGACGGAGATCGAAGCCGTCAAGCTGATGAACCTGGAAGAAAGGCTCCACAAGAGAGTGATCGGCCAGGATGAAGCCGTAAGGAGCATTGCTAAAGCCATACGCAGGAACAGGGCAGGCTTCCGGAAGAAAAAGAAGCCCACGTCCTTTATCTTTGTCGGTCCCACCGGCGTCGGCAAGACGGAACTGGTGAGGGCGCTGGCGGTCGAGCTTTTCGAGACGGAGGAAGCCCTTATCCGGCTGGACATGTCCGAATACATGGAAAAGCATACCGTATCCAAGCTGATCGGCTCCCCGCCGGGCTACGTGGGATACGACGACGGCGGCCAGCTGACGGAAAAGGTGAGAAGAAAGCCGTTCTCCGTCATATTGATGGACGAAATCGAAAAAGCGCATCCCGACGTCTTCAACATGCTCCTTCAGATACTGGAAGACGGCAGGCTGACGGACAGCCACGGACGCGTGGTCAACTTCGAAAACACGATCATCGTCATGACGTCGAACGCCGGGACAACGCTCAAGTCCAACGGGATCGGATTTGCCAACGACGGGTACAGGGCGCTGGAGACCAGGGTGAAGGACGTGCTGAAGGAAACCTTCCGGCCCGAGTTTTTGAACAGGCTGGATGAAATCATCGTCTTCACGGAATTGAAGCGGGAGGAGCTCCGGCAGATCGTGGCGCTGATGTTTGAAGAGGTTCGTTCCGAAGCGGCGCAGAAGGGCATTTCGGTCAGCTTCACCGAGGCGGCCCATGATTTTATCCTGGAAAAGGGATACGATCAGAAGTACGGTGCAAGACCGCTTAGAAGGATGATCCAGAAGCATATCGAGGATGAAATGACGGAACAGTTCTTCCTGGGACGCTTCCAGCCCGGCTGCAGTATAACGGTGGACGCGGTTGACGGGACCATAGTGTTCCAATAAGGATCGGTTACAAGAATTGACATAAAATGCTGGAAAACCGGACAGAACCGGTTTTCTTTTTTTGTCGGTTGTTATATAATTTAAGGGTCGGCTAAAAGTTCTCTTTTAACGATCCCTGAATAGTGCAAATTAACCTCAAGGAGTCAAAAAGGTGCGTATATTTAGAATTGCCGCTTCTGTTCTGCTCATTTTGGCCATATTGTGCATGTCGGCCGCCTGCACCGGTGCTATTGAAAAGAAGGTATCCGCTGAAAGCACGGCAGACGACGCCGAGGATTCCCGGACCGTACTCCGGCTTATAAGCAGTTGGGGCGGCGTGGACAGCAAGGCAGAGACCCTGAAGGATATCCTGAGCCAGTTTGAAAAGAACAATCCGGAGATTACCGTAGCAAATGAATCCGTATATGGGGAAGATTTTCTGACAAAACTGAAAACGGATTTTGCCTCGGGAAATGATCCGGACGTATTCGGCCTATGGCCGGGATCCGATATCAATGCTCTGGTGAAGGCAGGGAAGGTGGCGGATCTGACGGATCTTTTATCGGAAGACCTGGAATGGAAAAGAAGCTTCAACCCGGACATGTGGGACTACACCACAATGAACGCCAGGATCTACGGCCTTCCGCTGGAAGTGATCTTCGAGTGCATGTTTGTCAACAAGGATTTGTTTGAAAAGTACAACATTCCCATTCCAAAGGACTATAGCGACTTGAAATATGCGGTGATAAAATTCCAGGAGCATGGGATCGACCCCATTGCATTTAATACGTACAGCGAAGGCACCTATTTGTACCAGAACCTGGTGGCGATTATCGGCGGCAAGAACGATACGGAATATCCCTTCGAAAACGGCAAGGTCAAGCAGTGCTATATCACAGCCCTGCAGTATGTCAAGGACTTGTACGATATGGGCGCGTTTCCCAAGGAATGCCTGACGATGACCAGCAATGAACGAAATGTCCTGTTCCAGCAGAAAAAGGCGGCGATGATCATGCAGGGCTCCTGGTTCATCGGCAATTTCGCCGCGGACGACGACACGGTGGATATTATACCGGTTCCCTATATGAAAAATATCAAGGGATCGGAAGGAACGATGGTCTACGGACTTGGCGGCGGTTCCTTTCATATGAGCACGGAGGCGGAAAAGGATCCGGTCCGGAAGGAGGCTTCCGTAAAACTGTTGAAGCATCTTACGTCACCGGCGGCGGCAGCGAAGCTGGCGTCGGAAACAGGGATGATCAGCAACGTGAATATCGACAGCTACAATATCCAATACCGGAGCCTGACCGTGAAGGGAAAAAGGATGCTGGAGGAAGCGAAGCAGCTGGTGGGGCCTGCCGATTCCTTTGTGGACAGGACCTCCTGGGAGGATGATATCGCCGGGCAGCTTGTCTATTTCCTGCTTGGCAAGACCAGCGCGGAAACCGTCTGGGAGAATGCGATCCGCAATGGGATCATCCCGTAATTTTACGATCATATGGGGGCAAAGGAATGAAGCATTCATTAGGACTGCTTAAACTTTATCGGAACCTGCCCATCAGAAGAAAACTGGTGCTGGTCATATACGTTCAGATCCTCATACCGCTGGTGCTTGTCGGCTACTTGAGCTATAAGAACTCGGAAAGCATCATCATGGAAAAATCGACGGCCTATTCGACGGATATCCTGAAAATGATCCAGCTGAGGCTGAACGATTATATCGATAATCTGACCGAGATTTCCCAGGACCTCCTGTATGAAAGCAAGATTTACGATGCCCTGGAATACCGGCAGGACACGGCCAATCCACTGCAGGAGTATGAACTGGAAAACGCGGCAAACGGCCATCTGAACATGGTGGTCATTTCCCGGAATGAGATCCGCGCCATTAGCATTTATGCAAAAAGCGGCAAGATTTTCTACGGAAACGACAATACAAAGGAAGCAAAATCCAAGGGAAGCCTGCCCTATGAGGCGATGGCCGAGAAGGCCAGGCGCTATGACGGCAAGCCGGTGCTGTACCTGGAGTCGGAAGGCGGGAAGGTGAAGGATATTTATCTGATCCGGCAGATCAAAGATCTGGATCATTTTAGAGAACTGGGCCTGATGGCGATCCAAATAAAAAAGGAAGTACTGGATGGGGTGTATAAGGGCCTTACAGGAAATCTGGAGAACATTGTCATCTTGTCGTCCAACAACGAATTGATCGTCAGCAGGGGCAGCAACGATTCCGCCACCCTGTCGAGAGTCCTGTCCAAGAGCATAAGCGGGGAAGCAGGCGATAAAATCGATAAGGAAAACGAGGTGTTCGTTTCCTACAGGACGCTGAAAAACACGGGATGGAAGATCGTCGCCTATGTGGGCCTGAACGAGCTTTACAAGGACGCGTATTCGCTGCGCCGCAACATTATTATGCTGTGCTTTGCGAGTATACTGCTCCTTTCGGTAATTACGACCATTATCGCGGTGGATATCGTCAACCCCATCAACAGGCTGGTCAAAGGAATGAAAAAGGTACAGGCCGGCGAAGGCAATGTTTATGTGCAGGTTGACCGGGAGGACGAATTGGGCTTCCTGAACAAGACCTTCAATGAGATGTCCGGCGAAATCCACCATCTTGTCAACTGGGTGTACCGGGAGCAGCTGACCCGCAAGGAGGCCGAGCTGAAAGCCCTGCAGTCGCAGATCAATCCCCATTTCCTGTTCAACACCCTGGAGGCCATCAACTGGATGGCCCAGCTCAACAACGTACCGGAAATCAGCAGTACGGTTTCCGACCTGTCCGACCTGATGGAAGCGAGCATCGGCAGGGATGACCGGCTGATTTCCGTATCGGAAGAATTTACCTATGCGGACAAATATATCGCTTTGCAGAAGAGAAGATTCGGCGACCGGATCGAATTGGTCAAGGATGTGCGGGAAGAGATCGAGAACATTAAAATTCCAAGGCTGCTGATCCAGCCGCTGATTGAAAACGCCGTATACCACGGCATTGAAAGGACCCGCGGCAAAGGGGTCATAAAGCTGAATGCCTATAAAAAGGAAGACAACGTTTTCATCGAAGTCGAGGACAACGGCGCCGGCATGGAACGCGAGGAACTGGAACAGCTCAATGACAGGCTTTCCATGGACAACGACACCTATTTCAAGAAACTTGGCGAAAAGAAAAGAAGGAGCATCGGCATTGAAAACGTGAACCGGAGAATCAAGCTGTTTTACGGGGAAAATTACGGCCTGTCCATCGAGAGTGAGGAAGGCAGCTATACAAGAGCGGTTGTGACAATTCCGTGCGAAGTGAATACGGGCAGGGAGGGCTTCTATGTTCAAGGTACTGATAATCGATGACGAGCCTATTATAAGGAAGGGCTTGAAGAATATCATCAACTGGAAGAATTTCGGGTGCGAAGTCGTCGGGGAAGCGCAGGACGGCCTTGAAGGCAGCGAACTGATCCGCAGGCTCCTGCCCGACATTATTATTACCGATATCAAGATGCCTGAAGTGGACGGCCTGACCATGGTGCGCGAGATAAAAAGCGTTGTGCCCAATTGCAAGATCATCGTCCTCACCGGCCACCGCGATTTCGAATATGTCCATGAGTCTCTGAAGCTGGGCGCCTTCGATTTTCTGCTCAAGCCCTCCAAGATCGAAGAGCTGACCGCCGTTATATCCAGAGCGGTAAAGGAATTGAAATTCCAGTGCGACCGGTCGGAGGAATTTGTAAAGCTTCAGGTCCTGTTCGAGCAGAATATCCCTGTATTGCGGGAGAAGTTCCTTTATGACGTGATCTATGAGATCAATACCAATGAAGAGGATATATCCGGGAAGCTGGAGCTCTTCGATATCAAGGCGGACGAGTATTACATGCTGATCGTCCAGAATGATGCGGAGGACAGCGAAGGCAAGGAAATTTCACAGTATGACCGGCACCTTTATCAGTTCGGTATCATCAATACCTTCAGCGAGGTGTTTTCCGAGAACTTCAAGGTAACCAGCATTACGCTGAACAATATGGGCATCGCGTTTCTGATCATCCCGCCGGATAAAAACGGAGCCGTTACGGAGCTGGTGGATAAAAAGTGCTCCTACCTCCAGGACATCATCCGCAATTGCTTCGGCTTTACGGTAACCATCGCCGTGAGCTCCGAAGGCGCCGAGCTCAGCCAGCTGCCGGCCAAATTCAAGGAATGCAGGGAAGCCCTCGAGCATAAATTCTACCTGGGCAACAACTCCATCATTTTCCACAGCGACGTCAATACCTTCTTCAAGTATGACGATCACTCCCTGCTGGAAAAGCTCCAAAAGGCCCTGCTGGAAGGCGTCAAATCGGGAAACCTGCCTTCCGTCGGCGACCGCCTGAACGACATCTTCAGCTATGTCAAGGGGACGGACCCTTCGGCCAGGGAATACATCAAGGACTTTTTCTGGAATACGATTTCCGCCGTCAACAATATCCGGATGTCGCTGCCGTCGGCCGAGAACGACAAGAAGGTGGAATACAGGGAACTGAGCGGGCTGTATGGGCTCATTGAAAAGTGCTCGAATGCGGACGAGCTCAACACGATCCTGGAGGAGGCCGCAAGGAGCGTGGCCAGCAAAGTGAACAGCTACAACAACAAGAGCATAAAGCTGATCCTGCGCAAAGCGATGGAATACCTGCAGCAGCATTATAATGAACAGATCACGTTGAACGAGGTTGCCGAGCATACCTATGTAAGTACCTATTATATAAGTAGAATGTTCAAAAGGGAAATGGGTAAAAATTTTGTGGACTGCCTGAACGAGATCCGGATCGAGAAAGCAAAGGAAATGCTCAAGGATGTTCGTTTCAAGACCTACGAGGTCGCGGAAAAGGTAGGGATACCCGATGCCCATTACTTCTCCAGGCTTTTCAAGAAATACGTCGGCGTGACGCCCACCGAATATAGAGAGCAATAATGCAGGAAGAACCGGAACTAATTTTCCGGTTCTTTTTGAGTGGATAATTTTGTTGTATTTTTTTGTCTTTCACGATGGCAAGGATATGCACAAAGAGGCAAACCTTTCTATTTTTCCTTCCTGTCATTTCTAATAATATCTTATCAGTGATATTATTTTTCACTTATATTATTTGATAGGAGGCTGTTTATGAAAAAGGTACTCTCCATCGTTCTTTGTCTGGCGCTCGTCCTGTCCATCGGCATCTCCGCCTCGGCAATCGCTGCGGTCCCGGTCAAGGGAATAACGCTTGACAACAGCAGCATCACTCTGAATGCGGGCGCAACCTACACTTTAAAGGTTTACTTCTCGCCTACGAACACCACCCAGAAGCTCCTTAAATACTCTACCGCCAACAAGAATGTTGCGTCGGTAAGCACAAAGGGCGTTATCAAGGCGGTAAATTCCGGCAAAACGATCATCACGGTAACCAGTACTTCCAACAGCAAAGTGATTGCAAAATGTGAAGTAACGGTTGTCAAGTATGCTATTCCCAAGAAACAGACAACCCTGACCTTCACACTGGTCGGCAACAAACAGGAAACCGACACTCCCCTCGTCATGAAAAAGGTGGAAGCGTACCTGAAAGACAAGCTGAATGTCAAGATCGACCTTCAGGTTTATGGCTGGGGCGATCCGTACACGCAGAAGATCAACACCATGCTTGCAGCGGGTGAACCCTTCGATGTGTGCTTCACGGCAAACTGGGCGGCCAACTATTATACAAACGCCGCTTCCGGCTACTTCCTCCCGTTGAATGATTATCTCAAGAAATATCCGGCTATTACCCAGATACTGGGCAAAGACTTCCAGAATGCTTCTGCAGTCGACGGAGTCAACTACGCAGTTCCGACCAACAAGGAAAAGGTCCACAACTGGGGCTACCTCCTGAAGAAGGACCTGGTTGACAAGTATAAGATCGACATTACAAAGCTTAAGAAGATGGAAGACCTGGATCCCTGGTTCGAAAAGATCCAGAAGGGCGAAAGCGGAGTCACTCCTCTCCTGGCCGTTGCAATGGATACGCCGCTGCACTTCCTCGATTGGGACAACATCAGTGACGACGACGTACCGGGCGCTTTGAATCCGAACAACAAGAGCGGCACGATTGTCAACCAGTTTATCGCTCCGGAACAGGTCGCCATGTACAAGAAGCTCCGCGCATACTATGAAAAAGGCTATATCGCGAAGGATGCCGCTACGATGGAAAATACCACCGAGCAATTCAAGACCGGCAAGTACTTTGCGATGGAATCTTCCCTGAAGCCCGGCAAAGATGCTGAAATGACAGCTACCCTCGGCTTCGACGTAGTACAGGTTGACCTCACCAAGCCGGCAATGTCCAACCGTGAAACCACCGGCGCTCTGCTGGCCATCCCGGCGGCTTCCAAGAATCCCGAAATCGCATTCCGTTTCATTGAAATGCTTTACACGGACAAGGTTCTCCGGAATATGTTCAACTACGGTATTGAAGGAACACATTACAAAGTCAACGAAGACGGCAGAATTACGCAGACCGACGCAGGAAAGAACAAATTCAACCTGGGCTCCGGCTGGAGATATGGCGATCAGTTCAAGGACCTGCTCCTGGATAACGAAGATCCGCTGAAGTGGCAGAAGTTCATGGACTACAACAAGTCCGGCGTTGCGATGAAGAGCCTTGGCTTCGTATTTGACAAGACTGCTGTGGAAACCGAAGTATCCGCCTGCAAGACCGTTGTCGGAACCTATTACAAGCAGCTGTACTGCGGCGCGGCCGATGTGGACGCGACCGTCAAGAAGCTGACCGACGAGCTCAACGCATCCGGCGTCGAAAAGGTTCTCAAGGAAATGCAGTCCCAGTACGATGCGTTCTGCGACAAGAACGGCATCAAATACTAAAATAGCAGCATCCCGTCCATTCAATAAGAAAGAGAACAGGGGTAGGAGTTTTCCTACCCCTGTTCTCTTATAAAAAATTGTTGCACAATTTTGCACAAGAGATTTGGCAAGTATATGCACAATTATGCAAGACATTCTATTCATCCGGCATCCCGAATTCTGTAACATAAAGGTAAGAAAATCGTTCTGTCTGCCGGTAACTGTCATGGCCCGGGAAATCAATAAATTTAAAGGTGTGATAAAGCAATGGATCTTGCTCCAGTATCAAGCACGACCGTGGTAAAGAGGAAAAATTATGGGTTGCTGTACCAGTTGAAAACAAACTGGCCGTTGTTTGCAATGCTGACCCCGGGGGTAATCCTCCTCCTCATCAACAATTACATCCCCATGTTTGGTATCGTCATTGCATTCAAAAGATACCGCTTTTTCGGCAATTTTTTTGAAAGCGTGATCAGAAGCGAATGGGTCGGTTTTAAGAATTTTGAGTTCTTCACAAAAACGCCCTATGCGTTTCAAATGACGCGGAACACCCTGCTCTACAATGCGGTGTTCATTGCCCTCGGACTCGTCGTATCGGTATTCTTCGCAATCGCGCTGAGTGAAATCAGGGGGAAAAATCTTTCGAAGTTCTACCAGAGCAGCATATTCCTGCCCTACTTCCTCTCATGGATCGTCGTCAGCTACCTTGCCTATTCCTTCCTCAGCATCGAGACCGGATTCATCAACAAGAGCATCCTGGCTCCCTTTGGCATTGCTCCGGTCGAATGGTACAACGAAGCCAAATACTGGCCGTTCATCCTGGTTTTCTTCCAACTGTGGAAATACACGGGGTACAATGTGGTTGTCTACCTGGCGGCCATAACGGGCATCGATCCGGAATACTACGAAGCGGCCTCCATAGACGGCGCGACAAAATGGCAGCAGATCAAGCATATAACCCTCCCGCTGCTGCAAACCCTCATGATCATTCTCACCCTGCTGGCCGTAGGAAGAATCTTCAATGCGGATTTCGGTCTGTTTTACAATGTCCCCAGAAACAGCGGCACGCTGCAGTCCACGACAATGGTTATCGACACTTACGTCTACTCGGCGCTGAGAAATTCGAACAATATCGGAATGGCTTCAGCCGCAGGCACCTATCAGGCGGTAGTCGGCTGTATCACCGTTTTTACGGCCAATCTGATCGTAAGGAAAATAGACAAGGACAGCGCGCTGTTTTAAGGAGGATTCTATGGCAAACAATTTTTTTAGAAGAGCAAGAAGACAAAATGAAATAGGCGTTCCCGCCAATACTCTGCTGAACCTGATGTTCCTGGCCTGCGTGATTATCAGCGTGGCGCCGCTGCTGCTGGTAATAGCCATTTCGGTAACGGACGAAAGGACGATCTTGAAAAACGGATACTCGTTCATACCGGAGGTGTTCAGCGGCAAAGCCTACGATTATCTGCTGACGGCAGGAGACGCCATCTGGAGGGCCTACGCCGTATCGATCTTCGTCACCGTCGTCGGTACGTTCCTGAGCATGCTGGTCATCTGCTTGTACGCCTATCCGTTGTCCCGCAGCAATTTCAAGTATAAGAACCAGTTTGCCTTCTTTGCCTTCTTTACCATGATATTCGGCGGAGGCCTGGTTCCCTGGTATATCGTATACACCCAGCTGATCCCGATCAAAAAGACAATCTGGATCATGATCGTACCCTACCTGATGAACACCTGGTTCATGATGATCATGAGGACCTTCTACAAGACGACGATCCCGGAATCCATCATCGAATCGGCCAGGATCGACGGATCTGGGGAATTCAGGACCTTCTTCGTCATCGTGCTGCCGCTTTGCAAGGCCGGCCTGGCAACCATAGGCCTGTTCTGTACGCTGAATTACTGGAACGATTATTATCTCCCGCTGGTTTTCGTCAATGAGAGCAAGAATTTCAACATCCAGTACCTCATGTACCAGACCCTGATCGCGGTACAGAACTTGCTGAACAGCAGCAACCAGATTTCCAATATCAACGACATCCTGGCGGATTTGCCCAGCGAGAGCGTACGAATGGCTATCGCTGTGATCTCGGTCGGCCCCATCATCCTGGCGTACCCCTTCTTCCAGAAGTATTTTGTAAAGGGTCTGACCATCGGCGCAGTAAAGGGATGAACCCGTATCGCTCTGGTTTTTGCGCCGGAACGTGCGTGTCATAAAAAAACTATATTTTTAGGAGGTATTTTTCTATGCGCAGTATGAAAAAGTACTTGTGTCTCGCTCTGGTGATTGTATTTGCACTTTCAATCACAATGACAGGCTGCGGAACAAAGACAGAAACCGCAGCAGAGGCATCCTCGGCGGCAGGAGACGCTGCCGTGACGGCGACGGGAGCGGCAGAACCCAGTGAAGCCGCGGTATCCGAAGTTCCGGCCGATAAGGTGGAACTGACCGTGACCCTGGTCGGCAACAAGCAGGAAGACGACACCGATCTGGTTATGGCAAAAGTGGAAGAGTATCTGAAAGACAAGCTCAATGTGAAGATCAACCTGCAAGTTTACGGCTGGGGCGATCCTTACACCCAGAAGATCAACACCATGCTTTCCTCCGGTGAACCCTTCGATGTCTGCTTCACAGCAAACTGGGCCGCCAACTACTATGTAAACGCAGGCGCAGGCTATTTCCTGGCATTGAATGATTACCTCGCCAAGTATCCTGCAATCACCGAAATCCTTGGAAAAGACTTCCTCAACGGTTCGGCCATCGGCGGCAAAAACTATGCCGTACCGACCAACAAGGAAAAGGTTCACAACTGGGGTTATCTGCTGCAGAAGAAGTATGTCGACAGCCTCGGCATCGATGTGAAATCCATTACGAAGATGGAAGATCTGGAGCCCTACTTTGAAAAGGTCAAATCCGAAGTGACTCCTCTCCTGGCCGTTGCAATGGATACGCCTGTGCACTTCCTTGATTGGGACAACATCAGCGACGACGACGTACCGGGCGCTCTGTATCCCGACAACAGGGACAACACGATTGTAAACCACTTCACCAACGCTGACACGATCGCAATGTACAAGAAGATGCGCGACTATTACCAGAAGGGCTACATAGCAAAGGATGCCGCTACGATGGAAAACACCACCGAACAGTTCAAGACCGGCAAGTACTTCGCAATGGAATCTTCCCTGAAACCTGGAAAAGACGCGGAAATGACTTCCACCCTCGGCTTTGACGTGGTGCAGGTCGATATTACGAAGCCCGTTATGTCGAACAGGGAAACCACCGGCGCTCTGTTGGCCATCCCGGCTGCTTCCAAGAACGCGGACAGGGCATACAAGTTCATCGAAATGCTTTATACGGACAAGACTCTCAGGAACATGTTCAACTATGGTATTGAGGGAACCCACTACAATGTAAACGCCGACGGCAGGATCACCCAGACCCAGCAGGGCAAAGACAAGTTCAATCTCGGTTCCGGCTGGAGATACGGCGACCAGTTCAAGGATCTCCTCCTCGACAACGAAGATCCCCAGAAATGGGAAAAGTTCTTGGAATACAATAATGCCGGTACGGTTGAAAACAGTCTTGGATTCGTATTCGACAAGACTCCTGTTGAGACTGAGGTGTCCGCCTGCAAGACCGTTATAGGCACATACTACAAGCAGCTCTTCTGCGGCGCCGCCGATGTGGACGCTACCGTCAAGAAGATGGATAACGAACTGAAGGCTTCCGGCGCGGACACTGTCATCGCAGAAATGCAGAAGCAGTATGACGCATGGCGTGCAACAAACGGCAAATAGTCCTTCACAAACAAAAAAATCATGTTATACTGTACAGGGGTAGGAGCTATTCCTACCCCTTCTACAGTTAAAACCAAAAGCAAATTTGGAGGTTAGTATGAAATACGGTTATTTTGATGACGCCAACAGGGAATATGTCATCACCACCCCTGAAACACCGAGTCCATGGATCAACTATTCTGGTACGCAGGATTTCTTCTCCCTCATCTCCAATACGGCAGGGGGGTACTGCTTCTATAAGGACGCAAGACTCAGGAGGCTTACCCGGTACAGATACAACAATGTTCCTGTGGACAATGGGGGAAGGTATTTCTACATACGCGATGAAAGCGGCGACTTTTGGTCTCCCGGCTGGGCGCCCGTCAAGAAAACGCTGGACCGTTACGAATGCCGTCACGGCCTCGGATACACGCGCATTTCCGGCGAAAGAGGCGGAATCGGCGCGGAGGTGCTCTTTTTCGTACCCCAGAGCTTCAATGGAGAGGTGCAGAAGGTCAGCCTCCGGAACAACGGCAGCCAGACCAAAAGGATCACCCTGTTTTCCTTCATTGAATGGTGTCTCTGGAATGCCTACGACGATATGACCAATTTCCAGAGGAACTTCAACACAGGCGAAATTGAAATCGAAAACAATACCATTTATCATAAAACAGAGTATAGGGAAAGGCGCAGCCATTATGCATTCTATTCCGTCAATGCGGATGTGACCGGCTTCGATACCGACCGGAATTCCTTCCTGGGCCAGTACAACGGGTTCGACGCGCCGAAGGCCGTTGCGGCGGGCAAGTCCGCCAACTCCGTCGCCGACGGCTGGTCGCCGGTGGCCTCCCACAGCTTCGAGC
This sequence comes from Bacillota bacterium, assembly GCA_023411575.1. Taxonomy (GTDB): domain Bacteria; phylum Bacillota; class Clostridia; order Acetivibrionales; family DTU013; genus UBA1305. The sequence goes on along the minus strand of JAEYOP010000063.1, from coordinate 140,993 downwards.
TCACCCTGAAGGCCGGCGAGCAGAAGGATTTCGTATTCCTGCTCGGCTATGCGGAGAATGAGGAAAGTGAGAAATGGGATGCGCCCGGGATCCTCAACAAGAAAAAGGCAAAGGAAATGATCGCAAAATTCTCCACGGTCGAGCAGGTGGAGGAGGCTTATAGGGAATTGAAGGACTACTGGACCGGCCTGCTGTCCAAATACAGCGTCCGGAGCGGGGATGAAAAGCTGGACCGCATGGTCAATATCTGGAACCAGTACCAGTGCATGATCACCTTCAACATGTCCAGGAGCGCCTCCTACTTTGAATCCGGCATCGGCCGCGGCATGGGCTTCCGGGATTCCAACCAGGATATCATCGGCTTTGTGCATCAACTGCCGGAGAGGGCGAAGGAAAGAATCCTGGACCTGGCGGCCACCCAGTTGGAGGATGGCGGCGCATACCACCAGTACCAGCCTCTTACGAAGAAGGGCAACAATGAAATCGGGGGGAACTTTAACGACGACCCGCTGTGGCTCATTCTTTCCACCGCGCAGTACATCAAGGAAACGGGGGATGTCAACATCCTGGAGGAACAGGTGCCGTTCGACAACGATCCTTCCAAAGCCGCCAACCTGTTCGAGCATCTGCGCAGGTCCTTCTATCATGTCGTAAACAACCTGGGACCCCACGGGCTGCCGTTGATCGGAAGGGCGGACTGGAACGACTGCCTGAACCTCAACTGCTTCTCCACGACGCCGGACGAATCCTACCAGACCACTACCAGCAAGGACGGCAAAGTGGCGGAATCTGTGCTGATAGCGGGAATGTTCGTCTTCATAGGAAACGAATACGTCAAGATCTGCGAGAATATCGGCCAGTATGATGAAGCGAAAAAAGCCAAGAAACATATTCACAATATGAAAAACACCGTATTGAAGCACGGCTATGACGGCGAATGGTTCCTGCGCGCCTACGACGACTTCGGAAACAAGGTGGGAAGCAAGGAAAACGAAGAAGGGAAGATCTTCATTGAAACCCAGGGCTTCTGCGTCATGGCGGCAATCGGGCTGGAAACGGGCGAAGCGGAAAAGGCGCTGAACTCTGCGTGGGAGCGCCTGGATACGCCGCATGGAATGGTGCTCCTGAACCCTGCCTATACAAGATACCATGTGGAGCTGGGGGAAGTGTCCTCCTATCCGCCGGGATACAAGGAAAACGCCGGCATCTTCTGCCACAACAATCCCTGGATCATGGCTGCGGAAACCGTGCTGGGCAGGGGAGACAAGGCCTTCGAATGCTATTCGAAGATCGCGCCGGCTTACCGGGAAGAAATCAGCGACGTGCACAGGATGGAACCCTATGTGTACTCGCAGATGATCGCGGGCAAGGACGCCGGCCGGCATGGAGAGGCCAAGAACTCCTGGCTGACGGGAACCGCCGCCTGGAATTTTGCGGCGATCTCCCAGTGGATCCTGGGCATCAAGCCGGACTACCAGGGGCTTGCAATCGATCCCTGCATTCCGAAGTCCTGGGACGGCTTCCGCCTTACAAGACATTTCAGGGGCTCTGTTTTTGAAATCGAAGTAAAGAATCCGCAGCACGTGTCCAAGGGTGTCAAAAAGCTGGTCATTGACGGCAAGGAATTCATCGGGAATATCCTGCCGATCTTCAACGACGGAAAGACCCACAAGGTGGAGGTCGTAATGGGCTGACCGCAGGACAGGCGGGCTTAATATACGGGCGCAGTGGTGTGGCATATCGCCATGTCACTGTGCTTTTTCGTATCTTCGGTTCGAAGGATTTGCCCGGAAATCCCGGGGGATTTGATAATAAGAAATAAGTGTGCTAAAATACAAGCGTCGGTTTTTTTACTGCTCCGCACTAAATGTTTTGGAGGGGGACTATGGGGAAATATGACGGGATCGGATTCATTTCCAGGCATATTTTATACATATTATTGGCGGCATTGTCCCTGACTGCCTGCGGTGAGCCCATCGGAGAGGCGGCGTCAACCGGGAGCGGCGCGGCGCAGACCGTTTCTTCCGGCAGCGTGCCGGCCCAGGAGCTGAAAGGCGATCTGGAGTTGCAGATTTTTGTCGGCGGCTTCGGCGCGGAGTTCTGGAATGAGGCAATAGAAACCTTTGTAAAGGAGCATCCGAAGGTCCGCGTGATCAAGCAAATGGGCGCGGACATCAACAATGAGATGGCTCCCCGGTGGCTCAGCGGCGATCCCCCCGATTTTGCCTTTGTGGACGGGCGTGAATTCCCAGATGATGAGCTGCTGAAAAAAGGTCTCCTGATGGATTTGAAGGAGTTCTTCGACACCAGCAGGACAGAGGACGGAACGGCCCTGATCCGGGATAATCTCTACAAGGGCTTCATCCCTGAAACGGACGGAAAGATTTATTTTGCACCCTATATATTCGGAACGCTGGGCATGTGGTACAACGCAAAATTTTTCAAGGACAGCGGATTGAAAGTGCCAACCAATTTTGAAGAGTTTCTGGGCCTGGCCGCCGAATTGAAAGAGAAGAATGTCGCGCTGCTGAATTATCCGGGGGTATATCCCAATTACCTGTATCTGGGCTTTGTCCGGCAGAATCTGGCCCTGGAGGGCGGACAGCAGATCTTTGACGACATCCTGAACCTGAAGCCCGGCGTGTTTGTCAGTGAGCCGTTCTACAAAAGCCTGTACAAAATCGAGGAGCTTTCCAAAACGGACAATTCGGTCCTCAAGAGCTCCCTTTCCATGGACCATATCCAGTCCCAAAGGGAATGGCTGAACGGCAAATCCGCTTTTATTCCAAACGGACTCTGGCTGGAAAACGAAATGAAAAACGATATTCCCGCCGATTTTGAAATGGCTTTCATTCCCTCCCTGATCCAGGACAAGGGGCAAAAATATGTGGTTTGCGCGTATGCTCACGACCTGTGTCTTGCCAGGGACGGGAAAAACCCGGAAGCAGCCAGGGCATGGCTGGCGTTTCTCTACCGGGAGGACATCATGAGAAGGTTTACGGAAATCACCGGGGTGCCTACCGCTTATAAAATGGACTTAAGCGACGCCAATGTCAGCGAGAGGGTCAAGAACGTCCAGAAATGGATCGCGGACCCGGACATTCTTTTCCTGTACAACAAGGAAATGCATAACGAGGTTACCACAGCGATGTATAATTCGTTGAACGACATTATAACCGGCAAGGCAACCGCACGGGAGGCCTGCCGCGAAATCCAGGCGGTGGCGGACAGGGTGGCGGCGGAGCAAAGCAAGGACTGAGGCCGAGAACGGACGGAAGAAGACCAGATATTCGTGTTTGGTCTTTTTTTATTGTGTCTTGCCGTGTTGGAGAAGGAAAGGAACTAAAAAAAACAAACCTACCATATAAAAACTATCCCTGATGAATATCGGCCCGCGGGTTGTATAATGGTGCCATAGAGATCTCTAGGATAAATTCGGAACAGGAATGGAAGGGGAAAATGAAATGAAAAAGAGATTTTTAAGGTCCATTGCTTTATTGGCGATTGTTTCCATGATCGTATCCCTGTTTTTGACCGGATGTGGCGGAACCAAATCGGAGCCGGCGGCGGAAAGCGCGGCCAACGTCGAATCCACACAGCCCGCAGAGTCGGCGCAGGCGTCCGAACCGGCGGAAACCGCAGGCCTGAAGGGTGATTTTGAAGTGCAGATCTTTGTCGGCGGTTACGGCGATACCTGGTGGAAAGAAATGCTGGAAGGCTTTAAAAAGGAAAATCCCGAACTCAACGTGATCGAAAATATGGGTCCCAAGGTCAACGAGCAAATGAAAACCAGATGGCTCAGCGACAATCCTCCGGATTTTGTCTACTGCGACGGCGACCAGGGCGTGAACAATGCGTTCGCCATCGACGGCAAGCTGATGGATTTGAAGGACTTCTTCGACAACACCAAGTCGGCGGACGGCAAGTCTATCCGGGAGCACATGATCCCCGGCATCATATCCAAAATCAACGGCGGAGAATATTTCGCCCCGTATATTTTCAACGCGATGGCGCTGTTTTATGACGACAAGCTGCTGAAGGACAACGGAATAGCCGTTCCCCAGAACTTCGAGGAATTCCTGGCGGCAGGAGAAGCCCTGAAAGCCAAGAACATCGCTCTCCTCAACTATCCTGGCATTTATCCCACCTACCTGTACCAGGCGTTTGTCCAGCCGGCTCTGATCGCGGAAGGCGGCCAGCAGCTGTGGGAGGACACCATGGCAGGGAAGCCGGGCGTTTTCACAAGCCAGCCGTATAAAAACGTCATTTCCAAAATAGCGACCCTTGCTCAAAAAGGATACATCCAGAAAGGGATCACCGCATTGAACCACACCCAGTCCCAGATGGAATGGCTGAACGGAAAAGCGGCGTTCATCGCAAACGGCTTGTGGGTTGAAAATGAGATGAAGAAGGATATTCCCGAAGGCTTTGTCATGCAGTATAACGCGGCCGCTATCCGGTCCGCCGGCCAGAAGGTCAGCCTGGTGGGCAGCGGCGTCAACAATGCCATCGCCGCCACGGCCAAGAACAAGGAAGCGGCACTGGCGTTCATGGCGTACATTTACAGGGATGAATCCGTAAAGCGGTTTATTGAAATCGTCGGGGCGCCGACCTGCTACAAAATCGACACCTCCAATGTGGACATCAAGAGCGATATGGTCAAGAGCTGTCTGAACGTGTTGGCTGATCCGGAGGTTCAGATCGCCACCTCTACCTCGACTGCCATTCCGGAGGTTCAGAAGATGTGGGAAGACCAGCTCACTTCCATCGTGCTGGGCGATATGACAGTGGACCAGTACTGCGAAAACCTGGAGAAGGAAGCGGCCAGAGTCCTGGCCTCCAAAAAATAGTCCGACGGTACAAGAATAATCTGTGGGATACCGGCTGGCAGATTCCAAAGCTGCCGGCCGGTATCGTCTAAAGGTGTGATCAATATGACTTCTGCAATGAAAAAAGATTACTCGAGAAACCTATTCATAGCCATATTCATACTGCCTGCCCTGGTCGGGTTTTCCCTGTTTGTGATGTATCCCATGCTGAAGGGGATGTATTACAGCCTGTATCAATGGTCCGGCGTTACGGCGGAAATGAAATTTGTCGGCATCGGCAATTACACGCAGTTGCTCACGGACCCGTATGTCATCGGGGCTTTCAAAAACGAATTCGTGATTCTTTTTTGGAAGATCCTGCTGATCGTTTCCATATCGCTGCTGTTTGCCATTGCACTGACCCGTTCCAAGCTGGGGACGAGGGAAAAATCCCTCTACCGTATTTTGTTTTTCTTCCCCAATATTCTCTCCGTTATCATTATCGCCAATATATGGTCTTATGTATATTATCCCTCCTTCGGCATTTTGAATTCGGTATTGGTGAAATTGGGACTGGAGGAATGGACCCATGCCTGGCTCGGCGAAAAGGGGACCGTGATCGGAGCTGTCGTTCCGGTGGTGACGTGGGCGGCGGTGGGCCTGTTCATGATCATCTTTATCGCCGCCATCAAAGGGATCCCCGACGAACTCTTTGATTCCGCCTTTATTGACGGAGCCGGGGAATGGAGGCAGCTGTTCCATCTGATCCTTCCTATGATCTGGGAGCAGATCAAGTTTTCCGTCGTCACGATCATCATTACGACCTTCAACACCACCTTTATTCTGGTGCTTGCCATGACCCAGGGCGGTCCGGACAACGCGTCGCAGGTCGTAGGCTCCTATATTTACGACCAGACCTTCAAGCAGTACCACGCGGGATACGCCATTTCCATCGGCGTCGTGCTTTTCGTCGTCGTCCTTGCGGTCACCGCCATTACCAATAAACTGATGCATAAGGAAATCGATATGTAGGACTGGGAGGAATAGAAGTGGAACAGATTCAATATGACCCAACTCAATATGACCCAAAAGCACTCAATACAAAGAAGCCTTCGGGCATCCGGGGCCAAAGGCTGAAGGAGCTTGCCGCCGTGAACGCGTTCAGGGTCCTGCTGCTTGGCTGGACCGTTACGGTGGTATTTCCCCTGCTGTGGACGATGTATTCCTCCCTGAAGGATAACAAGGCTTTTTACGCCGATCCGCTGGGCCTTCCGGGGGTTTTTCACTTTGAAAACTACGTGAATGCATGGGTGACCGCGGAATTCGGCCATTTTTTCGCCAACAGCCTGTATGTTGTCGCGGGGGCTCTGCTGCTTTCCCTGCTGGTGTCGTCGATGGCGGCTTACGTGCTGTCCAAATTCCGGTTTTTCGGCAGTAAAATGCTGCTGCTTTTTTTTCTTTCGGGAACCATGGTGCCTGCGATTGTTTCCTTTGTGCCACTGTATTTCTTTTCCCAATCCCTGCATCTGACGGAAAAGCTGAGCGGACTCATCCTCATATATGCCTTTACAAGCCTGCCCTTCGCAGTGTTTCTGATTTACGGGTTCATGCGGAAAATCCCGGACGCGTTTTCAGAAGCGGCCACCATAGACGGCGCTTCATACTACGCTACCTTTTTCCGTATCGTATTGCCGCTCTCGAAGCCCGGGCTGGTCATTGCGGGAATTATCAACGTGATGAACTTCTGGAACGAATATATCATAGCGCTGACCTTCATCACGAACCCAAAGAAATATACGGTTCCCGTCGGGATATCGAACCTTTCCGGAACCATGCAGTACCGTACCGATTTTGGGGCGCTTTTTGCCGGGTTGGTGATCGGAATGCTGCCCATGATTCTGATCTATATTCTGTTCCAGAAGCAGCTGCAGGAAGGGATGGCAGCCGGTTCCGGATTGAAGGGGTAAAAGCGGGAAGCACCCGGAGGAAAGGCGAGCACGGAAAAGGAGCTTGGACACATGCTGGACTATGATCTGCAAAGTGGAGAACTGATATGGAAAGAGCATGGAATGCGGTTTTCCGGGAGGGGTTACCGCTATACGATCAGCGGCCGGATCGGCGGGAGGAGCTTCCGGGTCTCCGGCCTGTCCGGAAAGGAGATGGTCCGGAGAGGAAGGCAGGGCCTTGAAATCAGGGGCGTTTTCAGGGACAGCGGGGTGGAAGTGCTGCACAGCCTTCGGAGGCACGGCGATGGGATCAAGGAGAGGATAACTCTCAGGAATACGAACAGGCAGCCCGTAGAAATAGAAGACGTCCAGTTCGGCATGGTTGCAGATCTGGGGGAGCATCCCGGCTGGAACCTGTGCGGCATACCCTTCAGGGTGCAGTTGGACGGGAGTCTCCAGGACTATACGACGGAAATGCTCCTAAGAGGCGAATACCGGAATGCGGTCTACACCGATTCCTTCCGGAGAGAGCCTCCTGTCCGGGAAGAAGGAAGGCTCCGTTCGGAGGCCTTTGCCTGGATGCTGAGAGACAAAGGGCTTGTTGTTATGAAATACAACAACGACGATATTGAACTTTCAACCGCATTTCCCGATACGGCGGAGAGCCCGTCTACGCTGTGCTTCGGCGGCGCGGGCATGTGCCTTTACGGCGAGCCGTGGGCGGTGAGGAGTCTGGCCCCGGGGAAAAGCTTCTCCTTCGGAGAAACCTGCTATATGCCGTTCGACGGCGGACTGGAACAGGCGTTTTACACATACAGGGACTATATCGAGGATAAAGGTCACGGGCATCCGGAGGATTACAATCCGCCGCTGAACTGGAACGAGCTTTATGATATCGGGTGGTTCCACTCCGATACAGGAAAGCTGATGGAGAACTACACGAGGGAAGCGCTGTTGAAGGAAGCGGAACTGGCAAGGGAATGCCGCTGCGAGCTCCTTTATCTCGATCCGGGCTGGGAGACGGCGGAAGGAGCGACGATATGGGATGAAACAAGGCTCGGGAGCGTCAGGGAGTTGGTTGAAATCCTGAAGGAGGAGTACGGTCTCGACCTCGGATACAGGACAATTCTGCGGTCTTATACCAATCCTTTTGATGGGGAGCATATGATCCTGCATGAACCGGGTCAGCTCAAAAGACCCGAGAACTCGGGGCCTCCGGGGCTGATATGGGAGTATTGCCTGTGCGATCCCGAATTTTACAGCGAAAAGCTCCGGCGGATCCTCCGGATTTCAAAGCAGGGAATCAAATTCATGATGTTTGATGAAATGGACTGGCGCGGCAGCTGCCACGACCCCAATCACGGGCACGGGATTCCGTCGGCGCCCGTGGAGCACGTCAAGGCGGTATACCGGCTTGCAAAGGAGGTCAGAGACCGCTGCCCCGGGCTGGTCACGGAGGTCCATGATCCGGTCTGGCCCTGGTGCACGGCGTTGTATGTGCCCGGTTATTTCAGGCAGGGCTTCGGGGAATCCGGCTCGTACAACGAAAATTGGGGTTTTGAATACATGTGGAATTGCCTGAACGACCTCAGAACCGGAAGGGCATTATCCCTGTACTACTACAATCTTGCCTCTGCGATTCCGCTCTATCTTCATATTACAATGGCCGCAGACAATGACGAGTGCCTGTTTTTCTGGTGGTGTGCATCCACCGTAAGACATCTTGGGATCGGCGGCAAATACAGCCATAAGACGGTGGAAGATTTTGAAGGAGGCCTGCCGGAGTACGACCGGGAAAAGAGGTTTTCCGCCTATAAGGAAAGTGCGAGCCGGTACCGGCAGTTAAAGCCTTATTTTGTCCGGGGAAAATTCTGGGGACTGGCGGAAAACATGCATTTTCACACGCTTCCGGGAGTATGGGGAGGGGTTCTGTGCCTATTTAATCCGACTGATGAAGAAAGGGCACTGGAATGCACGATCCCGGCGGAGTTGCTTGGAAGCGGCGGAAGACTGGCGGTTCAGGGAGCGGATGCCGCATGGACCGCGGAGGGCCTGCGGATAAGCGCAGGCTTGAAACCCATGAGCCCGCGCGTGGTGTGCATAGGTCACACGGAACAGCCGCAACGGGATTAAAAAAGCGATTCAAATGGATAAAGAAAAATGGAGGCCAATATGTATACGCCGAATTATTCCGTAATCCTATCCAATGTCGGAGCCTGCTGCGACCGGTATTTAAGCACCGGATACAGCTATCCGTTCACGGTGGACGAAATGTTTGAAAGGGTGGCGGCCATTGAGCATGTCCGGGGGGTGGAGCTGGTTGCCAACTGGAATGTCAGCACCCGGAATGTCGGGCAAATCAAAGAGAATCTGGACAAAACGGGCTTGAAGCTGGTTTCGATCATACCGGACCACTTCGGGCAGATGAAATGGGGCAAGGGGGCGTTTTCTTCAAAGGACCCTGCCGTAAGAAAGGAAGCCGTGGCGCACACAAAGGAAATGATGGACGTCGCCGCTGAACTGGGAGGCGGCCTGATCAGTCTCTGGCCGGGTCAGGATGGCTACGATTACTATTTCCAGGCAGATTTCATCCAGGAGAGGGAATGGTTCGAGGAGGGCGTCCGGGAGTGCTGCAGGTATCGCAAGGACATCCGGGTTTCCATAGAATACAAGCTTAAGGAGCCCAGAAACCGGAGTTATCCTTCCACCGTGGGAAGTACGCTGTTGATGGTCAACCAGATTGGTGAGGAGAACTGCGGCGTCACCATCGATTATGGCCATGCCCTCGTCGCCTACGAGAATGTCGCGGAATCCGTCGCCATCCTGAAAAAGTACGGAGACAGGCTGTTTCACGTCCATATGAACGACAACTACGGGTACTGGGACGACGATATGATTGTCGGATCGGTGCATACCATACCGTATCTGGAGTTTCTCTACTGGCTCAAATTGACGGATTACAGGGGCTGGATCTCCATGGACCAGTATCCGTACAGGGAGGACGGCCAAAAGGCGGTAAACGAAAGCATCCAGTGGATGCACGCCCTGAACCGGGTCATGAACCGAATGGAGGAAATCGAGGTGCAAAGGGTCATCCAGGCGGGGGACGCCACTGAATCGAATAAAATGCTCCGAAAATATATGTTTGGAACGGAGACGCCATGAAAAAGCTTCATTTGCTGTGCAATGCCCATCTGGACCCCGTGTGGCAGTGGGAATGGGAAGAGGGCGCGGCGGCTGCGATTTCCACCTTCCGGACGGCCGCGCGCTTTTGCGGGGAATATGACGGCTTTGTTTTCAACCATAACGAGGCAATTCTCTATAAATGGGTCGAGGAGTATGAGCCCGTCTTATTCCGGAAAATACAGGAGCTTGCGGCGCAGGGGAAATGGAACATTATCGGCGGCTGGTACCTGCAGCCGGACTGCAACATGCCCTCGGGAGAATCCCTTGTCCGGCAGATCCTGGAGGGCCGGTCCTATTTCGCGGAAAGATTCGGGGTGAAGCCGTCCGTGGCGGTCAGCTTCGATGCCTTCGGCCATTCCAGGGGACTGGTCCAGATCTTGAAAAAGTCGGGCTACGACGCCTATCTCTTTATGCGGCCAATGCAGGAGGAGGCCCGCGTACCTGCCCGGGACTTTCTATGGGTGGGCTTTGACGGTTCGGAAATCCTTGCCCACCGGATTACGGACGGCTATAGCTCGCTTCTGGGCCACGCGGGCGAAAAAGTAACAGGGTGGCTGGACGGCAACGGAGATCAGGAGCTGGGCCTGGTACCCTGGGGTGTCGGAAATCACGGAGGGGGTCCCTCCAGGATCGATCTGGAGGAAATCAACCGGATCATGGAGGAGCACGGCGAGCGGGAGATCGTCCATTCCACGCCGGAAGCCTACTTCAAAGATTTGGTCCGCTCCGGGACAGCGCTGCGGAAGCATGACAGGGATCTGAACCCGTGGGCGGCAGGCTGTTACACCTCCCAGATACGGATAAAGCAGAAACACCGCCTGCTGGAAAATGAAATCTATTCGGCGGAGAAAATGCTGTCGAGCGCTTCCATGCAGGGCTTTCTGGAATATCCGGAGGGAGAGCTGAAGGAAGCGCTCCACGACCTTCTCATCTCGGAATTTCACGATATCCTGCCCGGCACCTCCGTCCAGCTTGCGGAGGAAGCTTCCCTGCGGCTTCTGGACCACGGGCTGGAGATCGCCTCCAGGCTCAAGGCCAGAGCCTTCTTTGCGCTGGCCTCCGGACAGGAGGCGGCGAAGGAGGGAGAAATTCCCCTGCTCGTATACAATCCTCATCCCTTCAAGGTGAGGGAAGCTGTCGAATGCGAATTCATGCTGGCGGATCAGAACTGGACGGGGGACTTCTCCCTGCCGGTTGTGCTGCGGGACGGGCAGCCGGTCCCCTCCCAGACGGAGAAGGAAAACGGCAATATCAGCCTGGACTGGCGCAAACGGGTAGTTTTTGCCGCTGAACTGGAGCCCTCCTGCATGAACCGTTTTGATTGCAGGATCCGGCGGATCGCCGGGAAGCCGGAGCCCGAACTGAAGGAAAAAGACGGCTGCATCCGCTTTCGGACGGAAGAGCTGGAGTTTGTAATCAATTGCAGAACCGGACTGGCGGATTCCTATAAGGTATACGGGGAGGAATATCTGAAGGAAAACGCGTTCTCGCTTCTGGTGATGAAGGACGATGACGATCCCTGGGGGATGAATGTTTCAAGCTTCAGAAAGCTTGCGGGCCGGTTTCGGCTGATGTCAAAAGCGGCGGGTACGAAGTACTCGGGTCTGAAGGACCTGCAGCTGGATTCCGTAAGGGTGATTGAGGACGGAGAGGTCAGAAGCGTCATAGAGGCCGTTTTCCGGTATGGACATTCCTTTGCGTGCATGACATACAAGCTGCCCAAACGGGGGACGGAAGTCCAATTGACAGTGACGGTCAACTGGAATGAAAAGGGGAGAATGCTCAAGCTCTCCATACCGACGGCGCTGGAGGATGCAAGGTATATCGGACAGACGGCTTATGGAGTAGAAGCGCTGCCGTCCGACGGGAACGAGACAGTTTCCCAGAAATGGAGCACGGTCGTTTCACCCGGGCCCGGACGGGCGTTTACCTGCATTAACGACGGGGTGTACGGCTCGGACTTCAAGGATGGAGAATGCCGGATTTCCTTGCTGAGATCCCCCGGCTACTGCGGGCATCCGATCCCGGGCAAGCCGATTATGGCCCGGGACCGGTTTTCGACGCGCATCGACCTGGGGGAAAGGCGCTATAGCTTCCGGCTGAATGCGGGGGCGGCGGTGGAGAGGCTGGAAGCAGTGGACCGGGAGGCGCTGGTTTACAACGAAAGACCCTACGTCCTTTCCTTTTTCCCGGAAGGGAGGGGAAGGAAGCCGCAGCCGGCGATCATCCTGGAGGACGAAGTTGTGCAGCTCTCGGCCCTGAAAGAAGCGGAAAATGGGAAAGGTTACATTATCCGACTGTTCGAGCCTACCGGGACGGAAAGAACCACCACGGTTTCCGTGCCGGTGATGGGAATACGGGAAGAAATACGGCTGAAAGGCTTTGAAATCAAGACCCTCCGGCTGGATACGGGCGGGGCGGAAGCAAGGCTGGAGGAAGTCGATCTGACGGAGGAAAAACGGAACGGTTGATCCGATTCCGGGCGGAGGTGGAGTTGCAATGCCGGAAAATCAAAGGGACGCAAGAAAAAGGAAAAATCGCGCGGCAGTTGTTTATAACAGGATTCGGACAGGCGTCCTGCCGAAGTACCACCTGCTGAAAAGCGCCGTTTTGTACAGGCCCCTGTTTGAGGAAATGGGCAGGAATTCCTTCCTGATAAAGCCCCTCAAGCTTTCAGACCCGCAGAATATCAGCATCGGAAATAACGTTTCCATCTTTCACAAGACCTGGCTGCTGACCTACCAGGCGTCCGAAAAGGTTCCGGAACTGCGGATCGACGACGGAGCCACCATAGGCCATTTTAACCATATTACCTGCGTAAACAGGGTGTATATCGGCAAAAACGTCCTTACGGCGGATAAGGTCTACATTTCCGATAACCTTCACGGGTATGAGGACGTCAGGACACCGATCTGTTTTCAGCCGGTCTTTTCCAAGGGAGAGGTGTCCATAGGAGAGGACACCTGGATCGGGGAGAACGTGGCCGTTATCGGGGTTAAAATAGGGAAACACTGCGTAATCGGTTCCAATTCTGTCGTCACAAAGGATATACCCGATTTTTCCGTCGCTGCGGGAGCTCCCGCCAAAGTGATCAAGCGGTACAATGAAGCGACGGGTAAATGGGAGAGGGTATAAAAGAGAAGAGAACGGGAGAGAGCCAGTGATGAGCCTATTGGACGAACTGAAAGCGGAATGGATATGGCTTCCGGCGAAAAAAGAGACGGTGAACCAGTATGTGGATTTCCGGCACGAATTTTTCATTTCCCGGGAGGAAGCCGGAATGGGGGAAGGCGACGGCCTGCTGCATATATCCGTCGATACGGAATATGCGCTCTGGCTCAACGGCGCCTTTGTCGACTGCAACCAATATGACGATTACCCCTGGAATAAGGCATATGACGTGCTGGATGTCAGAAAGCATCTGAAAGCGGGCAGAAATACGCTGTGCGTCCGGGTCTATTACCAGGGGGAGGGCAGCTATCAATACATCCCCGGGCAGCCCGGACTCCTCTATGCCATGAAGCTCGGCGCCGTGCAGGTGGCAAGCGGCGCCGGCGTCTTGTGCAGGCAGTGCGGAGCCTACACGAATGGGGCAATTGAAAAAATCTCGCCGCAGCTTTCCTATACGTTTCATTATAATGCGGCAAAAGACGATGACTGGCTCCTGGAAGTATACCGGCCCGAGACGCGGTGGGCGCAGGCGCAAGTCTGCGGCCGCATGAAAGAGGACGCCGTCTTATATGAAAGGCCGGTGAACAAGGTGACAATCGGGGAACCCGTTGAAGGGAAAATCGCGGCGCAGGGCCTGTTCCTCCGCAAAGGAACGCGCGTGCGTGCAGAAGACGGCGGTCCGGCGCGTCCCACGACGGCGGAATTGCTTCAGAGGGATTATCTTTCCTTCCGCCTGCCCATGGAGGTTTTTCAAAAAGACTGCGGCTATGAGCCGGGGTTCCCTTCAGCGGGGCTGCGGATCGGCAGGATCGCGGACGGAAATGACGGCGTTTATCTTGTAATTGATCTGCAAAGAGAGGAAACCGGATATTTCGAACTGGAAATGGACGGGGAGGAGGGAACGGTCGTCGAGGCCGCTTACGGGGAACAGCTGGACGACCTGCGGGTAAGGGCCTCCATGGGGGGACGCAATTTTGCGTTCCGGTATATCTGCAGAGAGGGAAAACAACGGTTTACCCATTATTTCAAAAGAATCGCCGGGCGCTACATCCAGCTTCACATTAGTAAAATCAGGGAAAGCGCCACGATTTATTACGCAGGAATCCGAACTGCGCTGTACCCGGTTTTGGAGAAGGGTGGATTCCTCTGCGGAGACCGCCTGCTGAACAGGATCTACGAGGTATCCGTCCGAACGCTGCGGCTGTGCATGCATGAGCATTATGAGGATACTCCTTGGAGAGAGCAGGCGATGTACGCCATGGACTCCAGAAATCAGGCGCTGTGCGGTTATTACTGCTTCGGGGAGTATGATTTTGCAGAGAGGTCCCTATCCCTGTTTGCGGAGAATGTCGGAGAGGATGGGATGCTTGAAATCTGCGCCCCGGCCAGGGATCGGATCACGATTCCCTCCTTCAGCATGGGTTGGATTCTCTCGGTAGCGGATTTTGTCCTGTACAGTGGAAGAGTTGGGACCGCAAAGCGGCTGCTTCCCGTGGTGAAGCGGATGCTGGAGGCCTATGCGGGAAATATGCGGAACGGGCTCTTGAAAACGCCGTCCGGCCAACGGTACTGGAATTTTTACGAATGGGCGGAAGGCCTGGACGGCGGCTGGACCTTTGACGCACCCTTTAAAAGCGAGGGCCCGGAGGAATTTGACGCTCCGCTCAACCTGTTCTTCTGCCTGGCTCTGGATGCGGGCGCAAAGCTCGCCGGGTGGTGCGGGGACCGGGAAATGGAAGCCTGCTGCAAAGACCGCCTGGACAGGCTCAGGGCGGCGGTCCACGAATTCTTCTGGGACGAAAAGGAACAGGCGTACAGGAATTACTTGGACAGCCGGGGCGGCACGGAATATGCCGAACTGACCCAGGCGCTTGCGCTGTGCAGCGGGGCGGCTCCGGATGGAATTGCGAAAGAGTTGCGCAGGAGGCTTTCACGGAAGGACGCCGCTTTCGTCCGGACGACACTCAGCTATTCCTTCTACAAATACGAAGCTTTGCTCCAGGAAGCGGAGCAATATGGCTCGCTGGTGTTCGAGGATATTGCAGCGGACTGGGGGCATATGCTCTACAACAAAGCGACCAGCTTCTGGGAAACCATCCGGGGCGCCAACGACTTTGAAAAAGCGGGGAGTCTTTGCCACGGCTGGTCCGCCATTCCGGCCTATTTTTTCCATGCGTATCTCCTGGGCGTAAAGCCGTCGGAGCCGGGCTTCCGGAGGTTTACCGCCATTCCCTCCGTCTGCGGCGCGGACCGGTATTCGGGCAGGATACCGACGCCGTACGGCGATATTACCGTCAGGGGGGATATCGGAGGAAACGGGGCGGAGTATCTGGTGAACTGCCCTATGGGTACGGAATACTAGGCGGCCCTCCCAGAGGGGGCGGAATATTAAGCTGCCCTCTTGGAGAGAGCCGGAGGAGTTCACCTGGTGCGGCCCTCAAAAGGGCATGATATCAATTGAACAGCCGCTTTTTTTATGGTATATTTTTTGTAGAAGGCACTTTTTTCGATGGATGACATGAGGATGAGCGAATGCAAAACGAGCCCAAGTTCAAGAGCATAAGTCTTTTTCTCGAAAACATGAGCCTGCGCCCCAGGTTGATCATAACCTATCTCGCCTCTATTCTCGTGCCCCTTTTGATCTTTGGATGTGTTCTGTATTTTGTCAGCATGATTGAAATTGAAACAGAGATGCGCAAGGTATCCCTCCAATCCGTGAAGCAGGTCAATACGACGCTGAACGAATACATAAACCAGATTGATACCCTTTCGCTTATGCCTTATACGGATAAGGACATTGAAGAATATATGCTCAATACCAGCGGCCAAAATGCGTATCAGGCGGTTATCCGGCCGAATGCCGGCGGGCCCGTTTTCCAGAGCGGGACGGAGGCAAAACCGGATGCTGAAAAAATGCAGGCCTTTTTGCAGAATCTGATGGGCGTCAAGCAGGATATCGATTTTATGTCCATGATCTCCCTGGACGGGGGGATCGTAACCAAAAGCAAATTCGGCATTGTAAAAATACAGTACGACTTCTTTCATGACGACCTCTATGAAAAATTGCGCCAATCTACCGGCGAAAAGGTCATGATTCCCATCCATAAGGCGGATTACCTTTTTGCGCCGAGTAAAAACGTATTCTCGCTGGGAAGACGGATATTCAATTTCTCCCGGGGCGTCTACACGGGCTTCATGCTGATCGACTGCGATACGAAGGTGTTTGAACGGATCTGCAGGGAAGTGAATATCGGAAAGTCGGGCTACGTGTTCATTGCCGACTCAAGCGGGAATGTGCTGTACCGGTCCGGGGGGAGCGGCGGAATCGACATCCGGAAGGTGATGGACAGGATCGGGGAGCAAAAAAGCGTAAATGCCATAGAGGATTTCGGAGCGCACAAAACGATTCTCGTCAGCGATACCTCCGATTACACCGGCTGGACGGCCATCGGCATTCTGCCCTATGAAGAGGTGCTTCAAAGGGTGGCCGGCATCAAAACCATCTTTTTTACGCTGTCGGTCCTCTTTATTCTTCTGGTCTTTGCCATTTCGGTTTTGATCTCCCGCAGCGTGACCCGGCCCATGAGAAACCTGCAAAACGCCATGAGAGCCTTTGAGAAGGGGAATACGGATATCCGGGTTTCCATCCGCAGCTACAATGAAATCGGCGAGCTTTCGCACAGCTTCAACCAGCTCATGCAGAAAATCAACACCTTGCTGGCTTCCATCAAAAGCATCGAGATCAAGAAACGGGAAGCGGAACTGGAATCTCTGAAGAGTCAGATCAATCCCCACTTTTTATACAATACGCTGGAGTCCATCCGGATGATGGCGGTCATCGACGAAAACAGGGATATCGCAAGCGCTACAGAGGCCCTGGCAAACCTGTTCCGCTACAGCGTAAGGCAAAGGAAGGATATTGTGGAGGTGCGCTACGAAATTCAGCATGCCAAAAATTACATTCTGCTCCAGAAAATCCGTTACGGCGATAAATTTGATGTGATATACGATATCGACGAGGATATCCTGGACTGTAAAACCTTAAAATTCACCTTGCAGCCCATCGTGGAGAACGCAATTTACCACGGTCTGGAGAAAAAGAAGGGCAAAGGCCTTCTTATTGTTCGCGCAAAACGGGTGGAAAACGATCTGGAATTTGAAGTCCGGGATAACGGCGCGGGGATGCAGCTTCTTCAGCTGAGCCGGCTCCGGGAGCATATTTCCAGTTGTTCCGACGACGGCACGCAAAGCATCGGCTTGAAAAATGTAAACGAGAGGATTGTCCTTTATTTTGGCGGGAATTACGGGCTGACCATAGACAGCATGCCCGGCGAGGGCACCGTGGTCAAGCTTGCGATACCGGCATTTAATGACGAGGAATGGGTGATGGAGAATGTTAAAGGTATTTCTGGCAGATGACGAGCATCTGATCCGAAGAGGGCTGAAAAAGCTGATTCCCTGGGAGGAGCTCGGCTTTGAAATCCGGGGCGAGGCCAGTGACGGAGAGGAAGCGCTGGAGCAGATCACGGCCGACAATACGGATATCGTGATTACGGATTTGAAAATGCCGGGAATGGACGGGCTCGAATTGACGGAAAAGCTGAAGGAGCGCTTTCCGGGCATAAAGGTGATCGTGCTGACGGGGTTTGATGATTTTTCCTACATGCAGCAAAGCATTCGCAACAGCGTGGTGGATTACCTGCTGAAGCCGGTCAACGCGGAGCTTCTGGAGGAGTCCCTGTTGAAAATCAAGGAGCAGCTCGGCAAAGAAAACTACGGGTATCCCTTCATGCTGGAATCCCGGCTTCTGCGGGAAGTGGAGGATCTGGACCGGAAAAGCCTGCCGGACACTGTTGAGGCGCTGTTTGAGGAATTCCGGAAGCATAAGGTGCCCTTCGAACTGAGCCGGAAAATGTGCGCCAGCGTCCTGGTCACCCTGAATCTCCGTCTGAACGGCACGGGCTGCAATCTGGAGGACATATTGAAAAGCGACGTTTCTTCGGAAAGGCACATGGCCCGGTTTACTACCCTGAACGAGGTGAAAAAGGAATTTGAGAGGATCGTTTTCGCGGTTCTGGACCATAAAACGGAGCATGGCAATCAGAAAATGATCGAGCAGATCAAAGAATACATCGAACGGAATCTGAGCGGCGATATCACGCTGGCCGACCTCGCGGGGAAATTTTTCCTCAACGCCTCTTATTTGAGCCAGCTGTTCAAAACGGAAACAGGAGAAAATTACGTGGATTTTTTGACAAAGCGGAGAGTGGAAAAGGCAAAAAGGCTGCTGGAGGACAAAAATCTGCGGATTCAGGATATTTGCGAAATGGTGGGCTACAACGATTCGAAATATTTCGGCCAACTGTTCAGAAAGCAGATCGGTTTGCTGCCCTCGGAATACAGAGCGCGGCTGGCGAACAAGGAATAAGCGGAGATACAATAAAGCAGGGGGAGGGAGCCCCTGCTTTATAAATAATGGATCTGTTCCCTGTATTGATCCAGCATCCGTTTGTTATGCTCGCGGCCGCCGTCCAGGTTGGCCGACAGGTATACCGGAGGCGTTATGCCGGCCCGGATCAGATTTTCTACGGCCTGCGCGATTACGGCATGAAGCATGGCAATGCCGGTGATCGTAGAAACAGGGGCCGTTTTTTCAGGCAGCCCCTCCACCTCCAGCACGGCGTCGCCCTTGGGACAGCGGAGGTCCAGAACAAAATCCGCCAGTTCATACAGCTTTTTACCGGAGGAATGGCGGCTTTCCACCGCTTTGGAATAGTTCAGGGAAGTCAGCGCCACAGTGGTGACGCCGTTGCTTTTTGCCCATAGCGCCATTTCTACGGGAACCGCATTGCGGCCCGATACGGATGCGATGACCAGAACGTCGCCCGCGCGGATTTTCGATTCCGACAGCACGGCTTCGGCAATGCCGGAAATCTGCTCATACCGGGTGGTCTGGGTGACCGGGACGGTATCCAGCGTCATGCCGGGCAGGAAAACCGGATTCATCAGCATGAAGCCCCCGGCCCTGTAATAGACCTCCTGGGCGAAAATGCTGGAATGGCTGCAGCCGGTGATGAAAACCGTATTGCCGCGGGCGACGGCTTCGCTGAACAGCCCGGACACTTTGTGCATCACGTCTGCTTCCTTAAGGAGAATCTCCTCCAGGATACCGGTTACGGCGGAAAAATAGTTTTCGATTTGCATTTTTCTTCACCTCGTCCTTTCCGGAATTAAAAGCCGGTTTCCGCGTAGCGTCGGCGTTCCGCCTCGTTGAATTCCGCGCTTCCGGGGAAGTTGATGGATTTGTAGACGGTGGGTTTGACGCCGAGATGCAGAAGATTGTCCACCACCTGGGCTGTTACGGCCCACATGAGGGCGGCTGCCGACAGGCCGGACGCGGGGCAGATGGAAAGGCCCAGTTCCGGGACCTCGATCATGGCGTCCAGCGGCGGCGCGCAATTGTCTATGCAGATATCCGCCGCTTCAAAGAGGCGCTTTCCGCTGGAATGCTCGCTCTGGAGCAGGCTGGAATACGAAACGCTGGTCAGGGCGATCACCTTCAGGCCCGTTTCTTTTGCCAGAATGGCGAGATCCACGGGCAGAACGCCCTTGCCGGAAACGCTTCCGACTACCAGCACATCGCCCGGACGGGCGTTGCTTTTCGCCAGGGCAAAGCCCATGAGGCCCTCCATGCACCGGACCTTGTCCTTATCCCCGGGACGGCTGCGCACGTCGTCCTGAACGTCAAAATGGACGCGCAGCGGCTTGAACGCGACAAGGCCGCCGGCCCGGCTGATCAGCTCGCTGTCGAGCATGTGCCCGGTATCATAGATATGGACGGCGCCTCCGGCGGCGATGGCGTCGGATATGGCCTTTGCAGCCTCTTCCACCGCACTGTCCTGTGTGCTTTCAATGGTTTGGATCAATTGGGCAAGCCGGGTGTAAAATGCTTGCTTTATCAAAACATCAGCCCCTTTCCTACTTGTGTTTCAAAACATATCGAAATGTTTCAATTATTATCATTATATTTCGATTAATAACGAATGTCAATGGAGTAATTGGAGAACGGAGTTTTATACAGCAACAGACCAGATGATATGAAGACTTGATAATAGCCTGATTTGGAAGCGCTTTCGCACTGCTTTGGAGCGTAGTCGCTTGACGGTGCCATGGGAATAGGATATAATATAAAAAATCGAGTTTGTTACGAAGTGTTTCGAAGTATATACAATGTTAATATATTTTTGATTAAGAGGCAGGTGCGATTATGTTTGCAGCCCAGAGACGCAGGGAGATCATGCAAATTCTGCGGGAAAACGGATCCGTTCCGGTGGCGGAGCTCAGCAGGCGGTTCGGGGTGTCCGAGGTCACCATCCGCCTGGATCTGCGAAAGCTGAACAACGAGGGCAGGATCGAGAGAAACTATGGAGGCGCGTCGCTGCCGGAGGAGGATGCGCTCCCGTTTTCCGCCGCCGTCAAGCTGCTGAAGGAAGCAAAGGCTACCATCGCCGGCGAAGCCTTCAAGCTTGTCGGCCAGGGCGATACCCTGTTCCTAGACGCCAGTTCGACCACTCTGGAACTTGCAAAGCTGCTGGCAAGCGTGGAGAACATAACCATTATCAGTAATTCCATACAGGTTTACGAGCAATTTAAGGAATACCGGAAGGGGACGCTGGTAGGGGTGGCAGGAGTGCTGAATCCCCTGTCGCAATCCTTTGTCGGGTCCTTTGCGGAGAATATGGTGGGCGGGCTGAAGGCGAATAAGGCCTTCATATCGCCCAAAGGAATCCTGCTGGAGGGTCTCAGGGATAATAACATGGCCGAGGCGGCGATCCGTAGGAAGATGATCGAGGCGGCGGATGAGGTCGTCGTATTGGCGGACAGCAGCAAATTCAACAACAGGCGCGTGCTGTTCGGCATACAGGATTTCGGGACCGTCCGCACCGTGGTCACGGACAGGCTTCCGGAGGAGGCTTTTGTCCGGTTTTTTGAAGAGAAAAAAATCCGGTTGATCGTTGCGGGCGGGACGGCCGATTAACAGCCGGACAGGCCGACCTTCGGAACCGCGGAATACAGGGGGATTGCTTATGCGTTATGTTATGGCTTTGGACGGCGGCGGCACGAAGCTCCACTGCCTGATCGCCGATGAAAACGGAAAACTGGCCGGAGCGGGCAGGGGCGGACCGACAAATCCCAACTACAGCTCCCGCATGAAAATCGAGGAAGCGATCCGCTCGGCAGTTTCCGGCGCACTGGCTTCCGGAGACGTCGATAAAAGCAGGATCCGCCTGGTGAATGCAACCCTGATCATCGGGGAGCGGTGGCCGCTGGACCTGATTCAAGAGCTCCTTCATAGCAAAGTAGAAATCCAATGCCCCAGCGAGATGCCCATCTCGCTCTACGGCGCCATACAGGAGGATTACGGAGGTCTTGTGCTCTCGGGTACCGGTTCTTTTGCGGCAGTCCGTTCGGGCGCGGAATGGATGAATGTCGGGGGATGGGGAGATGTCCTCGGGGATGAAGGCTCCGGCTACTATATCGGCCAAAAAGCGTTGATGACATGCGCGCAGATGGTAGACGGGGTCATACCTTCCTCCCTGCTGCTGGACCGGGTCATGGAAATCTTTGAAATCAAAAACTTAAGAGAGATGGTGGATAAATTGAGCCGGGTGCCTCCGGGGGAGAAAAGAACGGTGATCGCCTCCATCTGCTCCATTGCGGGCTGGTGCGCGGACCGGGGAGATCCGGCGGCGGCGGATATTTTCGGTAAGGCGGCCTTTCATCTGGCCAGGCAGCTGAGAACGGCGGCGGAACGGTGCGGAAACCACCGGATTCCGGTTACCGTCTCGGGCGGGGCCTGGAAAGCTACGCCGCTGTTTTTTCAGGCATTCAGCCATTCGCTGAAACAGGAGCTGCCCCTTGCCGAACTCAGAAGACCCCTGTTTGAGCCTGTTGTCGGAGGGGTTTTGCTAGGCCTGCGGGACGAAGGGTTTCCTGTCAGGGAACGGATCGGCGAACTGAAGCGGAATTTTTCGGATTATGCTTACGACGAAAAGAATTTCCGCACATAATGTATTAAAATCAGTACATAAGATTGTGAAATATTTGTTTTTGTATATTGAATATACTGGTAATGAATGCTATAATGTTCTTAAATTCATACATGATTTGCGTTCTGCATAGTTATAAAATTAACAAACACAGGACGAATTCCCTGGATGAATTCCTTTCCACAGCTCGACTTATCCGCAACCTTGTTCGACACCCCGGCAGCATTCGAAACACTTCATGCTATTGCGCAACTGATTGTTAAAAAATAGCCAAAGTAACGGTTTAAAACCGGGCCACTGTGAATTCCACCTGAGTATTACAGTACAAGGAGGGTTTTATGAGCGTTCAGACAAAACCATGCGCATGCAAAAAGGAAACCGAACAGGAGAAGCTGGACCGGATCGCCGAAGTGATCGAAGAATACAGGGACAGGGAGGGCAGCCTCATCCAGATCCTGCATCTGGCCCAGGGCATCTACGGATATCTGCCGCTCCAGGTGCAGCAGTTCATTGCGGAGCGGCTGGGCAAGCCTCTGTCGGAGGTCAGCGGCGTGATCACCTTCTATTCTCTTTTTTCCACGGAGCCCAAGGGCGAAAACACCATCCGGGTCTGTCTCGGCACGGCCTGCTATGTCCGGGGCGGGAAGAAAATTATCGAAAAGCTCCGGGAAATACTGGGGGTCGAGGTCGGCGGAACCACAAAGGACGGCAAGTTCACCCTGGAGGTGATGCGGTGCATCGGGGCCTGCGGACTTGCCCCGGCCATGACCATCAACGACAGGGTCTACAAGCAGGTGAACCCCGACAAGCTCCGCAACATCATCGGCAAATACTAGGAGGTGAAAGGCATGCTGCAGAAATCGAAGATCGGAAAGATCAGCGATCTGATGGAAATAAAAGAAAAATACCGGCAGGAACAAAGAAGTAAGAAATTCCGAATCCTTGTCTGCTCGGGAGCCGGCTGCATTTCCTCCAATTGTATTGCCGTAAGGGACGCACTGGCGAAAAGCCTGGAGGACTGCAACCTGTCGGACAGTGTGCAGGTGATAGAAACGGGCTGCATCGGAACCTGCGATCTGGGCCCGGTCATGGTGGTTTCGGATCCAGGCGGCAAAAACAAGGATGTATTTTATACAAAGCTGACGGTCCAGGACATTCCGGTCATTGTCACGTCCCATCTGGTCAACGGGATGATCCGGCTGGACAAAACCTATTATAATAAAAAGCTGGGGGTAAACATCCCCTACCTGAGCGATATCGACTATTTCAAGAACCAGGTCAAAATAGCCCTGCGAAACTGCGGAAGCATCGATTACGCTTCCCTTGAAGAGTACATTGCCAACGACGGCTACATGGCCATCGCCAAAGTACTGGAGGAATACAGCCAGAGCCAGGTGGTGGACGAGGTCAAGAAATCGGGACTGAAAGGAAGAGGCGGAGCCGGCTTCCCGACGGGCATAAAGCTGGAATCGGGCATGAACGCGCCGGGGCCGGTAAAATACCTGGTCTGCAACGCAGATGAGGGAGACCCGGGGGCGTTTATGGACCGAAGCATTCTAGAGGGCGATCCCCATGGCGTCATAGAGGGAATGCTGATCGGAGGCTATGCCATTGGCGCTTCGAAAGGATATGTATATGTCCGGGCCGAGTACCCGCTGGCGGTGGAAAGGCTGGATCTGGCGATCCGGAATGCCAGGGAGGCGGGACTGCTGGGAAGGGACATCCTGGGGACGGGCTTTGATTTTGATATAGAGATCCGGATCGGCGCGGGCGCGTTTGTGTGCGGAGAAGAGACGGCGCTGATGGCCTCCATCGAGGGGGAAAGGGGAGAACCGAGGCAGAAGCCGCCGCTCCCGTTCCAAAAGGGGCTTTTCGGCAAGCCGACCATCATCAGCAATGTGGAAACGTATGCCAATATTCCTTCTATCCTATTGAAGGGAAGCAGTTGGTTTGCCGGCATCGGAACCGAGAACAGCAGGGGCACCAAGGTCTTTGCCCTGGCCGGAGCGATCAACAATACGGGTATTGTGGAAGTGCCGATGGGAACGACGCTGGGCGAGATTATTTTCAATATCGGCGGTGGCATCCGAAAGAACAAGGAATTCAAGGCGGCCCAAACGGGAGGCCCGTCCGGGGGCTGCGTAACGAAGGAAAACCTGAACACGCCGATGGATTACGAGTCCCTGGTGCGGCTCGGGGCCATCATGGGCTCGGGCGGCCTGATCACCATGGACGAGGACACCTGCATGGTGGATATGGCCCGGTATTTCATGGAGTTTATCCAGGAGGAGTCCTGCGGCAAGTGTGTTCCGTGCAGGCTGGGGACGAAGCGGATGCTGGACATCCTGGAGCGGATCACCCATGGAAAGGGGCAGGAGGGCGACATCGAAATGCTGGAGGAGCTTGGCGCGATGATCATGGAAGCGGCCGTGTGCGGCCTCGGCCAGACGGCGCCGAAGCCGGTCCTGAGTACGATCCGCAATTTCCGGGAGGAATATGAGGAGCATATAAAATACAAATACTGCAGGGCTGGCGTGTGCGCCGACATGTTTATTTCACCGTGCCAGAACGCATGCCCGGCCGGCATAAATGTGCCCGGCTATATTGCGCTGGTTGCGGCGGGAAGGCTGAGGGACGCCTACAACCTCATCCGGAAGGAAAACCCGTTCCCGGCCGTATGCGGCAGGGTCTGCACCCACGAATGCGAGAGCAAATGCAGAAGGGGCCAGTTGGATGAACCGATTTCCATCGCCGACCTGAAAAGGTATGTGGCCGACGATGTTCTAAAGAGTGAAGAACCCTATATGGATCTGGTGTTCCCCAAGAAGGGGAAGAGCGTCGGTATCATAGGAGCGGGACCTTCGGGCCTTACCTGCGGTTACTACCTTGCGAGGCTGGGTTATGATGTGGAGGTGTACGAATCCCAGCCGGTGGCCGGGGGTGTCCTGGCCTTCGGAATACCGGAGTACCGGCTGCCCAAGGAAGTGCTGCAGAGTGAGATTCGGATGATCGAGCAGGTCGGAGTGAAAATCCACCTGAATACGGAGGTCGGATCGGATATTACATTCTACCAGCTCAAGAGCAAGCATGACGCCCTCTTTATTTCCACCGGCACGCAGTTTTCCAACCAGATCAACATTCCCGGCGAAGAAATGAAGGGTGTATACCACGGATTGGACTTCCTGAGGGATGTGAACCTCGGACACGAGGTGAAAATCGGGGAAAGCGTCGCCGTCATCGGCGGAGGAAATACGGCGATTGATGCGGCTAGAACGGCGTTGCGCCTTGGTGCTAAGGAAGTGACGGTCCTTTACCGTAGGCTGGTGGAGGATATGCCTGCCGACGGCAGGGAGATACAGGACGCCGTGGACGAAGGCGTAAAGATCATTCCGCTGGTGGCTCCGGTACGGTTTATCGGCAGGGACCGGGTGAAGGAGATCGAGTGCATCCGGATGGAGCTCAAGGAATTTGATTCCAGCGGACGCAGAAAACCGAAGCCGGTGCCGGGCTCCGAATTTACCGTCCGGGTCGATATGGTCATCCCCGCCGTCAGCCAGTATTCGGACCTGCCCTTCATCAGCAAGGAAGAGGTCGAGGTGACTTCCTGGGGCACCTTTGTCACGGACCGCGATACGCTTATGACCAAGATGAAGGGCGTATTTGCCGGCGGCGACGTGGTAAGGGGCTCGGACACGGTAATACGGGCAATCGCGGACGGAAAGAACGCGGCAAAATCCATCGACCGGTACCTGGGAGGCAGAGGAGTGCTTAATACGGGAGAGGAGATCGAAATTCCCATGCCCGCCGACGAGAAGGAAATCGTGGAGCATGAGCGGTTCGCCATGAAATTCCTGCCCCCCGAGGAACGAAAGCACAGCTTTGACGAGGTGGCTGTGGGCTTCCACAGGCTGAATGCCATAGCCGAAGCCATGAGATGCCTGAGATGCGACAGGAGGTGCTGAAGATGATTCATTTGACCATTAATCATAAAAAGGTTGCCGCCATGGAGGGGGACACCATACTGGAAGCCGCAAAGCGCAACAATATCATGATCCCGCATTTCTGCTACCTGGAGGGGGTCCATCAGGTGGGCTCCTGCCGGATTTGCGTCGTCGAGGTGGAAGGGGCCAAAACGCTGCAGGCCTCCTGCCTGGTCCAGGCAAGGGAAGGCATGGTAGTGTATACCAATACCGAAAAAGTAAAGAAAACCAGGAAGCTGCTTTATGAACTGATGCTGTCGGATCATCCGAGGAACTGCCTGAGCTGCAGCCGGAACCAGAGCTGTGAATTCCAGAAGCTCGGCGAGCTGATGAGCATAAGCGAGCTGCGGTTTGAAGGGGAGATGTCCAAGACCTATCTGGACGATCAATCCCCTTCCATCGTGCGGGATACTTCCAAGTGCATTCTTTGCAGGCGGTGTGTTACCGTATGCAATCAAATTCAGGGGGTAGGCGTGCTCAATGTGCAGAACAGGGGCTTCAAGTCCGTGATCGGCCCGGCTGCGGAGCTGCCGCTGAACGCGGTCAACTGTACCTTCTGCGGGCAGTGCACCACCGTATGCCCCGTAGGCGCGCTGCAGGAAAAGGACTCGACGAAAGCGGTCTGGGACGCGCTGTTCGACAAGAGCAAGAGAGTCGTAGTCCAAACCGCGCCTGCAGTGAGAGCTGCCCTTGGGGAGGAATTCGGCTACGAGCCCGGCACCCTGGTGACGGGGAAAATGACGGCGGCGCTGAAGGAGATGGGGTTTGACGACGTATTCGACACCAATTTCGCGGCGGACCTGACGATCATCGAGGAAGGGAACGAGTTGCTGGAGCGGATTTCCCGGGTATTTTCCGGAAAGGGCGGCCCGCTGCCGATGATCACCAGTTGCAGTCCCGGCTGGATCAAATATGTGGAGCATACCTGGCCGGAGGAACTGGAGCACCTGTCCAGCTGCAAATCGCCGCACACGATGCTGGGGGCGCTGATCAAAACCTATTATGCCGACAAGCTGGGGATTGACCCGAAGAGTATTTTCGTCGTTTCGATCATGCCCTGCACCGCCAAGAAATTCGAGATCACAAGGCCGGAAATGCGCAACAACGGGCTTGCCAACGTGGACGCCGTCCTGACGACCCGGGAGCTTGCCCGGATGATCAAGGACTCGGGAATTGACTTCAAATCCCTGGAGGATGCGGCGTTTGACAGCCCGCTGGGCATGTCCTCCGGCGCGGCGGACATATTCGGCACGACGGGAGGCGTCATGGAAGCGGCGCTCAGGACGGTGTACGAGGTCGTCACAGGCCGGGGGCTTCCTTTTGACAAGCTGCACGTTACTCCCATCGTCGGCCTGGAAAGGGTCAAGACGGCGGAACTGCGGATTGAAAACCCGCTGCCGGGGTACGACTTCCTGGACGGCGTTACCTTGAAGATCGCTGTCACAAGCGGGCTGAAGGGCGCTGCCGAATTGATGGGGGAGGTCGCGGAGGGGACGTCGCCCTATCACTTCATCGAAGTGATGGGCTGTCCCGGGGGCTGCATCAGCGGAGGCGGGCAGCCAAGACCGACCAACCGGGAGATTCGGCAGAAGCGGCTGGAGGCCATCTACCGGGAGGACGAGGGGAAGGAGCTCCGGAAATCCCATGAAAACCCCGCCGTCAGCAGGCTCTACGAAGAATTCCTGATATCGCCGCTGGGACACAAATCCCATGAATTACTGCATACCCATTATAAAAAGAGAGGGGTATTCAATCAGTATACAGGCTGAAAAAGGATTTACGAGGAGGCGTCTGGCTGGGCGCCTCTATTTTGCTCCTCAGCTGGATCATGTCCCATGCGGTCAAAGACAATGCGGTATTCTGGAAAGGGAGCTTTCCGGAGCTTCCCGAAAAAAGCGTACGGGCCGTGCTGGCGGGATAGTCTCAGGGAAAAAGGTGAGCAGTATGAATGAACAAACCGATCAAGTCCGGACAAGCGCTCTGTTCCGGCTGCTTTTCAAAGTATCCGACAAAGCACTAATCCAGTGATTTTGCGACTCGCTTGAACCTTTGAGCGTATGGATAAAAAGGCAATTGTTTGGTAAACTAAGCTATGAAATGTCTTTTTTAATCTCTGTCTTTTCGCCTTCGAATACTTAATGTAAAATGATACTTCTTAACTTTATCAAATACAACATTATTGAAATTTTGTTTCATTCTTTGTTTAGTATCATTTTATATTACCACTGCTGGAATGTCAACATATCGATTATTATGCGATATGTTGCCGGCTATTCCGGGTAATTCAATAATCCGCTTTTATAATTGAACAATAGAATACAGTTCATCCTTTTGGTCTTGATTGATACCAATATAGCGTAGAGTGACGCTGGCTGAACTGTGATTAAAGGTATCCATAATAAGCCCTATGTTGTATTTCGACATTTTATATGTCCAATAACCCCAAGTTTTTCTTAAACTGTGAGTGCCAAAGTTTTCAATGCCTACTACAGTTGCTGCGTCCCTCAGTACTCTATAAATCTGGACTCTTCCTAAATAACCGCCTTTTTGACTTTGAAAAAGGTAGTCCTTTAAAGCAAGACTCTGAGTTTTAGCATAATGATGAAGACACTTTCGCAAAGTTTCATTTAATTTGATCTTCTTTTCTTTTGATGTTTTCTTTTCATTTATGGTGAGGTATTCTCTGAATTGCAATTTTTCATAAAAAATGTCATTCACCTTAATGGTTATGATATCGCTGATTCTCAAGCCTGTATTAATACCAAATTTAAAAATCAACGCATATTTAGGATCACTTCCATTTAAGTATTGATAAAGTTGCTTGATCTTTGTTTTTTCTCTTATCGGTTCAACAGTCATAATTATTATCCTCCTAATGTATCTTTTTATATTAAATTATACAAAAAAGATGAATTGAAATACAGATATAAGATGCGCAGATTTCAAAATTTTATCGCCATAACCGTGTATATAAAAGACTTTCTTCAATGTCTAGAATGAAACAAAATTTCAAAAATGTTGTATTTTAATAGAACTAAGAAGGAACATTTTTATATTAAGCATTCGGAGGAGAGAAGACAAAGAGATACTCATAGTGGATTTTAGTGAATTATCGTATCCCGGCAAAAGGATGTAAATAATAGATTGATAAAGGCAAATCCGCCGAAAGACGGAGACGCAAAGCCGCAAGTCTAAAGCAAGAAATTGCCATGATAGTTGGGTTGCCAATAGATAAGAATATGGATTGAGTTAAAGTTTATGCAGAAAGATTAATTATAGCTTAAAACCATATAACTACTTAAAAGTAGGCAGCTTGTATACTGCTTACTTTTTTTATTTACATCCATAGTTTAAAAAAATATTTTGCATCGGAGGGACTTAAACTAACTCAAAAATTTGTTAAAAAGAATATTGCTGATAACGTAGATCTTCAAATTGAGAAGAGATGAAGAATCAAATAGAGTGATTTATACTACAGTTCCCTGTTAATAACCACTCTATAGAAATATTTAGCGCCTTAGCAATGGCAACAGCCTCATAATCAGCAGCAAACCTGGCACCGGCTTCAATTTTTGAGATTGAAACCCTGTCAATATTAAAGCCGATGACACCCAGCCTTCTGATAAATCCTGCTGGGTTAAGGGTAGAATCGATTTTTTCCTGCTTCTTACTCTTGACCCAATTACACCAGTATGTCTTCATCTCTCAACACTTTCTAAAGTAGAACATTTTATAAGAAAACCGTATTGAAGGTATATCAAAAAGAAGCCGGGGCTCCTCCAAAGGCCGATATTACTTTTGAGTGAAGGGAGTAAGTAAAGTGTCTGATTTTTTTGTTAAAAAGGATTCTGGATATTATACCGCTCAAGATATCTATGACAATAGGGGTATGCTGCTATTGAGCAGAGGGAAAAAAATAACAAATGAAATCAAAAATAAGCTGGAAAGAATTGGGAAACACCATCCGGAAAGATCAACTGCTGCTGGAGATAAACAAAGCGTTGTTCTTACTCCGGCTGCCAGGGAATTTGCAGAAAGAATTAGCATCCGTGACAATCGCATTCTCGAGAAACCGAACAAGGTATTAATCAATATAATATTTGAGTCTAAAACTAAGCCCTGGTGGATTCATGTCAACGCTTTGAGCAATTATGTGGACTGGCTGTACACACATTCGATTGATGTTGCCATGATTTCGCTGATGATGGCTGTGAAACTGGAATACAGCGATAAAGAACTCTTGAATATAGGATTGGGTGCTTTTTTGCATGATGCAGGCAAGCTGTTGATTCCTAAACCTATCTTACAAAAACCCGGAACCCTGAATGACATGGAAATGGAGGTTATGCGGCAGCATTGCGAGTTGGGCCTGAGTTCTCTTGAACCGTTTCATCTCCAGAAGGAATGTACGGATATCATTTTGCAGCATCATGAGCGACTCGATGGAAGCGGATATCCAAAAGCACTAAAGGGAGATGAAATATGCCGCGACGCCCAAATCGTAATGATTGCCGATGCTGTCGATGCAATCACATCCGGTCGTCCCTATAAGTCCGCTCAGGAAATAAATGAGGCAATAACGATAATAAGAAGTGATAAAGGAAAATATAACCAAGAGTTTGTTACTTTGCTGGAAAAAATACTGGAATAATGCCGACGGTATTCTTTGCTTGCCCTATCCCATATAAAATGTTTTATGGGAACCCCTCATTGTTGACGCATTAACAATTTGGTATAATGGTAGAAGATAAACAGGGACGTCGGGCGGGGGCGGATTTTTCGCCGAAGCGGAACGGCTCCCGGGGTAAAAGAGGGGCACATTTGTATGAAGCTGAAAGAGATCATGGAATTGCTGGACGCCGAGCTTCTTGCCGGAAGCGATACCGGGATGGAAATCGCAGCCGCCTGCGGTTCCGACCTGATGAGCGACGTCATGGCTTATGTTAAGGAAAATGTTCTGCTGCTGACGGGGCTTGTGAGTCCGCAGGTCATCCGGACGGCGGAAATGATGGATATCAAGGCGGTCGTCTTCGTCCGGGGAAAGAGCCCCGGGCAGGCGATCGTGGACCTGGCGGCCGAAAAGGGCATTGCTGTCCTGACGACCCGCAATCCGATGTTCATCGCCTGCGGCAAATTATACAGCTCGGGGCTGACGGGAAAGGGTGTCTGGTAGTGAGCGGCGGTTTGATGAAACTGCATTACAACATACCCGCATACGATCTTACCTGTGCCGGGGAAGCCTCCAGCAATGTAAAAAAAACACTTGTGCAGCTCGGAATCGATCCCGTATACATTAAAAAAACGGCCGTTTCGATGTACGAGGCGGAAATCAATGCCGTCATCCACGGCGGAGGCGGGTTTGCCGACATCGAGATTAGCGGCGAGAGGATCGTTGTTCGCATCAGCGATAAGGGACCCGGCATTCCAAACCTGGAGCTGGCCATGCAGGAAGGCTATTCGACAGCTTCTGACGAAATCCGGGAGATGGGCTTCGGAGCCGGCATGGGCTTGCCCAATATCAAACGGTACTCCGACGAGTTGGACATTCAGACGGAGGTCGGGAAAGGGACGACCCTGACGCTGACCGTCTATCTGAACGGCGCAGGCCCTGCAGGTTGAACCGCATAATAAAGGCTTTATGAGGTGAGGCAATGGGAGACTATTTTCATTCCGTAACACTGGACGAAGAGAAATGCAGAGGTTGTACGAACTGCATCAAAAGATGCCCTACAGAAGCGATCCGGGTCCGGAAAAGCAAGGCCCGGATTATCAACGAAAGATGCATTGACTGCGGTGAATGCATCCGCATATGCCCCTATCATGCGAAAAAAGCCATCACGGACGATTTTTCCATGATCAAAGCTTTCCGGTATAAGATCGCCATCCCTGCGCCCACGATATACAGCCAATTCAAACCGGAATATACCAGAAACCGGCTCCTGAACGCCTTCCGGCAGATCGGCTTCGACGATGTGTACGAGGTGGCCAGAGGGGCGGAATTTGTCACGGAAGCCACGAAAGAGCTGCTTCGCAGGGACAGCGTCAAACGGCCGCTGATCTCGTCGGCCTGCCCGGCGGTGGTCCGGCTGATCCAGGTCCGTTTCCCGAACCTGATCGACCATCTGGTGCGGCTGGAATCCCCCATGGAAGTGTCGGCAAAGCTGATTAAAAGGAAGACGGCCCTGAAGAAGGGCATCGATCCTTCGGATATCGGTGTTTTTTTCATCACGCCCTGCGCCGCGAAGGTCACGAGCGTTAAGGCGCCTTACGAAAATCTGAAATCCTCCGTTGACGGGGTCATCTCTATAAAGGAAGTTTACCTGAGGCTCCTTTCCAGGCTGGAACACGCAGGGGAAGAGGAACAGCTGGCCCAGGCCGGCTTTGAAGGCATCCGGTGGGCCAATTCGGGCGGAGAGGGCCTTGCCCTCGGAACCGATCGGTTCCTGGCCGTTGACGGCATACACAATGTCATTACCATATTGGAAGCGATTGAAAACGACAAGCTGGAGGGCGTCGATTTCATTGAGGCACTGTCGTGCTCGGGCGGCTGCCTGGGCGGGCCTCTGACGGTGGAAAATGTTTACGTCGCAAAAACCAGGCTGAAAAAGCATATTGATGAAGCAAAGGCAAACGAGCCGGTGAACCCCGTCGAGGAAAAATTCGAGGAAGATATCGTGTGGACGGGCAATATCGTTTACAAGCCGGTCATGAAGCTGGACGAGGACCTGGGAAGGGCCATGAAGAAGCTGGAAGAGCTCGAACAGATCAACAATGAGCTGCCGGGCTTGGACTGCGGCGCCTGCGGAGCCCCAAGCTGCCGTGCGCTGGCAGAGGACATCGTAAGGGGGATCGCCAATGAAACGGATTGCATCTTCAAGCTCCGTGAAAAGGTCCGCGATCTGGCCGCGCAGATGATGGAACTGGAGGGCAAGATCCCGCCGGTCATGGACAGGGAGACAAACCGGGACGAAAATACGGCGGAAAGCCGGGATTAATACAACGGAGGCATCAATATGAATGTTGCTGAATTTGCTTCAAGGCTGGGCGGGACTCTGATCACGGGGGATGTCGGTACGGACAGGCCGGTAAAAGGAATGTATTGCTGCGATCTCCTCAGCTGGGTTATGTCCCATGCGGTCAAAGACAATGCGTGGATTACGGTTCACACCCACCTGAATATCGTAGCTGTGGCCACCCTGATGGAATTATCCTGCATTATCATACCCGATGGGATCGGAATGGAAGAATCTACGGCAAAAAGGGCCATGCAGGAAGGGATTCCGATCCTTCTTACCGATCGCAGCGCCTATGAAGTATGCTGCATCGCCCACGAGTGCAATATCTGAGGGGAAGCCCATGAAATATGCATGCGACCTGCATATCCATTCGGCGCTTTCCCCTTGCGCGGACAAGGATATGACGCCGAACAACATCGTGAATATGGCAATGCTGAAGGGCCTCGACATCATTGCGGTAACGGATCACAACTCCACCGCCAATCTTGGGGCCGTAGCCCGTTGTGCCGAAAGAGCGGGCCTCCTCCTTGTCCCCGGAATTGAGGTGGAGACGGCGGAGGAGGTTCATCTGGTGTGTCTTCTGCCGGACATGGAAAAAGCGATTGAAATGCAGGGATACATCGACGCTGCACTGTTGCCCATGGCAAACCGGGAGGACATCTTCGGAAAACAGTTGATTCTGGATGAATACGACAACGTGATCGGGGAAGAGAAACGGATGCTGATAGCGGCAACCAGCCTGACGATCGACGATGTGACGCGCCTGGCCAGGAGGCTGGGGGGAGCGGTGATTCCCGCTCATATAGACAGGCCGTCCTACAGCATCCTTTCCAATTTAGGGACGATCCCGGACCATTTTCCGGCCCGTTGCCTGGAACTGTCCAAAAAATGCGATGAAGCCGCTTTCCGGGCTTCCAGGCCGGAATTGGACGGCTTCAGGCTGATCAAATCCTCGGATGCCCACGAGCTGGGCGCCATTCTGGAAAGGGAGAGCTTCCTGGAGCTTCCCGAAAAAAGCATAGGGGCCGTACTGGCCGCGCTGGCGGGATAGTCCCAGGGAAAGAGGTTAAACAGTATGATTGGACAAAACAATCAAGTTCGGACAAGCACCCTGTTCCGACTGCTTTTCAAAGCATCGGATATCAAAGATTTTATTAAACAGAACGCAGTCGAAATGTGCGTTCCGCCTTTCAGCGAATACATATCGGGATTATGCGCGGAGCGCGGCGAAGTGCCGGAGCGGGTCATCAAACGGGCCAACATCGAGCGTTCCTTTGGACACCAACTTTTTAAAGGGACCAAAAAACCGTCCAGGGATACGGTTATCCAACTGGCCTTCGGCTTTGAGGCCGATGCCGACGCGGCGCAGGCGCTTCTGAAGCACGCTGGAATGAGCGCCCTGTACCCGCGGGTAAAGAGGGATTCCGCAATTATCTACTGCCTGCATCACCACTTCACCGTGGTAGAAGCACAGAATGTTCTCCATGACATGAAACTGCCATTGATCGGAGGCGGAAAGACAACATGAGCGATGTGAAAGCAGCCGTTAGTGATATTGAAAATGCATTTGACGCATTGCGTTATCCCGCAGGTTTTCTGGAGCAATACGATCAGATGGAATGTCTGGCGGCAAGTCGTGGAACGGAAACCTTTCTGGTCAGGCAAAAGGATAGTGAAAAGCTCTTCGTGGCGAAATGCTACGACCACAGTCTTTATTCTTTTATTCCTGAAAGCAGCATTTTAAAAGCTTTGAATCATAAGGGCCTGCCCGGTTTTGCGGATGAATTTCAAAACGAGGACACAGTCTGCATTGTCCGCGAATATATAGAGGGGAAGCCGCTCAACCAATACATAGCGGAAAAGCGTCCGTCAAATCAGGAAATCATCGCCATCGGCATTGCGCTCTGTGACATTCTCATTTATCTTCACGGCCGGAAGCCGCCGGTAATCCACCGGGACATCAAGCCTCAGAATGTGATCCTAAAAGACAACGGGCAAATCGTGCTCATCGATTTCGACATTGCCCGGATCTATAACATGGAATCGGAATCCGATACGCAGTTTTTCGGCACAAGAGAATACGCACCGCCAGAGCAATACGGATTTTCCCAGACAGATTCGCGCACCGATATCTACTCCTTTGGTATATTATTGCGCCGCATGCTGACGGGCAGCGAACGGGAAAACTCCAACGCCCGCATATATAAACCCTTAGCGCGCATTATCAAGAAGTGCACCGCTTTTGCTCCAAAGGAACGCTTCACGAGTGCAGAGGCGGTTAGGAAGGCGCTGCTCGCGGCCAACCCGAAAGCACAGAGAACCCGTAAGGCATTGATCACCCTCTGTTCGACCGCCGTGCTCGCTCTCTGCGTGTTCGGCGGGATTAAGTGGTATCAATACGCGACCTTTGATCCCTTTGCCGAGGGCTCTATCCCCGCCGTAATGACGAATGCGGAACGGATGTCCGATGCCGTATCCTATATGAAAGACAAGTATGGCACGGATCTGTTTGATGATACGGAAAGCTATGCGGATATCGGGTTTGTGAAAACCATTCTGACCGGCGTATACGGATATGACAGCGACTATGTCCATGCCCTGCCGTCGGAGGACGGGCCTCCCCACGAGAGCGACAAGAATTTCCTGCCTTGGGGCATGGGCGATGAACAGTATGTTGCCAGAGACGTCATGGCCTATGTGGCGGTAAAAATTTACTGGCCGGACAAGGTTTCGGATTATTCCGGTCTAAAGGATGACAACGGCTACTATCCCGGCGTCCGGGTGTCGGTCGCTTTTGCGGAAGAAACGGGCATCCTCACAGGCGTAGGGCGTCCGGAGGATATTACCAGGGGCGAGGCGGCGATTTTGCTTGCGAACGCCGACCGGGTCTTTGAGGCGACAAAGGAATAGAAGGATAGGCCGGGAGGATTCACCGTCTGTTAAAATGCGCTTGCTTTTGGCAGGCGTATTTTTTTACGAAAATATTCCAAATGTGGGCTGGCAGCTCACCTTTTTTCTTTTTGGCTTTTGTAAAATGAGGATGTCAATGACAACTCGACAATGATTCTGCGAAAGGAGATCGAACAATGAAAAAAGCAGTAAAAAGCATCTTATCTCTTGTACTGGCGGTTATGTTTCTCTTTGCAATGATCATTCCGGCGTCCGCAGCGGCCTCGACCGCAGCGGATACTAAAGCAGCGGCATTAAAGCAGCTCGGATTGTGCAAGGGTGTTTCCGAAACGGAGGTGAACTTTGATCTGAACAGGGTACCTACCCGTGCGGAAGCACTCGTTATGTTGGTTCGTGCGTTGGGGAAAGACGCGGAAGCACTGAACATTGGCGGAACACATCCGTTTACAGACGTGCCGGCATGGGCGGACAAATACATCGGCTATGCCTATGAAAAGGGGCTGACCAAAGGGATATCAGCCACGAAGTTTGGCACAGGCAACGCAAACTCGGATATGTATCTGACCTTCATGCTGCGTGCACTCGGTTATAGCGATGCAGAGGGCGATTTTGCACAGAACGAACCGGACAGGCTCGCCAAAGCGGTCGGTATTCTTCCCGATGATGTAAATACGGCAAATTTCCTGCGCAGGGATGTGGTGCTCATTTCATGGGCTGCCCTGGAAGCTGACCTGAAGGGCGGCAGCCAAAGGATGGCTAAGAAATTGATGACGGAAGGGGCTTTTACTGCAGATGCGTATGCGAAAGCCGTATCTTCGGTTGGTGAAAAGACGCCCAAGGCAGTGTCCGTATCCTCCCTTGAAACGCTGAAAACCGCCCTGTCCAGCGGCACTGCAAAGGTGATCACCATAAATTCCGTCGGAAAGCCTGTGGTCGTCACAGGTTCGCTCACAATACCGGCGGGAGTTACCGTGACACTCAGCCGGGGCAGCGACCTTCACGTTGAGGGCACCCTTACAAATAACGGCACGATTTATGTGATGGGAGCCGATTCCATCATCAGTGCGGATTTCATCAATTATTCCGTCCTGAACATTCAGAAAGGCGGTAAATTTATCAACAACGGAGCGGTCAATCTGCTGTCTGGCTCTTTGCCCGACACAGACGACCACGGTCCAATAGGCGGACAATTGCGCGTCTTTGACGGCGACTGCACCAACAATGGCTCTGTTTTCCTGAAGGCAGGAGCCGTTAACACGCACGGCGGAATGCTGGTCGTGGCGGAAGGTCCATTTGTCAATAATGCCGTGGTGATTGTGGACGGCTTCCAGCTTATCGTTGCCAACACCTTCACCAACAGCAAAGGCGCGGCGATCATCAATAATACTTATATCTGCACAAGAGGGGCCGGGGTATTTGCGAACAACGGCACACTCTCTGGCAACCCGGTGGTAAAAGAATAGTTTCAGCTTGTTTTTGGCAGGCAATACGGACAAAGAAGCGCCATGCTGTCCGTATTGCCTCGGTTAGCAAAAGGAGGGAAAGCCGTCTGTGGCAACGCCGAATGAAAATTTAAAATCAGTGCTTGAGCATTTCGGCCTTACCAATCTCGCGCTGGCAAAGGCGCTGGAGCTTGACCCGTCGCTTGTCAGCCGGTACCTCTCGGGACACCGGCAACTTAAGGCGGCAAGCTTGCAGATGGAGGCCCTTGCCGACTTTATACTCTCCCGCAGCAGGCGCGTTAAAGATATGGAGTGGCTCAAAGAACAGTTTCAGGCGGCGGGGCTGCCCACCGAGCTGTCTACCGTGTACCGGTTCAAGCAGAACCTTACCATGTGGCTGGCCTCCGATGGCGAAAAGCTGCGCAAAAATCTCGGCGCGTCGCTGCCAGGGGATATCGCGGGCTGCCAACCCCCCATATCCCGGTCCCAATATAATCATATGGAAGCCGCCGACAGTGCGGTAAAACTCGGCTGTCTGCAAATCGTACTGGAGCTTGATCCCCTTTTGAAGGCGATGCCCTGTGGCTCTGTGGCGGATATTTTTCTCTCCAGCGACCAGATCACCACGACGGTCAACGAGGATGTCGCTGCGCTGCTTCTGCGGAGCATGGATGAAGGCAATTTGAAAATTCGTATGGTCGTGTGCGTGTCCGGTGACACAAAGGCGATGTCGGCGCTTATTGACACCTATATGTCGGCCCTTATATTGGGGTATATTCAGTTATCAATGGTACACGGCATGACGCAAACCGTGACCAACCAAATGCACCTGATCCTTCCCGAAAGGTTGGCCGTGCTGGTAACGGAAACGCCGGGCAGCGCCGCCCCGCCTGTGGCCGTTGTACTGCGGGAGCCGTCATTTATTGCGGAGATCCAAAAAAGCTTTGAACAGGCCGCCCGGTATGCACATCCGGTGCTGAACATCTACGGGGACGATTATTCCCGAAATATTCTTGAGATCATCTATCAGGAATTTTGCACCCCCGGTGCACTGGATGTGGTGAAGGACAGCGTCAACCCCATGTACATGCCGGAGGAAGCGTATAACCGTGTCCTGCGGCAACATGGGCACAGCGGAGCGGAGTATGCATGGCGCAGCACAGAGTTTACCCGCTTTAAGTCGGGCCTGGATGAAACGCTGCGAGGCGGTTCTGTGTTCCGCGAAATCCTCTCCCTCTCCCGGCTGAATCGGACTGTGCAGGACGGCTTTTGCCGTATGCCGGGGTTGTATTTTATGAAAAAGGGTTTTGTACATCTGGATGCGCAGGGCTGTAACGATGTGCTGAATGGCTACATTAGCTATCTTGAGGCGTTTCCCAATTTCCACCTGATGATCCTTGATGATATTACGCTGCTCCATTCGGATAACTGCTGGCAGCTTAAGCAGAATCGCCATCTTGCCATCAACCACTGGAACGGGCCGGAGCCGGTGATGATCCACTCCGACCAGCTCTTGCTCCTGCGGGAGTTCCAGACGCACTTCGACAGCCTGTGGACGCAAGGCAAGGGCGGCATCGGCAGCCGGGCGAATGTGATCAGCATTTTACGCGATGTGGCGCGACGGTTGGAAACGAAGCTGAAACAATAGGCTGTCGGTAGCCGTCACGTAAAGCCTGCCCTTTATCATGAGGGTGGGCTTTTTTGATAACGAATGCTGCATGTTGATTTATGCAGATATTTGAAGCTGCAGCGAGATAAAATAAAAAAAATATAAAATTTTAATAAAAACATTGAAATTCGTTCGAAAACAAGGTAATATAGAATCGGAAACAAAAATATATACCCAAGCGGAGTAGGATGTTCAGCTGTGTTGTTAAGTCAGTGCATTCTATGAAGGCAGATAGTTATCAGGACAGTTAATCAGGGACTTTAAAGTCAAATCTGGGTAATCGTGAACCACATTAGCAGCTGTTAAGCAAAAAACGCAATCTATACTGGAATTCAAAAGATGCTGGTTTGAGCCTGCGCAAAAAACAGGAAAAACGATTCCGAATCTTTGTATGATTCATATAGTCTGGCGTAGCCATGCCATTTTTATAACTGGGGGTAGATCCATGTTCTATGATGTAGTCGAAACCATTCTGAAAACGGAGGACAGGGCGGACGAGATTCTTCTGGAAGCCCAGGCGGAAGAAAAGAGGAGGATTGCCGACGCCCAGCTGCAAAGAAAGCAGCTGATGCGGGATACGCTGGAAGAGGCGGAAAAACAGGCGGACAAAATCCTTCGCGAGGCGGAGGAGACGGCTCTGCTGGAGGTGCGGAAGCTCAGGGAACGCCAGGAGGAAGAATGCCGCCGGATCCGGGAGAACGCAGCGGGAAAAATGGAGCAGACCGTGGCGGAGATGGCGGAAAGGATCGTGAACGGTTATGGCAATCCTTGAGATGAACAAAATATCCCTCATCGGCCTCTGCCGCGACAAGGAAGAGCTGATGGAGAGCCTGATGGAATCCGGCGCCGTCCAGATCACCGACATCCGCGGGGAACTGCCGGATTCCGCAAACGATTTTCCGGCAGGCCGGACGGACCCCGGAACGGATATACCGGAAATCGAAGAGAAGATGCAGAAGGTGGCGGAGGTGCTTAAACGGCTTGAAAAATTCGACCGCCGGAAAAAGGGGTTGTTTGAGACAAGGCGTGTGGTTTCCAGGGAAGCGTACGATCGGGTAATCCACGACAAGGGGTTTCTCTGGACAACGATCAAGTCGATCATGTGGTGCGACGCGAAAATTGCCCAACTCCACACGGAAAGAAACCGGTACAGCAATCTTGCGACCGCCCTGGGCCCGTGGGAACAACTCCGGATCCCGCTCGAAAGGACTTCCACGAGAACTTCGCCCATAATGCTTGGATATATCCCGCGCAGAAGCAACACGGACGAACTGGAGAAGGCGCTCGGGGATATCGGCGCGTGCCACCTGATGATCTTGAACAGGGACAGGGATCATATCTATTTGTGCCTGATCTGCCACCGCTCCGTTTTTAAAGAAGCGGGAGAGGTCCTCAAAAACTTCGGCTTCACGAAAGTGCCGTTCGACGGCCTCGAAGGGACTGCCGCCGAGAATATCCGAACGGCCGCCGAAAGGATTGAAGAGATCGACCGCGAGTGCGAGCGGATTTCAAAGGATATGGAAGACTATGCGGAAGATATGGAGCAGCTCGAGATCCTGTACGACGTCCTTACGATCCGGAGGGATCTGAAAAAGGCGGAGGCCCGTCTGGCGGGCACAAGGAGCACCTTCCTGCTCACAGGCTGGATTCCGGCGCATTTGAGCGGGCAAATTGCGGAAAAGCTGCAAAACCGTTGGGTTTGCGAAGTCCATATCCGGAAAGCCGCAGAGGAGGAGGAATTCCCGGTACTGCTCCAGAACGGCCGGATCGGCCGGTCGGTGGAAGCCATTACAACCCTTTACAGTCCGCCCCATTCGAAGGAATATGATCCCAATACGGTGGTCGGTATTTTTTTCATTCTCTTCTTTGGGCTTATGCTGGGCGATGCCGGCTATGGCATCTTCATCATTCTGGTCACGGCGCTGCTGCTCCGGAAGACGGACATGGAGGAAGGAATGCGGAATTTTGTCCGGCTTATGCTCTACTGCGGCATATCGTCCGTCTTCTGGGGCGCGATGTTCGGCGGGTGGTTCGGCCTTCCGCAGCTGGCAAAGTATCCGCTCCTGATCGACCCAATCGGTCAGCCGGAGCTTTTTCTCGGATTTTCGCTGGCCCTGGGGATCGTCCACATTTTTTCAGGACTGGGCATGAAGGCAATCAAACTGGTTCAACAGAAAAAGTATGTGGATATCCTCCTGGATGTGGTCATATGGTACGTTTTCTTTACCGGTTTTGTTTTCGTAATCCTGCCCTATGCCTTCGGCGGCAATCCGGAGTCCGTCGCCCCCCTGGTGGATGCGGGCAAATACATGCTTGCCGCCGGCGGAATGGTGATCGTGCTGACCCATGGCAGAAAAAACAAGAGCCTGGTCAAAAAGCTTTCGTCGGGGATCGGAAGCCTGTACGGAGTCATCAAATTCCTGAGCGACGTGCTTTCCTACTCCCGGCTGATGGCATTGGGACTGGCGACTTCGGTCATCGGCATCATCGTATACGATATTGCGAGCATGAACGGACTGGACAATCCGCTGACGTTTCTCGGCTTTGTCGTGATCATGCTGCTGGGGCACGCATTGAATTTTGCTATAGCGATGCTGAGTGCATATGTGCATTCCAGCAGGCTGCAGTACATTGAATTCTTCAGCCGCTTTTACAATGGCGGCGGGGAGCTTTTCAAGCCGCTTCGGGCGGAAACAAAATATATTAATCTACAGGAGGTAATGCAGAGTGAACACACTATTTTTGGGAATGTCCGGTGAAATATGGGCGATTCTCGGAGCCGTAACGGCGTTCCTGGTCGCGGGGATCGGGACCAGCATCGGCATGGGGAAGGCCGGACAGGCCGGAGCAGGCGTGCTGACCGAGGAGCCGGGAAGATTCGGAACGGTAATGGTGCTCCAGGCGACGAACAGTACGCAGGCAATATACGGCTTTGTCGTAGCTTTTCTCATTCTGGCGAAGATCGGAGCAAACCCGATCAGCATTGAAAACGGACTGATGCTGTTTGCGGCGTCGATCCCCATTGCCTTTGTCGGCCTGGTTTCCGCGCTGCTCCAGGGGAACATCACCGTCGCATGCATGCAGATGATCGCCAAAAGGGCCGACGGTCTGGGCCGGGCGGTCACGCTGATCCTGATGGTCGAAATGTTTGCGATCATAGCGCTGATCGTATCCATCCTGATCATCGGAAAAACATGATGGGCGGACCAAAGGAAACTGCGGCAGGACCGCAGGCAAGGGAAAAAACCAGGGAGGGGCCGCATTTGACCGGTGTTGAACAGATCAGGGAAAGGATTCTGCAGGAAGCCGAGGAAGCTGCA
Source organism: Bacillota bacterium (assembly GCA_023411575.1). Classification (GTDB taxonomy): domain Bacteria; phylum Bacillota; class Clostridia; order Acetivibrionales; family DTU013; genus UBA1305. Next base: position 98,495 of record JAEYOP010000063.1, on the reverse strand, counting down.
AAAGTCCGGCTGGAGCTGGCTTCCGGCAGAGCTGAAAAAATGAAGGAATCGGCAAGGCGGGAAGCCGAGCAGAAAAAGAACGCCATGCTGGAAGCCGCCGGAACGAAAGCCGCGGACATCCGCAGGCGGACGCTGGCGCTTGCTGAAATCGAATTGCGGAAAGAACGGCTGAGCGTCCGGCAGCAACTGGTGAAAACCGCTTTCGACAAAACGCGGGAAAAGCTATGCAGCATGCCGGAGGAGGAATATATCGCCCTATTGGCCGGTATGATCCTGCGTGTAACGGAACAGGAAGATTTTGAAATTGTGCTTTCCTTGAAAGACAGGGAACGGATCGGTTCAAGGCTTATGGCCAAGCTGTCGGAGGAGGCCGCGGATGCGGGGAAAAAAGTCCGCTTCCGGCTTTCGGAAAAGACGGCCGGTATCTGCGGCGGGTTTATCCTCCGAACGGAGGAATTGGAGATGAATTACTCTTTCGAAGCCATTCTGCGCACGGAGCAGGAAAAGCTTGAGGAGCTTGCCTGCCGGCGGCTCGGGCTGATCTGAAGGGAGAGGGGGCGGAAGGTATGGCGGGGATGAGGGATTCCCATTACATCTATGCGGTTTCCAGAATCAGGACAATTGAAAACAGCCTTTTGGGGCAAAGCGGAATGGAGAGGCTGATCGATACGCAGAACCCGGAGCAGGCGATGAAGCTGCTGAAGGAGGCAGGGTATGGACACCCCTCCACGGAAACGCCGGCTCCGGCCGGCTATGAAAAACTGTTGAGAGAGGAGCATAAAAAGCTGTTCGTCCTGCTGTATGAGATTTTTCCCGAGTCCGGGATCATCGACATCTTCCAGCAGCCCTATGATTTCCACAATATAAAGGCCATTCTGAAGGCGGAATTTGCCAGGGTGGAAGCGGACAGCAGCGTATTATCGGATAAAGGCTCCATTCCCGTGGAAAAGCTGAAAGCCATTTTGAGAGACCGGCAGTTCGGCGATTTGCCCGCTTCCGTCGCGGAAGCGGCAGTGGAAGCGCTGGCCGATCTGAACCATACCCGGGACCCGCAAACGGCGGACCTGATCCTGGACCGGGCTTGCTACCGCAGGATGCGCGACATGGCCGACGATACGGGCAGCCGTTTTCTGACCGGTTTTATTGCGGGCAGTATCGATCTGCTGAACATGCAGATTTTCATAAGGCTGAAGAATCTGGGAAAGGGTCGGGAATTTATGGAAAGGACCATTTTGCCGGGGGGATACATCAAAACGGAGCTGTTCCTGGATATCACAAAGGATCCCATAAACAAGCTGAAAGAGGTCCTCTGGGATACTCCCTACCGGGATTCGGCGTCGCGGGTCGTAAAACGGTATGAAACGTACGGCAGGAAGGCTTTCCTGGAAAAGCTCTCGGATGGCTTCATTCTGGCGCATATCCTGATCGGCCGGCAGAAGATATCGGGCCTGGAGCCTCTGATCGGCTATATGCTGAACAGGGAATCCGAGCTGCGCAATGTCCGGACGGTGCTGTCCGGCAAAATGAACGGCGTTTCACCGGAAAAGATCCGAGAAAGGTTAAGGGCGGTCTATGTATAAAATCGGAGTGATCGGCGACAGGGACAGCATTCTGGGATTTCATGCGGCAGGCGTTGAAATGGGGCCTGTAACGCAGGTACAGGAAGCGGTGCGCTTATTGCGCAGGATGGCGGAAGAAAGGTTTGCCATTATATTTATTACGGAAGACTTTGCCCGGGAAATGCCGGCGGAGATCGAAAAGCTGAATGCCGGTCCGTTTCCCGCCATCATACCGATTCCGGGCAGCAGCGGGAATACGGGCATGGGGATGGCCGGAGTCAAAAAGGCGGTGGAACGCGCCGTGGGAGCCGACATCCTTTTCCGGGAGGACCGGACGGGAAGGACGCCTGTGGGGGCGGCAAGATGACACTATGCCTTCTAAATGATACGGAAAGAGGAAAGGGATGAATATGGACCAGGGAATAATTGTCAAGGTATCGGGGCCTCTGATCGTCGCGGCGGGAATGAGGCATGCAAATATGTTTGACGTGGTCCGGATCAGCGACCAAAGGCTGACGGGCGAAATCATCGAAATGCACGGGGACAGGGCGTCGGTCCAGGTATATGAAGAAACGGCGGGCCTTGGCCCGGGAGAACCTGTGGTGACCACCGGCAGGCCTCTGAGCGTTGAACTGGGACCGGGGCTGATCGGCCGGATGTTCGACGGGATCCAGAGACCGCTGGAAGGGATGCGGAAGCTGGTCGGAAGCCGTATTACGCGAGGGATAGACATCAATGCCCTGGACAGGGACAGGAGATGGACCTTCCAGCCGCTTGCGGAAAAAGGCGTCCGGGTCGTCCCCGGCGATATTATCGGAAAGGTGCGGGAAACGGCTGTCGTGGAGCATCGCATCATGGTGCCCCATGGCATAGCAGGGGTAATTGAGGAGATCCATACAGGTGAATTTACCATAGAAGATACGGTAGCGGCAATCCGGAAGGAAGACGGTGAAACGGTCGGCATAACCATGCTGCAGCGGTGGCCGGTCCGTAAAGGAAGGCCCTACAGGGAAAAGCTGGCTCCGGAAAGACAGCTGGTTACGGGACAGCGGGTCATTGACACCTTTTTCCCTTTGGTGAAAGGCGGCGTTGCCGCCGTGCCGGGACCTTTCGGTAGCGGAAAGACGGTAGTCCAGCACCAGTTGGCAAAATGGGCGGATGCGGAGATTGTGGTCTATATTGGCTGCGGGGAACGTGGAAATGAAATGACGGACGTCCTGACGGAATTCCCGAAGCTGAAGGATCCGCGCACGGGAGAATCCCTCATGAACCGGACCGTGCTGATCGCCAATACCTCGGATATGCCGGTGGCGGCCCGGGAAGCCTCCATCTATACCGGGATCACCATAGCGGAATATTACAGGGACATGGGATATAACGTCGCATTGATGGCGGATTCCACTTCCCGCTGGGCGGAAGCGCTCCGGGAAATGTCGGGGCGTCTGGAGGAAATGCCGGGGGAAGAAGGGTATCCCGCGTATCTGGGATCGCGTCTGGCCCAGTTTTACGAGAGGGCGGGCAGGGTGACCAGCCTGGGAGCCCAGGGCAGGGAAGGCACGCTGACCGTCATCGGGGCGGTGTCTCCGCCGGGGGGCGACATATCGGAGCCGGTCGCACAGGCAACCTTGCGGATTGTCAAGGTCTTCTGGGCGCTGGATTCCAGTCTGGCGTTCCGCCGGCATTTTCCGGCGATCCACTGGCTGAACAGCTACTCCCTGTATCTCGACCGGCTGGACGCGTGGAACAATGCCAACGTTTCGCCGGACTGGAGCAGGCTGCGGATGGAGATCATGGGGCTGCTGCAAAAGGAGGCGGAGCTGGATGAAATCGTCCGGCTGGTCGGCGCGGACGCGCTGTCCCCGGGCGACCGGCTGGTGCTGGAAGCCGCAAAATCCGTGAGGGAGGATTACCTCCATCAAAACGCGTTTCATGAGGTGGATACCTATACCTCCCCGCGGAAGCAATACCGGATGATGAAAAGCATGATGGATTTTTATGAAAAAAGCGCCGCCGCGCTCAAGGAAGGAATACCGGCCGGGGAGGTCTTCCGGCTGCCGGTCCGGGAGAGGATCGGCAGGGCGAAATATGTTTCGGAGGAGAATACGGAAAGCTATTTCATGGAAGCGGAAGAGGAACTGGACGCCCAACTGGCCGGATTGAAGAATGGGATAGCAGAGGAGGAACCGGATGATACGGGAATATAAAACGATTCAGGAGGTAGCAGGCCCGCTCATGCTCGTGAAGCGCGTCCAGAACGTGAAGTACGGGGAGCTTGGAGAGATCGAGCTGCCCAATGGCGAGGTGCGCAGGTGCAGGGTACTGGAAGTCAGCGACGATACCGCCCTGCTGCAGCTTTTCGACAGTGCGGCGGGCATCAATGTGGCGGAAAGCAAGGTGAGGTTCACGGGAAGGAGCATCGAGCTTCCCGTCTCGCCGGATATGCTCGGACGCGTTTTCAGCGGAATGGGGAAGCCAATAGACGGCGGCCCCGGGATGTTTGCCGCCGCCAGGACGGATATTAACGGCACGCCGATGAATCCCGCCGCGCGCAATTATCCGTCGGAGTTCGTACAAACGGGCATATCCGCCATCGACGGCCTCAATACGCTGGTCCGGGGCCAGAAGCTTCCCATCTTTTCCGGCTCGGGACTGCCCCATGCGCAGCTTGCGGCGCAGATCGCGAGACAGGCGAAGGTTCCGGGGTCGGACAGCAGCTTTGCGGTCGTATTTGCCGCCATAGGGATTACCTTCGAGGAAGCGGATTATTTTATCAACGACCTGAAAAGCACCGGCGCCATCGAACGGTCCGTCTTGTTCGTCAATCTGGCCGACGATCCGGCCATCGAGCGGATCGCGACCCCGAGGATGGCTTTGACGGCAGCCGAATATCTGGCTTTTGAGATGGAGATGCACGTGCTGGTCATCCTGACCGACATCACAAATTATGCGGAGGCCCTGCGGGAGGTGTCCGCCGCCAGAAAGGAAGTGCCGGGCAGAAGGGGCTATCCGGGCTATCTGTATACCGATCTGGCCAACCTGTATGAAAGAGCCGGAAGAATAAAGGGGATGGAGGGCAGTATTACCCTTCTGCCCATCCTGACCATGCCGGAGGACGATAAAACCCATCCCATCCCGGATTTGACCGGATACATCACCGAAGGCCAGATCATATTAAGCCGCGAGCTGTACCGGAAAGGCGTCACCCCCCCCATCGACGTGCTGCCGTCCCTGTCGAGGCTGAAGGACAAGGGGATCGGCAGGGGCAAGACGCGGGAAGACCACGCCGACACCATGAATCAGTTGTTTGCCGCCTATGCGAGGGGGAAGGAGGCCAAGGAACTGATGATCATCCTGGGAGAAGGCGCCTTGACGGATTCCGACAAGCTGTATGCCCGGTTTGCGGATTCCTTCGAGGAGGAGTATGTGTCCCAGGGCTTCCAGACGGACCGTCCCGTCGAAAAAACCCTCGACATCGGCTGGAAATTGCTTTCCGGCCTGCCCAGAGGCGAGCTGAAGCGGATACGCGACGAATACCTGGATAAATATTTGCCGACAGTGGAGAAGGATTCCGCAATCGAATCGGCCCGGGAGGAGGGATGATTCCGTGGCAGCCCTGAATCCGAATCCGACACGCATGGAGCTGACCAGGCTGAAAAAGCGCCTGCTGGTAGCCCGCAGGGGTTACAGACTGCTCAAGGACAAACGGGATGAGCTGATGAAGCGGTTTATTGAGCTGGCGTCCAGGAACAAGGAGCTCCGGGAACGGGTGGAAGGCTTGCTGGAGGAGTGTCATGAAAGCTTTACGGTTGCCCGTTCCGTCATGCAGCCCGAAATGCTGGAGGAAGCGCTTTTATTCCCCAAAATGAATATTACGCTTGCCGTCTCGGCAAGAAACATTATGAGTGTGGAGGTGCCGGAATTTTCCCTCCAAAATGCGGAAATGCCCAAAGGGGACCTTCATCCCTACGGCTATGCCTTTACCTCCAGTCAGCTGGACGAGGCCATGGAAAAGATGGCGGAGGTGATACCGCAGCTCCTTGAACTGGCTCAGGTGGAAAAATCCGTACAGCTGCTTTCAAGGGAAATCGAGAAGGCGCGCAGAAGGGTGAATGCACTCGAACATATACTCATTCCCCAACTGGAAAGTACGATCCGGTTTATAGCAATGAAGCTTGAAGAAAATGAAAGAGGAAATCTGACACGTCTCATGAAAGTGAAGGATATGATGTTGGAGCGGGTAATAAAAGAAAACCTGAACCAGCCATAAAAAAGGGAACGGATTTATCGCGGCAAAGGGAGGAAAGTGTGAAATGGAACGTAAAGCAGTGACCACTACTGCCTTCCGGTATGCATTCATGCTGCTGGGTTCAATACTGGCTGCAGCCGGATTGGAAATTTTCCTGAAAACGCACAACCTTCTGGGAGGCGGAATACTGGGGATGACCGTGCTGTTGAGCTATCTTGCGGATATACCCGTGAGCGTGGCGGCCGTCTTTCTCAATTTTCCTTTTTTTCTTGTCCTGTTCCGGCAAAAGGGGGGCGCGATCCTGCTGCCCTCCCTGTTTGCCATGACGTCGCTGTTCTACTGGATGTCGGTTTTCAATCCATACCAGATCGATGACCCGGATATTATCACGTCCACCCTGTTCGGGGGAGTTCTGCTGGGATTGGGGTCCGGCATCATCCTCCGGTGCGGCGGGTGCATTGACGGGGTGGAATATTATCGGCAGCATTTCAAAAAACAATATTCCTCCTCCGCCAGCGGAGTTTTCATCCTGGTCACCCTTCTGACCGCCTGTATTGCGGGGCTGACAATCGGCTGGGAAAGCGCGGCCTTTTCCATAGGCGCCTATTTCATCGCCTTCAAAGTGATAGACCTCACCAATGAAATGTTTGAGAAAACGGGTCGATACCGGCCCTAACTGTTTTGTTCATCTATCCAGACGAAAAATGACAGAATCACATTTATTTTCAGGGATGGTTGAATTATAGGACTAAGTTTGTTATAATATTAACGCTATTGTTAAATACTTAACAACCGTTGTGGGACACTAAAAATGCTGATTGGGGGGTCTTGTTGAATGAGCAGTAACTGCTGCTGTGGTTGTGTTGACGAAAAGGAACGCAAATTGCAGGAAATCATTGAGAAGTACAAGAATGCGAAGGGCGCATTGATTCCTGTGCTCCACGAAGCCCAGGAAGTCTATGGCTATCTGCCCATGAGCGTGCAGAAGCAGATCTCGGAAGGCCTGAATGTGCCTCTGTCCGAGATTTACGGCGTTGTAACGTTCTATACCCAGTTTTCCCTGAAGCCCAAGGGCCGGTTCAAGGTCAGCGTCTGTATGGGGACGGCCTGCTACGTCAAGGGCGCGAGCAAGATCCTGGACGAACTGCAGGAAAAACTCGGCGTTGGCATCGGCGATTGCACGGAGGACGGAAAATTCTCCCTGGATGCATGCCGCTGCATCGGAGCGTGCGGTCTTGCACCGGTTATCATGATCAATGAAGATGTATACGGGCGACTGACCGCCGAAGATATCGAAAAAATTCTTGAAAAATATAAGGATCAATAAGCAGGCTGGATAGGACTGGAGCGTAGGAATCTTGAAGGATATATCGCTGCATATTCTCGATATCGCGCAAAACTCGACGGCTGCGGCCGCAACCCGGATCAGGACGGTAATCCGTGCGGACCGGAAAAGCGGCATGCTGGAGATCCTTATCGAAGATAATGGCTGCGGGATGGACGAAGAGCTTCTGGCAAGAGTCACCGACCCGTTTTCCACTACAAGGACCACAAGGAAGGTGGGACTAGGCATACCGCTGTTCAAGGCGTCGGCCGAACAAGCGGGAGGCAGCTTCCGGATCACCTCGCAGAAAGGCGTCGGGACGGTGGTGCGATCCAGCTATCAAATGGACAATATCGACAGGCCTCCGCTCGGAGACGTCGCCGGCGTCATAACCGACCTGTCCGCGGCGTATCCGGCAATTGATTTTGAGCTGTCGCTCGAATGCGGAGATTGGAAATTTACATTCAGTTCCCGAGAGGTGCGGCAAAGCCTGGGAGAAGTGCCGATTTCGGAATTCCGGGTGGCGCGGTGGCTGCGGGAATACATCGAAGAAGGAATATTGGAGATTTTTGGAGGTGTTTTAAGTGAAATCGTTAGCGGAACTCGAAGCAATCCGGAATAAGACGCTGGATGAAATAAAAATGAGGACAAACAAGAACGGCATGCGTGTCGTGGTAGGAATGGCAACCTGCGGGATCGCCGCGGGAGCAAGGCCGGTTATGAACGCTTTCGTCGAGGAGCTGGCCAAGCGGAAATTGAGCGACGTATCCGTCACAATGACCGGCTGCATCGGCGTTTGCAGGCTTGAACCCATTGTCGAGATATTCGACGCCGAGGGAACAAAGGTTACCTATGTCAAAATGACTCCGGAAAAAGCGGCCCGGATCGTATCGGAGCATCTCGTGAACGGAAGGGTATGCCAGGATCTCACCATCGGCGCGGCGGAAGCGGAAGGAAAATAAAGGAAAAGTGATTTGATGTAAATACAGGGAGGAAGCAAAATGGAATTTTACAGGGCACACGTATTGGTTTGCGGTGGTACGGGCTGTACCTCGTCGAACTCCGCCAAAATTAAGCAGGAATTTGAAGCCCAATTAAATAAAAACAAGCTGGACAAGGAAGTCAAAATGGTGACTACCGGCTGCTTCGGCCTCTGCGCCGAAGGACCCATCGTGATGGTCTACCCGGAAGGGGCCATGTACACCATGGTCCGGGTGGAGGACGTCAAGGAGATCGTGGAGGAGCACCTGATCAAGGGAAGACTGGTCAAGAGGCTGCTGGCGGGCGACAAGGAAACGCCCGATACCAGCAAGTCCCTTGAGAACGTGGATTTCTTCCGGCGGCAGGTAAGAATAGCCCTCCGGAACTGCGGCATTATCAATCCGGAGAATATCGACGAATATATTGCCTATGACGGGTACAAGGCGCTGGCAAAAGTACTGACCGAGATGACCCCCGAGCAGGTTACTGCGGAAGTGAAAAAATCCGGACTCCGCGGCAGAGGCGGCGCCGGTTTCCCCACCGGTCTCAAGTGGGAATTCACCGCAAAATCGGCGGGCGATCAGAAGTATGTCTGCTGCAACGCCGATGAAGGCGACCCGGGCGCATTCATGGACAGAAGCGTCCTGGAAGGCGATCCCCACAGCGTGCTGGAAGCAATGGCAATCGCCGGCTACGCGGTCGGCGCAAACCAGGGGTACATTTATATCCGGGCGGAATACCCCATAGCCGTCAAGAGGCTTGAAATAGCCATTGGACAGGCAAAGCAATACGGCCTGCTCGGCAAGGAGATTTTCGGCACGAAATTTGATTTCGATATTGAACTGAGACTGGGCGCAGGCGCCTTTGTCTGCGGCGAGGAAACGGCCCTCATCACTTCCATCGAAGGCAAGCGCGGCGAGCCGAAGCCGAAGCCGCCGTTCCCGGCTGTCAAGGGCCTGTGGCAGAAGCCGACGCTGCTCAACAACGTAGAGACCTATGCCAACATCCCCGTTATATTCAACAAGGGCGCCGACTGGTTTGCCAGCATCGGAACCGAGAAGAGCAAGGGGACCAAGGTCTTTGCGGTAGGCGGCAAGATCAATAATACCGGTCTGGTGGAGATACCGATCGGAACGACCCTCCGGGAAGTCATTTACGATATCGGCGGCGGCATCCCCAACGGCAAGAAGTTCAAGGCGGCTCAGACGGGCGGCCCTTCCGGCGGATGTATCCCGGCCAGCCACATCGATACGCCCATAGACTTTGAAACCCTGAAGGAACTGGGCTCCATGATGGGCTCCGGCGGTCTCATCGTCATGGACGAGGACAACTGTATGGTGGACATTGCCCGGTTCTTCCTGGAATTCACCGTGGACGAGTCCTGCGGAAAATGCCCGCCGTGCCGGATCGGCACGAAGAGGATGCTGGAAATCCTGGAAAGGATCACCGGCGGCAAGGGAGAGATGGAGGATATCGACAAGCTGGAAACGCTGGCGAAGAATATCATCGCATCCGCCCTCTGCGGCCTCGGACAGTCCGCTCCGCAGCCCGTTCTGAGCACGCTGCGGTACTTCAAGGACGAGTATATCGCCCATGTCCGGGACAAGAAGTGCCCCGCCGGCGTCTGCAAGTCCATGATGCGCTATGTCATCGCTGCGGACCATTGCAAGAAATGCGGTATCTGCGCGAAGAACTGCCCGGTTAACTGCATAAGCGGCGACAAGAATACGCCGTACGTGATCGATCAGGATAAATGTATCAAATGCGGTGCATGTATGACGAAATGCCCGTTCAAGGCGATATTCAAGAATGCGTAATGGGAAGGAGAGTGTAAAGAGATGGATATGGTCAATATTACGATAGATACGCGAAAGATTCAGGTGCCCAGGAATTATACCATCCTGGAGGCGGCAAGGCATGCAAATATCGATATACCGACACTTTGCTTCCTGAAGGACATCAATGAGATCGGCGCTTGCCGGATGTGCGTGGTGGAGGTCAAGGGCGCAAGAAGCCTGCAGGCTGCCTGTGTATACCCGGTTTCGGAAGGGCTTGAGATCTTTACCCAGACCCCGAAGGTGAGGGAGGCCAGAAAGGTCACTTTGGAACTGATTCTGTCCAACCACGACAAGAAGTGCCTTACCTGCGTCCGAAGCAGAAACTGCGAGCTGCAGAAGCTGAGCGAGGAGCTCAACATCAAGGGAATCCGCTTCGAAGGCGAAATGGGCCAGCATCCCCTGGATGAGCTGTCCCATTCCATCGTAAGGGACCCCAACAAGTGCGTGCTTTGCAGACGCTGCGTCAATATGTGCAAGAACGTACAGAAGGTTGCCGTTATCGATACCAATGAAAGAGGCTTCAAGACCACGGTCGGATCCGCTTTCAACAAACCGTTGGCGGAAGTGCCGTGCATCAACTGCGGACAGTGCATAACCGTATGTCCTGTCGGTGCGCTCAGGGAAAAGGATGATACCGAAAAGGTATGGGAGGCCCTGGCCAACAAGGATCTGCATGTGGTCGTCCAGACGGCTCCCGCTGTAAGGGTGGCCCTCGGGGAAGAATTCGGGATGCCCATCGGCACCCGGGTGACCAGCAATATGATCGCTTCCCTCCGGCGTCTGGGCTTTGCTAAAGTATTCGACACCGATACGGCTGCCGATCTGACCATTATGGAAGAGGTAACGGAGCTCGTCACCAGGATCAAAACCGGCGGAAAGCTTCCGGTGATCACCTCCTGCAGCCCCGGCTGGATCAAGTTCTGCGAGCATAACTATCCGGAGTTCCTGGAAAACCTGTCCAGCTGCAAATCGCCCCATGAGATGTTCGGCGCGGTGTTGAAATCCTATTATGCGGAAAAAATGGGCATTGACCCGGCCAAGATCTTTGTGGTTTCCATCATGCCCTGCACGGCCAAGAAATTTGAAGCAAAGCGTCCCGAGCTTTCCGCTACAGGTCATCCGGACGTCGATGTGGTCCTGACCACGAGGGAATTGGCCAGAATGATCCGGGAAGCCGGTATTGACTTTACGGAGCTGCCGGAAAGACACTTCGACGACCCCATGGGCGAAGCGACCGGCGCGGCCGTGATCTTCGGCGCAACGGGCGGCGTTATGGAAGCGGCTTTAAGGTACCTGGTGGAGCTGCTGGAAGGCAAGACCCTGGAGAATATCGAATTCAAGGCGGTCAGGGGCATTGAAGGGGTGAAGGAGGCCACGCTGGAGGTGGCCGGAATGACTGTGAAGGCCGCGGTTGCCCATGGAACCGGAAATGCGAGGAAGCTGCTCGAAAAGATGAGGAACGGGGAGCAGTACCACTTCGTGGAAGTCATGGCCTGCCCGGGCGGCTGTGTAAACGGCGGCGGACAGCCGATACAGCCTTCGCAGGTTCGGAGCTGGATCGACCTGCGGTCGGAAAGGGCCAAGGCCATCTACGAAGAGGATGAAAGCCTGACGCTGAGGAAATCCCAGGATAACCCGAACGTCCAGAAGCTTTACGCCGAATACTTCGAGCATCCCGGAAGCCACAAGGCCCACGAACTGCTTCATACGCACTACATGGAGAGGGCAAACTATCCGGATTAGAGCATAAAGCGGTTGAAAAGAATGGAAAAAGGACGGTGAAGGAGTTGGGTTTCCAACCCTTCACCGTCCTTTTAAATAATTTTTACCATTTTATATTTGTATACAGGGGAAATCCTTATTATAATAGAATGGTACAATAATGGATCCGGAGAAGAACACATGAGGGCGAACAAGGCAATTTGGATATGGATAGCAATTGTAGCATTGATGGGCGTTGCGCTTATAGTGGTGGCGTGTGAAACCGGGGCATTGGATCCGGACGGATCCCAGCCGGACCAGACCGTCGCGGTGCAGGCGACTGCCGTGCCGGGAGCCGAACCGGACCAGACTTCGCAGTCGGCCGCCAATGCCGGTACCGGGGACAAGCCCCGGAGTCTGACCGTGGGAAAGCAATATTCCGCCAGGCTGGTGGAGGAAGGCTCCAGAAATCTCCTGATCATTGGGGAAGACAAGACCAGCGACATGTATGACACTCTGGGGATAGCCAGTATTGACCAGAAAAACAAAACCCTAAAAATCATCATGATCCCCCGGGATACTTATATCGAATACAATCAGGAGATTCTGGGCGTTCTCGAGGCGAAACACCTGGCGAACGCGGCTGGCATATACAAGATCAACTGTACCCATTCCGTCGGAAGGATGGCCGATTACAAAGGCCGTTTCGATTCCGGACCCATCAGCTTCCTGGCCGATGTGATAGGGGAAAAGTTCGGCGTGAAGATCGATGATTATGTCAAGATCAACACGAGAGGCTTTCGGGAATTTATCGACTATTTGGGCGGAGTGGATATCAATGTGCCTTACAGCATGAATTATGAGGACCCGACCCAGGATCTCTATATACACATCGCAAAAGGAATGCAGCACCTGGACGGGTTCAATGCCGAAGGCTTCGTGCGGTTCCGGCAGGGGTACCAGCAGGACGGTACGGAAAGACAAATAGGGGATGACGGACGCAAGAAAAATCAGCTCTATTTCCTGAAGGAACTGATCCGGCAGAAGGGAACCGTTAAAAATATCGGCAAAATCCCCGGCCTGATGGATATTTTGGGGAAAAATGTCCAGCATAGCATAGGAGTAGGCGATTTATTGCAGACTTATATGGGACTGGCGCGGTATATCATACAGGACGATTACGAAATCACCACGGAAAACCTGGTCAGCGAAAAGCTCATAAGGATCAACGGTTCTTCCTATATGGTGCTGGAATGACCCGGAGGGCTGGCTCGGAGCAAACCCGGTAAAGGAGCAATAAGAATGATCGAAATCAGCAGCGTTTCCAAGAGCTACAACAAAGGATCGGTAAAAGCGGTCGACAACTTGAACCTGAAAGTGGAAAAAGGCGAAATATTCGGTTTTCTCGGACCCAACGGCGCGGGAAAAACCACGACGATCAAAATGATCATCGGCCTTTTGAATCCCGATGAGGGCAGCATTGTGATAAACGGCGCGGATATCCGCAAAAACGCCCTGGAGGCGAAGAAAAACATCGGATACGTCCCGGATAATCCCAACCTGTATGACCGGCTTACGGGTACCGAATACCTGAACTTTATGGCGGATGTGTACCAGGTCTCCGCCCAGCAGAGAAGAGAGCGCATCGAGCATTTCCTGGACATGTTCGAGTTGAAGGATGCCGCCTCCGACCTCATTAAAAGCTATTCCCACGGAATGAAGCAAAAAATCGCGCTGACCGGCGCCCTGATCCACAATCCCACGGTCTGGATCCTGGACGAGCCCATGGTCGGCCTGGACCCCAAATCCGCCCATCTTTTGAAGGAGCAGATGCGGGAGCATTGCGACAGGGGGAATACCGTTTTCTTTTCGACCCACATCCTGGAGGTAGCGGAAAAGCTCTGCGACCGGATCGGGATCATCCACAGGGGCAGGCTCATAGCCAGCGGCACCCTGGATGAGCTCAGGCAGGGCGATAACCGGGAATCTCTCGAAAATATTTTCTTGGAGTTGACCGAAGCATGAAGCCATTTGCCGCTTTTATAAAAATGCAGTTGAACGTCAATTACGGCGTATCGGCGCTCAAATACCGGTTCACCCGGGAAAAGAAGAAGCTGTGGGAGCCGATCCTCATCGCCGTCGTCATTCCTTTGGCACTCCTGCCGATGCTGGTGCTGTACACCCTCATGATGACGGGCATATTCGCCGCAAGCTCGGCCATGCAGCCGGCACAGCCGGAAGTGATCCTTACGATCGCCTTCCTGTTTACCCAGCTGGTCATCCTGTTTTTCGGGATTTTCTACGTCATGGGCACCTTCTATTTCTCGCAGGATCTGGAAGCCCTGATCACCCTGCCCTTGAAGCCGTATGAGGTGATAGGGGGCAAGTTTGCGGTCGTAATGATCAATGAATACCTGACCTCCATGCCGATCCTGCTGCCTCCGCTCATCATATACGGGGCGGGAACGGGCCAGGGGCTGCAGTACTGGCTGAAGGGCTTCCTTCTGCTCCTTGCGGCTCCTGCGCTGCCTCTGACCATCGCTTCGCTGCTTGTGATGCTCCTGATGAGGGTTGTCAACTTCAGGAGGTACAAGGACCTGATGGCCATTATCGGAGGCCTTGCGGCAATGGTGCTGGCCATCGGATTCAATATGTTCATGCAGAATATCCCCAAAAACGGCGGGGCGAATTTTGCGGATAGTTTTTTGAGCAGCAATTTTGATCTGATCGAACTGGTGGGAAAACGATACCCTCCGGGCATCTGGGCCACCCGGGCGCTTTCGGAAAACGGATTCGGGGGAATCGGTTACCTGCTGCTTTTCCTGGCCGTCTGCATTCTGCTGTTTTCCATCCTGCTCTGGCTGTCGAACCAGGTGTTTTACCGGTCGCTGCTGGCCGGACAGGAGGTCCGGAGAAGGAAAAGAACGGCGGACGCCGCCCAGATGGACAAACAGTATGGGAAGGCCGGCAGTCCGGTCTTGGCTATTGTAAAAAGGGAATGGAAGCTGCTGTTCCGAACGCCGATTTACGCGTTGAACGGCCTGACGGGCTCTGTTGTCGGCCCGATCATTGTACTGATCCTGTTTTTTACAAACCGGCAGGATGAAGATTCCGTCATGCTGTTCAGTATGCTGGGCAAGCCCGAAGCAGCGCCCTATGTTCTGCTGGGCGGGCTCGGACTGATGCTGTTCACGGCGGGAATGAACGTGGTGGCTTCCACCTCCCTGTCCAGGGAAGGGAATACCTTCTGGATCACCAAAATGATTCCGGTGTCTCCCCGCCAGCAGGTCACGGCGAAATTGATCCTGAGCTATCTCATATCGGCCGTCGGGGTTCTGGTTACAGGACTGGTCCTGGTGCTGTTCCTGGGGCAGGCGCCGGCGCCCGTTCTCGGCATAAGCCTGGTCGGTCTGCTGGGGGCTGTTCCCATGACTGCCCTGAGCCTTCTGCTGGATATTTTCCATCCGAAGCTCATCTGGAACAGCGAACAGGAGGCGATGAAGCAGAATATGAACGGCGTGCTCGGCATGCTTTTATCCCTGCTGGTCCTGCTCGTGCTCGGCCTGGTTGCGTTTATGCTTATGATGCTCGAGGTCGATCTGGTCATCGTATTGGCGGCGGTCGGCGCCGTATCCGTTATACTGGGGGTGCTGTCCATCCTGGCTCTTTACGGGATGGCGGCCGGAAAATACCGGGAGCTTGAGGCGTAATGGGATAAAAAACAGCAAGAACAGGCAAGTCAGCCGAAAAATTGTATAAGATGATAGATATGCAAGAAACAACTGGAGGGATGAAAATGGGCAAGCAGGTATGGAAACCGTCCACCATGCTGAATCCTGTTCCGATCGTCATGGTTACATGCGCCGATGCACAGGGAAAGGCCAATATTATCACCGTAGGCTGGGCCGGAACGATCAATTCCGAGCCGCCGATGGTCTCCATTTCGGTCCGGAAGGAAAGATATTCCCACGGCCTGATTACGGAGAAGGGTCAGTTCGCGGTGAACCTGACCACGAAGAAGCTGACTTACGCCACCGACCTTTGCGGAATCAAATCCGGCAGGGACGTGGACAAATTTGAAATGGCGAAGCTTACCCCGGCGGAGGCCTCGGTCATAGACGTGCCAATTATAAAGGAATCGCCGGTCTCACTGGAGTGCGTGGTGAAAAACCGTATCGAGCTGGGCTCCCACGATTTGTTCATAGCGGAAGTGGTAGCCGTTGACGTCAACGAGGAACTGCTGAACAAGGAAGGCAAGCTTTTGTTGGATAAAGCCGGCCTTATTTGCTACTCCCACGGAAAATACTGGGCCCTGGGCGAGGAACTGGGCTTCTTCGGCTACTCTGTGGCGAAGAAGAAAAACATCAAGCGGTAGTCTGCACAAAATCACAGGGCAGGCGATAGCAGGATAGCGATCGAAGCGAAGCTTCTACATAGCAGCATGGAAGGTACGGGCAATGACCTCTTCCTGCTGCTTTTTGCTGAGCCGGATAAAGTTGACGGCATAGCCGGATACCCTTATGGTCAGCTGCGGGTAGTTATAGGGGTCCTCCATGGCCTGCTCGAGCACGACCCGCTCCAGTACGTTGATATTGATGTGATGCCCGCCCTGGGAAAAATAGCCGTCCAGAAGGGCCGCGAGGTTTGAAAGGCGGGCCGGCACATCCCTGCCAAGGGAGCGCGGCACAAGGGTCAGGGTCAATGAAATGCCGTCCCGGCAGTATTCGTAGGGGATTTTTGCAACGGAATTCAAAGCCGCCAGCGCGCCCATCTTATCCCTTCCGTGCATGGGATTCGCTCCCGGGGCGAAGGGCTCGCCCGATTTGCGCCCGTCCGGCGTCGAACCCGTCTTTTTTCCGTATACCACGTTGGAAGTGATCGTAAGGATGGAAAGGGTATGGACCGCGTTCCTGTAAGTCCTGTGCTTTCTGAGGTCGGTCAGGAAGCTTTTGGCCACTTCCACCGCCAGACTGTCAACCCGGTCGTCGTCGTTCCCGAACTGGGGGAACGGGCCCTTGATTTCAAAGTCCGTGATCAGGCCCCTCTCGTCCCGGATTGCCCGGACGTAGGTGTATTTGATCGCGCTGAGGGAATCGGCCAGCACGGAAAGACCGGCGATCCCGAACGCCATGAGCCTGCGCGGCCGGGAGTCGTGCAGCGCCATCATGAGCCTTTCGTAGGCATATTTGTCATGCATGTAGTGGATGGCGTTCATGGTATTGACATAAAGTCCTGTCAGCCATTTCTGGTACTGCTTGAACCTTGCCGTCACCTTGTTGAAATCCAGGTATTCCTCCGTATAAGGCTCGCTGACGGGAGCCACCTGTTCTCCCGATATTTCATCCCGGCCGCCGTTCAGGGCGAGGAGGAGCAGCTTCGGCAGATTGCAGCGGGCGCCGAAGAATTGCATGTCCTTTCCGGTTTTCATAGCGGAAACGCAGCATGAGATGCTGTAATCGTCCAGGAATTCAGGGCTCATGAGATCGTCGTTTTCATACTGGATCGCGCTGGTGACCATGGAAACCCTGGCGCAGTACTTTTTAAAGGTCTCCGGCAGCTTTACGGACCATAGGACCGTCAGATTCGGTTCCGGGGCCGGACCCAGGTTGAAGAGCGTGTGAAGGAAGCGGAAGGAATTCTTCGTGACCATGTGCCGTCCGTCGCCGCACATCCCTCCGAGGGATTCCGTGATCCAGACGGGATCGCCGGCAAAAAGCTCGTCGTAGTCCGGCGTACGCAGGTGGCGGATCAGCCGGAGCTTGATCACGAACTGGTCGATGAGCTCCTGGGCGCCGCATTCGTCAAGCAGTCCGGCGGCCAGATCCCTCTCAATATAGATATCGAGGAAGGTCGAAACCCTTCCCAGGGAATTGGCTGCGCCATTGGTCTCCTTGATGGAGGCCAGGAAGGCCAGGTAAGTCCATTGCACCGCTTCCAGCGAGGTGGCGGCGGGCTTCGCAACGTTGCAGCCATATTCGGCGGCCATCCGCGCAAGCTCGCCGAGGGCGAGAATCTGCTCGTGGATTTCCTCCGACAGGCGGATGATTTCTTCCTCCATGGCGTTGCTCTGCAATTCCTGCAGGTCGAGCTGCTTTTGCTCTATGAGCCTGTCTGTGCCGTAAAGGGCGACGCGCCTGTAATCGCCGATGATGCGGCCCCTGCCGTAGGCGTCGGGCAGGCCCGTGATTACGCCCGATTTGCGCGCCTTTTTCATCTCGGGGGTATAGACGCTGAAAACGCCGTCGTTGTGGGTTTTTCTATAGGTGTGGAAGATGTCCTCCACTTTCTCGGGCAGCTTGTAGCCATATTCGTCGCAGGACTGGCGGACCATCCGGATTCCCCCGTAGGGCATAATGGCCCTTTTCAGCGGCTTGTCGGTCTGGAGCCCTTTGATGACCTCATACTGTTCGTCAATATACCCGGGCGCATGGCTGGTGATGCCGGATACGGTTTTGGTATCGACCTGGAGGACGCCGCCGTTGAGCAGTTCGTCCCGGAGCAGCTTCTTGCACTTGCTCCAGAGCTTTTTCGTTTTCAGGCTGGCTTCGCTCAAAAAAGCCTCGTTGCCGTCGTAAGGGGCGTAGTTCCTTACGATGAAATCCCGCACATCGATGGTTTTGGTCCAGGCCCCCGGTATAAAGCCCTTCCATGCATTATCGGACATAAATAACAACACCTCATTCGAAAAATCGCGTAAAAAACCGCCCTGAACACATTTGTGCGATGCCATAGACATCCACAACACTTGTGACCCAGGCGGCCGGCTGATCCCAACTACCGTGCTCCCCTGTGGTTTATTCCACTTCCGCCAGTTGCACGGCGTTTATTCTTCCTATAAATTAAGTATAGCTATCCGAAGGCAAGATGTCAATATATAGTTGTTTGTCCAAATACAAATACCATATATTGAGGAAATATAAATGTCCAGCAAAACAAAAGGAAAGTACATGTTCTTTTCATGGGAAACCGATATAATGGATAAGAGGGGAGTGGACATTAAGAGAGGAGCGATTTTGATGAAGCAATGCGCATGTATTACCGGGGCGGACAGGGGGCTTGGACTGGAATTGGCCGGACAGCTGCTGGAACACGGGTATACGGTGCTTGCGGGCCGGTACAACAAGGAATGGACCCAACTGGAGGAACTGAAGGAAGCATACCCCGACAGGCTGTTTGCGGTGGAACTGGACGTATCGGAGGATGCCAGCGTAAAGGCGGCCGCAGAATTTATATCCTCCAGGACGGATGCCCTTGAAATGCTGATCAACAACAGCGCCATACTTGGCGATATAGAAACGGATATTTTCGGCCGTCATGATTTCGATGAAATGCAAAGGGTGTTCAATGTCAATACCCTGGGCGCCCTCAGGGTGACAAACGGTTTGCTGCCGCTGGTAACGGCGGGGGAGAAGAAACTGGTCCTCAATATTACCTCCGAAGCGGGCAGCATCGGCGCCTGCTGGAGAACCTCCTGGTTCGCCTATTGCATGTCGAAAGCGGCGCTGAACATGCACTCCGTGATAACCCACAACAGCCTGAAGGAACTGGGGGGACAGGTGGTCCTGATCCATCCCGGCTGGATGAAATCCTGGCTTTCGGGGCAGTATCAGGAGGAAGCGCCGCTTACGCCCCTGGTATCCGCCCGCCACATCATGGAGATCATACGGAACAGCGAGCGGTATAAAGGGGATAAACCGGCTTTCCTGGATTATCAGGGCAACGGGATGGAATGGTGACGGCCGGAAAAGGGGCCGGGAAGAGGAGATAAAAGATGAACGACAAGAAAAAGGCAATTGTCATCGGCGAATATTCCCGGGTGGAATACCATCCGCTGAAGGGAGTGGACAAAGAACTGGAAAGAATTTTGTCCGGCTTCCGGGTGGAATTTACGGAGGAGTATGACCGATTTCGGGCGCAAAGCCTTGCTCAATACGATCTGTGCCTTTCCTTTACGGATCACTGGAAGGAAAAGCTTTCCGACGAGCAGACGGCGGGATTGCTTTCTTTTGTTTGCAACGGAGGCGGGCTGCTTGCCATCCACAATGGGATCGCCATTCAAAACCGGTTTGAGCTTGCACAGCTGTGCGGAGGAAAATTTATCAGGCACCCGGAACAGAAGCTTCTGGACTACCGGCCAGCTGCAACGGGACACGAGATCCTGGAGGGGGTAGAAGGCTTTTCCTTCGTGGATGAGCCGTATCAATTCGAGCTCGACCCCTTTACGGAAAAAACGATGCTGCTGGAATATGAATCGGAGGGCAGCGTATGGCCTTCCGCCTGGGCAATCCGGTATGGCCTTGGCAGAGTGGTCTATCTGTCCCCGGGACATAACGCGGAGGCTTATTCGGACCCGATGTTCGGAAAGCTGATCGAACGGAGCGCTTTGTGGGCGATAGGGAAGTTGTAAAAAACGACGGCCGATCCAAAAGAAAGAATCCGCAGGACGGACACCATGCCAGCCCTGCGGATTTTTGGCTTCAAGCATTATCCGGCGGCATTTACCTGTACGGTAAACGTTGCCGTTTTTGTGATACTGCCTTCCGTATAGCTTACCGTTACGGTCGCGGCGCCTGCCGTACTTAGGGCGCTGCCACCGGCTGGTGTCGTTGTATAGCTGGTCACTGCTGCAGTCGTGTTGTTACTGTAGTTTGCAGTCACTGCAAGACCGCTTAGATCAAGGGTATCTCCCACAGTATACGTTTTCTTCGCGGGCTCGCTGGTGATGGTGATGGATTCAAGCGTCACCGGCTTGTCCTCGAATTCGGCAGTGATTGTTACATCCTTATTCGGCATGGCAAAGGATGTACCTGTGATGACGGTATCGTCATATTTTAAAGTCCCTGCCTTTAATTGCTTCCCTGTGTCCGGCGTAATGGTCAATGTGATCAGGGTGCCCTGTCTGGCTTTTGTCGGGCTGGCTGTGATGGTACCGCCCGTTAGGGTTCCTATTGTAACGGTATGGGCCGGGGAGGAGATGTTATAGATGAGTTTGCATACCTCGGCACGGGTTACATTGTCATCAGGCTTGAAATTCGTTCCGTCGTACAACTCCTCCAATACGCCCGCATTGATACAGGCCGATATACCGTCCGTCGCCCAGCCGGATACGGAGGCAAAGTCGGCATATTGCTTGTATGCGTCCTTATTTGCAACGCCCAGGTTGTATGTGCGCATGGTTAGCAGCGCAAGCTGCTCCCGGCTGACGTATTCGTTCGGCGAAAACTTCGTTAGACTTGTTCCGTTTAAAATGCCAAGACTGCGTAAAACGATTGCAGGGCTGTCGTAGTAGTTCTTCAGTTTTGTAATGTCCGTAAAGCTTGGGTTTTCCTCTTTTACATTCAAGGAACGGCACCATATTGTAGCAAATTGTGCCCGGGTCAGCTTTGCATCCGGCAGAAAGGTATTGGCGCCGGCGCCCTTGATGAGCCCCTTCTCTGCGCAAAAATCAATTGCGGCCTTGTAGGGATGATTTTCAGGTACATCTGTAAATGTCGCAGCAAAAGCTGCCGCGGTAAAGGTCATGATAGTAGCAATTGCCAGTACTGCAGCTAATATTTTTTTCACTTTCATGGGTCTCCTTTCTTTGCAGAAGAATAGTAGGATACAAAACTATTTTTGCAAAGAAAATTTCCTTTATGCCCGGCAAATATTTTAATTATTGTCAACCAGCATGAATCCTTCATGTAAAAGGCAGAAAAAAATATTTACACTATGACAATAAGAAAGGCAGACAGCTTATCTGCTGCCTGCCTCGCTAAACCACTTTCAAACCCTCTGCCGAATTACTTCGTTGCAAGCACCTTCTTGAGGTGAGCGAACCTCGGCAGGCCGTTTACCAGCGGCGGGGCCGATTCGCCCTGGATCAGGGGCAGGGCGTAGTCGATGAACTGCTGGTTCAGACCGTTGCCTGCTTCATTGACCCATTCCCGCGGAATCTTCTTTTCCGTGTTGGCAACTTCCGTGAGGTTGATCAGTTTGATGTTGCATTTGTATTCGCTGCCTTCCGCTCTTTCAAAAGCGACCATGTAGTCGGTCTTTCCCTCGACAGCGTAACGGACGGCCATCTGGCCGGCCATATAGGATTCGTTGACGTCCGTCAGCGAGCCCACATGGGTTGCGCACCTCTGCAGGAGGCTGAATTCGATGCCGCGGACCTTCGCGCCGGTCTTTTCCTTGAGGATGTTCGCCAGCGTAACGGCGAGACCGCCGAGCTGGGAATGGCCGAAGGCGTCCTTGCTCTGGGCGAGGTCGGAACCGTATTCGGAAATGTATTTGCCGTCCTTGTCCCGGATTCCTTCGGAAACGGCGATGATGACGTTGTTCTGCTTCTTGTAGATTGCGGTGACTTCTTCAATGCACTTGTTGAGGTCGAAGGGGATTTCCGGCAGATAGATCAGGTCCGGACCGTGTCCCGCATAGGAAGCGAGAGCCGCGGCGGCGGTAAGCCAGCCAGCGTTTCTTCCCATGATTTCCAGAACGGTGATCATGCCCTTGTCGTAAACCCTTGCGTCATGATACACTTCCATGGTCGAGGTGGCGATGTACTTTGCGGCGCTTCCGTAGCCCGGGCAGTGGTCGGTTCCCCAGAGATCGTTGTCGATGGTCTTCGGAACGCCCATGACGCGGCATTCATAACCGGATTTCTGCATGTATTTGCTGATCTTGTTGCAGGTATCCATGGAATCGTTGCCGCCGTTGTAGAAGAAATAACGGATGTCGTATTTCTTGAACACTTCCAGAAGCCTCTTGTAATCGGTCTCATCCTCTTCCGCCTTCTTCAGCTTGTAACGGACGGAACCGAGAGCGGAGGAAGGGGTTGTCCTCAGAAGATCAAGCTCTGTGGAATCTTCCTTGCTCATATCATAAAACTTTTCCTCCAGAATTCCCTTAATGCCGTGGGCTGCGCCGTAAACCGCAGTGATGGCACCCTGCTTGAGGGCTTCCTGGAAAACGCCTGCAGCGCTGGCATTGATGACCGAGGTCGGTCCGCCGGACTGGCCGAATATTGCTGCACCTTTTAATTCACTCATTTCTTTCTACCTCCTGATAAGAACTCCTATGTATTTGTATTTCATCGGATACGTTGAAAAACGGGCGGTCGCGCAAGCAACCATTCAGGAACAACCGAAAGACTGGTTCCGGTTCTTCCGGAAGCTATTTTCGCTTGTTCCTTAGTCAAAATAAAATATAACACAAGGGATACCAAAAAGCAATTCCACATCGATATAAATTTAACATATTATTTGTCAAAATCATACCCGATATGCCGATTACGAGGACGGAAAGCCCGATCGCCTGCATGATGATGGATTTGAACCGCTGGGACAAGCCGTTCCGGATAAAGCTTCCCGCGACTCCGCCGGCGACGATGGCGGCAAAATTGACGATTGTTCCGAGTCCTGTCATGGTTCCAGCCTCCTTTGCTGCATAGAGACATAATACCATAAACAGGGCCCGGCGGCTACTGCGATTCCGCATCCCTCATTGCCGCGCCGGCGAAATTAAACCTTGCTTTTACCCTGAAATCTGGTAAAATAAATATGATAAATTTGTAACAATACATAATCTATCAACCCTAAGCAATATTAAATACTATAGAATAAAGGAGTTGTTTTTATGGCACTGGTTACATCAACCGAAATGTTTAAAAAAGCATACGAAGGCGGATATGCTATCGGCGCTTTCAACGTAAACAACATGGAAATCGTGCAGGGCATCACCGAAGCGGCCAAGGAAGTAAAGGCCCCCCTGATTCTCCAGGTATCCTCGGGCGCAAGGAAATATGCGAACCACACCTATCTGATGAAGCTGGTGGAAGCCGCTGTAATCGAAACGGGACTTCCGATCTGCCTGCATCTTGACCACGGCGATACGTTCGAGCTCTGCAAATCCTGCATCGACGGCGGATTCACCTCCGTTATGATCGACGGTTCCCATCATTCCTTCGAAGAAAACATCCGGCTGACCAAGCAGGTCGTTGAATACGCCCACGCTCACGGCGTAGTGGTGGAAGGCGAGCTGGGCAGACTGGCCGGCGTGGAGGACGATGTAAAGGTATCCGCTGAAGATTCCTCTTACACAAGACCGGAAGAGGTTGAAGAATTTGTCGCAAAGACCGGCGTGGACTCCCTGGCCATCGCAATCGGCACCAGCCACGGCGCATTCAAATTCAAGGGCGAAGCGAAGCTCCGCTTTGACATTCTCGACGAAGTTTCCAGGAGACTGCCCGGTTTCCCGATCGTTCTCCACGGCGCATCCTCCGTTATCCCGGCACTCGTTGACAAGATCAACAAGTACGGCGGTGACATGCCCGGCGCTAAGGGCGTACCGGAAGAAATGCTGAGGCAGGCCGCAAGGTCCGCCGTTTGCAAGATCAACATCGACTCCGACCTGAGGCTTGCCATGACGGCAACGATCCGGGAATATTTTGCGCAGAATCCCAGCCACTTTGACCCCAGGCAGTATCTCTCGCCTGCAAGAGCAGCCATCAAGGAACTTGTAAAGAACAAGATCATCAATGTGCTCGGCTGCGACGGAAAAGCGTAAGAGAGACGGACCGATCCGAACGGCTCCCGCCGGAAACCCGGCCGGGGACGGGAATTGCAAGCATACGATCCGGCAGGCGACCCTCAGCGGGTTGTCTGCCGGATTTTCGCTTTATTCGCCGGGCAGGAGCTGCCCGGATAGTTAAGGAATGACCGAATAATAAATTCCGGTTCTGGAGCGGTTATTTTCCGCCCTTACATCGTTGTCGTCAGTTGCAATAAAACAATTATTGCGCCTTCCTCCGCCTTGTAAGGACGAAAAATCCCTCGCTCCAGAATCCGTTTTTATTATTCGATCATTCCTAGGATTTTTCCAAGGAGTGCAGGGAATATGAAAAAACGCGTCTGTATCCTCCACACCGGCGGCACCATAGGAATGGTCTGTTCTCCCCACGGGTATGAAACCTGTGCCGGGCGCCTCCGGCATGTCCTCGAGGAACTTCCGGAGTTGCAGCATGACGGGATGCCGGATACCGACCTGGTGGAGATGACTCCCTTGCTGGATTCTTCCAATATCGCCCTTCCCGAATGGAACCGTATCGGTGGAACCATCGCAGAGAAATACGATGCCTACGACGGATTCGTCGTGCTGCACGGAACGGATACCATGGCCTACACGGCCTCCGCCCTTGCCTTCCAGTTGCAGAATCTCGGGAAGCCCGTTGTGCTCACCGGCAGCCAGATCCCCTTCGGCGAGCTCCGTACCGATGCGCGGGACAATTTGCTCACGTCGCTGCTGCTTGCCGCCGGCGGGGAGATCCGGGAGGTGTGCCTCTACTTCGGAGGCAGGCTCCTGCGCGGAGTCCGCTCTACAAAGGTGAGCGCGGACGCCCTGATCGCCTTTGATTCGCCGAATTATCCGCCCCTGGCGGAATGCGGGATCGAAATCTGCGTCCGGCGGAAAAACCTTCTTCCGCCGCCGGAGGAGGCCTTCCGGTTTACGCCCTTCGTGCAGCATTCCATCGCGGTGTTTAAGGTATTTCCCGGAATTCGGTTCGGCATGCTGGAAGCCGTTGTGTCGGGCGGATTGAAGGGACTCGTGCTGGAAGCCTTCGGCTCCGGAAACATGCCTGTGGCGGAGGACAACGGGCTGATGCGGTTTTTGGAGCATGCGGGGAATTGCGGCACGGCTGTTGTCGTATGTACTCAGTGTCTCTGCGGATCGGCCCGGCCGGGAAAGTATGCCGTCAGCGAAAAGCTCCGGGACAAGGGCATCATCAGCGGCCAGGACATGACCGTGGAAGCGGCCGTAGCGAAGCTGTACGCCCTGCTTACCGCCGGCCTCGCCGGCGATCCGCTGCGCCGGGAAATGGAAGAAAGCCTGTGCGGCGAACTGACCCCCCAGGCTTGAAAGAAAGCAGCCGCAAAATGGGAAGCAAGGAACATATCGTTCCTGTTACCTCCCGATCGGCTATAATGTTACTGAGATAAAATCGGACGGAGGAACAGGACTGGAATGAATAACGTTGTTTATCAATTGATTGGTTTTGGCGCGCTCATTACACTGGGCTTGAGTTACTGGCAGAAAGATAAGAAGAAAATAATGCTCTGGCAGATGGCTGCAAATTTGGTCTTCGCAATACACTACTTCCTTCTTTCCGCCCGATCAGGCGCCTGGAGCAGCCTCTTCCAAATTATTGTACTGATTTTTTTCGCCTTGAGGGACAAGAAGCGCTGGAATGCCATTGCGGTCGGAATTCCGGTCGTTATTGCTTTTGTTTTCATCGGTATAGTAACCTATGAGAACCCATTTTCGGTTCTGCCGATCCTGGCATCCATCATCGCATTGCTGCCCTTTTGCCAGTCGAACAATATGGTAATCCGGATTGCAGGTGTGCTCAGCGCTCTGACCTGGCTGGTATATGCAATTGTCGTGCATTCCTATTCCGGCATTGTTACAGAGATTGTCCTGACGGTAATTACTTTCTCTTCTTTATGGAAGAAACCCAATCCGGGAACGATAAATAATCGGGCTTAGGGGTTGAATAATACGGACCCAACTGTCAATACTAAAATGAGTTGAAACTGTTTCAACTCATTTTGTTTATTTGCGGGGTGCCTTCTTTTGAGCGTTAGAATCGGAATTCCCAGAAGTCTGTTTTATTTCAGGTTTATCCCGCTATGGGAAACGTTCTTTCAGGAACTCGGAGCGGAAGTAATCGTATCGGAGCCCACGAACAGGGGGATTCTGGATGACGGCGTAAAATCCTGCGTGGACGAAGCCTGTCTGCCGGTGAAGCTTTTCCACGGACATGTGCTGAATCTGAAGGACCGGGTGGATTACCTTTTTGTGCCGCGCTTTACAAGCATTTCGAAGAAGGAATATATCTGCCCGGAATTCGGCGGGCTGCCGGATATGGTGAGGCACACGCTGAAGGACTTGCCGCCGTTGATCGACACGGAGATCAACATGAGGCGGTCCGAGAGCAACGCCGCAAAGGCGGCGGCCGAAATGGCCGCCTATCTGGGCGGAAGCGGACGGGATGCGAAGCGGGCGCTGAAGGCGGCGCTTGAAAGCTACCGGGATTTCCGATATCAGGCCCTGTGCGGCGTAATGCCTTTTGCGGATCAGGCCGGGAACGGGGAAAGGGACCTGCATTCCGGTTCCGACGGAACCAGAGCGGGAAACCGCCTGCCGCGCGACGTGCCGCTGCGGGCAGTTGCGGCGCCGACAGCAAGGATCGCTGTGATCGGGCATCCGTATGTGCTTTACGACAGGTATGTCAGCATGGACCTTCTCGGTAAGCTGCGAAGACTCGGGGCGGATGTCCGGACGATGGAGATGGTGGCCGACGCCGATATCCGGGAACATTGCTCCCGCCTCAGGAAGCCCATGTTCTGGAACCATGGAAGAAGGGCTTACGGGGCCGCGCTGCATCTGGCGGCCCGCGGAGGGATCGATGGCATGATCTGTGTCACCAGCTTTGGCTGCGGCATCGATTCTTTTATAAATGACCTTATAGAACGCAGGGTCCGCACGGAATACGGGATCCCGTTCATCATCATGACTGTTGACGAGCATACCGGGGAAGCCGGCTTCAACACACGGCTTGAGGCGTTCACCGACATGCTCCGCTGGAGAAAAGCCGATGAAAATAACATTCCCGCATCTGGGTAATACTTATGTCTGCGTAAAGCCGATGCTGAACGAGCTCGGCATCGAGTGTATCCTGCCTCCCTTCAACAATAAAAGGGCGCTGGAGCTCGGTACGAGGCATGTGCCGGAAATGGCCTGCCTGCCGTTGAAGATCAACATCGGGAATTATATTCAGGCCCGGGAATTGGGTGCGGACACGATCCTGATGGCCGGAGGCTGCGGCCCCTGCAGATTCGGCTATTATTCCGAAATGCACCGCGAGATCCTCAGGGATGCGGGCTGCGATATGGAAATCATCACCCTTGAATTTGCAAACGGCAATTTTGGCAGGCTTGCCGGTGCCGTGCACCAATTGACGGGCACCCGCGGCTTGCTGAAAATACCGTCTGTCGCAAAGCAGGCGGTCAAGCTGGCTTCCAGGGTCGATGAGCTTGAAATGCTGACCTTTAAAATCAGGGCGAGAGAGCTTGAACACGGCTCGGTGGACCGTATCTACACCCGTTTCCGGGAGAGGGCGCGCAGTTCGGAAAGCTTCAGGGAAACTTTTGCGCTGCTGGAGGAAACCTTCGGACTGTTGCACTCGGTCGAGGTGGACAAACAGGCTGTGCCGCTGAAAATCGGGATCGTCGGTGAAATTTATACGGGGATCGAGCACTTCGCCAGCTTCGATATCCAGGAGAAGCTTGGAGGAATGGGGGCGGAAGTGGACCGGAAGGTCACCGTAAGCAACTGGATCATCGAGCACATACTGAAAAAGGGCCTGCACCTGCCAAGGGACACAGCCTACGCGAAAGCGGCGGAACCCTGGCTGGGCAGGATGATCGGCGGGCATGCGCAGGAGACCCTGGGGCATACGGTTCTTTATGCGCAAGACCGGTATGACGGCGTGATTCAGATTTTCCCCTTTTCCTGCATGCCGGAAATTGTTGCCGAGAGCATTTTGCCTTCCATTGAGCAGGAGCTCGGCATACCGGTGCTGACGCTGATCATCGATGAAATGACCGGCGGGGCCGGGTACCTGACAAGGGTCGAGGCCTTTGTGGACATGCTTGAAAGGAGGAGGGAAAGCCAACAATATGAAGGCGGATGGGCATTATCTTGGAATTGATGTGGGCTCGGTCAGCACAAATCTGGTACTGACCGACAGCAATGGAAATTTATTAAGAGAGCTTTATATACGGACCGGCGGGCAGCCGATCCGGTCCCTGACGGAGGGCTTGCGCGAGTTTGCCGGGTACGGCTTGCCGGCGATCCTGGCGGCGGGCGCCACCGGCAGCGGGCGCGGGCTGGCCGGCGTGATTGCGGGGGCGGACATCGTAAAGAACGAGATTACCGCCCATGCGATAGCGGCGCAGAGAGCCGTTCCGGGAGTCCGGACGATCCTGGAGATCGGCGGGCAGGATTCGAAAATCATTATCCTGAAAAACGGCGTGGTCTACGATTTCGCCATGAATACGGTTTGCGCCGCCGGCACCGGTTCTTTTCTCGACCGGCAGGCCGCAAGGCTGGGCGTGCCCATCGAGGAATTCGGGAATCTGGCGCTGCGCTCGAGGTCCCCGGTGCGGATCGCGGGCAGGTGCGCCGTCTTTGCCGAATCCGACATGATCCACAAGCAGCAGTCGGGGCACAGCAACGAAGATATCGTCAGCGGCCTTTGCGAAGCTCTTGTCCGCAATTATCTGAACAATCTTGCCAAAGGGAAGCAAATTTGCGAGCCTGTGGTTTTCCAGGGGGGAGTTGCAGCAAACAGGGGCATTGCCGCCGCTTTTGAGAAAGCGCTGGGAATCAAGGTGCTCATTCCGGAGCACCATGCCGTTATGGGAGCCTACGGCGCGGCTTTGTTCGCCCGGCAGGCAAGAATGTCCGGCCAGGTGCCGGAGACCAAGTTCAAGGGCTTCGAGATCCTGAACCGGCATTACGCCACAAAAAGCCGGGAATGCAGCGGGTGCGCCAACACCTGCGAAATTGTGGAATTGCTGTCGGACGGCGTGGTGGAGGCAAGATGGGGGGACCGTTGCGGAAAATGGTCTTCGGGGAGCGTCGGGAACATTAATCCGGCCTTGTGCGTCTAATTTGTAAAGGGAAACAAACACAAATGCGCTATAGGGAGGGTTATTTATGACACAGGTATTATCCTTAAAGAACAAATTAATGATGGCTGTTGTGCTGCTGACAGCGGCCGCATTGATAGCCGCAACGCTGGGAATGCTTTTCAGTACGCCGGCAAAAGCGGCGGACGGCAATACGGACAAGAAAACCATAAACATATCCGGACAGGCTAAGGTGACCGCAGCGCCGGATATTGCGTACATTTCGCTGGGCGTGATTTCCGAGGACAAGGATGCGAAGGTTGCCCAGAAGGCGAATGCCGCCGCAATGGAAAAGGTGGTCGCATCCATCAAGGCAAACGGGATCAAGGACGAGGATATCAAGACGGAGAATTACTCCATCACCCCTAAATACAACTATATCGAAAAGACCGGTATAGGCACGATCGTGGGTTATACCGTAAACAATACGGTAAGCGTCACGGTCCGGGATCTGACCAAAACGGGAAATATAATCGACTCCGCCTCGGACAGCGGTGTAAATGTCAGCAGCAATATCAGCTTCGGGCTCAGCAACTACGAAAAGTACTACAATGACGCCCTGAAGAATGCGGTCCTGGCGGCGAAGAAAAAAGCAGTCACCATAGCGGAGGCCCTCGGAGTGACTTTGAAGGCGCCCATATCCATCAGCGAGGGCGGCGGCTACAGCCCGCTCATGAATTATGCTACATACGACATGAAGGCTTCCAGCGCCGGCGCGGCCACTCCGGTCCAATCAGGCTCCATTGAGATCACGGCAAATGTCAATGCGGTTTACGAGTATTAAGCATATGGAAAAATTCCGGGGAATATTATAGAATGAGGATGAATATATTGAACTAAATATTTTGCGCTGAATCGAAAGAGCGGGGGAACCAAATTGCACGGGGAAAGCTGCGAACGGCTTTGTGCAGTGCAATCCATCTTGGGGTGAATCCGGAGCGGCGCCTAGGCGCCTGCCCGGTAGGGTCAATCTTTTCCGATCCGAATCCGTCAGCTAACCTCGTAAGCGTCGGAAGAGAAGGGGATGAATACGCTTTCAGCCGCATAATGGTCAAAAAGCTGCAGAGGACTCTTCTGCAGCTTTTCTTTTGTCTTTTTGGAGCTGCCGCCGGTTATGGGGCCGGCGGCCGGGGAGCTTTCGTATTCGAACGGGAAAGGGAGGGTTCTTATGATACGGGTGTGTCTGGTCGGTGTGGGCAAGACAGGCAGCGAAGCGGCGAAATTCCTGCTGGAGCAGGACAATATCAGGCTTGTGGCGGCGATATGCAGTCCCGGAAGCCCGAAGACGGGGAAGGACCTGGGAGAAGTGATCGGCTGCCGGGATACGGGCATTGCAGTGGAAGGCTCGGACCGGCTGGAGGAGATGGTTTTCAGGACCAAGCCGGATGTTGTTCTGGATTTTTCCAGGCCGGAGGCGACGGTCCGCAACGCGGCCATCTTTTCCCGCATGCGGGTGAATATGGTGATCGCCACCACCGGGTTCTCCCGGTTTTCTCTGAAAAGGCTGGTGGCGCTGACCAAAAAGCACCATAACGCAATTGTTTACGCGCCGAACATAACCCTGGGCGTAAATGTCATGATGCTTCTTTCCAATATCGCTTCCAGTATTCTGAATACTTATGACTTCCAGGTGAATGAAGAGCATCACAACAAAAAGAAGGATATTCCCTCGGGAACCGCCCTGAAAATCGCGGGGGAAATTGAAAAGGGGCTTGCCTCCTCCGGGGCCGGCCGGAACGGTTCCGTTCCGATTCACGCGGTAAGGGCCGGCGGAATTGTGGGCAGGCATGAGGTCCTCATCGCCGGGGAGGAAGATATGCTTGAGATTTCGCACCAGTCATTCTCGCGGAAGGCTTTTGCCGCCGGCGCGCTGCGTGCGGTCCGGTTCATCTACAAGAAAACAGGGTATTACGAAATGTCGGATGTGCTGAATCTGAGCGGCATCCTTGCCAATTATGTGGAGAACGACAAGAAACGGACCGCCGCCCGGGGGTCCGTCCTGCTTGAAAGAAGGACGGAGCAGGCCGAAACGGTATAGCTTCAGAATAGAATAGCTTCAGGAGCCGGCTTCATTCCTTCCGGGCTGACGCTTCTTTCCGGAGACGATATGGCTCACAAGCTTTTTCAGCAGCTTGACCAGGTTGAACAGGACCAGGATTACCTCCAAAGCGGCAAGAAACAGGATCATAAAGAGGATGTCCTTATTCTCGGTCAGCGTCTTGCGGGCTTTTGTCATGAAATTGTCTTCGGGTACGATTTCCGTTTCCGGATACAGGCTGACGGAAATCACTGTTCCATCCTGCAGGACATAGCTTGCGCTGCCGGCGGGGATCGCCTTCCTTATGGGAGGCTTCAGATCGGCGGTTGCGCTGAATTCCTTTATATAGCTCTCTCCGATCGGGTGGATATAGGTAACGTCATTCTGGCTGATCAGATTGATCTCTTTTCCATCCAGGGTGGCTGTTTTTAGTACCTCGCCCTTCCGGACCAGGGTGCTCTTCCGAAAATTCAGAAAGCCATAATCGAACAGCGCGGCGGCACTGCTGAAAAGGTCCTTTTCCGGCGAGTTCAGCACAATGGAAATCAGCCGCATATTTTCCTGGTAGGCCGTAGTGATAATCGTTTGCAGTTCTTTCTTATTGT
Organism: Bacillota bacterium; assembly: GCA_023411575.1. Classification (GTDB taxonomy): domain Bacteria; phylum Bacillota; class Clostridia; order Acetivibrionales; family DTU013; genus UBA1305. The sequence goes on along the minus strand of JAEYOP010000063.1, from coordinate 66,471 downwards.
AGCCGGTTTTGCCGCCTTCCACGCCGTCATAGCTCCAGAAGAGCTTGTTGGGGCTTGTCAATATTTTGGTGGTGCCGTCGCCGCTGTACCAGGGCCTGGCTTTCACGGAGAAGGCCCGGTTGAAGTTGGAATTGGTGAGCGCATATTTTATCAGCAGCGAGATGTCCCTTGCCGTCGTATACTGGTTTTCGTCCAGAAGACCCGTCGGATTGGTAAAATGGGTGTTGGTCATGTTCAGCTTTGCCGCAGTGGCATTCATTCGTTCCACAAATTTGTCGATATCCCCGGCGGTATATTCCGCAACGGCCTTTGCCGCATCGTTGGCGGAGGTCAGCATGATGCCGTAAAGCAGATCCCCGAGTTCATATTTGGCCCCGACGTCGAGGCTGAGGGCGGAGCCTTCCGCTTCCACCGAATCGGAGCTGACCGTGACATAGGAGGAAAAATCCGCATTCTCCGATGCGATCAGGACGGTCATCAATTTGCAGGCGGCGGAAATGTGCAGGCGTTCATCCACATCCTTGCCGAAAAGAACCTGTCCGCTCTCCGCTTCGACCAGAATGGCCGACGGGGCGCTGATTTCCGGGGCATTGGCGCTGCTGGAGGCGCTGATGTCCGAAGCCGCGGGGGGGACGGCGAGAACGGCGGTCCCCGTGCTCATGAAAAGCATTATTAAAACAAACAGGATTACAACAGACTTCTTTCTCATCTGACCTCCTTACTATCCAATAAAGCATTTCTATGTCAGTTCATACAGCTATCCGCCCATTTTACGAGACGAAGCTCGAATTTGTCTGCCAGATCTCTTCTGCCCGGAATAATACGGAAATTGTATCCGTATTCCCCGCCGTCCATCAGCACCAGATCCGCCTTGTTCCGGTAGGTGCCCGGGCGGGTTTCCTCCACGAACTGCATCGGAACAAATTCGCCCTTTTCGATGCGGCCCGTGCTGTCCATATTTCCGAAATACAGCTCCACGCTGACATCGTCCGGTTTGAGGCTGCCCAGCGTTACCAGCGCCTCCAGGCTGATCTTTTCGCCGGAGACGGCGGGGATGTTTTCCGAGCCGCTGTGAGGCCTTCCGCCGATGATGGATACCTGCTGCCAGCTTTCCTTGACCGTCTGCTTCCACTGCGCCAGCGTCCGGGCCGGCTGATAGCCGTCGGCCGCAATGCTGTTCACTCTCTCAAGAGACGGTACATAGAACCGGTTCGTATATTCCTGGACCATTCTTTGCGTACTGTATTCGGCGGCCAGGGATTTCACGGATTCCTTCATCATTTTCACCCATTTGACCGGGATTCCGTGCTCATCCCTGTCATAATACAGGGGAACCAGGTTTTTCTCCAGGATTTCATAAAGGGATTCGCTGTCCGCGTTGTCCTGGTAGTACTCGTTTTCGTAAATGGTGTCCGTGCCGATGGCCCAGCCGTTTTTGCCGTTGTAGCCCTCCCGCCACCAGCCGTCCAGCACGCTGAGATTGAGCACGCCGTTTATACAGGCCTTCTGGCCGCTGGTGCCGCTGGCCTCCATGGGCACGCGGGGATTGTTCAGCCAGACGTCCACGCTCTGCACCAGCCTGCGGGCCAGAGCCATATTGTAATTTTCAAGCAGGATGACCTTGCCCTTGAAGCCTTCCTGCTGCGCCACCTCGTTGATGCTCCGGATGATATCCTGCGCCGGCCTGTCGGCGGGATGGGCCTTTCCCGCAAAGATGATCTGGACGGGCCGGTCCTGCCAGTTGAGGATTTTGCGGATGCGCTGGATATCCCTGAAGATCAGGGATGCCCTCTTGTAAGTGGCAAAGCGCCTTGCAAAACCAATCGTCAGGACGGAGGGATCGATGGCTCCCGACGGCCCGGCCGCAGGTGAGGCGCCGTCCGTTCCCGCCGTTTTGATCCGGCTGTTCACATATTGGGCCATATAGTGCTTCAAATCCATGTGGGCCTGCCAGAATTCCGCATCCGGTATATGGTCCATGCCCTCCCAGATTTCATGCTCGGAGAGCCTTTGTTCCCAACCCTTTTCAAGGTATTTGTCAAACAGCTTCTTCAGCGGAGTCGATAGCCAGGTCAGCGTGTGTATGCCGTTTGTAACATGGGTCACAGGCACTTCGTCCTCCGGCACTTCGGGCCAGAGGCTGTTGAACATTTTGCGCGTCACGCCGCCGTGGAGCTTGCTGACGCCGTTCCTTTTGGCCGCCAGCGTCATGGCGAGGGACGCCATGTTGAACCCGTAGGGGTTCCCGGGGTCCGCGCCGAGGGCGAGGAACTCGTCCCGGCTGATGCCGAGGCTATCCCGGTATTCCGTAAAGTACCTGTCCATGGTGTCGTGAGGGAAAACATCGATCCCCGCGGGCACCGGAGTATGGATCGTGAATACGGAGGAGGAAGCGACCGCTTCACAGGCCTCCTTGAAATTGAGGTACTGCCTTCGCATCAGGTTGCGGATCAGTTCGAAGCCCAGAAAGGCGGAATGCCCTTCGTTCATATGGTATACGGAGGCGCTGATGCCGAGGGCTTCCAGGGCCTTCACGCCGCCCATTCCAAGGAGGATCTCCTGCTGGATCCTCGTATCGCCGTCGCCGCCGTAAAGCCTTGCCGTGATGCGCCGGTCCTGTTCGCTGTTCTGCGGGACGTCCGAGTCCAGCAGGTACAGGTTGATCCTGCCGACCCTGACCTGCCAGAGGGCGACGTATACGATTCTGCCCGGCATTTCGACGCCGACGAGCAGATTATCCCCATTGGCGCCGTGAACCGGCTTTACTGCAAGATCGGAAAGGTTCAGGGTGCTGTAGGCGGTTTCCTGTATGCCTTCCCGCGTAATCAACTGATTAAAGTACCCCTGCCTGTAAAACAGGCCGATTGCCGTGAACGGCAGGCCCAGATCGCTTGCGGATTTGCAGTGGTCGCCCGACAGGACGCCAAGTCCGCCGGAATAAATGGGCAGGGACTCGCTCAGCCCGAATTCCGCTGAAAAGTACGCGATCATTTGTCCGCTGTGCCCCGGATAGGTCCTGTTGAACCAGGTATCCGTGCTGCTCATGTAGTCGTGGAATTTCTGGACCACACGGTCGTAGCTCTCGAGAAACGCAGCAATGTTCAGCTTTTGTACCAGTCGCTTGTTTCCGATCTTCCGCAGAAAGGCTACCGGGTTTGCTCCCAGCCGGTACCAGAGTCTCGAATCGATGGATTTAAACAGCTCGACTGCCTCATAATTCCACGTCCACCAAAAATTCTGCGCCAGATCCGTAAGCTTTGAAAGCCTCTCGGGTATGACTGTCGATACGGTAATTCTTCCAAGCGGTTTCATATAGGTGTCCTCCAGTCGCATCTCGTAACTTCAATATCAAATGTCATGCGAGTGAAGCAAAAAATCTCGCGGTTATTGAATATTGACTCTTCTATATAATATTACCTGTAAATACACTTGCTTCATTATAATAGTTCTTAATATAATACCACAATTTTGTTTCCCTAATGTTAAATTTATATTAAAAAAGATTTTTATTTTCCTTCAATATTATTTGCAAAGATGGTTCAAAATAATGGCATGGTTAAAAGATTTTTTTTCTACGGAATTGTCGGCTGGGGAATCGAAATCATATGGACGGGCCTGGGTTCGTTGATCGGCGGGGATCTGAGGCTCCTTGGCCAATCAAACCTCTGGATGTTCCTGATTTACGGCTGCGCGGTTTTCATGGAGCCGCTGCACCACCGGATTGCGGGCTGGAACTGGTTTTTCAGGGGATTGGTCTGGGTTGTGCTGATCTGGAGCATTGAGTACACCAGCGGCATGCTTCTCTTCCTTGTGTTGGGGGTGCATCCCTGGTACTATACGGACAGACTGGCCGTGAACGGCATGATAACGCTTTCCTACGCGCCGGCCTGGTTCGTGGCCGGAATGGTATTTGAAAGGCTGCACACAAGCCTGGACAGCTATGGCATCGTTTGATGCGGGGCTGCCCAAGTTTAAAAATGTGTTAAAATTTCAGACAACTTGTTTCAAATTGAGTTAAAATAAGATAAAATAGACGGAAGTGTTTCTTCAGGTTCAATGGGTTGAAAGGGGTTCGAATGGAAACCGGGGTTAAAATGGAAACCGTTAAAAGACAGGCGCCAAAGTCTGCTGGAAGGCGTCTTTTACTATTTCTGGCGTTTGAGTTTTTCTTTACGTGCGTCACGATACCGCTGCTGATCTTCTACGGGCCTTTTGACGAGGTCAGGAGAACGGTGGTGGGCGCGTCGTGGAACACGTTGAGACATCAGTATATTGCAAAGTTCTTTCTTTCCGATGAAGCAATCGCGCGGATTCTCGGCAGCAGCTATGCCGTCGATCCTACGGAGCGGGGCGAGCAGCTCCAGGCTATAAATATCAGCAGCAGGCATGACAACAAGATCGAAGTCTTCAATATAGACGGCGGGGACTTTGAGGGCAAGCTCATGGTTGTCCACGATCCGACGAGGATCCGGGCGGGATATTCGTCCCAGATGCCGGATTCGGGCGAAACCACCAGCCAGATCTGCAAAAGCAATTCGGCGGTGGCCGGCATCAACGCCGGAGGCTTCCTGGACCGGGGCTGGACCGGAACGGGCGGCGCGCCGATCGGCTTTATCGTCCACGACGGCAAGGTGGTGTACAATCAGATCAAAAACGAGAATGCGAAGCAGCAGACCGTCGCTTTTACAAAGGAAGGCATGCTGATTGTCGGCAAGCATTCCATGGCCCAGTTGAAAAAACTGGGGATCCAGGAGGGCGTCAGCTTCGGCCCGCCTCTCATCGTGAACGGCAAGCCTACTATCACCAGCGGGGACGGCGGCTGGGGAATCGCGCCGCGCACGGCGATCGGACAAAAGGAAGACGGGGAGGTCCTCCTGCTCGTGATCGACGGCAGGTCGCTGGAATCCCTCGGGGCGACGCTTCGCGACGTACAGGATATTCTCCTGGATTACGGCGCGGTCAACGCGGCCAATCTGGACGGCGGTTCCTCCACCACCATGTACTATAACGGGAAGGTCATCAACAAACCCTCCGACAAGCTGGGAGAGAGAACGGTTCCTACGGCGTTTGTCGTTGCTCCGGAAGGAGGGCTTGCGAATTGAAAACGCTGAAAAGGATTTACCTTTGGATTCTGATCTCTGTGATGGTCCAGGTCGCCGTTTTGTCCTATGTCAATTTCATTTATCTTCCGGGCAGGGGAGCGGTCAGGACCACCGCGTATGAAGAAAATGCGGCGGCTGTGAAGAACCGCAGCTTCAAGCTGCCCGCGGAGGCCAGCGGCACGGCGGTTTCCTTCGACGGGCTCAATGCCGCCTACCGGAAGGGCGACAGCCTGGTCATCGTAGACCTGGATACCCGCAAGACGGTCCGGGAGCTTGACCCCAAGGGTGGCCAATTCACTTTCTTCCGGTGGCTGCCGGACCGGGACATGCTGATCTATGCCGTCAAAGAGCCGGAAGGCAAAAGCGGACAGGTCTTGATTTCCACCTACGATATCGGACCGGCCCTGGACAGGAGCTATCCCGTCATCAAGGGGCTTTCGGAAGGCAGCGAGGTGACGGATATAGTACTTTCCCCGCTTACGAACATTGTATATCCCAAGGTGAAAACAAGCGAAACAAAGGCGAAGATATACCGGTTCGACATCATGGACAATCTTAAATTCATTTTCAGTACCAGCGCATCCACGGCAATGTTCGAGACGATGTATTCCGACAGCCTGGTCTACCAGGTGCCCGACGGCAAGACAAAGGTCCGGAACGGGCGGAGCGGAAAAACCGGGGGACTGCCGGTCAAGGAGGCGACGAAGCTGCTGGCGGTGGACGACAACGATTTTATTTATGCTGCCGCCGCCGACAAAAACGGCAATCTGACCGCCCTGTACTCGGGCAAAGCCGAGCAGAAGCAGGAGGAATGGGAAACCCTCAAGCTGGAAAAGCCCCTGAAAGCGGAGAACATATATATCACGGCCGGGGGCTCCATCTATTATGCGGACGCGGAGGCCGGCAAAATCCAGAATCTGGAGGGCACGGCCGAGACAGAGTACCAGGGCCGGCTTCTGACGGTCCTTGACCAATATGTCGTCTCCGTGGACGCAAACAAGCTGATCCTGAAAACGCTTAAAAAGGAATAAAGCGGACATCGGAATACTGCTTGCGGTATTTCCGCGTTAATCATGTTTTATATATGAAATGCAGGGTAAGAATATTAACGAATTGAATCATTTATTGCGCAGGAGGATTTGACATGGCTAGTGAAAAAATTGTTGTATTGACCAGGGATAATTTTGAAGAGCTGGTTTCCAATTCAGATAAGCCGGTGCTGGTTGACTTCTGGGCATCCTGGTGCGGCCCCTGCAGAGCGGTGGCGCCCGTGATGGAGGAGCTTGCCGACGACTACGACGGCAAAGCCGTGATCGGCAAGGTGAATGTGGACAATGAAGGCGATCTTTCGGCAAAATTCAAGATCATGAGCATTCCCACCGTCATGCTGTTCAAGGCCGGACAGGTCGTGGACAAGGTGGTGGGCGCAAGGCCGAAGAGCGATTTTGCCAAAATTCTGGACAAAAACCTTTAGGGATTTTTTTTGCAAATATTCGCGAAAAAGCAGGAATTTCTCAATCTATATGGAATATAAGAAATATTATTTCATAGAAGCGATATTCCATTGACACGGTATACGCGGAGGAAGGGAGATTCTTATGCCTGGAGAAAAGCGTTTCAGAACATCCTTTATGGGTGGATTTAAGAAGGCGGATGTCAACTTGTATATTGAGAAGATATTGAGGGAGTTCGATGACAAGTTAAAGGAAAAGGACGATGAAATCGCTTCTCTTAAGAATCAGAGCAAGGAACTCAGGCTCAAATACGAAGAGCTGTCCAAAAAGGCCGAGCAGATCACCGAGGACCGGACCAAAATCGCGGACGTGCTGATCAAAGCCCAGAGGCAGGCCGAGTCCATGCTGGAAGACGCCCGTATCGAAGCCCTCGAGGAGAAAAAGAAGCTGGAAGAGGTCATCGAGCAGGAGAAGGAAAAGCTCGTGGATATCCGGCAGGAGATGAAGAGCCTGAAAAATGAGGTTGTCAACACGCTGAAGAAATATGAATCCCAGCTTGGCACATTTGTTCCCGAAGAAGAGGAGCAGACAGGTTGAATTCCCGTAGGAAATTCAACCTGTATTGAGTTAATTTTTAAAAAGTACTTGATTTGGTATTGGTTGCCTGTTATAATTTAATTTAATTTTATAATAATATGCAATGACGAGGAAGAGTACACCTGTGATTTTTTCAGAGAGCCGGAGAGGGTGGGAACCGGTAAATAAGCAGGAAGAAGGCAGCCTTAGAGCATTACCTTGAGAAACCGGCCAACGGCATATGAAATTCAGTCCATATGTGTGTTACCGCGATTAAAGGTTGACGTGTCCTCACGTTACAGAGGGTGGGTATGAATGTACCCGCAAAGCGAACGCAGCAGCGTTAATCAGGGTGGTACCGCGGATAACTCCTTCGTCCCTTACATAAGGGATTGAGGAGTTTTTTATTTTCTATAAAAAAGTGCACATGTGCGAAGGCATACCCCAAATAATAGATAAGGAGAGGATTGTTATGGAAGAGATTCTGGAGATTCTGGAGAAAAACAGCCGGATAAGCGAAGAGGAAATCGCGCTTATGCTGAACAGGAGCGTTGAGGAAGTCCGGGCGGCCATTCGGAAGCTGGAGGAAGACAACGTGATCGTTGGCTACAATACCCTTATCAACTGGGATAAATCCGGCAGGGAGAATGTCACTGCGCTGATCGAGGTGAAGGTCACTCCCCAGAGGGGCCAGGGCTTTGACAAGGTGGCCGAGCGCATTTACAGGTATCCGCAGGTCAAGGCCTGCTATCTGATGTCGGGCGGGTTTGACCTGACGGTGATCCTTTCAGGCGGGAGCATGAAGGAGGTCGCCCTGTTTGTCGCAGAGAAGCTGGCGACTCTGGAAGGGGTATTAAGTACGGCCACCCATTTCGTTCTGAAGAAGTACAAGGACGAGGGCGTCATTTTTGAGAAAAAGGATACGGATGACAGGGAGGCGCTGATATTATGAACCTGTCGGAAATGATACGACCATGTGTCAGAAACATGCCGCCGTCGGGCATACGGAAATATTTCGATCTGATCAACGAAATGAAGGACGCCATTTCCCTCGGCATCGGCGAGCCCGATTTCGTGACTCCGTGGAGCATCCGGGAGGCAGGCATCTATTCCCTGGAGCAGGGCCACACCCATTATTCTTCGAACCCCGGCTTCATCGAGCTTCGCAGGCAGATCGCGAAATATGTGGCCCGCAAATACGGAGTAACCTATGATCCCGCCAAGGAAATCGTTGTGACCGTCGGTGCAAGCGAAGGAATAGACATTGCATTACGAGCCCTTGTCGGACCCGGCGATGAAGTTATTATCCCGGAACCCAGCTTTGTGGCCTACAAAGGCTGTACCAGCTTCACCGGAGCGACGCCGGTACCCATAGAGCTAAAAGCCGAGGATGAGTTCAAGCTGAGACCGGAACAACTGGAAAAAGCGCTGACGGACAGGACCAAGGTAGTTATTCTTCCTTTCCCCAATAATCCGACGGGAGCGATCATGACCGGGGAAGAGCAGAGGAAGATCGTGGATGTACTGAAAGACCGGGATCTGGTCATTATTTCGGACGAGATTTACGCCGAGCTTACTTACAGCGGCAAGCACGTTTCTTTTGCAAGCTTTCCGGAGATCAAGGAAAAAACGATCCTGATCAACGGCTTTTCCAAAGCCTTTGCAATGACGGGCTGGAGGATCGGCTACGCATGTGCGCATCCTGTACTGATAGAAGCAATGAACAAGATCCACCAGTACGCTATCATGTGCTCTCCGACTACCGCCCAGTATGCCGCGTCCGAAGCCTTGAACAACTGTGACGAAGAGGTGGAGGCCATGGTGAGGGAGTATAACCGAAGAAGGCGGGTCATGGTCGACGGTTTCCGGAAAGCCGGCCTGGATTGCTTCGAGCCGTTGGGGGCTTTCTATGTCTTTCCCAGCATCCGTTCCACGGGAATGACCTCCGACGAATTCTGCGAAGGGCTTTTGAAGGAGGAAAAGGTACTGGCCGTGCCCGGCTCGGCGTTTGGAGCCTGCGGGGAAGGCTTTATCCGGACCACCTATGCCAATTCCTATGAAAATATCGTCGAGGCGATGAAGCGGATCAAGCGGTTCGCAGACAACCACAAATAATTTTGAGGCGGGACGGGGAACCGATTCCCCGTCCCGCCTCTTGAAGCTTCTAAATAGCGGCGTCGCCCTGGTCGCCGGTTCGGATCCGGATCGCGTTTTCAATATTGTAGACAAAGATCTTGCCGTCGCCGACCTCGCCGGTTTTGGCCTCTTTTTGGAGAATGGCCAGCACATAATCCAGGGATTCGTCCTTTACCACGATTTCAATTTTTATTTTCGGCAGAAGGTTCATCGTGACCTCCGTGCCGCGGTAATATTCCTTCCGGCCCTTCTGGTTTCCGCAACCCATGACCTGGCTGATGGTTATGCCCTGCACATTGGATTTGTTGAGCGCATCCTTGATATCCTCCAGTTTTCCGGGACGGACAATCGCTTCGATTTTTTTCATTTTATTACCTCCTTCAGAATTGAGAGATTATATTAAAGGGACAGGCTTTCCTGTGTGGCGAAATCCGGGTAGGCATCCTCGCCGTGCTGCGCGATGTCAAGACCTTCTTCTTCTTCCGCTTCGGTTGCCCTCAGGCTGGTAAACAGCGAGATCACCTTCAGTATAACGAAAGTCAATGTAGCGGACAAGGCAATGGTTGCTACCACGCTGATTGCCTGGATGCCCAGCTGTGCGGGGTTGCCGAAGAACAAGCCGTTGTTTCCCAGCGGGTTCACGTCCTTGCTGGCAAACAAGCCGGTGGCAAGAGCTCCCCACATACCGCCGATGCCGTGGCAGCCGAAGGCGTCGAGGGAATCGTCATAGCCCAGCCTGGCCTTGACGAAGCTGATGGCAAAGTAGCAGATGGGGCTGACCAAAAAGCCGATCAGAATTGCGGGAAGTACGCTTACGAAGCCTGCCGCCGGGGTAATTGCAACCAGTCCTACGACTGCGCCCGTCGCCGCGCCCAGGAGGGTGGGCTTGCCGTGCATCAGCCATTCGATGAGGACCCAGGATAACGTTGCGGCCGCCGCTGCGGTGTTGGTAACCAGGAATGCGCTCATGGCAAGTCCGTTGGCCGCCAGGGCGCTGCCTCCGTTAAAGCCGAACCAGCCGAACCATAGGAGGGCTGCTCCAAGCACGACGAAAGGAATATTGTGCGGAACCATGGGCGTTGTCTTGTAACCCTTCCTTTTCCCGAGGACAAGACAGGCTACGAGCCCGGCTACACCGGAGCTGATGTGAACGACTGTGCCGCCTGCGAAGTCCAGCGCGCCAAGATTCCGGAGCCAGCCGCCGACGCCCCATACCCAGTGGGCCAGCGGATCGTATACGAGCGTCGCCCAGAGCAGGATGAAGGCGATAAAAGCGGGGAAGCGCATCCTTTCCGCAAAGGAGCCGGTGATCAGCGCCGGGGTGATGATGGCGAACATCATCTGGAACAGGACAAACAGGTATTGGGGAATGGTGCCGGCATAATCGGCGTTGGCCGCCATGCCGACTCCCTTCAGGCCGATCCAGTCAAGACCGCCGAAGAGATTGAATTTGTCCGGACCAAAGGCGATGGTGTACCCGATAATGACCCATTGTACCGACATCAGCGCGATAATGATGAAGGAATTCATCATGGTGTTCAGGACGTTCTTTTTTCTTACCATGCCGCCATAAAACAGGGCCAGGCCGGGTGTCATGATAAATACGAGCACGGCGGATACGAAAATGAATGCGGTGTCCCCTGTGTCAATCGCTGCTTCGTCTGCTGCGAATGCAAGCTGAGGAAGACAAAAAATCAATAGTGCGATACAACCTACTACAGCCAATAACTTCTTTTTCATTAAGACCACTCCTTTAAATAAAATGTTGGGCTTTATTACAGTGAACGTTACAGGAATGTATTATCGGCTTTGATAATCTGGACTGGAATCCTTCCAAGAATCACGACAGCGGGATCTCGGAATAGCAAAAAAGGCGCATTATTCAGAAAGTTATCATCTCTGAATAAGCGCCTTCACTTAAATTCTTCACTGTAATTTATAAGTCATTCTAGCACGCTTTCTTCAAAAATGCAAGATGCAAAACGAAAAATTGCAAAATTAATTTTCTTTTATTTGGGCATATAATTTGGTATATTATTAAATGGAAAGGCGGTCTGATGCTATGGCAGGGGAAAAATACATCGTGGCGGCGGCGGAAAATCCGATGCAGATTATGGTCCGGAACATATTGAATCCCAGCGGTTTTACCTATCTGGGCAACTGCGGCGACGCCGTTTCATTGATGAGGCTGGTCCGAAGCTTTCACCCGGACTTTATTATTGCTGATCTGAACCTGCAGCATGGGGACGTCCGCAATACGATCGAGACGGTCGACGATGAGATGCTTTGCGCCATCGTCCTTTTGGACGACCAGAGGGACAACGGGGTGTATTCCATGGTCGAAAAGTCCAACGCCATCAGCTTTTGTCCCAAGCCGCTGAGCCGGGAGGTTCTCCTGCATACCGTGGAGCTGGCCAATATCAATTATAAGAGGGTATTCGGCCTGGATAAAAAGCTGAAGGAAATGACGGAAAATTATGAGAGCAGAAAGCAGGTCGAACGGGCCAAATGGATCCTGATGGAGCGGGACGGAATGAGCGAGAGCGAAGCGTACGACCGCATCCGGAAAAAGAGCATGGACAACCGGATGACTATGAGAACCATTGCCGAAGCCATCATCTATACGTATGAAATAGCCGGAAAAGGCTGAAACTTTGCGTTTTTACGGCGTTAAGCCGTAAAAAAATATATTATTGGAGTTGATGAAAATGCTGGAACTGGAACAATTTAAACCGGAAATCGACGCCCTGGGCAATTCTGTCATTGAAATGGGGGCTTCACTTTGACATCGCCAGGTTGAAAGGCGAGATCGAAGAATTGGAGCATAAGGCGGCCGAACCCGGTTTCTGGGAGGATATGGAGAATTCCCAGAAGATCCTGCAGAAGACAAAGGGGCTGAAAACCAGGGTGGAGCGCTACGAAAGGCTGAAGGCGGACTGGGAGGATCTGAGGACCCTGAACGAGCTGGGGTTGGAAATGCAGGACGGGTCAGTGATCCCCGAGGTCGGCGAAGGCTTGCAAAAACTCAGGGAAACCCTGGAAAAGCTCAGGCTGGAAACACTTCTGACCAAACCGTACGATAAAAACAATGCCATATTGTCCATGCATGCCGGCGCAGGAGGCACGGAGGCCCAGGACTGGGTCCAGATGCTTTTGAGGATGTATACGCGCTGGGCGGAGAAGCATGAATACAAGGTCACTACCCTGGACTACCTCGACGGGGATGAAGCCGGAATCAAGAGTGTCACGGTCAGTATCGAGGGCGAGAACGCATACGGCTATCTCAGGTCGGAGAGCGGAGTGCACAGGCTTGTGAGGATATCTCCTTTTGATGCTTCCGGCCGAAGGCATACCTCCTTCGCTTCGGTGGAGGTGATGCCTGAGCTGAATGATGAGATCCAGGTCGATATAAACCCGGACGATCTGAAAGTCGATACGTACCGGTCAAGCGGGGCGGGCGGGCAGCATATCAACAAGACGGAGTCGGCCATCCGCATTACCCATATCCCGACGGGCGTCGTCGTGTCCTGCCAGACCCAGAGGTCGCAGTTCCAAAACAGGGATACGGCCATGAGGATGCTCCGGTCGAAGCTCATGGATCTGAAGGAACGGGAGCACAAGGAAAAAATCGAGGACCTGAAGGGAATCCAGATGGATATTGCCTGGGGCAGCCAGATCCGGTCCTATGTGTTCTGCCCTTATACCCTTGTAAAAGATCACCGGACCAATTTTGAAATGGGCGATGTGAACGCCGCCATGGACGGGGACATCGACCGGTTTATCGATGCCTATCTGGCCAGCGGGCTGTAAAGAGCGGTAGAATGAAACAAGGACGGGCGGGACAGTGACGGAACAGCGGTGAAACAGGCAGCTGTCCTTCTGTCCCGCCGCTGTTGAATGGCTTTTTTAATACAGCTTTTTGTATTCCAGTATTCCCTTATCCGGGTTGTACCGGATTTGATATTGCTCCGGAGAGGTTTCATTGCCGCGCTTGTCTGCAGGGTGCAGCGTCATGGTAAAGGTTTCGGGATTGAATTCGACGGCGTCGCTTCGCTGGCTTAAATATGTGATGCCGTATAGCTTCCGGATTTCCCCGGCGACATCGTCCAGCAGCATGAATTTGTTGTATACACTGAATAAGCTGTTGTTGGGATTGAAGGATAAGACCAGGAAACTCTTCAATTTCGGCGAATCTTCATAGATCATCAGTTGGTAATCCATGTTCTTTTGTTTGTACGGTTCGATATCCAGGAACACATTCTTGTTCGAATAATAAACCTTTGTGTCATTTCCGATCCGTGATTTTATATAGCTTTCGCATTCCCACATGTAGTCTTCCTGCCGCGCAAGCCGGGCCGTCTGCCATTTCACGCTGCCGTTCTCCAGAAAGGCCTTGACCTTGAACACGCGGATGACGGAATTGGCCTCGATATTGTCCCGGGATTCGATTGTCAGCGTCATGCTGCTCTCATTCCGGACGGCGCTGAGAATTCTCCTGTCTTTATACAATTCTTTAAGCCGGTTCATTTCGCTTTGCAGGATATCCCGTATTAAAACGCTGCCGACAACGGAAACCTGTTTATTGGGGTAGTCCAGCAGGATTTTGTAAAAGCCGCCGTCCCCGGTGTTGCCCACCGTCGCGTAAAAGGTTCCGTCCGCCTGCAGGGTGTCAACGGATGTAATGGTCAGCCTGGGGTCAATCAACTGTTTCAAATATTTTTCAACGAAAACCAGCTTCCGGTTTCGCGTCTCGCCTGCCAAACGCCGGGCTTCGGATTCCGGGGTCGTTTCCGTGCGGAAGGAGCCGGCCACCGTATTGACAAGGCTGTTGACGAGGCTGTCGGCGAATTGGCCGCCCGAGGTCCTGTACTCCGCCGCCGTGATGAACAGGGAGTACACCTTCCGGTTCTTTATGATATCCACGGAATAGCACAGCCGGTTCCTGCCGTTTTCGTCCATGAAGGCGCTCAGCCGATAGATTGTCGAAACGGAACCGTTTATTGAAAAATCGGAATACAGCTGCCGGGAGATTTTTCCCTTGAAAGGCGGATTGTAGTTGACCGTCAGATCCGGCCAGCTTGTGACGGATTTCCCGTTGACACTTTTTACAATATCGGCGAATGTGACGATATTGTTCAGCTCGCTTTCCTGGACCGTGATATCCAGTGCGCCGGAGAGGCCCGGAATGGACAGGCGGTACCGGTCGTAAGCGATATCGGTCGAGACGTCTTCCAGCCGCCAGCTTTTTGGATACTGGAAGCTGTAGCCCTCCTCGCTGTTGAGAAATTTGACCGCCGCCGTCACCGCCGCCGATGTTATGGATGCTGTCTCCGGGCCGGATATATAAAAGCCGGACAGGATTTTTGCCATCTGGTTCGTGACATTTGCGCCCGGTTCGGCCAGGGCGCTTTGCAGCTGCAGCTTATACAGCCGGGAGCTGCTTTGGTAATAATAATCCTGGCAGTAGAGAGTGATTCCGCCTGTGGAACTGACATAGGAAAGGTAGGAGTAATCTTTCAGACCGAATCTTTTGGTGCTGTTCTCCAGGATCTTTACGGAGCCGTAGGAGGTGACCTTGAACCGGGTCAGCGCGTCGGACATGCCCGCGCCCTGAAGGGGCTCCGATGAGATGGAAAAGATCAGGTTCGGATTTATTTTATAGCTCGTGTAGGTAAAAACGCCGCCGAGGCCGTTTTGTATGTAAGGGACGTAAGTGGACGGCAGAGAGACCGAATAGCCGGCGGCCGCGTTTTCAACGTAGGCATATGCGGGCTTGCTCTGGGAGGCGGCCGGATAAACGCCCAGCCGGGCCTTCTCCATCAGCGCCTTGTCGAACAGGACGCGGGGGGCTTTCTCCTGGCGGGGAAGGCCCTTGAACTGAAAGCCGGACATCATGGATTCGACTGTTCCGTTTAAGGCGGCGTCCAGCTTGTCTTTGGGAATGGTGAATTTGATCGTTATGACGGCGTTCTCGGCCCGGTTGGGAATAATCAGGTCGAGATGGATCTGCTCAGTGGAATTTAAGCCTTCGTACTGTACGATGTTGTAAAGATACACGCTGCAATTGTTCAGTCCGTATAATGCTTCTGTGCCTTCATAATAAATCTGCATGGCTGTTTCAGCGTTTTTTCCGTCCGAGGAACTGAGATAGTTTGTGTTATAAAAGGATTGCAGCGCAGAGATGTAGCTTTTCTTTAGTTCAATAAACCGGCTGAAGAGGTCGCCCTCCGTCAGGGCGTAATTGTTGTAATATACGCGCAGGGAATTAAAGCCGGCCTGATCCAGGGTATGATTGTTGATTTCCGCCGTAATTCCGGTGGTTTTGTCGAAAAGCCGGATCGTATCGCCCTGGTCTGATGAATTTATGGTTGCTGCCGCTGAAACCGAACCGGCGGCCAATATGTAAAGCAAAGCGAAAAAAATAAGCGCAATTTTTGTTTTCACGGTGGAATCTCTCCCTCTATTTTAATAATAACAAAGGCCCGGATACCGCACAATGCATTTCAGGCACTTGTAAAACAAGTGAAACAATATGGGATGACCGAATCATAAATTCCGGTCATCCCATAGCCGCAAAATCAATATCGGCCCTGGAATATTCCAACTCCTATGTTGCAGCAATGTGAAATGTGGTAATATATATCTACGCACAGGCGTGCTGTTTTTTACTTAATATGACAGGAGTGTCGAAAACAAGATGGAAGAGCTGAAACTGAAAAAATTAAAGGAACTGTTGGCGGAAATGGGCGGTGTCGCCGTGGCTTTTTCGGGCGGCGTGGACAGTACCTTCCTGCTGAAGGTGGTCGCCGATACCCTGGGGGACAGGGTCATTGCCATAACGGCAAGATCTTCTACCTATCCAGAGCGGGAATTCCGGGAAGCGTCGGAGTTCATGCAGAAGATCGGCGTGAAGCACATTGTTATTTATTCGGAAGAACTTGAAATAGAGGGGTTTTCACAGAACCCGGCCAACCGGTGCTATTTCTGCAAGAAGGAGCTTTTCTCCAAGGTGAGGGACATCGCGGGCCAGCACGGAATAGACCATGTGGTCGACGGCTCGAACATGGACGATCTCGGCGACTACCGGCCCGGCCTGCAGGCGCTCCGGGAGCTTGGAATAAGGAGTCCCCTGAGGGAAGCCGGGATGACGAAGGACGATATCCGGAAATTATCCAGGGAAATGGGGCTGCCGACCTGGAACAAGCAACCTTTCGCATGCCTTGCCTCAAGATTTCCGTATGGGCAGGAGATTACGCGGGAAAAATTGCAGATGATCGACAAAGCCGAACAGTTCCTGCTGGACATGGGCTTCCGGCAGGTGCGCGTGCGCCATCATGGAGAGGTAGCAAGAATTGAAGTCGCGCGGGAGGAAAGAAGCCGGTTCTTCGATACCGAACTGATGGACAGGGTGCATGAAAAGCTCAAGGAAGCGGGCTTTAAATATATAACCCTTGATTTGCGGGGCTACCGGACGGGAAGCATGAACGAGGTTCTGGACGAGAAGACGAAGAAGAGCGTGGGCGGCGTTTTAGCCTGAAACCCGGGAGGATGCGGTATGCGGATAGGGATCATCGGAGCGGGTCGGGTCGGCTGTTCGCTGGCGCTGGCCCTTTCCCAAAGAAGGGTGCCGATAGCGGGGATATACAGCAGGTCGGCGGCTTCCGCCGAATTTGCCGCGCAGGCGGTCCGTTGCAGGAGCTTTGACAGCCTGAAGGAGCTTGTCGATGCCGGCGATATCCTGTTTATAACGGTTCCGGACACGGCAATCGCGCCTGTTGCCCGCGAAATCGCCCAGCTTACGGGGGAGGCCGGCCTGTCCGGCAAAGTGTTTCTGCACTGCAGCGGGGCTTTGTCCTCCGGCGTGCTGGACTGCATTCGGAAAGCGGGAGGAGCCGTCGGTTCGCTGCATCCGATCCAGACCTTTCCCGACAGAAGGGATTCCTGGGAGAGCATGTACGGGATCTGCTTCGGCTTTGAAGGAATGTCGGGGGCCGAAGCGGCAGCGGCGGAAATCGTGAGCCTGCTGGGGAGCTCGATGCTGAAGGTGGATGAGGGGGCGAAAAGCCTGTATCATGCGGCTGCATGCATCCTTTCAAATTATATGGTGACCCTTTCCCATACGGCCGCCAGGATGCTGGAGTGCGCGGGAATCGACCGTGAAGCGGGCATCCGGGCGTTTGCGCCGCTGCTGCGGAGCACGGTGGAAAACATATCCCGGCTCGGAAGCGTGGAAGCGCTGACGGGGCCGATTTCAAGGGGAGATGCGGGAACCGTCGCGGCCCATCTGGAGGCAATGGAAAAAATGCTTCCCGACGAGGCGGAGCTGTATAAAAGCCTGGGAAGGTCCACGGTGCTGCTGGCCCTGGAGAAAGGCACGATTGATGAAGACAGGGCCCAGGTATTGATGGGCCTGTTCGGTGGTTTTGAATGAATATACGGGAGGGACGCAGGAGTGGACAATGAAGCTTTGAGAAAATTGCTGGAGGAGGTCAAAAGCGGCGGGGTAAGCGTGGACAAAGCGCTTTCCGAGCTAAAGCTGTTACCTTTTGAGGATCTGGGCTTTGCAAAGATCGATCACCACCGGAACCTGCGGAACGGCTATCCCGAGGTGATTTATTGCCAGGGGAAGACGGTGGAGCATACCAAGGCCATCGTCGCCCGGCTGATGGAGAAGGACTGCAACATAATGGCAACGAGAGCCGGGGAGGACGTCTACAAGGGGATCCTGGAAGTGACGTCCGACGCGGTTTATTATGATATGGCCAGAATCGTCGTGGTGAAAAAGAGGGAGCTTCCTCTTTCCGAGAAGGTGATAGCCGTAGTAACGGCGGGCACGTCCGACATACCCGTGGCCGAAGAGGCTGCTGTAACGGCGGAAACGATGGGCAACCGGGTCAACCGGATATACGACGTCGGCGTGGCGGGAATCCACAGGCTGCTGGCCAAAACGGAAGCGCTGATGCAGGCGAATGTGCTCATCGTCGTGGCCGGAATGGAAGGGGCGCTGGCAAGCGTCGTCGGCGGACTGGTCGACAAGCCGGTCATTGCGGTGCCGACGAGCGTAGGATACGGCGCCAGCTTCGGCGGCCTTTCCGCGCTTTTGACAATGCTGAACAGTTGCGCCAGCGGCATCGGCGTTGTCAATATTGACAACGGATTCGGCGCGGGGTATCTGGCAAGCATGATCAACAAGCTGTAACGGCTTCGCGGAAAGAGCGGAGAGGGCACGGATAGGGAGAAGATATGAAGATATTGTATTTTGACTGTTTTTCGGGAATCAGCGGGGATATGACAATCGGAGCCCTGCTGGACCTGGGCATCGACCGGAAAAGGTTCCTGGACGAGCTGGCAAAGCTGAACCTGGAAGGGTATCGGATTGAAATCGTTTCGAAAACGGTGAACGGGATAAGCGGGACCGATATCAATGTCGTGCTGACGGACCCGGAGGAGGGGCATGAACACGGCCATGACCATGAGCATACGCATGACCATACCCACCCACACTCGCATGACGATGCCCATTCCCATGACCACGTGCATAAAAACGGGGAGCGCGGACTTCCTGAAATAGAGGAGATCATAGAACACAGCAGTCTCAGTTCAAATATCAAAGCCTTCAGCAAAAAGGTGTTCAGGGAGATTGCGGCCGCCGAGGCAAAGGTGCATGGCAAACCCATCAACGAAGTGCATTTCCATGAGGTGGGAGCGATCGATTCCATCGTCGATATTGCCGGAACGGCAATATGCCTGGAGCTCCTTGGCGTCGAAAGGGTCTACAGCTCCGTTCTTCACGACGGCAGCGGATTTATTGAGTGCAGGCATGGGATCATACCGGTTCCGGTGCCCGCAGTCATGGAGATGCTGGCCGGAAGCGGGATACCGCTTGTCTCGGAGGATGTCGGAACGGAATTGGTAACACCGACGGGAATGGGGATTATCAAATGCCTTGCTTCCAGCTTCGGCGTGATGCCTCAAATGAAAATTGAAAAAACGGGTTACGGTCATGGAAAGCGGAATACGGGAAGGCTGAACGCCCTTCGGGTCATTTTGGGCGAAACTCTGGAGGGGCCGGAGAAAGACCGACTGTCTGGAAGAGAGTACGAATCATCCGAGAAGGCAGGCAACGAGCCCGGGAGAGCCGGAAACCTGCCGCCCAAGGACGAAATTATTGTACTGGAAACGAATATAGACGACACTACTTCGGAAATATTGGGCTACACGATGACGAGACTCCTAGAAGCGGGAGCTCTGGATGTGTTCTTTACGCCGATTTTCATGAAGAAGAACAGACCCGCATATATGCTTACCGTGATTGCAAAACCGGGCACGGAAGACCTGTTGGCCGAAATCGTGCTTGCGGAGACCTCCACCCTCGGAATCCGCTCGCGCCGGATGGAGCGTTATTGTATGGAACGGGAAACCCTGCCAGTCGAAACCGGATTCGGCAAGGCAAGGGTCAAGACGGCCTCTTTTGGCCAGGTCCGGAAGGCTTCCCCCGAATTTGAGGATTGCCGGAGAATCGCACAGGAAACCGGAATGCCGCTTGCAAAGGTTTACGAGCTTGTCAAAGCGGAATGGGCAAAACAGCAAGGGCTCTAGCATGTTATATAATAAATTTTCCGATTATCTTAAAAGCAAATATGGCTGCAAGGTATACAAGCTGCCCATAAACCTGCCGGTCGGATGCCCCAACCGGAACGGACCGGCGGGCCGCGACGGCTGCTGCTTCTGCGGGGAAGAGGGGGCCGGCTTTGAGATGCTGCCGGCTCATATGAGCGTATCAAGCCAGCTTGAAGGCAATTCGCACTATATTGGCAAGAATTATAAAGCGGAAAAATTTATTGCCTATTTTCAGAATTTCTCCAATACCTACCTGCCGTTGGACTGCTTCTCGCAGTATATGACCGAGGCTTGCGGGGAAGGGATCGCGGCGCTTTATATTTCAACGAGGCCGGACTGCATCGACGACCGGCGGCTGGATTTTTTGGCGCGGCTGAAATCGGAAAAAGAAGTGGACGTCGTCCTCGAGCTGGGCTTGCAGTCCGTCAGCAACAAGACGCTCCAGTGGCTGAAAAGGGGGCATGGCCTCGCGGAATACGTGGATGCTGTGTTAAGGATCAAAAAAAGAGGTCTGGAGGTATGCACCCATATGATCAACGATCTCCCGACAGATGACCGGGACGACGTGATCGAAGGCGCCAGGCTGCTTTCTGCCCTGGGGACGGACCAGGTCAAATGCCATTCCCTTTACATCCTTGACGGGACCTGGCTGGGTGAAAGCTATAAAAGAGGGGATTTTCAGCCTCTTGGCAAGGAGGCGTTCATTGAAAGGAGCATTGCCTTCCTGGAATACCTCGACCCGGAAATTGTAGTCCAGAGGCTGCTTGGACGGGCGCCTGCCGAAAGGACCCTTTTTTGCAATTGGAATACCAGTTGGTGGAAGGTGCAGGAGGAGATTGAATCGAAAATGCTGCTGGAGGGCAGATACCAGGGGCGTTGCTTCGATTTTCTCAACGGTTCCGCGTTGAGAAACGCATTTCACACGGAATGAACACTTCCTGTCAAAATGCAAAAATATTTTTCCCGTTCCTCCCGTTTTTGCAGCTATTATGCCGTTTACAATGCAAATTTGCTCGGATATAATTAGGTTTAACCTACAACGATAATAGGAGAAAAAGAAAATGAATAATGAACTGGTTCTCGTACTGGATTTCGGCGGACAATACAACCAGCTGATAGCCAGAAGAGTAAGGGAAGCCCGGGTCTATTGCGAAGTGTTGCCGTATAATGCACCCGTTGAGCGGATCAAGGCTTTAAATCCGAAAGGCATTATTTTCACAGGCGGTCCGGCTTCGGTCCTCGATCCGTCCGCTCCCTTCTGCGACAGTGAAGTATTCAATCTTGGCATACCGGTTCTCGGAATCTGCTACGGCATGCAGCTCATGGGCGTCATGCTGGGCGGCGGCGTCGAAAGGGCCGATCAGCGCGAATATGGCAAAATGGACATAGAACTCCGGAATTCCAGCAGACTCTTCAAGAGCGTTGACAGCACCACTACCTGCTGGATGAGCCATACCTATTATGTAAAGAACATGCCCGGGGGCTTCGAAAAAACGGCATGGTCAACGACCTGCCCCAATGCGGCGATGGAGGATTGCGGCCGGAACTTTTACGGCGTACAGTTCCACCCGGAAGTCATGCACACCCCCAGGGGAAGGGACATTCTGAACAATTTCCTGTACGATATCTGCGGCTGTTCCGGCGACTGGGTCATGTCGTCCTTTGTGGAGCAGACCATCCGTGCAATCCGGGAAAAAGTCGGCAGCGGAAAGGTGCTGTGCGCTCTTTCCGGCGGAGTTGATTCGTCCGTCGCCGCCGTCCTGATGCACAAGGCGGTTGGCAGCCAGCTGACCTGTATCTTTGTGGACCATGGTCTTCTCCGGAAATACGAAGGGGATCAGGTGGAAAAGGTATTCCGGGAAAAGTTCGACATCAACCTGATCCGCGTCGACGCAGAAGCACGGTTCCTGGACAGGCTTGCCGGCGTGGAGGATCCGGAACGGAAAAGAAAGATCATCGGCGAGGAATTCATCCGCGTATTCGAAGAAGAAGCCAAGAAGATCGGCCGGGTGGATTTCCTGGTACAGGGGACGATTTATCCCGACGTCATCGAAAGCGGCGCGGGGGACGCAGCCGTTATAAAGAGCCATCATAATGTCGGCGGCTTGCCGGATTACGTGGACTTCAAGGAAATCATCGAACCCCTCCGCAACCTGTTCAAGGATGAAGTGCGCAAAGCGGGCGAGGAGCTTGAAATTCCCGCCGAGATCGTCTGGCGCCAGCCCTTCCCGGGACCCGGCCTGGCCATCCGGATCATCGGCGACATCACCAAGGAGAAGCTGGAAATCCTGCGGGATTCCGATCATATTTTCCGGAGCGAGATTGCCGGCGCGGGGCTTGACCGGGAAATCAACCAATACTTCACGGTCCTCACGGGAATGCGAAGCGTAGGGGTTATGGGCGATGAAAGAACCTACGACTACACGCTTGCGCTCAGGGCCGTCACGACCACGGACTTTATGACGGCGGACTGGGCCAGGATTCCCTACGACCTGCTGGAGAAGATATCAAACCGCATTGTCAATGAAGTAAAGCATATCAACCGGATCGTTTACGACATCACCAGCAAGCCGCCGGCAACCATTGAGTGGGAATAATTCATGAGCCTTGATAAATACAATGCGATAATCAAAGCTGCCCGTAATGCAGAATATCTGGATATGATCGATAGAAGCATGGAACAGATAAGAGTATCGTTCGAAAAATAAATGAACTGCTTAAAGATATACAAAGAAACGGCAATGTTTTTATTTTGTCCCTGAAAGGACATTACGAAGACTAAAACGCACTCACCGCGGGTAATTTGATTTGCTTGCGGTACTGCTGTTGAATAACCTTATCGGGATCGAATGGGAGTAAGGCGGAATGGGACAGGGAAACATGCAGGACGTCGCTATTATTATAAATCAGGTGGTTGCCCTGATGCTTCTGACAATTGTAGGATACATCGCCAGAAAGTCGGGGTTTTTGCAGAACGGCGCGGACACAGTCCTGTCAAAGGTGGCGATCCGGATCACGGCGCCGTCGCTGATCCTGGCCACCATGACTTCCTATGATTTTGACTCGAAGACCTTGTCGGATGGCCTATGGGTCGGTTTCCTGGCCGTTGTCTTCATGTTTTTCTCGCTGCTGGCCGGGATGCTCTTCAGCAGGCTCATGAAGCTCGAAGGGGCTTCTGCGAACGTTTTCAAAGCCCACGCCATGTTCGGAAACGTGGGCTATCTTGCCCTTCCGCTGTTCAAATCCGTCCTGGGAGAACGGGCGGTGGTGGTTGCGGTATTCTTCGTGCTCGCCTTTGAAATCCTTGTGTGGACCCTGGGTGTATATATCCTGAGCAAGCACATCGGGCTTTCCCTGACGGATTCCCTGAAAAAGTTCCTTTCTCCGAACACCGTTGCATGTCTGCTTGGCCTTCTCTTTGCATTAACAAATCTTCACCATGTTATCCAGGGAAATTCAACCGCCGCGGCGGTTTACAAAATGCTGTACAGTGCCCTGAATCCTTTGGGGAATTGCACTTTGCCGCTGGTTATGCTGTTTGTAGGAATTTCGGTGGCAGACAATCCGGCGGGGAGCTTCCTGGCAATTGTGAAAAAGCCTGTGACCCTGGTGCTGTCTGCTCTCCGGCTTCTGCTGATTCCATTGGCCGCTCTGGGGATTCTTCTCCTGTTCGGGGATCGGATCGATCCGTTTGTGCGGACGATCGTCATACTGGATCTTGCAATGCCCTGCGCCGCCATGATTGTAGCGCTTTCGGCACAGTACGGCTCCGATTCCAGACAGGCTACCGATAACGTGATTTATACCACGATATTGTCTCTTTTCACCCTTCCCGCATTTATGTTTCTGCTCCATTATTTATAATGACGAAAACACGAATATTAAGCTTGTTAACTAAAATAATGTTCGTATTTTTTACGGTTCGTAATTGACAAACCGAGCATCCATTTGATAGTATTAATAAGGTAAAAGGCGGGCGGGACATGCCCGGCGCAGAGCCTGACAGCGCAGTGTCCCGGGAATCCGCCCGAAACGGCCCGACGAGGATGGAAAGAAGTAAATTACGAACATTTGCAGCATTTTGTGCAAGGCTTGGCCGGTCGTGCAAAACGACCGTTAAAGTAATTATTTCTTAATTTATTAGGAGGGGTAGTATATGGACAGGCTCTTCAAGCTCAAGGAGCACGGCACCAATGCCAGGACGGAAGTACTTGCCGGTCTGACGACATTCGTAACAATGGCCTACATTATGTTCGTCAATCCGCAGATCCTTTCCAAAACGGGGATGGACGCAGGCGCCGTATTCGTCGCAACTATTCTTGCGGCATCAATTGCAACCTTCATCATGGCGTTTGTGGCGAATGTCCCTTACGCATTGGCTCCCGGAATGGGAATGAATGCGTTCTTCACTTTCACGGTCTGCATGGGCATGAAAATACCGTGGGAGCAGGCGTTGGCCATCGTTTTCATCTGCGGCCTCATCAACATCCTCATCACGGTTACCAAAATCCGTAAAATGATCATCTATGCAATCCCCCAGTCCCTGCAGTATGCGATCAGCGGAGGTATCGGCCTATTCATCGCCTATATCGGCTTCATGGACGGACATCTTCTCGACTTCACGCCGGACAGCGAAGCAAACCCCATCGGCGCTTTCTCCAAAGTAATTCCTGCGCTGGTTAATTTCTCGGACCCCGTATCGGTTCTTACCCTGATCGGCGTTGTCATCATCGTCGTTCTGATGCTTCTCCGGGTCAAGGGCTCCATCCTTATAGGCATCCTTGCGGCAACGGTGATCGGCATTCCCATGGGTGTTACCAAGATTCCCGAAATGAATTTCGCCATTCCGTCCCTGGGACCGACCTTCTTCAAATTGGATATAGGCGGCCTCTTCAGCGACCCATCCCAGTTATTCAAGATTTTGACGCTGATCCTTGCGTTCAGCCTTGCAGATACCTTTGACACCATCGGCACCTTCCTCGGAACCGGAAGAAAGACGAAAATATTCGACGCCGCCGACGAAGAATCCCTCCAGAAGGGCAGCGGCTTCTCCTCCAAGCTTGACAGGGCGCTGTTTGCAGACGCGACGGCCACTTCCGTCGGCGCTCTTTTCGGCACCAGCAACACCACTACTTACGTTGAAAGCGCAGCCGGCATAGAAGCAGGAGGAAAAACCGGCATGACCTCGGCGGTGGTCGGCATCCTCTTCCTTGTGTCCCTGTTCCTTTCACCGATCGCATTGATGGTTCCTGCCGCGGCAACCGCTCCGGCCCTGATCATCGTCGGCATCCTTATGATGGAGTCCATCGCAAAGGTTGCCTGGTCCGAGTTCGAAGATGCGGCTTCCGCCTTCTTCACGGCAGTCGTGATGCCCTTCAGCTACAGCATCGCCACAGGTGTTGCCGCCGGCTTCATCTTCTACTGCCTGGCCAAGATCGTCCGAGGGAAGGCGAAGGAGGTCCATCCGATCATGTATATAGTAACAGCGCTCTTCCTGCTGAAATATCTGGTCGATGCCCTGAACCTGCTGTTTAAGTAAAACAAACAAACGAAGTCCGCCCGGAGCGGGCTTCTTGTTTTCAGGCGTCAGGCCCGGGAAGGTCTGACGTTTGAAAACAGGAAACCACGCGTTGTGCTGGGTAACTTTATGAATAAAGTCAACCAGCACAACAGGTAATATAAGGAAAAGGACATGGAGGTACAACATAGAATGAACAGCAATAAAGCTCCGAAAGTCGCAGTCATAATGGGGAGCGATTCGGATTTTCCGGTTATAAAAAGCTGCCTCAAGCTTCTGAAGGAATTTGGCGTGGAGACGGAAACCCTGGTGTGTTCCGCTCACAGAACGCCGCATAAGGCGGCGGAATTTGCAACGAACGCCGAAAACAACGGGATTGAGGTCATTATAGCGGCCGCCGGCAAGGCAGCCCATTTGCCCGGCGTACTTGCGGCATTCACCCCCCTGCCGGTCATCGGCATCCCGATAAAATCCTCCACCATGGACGGCCTGGACTCGCTGCTTTCCATCGTTCAGATGCCTGCGGGAATCCCGGTGGCAACCGTGGCGGTGGACGGAGCCGACAACGCCGCGCTGCTGGCGGTGCAGATCATGTCGGGGCTTCACCCCGAGTTAAGGGAAAAAATGAAGGAATACAAAAAGGGGCTTGCCGCAAAGGTGGAGCAAAGAAATGCGGAGCTTCAGAAAAAGCTCGCGGAGGAAGGACTCTGAAATGACAGACAAGAGAACCGGAGAAATCATGTTTGGGAAGCTCCATGAGGAATGTGGGGTATTCGGCGTATTCGACAACGATAGTCATGACGTGGCGAGAATGACCTACCACGGTTTGTACGCCCTCCAGCACAGAGGGCAGGAGAGCGCGGGCATTGCGGTCAATGACGCCGGCGTCATCCTCCACCACAAGGACATGGGGCTGGTGCCCGAGATTTTCAACGAAGTTGTATTGAATCACCTGAAAGGCCGCATTGCCATCGGGCATGTCCGGTATTCCACGACGGGCGCCAGCATGCGGGAAAATGCGCAGCCGATGGTGGTCAAATACAGGATAGGCCAGATGGCGCTGGCGCACAACGGCAACCTGGTCAACGCCTCGGAGCTCAGGACGTCCATGGAGGAAAGGGGCGCCATCTTCCAGACCACCAGCGATACGGAGGTCATAGCAAACTTGATTTCCCAGAACAGGGTCGGAAGCGATACCATCGTCGAAACTCTTGAAAAGGTAATGGGCATCATCAAAGGCTCTTACGCCATTGTAATGGTCACCCCCAAAAGGCTGATCGGCATGAGGGACCCCCATGGTATCCGGCCGCTGTGCCTGGGCAGGCTGGACAATTCGTACATTCTTGCTTCGGAATCCTGCGCGCTGGATGCGGTAGGCGCGGAACTGATCCGCGACATCCGCCCGGGAGAGATCATCCTGATCGGGGAGGAAGGAATCCAGTCGGTTCAGACGGTACAAAAGGATCCGTCCCATCTCTGCATCTTCGAATTTGTATACTTTGCGCGGCCGGACAGCATTATCGACGGCGCCAGCGTCCTCAAGGCCAGGATCGAGGCGGGCCGGAGGCTTGCCTTAGAACATCCGGTCGATGCGGATGTCGTCATAGGCGCGCCGGATGGCGGCCTGAATGCCGCCCTGGGTTATTCGAGGCAATCCGGCATTCCATACGGCCAGGGCCTGCTGAAAAACAGGTACGTAGGAAGAACGTTCATCCAGCCGGAGCAGGGCCAGAGGGAATCCGGCGTAAGGATCAAGTTCAATGCCATGAAAGCGGAAATCGAGGGAAAGCGGGTCGTCATGGTGGACGATTCCATCGTCCGGGGAACGACGACGAGAAGGATCGTGCAGATGCTCAAAGACGCCGGCGCGAAGGAAGTCCACATGAGGGTCAGCTCGCCGCCGTATAAGTTTCCCTGCTATTTTGGAATAGACATTTCATCGTCGGCGCAGTTGGTGGCGTCCAAATATACGGTGGATGAAATCTGCAAAATGATCGGAGCGGACAGTCTGGGCTACCTGAGCCTGGAAGGGCTCCTGGGCATTGCGCCCGAAGCCCGCTGCAGCTTCTGCACGGCGTGCTTCAATTCATCCTATCCGATGGAGGTTCCCGAGGAAGGAAACAAATTTTCATGTGGGGGAGGAAGATAAATGATTGATTATAAGGCGTCCGGTGTTGACGTGGAGGCCGGTTATGAGGCCGTCCGGCTTATGAAGAACGATGTGAAAAGGACCTTCAGGCCGGAGGTTTTGACCGATATCGGCGGTTTCGGAGGGCTTTTTGCCCTGGATAAAAGCAAATACGAGGAACCGGTGCTGGTGTCCGGCACGGATGGCGTCGGAACCAAGCTGAAAATGGCGTTTTTAATGGACAAGCATGATACGGTGGGCATTGACGCCGTGGCCATGTGCGTCAACGATATCATCTGCGGGGGAGCGGAGCCCCTGTTTTTCCTGGACTATATCGCCCTTGGCAAAAACAGGCCGGAAAAGGTGGCGCAGATCGTAAAGGGCGTCGCCGAAGGCTGCATGATGTCGGGCTGTTCCCTCATCGGCGGGGAAACGGCCGAAATGCCCGGCTTCTATCCCGAAAACGAGTACGATATCGCGGGCTTCGCCGTGGGGATCGTGGACCGTAAAAAGATCATTGACGGCAAGACCATCCAGGAGGGCGACGCCCTGATCGGACTGGCTTCCTCGGGTCTTCACAGCAACGGTTATTCGCTGGTCAGAAAGCTTTTGAACCCGACGGAGGAGAAGCTGCGCGAACACGTGGAGAAGCTTGGCACCACTCTCGGAGAGGAACTTCTGAAGCCTACCAGAATTTATGTGAAGACCATTCTCCAACTGAAAGACAAATTCCCGGTCAAAGGGTTATCAAATATCACCGGCGGCGGATTTATTGAAAATATTCCGAGAATGATCCCGGAGGGACTCCGGGTCAGCATCCGGCTCGGCACCTGGCCCGTGCCGCCTATTTTCAAGCTGCTCCAGAGGCTTGGCGAGCTCAGCGACGCCAGCATTTACAATACCTTCAACATGGGAATCGGAATGGTTATGGCGGTAAATCCCGGTATTGCCGGCGATGTGGTGAAATACCTTGAATCCCTCGGCGAAAAAGCCTATATTATAGGGGAAGTGATCAAGGGAGAGGCTGGAGTCGATTTATGTTAAAGCTGGGCATACTGGTCTCGGGCGGCGGCACCAATCTGCAGGCCATCATGGACAAGATCCGGAACGGATATCTGGCCGGCTGCGAAATCGTGACGGTTGTTTCGAGCAAGGAAGGGGTTTATGCTCTGCAGCGGGCGCAGGAGAACCATATCCCCACGGCGGTGATATCCAAAAAGAACTATGCGGCGGCAGAAGAGTATGACCGGGCGCTGGTGGAGCATTTTAAGCGGCTCGATGTCGGGCTTGTGGTACTTGCCGGTTTTTTATCCATGCTGGGAGCGGGCTTCGTCGAAGTGTACCGGAACAGGATCATCAACATCCATCCTTCGCTGATCCCCGCTTTCTGTGGGAAGGGCTATTATGGCATTGTACCGCATCAAAAGGCGCTGGAATACGGTGTAAAGGTGTCGGGGGCGACGGTCCATTTTGTTGATTTTGAATACGATTCCGGCCCGATCATCCTGCAAAAAGCCGTGGAAATAAAGCAGGACGATACGCCGGAGTCGCTGCAGCTCAGGGTAATGCAGGAGGCCGAATGGGAACTCCTGCCGAAGGCGATCCGGCTGTTCAGCGAAGGCCGGCTTGTGCCGGACGGACGCAAAGTCCGTATTCAAGGCTAGAAGGGCGGGATACAGGAACAGGTTCCTTATCCCGGCCGAATCGGGCGGCGGGGCAGGAAATCCGTCTCGTGCTTCAATTTCCGGAGGGATTGCAGAATGATAAAACGTGCATTGATCAGTGTTTCGGATAAAACAGGACTTGCAGAACTGGCGGCTGGGCTGCAGGCGCTGGGCGTCGAGATCCTTTCCGCCGGCGGCACGCAAAAAGCTCTTGCGGATGCCGGCATTGCCGCAACCACTATTTCGGATGCCACCGGCTTTCCGGAATGCCTTGACGGACGTGTCGAAACGTTCCATCCGAAGGTGCTCGGCGGCATACTTGCGGTCCGCGGCAGCGAAGGGCATATGGAGCAACTGAAAAAGCTGGGGATCGAGCCTATCGACCTGGTTGTCGTCAATTTTTGCCCGTTCGGGCAGAACGTTTTGAATCGGAACGCGGAACTGGAAGAAGCTATCGAAGCGGTTGATGCCGGCGGACCGGCCATGCTCAGGGCGGCTGCTAAAAACTACAAGGGCGTGGTCGTTGTAGTCGATCCTTCGGATTACGGCAGGGTTCTGTCCGAAATGAAGGCCACGGGCGAGGTTTCTGTCAGGACCAGATTTAAACTGGCGTACAAGGTTTTTGAACATACCAGCCATTATGATGCGCTGATCGCGAAGTATTTCAGGGACAGGCTCGGAGAGGAATTTTTTCCGGAGACCCTTTCCCTTACGTTTGAAAAAGCCCGGGAAATGCGGTATGGGGAGAATCCCCACCAAAAAGCCGTCTTTTACAGGGAGGTCGGCCCCAACATAGGGTGTATGACCGACTGCAGGCAGCTTCACGGCAAAGAGCTTTCCTACAACAATATAAATGATGCCAATGGGGCGATTGAGCTTCTGAAAGAGTTTGACGATCCCACAGTGGTGATCGTAAAGGATGCCAACCCCTGCGGCGTTGCAAGCGCGGAGACCATCAGCGCGGCATATGTGGCGGCTTACGAGGCGGATCCCCTTTCGCCCTTCGGCGGCGTTGTCGCCGCCAACAGGGAAGTGGACGCCGCGATGGCCGAAGAAATCAACAAGGTTTTTTATGAAATCGTCCTTGCACCCTCTTTTTCGGAAGATGCCCTGCAAAGCCTCAAGACCAGGAAGAACATCCGCCTGCTGCAGTTGGGAAATATTTCTGCAAAGCTGCCTGCGGGGACGTATGACATGAGAAAGGTTACCGGCGGGCTGCTGGTGCAAAACTACAACAATGAGCTTGTGAATACCGAGGAAATGAAGTGCGTCACAGAGGCAAAGCCAACAGAGGAGCAGCTTGAGGACCTTTTATTTGCCCTGAAGGTGGTAAAGCATACGAAAAGCAGCGGCATCGTACTGGCAAAGGCGGGTCAAACCATCGGCATAGGGCCTGGACAGACCAACCGGATCACTTCCCTGAGGGTCGCCGTGGAATACGGAAAGGACAAGACGAAAGGGGCCGTGATGGCGTCGGATGCGTTTCTGCCTTTTGCGGACTGTGTCGAGGAAGCCCATAAGGCGGGTATTACGGCAATCATCCAGCCCGGCGGCTCGGTACGGGATCAGGAGTCGATCGACGCCTGCAACCGATACGGAATTGCGATGATATTTACCGGCATGCGGCATTTTAAGCACTAGGAAGCAACTAGCCGCGTTCGGTTATCCGGAACAACGATGCCGGGGGTTGAGCTGGCATGCGGGATCCGGCAGGCTATAGACGGAAATCTACTTGAAGGAGAAAAAGGATGAAGGTTTTGATTGTAGGCGGCGGCGGGCGTGAGCACGTTCTGGCCTGGAAAATTGCCCAAAGCCCGAGGGTGGACAAATTGTATTGCGCTCCCGGAAACGGCGGAATCGCGTCGGTAGCGGAGTGTGTGCCCATAAAGGCCATGGATGTCGAGGGAATGGTCGGCTTTGCAAAGAAGGAACAGATGGACCTTGTCATGGTGGCGCCGGACGACCCGCTGGCGGCAGGGATGGTCGATGCAATGGAAGCAGCCGGCATCAGGGCTTTCGGACCGAGAAAATGCGCTGCCGTGATTGAGAGCAGCAAGGCCTTCTCGAAAAGCCTGATGAAGAAATACGGCATACCGACGGCCGGATATGAGGTTTTTAACGGGGAAGAGGACGCCATTGCCTACCTTTCAAAATCCAGGTATCCCATCGTGATAAAAGCCGACGGACTGGCTCTTGGCAAAGGCGTCATCATCGCCCGGGACTTTGAAGAAGCAAGCAAGGCGGTCCATGACATGATGTCGGACAAGGTTTTCGGCAGCTCCGGGGATACGGTCGTGATCGAAGAATTCCTGACCGGCCCGGAGGTTACGATCCTTGCCTTTACGGACGGCAAAACGGTGGCGCCCATGGTCAGCTCCCAGGACCACAAGCGCGCTCTCGACAACGATATGGGCTTGAATACCGGCGGAATGGGGACGTTTTCGCCCAGCAGGCTGTATGATGAGAAAATAAATGCCTTCTGCATGGAAAACATCTTTCTGCCGACTGTAAAAGCAATGAACAATGAAAACCGCAAATTCAAGGGTGTGATTTATTTTGGCCTCATGCTGACGGCCGACGGCCCGAAGGTGATTGAATATAACGCGCGCTTCGGCGATCCCGAGGCCCAGGTAGTGCTTCCCAGGCTGAAAACGGACCTGGTGGACATTTTCGATGCGGTGATTGACGAAAAGCTGGATTCCGTTAAAATAGAATGGAATGATAATGCGGCGGTGTGTGTTGTCCTGGCTTCCGGCGGATATCCGGAGAAATACAGGACCGGCCTTGAAATCACCGGCATCGGCGAGGCGGAAGTGGATCCCGCCGTCGTGGTATTTCACGCGGGAACAAGGCTGGAAGACGGGAAATACCTTACCGCCGGCGGCAGGGTGCTTGGCGTGACGGCGGTGGCCGATACGATGGCAAATGCCCGGGAGAAGGCGTATGCGGCGGCCGGGAAGATCCGGTTCCCGGATATGCATTACCGGAAGGATATCGGCATCAAGAAATAGGAATACAACTTTAAGTTCGAGTAATACTTGAACCAATATTTGAACCGGATACGAACCGGTTGAAGGATTATCAGACGGACAGGGGAATTGCCATGGGGCAGAGCTTCAAAAAAATCGGCATATTGGGCGGTACTTTCAATCCGATACACTGCGGGCATTTGATCATTGCCGAGACGGTCCGGGAGAGCCACGGCCTGGAAAAGGTGCTGCTGATCCCGTCCGGCCAGCCGCCCCACAAGCCGGACCGGGAAGTGCTGGACCCGGAGCGCCGGTATGAAATGGTGCGGCGTGCGGCTGCCTCCAATCCGTTTTTTGAAGCGTCCCGGATCGAGATCGATACGGAGGGTGTCACTTATTCCGTCAATACGCTGCACACGCTGAAAAGGCTTTATGGAAGTGAAACTATGTTTTACTTCATAATCGGTGCGGATGTAATACCCGAACTGACTACCTGGAGGGACTTTCAGACCGTTTTCGGCCTATGCGAGTTCATTGCCGTCAGACGGCCGGGCTATGGCGGGATTCCTGCGGAGGTATGCGAAGCCTCCAACGCGTCCATTGCCGGCGCGACTGCCGAAACCGCCGGGGAGACGGTCAAGCGGCTGAAAAAGGATTATGGTGTAAAAATCCATCTTCTCGACGCGCCGCTCGTAGACATTTCCTCCAGCAATATCCGGGAGAGATGCCGCCAGGGCAGGTCTATCAGATACCTGGTCCCCGACGCTGTTGAGGAGTATATAGAAACGGAAGGCTTATACAGGAAGACTTTATGATGAACATTGACGACATAAAAAATATGCTGAAGAACATGCTGTCTCCCAAGCGGTTTGCCCATTCCATCCATGTGATGGAGGCAGCCCGCATGCTTGCCGAAAAGTATGGGGAGGACCCGGAAAAGGCCGAATTGGCCGGCCTTATCCATGATTGCGCGAAGGACCTGGATAAAAGCACGACATTCACTCTCTGCCAAAAATATGATATAATGATTGATGATATCATGCAAAAGCAGCCTGAAATCCTGCATGGCAAGGTTGGGGCGTTCCTGGCAAGGGATCTGTTCGGCGTGGAGTGTCCGCGTGTTCTGGATGCGGTAGCCGATCATACCATGGGTCGCGAGAATATGGACAAACTGAGCAGCATTATTTTCATCGCCGATTATATCGAAGCCGGAAGACAGTACGAAGGGGTCGATGAAATAAGGAAAGCCGCCGAATCAAGCCTGGAAGAGGCTATTGTAGCTGGCGTGGACAATACAATCACCCACGTGCTGAAAAAAGGCGGACTGCTGCATCCGCAGACAATTCAGACAAGGAATTGGGCTATCGGGCAGTTGAAAGATAAGACAGGGAAATAGGCGGATGGTTCTGCGCTAACGGATCAGCACCGCCGCTTGGGTGCAGAAAAGGAAATGGGGAAACCGGAATGAAGGAAAGAAAAGCCTCTGCTCTGAGCAGATTATTTTATACATTTGGGACCGTAGTGCTAATGGCTGTTGTCGCAGTATGCACGGTTAATTATGCAAAAGACGGCCGGGCATTTCAGATCCCGACCTTATCCGCGGTCACGGGAGCAGCGGATGCCGGGACGACGTCCGGAGCCGTGAAAACGTCCGATGAGTATAAGACAATCCAATACAACAAGGCCTCGACAAAATCCACTTCGAAAACCACATCGTCCAAAACCGGCAAATCCGCAGCCGGCAAATCCGGCAGCAAAGCCGGGACGGCCGCCGCTCCTTCGGCGAAGCCTGCGGCCGATCCGTGAATAATGCGGTTCCATCTTCAAGCGTGTTAGAATATACTTCATTATTGGAACAGGTGCTTGAAAAGAGGAATTCGCATGAAAACCTATTTTACAGAACAAACAGCTTTTTTCGGATCGTCCAAACCGTCCGGGCTGCTCAATGAATTTGGCAGCCCTCTGTATGTATATAATGAATCCATTCTTCGCGAAAGATGCCGCGAAATGACCGGATTCCTTTCCTACTCCGATTTTAAACCCTGTTACTCCGCCAAGGCCAATTCCAATCCCGAGCTGCTGAAAATCATACGGGAAGAGGGATTGGAGGCTGACGCAATGTCGCCCGGCGAGATTTATCTGCTGCTGGCCGCCGGATTTAAGCCGGAAGAACTCTTTTTCGTGTCGAACAACATCTCTGCAGAGGAGATGGAATATGCCCTGCAGAAAGGCGTAACGATCAGCTGCGACTCCATTTCGCAGCTGCGGCAGTATGGCAGGCTCAATCCCGGGGGAACGGCCGTCGTACGGCTGAATACCGGCATAGGGGCTGGCCATCACGAAAAGGTGATTACAGCGGGCGAAAATACGAAATTCGGCATCGATTTCAAATCGACCGGCGAGATCAGGGACACCTTAAAGGAGTATTCCCTAAGATTGATTGGAATCAACCAGCATATAGGGTCTTTGTTCATGGAGGCTTCCTCGTACATCGCGGCGGCAGAAACGCTGCTGAATGCTGCGGAGCAGTTCGGCGGCCTGGAATTCGTCGATATGGGCGGCGGCTTCGGCATACCGTATCACAAGCAAACCGGCCAGGAACGGCTGCTGCTGAGGGAGATGGGGGCGCAGTTGGATCAACTGTTTGAAAACTGGACAGCAGCCCATAACAAAATAAAAGTCAAAATGGAACCCGGCCGGTACATTGTGGCGGAATGCGGTGTTTTGCTCGGAACGGTCCATGCGGTCAAGCAGAGCTACAACAGGACATATATCGGTACCGATATCGGATTCAACGTATTTGCAAGGCCGGTTCTGTATGGCTCACACCACGATTTTGAAATTTACAGCAACGATACGATCATAAAATCGAACGAAACCAGACCCGCCACAGTCGTCGGCAACATTTGCGAGACCGGAGACATTCTGGCAAGGGACAGAGAATTGCCGCCCGTCACGGAAGGGGATCTGATCGGCATAATGGACGCCGGCGCGTACGGCTATTCCATGGCGTCAAATTACAACAGCCGCCTGCGGCCCGCGGAGGTACTAATCGGCTTGGACGGCCGTCCGAGGCTGATCCGGAGGCGTGAGACGCCGGAGGACCTGCTGCGGGAGTGAGAGGAGTATCCCATCCATATTTTTATAATTTTAAGCTTGACATTGCCGGAGCCTTTCATTATAATAAATCTAACTTTTAGGAATGGAAATGACAACTGCATATGGCCGGATGATCGACTGGGAAGGATTTTCAACCTCGTCGGGACGGACCTCTGGAGAGACCATGACGGCGCCGAAGGGGCAAGGCTGATGAAGCCATAATCTCTCAGGCAAAAGGACAGAGTGCATCTATACATGTTTTAATCGCATGGTTTATAGAGGTCAGGTCTCGAATGGGATTTGGCCTTTTTCATTTTCATTTTGAGTATCCGGCAGGGCTCTTTCAGAGAAACTGCCGCAGGGAGGGTAACTATGCATAAAAAGCTTTTTATTCCGGGACCGGTCGAGGTCCGGGAGGATGTTCTTCAAAAAATGGCGACGCCGATGATCGGGCACCGGACAAAGGATGCGTCCGCTCTTCAACGGGGTATTTCGGAAAAGATGCAGAAGGTGATGTACACAAGGAATGAAATCCTGCTCTCTACATCCTCCGGAAGCGGCCTGATGGAAGGCGCAGTCCGTTCCTGCACCGCGAAAAGGGCGGCTGTTTTCTCCATAGGGGCTTTCGGCGACCGGTGGTATAAGATGGCTGCTTCAAACGGCGTTCCCGCAGATCTGTTTTCTTCGGAGCCCGGCAGGCCCACCACGGCAAAAATGGTTGACGATGCGCTTTCAACAGGGAAATACGACCTTATTACCATAACTCACAATGAAACCTCCAGCGGTGTGATGAACCCGGTGGATGAAATCGCTCAGGTGATGAAAAAGTACCCTGAGGTGGTATGGTGCATGGACACGGTAAGCTCCATGGCCGGTACCAAAATAGAGGTGGACGCGCTCGGCGTCGATATCTGCATCACTTCGACGCAGAAGTGCCTGGGATTGCCTCCCGGAATGGCCATCTGCTCCTTCTCGGAAAAAGCGGCGGCAGCGGCAGCGAAGGTTCAATTCAGGGGCTTGTACCTCGACTTGCTCGATTTGTACAACTATATAAAGAAAAAGGATTATCAGTATCCGTCAACGCCCTCGCTGTCCCACATGTTTGCATTGGACTACCAGTTGGACAGAATCCTGGAGGAAGGTCTTGAAAACCGGTTCGCCCGGCACCTGGAGATGGCGGGAATCGTGCGGGCGTGGGCGAAGGAGCATTTCGAGCTTTTCCCCGAAGAAAAATACGCTTCCAATACCTTGACCACAGTGAAAAACACCAGGGGAATCAGCGTAAGCGACCTGAACAAAAAGCTCGGCGAGCAGGGGTACATGATTTCCAACGGTTACGGCGATCTGAAGGAAGTAACATTCCGCATAGCGCACATGGCTGATATCACGGTAGATGAAATAAAAGAATTGCTGGACCTGATCGACAGGATTATTGCTTAAGGAGGATATATATGAAGATCATTGTAACGGAAAGAATAGCCGAAGAAGGCATTCAATACCTGAAGGACAAAGGGTTCGAGGTCGATACGAAATTTGGGATTTCCCCCGATGAGCTGATTGATATCATTGCGGATTATGATGCGATCATCGTGCGAAGCGTAACCAAGGTCAACGCCGAACTGGTTGAAAAGGCAGTGAATCTTAAAGTGGCGGGCAGAGCCGGCAACGGAATCGACAACATCGACGTACCTGCCTGCACTAAAAAAGGCATCATCGTAGTCAATACTCCGGAGAGCAATATCATGGCGGCTGCCGAATTGGCGGTGGGTCTCGCATATGCGGTTTTCAGAAACATTCCGCAGGCCAACGCCGCTTCCAGGAAAGGCGATTTCAGGAGAAACCGCTTCCTCGGAAATGAACTGGACGGCAAAACCGCAGGCATTATCGGCCTCGGCCGGATCGGCTCCATTGTGGCGACAAAGCTGAAGGGCAGCAACATGAAAGTCATCGCCTACGATCCCTATATAACCGATGAAAAGTTCAAGAAATACGGCGTCGAGAAGTGCGAAAAGCTGGAAGAGCTTCTGAAACAGGCGGACCTGATCACCCTGCACACGCCCAAAACCTCGGAAACCTACGGCATAATCGGCGAAAAGGAGCTGAAGCTCTGCAAAAAGGGCGTCCGGATCGTAAATGCCGCAAGGGGCGGTCTTGTAAATGAAAAGGCGCTTTATGCGGCATTGAAGGAAGGCCAGGTGGCAGGAGCCGGCATCGACGTGCTCGATCCGGAGCCGAACTACGACAAGAAGCCTGAAGATCAAACCTACACCAACGCTCTCCTGGAATTCGACAACGTGATCGTCACTCCCCATCTCGGAGCATCCACGGAAGAAGCCAATTACAATGTTGGGACCGCGGTTACCCAGCTTGTCGGCGAGGCGCTGTCCGGCGGGATGGTGGCAGCGGTCAACATGCCGCCGATGCACGTAGGGGACCTGAACGGACTCCGGCCGTACATCACCCTGGCGGAAATGCTCGGAAAGATTTATTACCAGACCGAGAAGGAGACCGTCCAGAAGATTGAAATTACCTACAGCGGCGATCTGGCGGACAAGGAGACGAAGGTGTTCTCGCTTTCCGTTCTGAAGGGCTTCCTGGACCCGATCATCAAGGAAAAGGTGAACTATGTCAATGCGGAACTCATGCTCCGCAATATGGGCATCGAACTGGTCGAAAGCAGGAATTCGCAACTGGATAAATACACGAACCTGATCACGGTCAAATTCACCACAAAGAAGGGGTCCCAGAGCGTTTCCGGCACGATTTTCGCCAAAGAGGAAATGCGGATCGTCGATTTCTTCGGATACAAGCTGGACTTCGAACCGACTTCCTTCATTCTGGCCATCCAGAACATTGACAAGCCGGGAATCATAGGCCGCATAGGCACCGTGCTCGGCAGCGCGGGAATCAATATCGCCGCCATGCAGTGGAGCCGCAACCACAAAGGCGAAAAGGCCGTTTCCTTCGTCAGCGTCGATCAGGAGGCCGGCAATGACATCCTCGAAAACCTTCGCGGGATCGACGGCGTTCTGAAGGCTACGATGATCAAATTCTGATTTCCGCGATGCGGCAGACGCAGCAAAATTATGTCAGGGGTGTTGATTACGCCCCTGATTTTTTATATGATGTATTTATTCTATTTGGCAATTGAGGAGAACCATGAAAAAACTTCCGATCATTTTAATCGTATTGGGCGTCCTGGTAATGCTAAGTCCGCTGGCGGGCAAGCTGTACATGGAATGGCAGGATAACAGGCTCCTGGAGGAGTGGTACAACAGCGCAGATGCTTCAGAGGCCGAATATGCGGCCACAACGGAAGCAGATCCCGAAGAGGCGCTGAACGACCTTCAGCAAGCATTTTCTCCGGATTCCGGAGAGGATGGATCCACAACAGCCACTTCTGCGGGCGTTCAGACAACCGGTACGACGACGGCTGCCGTAAAAGCGGCCGCAGCAAAAGAACAGAACGTCCTTGGCGTCATCAAAATTGATAAAATCAAAATAAAATACCCGGTCGTCGAAGGCGTAAAGGCTTCCAACCTCCGCAGGGCCATAGGACACGTGCCGGGAACGGCTCAGCTGGGACAGCCGGGCAATTGCGCTCTGGCGGGCCACAGGAATTATACGTTCGGCCGGTATTTCAACAGGCTGGATGAGGTCCAGACGGGAGATATCATATCGGTTTCCACCAAAAAGGCGGAATACAAATACAAGGTATTTGAAAAAATTGTTGTGAAGCCTACGGATGTATCGGTGCTCAAAGGTTCAAAGGATGATACCGTTTTGTCGCTGATCACCTGCACGCCGATCTATATCGCATCGCACAGGCTAATCGTAAAGGCAAGGCTGGAACAGACCATATTGCTTGAACCATAGCGGACGCGCTATCGCTTCCTGATTTCGGATTCCTTGATGTTTTTTGTTTCCCGGACGATATAGAGCGGCCTGCCTTTTGCCTCATCATAGATCCTGCCGATGTATTCGCCGATAATGCCAAGGATGATCAGGACGATCCCGTTGAAAAACAGGCTTACTGCCAGCGTTGATGCCCAGCCGGTTATGGTGGTGTTGGTAAACAGCCTTTGATAAATAACGACCAGCAGGTATAGGAAACTTAAAGCGGATAGGAAGCTTCCGAAGTAGGAAGCCAGTTTTAACGGTTTGTAAGAGAAGGACGTAATTGCGTCCAACGCAAAATGAATCATTTTTTTCAGGGGATATTTGGTTTCCCCGGCAAAGCGCTTGTCCCGGACATATTCCACATAGGTTTGCCTGAAGCCGAGCCAGCTAATGATTCCTCTAATATACCGGCTTCTTTCATTTACGGATTTCAGCGCGTCGCAAACCTTCCGGTCGATAAGCCTGAAATCCCCCGCATCGAGCGGAAGCTCTTCGGTAGTCATGCTTTTCAAGAAACGGTAAAAAAGTTTCGCGGTCCACTTCTTAAAAAGAGTTTCTCCCTGCCGTTTCAATCTCTTTCCATAGACGACATCATACCCCTCGGACCATTTTTCAAGCATTTGGGGGATCACTTCGGGCGGGTCCTGCAAATCCGCGTCAATTATGACAATGGCATCTCCGACCGCATAATCCATACCCGCCGTGATGGCCAGCTGATGTCCGAAGTTCCTCGAAAAGTCAACCATTCTTGCGTTTTGGTCCGACTCGCAGATCGACTTGAGAATAGCGGCGGTATTATCCATGCTCCCGTCATTGACAAAAACAAGCTCATAAGGCCTGTTCAGGGAATCCATGACAGTCTTCAGGCGATTATAGGTTTCGTAAACTACAAGTTCTTCGTTATATACGGGAATTACTACGGAACATACGCTACTTTCCGCCATTCGCACAACCTCCGACATGATTCTAGGATACCCAGTTTTTCCTAAAAAAATCGAAGATCGGCTGTATTTTCGAATTCGGAGTCTGCTTGGGACAGGCGGATTCAGGAATCTTTTCTGGGGACGTCTTTTTTGTCAATTTTCTCCGAGACGAGATAGCGGGGTCTTCCTTTTACCTCGTCAAAAATCCTTGCGATATAGGTCCCGATGACCCCAAGGCTTATCATCAAGGTGCTGCCGATGATCAACAGGAGCAATATGACGGTGGTAAAGCCGCTGAAAGCAATGTTGCTGAATTTCATATAGAGGGTTTGAATAGCTAAAATCAATGCGCTGATGGAAAAGATTACGCCAACGAAAGTGACAATTTGCAGCGGGGCAGAGGAATATGCGGTAATGGCGTTTATGGCCAGGTTGAAAAGCCGGAAAAGGGACCATTTCGATCTGCCTTCCGTCCGTTCCTCAACCACAAAAGGAAGGCTCATTCTCTTAAAGCCGACCCAGGCCGACATCCCTCTGAAAAAGACAATCCGTTCGCCCATTTGCTGCCAGGCGTCCACCACTTTCCTGTCGAGCA
Organism: Bacillota bacterium; assembly: GCA_023411575.1. Lineage (GTDB taxonomy): Bacteria > Bacillota > Clostridia > Acetivibrionales > DTU013 > UBA1305. The sequence continues at coordinate 25,787 of JAEYOP010000063.1, read as the reverse complement.
GCTTGAAATCGGAAGCCTTGTCCAGGTCAAGCCCCGACAGCTTCTTCAGGATGCTGTAAAACGCATTCGCCCCGAATTTATTGATTAATTTTTCCTTGCCTCTGGAGGCCTTGACGCCCTCAATCACATCGTATCCGCTTTCCTTCCACAGCCGGACCATCTCCGGAATGAGCCGGGGCGGATGCTGGAGATCGGCATCCATTATGACGCAGGCGTCTCCGCGGATATTGTCCAGCCCCGCGCAGAGAGCGGCTTCCTTGCCGAAATTGCGGCTGAGCCGGATGGCGTTTACATTTCCCAGATCCTGCGAAAGCCGCATAATTTCATTCCAGGTATGATCTCTGGAACCGTCGTCCACCAGAATAAATTCATGGGAGATGCCGCTTTCAACAAGAATCTGCTGAATCGCCCGTATATTGGCGTAAACCTGATTTTGCTCCTGATATATGGGAATAACAATGGAAAGCATTGTATCGTTCATCGTGCACCCGCTTTTATAACCGGCATGAGGCAGTCTTGCCCGGATGCCGGCAGATGCCCATATTATACAGAATATGCTGGTAAAATTCAATAAGCTCTGATATCATATCATATAGAAAAAACGATAACCGGGCGTTTCAGAACGATTTGAGTATATGTTGATCGAGGAGCAACCTGCATGCGCCGTTTTCCATTGATTTCTTTTATTCTGACCATCGTAATACTGGAAATAGGATATATTACCAGAGGAGTCTTTCCCTTTGGTCCGCAGAGTGCTTTAACGGTTGATCTCTACCACCAGTACGCGCCTTTTTTGTCGGAGCTTCAGGACAAGCTGCGGTCCGGGTCCAGCTTGTTCTATTCCTGGTCCGGCGGCCTGGGCACCGATTTTTACTCCACTATTGCCTATTATCTGGCCAGTCCCTTGAATATCCTTGTTGTATTTTCCCCTAAAAGTTATCTGACGGAAGCCGTATTGATATTGATATTGGTGAAAGTCGGGCTTTGCGCGGCCTTCTTTTCCGTTTATCTGGAAAAGGCTTATGGCAAAAAGGATTTCACGGTCGTAGCCTTTTCCCTGATGTATTCCCTGTCGGGCTACGTATTGGCGTATTCATGGAATATTATGTGGCTGGAGGGCATCTACCTGATGCCATTGGTCCTTTTGGGCCTGATCCGCCTGATCAGGCAAGGCAGGGCGCTGCTGTATGCTGCTTCCCTGGGATTGCTCTTATTTTCCAACTTTTACATTGCCTTTTTTGTCGCCGTTTTTACAGTTCTTTATTATCCTATACTGATCCAGCAGTTCCTGCCGGAAAAGAACTTAAAGACGATTGCAGTAAAAACTTTGCAGGTAGCGGCCTTTTCCCTTCTGGCCGTGGGGTTCGCGGCAGTGGTGATTTTACCCACCATATCGGCGCTCAAGCTGACTTCTGCTGTGGATTCCAGTTTCCCCAAGGACATTACGCAATATTTCAGTCTGTTCGATTATATCGGCAGACACTTCCCGGCAGCCGAACCGGCAATACGGGAGGGCCTGCCCAATATCTACTGCGGGCTTCCCGCCCTGATGCTGGCTCCGCTGTTCTTTATGAGCCGCCGCATTCCCAGAAGCGAAAAAATCGCCCACGGGGCGCTGCTTTTCTTTCTTATCATGAGTTTCAATTTGAATGTCCTGAATTATATCTGGCATGGATTCCATTTCCCCAATCAGCTCCCATACAGGTATGCCTTTGTTTACGTATTTTTATTGGTAACGCTTTCTTTCCGCGCCCTGGAGGCCAGGGACGAATTCTCCAACCGGTTCCTGGCAGGGCTTGTCTGCCTGACCGCCGGCCTGGTGCTTGTTGCTCAAAAGCTGAACGACAATATCCCGGGCTTTCCCGATATTTACCTGATCTTGTTCGCCCTGGGGCTTTATGCAATTTTATTCACCTGGCGAAAAGATAACCCAAAGAGCGCAAGGCTTTTTTCGCTTTTTTTTGTTTCGATTGTAGCCTTTGAGCTCATTTTTTCCACCATTCTGACAATGGAGAAGATTGCCGTAAATGAAGCCTTCGGGGCCAGGAGCGGATATCTTACCGATGAGGAAGCCCCGGAGTTGATCGGGAAAATCAAGGAGATTGAAAAAAAGGAAGCCGGAAACGGGGAAGCGGGGTTCTACCGTATGGAAGTCATGCCGCCCAAAACGGCAAATGATCCCTATTTGTACAACTACAACGGAATCACCATTTTTTCATCCATGATGCCCGTAAATACGGTAACCTCCATGCAGAACTTCGGATTTCATACAAATGTAGTCAACAGCTATAAGTATGAGGGCTCGACCCTTCCGCTGGATTCCTTGCTCGGCGTGAAATACTCGATTTACCGGAAAGGTCCGTTTACGGAAAAATATAAAAAGCAAATTTATTCGTCGGAGAATCTATCGGTTTACGAAAACCCTTATGCCGTTTCCATCGGCTATATGGCGCCGGGTGTACTCAAGCAATGGAGCAGTGAAGGGAGGACGCCTTTCTCTGCGCAGACCAGTTTTATTGAAAATCTGACTGGCGTAAGAGATATCTTTACGGCCATAGAGATGGAGGAGGGTTATTCGAGCAATGCAGATGTCGTCCGCAAGTACGGCGGTCATTTCGACTTCACCCGGAAGGATAAAAGCCAGGAATCCCGGATATCGGTCAAGTTAAAGGATACCGGGAACCGGAACGTCTATTTTTACTTTGAAACAAAACCCAATCTGGTTGATTACGGATACATTATGGTGGGAGACAGGAAGATCGATTTCAATGCGAAGCGGCCAACCCTGGTGGATGCTGGATTCTGCGCGGAGGACGAGCAGGTAAGCGTCGAGCTTGTCTATAAAGCCGATTCCGAAGTGGACGGGAGCTTCAGCATTTCGCCCAATGTGTTGGAAGAACCAAAGTTTGAAGAAGCCATGCAAATTGTGGCGAAGAATTCCATGAAAGTGGAGCGGTTTGATGATACGATGATCATGAGTTCGGTTGACGCTAAGAAATCGGGCGTATTGTTTACTACCATTCCGTATCATAAAGGATGGAGCGTTAAGGTAGATGGCGAGCCTACGGACACCTATGCTATTGACGAAGGATTTCTGGCATTTGATGTGGCGAAAGGGAAGCATACGATCCAGATGAACTATATGACGCCGCTTTTCCCCCTTGGGGCGGGGATAACCGCTTTTTCAATCCTTTTGGTGCTTGTGGGCGTTGTTTTCCGGTTAATCAAACCATTATGAAAATTATGTAAGATTCTATTGCATTTTAGAAAAAAATGTACTATCATATATTATATATAAGTTATTGTTGAAGCTTTTCAACGATAAAGGCAAACCGGTCGAAAGACCGGGACGCAAAGCTAGAGGGCCTGAATCCGGATTCCATCGAATCCTGAATGGCAGCCAGTTACCGAAAGGGAAGTTTTTTATTTTCCGTTTTTGCCGGATTGGAAGCAAAACCGGATGGGAATAAGCAGGATTATTGCGAAAGCTTTTCAACGATAAGGGCAAACCGGTCGAAAGACTGGGACGCAAAGCTATAGGGCCTTAGACGGGTTCCGTCCGACGGAAACGAAATGGCAGCCAGTTACCGAAGGGAGCGTTTTTTAAATGAAGAAGGTTTTTGCGGCGGGTATTTTAGCCGCGGCAGTACTCTTGAATATTTCCTTTGCATCTGCTGAGAGTCTTGGCAAATCTACTTCATATAATACGGCTAATTTGTCTTCCGGCATAATTGCACTCGCATATGACGCGCAAACGGACGCAAGGCTGAAAGTACTGGTTGAGAAAGATGGTAAAAGAGTCTCTTACGACCTGAAAAACGACGGAACGGTTGAAAGCTTCCCGCTTCAAATGGGTGACGGAGAATACAAGGTAAGTATTCTCGAGAATGTCGTAGACACCAAATACAGGTACATATCGACCGAAAAAGTAAATCTCGACCTGGAGGACGATAGGCAGGTTTATCTGGCATCCGTTCAGAATGTTAACTGGACCCGCGACATGGTTGCAATCAAAAAGGCGGATGAATTGGTAAAAGGACTGGAGACGGACAAACAAAAGATTGATGTCATTTACGACTATTTAGTAAGCAATATTACATACGATTACGCTAAACTAAAAACACTCCAGAGCGGTTATCTTCCGAACATTGACAATACAATCACTACGAAAAAAGGGATCTGCTACGACTATGCATCCCTATTTGCCTCAATGCTGCGAAGCCAGGGAATACCGGCCAAGCTTGTGAAAGGTTACGCCACCAAAGTTACGGGATATCATGCCTGGAACGAGGTTTACAACAGAGAAACCGGCAAGTGGATCATTATAGATACGACGTATGATGCCGAAATGAAACAACATAAGGCCGGTTACAGTATGGAGAAGAATGCAGCGGATTACGATAAGGTTTATGAGTATTAGTCAGGTTTAGAATTATCTATACTACTTTTTAAAATAATCCATAAAATTTTATATATTCGTGTCTAAAAACATAATTCTCCGGTATAATTTTTGTATAAAACGCAAGAGAGTTTTTATGCGCAAAATAAAATATTGAAAGGGGAAATTTCTTATGTTCATGAAATTTGTGCAAATGATGCAGAGGAAGAACAATAACAAGGGCTTCACTCTCGTCGAATTGATGGTAGTTGTTGTTATCATCGGTATCTTGGTAGCTATTGCTGTACCGGTGTATAAAAATGTACAGGGTGATGCTGAAAAGAATGCTGTAGCAGCTTCTGTACGTACTTTAAATGGAGCAGTTAGTGTATATATGACTAGCGTTCAAACAACATCGGGCGGAGCAATTAGCGCTTCTATAAAAGCAGGTACCGATGCAGCAGCAGCAGCACAGGCGCTTGTCGATGCAGGATTTTTGCAAGAGAAGCCTGGAAATATTGATAAAATTGATTTTGCTGGCGATAGTACTAATCCTAAATTTAAAGCTAAATAAGTTGTTCGTTTTATGATCGCATAATGGAAATGGATGGGGGAGAACCTGTTCATTTCCATTATAGCAAAAAGAAAGATTTAATCTATGGTGCTTAAAGACGACTTAGGCTTTACTTTTGTAGAATTAGTGATAGTTGTGTTCATTATTGCATTATTAGCAGTGATAGCAGTACCTGCATATAATAATTTTTCGGATGTTGCTCGAATAAATGCTGATAAGGAAACAGTGTCAATTCTCAATAGTGCTATAGGTAGTTTTATTGCAATGGAGACAACATCTGATGTTGTAGCTCTAAAAGCGATGTCAACTGGTGATGATATTCTTGCAAAATTAATAGATAAAGGCTATATTCAGGGACCGATAGCTAATATTGATATATCTCGCCTACTTTATAAATCAGATAAATCATGTTTTTCTATACGATAGATCATATGTATTTCTATTTATTTTCAAAGATTTTACTTTTCAAAAAAGTTAAATATTTTTTCTTCAAATCCCTAAAGTAAAATTTATTATTTTCGATAAATTTATTATGGGCATCTATTTTCTATTGCTTTACATAATTCTTCATTTTTCTCTTAAAAATGTTGAAATTATGATAAAGCTGATGTAGTATAAAAAATAGATTACAAATAGTAGAAAATGTAATCATACAGAGAAATATATTTATTGCTAATGTTGATTTGCATAAGATAAAAGTGTAAGGAAATTTTCATACTTCTTATTTCTTCAAGACTTATTGTGCAAGTCTTCAGATGCCGGCACTGTTTTGGTGCTATTGGGTGTTATTTTCGTAATTTGGAAAATTTAATAGGATACCTTGCTAAGTGATTACTCAGAAAGGATTTGTGCATATGAGTGCAAAAATGGGCGGTCAGAGTGGTTTCAAGAGGTTTTTGAGAGAGAACAGGACAATCGCATTTTCAATCCCGGTGCTGCTTGTTTTATTAATTGTGCTTATTATCGTATACTCAGGACTTGGAAAAGACGTGTCCGAAGAAGCGGTTCCTGCCGTGGCTGAAGCTTCTGGCACTTTAAGCTCTAATCCGCAGACTATTGAGATTCTCCCCAATACGGAGAGAGTAATTAAAAACGGTTCCGACACGGATGATACGGCAGTCCAAAGAGATCCCTTCAGCGGACCTATGAATCTGGTTGGTATTGTTGCAAGTACGGATGGTAAAAACATAGCGGTTATCGAGGCGAACGACAAATCCTACATTTTAGAAAAAGGCGACAATATCGAAAGTAATATGACGGTAAGCGATATTACAGCCGATAAAGTCGTTATAAAAAACACCGATACCGAAAAGGAAATAACGTTAAAACTCGAAAAGCGTAATAACAGCCAGTCTGTCATCAAATAGGAGGATGCTTATGTTTGCGATTACGGGAGATAAGCTTAAAAAGGTATTATTCCGGACTGCTTTATGTTTATTGATTGCAGTATTCATTACCACTCAGGGGAGTTTTCTGGGAATAAGCAGTGCAAACGCTGAAGAGGGTTCGACGGAAAGTGGAAAGGCTGTGAATACAGCAGAAAGATTCATAACAGTCAACATGGTAAATGCCGATGTTAGAGATATACTATCAACAATTGCATTAAGTATGGATGTAAGCATTATCTATCTTGACACTCCTGTTAAAATTTCCTTTAGTGCAAAAGATGTTACTCCGGAAAAAGCGCTTCAATTATTGATACAAAGCATCGGTACATCCGGCGGTCAACTGGGTTATATCAGAGATGGAAAGGTTATAATCGTCGGCAGCCAGGACAAGCTCCAAAAGGATTTCTTGAATCAGATGGCACTAACGAGGTTCAGAGTATCGTATATTTCTCCTGCAGTATTGAGTGAGCAGCTGGAAAAGCTTAGCATACCTGTAGTAAGAATCACCCTGGACAAAAGCAGCAAATACATCTGGGTGCAGGGCACACCGCAAGCTTTGTCGAAAGTGTCGTCGGTCATTGCGGCTCTGGATATAAGAGAAAATTTTGACACGGTGGATGGAACAATCAAGTCGGGGATAGATTTGAGACCCATACTGCTTAAATACATCACTGCCGAGCAAATCCAAGATTTGATTCAGCAGCTGAAAATAGATGCTTCCACCATAACAGTCGATACAAATCCGATGGTTCTTTGGGCAAGCGGCTCCAAGCAGGCTATGGTTGATGTCGGTCAGCTTGTGTCCCAGGTGGATATTCCGCAAAGCAAAAGCGAAACCTTTTCAATGTCCAACAGAAAACTGAAATATATTACATACAATAAGCTGATTACAATAATGAACCAGTTGTCTTTACCGGTGGAAATCATCCGTGTCGGCTCCGGACAGAAGAACCTGTGGTTCAAGGGAACACAAACCGATCTTGACGAGATGAATAAATTGGTGACCAATCTGGATATTGCAGATAATTCGGAAGAAGTGCAATTCTTTACTTATTCGCTTAATAATATTTCGCCTGCAGATGCAAAAGAAAGACTTGACTTTCTAGCTGTCAGCAATGTGGACACAATGACTTTGAATTTCCCCGGAATAACAAAGGAGATATTGATTAAATGCCCTTATGATATGATTGGGACAGTTACGAGAATTTTAGCGAACATCGATGTTCAGGGACAAAAAATAAAGGCTCCCGTTGACTACGCTTTCAGTTCATACCAGCTAACAGAGAGGAAGGAACTGATAAGCAAGATGATGGACATTCCCATGGATAATCTGTTTGTTTCGGATAATATTTCCAGGGATGGCGGAGAGTCTTATTATGTGATGTGGGTGATAGACACACCGGACAATATTAAAAAGATCCAGGAGTTGGTTAAGCTGCTGGATGCACCTTTATCCAATTAATGGAATAAAAATTCCGGAGGGTATTACATGGACGCATCTCGGGAAGTAGTGTATCCGGTTGGCATTGATGAGCTGTTGAAGCTGTCCGTAGAGAAAAACGGATCGGACTTGCATCTGGTGGCAGGTGCGAGTCCTTGCATCCGTTTGAATGGAGAAATCGAACCGCAGGATTATCCGACCCTGACGCCACAGAGCCTCGAATACCTTTTGTTCGGCATGATCAATCAGGAGCAGAGAGAAATGCTGAAGAAGAATATGGAACTGGACTTTTCCTATTCCGTGCAAGGGGTTGCAAGATTCCGAGGAAATATCATGGTTCAGCGGGGCAGCTATGCCGCGGTATTCAGAGCTGTGCCGTACGTCATTCCGGAGTTTGACAAACTGGGCTTGCCGCAGGAAATCCGGAAACTCTGCAATCTTTCGAGAGGACTTGTTCTTGTAACGGGACCGACCGGAAGCGGAAAATCGACTACACTGGCATCTTTAATAGATATATTGAATAACGAGCGCAAACTCAATATAGTTACGGTGGAAGATCCGATTGAGTTTTTACACAGGCATAAACGATCAACGGTACGGCAGCGGGAGATCGGGACCGATACGGTTTCCTTTCAGAACGCATTGCGCCATGTCCTGCGCCATGATCCCGATGTAATATTGATTGGCGAGATGCGGGATCTCGAGAGTATTGCCATAGCGTTGACAGCGGCGGAAACCGGCCATCTTGTTTTTTCGACCCTTCATACGCAAACTGCGCCTTTGACGATTTCCAGAATTGTCGATGTCTTCGATAGTGATCGGCGCGATCAGGTGAGGCAGCAGTTGGCCAACTCATTAAAAGCGGTCATTGCGCAGCAGCTTCTTCCGACAGCAGATGGGAAAGGCAGAGTTGCAGCGATAGAATATATGGTGGATACGCTTGCAATACGCAGCCTTATACGGGACGGAAAGGAGCACCAACTGTACAGTGCTATTCAAACCGGCCAGGCACAAGGCATGCAAACCATGGATATGGCATTGTACAAACTGTACAGTAGTGGCAGGATCACCAAGGAGGTAGCGCTGGAGTATTGCATTGATAAAGCTGAAATAGAAAGATTGCTGCTAAATGTTGGTTTTAACTCGCGAGCAAGCTGGTAGGAGGTGTATCATTGAGCATATATAGTTATGAATGCCTGAATAAGCAGGGAGAGACGGTACTCGGGCAGATGAATGCCGAAAATGCAGATCTGGCAACACAGCGCTTGAAGGCAATGGGCTTAATGATTTTGAGCCTGGATGAAAAGAGAGCTTCTTCTACAAGCAGCTTTTTTACATTGGAAAAGAAGGTAACCCTTGGCGAGTTAAGTCTTTTTAGCCGTCAATTGTCAGCGATGATAAGAGCAGGAATCCCTGTAACGCGTGCAATTTATACTCTTTCAAAGCAAGAAAAAAATTCGACCTTCAAAAAAGCGTTAGAAAATATTGCGAGAAACATTGAAGGTGGTATGAATTTAACAGAGGCATTTTCCGCGTACCCGCGAATCTTTTCCGATTTGTATATATCCATGATTCGTGCAGGAGAACTTGGCGGCATGATGGATGAAGCCCTCCTTAGACTGTCGGACCAGCTTCAGAAAGACAAAACCCTAAAGGATAATATTAAATCGGCTACCTTTTATCCCAGGGTTATTCTTGTTTTTGCACTTCTTATGATGATCGGTATGTTGGTATTTCTGGTGCCCGTATTCCAAGGCTTTTTGCCGAAAACAGCAAAATTGCCCGGAATAACCAGATTCATTTTTGCGCTATCCGGTTCCTTACGCTCTTTTTGGTATATCTGGGTGGTTGCAATTATTGTAATAATTTCGGGCGCGGTATTCTTCATAAAAAGTCCTGCGAGCAAGATGATCTGGGAGCGGATGAAATTCCGCCTGCCTGCATTCGGTTCATTGATTCAGAAGTCGGTCGTGGCACGGTTTTCCAGAACGCTGGCCACGCTACTGGATGGAGGGATACCGGTCGTTCAGGCTCTGGAAAGCGCAGGTCCCACCTCAGGAAGCCTGCTGGTTGCGGAAGCTGTCACGGACGCCTGTATCAAGATACAGGAAGGCAAGAATATTGCCGGCCCGCTAGAGGAAAGCGGCGTATTTCCACCCATGGTGACCCAAATGATTGCAATCGGTGAAGAAACCGGTGCGCTAGCTTCTCTGTTGGAGAAGATTGCGGAGTTTTATGAAGAAGAAGTGGAAATTATGGCAAAAGGGCTGATGGATCTAATTCAGCCAATCCTGTTTATCATTTTAGGTGTAGTGGTCGGCGGCATGCTGATTGCGATGTATCTGCCCATGTTCGCATCTATTACTCAATCCGGAGGATATTGACATGTGCAAGGGCAAGGGAAATATGAATGCCACTACACTAGAAGAAGCAGCTCTTTTATATCTTGAAAAGGGCGGCGATGAAAGGCTCGGAAATGTTATGAGAGCAGCGGATGTGCTAATAAGGCACTTTTCTGCCGTCTATTGCGGTGCCGTACCGAACGACGATATGATGCAGGCCGGATATGAAGGGCTGCTAAAGGCTCTGAAAAGCTTCAAACCGGAATATGGCAATAAGTTTACGACTTATGCGGGACATTGTATTATCGGCGAGATTAGGCATTATATCAGGCGTGAAAATGCATATTACAAGCCGGAATGCATTACCAGTATCCAAAGGAAAGCAGATGTATTAATGGAAAAGGAACTGGATGAAACAGGGGAGATCCCTTCGCTGGACTATATGGCCGAAAAGCTGAATATTAGGGCGGAAGGTTTGAGTGAAGTAATGCGTGCAGGATTTGTCAGTCTGGATGAATTGGATTTGTCGAAAATCAGTTGTATCCGCTATGAATCTTTTAAATTTCCCATAGAAGACCGGATTTTACTGTCTCAGGCCATAAAGAGACTGAGTGAAATACAGAAGAAGGTAATTTATTTGCTGTTTTATAGAGATATGTCTCAACAGCAAGCGGCCGATGTTCTTGGTATCAATCAAAGAAAAGTATCAAGAGTACTGCAGCAGGGACTTGCGGATTTGAAAAAGGCCTGGTAGCGTATAAAATGAAAGTTGGGGGTTGATGAAACGTCATGGGCATATTTGGTAGCAGGAGTGTTGTCGGTGTGGAGATTGATGCTTATGAAGCCAGGGTCATAGAAATGAGCGGAACCGTTGCTGTTCCAAGGCTTTTACGAATCGGCAGGAAAGCTCTTCCGACCGGTACGGTCAAGGATGGGAAGCTGCTAAAACCGGAACAGTTGACAGTTGTCTTGTCGGCTTTGTGGCAGGAACTGAATATCAGAACGCGGGAGGTCGTACTTGGAGTAAACAATCAGGATGTGATTGTAAGATTTGCTTACTTTCCGAGAGTTGCTCCCGACAAAATGGATAATCTGATCCGGTATCAGGCACAGGAGTTTTTGCCGATCCCAGTGAATGATGTGGAACTGGATTATGTAATTACCGGTGAGGAGAAGCAGGGGGATACGCCACGGGTAAAGGTGCTCCTGGTAGCAGCAAAAAGAAATATGATTTATGAATTTCTAAATTCATTTGAAGCAGCAAACCTGAAAGTACGTGACATTGATATGTCGACACTGGCAATAGCAAGACTTCTTTCAACAGCAGATCAAAAGAGCACGTGTGCTTTGGTTAATGTCGGGTACGAGCAGACTAATATTCTAATATTGCATGGTTCAAATCCGCAATTGGCCCGTTCATTAATGACCGACCAGGATGCCGGCGAAAATTCCGAAGAAGGTTTGCAAAATTTGTATCAACGGATTAAGCTGGGCAGTTTGACCGAAGAAAAAACAGAACGTATTTTCAACTCCATTGCAGGCGAGATTATGGCATCCATTAACTATTTTCAATCGCAGTCGTCAGGCACGGCTATCGAAAGAATATATCTCTGCGGCTGCGGCAGTAGAATGCGTAACTGTGTTCAAAAGCTGAACGAGTATGCCGGCATTCCTGTAGAAGTGGTAGAGCCTTATAAAAAGGTCGACCTGACCGCAGTAAAAAGCCGCATTGATATCAATGAGGCCGGTGATTTCTCAGTTAGTGTGAGCCTTGCGTTGCGCGGGTTGGAGGTGTGATCATGAAAAATATCAGTTTACTTCCTGTGGAAATAAAGCAGTATCATCGATCTTCCAAGAAACGGAATGTGTTGATCATAATCGCTTTGGTGATTTTGGCTTTATTCATAATGGCGTATCTTGGACTTTCCATGGCTGCAGTATTGCCACAGCAGCAGTTGAAGGCCATCCGGCAGGAAAGAGCAGAGATTCAAAGTAAAATTGCGGGCATGCAGCAATATGAGGAAATATTGAATAATGCCAAAGGGGTAGAAGCTATTATCAGCGAGGCAATGAGCAATAATCCCGACTGGAGTACGTTTTTAAAGACTATTTATAATGAAATGCCGCAGGATGTATGGATTACCGGTTTTACTACCGAATATGAGAATAATGCCGGTAGTTTGAAAATTACCGGAAAAGCGGAAAGTAACAACAGCGTATCAAGATGGTTGTCAAAGCTTGAATCAACAGAGGGTATTGCGGATGTGAAATGTAACTTCACATCAACGGAAGAAACGGAAGATAATGCTGTAAGCTATGAAATCTCGGCGGCGATTCTGCCAGGCAGCACTTATCAATTACCTGATGTCGGAGGTGATTTGAAATGAGGCGAAATAATACCGGAATCATAGTTTTAATTGTCCTTGCTGCAGTAATCGTATTTGGAGGAATGTCTTATGCAATTTTCCTGAAGCTGGCGGATATCGGTAACGTTGCTATTCAGGCTGCTGCGGAGAACAGCGCGCTGGAGATGGAAAAAGTAAAGCTGGAACAACTTGAAATGCTTACTGAAAAGGATAGTGCTATTGCAGATTATGTGAATACCTGTCAGAAGATGATGCCGTCAACTCCGGAGGAAAGTATACTGCTTGAATATATACAAAATGCTGCCAGTGAAGTAATGGCGAATATCGCCCAGATTCGATTTGATGAACGGGCGCCGGGAGAAAAATACACAGCAATGCCTGTAAATATTTCTTTTGAAGGCAAGTATACCGACCTGGTAAATCTGCTGGAAAAATTGCGGAACGGTGACCGGGCAATCCGGGTAGATGGAATCAATGTTGCCCTTGCAGAAAATAATACTCAGACAATAAAGGCGGAAATTAGCGGAAAAGCTTTTTTTCTTGGTTCTGAAAAGGCAAAATAGGAATTGTATAGATTGATTATGGGGTGATGAATTGGCTGCACCGGTACAAAAGAATTTTTTGGGAACGAATCTGGTTGCTGCAGGAATTATTACACAGGAGCAGCTTGATAATGCCTTGAATCAGCAGATAGCACGCAATGCACGTGGAACGGCAAAAGGCCTGCTGGGACAAATGCTGGTGGAATTGGGATATTGCACGGATGATGATATTGCAAGAGTTATGGCACGTAAGTCCGGCGTAGCTTTTATGTCGCTTAATTCATACCCCATAGACATGACTGCAGCAAATCTTATCACTCCGGAACTGGCTGAAAAGTATAAAGCGCTTCCGATGGGATTCGAAAAAAACAAGCTTCTGGTAGCAATGATGAATCCGAATGATATTATTGCCATTGACGATCTGAGAATATTAACCGGCAATGATATACAGGCGGTCGTTGTTCCGGACAAGGAGCTTGAAGCTGCAATCAAGCAGTTTTCCAGCATGAGTTCGAAGCTGGATAGCGGAGATGTCGAGGACAATACCGCCGATGACACGATAGATACAAGCGATTCCAACGAACAGCCTGCGGTCCAGCTTGCAAACCAGATATTCAATCAGTCCATCAATGCCGGCGCCAGTGATGTCCACATCGAACCGCAGGAAAAGAAATTAAGAATACGGTTCAGAATCGACGGCGTTCTGCACGAGATGCTGCAACCGCCGCATAGGCTCCATGCTTCACTGGTGTCCAGGATTAAGGTCATGGCGAACATGGACATCGCCGAGAGAAGAATACCACAGGATGGCCGTATAACCATGCGGGTGGATGCAAAAACGGTCGATATCCGTGTTGCCTCTTTACCCTCCGCTTACGGTGAAAAAATTACGCTTAGGCTTTTAAACAGAAGCGATAGACTGATTACACTCGAAGAGCTTGGTTTTCCGCAAAAGCATTTAAAGAAATATAATAATGCGATTCATCTTCCATACGGTTTTGTCTTGATTACAGGCCCTACGGGGAGCGGCAAGAGTACTACCCTATATGCTTCTCTGGCGCAATTGAACTCTCCGGACAAAAACATCATTACTTTGGAAGATCCGATTGAACGCAGAATGGATGGCTTAAACCAGGTCCAGGTCAATGTAAAAGCGGGCATGACCTTTGCATCCGGACTGAGATCCATTTTGAGAAATGATCCGGATATCATCATGGTCGGGGAAATCAGGGATCAGGAGACGGCGAAAATAGCGGTTGAATCCGCTTTGACAGGTCACCTGGTATTGTCCACTCTTCACACCAATGACTCTGCAGGAGCTGTTACAAGGCTCGCTGATATGGGCATTGAACCGTACCTGACAGCATCTTCGCTGATTGGAGTAGTATCACAGAGGCTGATCAGGGTGTTGTGTCCAAGCTGCAAGAAAGCATATAATATCAGCAGGGACGAGCTATTGAAAACAATACCGGATTTCCCTTTGGAGAAATATGAGCAGACGATAGAGCTTTACCATTCCAAAGGATGCATTGCCTGCAACGGTACAGGTTACAAAGGCAGGAAAGGTGTATACGAATTTTTGCCGATTACGGAAACCCTACAAAAGCTTATTCTTGAGCATGCATCCATGCGTGATATCAAAGCTGCAGCAATTGCCGAGGGAATGGATACTTTGCGCATGGATGGGCTTTTGAAGGTAAAGCAAGGCTTGACAACAATTGAGGAATTGCTGAGAGTCATAGTTTAGAGTATTCGGAAAAATAGTTTTGCTATTTATTAAGGGGTGAGGGGCGTGAAGGTAAGCATTCTTCGGAGCGACAGAGGATGGGCGATGCCATTGGCACTTATGATCGTAATGGTAGCGGCATTGCTTTCTGCGGCATTGTTTGCTTACGCCATGACGGACAGCCTGCATGTGAAGAAAGAGTCGGATGCCGAAAAAGCAAAATATTTGGCAAAATCAGCTGCCGAAGCTGCTTTAAAGGCATGGAGGGAATCACCGGCAAATGCAAGGCTATCCGGAGATACTGAAACAATATATCAGTTGACGGATGGGAGTTTTAAAAACCAATTGAATTTGTTGTCGACAGACAAAACTATTGGCAAGGTGGATGTTACAGTAACAAACAAGACTAATAAATCTGCTGAGCTTATAGCAACGGCTGTAGTGAACGGCACTACCAAAAGAGTGAAGGTGACTACTTCTGCTTATAGTAATGGTGATGGGCTTTCGCCTGCGTGGTATAACAAAATAAACGGGGTATTTATTCCACCTGCAAAATATACATCTACAAGTACAGTTGAAGGTCAAACTATTACAATAAAATATGGTGATCCCGGCGAAATCGTCGTTTGCGATGCTGACGATGATTTTGAATTGCCGAGTTCATCCAGCCGTCCGGATAACAATAATAATAAAGTCGGCTATGTTGCCCAATCGATTTTTTTCAAAGATCAATTAAGCTTAAACAAGTATTATGATAATGGAAGTAATAATAAAGGGATTCTTGTGGTCTCAGGTCAGACAATTGTATTCGAAAAGGGAGTGCGTTTGTATTACACCGCTTTGTCCGGAGAATTCAGTACGCTTATACTTCATGTGCCAAAATCGTTGGGTATTAAACTGCAAGGTAAAAGCGGACTATATGGAAAGGTATACTTTGGAGATAGTGTGACAGCAGAGAGATTGATTGGAACAACGACAATCCTGGATAGAGGTTCTTATTATTTCAAGTTAAAGGAAGTTGGCGGGAAAGAAGTTGGTATTAATCTTTTGGATTGGTATTTCAGGGACATTTACAGCTATGACAGCAACGACCTTTTTAAAATGGATGATAATGATGCAAACAAAGCCGTACCGGATCCAAAGGATACTATTTCGTACATATGGGATTGGTAATTCTGCCGAAGGAATTGGATGTGAGTCATTTGAAAAAAATGCTGCAATCTGAAAGAAAAATGCAAAACGGTTTTTCTATAATCGAAGTTCTTACTGCTTTGACAATTATTATGATAATGATAATTGCTGTCACGCCTTTATTGTTATTCAGCCTTCAAAGTATAAGGAATTCCGGCGAATACAGCAAGGCAACAATTAATGCGGCAGGAAAAATCGATATTGGGTTAGCAACCAGGACAGTAGCAGGGGATGCAAGCATTCCAATCAAATTTAAAACCACCACTTCAGCAATATCCGTTGAAGGCGGCCTTGTTTCCTCCTCCGCCATCTCTTCATTTTTGCCGGATTCTTCCACTATATCGATTACTCCTTTTGCAGTAAATGAAGGATACTCCAACACGGTTATAACGGTGGTCGGTAAAAGAACTCATTTTAAAACCGGATCCATGACAATTGAAATCAAGGATAAGAACGGTAATACTCTGAATGCTTCGAATCCTATATATTCCGTAACAAATGCCACGAATATGACCTTTACTCTACCCATGGGATTCAAAAATGCGCAAAGCCCGCTCAACATAAAGATTACAACGAATCTTAGCGCACAAAGCTCAAAAAATGAAGTAGCTCGAACTTCATTTGTTATTAACCTTCCAACCTACGTAGCAGTGGGAAAATCAGCCAATATTGCTGTATCCGATAATACAACAAGCTGGGAATCGCGAAACGCAGGTACATCATTGGATATAAATAATGTCATATGGGGAAATGACAGATTTGTTGCGGTTGGAAACAGCGGAAGAGTTTATCTGCTTATGGAAAATTCGGACTGGACATCTGTTTCTACCGGTGTGAACAACAATCTGAACGATATAATTTATACTGGCAGTACATTCATAGCAGTAGGCAGTGGGGGGACCATTTTATCATCACAGGATGGAATGAGCTGGAGTAAGATAACAAATGCCGATTCATCGGATATCAATAGCATTGCGAAAGGCGGCAGTCTATACGTTGCAGTAGGAAAGGGCGGACGGATACTATATTCATCGGATGGACAAATGTGGCAATCTACTGCTTTTGGGTCTCAGAATTTGAATGATATAATATATGATGGAGCTCAATTTATAGCTGTGGGAGATAATGCAACAGCCATAAGTTCAATAAATGGAGTTACCTGGACCAATTTCGCAACAGGAATAACATCTACTCACAATCTGAATGGTATATCCTATAATGGAACCTGTTATGTAACTGTCGGCTACCAATCCAACAGAGGTTATATTTATCGTAAATCTACTGGAAATTGGGCCGTTGTAACAAGTCCGAATTCAACGATTTTCTTTGATGTAATATCAAGTAACAATAAATTTCTTATAGTAAATTCGACAAATTATCTATATGTTTTGAATTCTGACGGTTCTCTCCCTACAACGTATAATATAGGAACCGGTAATTTGTACGGCATTACAGGAAGGTAAACATTCTGTTTTTCGGCAGAAGGGAGGATAATTGTGAAACCATACAAAAAATTATTGAACGATAAAGGATTGACTATGATGGAACTTTTGGTTTCATTAGCGATACTCCTTCTAGTTTTAGGTATAGGTTATAATTTCTATTATTTCTTGAACAAATCGTTTAAAGATACAGAGACCAAGTGGGTTAAACAGCGTGAAGTCCGTAAAGCGGCCGATTTTATCAATGAAGAATTAAAGACTGCTTATTCATTAACAACAAGCAATAATACTAGTCCATCCGGTAGTGAAGAGGATCAATTCATATATCTGTCTGCTAATAAAATCATGTATAAAAATGGTACTTCGGGTGCTATAACTCTCGCTGATAGTAATGTAAAAATAGAATTTGGAAGAGTAAAGGACAAAGATGGTAATGATATTAGCAATGTAATAAATTATAAAATTAGTTCTTTGGATATAGATTATTCTGTTGATTCTTCTGTCTTGCTTTCCAACATGACAGAAGCAAAGTCTATAGTAGGGTCAACTTCAGGAACCGCCATAGAATTCAAGAATGTAGGAGATATATCTGCTATTCCATCAACTGAATTAGGAGCTTTTTGCTTTATTGCCACTGCAGCTTACGGCTCAAATACAGAACCGTCTGTGATGCTGCTGAGGCAGTTCCGTGATGAGGTTCTGCTTCGGACCGGGCTGGGAACGGAATTCGTAGAATACTATTATAAGAATTCGCCACCGATTGCACAGAAAATTGCGGGGAGCAAAGTCCTTAAAAATATAACGCTTGTTTTATTGATGCCGATCGTCGGAGGAGTTGTATTGTTTATGCATAAGGAAGTTTATCTTCTTCTTATGCTTTTCATCCTTCTAAAAATCTACATGGACAGAAAAAAGAAACCAGGATTATACTGAAAATGCTTTTTTGATTGCGTCCGATTCGAGACTGTAGGTCATAGCGTTTTCAACGCTGATTTTCCCTGATTTGCACAGCTCGATCAGGGACATATCCATAGTCTTCATGCCTGCCTTTGAGTTCGTCTGTATGATATTTGCAATCTGATGGGTTTTATTTTCCCGGATCAGATTCCTCACCGCAGCATTGGCCATCATAATTTCTACTGCCACTATACGGCTTTCGTTATCCACGGTCGGGATTAGCTGCTGGGATATTACAGCTTGAAGAACCATCGCGAGTTGTACGCGGATTTGTTGCTGTTGATAGGGAGGAAACACATCAATGATTCTGTCGATCGTTTTTGATGCGCCGATTGTATGCAGAGTACTAACAACCAGATGACCTGTTTCCGCTGCGGTCAGTGCAATACTGATTGTTTCAAGATCACGCATTTCACCAATCAGGATGACATCTGGGTCCTGTCTGAGAGCGGCCCTCAATGCATCATGGAAATTTAAGGAATCAATACCTATCTCCCGCTGATCAACAATGCTGCAGTTATGTTTGTGCAGGTATTCTATAGGTTCTTCCAATGCAATGATATGGCAATCCCTGTTCTTATTGATCCAGTCAATCATTGAAGCAAGAGTGGTCGATTTACCTGTACCGGTAGGGCCGGATACCAGAATCAACCCATGGGTCAGTTTGCATAAATCCTCCAGTTGCCCTTTCGGTAGGCCAAGCACTTCAAA
The DNA here is from genome assembly GCA_023411575.1 of Bacillota bacterium. Lineage (GTDB taxonomy): Bacteria > Bacillota > Clostridia > Acetivibrionales > DTU013 > UBA1305. The sequence continues at coordinate 6,729 of JAEYOP010000063.1, read as the reverse complement.
ACTGCCTATTTCCGGGTTGACAAATCTGAAAGCCAGGCTGAACTGACCACGTTGACGATATACATTCAATCTGAAACGATATTTTTCATTTACCGATATCGATGTATCATATTCCCCTTTATTATCCAGAATATCATACTGTAAAGGAGTTAGCAGTTGTTCTACGAATTGGTTCGAATCTTCAGTGGTAACAAAAGTATCATCTATTTGTACGAGCCTTCCATTTATTCGGCAGGTTGGCTTTGCACCGACAGATATATGAAGGTCGGAGGCTTTTTTCAGAGCAGTTGTCTCAAGTAGTAATTCAATATTCATATATTAATACCTCATATCCTTTATATGTAACATAATATCTCATAAAGTAGACACAATCAATATTGCCAATATTGAAGGAGCCTGTTTTTATACAGACTCCCTAAAATAAAAAATTCCCATATGAAGACTTTCACTCTGGCGCTGAATATATTTAGCTCATCTTATCTTCCTGCATTCCAGGTAGTACCTCTTCTCTTCCGCTTCGCCCATGGAGAAGGTTTTTCTGGGGAGGACTCCGTCCAGTATCACTGTTCGGAACAGTTCGTGCTTGCTCATAACCGGCAGGTAAAAGCCCATGCAGTTCTTTTGGGAACCGATTTCCGTAACGACCGTATCCCCATGGATATAGTCGACTTCCATGTGATCAAGCTTTCTTCCCAGTTGATCCAGCACAGCCTGGAGAGTGCCAACAGCCAGGTTGGATTGAGGGCTTTTGACGCGGAGGAAGCCATACTGCCCTTCCAGGATAAATGGAAGGAGATGGACTTGCTCTGATGCATGGAAAGCGGACTGAGCCGCATCCCGGCAGGCCTCTTCCATGGAGGCTCTGGAATCCAGCATGCGGAATTCCGCCTTATTCTCGCCTAGGATACTGATCATGTCATTTAATACGGAATTACTGCCGATTCCGAAAAGGACCCTGTGGATCGGCTCAAATGCCAGGCCGTCGTCATGCACATTTACGATCTCCACAAGCGCATAGCGCGCAGGATGGTCAGGAACAGGGACGGCTGCTGCGGTCCCGCCGGGAGCAGTCTGTGCCATGAGCGTGGCCTTGACATTCTCCCAGTGTGCTTTTGCCGAAGCGAGAGAATGATTACCATCGCCAACGGCAAAAAGAAGAGGATGATCTACCCTGTATTTCTCTATAAATGTGGCCGGATCAGCCAGCTTCCTGAGTGCAGAGGCCACCATAGACAGGCTATCTGCATCGCCTATTTTCCACCCTCTGATTTGACCGCCGCCTTGCATCAACTCGAAATCGTAAAGCTTGCGGTATCCACAGGAACCAGGCCCCTCTGAACCGGCGGAGGCGGACTCTGTACGTTCGAAGCGCCCGGCTGCTTTCTCATACAACGGCTCGATTACGGTTCTCCCAGGGTCGTCGATCAGTACCATGATATGAGGGAGCTCAATCAGCGCGTTCTCCCGTATTTTTACCCTGGGAGGGATCCGGTCAAGAACCGTGCCTTCGGTCGCCCGAATAAGCGCATTGGAACCCGGCGTATAGTCGTAGCATTCCAGGTCGAGCGCCACTATAAGCCCTTTCCTTGATGGGGTATGGGGCGTACTTCGGTCAACCAGTATAAACCCGGGTTTCTGCGTTTTCAGAATGCCCTGTTCCAGATATTGAGCCATGGTTTGATTAATATTCCGGATACGTTCCTCTTTATCATCCTCTTTTAAATAGATCTCCGGAAAGGTCAGCCTCAGCGTCGACGGGGCGTCGCCGACGATTTCGTCCACCTTCTGCCAGTATTCCGGCTGCGAAGTGTATTGATCACAGGCGATGACCGACCATTTTTCCAGTTCGATGCCATCGGCAGGCAATACTATTTCGGGTATATGAACGCCAAGTTTGCTGAATAGGTTTTCCATTTTGTCCCCCAATATTTTCGGAAGTTATTTTTCGCTTGTTCCAGAACGGCGTTTTTGATAAAAATCATTTTATACAAAACCGTTTGAATTGTCCATATAAGTTTGCGCGACCATGCATTTTTTAATTTGAACTTTGTAATACTAAGCAAGGGAAAACAAGAAGAAATAAATGCTTTAGCGGAGGCTGGTCCTATTGCACCGGTATAGCGAGGTATTGAATCTCCCGGTACTTTGTGCCGACAGCGGAAAAAAGGCCGGAGTGGTGAAGGATATTATATTCGGTCTTGGAAGCAAAGAGGTAAAGGCTCTCCTTCTTGAACAAAACGGGATTTCCCTCAAGAAGAAAGTCGTATTCCTTAACAAACTTTTGAGTCTGGGCAGCGATGCCGCAATGGTCGGTAACCGCAGCTGCGTGACGGATATGGACAGAAGAACATACTCCGAAGCATTCCGGGATGAGGGCGCCCTTCTGGGACTTAAGGTTTTTTCAAAAGCCGGAGGCGAGCTTGGTACCGTCAAGGATGTGATATTTGACTGGAAAACCGGCAAAATTGAAGGCTTTGAAGTCTCCGACGGGATGCTGCAGGATGTGCTGCAGGGGAGGAAGCTGGTGCCGCTGTTCGGCAGGGTGGAGCTGGGAGAAGAATTCGCTATTGTGGGAAATGAAGCAGTCGAAGAAATGGAAGAGACAGGCGGAGGTATAAGAAACAGACTTTTGAAATAATGTATCAAGAAAGGAGCATAACAGCTATGCAAAGAGGTTTTACAAAAGGAATGGTGATTGGCGGGCTGATTGCCACATCCGTCAGCATGATTATGAATTCGGACAAGATGAATCCGGGTACCAGGAGAAGAATGATGAGGAATGGAAGGAATTTCTTGAGAAAGTCCGGAAACATTATAGAAGATGTAGTTGATATATTCAGATGATTCGCATACACATTCTCTCAAATCCTCGTAAAGACCGGGTAGGAAAACGTGCCCGGTCTTTATATTATGAGGTTCATGGGGGTGAAGAACGATAAAGCTCAGGAAGCTTGTTTTTTATATTTGCATCGGCTTGCTATCAGCGGCTGTGGTGGCATTTTTTTATTTCTACAGAGTAAAAATCAACAGGGTATTGTCCCCTTTTTTTATTTCCGTTCTTCTGGCCTACATTGTCAAGCCGGTTGCGGGGAAATTGTCCGAACGGAAGATTCCGACAGGGATATCCATTCTCATAGTATACCTGGTTTTTCTGCTTATGCTTGCAACGATCTGCATTTTCCTGATCCCGGAGCTTTCTGCGAATATCCGCGAGCTGATGAATACCCTCCCGAATTTTATACAGAGTTATGAAAAGCTGTTTTACAGCGTTCTATCCTCCATCAAAGCGAGCAAGTGGTCGGACGATGTGAAAGGATTGATTTTCAGTCAAATTGAAAATGGGACTGCGGCAGTCCAGAATTATTTGATTGTAATGCTGAAGAACGGGCTGGATTTTATTGTAGATGCCGTTCGGATCTTCTTTGATCTTACAATAGCCATGATCATTACTTACTATGTCATCAAGGACGCGGATAAATTTAAAGAATTCGCGCTGTCCCTGTTGCCTGGCAAATGGAGGAACGGGCTCGTCGGAACGGGGAAGGAAATCAACCGTATCCTTGCAAATTTTATTCAGGGCCAGCTGCTTATCGCTCTCCTTGTAGGTGCGCTCGAGACGATCGGCCTCATGCTGGTGAAAATGAAATATCCGCTGGTGTTGGGCATGGTTGGCGGCCTTGCGAATATCATTCCGTACTTCGGACCGTATATCGGAGCTATCCCGGCTGTGGCGGTGGCTCTGACGATATCGCCTATGAAGGCGTTTTGGTCTATTGTGGTATTTGTGGTAGTACAGCAGCTCGATAACAATTTCATCTCGCCCAAGATCATTGAGGGAAAGCTAGGGCTGCATCCCGTCGCAACCATATTTGCCGTGCTGGTCGGCGGGGAATTTTTCGGCATCCTTGGCATGCTGCTTGCCGTTCCGGTGATGGCAATCCTGCGGGTGATTGTGAATAAGGCTGTTGAGGCTATTGTGTGAAGGGCCTCAATTTCTTGATAATGCCAATTTTACAGATAAAGATTGCATTAATTTCTTAGTATATAGATGGCATTCAAGAATTAAATTTCTATTATGTAATTGCTTAATAGTAACTTTAGTCCTATATAAACAGTATAATATAATTATATTTCTAATTAGATTGACCTGATAAAAACGGTTTTCATGAAGCAACTTGCTTCTGAAGCATAGATTTATTGATCTTTGACACTTGAATATGTGAGATACCAGGCTGCTTTTACCCCTTTATGCCCTCATCTTGGCTGCTTGCCTTAGATTATGGGCAAGAATACCAAAGCCGGTCCACGTTTGTGTTCTTCGGTATCCACTCAGCATGCTGCAGTTTAATCCGAACCGCCGTTTTAAGCAACTGATGCGACCTTCGATTCCTGATCGCCATCGCTTTAATCGCCGGAAGGTTGGGGTATTTTCAAACGCCACTCGCTCTTTGGATTTTCTACCGATCTTGGGGATGCAAATATGCCTTACGCCTGCTTCATAAGCCAGAGTCTTATTGCCGGAATCATAGTATCCTCGGTCAAGTGTCATTTCTGATGGAGCCTGGCCAAATAAATTAATGTGCTTTTGCAGAGCATCCTTCCCCGGAATTTTATCGCAAGGATTGCCTTTGTACATCTGGTAGCCTGTTATGATCCCGCCTTCAATCTCTTGGATCTGAAGCTTGTACCCGAATTCCACACGCTTTCCAAGCATCCCTTTGACAATGGGGCGGGCGTCAGGATATTTGAGACTGATAAGTCGGTCAGCAAGTTTTGTATTTCCGCTATTAACGGCTTCGCTTTGCTCAACGATCTTGCGGACCTTTTTGGCGGTGTCCGGCAAGTTACCACGGATTTTTAGATCGTTCTCCGTTTCAGGAACCAGTTTCTTTGCCAAACGGTCCGTCTGAGTCAGGACTTTCCGGGCTTCCTCCGCCATCTGACTGGTGATTTTTCGCACTTCAGTACGAACATCGTCGGTTCTGCGGCGGAGTACCTTGTTGATGGACAGCAAGTGGTTTTTCATCTTACGGATTGATGCTGTGCTTTGTCGGGAAGCCTTCCCACAAGCTTGCTTTATGCGGGTGACTTCTTCTCCGTATTTGGTGGTGATTTTTATTAAGGCCGTAGGAGCCGGTACTTTCTGCTCAATCGGTATGCGGCAGAAAAAACGATACATGAGGTTATGAGTAACTTCAGGGGTAAGATCTTCATAGCTGAGTCTGGCGTAATGCTTGAGAAACATCATTCGGATATATACCCGAACCGGTACCGATGGGCGTCTACGCTGGGTATTAAACCGGTCAACGATTGGGTATTCGTAGCATTCATCCTGCAGGAGCTTATCAATTTTCTCAAGTTCGGGAGTAAGCTTGTATGCGGCTTCTGGTATAAGCACTTGTGCTACGGTTGTTGATTCCATTCTGGATAATCGAGTATCAACGTATCTATCACCTTTTATAACTTTTGTATTATGTTGTATATTTCGACATCCAGAGTAGAAATTCCTGCCTCTAACTCACCATATTCAAGGTTTTCAAAGATCTTCTGTCAGGTGAAACTAATTAGGATAAATGGGAGATGTTTTTCATGTATGATGATTTTGAAAGTAAGGCGTTATCTGGCGAATGGTGGAAGGAATATCCTACAAAACTGTATTCATGTAATATAGTCAATAATCCAAAACCGAACAAATCCTCATTAAGAATAGAACTGAGAAAGACAGACCCTATAGTCAATGGCGGGAAAAGAGCGGAGATATCATTGAATAGAGAAGAGAAAAACGAAGAGCATTGGTATGGGTTGGATATTTTTTTGCCTTTCAGTGGAACTGAGTACTATGCCGATGACCCCCTGAGTGCGGAAAGTCTGACACAATGGCATAATGTTCCTGATCCGGGAGAGGAGTGGACAACCTCACCATTGGGGCTGCTAACTAAAAATGGCGAGTATATCATATCAAGATTATGGGACGAAAATCCAATATCAAAAAATTATGATATCTGGGAAAACAAAAAGGAAAGTAAACATAATTTAGGCTCTTATCATATGGATTTAGGTAAATGGGTAAGATGGGTATTTCATGTAAAATGGGGTTGGTTACCTGAACATAATACAAAATTGGAAGTGTTCAAGAATAATGCTTTGGTACTAGATTGCAGTGGACTACCAAATACTACGAATGATAAATATGGAGTCTATTGGAAGATAGGAATATATAAATGGGATTGGATGTCGCAGAATTCTATATTAACAAAACGAATAGTTTACTATGATAATATAAGTATTGATGATCCGCGGGATATTGCATTGTCTTAAATCGCCTGCATTATGCGAACATATGTATATATAAAGTAAGCGCTTAATCTTGGGGCGCCTTGTATGAATTATTGCGGCACCAGGAAGGCAATTCGGGCGACCATGGCAGATAGGATGTCAGAGATTCTTGCGTCAATTCTTTCAAGCTTGGCAATTTCGTCAGTAGATACACCAAATACATATATGGATTGAGCTGGTTCGCTTTGGCAGACTCAATCATGCTGTGGACAATGGCGCTGGCCCTGGCTCCACGAGTTGTGTCGGCGAACAGCCAGCTCTTTCTGTTATGTGCTTAAGCACATAACAGAAATTATGTGCCGAATATATTTATGTGCTCATCATTTGTGTAAAAGCACTTTAAAATTAGAAAAAATAAATAGCAATGTAGCGAAACGAAAGGAGCATTGCTAT
>JAEYOP010000029.1 GCA_023411575.1 Bacillota bacterium | reverse complement strand
ACCAAAGCCAACTAAAATGAAGGAACAGCGCGTTCTACCCCGGAAGAGGTGGTCATCGTTGATGCCCATTGAAGTGTCCGGTCTAATAAAGCACTATGGCGAGACCAAAGCGGTCGACGGCATATCCTTCACCGTCCGCGAGGGTGAAGTATTCGGCCTCCTGGGGCCGAACGGCGCGGGGAAGACGACCACCATAGAGATCCTGGAAGGGCTCCGGAGAAAGGACGGCGGGGAAGCCCTCGTTCTCGGTCTGGACCCCTGGGACGACGGCTATCGCCTCCACAACAAGATCGGAGTGATACCGCAGGAGTTCAACTTCTTCGAGAAGATCACCCCCCGGGAAGCGATAATCTACTACGCCAACCTGTTCGGGGTCAAGGCCGACCCGGACGCCATTCTCCGCTCAGTGCTGCTGGAGGAATCGGCGGGCACGTTGTTCGAGAACCTGTCGGGCGGACAGAAGCAGAAGACCGGCCTCGCCCTGTCGCTGGTGAACTCCCCCGAGCTGCTGTTCCTGGACGAGCCGACCACCGGCCTCGATCCCAATGCCCGCCGGGCGATCTGGGAAGTTATAATGGGGCTGAAGGCCCAGGGCAAAACCATCATCCTCACCACCCACTATCTTGACGAAGCGCAGCAGCTCTCCGACCGTGTGGCCATCATGAACCACGGGCACATCGTGGCCATGGGCACGACCGAAGAGATCATCAGCCAGCACGGGTCCGGGGAGAGACTGGAGATACAGGGGAGCAAGGAGCTCGCCGACTACATCCGGACGAGCACAGGCCTGGAGGTCGAATCCTACGGCAACGTGGTCAGCATCACCCTCAAGCACAAGAACGACGCCCTGGCGGCCCTGGGGGCAGCGGAGCGCTCGAACATGCCTTGGGGCGACATACGCACCCGGCGGGACAGCCTGGACGACGTGTTCGTGCGGTTGGTGAGGGGCGAGGTGGACGAGAGCGGAGAGGTCGTCGGAGGTGAGCGCAATGGCTGAGGGACGTTCAGGACGCCGGGGCGTCAACGGGAGGCGCATCTGGGCCGACTTCAGGGTGTACAGCCGGGGCTACCTGCGAAACCGCGTGGGCCTGTTCTTCGGCCTGATCTTCCCGGTCATCCTGATCCTGATCTTCGGGGCAATATTCTCGGGGACCGGCACCGGGAAGGTGACCGTGTACGTCCAGAACCTGGACCAGGGGCCTTTCCCTCTCCCCAGGCGGACATCTCCGGTCAGTTCATCAATGCGCTCAACCAGTCGGGCACCCTGGACGTGGTCATGGTGTCACCCTCGGAGGACTTCGCCAAGTACCTGGCCAATCACTCCGCGTCCGACGGCATAATCATCCCGGCGAGCTTCTCGGCCGACTACCTGTCCCGCCAGCCGATCAACGTCACCGTGTACGGTAACCCATCGTCCAGCACCAGCAGCATAGTCTCCGGGACCGTCGTCGGGACGGCCAACGGGTTCAACCTGCAGCTGTTCGAGGGCACCAGCGTCATCGGTGTGGACCAGGCTACCGTCAACTCGCAGCAGACCAAGTACATCGACTTCCTGATCCCCGGGCTGATCGGGTTCTCCATACTCGTGAGCCCGATGTTCTCGCTGGTGAACATCTCCTCGGAGTACAAGAAGAACAAGCTGTTCAAGCAGCTCAGCCTCACGCCGCTGAACAAGATGGAGTGGCTCGCCTCCAAGGTGATGTGGTACATCGTCCTGTCGACCCTGTCCTTCGTGCTCATGGTCGCCGTGGGCGTCGCCGCCTTCGATGCGCACATCACGCTGACCCCATGGATCATTCCGTTCCTCGTCCTCGGGCCAACGCTCTTCGCCTCGCTCGGGATGCTGGTCGGGACGGTCTCCAAGAACCCCGAGACCGCCGGAGTGGTGGGCAACATCGTCACCTTCCCCATGATGTTCCTGGCAGGCACCTTCTTCCCCATCAGCATCATGCCCCAGTGGCTGCAGAGCATCGCGCACGTGCTGCCGCTGTTCTACGTGATCGAGGGGCTGAACAACGTCATGGTCTACGACAACATCTCGGGGGCGCTGCTCGACATCGGGGTGGTGCTGGTGCTGACGGCGATCTTCTTCGTCGCCGCGGTGATCCTGTTCAAGTGGAGGGAGGACTGAGGCGGCCGGGCGCGGAGGCACCCCCGCCCCTCTCCTTCCCTGAAGGCGGGGCGGGCTCGCCTAGACGCCGGAGCGGCCGTTGAGCACCGGCCGTCCGTCCGGGTCCCGGGGCACGCCGACGTGCCTCAGCGCCTCGATGTCGAAGAGCAGGCGGACGTTGGGCGCCACCAGATACACCGGCAGTCGGCCTAAGATGTTCGTCTCCACCACTCTGTACATGACGATCGGGTAGTATGTGCAAAGGACCTTCTCGAGCTGGTCCTCATCGGTCGCCGCCCGGTTGTCGGCGGCCGCCTCCACGATGAGCGCGTCGAGCGGCTCCAGGCAGCAGTGCCTCAGCGCCCGTGCCTTCTCGTCGATCAGGTCGAGCGCCATCTTCCGGCTC
>JAEYOP010000012.1 GCA_023411575.1 Bacillota bacterium | reverse complement strand
GCTGGGCGAACAATTAAAAGAGCCACTGCATTTGCAGTGGCCCCAATACGATCTATTAATTTACTGGAACACTGGATAGGTATAAGCTATCAGGACACATATCAATCTCATTATTCCAAGCTATTGTATAATCATATATAATATAAACTTTTTTAAATAATTCTAAATCCTTTAGTGGACTATATACTTGCTTGTCTAGTAATGGCTTAACATCAAAAATTCTTTCTTCACCATTATTAAATTTTAATAATAATTTATAATCCTCAAGTGGTCTGACATCACATATTGCTATTAATGCTTCACCATTAATTACATCTTCATTCATAAAGCATCATCTCCTTACTTTAATGGCTCTATTTTATATAATGTTTCCCCATTTATAGCCAGTTGCCAATTAGCTAATAATTCATCCTTATGTATTTCAGCCCATGCACAAACTAGCTTAGATTGTCTTGTTGGAAAGCTCCCCTTAATTATCTGTCCCTCAAAATCAAATATTGCTTTATATTCTCCATAGATCGCATGAAAATGAGGAGGATTATGCTCATTATTATTAAACATCTGAATTAATATGCCATAAAACATTGATATAGTAGGAATATCAATCACCTCGCTACACTATTAATACTTATAATAATAATAACCTATATTATGTAAAAATTCTAGTTTAAATACATTACTTTTTATAATCGAGTAGGAGGGAAAATTGAATAAATTTTCCCGACCTCTCACACCACCGTACAGACCGTTCGGTATACGGCGGTTCAATAAGAATTAACATACTTTCATGTACGTGTCTAAAAGAGAAATTAATCCTGCTCTTTCAAGTCTAGCATTGGTTATAGTTGTTGATAATATAAAGCTGTTGGCTGTGTGCCAGTAGCTTTTCCTTGTATTTGCGTATTCCCATGCTTTCTGCTTGGTGGCACCCATTTTCACAAGGTTTTTGTACTTTGTGCTAACTTTCTTCCATTGTTTCCAGTAGCACATCCGTATTCTACGTCTTAACCATTCGTCCAGACTTTTCATCAGTTTCTTCATATTCGCCATCTTGTAGTAGTTTATCCAGCCCACCATCTTCTGTTTGATTTTGGTGTACGTGATGTGTATCTGTTTAATTTTGCTTCTACTAGTTAATTCTTTTAACTGCTTCTTCAACTTGTTAACAGATTTCTCATGCACTCTGAATTTAACTACATCTTTTGCATAGTATAGTGAATATCCTAAAAATTTCAGTTTCCAAGGTCTCCCAACAGTGCTTTTCTCTTTATTTACCTTTAGCTTCAACTTGCCTTCAATAAACCTTGTAACGCTAGCCATAACTCTATTTGAAGACTTCTCGCTTTTGACATATATATTGCAGTCATCAGCATATCTTACAAATTTCAATCCTCTTTTAGTTAGCTCCTTATCAAGCTCGTTTAGCATAATATTACTGAGTAGCGGCGATAAATTCCCTCCTTGGGGAACTCCCTCGTCAGTTTTTATTACAACTCCTCTTTCCATTACACCAGCTTGTAAGTACTTTCTTATTAGGCGTATTACCCTTATGTCCTTTACTTCCTTGTGTATCAACCCTATTAGTTTGTCGTGATTTACTGTATCAAAGTATGATGCTAAGTCTATATCTACTGCCCAATTGTAGCCAGCATTTATATATTCTTGACATCTCTTTAGCGCATCATGACAGCTTCTCTTGGGCCTAAATCCAAAGCTGTTGTCTGAGAATATCTTTTCAAACATCGGACTAAGTATCTGCGTTATTGACTGCTGTACTACTCTGTCAACCACTGTTGGTATTCCAAGCTTTCTCTTCTTCCCATCGTCTTTTGGTATTTCTACCCTTCTGACGGGTTTTGGAACATATGTCCCTTCTAATATTTCTTTACGGAGTTGGTCACCATTTTCTCTTAGATATTGTTGAAGTTCATCAACTGTTATTCCATCAATTCCATGGCTTCCCTTATTCTTCTTGACCTTTTTAAATGCTTCATTCATATTGTTCCTGTCAAGGATTTTCTCCATAAGCCTATTGTCGTACATCGCTATGTCGTTTTGTCTCATTTCTGACGTCAATGAAACACTGTGCGCTCTCTTCTTACATTCGAGTTCCACTCTATGCTCAGGAGACCAGCCTTCATCATTATGAAGTTGTCTGCATTTTTCATGTTTCTTTGTGTCGTTCAATTCTTCAAAACCTCCTATTGTTCAGTCCTTCCTGAGCCATTCATGATTGGCTCAGTACTATGACCTCGGCTGACTTCTCATGGTAAATCTTATTTCAACCGTGATTAAGAATTATTCCCTCACGTCCATGAGACCTCCCCAGGTAAGAGCGCTTTCCTTCATTCCATATATCTGCTGCATTTACACCGCCTGTTTCGAATAGTTTAGGGCTTCGTTTTGTTGTGCAAACTCGCCCAACAGACATATGCCTTATATGCAGTTCGTGTTCCTCAGACCAGAACTTTGCCTCCAGCTTCCTTCAGATTCCTCGTCACCGAGGACACCCTTGCTCTTGGCTAACGGTTGGCACTATCAACCCCCGTATCGGACTTTCACCTGTAGAGTTCGCGCATGCTGGGCTAACAAATAAAAGAGCCACTGCATTTGCAGTGGCCCCCTTAGATAAGCTATTTAACTAGACCTACATGAATTACTTAGTCTCTAGAATGTACTGGTTAAGCATTGATTCGAGCATTTCCTGTCTGCCTGACTTA
>JAEYOP010000048.1 GCA_023411575.1 Bacillota bacterium | reverse complement strand
TCCGTATAGTCCTCATACAGCTGCTTCCCCATATCGGAGTAAATCTTGCGGACCTTTTCCTCTTCCGCATTGATATTCATGTTCAGTCTGGTTACCTCCACCACGCTCCCGGACATCTTGGCTGCGGCTTTGGCCGTATCGGTCACCTTTTTGGTCAGATTGTCAAGAACGGACATGATCATCTCTCCCTTCGCAGAACATTCGCTTCGGAGCAAGCGAAAAAGAAGTTCTTTCTCGCTTGTTCCTTACAACACTAATATATTATTCCTTTCCACTTTCAAATACAACCCCGTTTCTTGACGAAACTATTTGTAAATAATATAATCGAGGAACAAGCGAAAAAGAACTTCCGGTAAATCTTCCGGCAAGAATCGCGGAACCGCCGATTTTTTGCCGAAAGAACCGGAACGAATTTTTCAGTTGTTCCCAAAAGGAAATTCGACGCGGTAAAAGGAGAGATCGGCATGGCTGTTGATGTCAGAACGCGATACGCCCCAAGTCCCACGGGGTACATGCACATCGGCAATTTACGGACGGCGCTGTATGAATACCTGATCGCCAGGAAGCACGGCGGCAAATTCATCCTTAGAATAGAAGATACGGACCAGGAACGGTATGTGGAAGGCGCGACGGAGGTCATATACAAAACCCTGAAGATGGCCGGGATGAAGCACGACGAAGGTCCCGACATCGGCGGGCCGTACGCTCCGTACATACAAAGCGAGCGGAAGGGCTCGTACATGGAGTACGCAAAGAAGCTGGTGGAACTGGGCGGAGCATATTACTGCTTCTGTTCGAAGGAGCGTTTGTCCGCTCTCAAGGAAGCGAACGAAAGCGAAGGCAAGGCTTACAAGTATGACAGGCACTGCCTGGGACTGAGCAAGCAGGAAGTGGAGCAAAAGCTTGCCGCCGGCGAGCCGTTTGTCATCCGGCAGAAAATGCCCGATGCGGGAAGCACCAGCTTTGACGATGCGGTCTACGGGACGATCACGGTGGACAACAGTGAGCTGGAGGACCAGGTGCTGATCAAGTCGGACGGCATGCCCACATACAACTTTGCCAATGTCATCGACGACCATCTGATGGATATCACCCACGTGGTAAGAGGAAACGAGTACCTCTCCTCCACGCCCAAATACAATCTTCTGTACCAGGCCTACGGATGGGAAATCCCCACCTATGTCCACGTTTCCACCATCATCAAGCCCGATGGGAAGAAAATGTCCAAGCGGTCCGGCGATCCGTCCTTTGAGGACCTGGTCTCCATGGGGTACCTTGTCGAAGCTGTGGTCAACTTCGTCGCGCTGCTTGGCTGGAGTCCGGGCACCACCCAGGAAATCTTCTCCATGGAAGAGCTGGAGCAGGCCTTTGACATCCATGGAATCAGCAAATCCCCCGCTGTGTTCGACATAAACAAGCTGACCTGGATGAACGGCGAGTATATCCGGAAAATGCCGCCGGAAGCTTTCCACCAGCTTGCTTCCGCCTACTACAGCGAAGGACTGGCTGCTTCGGGAATCGACACCTTCAAGATCAGCAAGCTGCTGCAGCTCAGAACCGAGGTTTTGACAAACATCTCCGGAAGCGTGGATTTCTTTGAAAAGCTGCCGGATTATGACATCGCGCTGTATGAAAACAAAAAAATGAAAACGAACCCTGAAAACTCCCTCGAGAACCTTAAGGCCGTATTACCCGTGCTTGAGGGCATAACCGTCTGGGAAAACAGTACGATCTACACGACCCTGACGGAGTTTGCGCAGAACCGGGGGATCAAGAACAGCCAGATCCTGTGGCCGATCCGCACCGCGCTTTCCGGAAAGGACGTGACGCCGGGCGGAGCAACGGAGCTGGCGGAAATACTCGAAAAAGCCGAAACGCTTAAAAGAATCGAAGCCGGCATAGAAAAGCTGGAAGCCCACTAAGGAATGGCCGAATCATCCCTAAAAGGATATATTTATATGTTTAGGGAAAACCATCAAGCCAATCGTGACCACCCTCTCAGAGGGTGGTTTATTTTACCCAGCAACGGAGCACTACAGATAAGATAACGCAAATAAAGCTGCCAGCACAATTCTTTTTTGCATTATCTATGCCGCTGCAAATTTGCTCTTTGCCTTGCTATTTCATAAAATACGATCGAAGCCGCACAAGCAACATTAAACGAGGATGCCGAGCTGTTCGAATGCATGGGAATATTTGTCATAAAATCACTGATCTCTTTATATTTGTAGGATAGTCCATCGGTCTCGTTTCCGATCAGCAACAGGACGGGTGACATAAAATCACATTCGAATATGGTTTTGTCAGCATGCGCACTTGTACCGACTACCTGTAAGTCTGTGTATTTTTCTCTCAATTCCGCAATCCAGTTAAGCTCCCTTTCATTGCTTTCCAACCGGATTACGGGCAGCTTGAAAAAAGACCCCATGGAAGCCGAAATGGTTTCGGGGTCATAAAGGTCCACTGCATGACCGGTAATAACAAGTCCCTCAACCCCTAAAGCGTCGCAGGAACGTATTATGGTACCCAAATTGCCTTTATTTGAAGGTCTGTCAAACAACGCTAAGACAGGATTGTCACTTAGCATTAACAGCTCTGTGTCATTACCCCGCATTTGGATTACAGCCATTAGCTCCGATGTATCGCTTTTGTCACTCAGGTCGCTAATAAGGGGATTGGTTAATTCATAATTTATTTGAGTTTTTGTTTTTCGTATGACATCGACCGCCCAACTGGATAAATCCTTTTCGAAAGAATAAATAAGAGAATTAAAAATCCATCCATTCCGGATAGCTTCATTGATATTTCGTACCCCTTCAACCAGAAATTCATTATATCGATGCCTTTTATTCCGATTGGTTTTTAACACCTCTAATTTCTGGTATTCATTGCTTTTCGAATAGATTTTCTGCGTTTTCATTTTTCTGCAGCTCCTCATCGTCTTCCCCGTGAGATGTCCAAAAAATTACAGAACAATTTTTGCGCCGGTCTGGCGGCGGCTCAGGGCCTGTCGCCGCCGTTCAGCCACTCCAGGAACTGCTCCTCGGTGATGATGGGCACGCCCAGTTCTTTCGCCTTCTTATTCTTGGACGACCCGGATGTACTATCATTATTCACCAGATAGCTGGTTTTTGAAGAAACGGAGCCGGAGGCCTTGCCCCCCTTTTCTTCAATGACCGCGACCATCTCTTCCCGGTTGACAAAATGCTCCAGAGAGCCGGTGATGACAAACGTCCTGTTTTCGAAAATCAAATCGCTTTCGGCCATCTGGACTGTTTCAAGCTCTATTTCTTCCAGGATGTCCCGGACAACGGCTTTGTTCTTTTCATTGGAAAAGAAGCTGACGTAGGCTTCCGCCATGACCTCGCCTATTCCGCCGATTTCAATGAGTTGCTCATAGGTCGCATTTTCAATATCGTTCCAATTGTGCTTGAACGTCCGGCAGATCAGCTTGGCATTGGACAAGCCTACATTCGGTATGCCCAGGCCGAACAGCAGCCGAACGGCAGTAGTCTTTCTCGCCCGGTCCACGGCGGCGGTCAGCTTGGCAAAGGATTTCTCCCCGAAGCCTTCCATCTCCACAATAACATCCCGGTAGCGGGCAATGCGGAAAATATCCGCAAGCTCCCGGATCAGGCCCGCGGCAATGAATTTCTCGATGGTCGCCTCCGACAGCCCCTCGATGTTCATGGCGTCCCGGCTGACAAACAGGCCGAACAGCTTGATTTTCTTCGCCGGGCAGTCTTCATTGACACAAAACAGATATCTTATGTCATTATTGCTGCGGATCTTCGCTTCCCCTTCGCAGACCGGGCATTTCTCCGGTATGGTCACCGCGCCGCTTCTCGTCAGGTTCTCCGATACCTGGGGAATGATCATGTTGGCCTTGTAAACGCAGACCGTATCGCCGATCCCGATCTGCAGCTCTTCCATAATACTGATATTATGGAGGCTTGCCCGGCTGACCGTCGTTCCCTCCAGTTCCACCGGCTCGAATATGGCGATGGGGTTGATCAGCCCCGTACGGGACGCGCTCCATTCCACCTGCTGCAGCACGGTTTCCTTTACTTCATCCCGCCACTTGAACGCAATGGAGTCCCTGGGAAATTTAGCTGTCGCCCCGAGGGATTCCCCGTAGCTGATATCGTCGAAGGCCAAGACCAGCCCGTCGGACGGATAATCATTCTTCTCCGTCCGGTCGGCAAACCGGGCTACGGCTTCCTCCAGGTTGGCCCTGTTGACCTTTTCAAACTCCTCAATGGCAAAGCCCTGGGCCGCCAGCCAGTTCAAGCGGGCCGCCCGCGAGTTTTCCAGCTCCCGGCCGTCGGCTTTGACCAGGGAGAACGCAATGAAATTGACGTTTCTTTCCGCCGCCACCTTGTTGTTCAATTGCCGCACCGAGCCGCTGCAAAGATTCCTGGGGTTTTTGTACCGGACGCTTTCGTCGTCGATTTCTCCATTGATCTTTTCGAAATCCGAATAGCTGATCACCGCTTCTCCTCTAAGGACTAGCTCGCCTTTAAATGGGATGGTGACCGGTATATTTTTAAAGACTTTGACGTTATTCGTTACGACTTCTCCTATTTCCCCGTTTCCCCTGGTGACCGCCTTGACTAGCCTACCGTGGGAATAGCTCAATACGATGGTCAGCCCGTCCAGCTTCCAGGACAGGATTCCCTCCTGCTCTCCCAACCACTCCTTCAGCGCTTCGATCTCTTTTGTCTTGTCCAGGGACAGCATCGGCTTTTCATGACGCTCCTTCGGCAAACCGGTCAGAAGCTCATAGCCCACATGGATGGTGGGGCTGTTGGACAATATGGTGCCCGTTTCCCTTTCCAGGTCCATCAGTTCGTCGTACAGCCTGTCGTATTCAAAGTTGGACATGATTTCGCGGTTTTCCTGGTAATAGGCCTTCCCTGCCCTGTTGAGCAAATCGATTTTATCTTTCATCAATTGAATCTTATCCATGTCCGATGCCTCTCTATTCTTCTTGATTCCCGTCAATTTCTTTAAATCTTTCTCAAAGGAATGTACGCGCTTTAGGCCGCCCGCTTCTTGCCCCTGGAGCCGGCGGATTTCCGGCCGCCCGTCAAAATGACCGAATAGATCGCCATACAGGATAAGGCGAGCCAGATAAAGCCCCACAGCATGGCTGGCAGATGGGTCATCTGCTGGAGCTGCATCGCGTCCGTCATCGGCTGCGCCGTCTTCCAGCCCTGTATCCAGTGGAGCCTGAGATTGAGCTGCAGCAGGATCGTATCGACAAACGTGTCGTATACCGCATAAGCAACGCTGGACACGCCCAGAATGTCGATAACCCAGTCGTTTATCTTCTCATTGTGCAGCATATACAGCAACAGCACGAAGCCCGCGAAAATCGCCGCATAGATGATGGTAAAGACGGATTTCCCGTACGCAATGGACACCCCCAGCAGCAGGATCGCGGAAGCCCCCAGCAGGAACCTTTTCAGCGCGGTGCGCTTCAGGTAAAGGATCAATACGGCAAAAAGCACGCTGCCGAGATAACCTCCATTTGCAATCATAAAGGAAGAGAATGCATTCTTGGAGAGCGTCAGAGCGTAGCCGCTTTCATCCAGATTGATGCGGAAGCCCTGTATCCCGTAGCCGAACAGGACCGCCATCAGGGAATGGCCCAGCTCGTGCAGGAATACGGTAAAGATCTTGAGAGGCTTGATTACAATGGTGTTCCATAGTGCAATCACAAGAATGAGGATGACCAGATATCTGCCCGTTTGTTTCATTTTGACCCCCAAAAGAGAAATAACGTACTCGAAAAAATTATACGTTATTTCTCAAGGAAAAGAAAGGTTGTCTTCGTTTTTATGATTCGGTCATCCCTTAATTCACATACCGGTTCACGTCATTGAGGGTAATGCCCTGATGCAGCGCTATGTTCAGCCCATTGGCAATCACCTTCGCTATTTTCCGGACCACCTCGTCGATTTCCTTCGGGGTGACGATCAAATTGCCCACATAGGGCTCCAGCACCTCCTGGATCATGCCGTATTTCTCATCCCGATCAATGCTTTTCATCATATTGTAGAATTCGCTTCCCTGCTTCGCCTGTTCGATCATGCTGTCCAGCACAAGGTCGATGGTATCGTTGGCCATTGTGGCCGCATCGACCACCGTCGGCACGCCTATTGCAATAACGGGGATGCCCATGGTTTCTTTCGACAGTTCCATCCGCTTGTTGCCTACTCCGGAGCCCGGAGCGATGCCTGTATCGGCGATCTGGATCGTCGTATTGACCCTTTCCATTTTCCGCGACGCCAGCGCGTCGATGGCAATGACATAGTCCGGTTTGATTCTTTCCACAATTCCCTTGATGATCTCTCCTGTTTCGATTCCCGTAATGCCGAGCACGCCAGGCGCTACCGCGCATACGGGGCGAACCCCCTCGTCCACCTGCTCGGGCAGGTACTCCAGCAGGTGCCTGGTCACCATCATGCTGGAAACCACCTTCGGTCCCAAAGCATCCGGCGTGACATTCCAGTTGCCCAGTCCCACCACCAGCGTCATGGTTTTGTCGTTCAGCCTGAGAATTCCCGCCAGCTCCTTTGCCAGCTCCTTGCAGGTATTTTCATAAAGCTCCTGATCATTGTCCCGGAGTCCGGGGATCTCTAGAGTGATATAATTCCCCATCGGCTTTCCGATGGCCGCTTCCCCGGTGGGAGATGTCACCCTTACCCGGGTTATTTTGATCTCGTCATCCCCCGCGTTTTCCAGCTCCACCCCCGGTATGGGCTGATCCTCCTGCTGTTCCCGCACCGCTTTTTCCCGGAGCAGCTCATGGGCCTCCAGGGTCAAATCCGTCCTTGTACTTCTGGTTCCAGCCATTCCTTCCATCCTTTCCTCCCGGACGCGGAATCCTCATCCGGCTTCTATTCCATAAAGCAACCGCTGCAATGTAGTTTGCCCATTATTCGTACGCATTTTCCTTGCTTTTTCATTTTTTTCATGGTAGAATATTCGATGTCAATAAAGCCAAATAAGACCGCAGGAGGTGAAAGGTTTGCCAAATATTAAATCTGCCATTAAAAGAGTAGAAGTCGCAAAGACGAAGACTTTGAAGAATACGATAAAGAAGTCCGCTCTCAAGACTGCTATAAAGAAATGCAGCGAAGTGATCGAAAGCAAGGATGATTCCGCCGCAAAAGTGTTAAGCACTACTGCCAAGACCATTGACAAGGCAGCTGCCAAGAACGTGCTTCATAAAAACACCGCTGCGAGAAGAAAATCAAAGCTGGCCAAGGCGCTGAACGCCTCCAAATAATGCTTGTTTGAATTTGACTTCGAATACGGAAAAAGAATAGAAAAATGCGACATAAAAGCTTCGTACCCGATTAAACCGGTTCCGGTCCAAGGGGAACAAGGCTTTTTGTTTTTGCCTCTTTTCGTATATATTGCTTTACATTATGCAGACGAACCAAGCTACTCCGTATTTGTCTACTACTTCACCGCCTCAGAGCTATTTTTTACATACATTGTTGCACCAAATCTCATAATTATCCATCCTGTTCAAATTTGCAGGTTTAGGACGAATGCTTAAGTAAAGATTAAGCTTTTCAGCAAGTTTTAGTCCGCTTTTACGCTGTAATGGAACGAAATCTAAGATTATGTTGACCTTTGGCGTCCTAAAGTTGAAAAAATGAACAACGCCCTCTTCGCAAGCATAAGCTTGCAGTTCGTTTGCTACTTGCCCACATGTGACTTCGAAGCGATCTGCGAAGGCGCTTGCTGTAAGAAACGGCAGGGGCTGCTTGTTGAGCATCCTGTTTCATGCTTCGAAGCCAAGCTGCCTGGCACGAATATTAT
>JAEYOP010000043.1 GCA_023411575.1 Bacillota bacterium | reverse complement strand
ATCGCTATTTCCGTCTCTATTATATCCTTTTTTTGCAGAAAAGAAAACGTACAAGCCCCGAAAACTCGAGTTTACTTCTGCATTTTTTCTTGAGATTTTTCGGTGGAATTTACTTTTTCAATCAACGATTCTGTTCCTTTTTTACTCTTTTTTATTCTAAAAAAGCTTGCTCAGGAAGTACGCCGCAAGAAGAAAAACGACCTGGTTCAGCTCACAGACCGCCCCGAGGATATCCCCCGTGACGCCGCCGAGCTTGCTGCCAAGCAGCCTTGTCAGTAAGAACGCCGAAACCGGCGGAATTATAGCCAGCGGAACGATCCATACGGCGCTTTGCAACCAGGATGCTTCTTCGGAGAGCCCGAGCCCGATCATACCCGTTGCCGCAAACAGAACAGCGTAGAGTGCCAACCCCTGCACGACCTCTTTCAATCCGCAGTATTCCACGCACCACCGGCCCGGGCCGTCCGACACGCCCGCATAAGCGGAGGAGCCCGCCCCGACCAGCGAAGCAATTCTTCCCGCAACGGGCATAAGGATGAGGAAGATTGCCAGATGCTCCTTCAAGGAGGCAAGAATCGATACATCGAGCAAAAGAACGACAATCAGCGCAAGTACGGCATTGGAGCCGACCCGGCTGTCTTTCATGATCTCAAGGATTCTTTCCCTGGGACGGTTGGAAAAAAGCCCGTCCGCCGTATCGCCGAGGCCGTCCAGATGCAGGCCCCCCGTGAGAACTATGTACAAGGCGACGGTTAACACCGCCGTAATCATAGGAGAGAACAACAATCCAAACAGGTAGTTCCCAGCAGCCAGCAGAAGGCCCAGAAGAAAGCCAACCAGAGGCGCCGTGGCCAGCCCTTTGGCGAAATCCTCCTTCTCCGCCCTTACATGGATTCCTATCGGTATAGTGGTCATAAATTGCAGCATCAGGACGAACCGTCTCAGATAAGCCATGGAGTCCCCTTCTTTCCAGCTTTCTTACTTTATTTTCACCGGAATGCCTGAAACGCAGAGATATACCTCTTCCGCTTCCCCGGCCAGTATTTGATTGACCCTGCCCGCGATATCCCGGAATGCCCTGCCGAGGGCATAGGGCGGAACGACGCCCATTCCAAGCTCATTTGTCACCAGAACAAACGGAATTTCCGCATTTTTAATAATAGAAAGGAGGGATCGGACTTGCGAATCGACTTCCTTCTCCACCGCGTTGATTTCTTCTACGGATATCCCTTCCCAGTCCATAGCCTTTTGCAGCAGGATATTGGAGACCATAACCGTAACACAGTCCAGCAGAACGGCATCCCGTCCCGCCAGCAATCCGGGCAGGCTCGTTTCAAAGTCACGGTACGCCTCAAGCGTCTCCCAGTCGGAAGGCCTTTGCTGCCGGTGCCGGCGAATGCGTTCCTTCATTTCTTCGTCAAAGGCGACAGCCGTGGCAATATAAAGGACCCTATCGCCGAAATCGGATGCCTTTTTTTCCGCAAAGCGGCTTTTGCCGCTTCTGGCCCCGCCAGTCACCAATATCAATTTCCCCATACGGCTACCCCGTTTCTTTCCATATGCAGCGTTGTCCTATCTCCGAATATCCCACCATTTATCCGCTTCCTGCACGGATATTTACAGCATAGCCTCATGCAGCCTTGCCGATTCCACTACAATCGCCTTTTCCCTCAGTCCGCCGTATAGCTGCAGTGCCTTTCCGCCTGTAAAATCACGATTCTCCGGCTTGCTATCCTCGATAATGATCAATCTTGACGCCTTCGCCGCCGCTTCCAGGTTTCTCAGATTCTGCTGTCCGAAGGGCATATCGCAAAGAATGGTAATTTCCGCCTTTCGAATCAGGTTCACATTCTCTTCATACGCCGCGTCGTCAATCTCGCTGAAGGGTTGGCATACAAGGGCCTGAATCCCGAATACCTCAGTACTCCCGAGGTCGCTGTCGCCATGGGCGAAAACGCCTGCCGTAACCTCATAGCCGCCTTCATACAATTGCCGGATCACGCCCGAGGCGGACCCGCCCCCTCCTATTACATGTACCCGGAGGCTCCTGCGGCTTTCCGGCCGGCCCGGGATGTGAAAATCCACCAGCCCCGAAATACGGTTTTTATATACGAGTGCCTTGACGCCATAAGCCTCGGTCAAGTTTTCCGCCGTTATGACGGCCTCCGGAGAGCCGTCTGCAATGATCCGTCCGTCCTTCATCAAAATCAGCCTGCTGCAAAAGCGAACCGCCGTTTTCAAGTCGTGAACGGCGGCAATCACCGTTTTCCCCCTGCTGCACAGGTCGGACGAATATTGGAAGATTTGCTCCTCATGAGCGATATCCAGACTCGCGGAAGGCTCGTCCAGCAGGATCAATTCCGTCTCCTGGGCCAGGACCTTCGCAAAAAGCACCCTCTGGCGCTCTCCGCCCGAGAGGGAATTCACCGGTCTGTCTTCGAACTGCAAGGTATCTGTGAAATCCATGTATTTACGTGCGGCTTCATAATCCTCCAGGCTTTCCGAGCCAAACCGTCCAAGCTTATGATACCGGCCCGTCAGCACGATATCCATGACGGTAAACGGAAAGGTAACGGAGGTGTCCTGGTGCAGCATGGCTACTTTAGCAGCGATCCCTTTCCGGCTCATTTCTTCAAGGCTTTTTCCCTCTATATCAATTCTGCCGGACCCTTTGCGGATTCCGTCGATGCATTTGAGCAGGGTGGTTTTCCCGGCGCCATTGGGGCCGATAAGGCCGATGAATTCGCCTTTTTCCGCACTCAGGCAAATATTGTTCAGGATACTGCTGCCATTGATCTGAAGGTCCAGTTTATCGATCACAAGTAATTTTGCGTTCCCATCCGGCGTCAAAACAACTCACCCTCCTTCCTCGTCTTAACCAAAAGGTAGAGGAAGTATGGCGCACCCAGCATCGAGGTAATGATCCCCACGCTGATCTCTCCGCTTGCGGGCAGCCTTGAAATGATATCGCAGCCGACCAGAAAAATGGAGCCGCCCAATGCGCTGGCAGGCAGAAGGATCCGGTGGTCGGGACCGGTTATAAGCCGCATGATATGCGGTACTATAAGCCCCACGAAGCCGACGGGGCCGCAAACCGATATGGCGCAGGCGGTCAAAAGGGAGGTCAGCAGCAACAGCAGCTTCCTTGTGCGCGAAGGCTCCAGGCCGACCGACTGCGCCTCCTCTTCTCCAAGCAGCAGAAGGTTCAAATCCCTTGCAAAAATCATCAGCACGGACAGCAGCAGGATCACGGGGGCCGCAATCAAACGGACCTGATCCCACATCATTCCGTTGAGGCCTCCCATTGTCCAGAATACGAAGTTATGTACCTCATAGCTGTTGCTGCGGAGCAAAATCAATTGCGTAAATGCTCCGATAAAGGTGCTGACAGCCAATCCGGACAAAACAAGGGTGAGCGGTGGGATTTTCCCCTTCCGCAGGGAAAGCAGGTAGATCACTGTAACAGCCAGCAGGGCTCCCACGGAAGCAAACAGCGGGAGCAGATAAATGCTTTGAACTGAAAAGCCAAGGGTTATGGCAGTGACCGCGCCCAGGCCGGCGCCGCTGGAAACGCCCAATATTCCGGGGTCGGCCATGGGATTACGGAACATGCCCTGCATGACCGCGCCGCAGGCCGCCAGCGACCCGCCCGCCATACAGGCGACCAGGACGCGGGGGAGCCTGACCAGAAAAATGATCGAATTCTGGTCCTGCGGTATCGCCGGGTCCTTCAGCAGGCCCAGGTTGGCCAGGATGATCCGGAAAGCCCTGTCCGGAGGCACAAAAACCGCTCCTACCGCCACGGCGACGATAATCACGCCCAAAAGGACCACCAACAGAAGCGGCAGCACCGCCCGTGTTTTTCTTCCATGTCTTTTTTCTTGTCTCTTCATGCCAGGCCTCTGCTCCAGGCAGGATGTTTATCCTCTGCCATCTCTCCTTGCAGATTTTTGTATAAGCTCATAAATAATATTATAGTATTTACAGCGAAAAAAAAAGGCTTTATCCTTTGATCGGAATAAACGATCAACATCCCTCATTATATAATCTTTTCCAGTTTTCTCGATAGCAGCACATATCTGTATGTGGACTCAATCCTGTCGTCCGCATACTTCCCCGTGAAATTACCGGCTTTTATGAGAGCGCCGATGGAAGCGGCCCGCCTTCTGCGGACCGTATCCATGAGGCTGTGCAGCATGGCCCCGCCCAGGCCTTCATGCCCCTGCTTCACGCCCGCGTAGAGCATGACATACCTGTCTGCCCGGAGTTTTTTAAAGAAAACGTTTATAAGGGTCCAAAGGGTTATCTTCCTGTTCAGCATATTTTTATAATCCGGTACCCCCACAAAAAATCCGACGGGCTCGTCCTGAAAAAAGGCGATCTTCACCATCGAGAAGTCAAGGATTTTCGCAAAATATCGATACTGCTCCAGGAAAGCGTCTTCGCTCAAAGGCTTGAAAACCGGGAAATCCTTGTACAGTTCCATAAGCAAGGAATATACGGCTTTCAGGGCATCGTGGAATTCGGACCCGCCCGGCGAAACAATCCGGTAGCCCTTTGAGCAAAGCCGTTCATACCGTCCGGCATATTTTTGATTTTCATACCGGAGCAGGGGCAATTTTCCATAGGCATTGGAGATGTAGCGTTCGGCTATTTCATAGCCGCTGTCTGTGAACAACTCCAGATAGTACGGCTTGTTATAGGGCTCTGAAACATACGGACCGTTTTCAAACCGATCGACCTTCAGCCGGTATTTTATCCAGAAGCTCGAATCAACGGGGCCCACAATCCGTCGATAGCCTTTTTGCGCCAAAAAGGCATGGACCGCGTCAAAAAGCGTCCTGCTGCACTCCGTATCGCGGATGCACTCAAAAAAACCGATGTAGGCCGCGGGGTCATCCGGATAAGTGGTGACGATGCACCTTGCACAGGCCCGGGAAGCGGAATAGACAATGAACTTATCCAGCGTGAAATACTGGCTCAGCACATGGGTCCCGGCCAGCAATGCCTCTTCTTCCCTCCGGTTCTGCGTCAACTCCCATTTACGGTAGAGCGTTTCCGGCAAATGCAGGAAATCCTTTCTGCAGGCCGGCTCGTTATCAAACTTTATTACCTGATACAATTTCCTCACCCACCTTGACGATCTCCCCGGTGCTTCCGTCCATCCTTACGGTATCGCCTGTTTTTAAAATCTCCGTAATATTTTTAACGCCGACAATCGAAGGGATATGGAGCTCGCGGGAAATAATGGCCGTATGCGACAGCAGCGAGCCCTTTTCCGAAATGATCCCTTTGGCAAGGGTCAGCAGGAACACCCAGCCCGGGTCGGTCATTTTTGCCACCAGAATTTTATCTTTTACATGGACTGCCGCCTCAATACGGTCTATGACGACCACCTCGCCGGTAACGATCCCCCCGGAGCAGGGCGTGCCCTTCATCCCGCCCGGCGCGGCGGCGACCGGCGCCGAGTTGACGCTGCGGTGGCTTTTGTCAAACACCTCCCCCGCGAAAATCAGCCGCGAAAATGCCGGAAGCCGTTTGTAAAGGTCATAGTCCGCCTTGCGTTTTTCAATCAGCGCTTTCAACCCTTCCCCTCTTCCACCGACAGCTTTCTCTTCGGCTTCTACGGCAGCTTTTCCGGCGGCTTTCCCGGCAGTTCCCGCGGCAACTGCTCCCCCAGCTTCTACGGTGGCTTTCCCGGCAGCTTCCGCTTCTGTGGCAGCCCCGCTTTCCCTGGCTGCCGCGAAAACCTCGTCGACGGTCAGGTAGAAAATATCCCCAGGCCCGGAGAGAATCCCTTCACGGTATAAATTTTCACCCATGCTTCGGAAAATCGTCCGTACCATGCCATAGATCCTGCATCGGTTCAGCCGGGAAAGCTCGCGGTTTTTTATTCCCAGCACAGCCCTTTTGCTGAAACTCTCCAGTAGTTTTCTGTCCAAAGCGCCGCCCTTGTGGGGGATGCCATCTGTGAACGGAGGGGCTTCCTCACGGCTGAAGGCTTCCGCCAGCCGGGCCAGTTTATCGCGGTCGCCGGTATATTCCAGCAGCTTTTTTACCAGTGTGGCCGGCGAGGTCCGGAAGGTCACGCTTTCCAGCTTCAGCTCCTCCAGGGACCGGTCGCCGTATAGCCGGATATAGCTTTTAAAAGCGGCGGCAAAGCTGGGGTTTCCGCCTTTCAGATACGCTTTCACCTTGTCGTCGTCCTTGAGGTCCGCCAGGTCGCCGGCCACCCCCTCCTTCACCGCCAGTACGGCAAGGGAAACCAGCTCTCTGACGGGTTTCAGGCTTTCAATGGAGCCGATGCCGGAAAGGTATCGGTTGGTCTGCTCCTCCGCGTTTTCCACTCCGAGCTTCCGGAGCCTGGCTTTGAAGAGCCCGGTAAAAACAAACGCATATAAGTCATTGAGCAGCGTAATATCCCACTTTTTAAGAACAGCGTCGCCAATAGCGTCATACAGCTTCAACAGCTCCCGGTTCCCCAGGCTTCCGGTGTAAGCTTCCTCGAACAGCTTCCGTACCCCTGAAAAATCCCGCGCCAGCCTGTCCATGTTCCGGGGAACCGCCAAAAATTCGAGGCCGCAGCCGACATAGGTCCTGATCGTCTGAAGCCGCGGCGTCTTCTGCCGCGCGCCATCATACTCCTTATTTGCGACGCCCATCATTTCCTGCCACACGGGAATGATCCTTTTGCTGAAGGGCAAGCATTTTATAAGTTCGTACCAATTGCTGATCTTGTAGTACATCCGCCCGTTCGCGTTTCCGACCATTTCGCGCAGGACAGGATCATATTTCCGCAGCAGCCGCCCGCTTTTCAGCACACGGCGGGCCAAACCCCGGAACACGCCGGAATATGCGTCCTTCACGAATGAGCAGGTCAGGGGCAGCGAGACGCCCGGATAGCTTTCGACGATATTGCTGTTGTCCAGAACCGTCGGTCTCCTTGGGTCCAGCGTCGTGATGGGGCGTACCTGCAAGACAGAAAGCACGCCGTCCCGGATGGCATATTCGATGTCCAGAAGCTCTCCGAAAATATCTTTCAGCTTGCAGGAAACATCAACCGCGCTTTCAAGAAGGTCCCCCAGCAGCGGCGCACCCGGTTCGCGCTCATAGTAGTAAAGCTTGTCGATGTTGCTGTAGTAATAGGTCGTTACAGGTGTTTTGTCCTCCACGACATTGTTGCCCGTACCGGCGCCGCATACCACCACCGTTTCGCTGAGCAGCCCCTGCGGGTTGGCCGTGAAAATCACGCCGGAAAGCTCCGCGTCTACCATTTCCTGGACGATCACACTCATGGAGAGACCCGCGGCATCCCCGCCCGTCTTTTCCAGATAAATCGCGGCCATGGAGGAATAGAGGCTCTCAAAGCAGGCTTTTATACGGGAAAGCAGTTCCTCCCGCGGCACATTCAGATAAGTGGCAAACTGGCCGGCAAAGGATGCGGTTTCTCCATCTTCCACGGATGAGGAGGACCGCACCGAAAACAGCCCGGTATCTTGAAAGTGCGCATCCATGTACGCGTATATTTCGGAGTCTCCGGCCTCGCCGAGCTCTAACGCCCGGACCGCCGCCCCATCCGCGCCGGCAAATTGGCCGCCGGCGCTTTGCGGAAGGCCTTCCCCCGCGTCAAACCCCACGCAGAAAAACGCCGGGACACGGATGCCCTTCTCTTTTGCGAGGAAAAGGCTGCCGGCCTTCGCTCCGATGCCGTGTTCCGTATAATTGCTTTCATCGATTATCCGCATCATAATACAAACCTTTCAAACAGGAACAGGACTTCAATAAGAATCACCGTGGACTCGGTTATATATTCGTAAAGCTCTACCTTCTTCACCAGTTGAAACCTTGCCGGATCGTCCATGAACCTCCGGCACATGTAAACCAGCCATCCATAGCTCAATATTACGGTGATAACGGCCCAGGGATACAGCTTGAACACAAGGATGGAGCTTGTAATCATGTCGAAAAACATAACCAGCAGGACAAACCGGGTAGCCTTTTTATACCCAAAAATTTTGGAGTAGGTCACATACTCCGTTTCGTCCTCCGGCGCCCGGATTTTCCGGGATACCTCCCAGATCAGGCCCGGAAAATAGAGGGTGAAGGCAATGACCACATTGTCGAAGGTAAAGATCGGGAGACCGTATTTGATGCAGGCAAAGGAAATGATGTACAGATTGAGGACCAACTGGACCGGATTGTGGGTCACCAGCGCCAGCAGCAGGCTCTTCTGGATGCGGTGCCTGCTGAAGAACCAGACCGACATCAGCACGGCGTAGCCAACCAGAATGGCGAAAAATACCGGATTGTTCATAAAGAGCACATTCAGCGCCGCCGCAACGGCCGAAACGAACACCAGCAGGACGATCAAATCCGTTTTGCGGACCCTGCCCGACGGATAAGGCCGCTCGGGAAACAGCTTCAGGTCCGTTTCGTAATCCTTGAACTCATCGGCGATCCGAAGGGACATTAAAAAGGCGAATATGGTAAAAGCGCCCACGATTTCCTGAATGCCCACCCGGATATCCTTTACATCGGCAATCAGCACCACCAGGAAATAGACCTCAAACAGCAGCAGAAAACCCAGAAACAACCTGGGTATCACCGGGTACATTTCCTTCAGATAGATGTGGATTCTTTTCAGCATATCGGTTCCCGCTTTCCGTGTCCTATGCGTTCGCCCATTCTTACCCTGACCTCCATGCCCTTGCGCGAGCACTCCAGGATATCCCGGTCAATATCCGCCGCACCGTGCTCCAGCAGCAAAACAACCGTTGAGCCGCCAAAGGCGAAATAGCCCTTTTCCTCAAACCGCCGGAACCGGACGATCTCACGATTGGTGATTTTCCCGATCAAAAGCGCTCCTACCTCTATGTGCGCCACCATTCCGAAATTTTCAGTCCGCAGCAGGGATACTTCCCTGTGGTTCTCGCTGTACACCCTGTATCTCTTCGACGAAATCGGGCCCACGGTGTGCAGCCTGCCGTTGATGGTCCTGTGCGCCGCAATTTCTCCGTCGTCGATAAAGCAGTACCGGTGGTAATCGTCCACCGTAAGCCGGAAAACAAGGCAAAGGCCGTTGCTGTACCTATCGGCGGAAGCGGTATCCCCGATCAGCTCCTCAACCGTGTAAATGCTGTTTTTAACGGCAACGCCGGTATCGGGACCGATATTGAAAACACGAAGCTTCCCGTCGGCAGGCGAAATAAGGGCGTCTTTTTCCGGGGGAAACGTCCTTTTGCCGTCAAGAAGCCTCCTGGTGAAAAAATCGTTGAAGGACCGGTACTCCCGCTGCTCGTAATCCTCCGCGGCAATGCCGTATTCGTCGATGAACGGCCGGATCTTCCGGGCCGAACGCCTGCTGTTTGCAAAAACGGCGTTCCATTTTGAATATGCCCTGGTGGCGATAAACAGCTTCAGCAGCACCCGGCCCGCAGCCGTATGATACAGAAAATGGAGCTTGCGTTCCCCATACTGCTTTTCAATGTATATTTCACCGGATGCCCTGTCAAAGACGCGAATGCCCATGTCAGTCTCCAATCATCAGAATCACCGCGGCCAGGACGACGGCCAGCAGACCGAAAAAAGCATATGCCGGACCGCGGGGCTTTTTTATAGGGATATTCAGCACGAACAGCAGGGCAAAGCAGGCCATCACGGCAGCGTAAAAAACATCAAAGCCGCTTTGCGGCAGCAGCGGGGAAAGCGCCCAGGCAGCGGGGAAGCCCAGCGCCGCATAGGTCACCGGCAGGCCGCTGTAATGCGAAAGCCGTTCCTCCCCGGCGTCCGCAGCCCTGACATTGAACCACCCCAGGCGGATAACAGCGGCCAGCACGTAAAAGCCGCAGAGGACCGCGTGATACCAGCGGTCAAGGCCTATGGCAATCAGCAGCGCCGCCGGGAGCATCACAAAGCTTGCCATATCGGCAAGCGAATCGATCTGGACGCCGAAGGCTTTTTCTTCCTCTGTCCTTTTGCACCGCCTTGCAAGCATTCCGTCAAACAAATCGGCAATGCCGGAAAAGATCAGGCAGACCATGGCATAGGCGACATGCCGGTTCAGCGCAAGAAAGACGCCCGCTACGGCGGAGGCCACGCCAAGGTATGTGAGAATAACCGATCTATTGTATTTTCCGATAAGCATTCGTTTAAGCATTCATTCTCCTCATACCGGTGAAACTTCACCGGTAGTCCCGTTAATGGTAATCGTCGTACCGTCCTTTATCTGCTCCAGAGCGTCCTGGACACTGACAATACAGGGGATGCCGTATTCTCTTGAAATAATGGCGGCATGGCACAAAATCCCGCCGTATTCCGTCACAATGCCGCTTAGCAGCGCGAATTTGCTTGTCCAGCCGGTATCCGTGAATTTTGTGACCAGTATGTCGCCCTCCTGCAGCCGGTCGATCTCTTCGAGGCTTTCGATCACCCGGGCCGTTCCTGTCGCGACGCCGTTATTGCAGCCGATGCCTGTTATACCGCCGTGCAATTTTGTATTTTTGCCCTCTTTGTCAAAGTCGCATCCGATTTCATTTTCACTCAGGTAGTTCCGGAAGGAGGCGTAATACTTTTTATTCCGGACAAGCAGCCTGCCCAAGTCCTCTCTGGACTTTTTCCCCTCCATGAAGTCAAAAATATCGGAAATTTTCAAATACCAGATATCCCCGGCGCTTTCAAGTATGCCGCGCTGCCGGTATATTTCCGCCAGCCGGAGGGTGTAGATCCGAATGATGCAGTAAAATCTTGTGGAGATATCCCGGAGCTCTTCCCTCCACCAGAGCAGCCTGCGCATCTTCTCTATGCTCTCGAGCAGCTTCCCGTACTTTTTCGCGCCGGCTTTTTCCTTCAGCCCATCCAACTGCGCCTGATATCGCGCGGCCTGGCGGTTGCCGTCCATGGCGGGATTGCAGCCGTCGTCCAGCCGGAGGGTGTCCCTGCACATTTTGATCACTGCTTCGGTGTCCTCAAAGTAACAGGGATAGGAAACATCCAGTTCCTTTTTCGAATGATAGCCGTATTCGCGGAGGTGCCGCCGGAGCTCCGGCATGAAATACCGGTCTTCGCCGCCTTCAAGCAGCGCCCGGATGGCCGGGACATCCGATTTCCAGACCGCAAGGCTTTCGGGATCGGCTTTGATCTTCCTGCTGAGCTCCCACAAATCATAAAACGGCAGGAGGTGGGAGATCTGCTTCAGCCCGCCGATCAGGTCCAGATATCCGCCCGGACTCACATACTTCAGCAGCTTGTCCTTGATAAGCGCCTGATGAACGGTATTGATGAAAATCTGCCGGAAATAGGTACCCTCGCTTTCCAGATAATCCTCTTTTACAAGCCTGCGCCAGATCTGCTCAAAACGCTCCCCATCATAGTCCGCAGAGCTCGCATCGAGGTAATGCCGGTATTTTTCGAGGAACGCCTGCTTAAAGGAATCCAGCTTCCCGTTCTGCTCCCCCAGAATCCTTTTTTGGGCCAGCGCCACCCTTGCAATTTCCGCAATGGATTTGAAGGAAAGCTTTGTCGTCCGGCCATCGCCTTCATAAGTGATTTTTACGCCCAGGTCGCTGTCAAATTCCCTCTCCTTATAGCCGGGCACCTTTGCCATGGCGCTTTTCGCGACGCTTAAATTCCAATAGGGGCGCCCGAAGAACATATCGCCCAGTTTGCGGAGTTCCTTTGCCGGAAGCAGCTTGGACTCGGTCAAAAACTTTCCGAAGGCGATTTCCCAGATATATTCATAAAGGCTCCACATAAAAGGCAGGCAGACCGAGGTGGAAACGCCGCCGTCCTTGAAGTCTGCGGTGGTCCACTGGTCCCTGATGCCCGAATATTTGATTTTCGTAATGGGGCGCGCCTGCAATAAGTATAATTTCCCCGCCTCAAACGCAAATTCAATGTCGCAGGGAAAACCGAAAAGCATCTGGATCTCCAGCAGGGTATCCGTCAGCCGGGCAAGCTCCTCCTCGTCCAGGAGCCGGTTGTCCGCGCTGCGGCGGCAGGTGCCGTCAAACCAGTTGCAGACGTAGCTCTCCGGCTTCACTCTGCCGCTTACCAGGTTATCCCCCAGACCTTCGGCAATTTCTATTACCATTTCCCTGTCATTTCCGGTAAGGGGATTTACGGTAAAAGCGACTCCGCTCTTTTCGGAATCCACCATCTCCTGGACAATAACGGCCATGGCCAGGTCCTCCGGACTTACGCGATGGTTGGCAAGATACGTGAGAACGCCCACGGAAAACATGGACCTGTAGCAATCTATGACGGCCCTTGTGACGTCCCCGGCGCCGCTTACATTCAAAAACGTCGCATACTGTCCCGCGAAGGAAAAAGCAGCCAGGTCCTCCTTTTGTCCGCTGCTGCGGACCGCATACCTTTTCCCGTCGGCGATATGCCGCCGGACTTCCCCGATCAGGGCGTCAGGCATGCGAAAACCGGAGAACAGGGCCAGGAGGCGCTCGCTTACCGCGTTTAAATCGGATGCGGCCATGCCCGACAGGCATTCGTCGACCGGGCCCTTTATATGATTGTATTCCAGCAGATCCCGGTAGATTTCGGCGCTCAGAATAAATCCGCCGGGGACGTTAAACCCTGCATTTTTCAGCAGCATTAACCCCTCCGCTTTGCTGCCGATTTTTGCGGACGGACTGGTTCCACTTATAAGATGAAGCATGGCATTCTCCTAAAACATATTTCCCCGCAGCCGGGCAAAGTACAAAAGCATGTTCAGAATAATATGCGTTGCTGCGCCTACCAGCACATAGGCAAGGTAAAAAGCGGGGCTCATCGGATAAACAAAGCAGACGGCCAGCGTGCATCCGATGATCGAGTCCGCCTGGTCGAAAAAAATAAAAAAGTAGCGGCCCGGGCCTCCAACCGTCTTGCCGGAGGGGACGGCAAATCTCCTTTTTATAAAGCTGTTGGGCAGTTCGAAAAGCGCGTAGGCAAGTCCAAGGAAAAAGCCGATGACGCCATTGTAAAGCAATGTATTGTCATGGCTGCGGTATAAGTAATTATGCCCCTGCAGGTAGTCGGAGCTCCCGCATACGGCGCCCCACAGTATGGTGCAGGCAACACCGAACGCGAGCATGCCGGCCAGGCCCTTGTAGGTTTTGTTATCGCCCAATAAGCGCCGGCCGTCCATAAACGTTCTATTATGGTCCAAAGGCGTTTTCAGAAAATCAAAAACAGGTGCCTTGCACCAGGCCATATTAAGAATACCCGCAAGAATTACCGGCAGCAAGGTGATGTACATTTCAAGAATATATACCATTTTGAAGGGCTCCTAGCACAGTACATTGTTTTTCATGTTACCAGAAAAAATATTTTTCGTCAATGTTCGTGCAGGCCCCCCGAAAAGTGGCAAGACAACCTGGCAAGACAATTGTGCTGCTTACACCGTTCCATTGCCGAACGGGCCCTTTTCCCCGGCCAAACCGGCTCTTCCCCTTATTTGAACAGTTCCGGATAAGCCGCTTTCGCCAGGTCTTCCACCCCGAGCACAACATACTGCGATATGGCGCTGATATGCGGATTCGATACCGCAATCAGCCGGTCCTGGCTGACCGCTTTGACCGTCTGCAGGCTTTTGTCCTTCTTCAGGGTATCGATCATGCCCTGAAGGGAATTTTTCTGATCGTAATACCAGGAAGGCAATAAAATGATGTCCGGATTCATTTCGATCATTTTCTCTTTGGAAACGGTGGGCCAGCCCTCCATGCCCGCCCTGGCGACCACATTGATCAAGCCCGCGCGGGTTTCGATATCATCCACGTTCGTGCCGATCCCGCTGCTGCCCATTTCGCCGTAATCCATAATGGTAAGCTTCTGCTCCGGCTTCAGGGAGGAAAGCTTGTCTTCCACTTCTTTCAGCTTTGCATCCATCCACTCCAGCGTTTCCCTGCCCTTTTCCTCCGAACCCGTAATATTGGCAATTTCGGATATGACCGCCTTCTGTTCGTCGATGTTGGAGGGAGTCTTGAAGGTATATACGGTAATGCCGGCATCCCGGAGCTGCTTTACGCTTTTGGGATCCGCCCAGGTATCGAGCAGGACCAGATCCGGTTTCATGGCAATAATGCCCTCAATGTTGTCCATGGCCACCCTGCCCGCTATTCCGGCAGCTTCTGCGGCGACATTGGAGATGCCGGCGTCATCCGAATACTTTGTCAATGCGGCAACTCTGCTTTTATCCACCAATCCCAGCAGCATCTCATCCGACCCGAGAGTCAGGGAAACGATCCGCTGGGGTTCGCTCGAAATGGTCATTTCGTAGCCGGTGGCATCCGTTGCCTTGAGCGGGAACTTCTGAGCTGCGGCATCTGTTGCCGCAACCGTTGTCTGCGGTTCTGCAGCAGCGACCGTGGTCTGCTCTTCCGTTGCCGCGGCCGTTGTCTGTATATCTGTCGCCGCAGGCCCCTGACTGCTTGAACTGCCGCACCCGGCAAGTCCGAAGGTAATTGTGAATAGAATCGTCAAAAGGGCGATCCCCGCCCGCAAAGTCCATTTTTTCATTCTGTTATTCCTCCTTAGAATTCGATTCCTTTTCTTCCCATGATCCCTTTTTCGGCGGGGTGCTTGACCGCCCTGATTTCCGACACATAATCGGCAAGCTCCGTCAGCTCCGCCGGAGCATTTCTTCCGGTCAAAACCAGTTCAAGGCTTTCCGGTTTGTTTTGAACAAACTCCAGCACATCGGCTTTTGAAAGCATTCCCGTCGTGATGGCGCCGAGTGCCTCGTCCAGAATCAGCAGGTCCGTTCCGCCACGGAGAGCAGCGGTTTTCGCATACTGGAAAAGCTCCTGCTGCTCGGCGGCGGTTTGCACTTTTTCTTCCTGGCTCATCTCCCAGGTAAACTTTTTCAGTTCCTTGCCTCTATACAGTTCAAACCCCGGCTCCAGCAGCTTCAGGCTGAACAGCTCTCCGGTAGGCGTCCCTTTCAGGAACTGCACCATAAGCACCTTCAGCCCTCTTCCGCTGGCCCTTACGCCAAGGCCTATGGCCGCTGTGGTCTTACCTTTGCCGTCGCCGGTATAAACATGGATCAACCCTTTCATTCCCTTCATCCTTTCCTTAGGGCGCTATGCCTCATAGGGATCGTTAAAATATAACTTCCGCTAATCTTTTTCGAGGAACTCCACTAACCGCTCCTTTCCTCAAAAAAGAAGCGGAAGTAATATTTTAGCCGACCCTTAACCTAAAAAAAGCCTCCCGGCTTTATCGTCAAGAGGCTTTTATAAACATGTGCGGATGTCCGATCGACATCCCATGCACCCCCTATCGCTCGTAGAGTTGCGGTGTAACAGCACAGGCAGGTCTTCTGGCTCAAGGATCATCGCCTTGCCGCTCCTTCCCGGTTTCCCAGTGGCATGCGGCAGACTCCTCTATTACAGCGGCGGGACCGCGTGGGACTTCAACCCACTTCCCTCTTCGGCATCCGCGGTTTCCACCGCGGAACGCCTGTTCATCGGCGCTTCGGCCGATACCTGTACAACTATTCAACTATAAGCTTAGTTTATACCATTCCCACTTATATTTCAACATATAAACAAAAATAGATAAATGATGCTCCATCATGAGACGCAAAGTCGGATTACATTCCAGGAAAACCCCGGAACCACGGTCGTTGCATGCCCGTTCATCACACTTGCAGCCTCGGCCTTCCGGGGTATAACCCTGTTCGGATTGTCTTCCGTGTTCGCCGCTTTCATGTCTCCATCCGCCATATAAATATGTTCATTAAATGCGACCTTGCCGAAATTCCTTACATCCAGATCCAGTTCAACGGGGGAAGCGCTTCTGTTCACAGCGAAAAAAGTCAGCTCGCCCGGCTCTTCATTATAAACTGCAAGACAATCGATAACAGGAACCTTCTCAAATTCTTCCGTGCTATAGACCGGGGCATCGACCACTGCCTGAAGGACGTCGCCTCTGCCGTATCCCGACACGTGCATGAACGGATAAAATATGGTGTTGCGGAAAGCCGGGCCGTGTTTGCCGGTTACAATAAGCGGGCCCGTGTTTACAAGCAGGGATTGGCACGCCAGCTTGATCCTGTCCGCACGCCGGATGATGGCCATCATCATGGAGGCAAAGGCCAGGGCGTCCTCCATGGAGTGGGCGCCGCAATCGATCGGAGAACCTGTTTTCCAATCCTCGTGTTCCATTCCCGCATGCTTTCTGGGAGCAACCACATTCCATTCGTCAAAGGAAAGTTTCATTGTTTTCCGGCTTCGTTTAACCGATTTTACATAATCGCAGGTGCTTATGATATCATGGATCTGCCTGTCGACATGCAGGGTTCTGGCCAAATACTGCTCCGTATTCAAATTCGCTTCTTTTTCCTTCCCGGTGAAATAAGTATCCGCCGAAATTTCACTAAATAGGATCGTCCTGTCGATATAGTGATGCAGCGAGATGTAATCGGCCGTTTCATAAGTATGCATCAGTACGGTCTTGTCCCATTCCGGATAGCTTTCCATTCTCGGAGTCGAGCTGCCCACGGCAACCAGTTCAATGGTCGGATCGACCAGCTTCATGACCTTGCCTGCCTCCGTCGCGATCCGCCCATATTCGTCCGCTGTTTTCGACGCGATCTGCCAGGGCCCATCCAGTTCATTTCCCAAACACCAGGTTTTGATTCCATAAGGCTTTTCAACGCCGTGGGAACGTCTGAGATCGCTGTAATAGCTTCCTTTTTCGAAATTGCAGTATTCCAGCAGATTCCTTGCGGCATCTGCCCCCCGCGTGCCCAGGTTTACCGTCATGATCGGCTCGCAGGATACCAGCCCCATCCATTTCATAAATTCATTGAGTCCGAACGTATTGGGCTCCACGGCCCTCCAGGCCAAATCGAGCTTTGTCGGCCTCCGGTCGACCGGCCCGACGCTGTCTTCCCAATTGAAGCCTGATACAAAATTTCCGCCCGGGTACCGGATACAGGAAAGCTTTAATTCCCTGACCAATTCCATGACGTCCCGCCGGAATCCATTCTCATCGGCACAGTCCTGTCCGGGTTCAAAAATGCCGTTATAAACCGTCGCTCCCATATGCTCCACAAAGGATCCAAACAATCGGTCGTCCGTTTTTCCTACTCTATAGTCCTTGCTTAATATTACCTTTGCAGTGTTCATGTCAACCCCCATAGTAATTTAAATGTCAAATGTCACGATGTCAATTGATCGCGTTCAGTTTTTATTCCTTTAGCCCTGAAAGTGTAACTCCCTTTATGAAATACTTCTGCAGGAACACATATGCGGCAAGGAGCGGCAGCAGAGAAATCATCGAAGCCGACAGAGTCGCCCCGTATTCAATAACACGCTGGCCGACAAACATAGCCAGGCCCGCCGACAGAGTCCGCATTTCCGCACTGTTTGTCAACAGCAGCGGATAAACCAGGTCATTCCAGTTATTCATGAAGGTCATAATACCGACGGTAATAAATGCGGGCTTGCACAGTGGCAGCATGATCGTCCAGAAGATCCGGTATTCGCTGGCGCCGTCAATGCGGGCCGCTTCTTCGAGGTGCTTCGGGATGGACACAAAGAACGAGCGCATCAGGTAGATGGCAAAAGGCCATGTGAGCCTTGGCAGGATCAATCCCGCATAGGTGTTCAGAATACCAAGTTTATACTCCAGGATATATAATGGGATCATGATAATCTGGAACGGGACCATCATGGTCAATATAATCAAAATAAACAATACGTTTTTTCCCTTGAATTCCAGTCTTCCGAAGGCATATCCCCCCATTGCGCACAGCAGGCAGTTCGATACGGTGACCATACCTGCAAACAGCAGGGTATTCTTGAACATAGTGAACATGGGAAGCCTGTTCCAGACCTTTACATACTGTTCAACGGTAAATAGCGCGGGCCATAGCTTTGGAGGGTAATTGATGATGTCCGTTTCAACCTTCAAAGAGGATACGGCCAGCCAAAGGAGAGGGTACAGAACGACTGCCAGCAGAGCAAGCATCAAAAAGCCCAGGAGCATTTCTCCCGCCGAATATTTCTTGAAAAGTGCCTTTTTCATACGGTTACAGTACCCTCCTTTCGCTCTTCATGAAAAAGCCGTACATCAATATGGATATGACCGCCACAAACAGGAACAGCATTTCGGCAACCGCCGAGGCATACCCGAGCCGGAAGGGGCTTATGGCAAAACCTCGCATATAAACATACTGGGCAAGGGTTTCCGTCCGGAACAGCGGTCCGCCCCGCGTCATGACATAAGTCTGGTCGAAGACCATAAAGCTGCTTATGGTATTGGTAACTGTGCAAAACCCCAGCGTGGGCAAAATGGAGGGAATCGTAAGACGGAAGAATTGCCGCATTTTGCTTGCGCCGTCTATCCTGGCCGCCTCGTAATAATCTTCCGGCACGGCCTGCAGCGCGGCCATCAGAACAATCATATTTAATCCGAAGGTTTTCCAGATCGACATTAATGCCACCAGGGGCATGGCCATATCGGGGTCTTTCAAAAACTGAGCGTTTTCAAACCCGATCATCCTGGCCCAATAGGCGAACATGCCTATTGTCGGGTCCAGCAGAATCGCCCAGACGATGCTGATTGCCGTCATCGAACAAATAACGGGAACGTAAAATACGGAGCGCAACGTTTTGCGAAACAAAGTGTTTTTTTGAACATAAAGCGCGATAGCAAGCGAGACCGCAGTACCGACGGGCACTACCAGAATCGTAAAATAGATCGTATTGACGAGGGAATTCCAAAATCTTTGGTCCCGCAGCAATTCCTCGAAATTTTTCATTTCGACGAATTGAAAATTTTTGAGAAATACATTTACATCAAAAAAGGAGATTCCAAACGCAAATATCAAGGGAATAAACAAAAATAATGTCAATGCCAGAAGCGACGGAAACAAAAATACCCATGCCGCTCTTTCCGGTTTATTGAAGAATCTGCCGATCGAATATAAAAAATCCATTGTCCTTTTCTCCTATAAATCCGGACATGCGGCGTGATTTCCGCATGTCCGGATTACACGGTATTTATTTGGCCAGTACGGTATCGATTCCTTCCGCCATCTTTTTAGCACATTCTTCAGGAGTAATTTTCCCGTACATAAGCTGTTCATACAGGGGATCAAGGTAATCTCCGCTAATCTGATTCGCTTCCGGCATTCCGGGGAAGGGCAGCCTGCCATATTGGGCCAAAGGCGATAATGCATTCAATATGGGATCCTTCTGGATGTCCGGGTCCGAGAGCACTTCGCTTGAAAATGCCGGGAAACCGTTGCGGATGGACCATTCCTTCAGGATATCCTTTGACAGCCAGTACTTCATACATTCATAAGCCGCAAGCTTTTCCTTTTCGTTTGCGCTGGATGTGACCATGTAAGCACAGCCTCCGCCCGGGACCTGCAATTTCCCGCTTTCCGAACCGGGAACAGCGCCTATGCCGAAATTCAGCTTATTCGTTTTGGCACCATTGACAAGCCATGGTCCATTAATATACATTCCCAGCTGCCCTGCCAGAAAGAGGTTGTCGGTATCCGCCCCAGCCATGCCGGCAGGCGTCTGCTTACTGGTTGAAAATCCCTGGAGCATCGCCAGAACCTCGATTGCTTCTTTTGAATTGCATGCTGCCTTTGTCATATCCGGGGTGAGCCAATCTCCTCCGTTGCTCCACATAAAGTTGGTTATGTTTCCATAACAGGACGAACCCGTTGACGCTATGCCGATTCCGTATTGCTCTTTCGAGTTGTCGGTCAGTTTCGCCGCATATTCCTTTAATTCGGTGAAGGTCTTCGGCGGTTTTTCGGGGTCAAGCCCGGCTTTGGTGAATAGCTCCTTGTTCCAATACAGATATTGTGTGTTGTACTGCATGGGAATACCGTAAGTTTTCCCTTGATATTTGAAGCAGTCTATGACACTTTGCGCATAGATGGACTGGTCCAATCCGGATGCGGACCAAAAGTCTGCCAGTTCGACAATTCCCTCATTCGCTATATATTCCGTCATTTTGTCGGAGCCAAGCAGGACCATTACGGGAGCCGTATTGGTTGCGAGCGACGTAGCCAGTTTTTCGAAAAGATTCGCCCATGGCATGATATCCATTTCGACTTTTATCCCTTTATCATTTGTCTTGTTGAAATTATCGTAGATCTCGCGGAGAACGTCGCCGTCCGAAGCGGTAAAGCCATTCCAGAATGTGACCTTGGTGCCGCTCAGGTCCACTGCCTGTGCTGTTGCCTCTTCATTCCCGGCAGAGGCCGATGCTGCCGGGGATGAAGCGGTTTCGCCGCTGCCGGCCGAACTGCCTTCCTTGGAACCGCATGCCATAAAAGCCGTACTCATTATCAGGGTGACTAAAAGTATACAGATTGCCTTCACTGCCTTTTTGTTCATTGTAATTCCCCCTTTAATAATTTGCGTGAACGTTCACGCAATTAGCATATCATTATTCCGGTAGATTGTAAATACTTCATTGATATTTTTTACAGGATGACGAGAAAGGTGTTTTGAAAAAGAAATGGCTACAGGGATTCCCCTGCAACCACTTCATACCGCATCAAAATATGCTTGTCGATATTCTGCCCATCGATCAGATCAAGCAAGTTTTCAACCGCTTTTGCCCCTATCTTATCTATAGGATTGACGACGGTCGCCAGCTGAGGCGTAACGTATTCCAGCGTGTCGATACCGTCAAAACCCATGATTCCAATATCCCTTGGTACTTTTTTGCCGATTTTCCGAAAATGCTTGATGATATCCAGTGCGAACGTATCGCCGGAACAAAACAAGGCTGTCTTTTTCGAAGCTTTCTCCAACAGCTCCTCTGCATCCGAAATGAAATTCCAATGATCGATAATGTCCCGCTCCACCTCCGCATGCTTTTTTACTCCTTGCAGAAAGCCTTCCAGCCGCTGTTCATGGGAAAAAATATTCTCCCTCTTTTTGTTCGCCAGCGGCGGACAGACAAAAACGACCTTTTCATACCCCTTTGAGAGGATCAGCTCCGTGGCCTCTTTTGCCGCTTCCCGTTCGTTTATTCCAATATAAGGAATGGATTGGGAAATTTCATTGCCGATCACCACAACAGGGATGGGCAATTCACTGATAAATTTGGCAAACTTATCGCCCTTGTTGACCGGGCACAGGATGATCCCGTCGTTCCGCCGGTCAACCAGACTGTTTATCAGCTGAATTTCCAGTTCGGGGTCTTCCTCTTGAAGTGTAATGTTTACAAAATAATCCCTTTTGCGTGCTTCGTTTTCGATAGAGTTCAGGAGCTGGGCAAAGAACCGGTTTTTTATATCAAAAACAATCACCCCGATGCTCATTGTCCTGCCTTTTACCAGGCTTCGGGCAATCAGGTCGGGGCGATACCCCATCTCTCTCGATACCCTCAATATTTTTTCTTTCGTTTCACTGCTGATTCTGGGTTTATTGTTCAATGCCCTGTCCACAGTGCCCCGTGAGACGCCGCATGCCTTCGCTATGTCTTCTACTGTTACCCCCATGGCAGGCTTCCTCCAAATATAGCGTCAGGATCTCGTAAGCTTCCGGCCCACATCCCTTTCGCATCCGTATTTCCTAAGCAGAACGCTGATCGCCTGCTCTATAGCCAATATCATTGATTGATTTCCCCGAGCTTGAACTTATCATGGATGGCGACTACGGCACGTTCGGCGTTTCCGACATCCACCAGCACGGAAATCTTCATCTCGGAGGTGGTGATCATATGAATATTGATGTCTGCGTCAAACAGGGCTTCGAACATCGTGGAGGCCACGCCCGGATTATTGACCATACCTGCGCCTACGATCGAAACCTTGGAGTATTTGTCGGAGGATTTGACTTCCTTTGCGTTCAGGACGCCCAGGTTGGCGTTCAGGATATCCAGCGTTTTCTGCAGATCGCTTTTCTTGACGGTGAAAGAAATATCCTTCGTTTCATCCCGGCCTATGGATTGCAGGATGACGTCCACGCTGACCTTCTCCCTTGAAAGCATGGAGAACAGCTTGAAGGCCATTCCGGGCTTATCCTCGATCCCGATGACCGCGATCCTCGCTATGTCGTTGTCCCTCGCAACCCCTCTTACCAGCATCTTTTCCACGTTTCCTACCTCCTTTATCACTGTTCCCTTCGTTCTGTTCAAGCTGGACCGGACCACCATATTGACCCCGTATTTCTTGGCCATTTCCACCGACCGGTTGTGAAGGACGTTGGCTCCCAGGCTGGCGAGTTCCAGCATCTCATCGTAGGAAATGTCGTCCAGCTTGCTCGCATTCTTTACAATCCTCGGGTCGGCGGTATAAACACCGTCCACATCGGTATAAATCTCGCAGAGATCCGCCTTCAAAGCGGCCGCCAGCGCCACCGCCGTCGTGTCCGAGCCGCCCCTGCCCAGCGTCGTGATGTCCTCATACTTGTTCCAGCCCTGGAAGCCGGCCACAATGACGATGTTCTTCTCATCCAGTTCCTTGAAGATTCTTTCCGTATCGATGTTTTTGATCCTGGCGCTTCCATAATTGCTGTCTGTCGTAATGCCGGCCTGGTAGCCCGTCAGCGAGGTGACGTGGTACCCGAGCCTTTCGATGGCCATTGCCAGAAGCGCAATGGAAATCTGTTCCCCGGTAGCCAGCAGCATATCCATTTCACGCTTCGAAGGAGCGGGATTGATCTCGGCGGCCTTGGCAATCAGGTCGTCCGTCGTATCCCCCTGAGCCGAGACCACTACTACGAGCGAATGCCCCTCCCTGTACGCTTCGACAACCCTGCCCGCCACGTTTGCAAGCCTTTCGGCGTCTGCTACAGAGGTACCGCCATATTTTTGCACTATTAGACTCACGTACCGATCCCTCCTTGATCTTCCTCTATTCGAATGACATTCAAGACTTCCCTGATGGAGCCGATTCCCTTGAGCGTATCAATGCAGCCGGTGAGCTCCGCCTCGGGTGCCTTTCGCGTCGTAAACGCCAGCTCCCCTTCGAGCTCCTTGCTGTCCGGACGG
This sequence comes from Bacillota bacterium, assembly GCA_023411575.1. Classification (GTDB taxonomy): domain Bacteria; phylum Bacillota; class Clostridia; order Acetivibrionales; family DTU013; genus UBA1305. The sequence goes on along the minus strand of JAEYOP010000043.1, from coordinate 70,155 downwards.
ACATATTCCACTTTGCCGAAGGTCCTGTCGATAAATTTGCCCGCCTCGCTGCCGTTTCTTACGGAAACCCTTATAAAATAGCGAATTTCGCTTTCGGCAATGGGTACCGTATTGTCGTACTCTTTCCTGGTCCAGACGTTCTTCGCTCCGCTTTCTATATGCCTGGCTATATCTATAATATCCGCTACGACAGCGCTTGCAGTGGGAAGCTTGCCCGCGCCCCTTCCATAGAACATCGCGTCGCCTATCGCATCGCCTCGGACGACAATGGCATTGAACACGTCCTCCACGTTGGCCAGCGGGTGATTCCTGCTGATAATGGCCGGCGCAACGCGGGCATATATTTTCCCGCCTTCCCTCCGGCTGACGGCGACAAGCTTGATGACGGAATCCATCGCCTCGGCGTATTTCATATCCGCGAGACTGATTTTGGTTATCCCTTCCGTATGTATATTTTTATAATCGACAAATTCATTGTATGCGATGGAGGAAAGAATCGCGATCTTCCTGCAGGCGTCATGGCCTTCGATATCCGCCGTCGGGTCCGCTTCCGCATAACCGTTCTGCTGCGCGCCCTTCAAGGCCTCGGCAAAATCGCGGCCCTCCCGGCGCATCTGGCTGAGGATATAGTTGGTCGTCCCGTTCAGAATGCCGGTGATTCCGTTGATGATATTGGCCGCAAGGCACTGGTTCAGCGGCCGGATGATGGGAATGCCGCCGCCGACGCTTGCTTCGAACAGATAGCTTACGCCGTTGTCCGCCGCCATTTTCAGGAGTTCGGGGCCATGAGTCGCCACCAGCTCCTTGTTCGAGGTCACTACATGCTTTCCGGCCGCAAAAGCCTGTTTTGTATATTCATGGGCGATTCGAGCGCCCCCGATGGTTTCCACAACAACGCTGATCTCCGGATCGCCGAACACCTCGTCGGGATTCTTCGTCAGCAGTTCAAGATCCGGGCCTTCGGTAAAGTCCCTGATATCCAGTATCTTTTTGACCCGGATCGGTTCTCCGGCCCGGGCGGCTATGCTCTGGCCGTTTTTCCGGATGACCTCGGCAACGCCGGAGCCGACCACGCCATACCCTATTATTGCAACGTCCATACCCCTTGTTCCTCCTTAACCCCCAATTGGTAAAGCTTTCTCTCTTGTGGCAAACCACTAGTCTCTCGCCAGAATCTCCTGCCTGCGCACGCCCTCTATCCCGCTTATTTCCGCCATCAATTCCTTGATGTCTCCGGCCATCCCGGTGGTTTCGATGGAAATGGTCACGTCGGCCAGGCCGTTGATGGGAACATTCTGGTTGATCGTAATGATATTGGCCTTCGCCTTTGCGATCCGGTTGATGATGCTCGACAAAATGCCGGAAAAATCCTCCACAACAAAAAACAAGGTGATCACCCTGCCTCTGGAGGTTTCGTAAAACGGAAAAACGAAGTCCTTGTATTTGTAGAACGCGCTTCTGCTCATCCCGACTTCCTTTACGGCATCATTAACCGTTTTTATCCTGCCCATGCTGAGTATTTTTTTTACCTCGATGACCTTGGAAAAAACCTCCGGAAGCACCGTACTGTCTACAAGGAAATAGGTCGAACCGTTATCCATGTCCACCTCTTTTGTCCGCCAGGGGCGTACATTTGTTTTTTATCTGTGTAATATTAGCATAAATTACGGAGAAAATCAAGGTTTTATTTTGGATACATCCCTTACTACTCGGCCGGGTGCACCCCGACTATGCCGCCATAATTCTTTTGCATTATGCTCATCGCATTTCCGGCCGGCCCCGGCTTGCTGATCAGATATCCCTGGATGCTGTCGCAGTTGCACCGGATCAGATAATCCAGCTGAGCCTCCGTTTCGACTCCTTCAGCGACTACCTCTATTTGAAGCCCATGCACCAGGGATACGATCGAATTGACGATATTTTCCCCCATGGACTGGACATCGATGTCCTGGATAAAGCTTTTATCGATTTTCAGGGTGTTCAGCGGCAGTCTTCTGAGATAATTCAGCGAAGAATAGCCCGTACCGAAATCATCCATTGAAATTTTGATTCCCATATCCCGCAGTCCCTTCAGCATCGCCACGGCCTGCTCAAAGGAGTTGATCAGCAGGCTTTCCGTCACTTCCAGCTCCAGGTGTGCGGGTAAAAAGCCGGTCTCGTGGAGAATCTCGCTGACCATTTGGACGAAATTGGCCTGTTTCAACTGCACGGTAGAAATATTGACCGAGACCATAAGGTCTTTGCAGCAGGTCCGGTTCCATTCGGCCCCCTGCCTGCAGGCTTCCCTCAGCACCCATTCCCCCAGGGGCACGATCAGCCCCGTGTCTTCCGCGATGGGGATGAATTCCAGGGGGGATACGCTGCCAAGCTCGGGATCCTTCCACCGGAGCAGCGCCTCAAATGCCCGGACTTTTCCCGTGCTTATGCAGAGCTGCGGCTGGTAGTGAAGTTCGAAGCCGGAGGTGTTCAGCGCTTTTCGCAGGCTCTTTTCGATTGCCATCTTCCGGAGAATTCCCTGCCTCATTTTTTCCTGGAAGAACTGAACGTTGTTCTTTCCAAGGTTCTTGGCACAATACATGGCCGTATCCGCATTTTTCAGCAGCTCTTCCGCCGTGACCCCGTCTCCGGGGTAAAGGGAGATCCCTATGCTGGCATTAATATGAAAGAGATAGCCGTCGAATTCAAAGGGCTTCGCCAACCCTGTCCTTACCCTTTCGCAGAATTCGTAAATCTCCTCCTCGCTGTTGATATTTTGGATCAGGAGAGCAAATTCATCCCCTCCCAGCCGGGCGAGGGTTTCATATTTCCGGATGTGCTGCGACAGCCGCCCGGAAACGGCTTTCAACAATTTATCCCCTATGTTGTGTCCCAGCGTGTCATTTACATCTTTAAAATTGTCTATGTCCATAAAGATGACCGCCGTCTGCTGGCCGGTTCTCTCGGACATGCCAAGGGCAATGTTCAGCCGGTCCATGAAAAGGGTGCGGTTCGGAAGGTTCGTCAGTACATCGTGATAAGCCAGGTGTTCCAGCCTCTCCTGCTGCTTCCTGTTTTCCTCCATGCTTAAGGAAAGGCGCAGGAAATTATCCTTCAATTCCTCTTCGGAGGCCGACAATTCCTCATACAGCGTGGATAATTCCTCATTCCTTTCCCGGAGCTCCTGCTCGTGCCGGACCATTACCGTGATGTCCTGTATTGCGCCCAGCACCCGCAGCGGCTTGCCGTGCCGGTCCGCTTCCAGCTCGGCTATAGAGTGCATGTACCGCTCTTCGCCATCGTGCCGGAGAATTTTAAATTTCACATCATACGGAATATTTTTAGTAATAAGATTTTGCAGCGCCTCATCCAATTTTTCCCGGTCTTCCTCGTATACCATGCCCTGAACGACCGGCAGCGGCATATAGGGCGATTTCCGCTCCAGGCCATACAGGCGGAAAGCCTCTTCGGAGCCCCACATGGTGCTTTCCACCAGATCCAGCTCCCAGTTTCCCACCTTCGCAAGCCGCTGGGCCTTATTCAGGCGTCTTTCATTTTCCGTCGCCCGTCGATTGGATTCTACCAGTTCATCATTCTGCTGGCGCAGTTCTTCCTCCGAGGCCATCAGCTCCTCATACAGGGCGGTTTGCTCGTCATATAGCGCACTCAGCTTTTCATTCTGCTCCAGAAGCTTTTCTTCGCTTTTTTTGATCCGGGTAATATCATTGAAAATGGCTACAAAATACCCCTTCTCCGGGGAATAGGCGTTGACGCTGTACCAGCGGTCGAAGACCGCCGAATATTGTTCTACGGAGTCTCTTCCTCCTTCGACGGCCACTTTTCCGAAAAAATCGATCCAATTTATGGGGTCCTTGTCGATATCGGGAGCGATCTCACGGATCGTCCGCCCGATGATGTTTTCCCGTTTGAGGCCCGTATACTTTTCAAAGGCTGTATTTACATCTATGTACCGGTAATCGGTCGGTTTTCCGCTGTCGTCCGTGATGATCCGATGGAAGGCAAAGCCGTTTATCATGTTTTCGATAATGGACCGGCTGAATTGATCGGGCAACTGCATATCTCCATCCCTCCAATAGAATTGAATTCAAATCCACTAAACCATTACCCTGATTTTTATCAATGAATCTAAAAAATGGGAAGAATCCGCAAAAGATCAAAAGCCCCGACAAAATTCGATAAGGAACCGCTGAAAAACAAATTCCGATGCAGAAGCTATTTTTCGTCGGTCCCTTATTGGCGCTTTGCGGAAATCATTTTGGACTGGCTTCCGTGGTCGTTTCATTGTTCTTGACAAAGGATCTTTCCCAGCTCAGGACATAATCGCCCACGGCCCATTCCGCCATAATCACCGAACTCCCCTCCGTCAGCGGAAGCTTCGCGGACGGCTGGGCGGCCAGGGTCTTCCCCTCGATGGGATAAAGCAGGATCGAGTTGCGGGTTACTACCACGGCAATGTCCTTGTTGGGCGAGGTATACACGTCCACCGCCTGCGGTATTTTATCCTTTACCTCCGTCCACGGCACCTGGAGAATGTCATAGGCGACCATATTGGCAGGAGGGATGAGATTCAGGCTGAAATCGATGTAAGGAAGAGGACCGGCGGAGCTCAGGTTCAATCTTCCCTTGAAAAACCAGTGGCCCGTCTTCCGGTAAAGGGCAAAGCTCTCCTGCAGGTCCGCTTCATCCATATTGACAAAGCCGTTGTAGCCCGAATTCTTGAGCAGGTCCGAAAATGCGCTTTCCATTGCCAGGGTGCCGTTTTCGCCCACCAGATCGTACAGCTTGATGCCCTCGATGTTGGCGAGGTTGTCTACGGGCAGGGTGCGGATGGTTTTGCGGATAGCGGAAGCCGTCGTATTTTGCTCATTTCCCCGCACAGTATTTTCAACGCACACATAATCATTGCCCACATAAATCACAGCGCTCCGAAGCTTGGTTTCAAGCCTTTTGGAGTAATTCTCCGCCGATGTGGCCAGCAGCTTTTCGGTTCTTTTATTCACCATGGATGCGGTCAGGATGTCCTCGGTTCCTTCCCCGCCCATGACCTTTTCGATCTTCAGCCTCCAGAAGCCGTCCATCCGGGGCAGATAGATGTCCTTGGCGGAAAGAACCGGCCGGAAGACCTGATTTATGCCCGAAATCCAGTACGTGCGGTACGTAAAATCGTCGATTTCGCCGTTGGTTTTCACCGGCGTCCGGATCCCCAGCAGAAGGCCGGACCGGATCAGTCTCTCCTGGTTGTTGATGTCCTCCGCCTCCGGATGGTCCAGGGCGCCCGCTATTACTTCCGCGGCCCCGGAGAATTCGCCGGAGATCTTTTTCATGCTGTAGTACTGCTCGTCAATATTCACAATCATCCGATCGTCCGAGACCCGGACAAACTCGTACAGGAACTTGTCCTGGGAGTAGGCGGTCAGGACCAGGGCTTCGTTTCCCTCCGTCTCGAACTCCTGAAGAACGTTGGAATCCTTGTGCAGAAAATACTCATTTACGTTTACCCGTTTTACTTTATAGCCGACTTCGCTCCAGTAATTATTGGAAAAGACCATCGCCGACTTGGAAAAGCTCATTTCCTCTCCCACGACGGAGCTCGCCAGCCGGACCGGCTCTTCGGCCTCCCCGTTGTTGCCCACCCGGGATTCTATTTTCCACGTGCCCTCCAGCAGCAGGGTGTCGTTGGACGGACGGCCGATCCTGTCGACGTCCTCCGTCGTTGCAGTCGTACACCCGGTGAGAAGCAGGAGAAGCAGCAGTATGGACCCGACTCTGGTGTATTTCCTCATGCGCTCATTCCTCCCGGGGCTGCAGGCAGCCGAATAACTACTTTTGTTCCCTTGCCTGCGGCGCTGTAAATTGCCATTCGTCCATCCATCAGCTTTACGATTTCATCGCATATGGATAAGCCTATCCCATTTCCGGATTTGCTGTTTCTTCCTTTAAAGAATTTCTCTTTGACCTTCGGCAATTCATCCGCCGGGATGCCGCAGCCCGTATCGCTGACGGTGAAGACGACCTCGCCGCCGCTCGCTTCCGCTTTCAGCAGCACGCTTCCGCCTGCCTCCGTAAACCGGAAGGCGTTGTCGAGGATATTGATAAAGACCTGCTTAAGCCGGTTCCCATCCGTATAGATGTCCGGGAGATCCCCTTCCGTCACCACTTCGAAGTTCAGTCCCTCTTTGACCGCCCTTGGCCCAAGCTGCCTGCCCACCATGGCAACCAGTTCCTCCGGCCGGACGGATTCCTTTTGAATGCGGATCTTGTCGGCGACCAGCCTGGAGAAGTCCAAAAGCTCCTCGACCATCAGCGTCAGCCGGTCGTTTTCTTTCTCGATGATTTCAAGGCCCTCCCGGAAAAGCTCCTTGTCTTCCGGTCCGACCTCCATCAGGGTAACGGCCCATCCTTTGATCGAAGTCAGAGGAGTACGCAGTTCGTGGGATACCGATGAAATGAATTCGTTTTTCAGCCGATCCCGCTTTACGATTTCATCCGCCATGTAATTAAGCGTATTGGAAAGCTTCCCGATCTCGTCGTTATTCTTTATTTCGTTCCGGATGGCAAAATCGCCGGAGGCCATTTTAGCGGCAACCTCCGTGACTTTTTTCAGCGGGTTTACCATGGAGCCGGCCAGCAGGAAGCTCAACAAAACGGAAACAGCCGTTACGACCAGTCCGATAACGATGAATATGCTGGATACTTCTTTTACGTCGTTGTCCACTTCCCGGAGCGTAGTAATAAAGCGCAGCACGCCCACCGTCCTGCCATCGACTACGAGCGCATTGGACACCGCCATGACTCCGGCGCTGTCATAAGGCACCTTCCCGTCCCAGGCTCCTCTTCCGTTTTTCAGCGCGGCTTCCACGTCCGGCATTCTGGCATTGTCCTGGGGCATGTATCCGATGGAATCCATGAGGACCCTGCCTTCGGGGTCCAGTATTTCCACCTGGGCGTCCGTCTGCCTCCAGAAGGAATCCACATTGTTCAGCACGTTATCGTTCAAAGACGCATCGGAAAAATAGCGGGTATAGAGCTCGCAGGACACCTTGACCTGATTGTACAGGCTTGCTTCCAGGTTCCGGTAGTAATTTACCCGCACTATATTGATAATCATGGCCTCCAGGACGGAAACCGTGATCAGGATGACAAATATAAAGCCCAGAACCATTCTTTTCCGGATACTTAGCATAAAGTCCGCATTCCCCTTAGCGAAAAATGGTCAGAAATCATTTTTCGCTTGCTCCTTATCGCACCATCTGTAGCCAAATCCCCATACCGTCTCGATATACTGCGGCTTTGACGGGTTCTCCTCGATCTTCTCCCGTATTCTTCTTATGTAAACATCCAGGGTTTTCAGATCGCCGAAATAGTTCTTGCCCCACACGGAATTAAACAGCTCGTTCCGGCTCAAGGCCCTGCCCACATTCGACATGAACAGCTTCAAAACCGAAAATTCAGTGGGGGTCAGTTCAATTTCCACCTGGTCCTTGAAAAATTTCTGCGAATTGATGTCCATCACCAGGTTTTTATAGGAAAGGGTGGCAGCGCCGGTACTTTTCATCGCTTCAGCCCGGCGCAGGTTGGCGTGGATTCTTGCCGTAAGCTCCCTGGGATTGAAGGGCTTTACCATATAGTCATCGGCGCCGAGCTCCAGGCCGGTTATTTTGTCGATATCCTGGGCCCTGGCCGTCAGCATGATGATGATCAGCTCCGGCATTTCCGCCCGCAGCCTGGAGCAGACGGCAAAGCCGTCCATCCCCGGCAGCATCACATCCAGCACCATTACGGAGGGCTTGCAGCCCGCCGCCATTTCCAGCGCCGCTTCCCCGTTATCGGCTTCAAGCACCTCAAATCCGCTGCGTTCCAGGTTTATAGCTATAAACTTCCGGATGGAAGCTTCATCTTCCACGACAAGAACTCTCACTTTTTCCCCACTCATCTCATTTCCCCGTTCCATAAAAGGACTCAACCCATAAATATTCTACATTATTTGCAGCAACTCTTCCAGTCATCCGCTCCGGCATTTTTATACAATTTTCGGTTTAAAATCCCTCGCTCAAGAATCCGGCTTTATGATTCGATCATTCCTATGAAATCATTTTCGACTTGCAGGAGGCCCGGCGACTGATTTCCTCGGCTGTCCTGTAGATGCCGTAGGCCAAGCCTCCGCTGAAATCGCCGGAAATCAGGGCTTCGAACACGCGGACGAATACATCCTGCGACAACAGGGATGCCTCGAATTCGTCCCCGCAGGTTTTGAGCATAAAGTTGTAAATTCTGACCCGGTAAGGCTCCGTCAGCTCTTCAAATGCGCTGACGCTGCCGCCCTGAGCCAGCACTAAAAGATGTCTTTCGCTGTCGCTCATATCATTAGCCTCCATACACTATCATATATTTTCTGCATCAGTAATTATTTAACATTTGGTTAAAGTTTTATAATATGCAACGAATGCCATGCTGGCACGCCAATTCCGAATATGCTATGATAGATATTGGCATTGCAGTTTGTTTTATCCGGTATTCCGGAAAAATCAGGAGGTAGAATGATGTCGGAAAATATCGCACAAATAGCGGATCGCATACGGGAGCTCAGGGAAATATCCGGTTATACCGCGGAGGAATTGGCCGGAAAGCTGAACATCCCCGTCCAGACCTATTGTCAGTATGAGAATGGGGAGGATGGCGTACCGATCAGCACCTTATACGAGATCGCCGGAATATTCGGCGTGGAATTGACCGATCTGTTAACGGGAACTGCCCCCCGGCTGCACAATTATTGTCTCGTCAAAAAAGGCGAAGCGCCTTTTATCGAACGGTACAAGGGATATCAGTTCCAGAGCCTGGCCTACAACTTTATGAACAAGAAGATCGAACCGCTGCTGGTCACCATTGAACCGGAGGAAAACAAAAAAATGGCGCTGGTGTCCCACCCGGGCCAGGAATTCAACTTTATCCTGGAGGGACAGATCAAGATCATCCTCGGCGGGAAGGAGATCCTTCTTTCAGAAGGCGATTCCATCTACTTCGATCCAACGATCCCCCACGGGCAGACGGCCATGGACGGAAAGCCCGGCAAGTTCCTCACCGTAATACTTCACGATAACTAAGGACTACTAAAATACCTGAAGGAGATACGCCAAATGCTTGAAAAATTTCTTCCCCGTATGGAGTTCGAATCGTATGAGGATTTTAAAGCCAATTACAAGGTAAATCTTCCCGACTGCTTCAATTTTGCCTATGACGTAATGGACGCCTGGGCTTCCGCCGCCCCCGACAAAACGGCGCTAGTATGGTGTGACGACAACGATGAGGAACGGATCTTCAGCTTCAAGGAGATCAAGCGCTTGAGCGACAAGGCGGCAAACCTGTTTGCCGCCAACGGGATCCGCAAGGGCGACGTGGTCATGCTGATGCTGAAAAGGCGCTGGCATTACTGGATCTGCACCCTGGCCCTCGAAAAGCTCGGGGCGGTTTCGATCCCCGCTACCGTACAGCTTACGAAGAAGGACATCATTTATCGGAATAATGCGGCTTCCGTAAAAATGATCGTTTCCGTTGTTGAAAACGAAATCGTCTCCTTTGTCGAAGCCGCCCTGGAAGAATCTCCTACCGTGGAATGCAAAGCATTGGTCGGAGGCTCGAAGGAGGGCTGGCTCGATTTTGACGCCCTGCTGAAAAATGCGCCGGAAAACTGGACGAGGCCCACGGGCGCGGAGGCCGCCGGCGGCTACGACAACATGCTGATGTATTTCACCTCCGGTACCACCGGCATGCCGAAAATCGTCGTCCATGACTTCTTCCACCCCATAGGGCATATCGTCACGGCCCATTACTGGCAGCGCCTCACCGAGGAGGGGCTTCACCTTACCGTTTCCGAATCGGGCTGGGCCAAGTGCGGCTGGGGTAAAATATACGGGCAGTGGATCTGCGGCGTAGCCATTTTTGTATACGATATGGAAAAATTCGTGCCGGACAGGCTGCTGAAGCGGATCGAAAAATACAGGATCACCTCCTTCTGCGCGCCGCCGACCATTTACCGCTTCCTCATAAAAGAGGATTTAAGCCGTTTTGACCTGTCCGGCATCAAGCATGCCTGTACCGCAGGGGAACCGCTGAATCCGGAAGTGTTCAACCAGTTTAAAAAAGCGACGGGGCTTGAAATCATCGAGGGCTTCGGCCAAACGGAGACCACCGTTTTGTGCGCAAATTTCCAATGGATCACGCCCAAGCCGGGCTCCATGGGCAAGCCGTCTCCCCTTTACGATATCGACATCGTGGATGAAAACGGCCGCTCCTGTCCCGCCGGCGTCGAGGGCAACATAGTCATCAAGAGCCTGGACAACGGCCTGCCCCCGGGACTTTTCAAGGGCTATTACCGGGATGAGGCCGCCACCTCCAGGGTCTGGAGCAATGGCACCTATAATACGGGCGACGTCGCATGGCGGGACGAAGACGGCTACTACTGGTTTGTAGGCCGTTCCGACGACGTCATCAAATGCTCGGGCTACCGGATCGGCCCCTTTGAAGTGGAGAGCGCCCTCATGGAGCATCCGTCCGTCCTGGAATGCGCCGTCACCGCGGTGCCCGACCCTGTCCGCGGACAGGTCGTAAAGGCGACCATCGTCTGCGCCAGAGGCTGGACCGGCAGCGACGCACTGGTAAAAGAGCTCCAGGAGCATGTCAAGAAGGTAACGGCCCCGTATAAATACCCGAGGATCATCGAATTTGTGGGCGAACTGCCAAAAACCATCAGCGGCAAGATCAAAAGAGTCGAGATCCGGGCGAACGATACAAAGAAATAGAACGTAGAACGCGCGCGTGCCGCGCGCACACGAAAACTCCCGTCCCAGTCCAGTCGGACCAGGGCGGGAGTTGCTTTTTGTTTCCGCTGAGATAATGCATTTTCTATTCTGTCTTTATGGCTTCCAGGGCGCTGAGCTTCATTGCCCGTCTTGCCGGCATAAAGCCGGAGATCAGTCCGACCAGCGTTGCAAAGCCCAGCGACAAAAGCGCCAGCCAGACCGGTATGACCGAGATGGTTCCTCCGCCGTAAAAGCCCCCCGCAAATTTATTCAATATGGCGGAGGCTCCATAGCTGAACACCAGGCCGGCCAATCCCCCGGCCAGGCCGATCACCCCCGCTTCGAATAAAAACAGATTGCGGATATCGCCGAGCAGGCAGCCGAGAACCTTCATTACGCCTATTTCCCGGGTACGCTCATAGATGGACATGATCATGGTATTGGTAATGCCCAGCGCCGCAACCAGCAGCGAAATGGCGCCGATGCCGCCGAGCACCGCCTGCATGGTCGCGGAGGTTTTCTGCATGCTTTCGCGCATATCCGCCAGGCTGCTGGCGCCGTAGCCCAACTCGTTGATCTTCTTCTGGATGGCCTGCACGTCGTTGATGTTCTTCACCTTCACTTTTGCCTGCTGATAGCTGTCCGTCTGGCTCTTCACCCGTCCGCCGCCGCCCGTACTCTGGTTTTTTTCGTTTTCCTTGATCAATTTCTTGAGATAGGTGATATTCATATAAATGGAGTAGGCCTTTTCGTCCTGGGAATCCTCCAGGATGCCTATCCCTTTTGTTTTATAGAGCTTCGCCGGCTTGCTGTTCTCATTGCCGACCACCATGCCCACCGATTTCCGCTCGCCGTAGCTCATGTCAAAGGTCATGACCATCTTGTCATTCAGCACATCGACAGGCGGTTTGGGCTTTTCTGCATCCTTCCCCCCGCCTCCGCCGTACATGAAGAACATTCTTCCGCCTCCGCCCGACGCCTTCGGGTTATAAAAGTTATATGGCGTCTGGCTTCCAAAAAGCAGAGCGCTGGTATCCTCCGACGTCAGGAGCCTCCCCGAAGCGACTTTAAAATCGAAGGCTTCCAGGGAAGCCGGATCGATCCCCATGATATTGGCATAGGTCGTATATTTCCCCGATACCAGCTTCAGAGAAGTCTGGAGGAAGGGTGTTACCGCCTCTACGCCGTCAATGGCGGCGATTTGGGCGATGGCCTTGTCGTCCAGCTTCGTCTCCTTGACCTGCACCATTCCGGTCGCATTTTGCGGGAAATAGTAGGTATTGACATCAATGACGTTCAAGCTGCCCATGCTTTTCAACTGCTCGTTAAAGCTTTCATTCATTCCGATGCCGAGAGAAAGCATGACGACGATGGAGGCCGTCCCGATCACTACGCCGAGGATCGTCAGAATGGACCTTGTTTTACGCCGCCAAAAATTTTTCAGAGCAAGCCTTACCAGGTCGATCTTATTCATCCAGACTCATTTCCTTCCTTCTCTTGTGCCTCTTCCGGAGGATTATGAAGGTGACGATCCCCAAAACGATTACCACCCCGGCCGGTATGGCATAAAGGAGCAGGTTCGGCTTCTGACCCGGCATCTGGCCCGGCATGCCGTTTACCATAGCCCCCTTGTCGATCGGTATTCCGTTCTCATCCAGCATGACGCCCTGCTGCTGCGGCATATCCATGACATTGACCGTAAAGTCCTTCCGGATTTCCGTCACCTTTCCGTTGGCATCCTCAAAAGAGAATACCACGCTTCCGTTCAGGGCGCCCGGCGACGTGGGCGTAACCGAAGTATCAAAGGAATCCGTACTGCCGGAAGCAAAGTTTCCGACGTAATAGTTCAGGTTCTGTCCCTGGAAATTGCCTTCCGCCTTGACCATCATATTGTAAAGGGTTGATTTGCCCATGTTGTAAAAATCGATATAGATCGAAAGCGGCTGTCCGACGTAAGCTTCCGGCGGCAAGCTGATTTCGCCGGTCATCAGTCTGGGATTCTGAAGGACGCGTACACTCATTGTTTCCTTGGAGGTATATGGATTTCCCTTTTCGTCTTCATATTCGAAGTTTACGGTCAATACATAGGATTTTTGTTCCGCGTCCGGCTTGACATGCAGGGTCAGTTCCTTTTCAACGCTTTCCTTGCTGGCGATGCCGTCTATAAAAAACGTATTTCCGGAGTCGGTCGGTGTAAAGGTGCCGTCGTCCGAGGTGACGGAAACCTTGATATTCGACACGGCCGTTGTCTTGCTTGTATTCAGGAAGGACATGGTTACCTTGAAATCCGACGCCGCCTGAACTGTGGCCGGATCGATGGAATATTTGTCCACAATAATCCTTGGCACCGTCTTGGTCGTACCGTTCTCCACGTAGACGCCGACATACTGGGATGCGGTATATTTGGTTCCATAAAGGTCCTCGTACTCCACATTGACCGCCAGCGGATAATTCCTGGTGGTCGCCTCATCGGTTGCAAACAGCTTGAATGTCACCGACTTGACCGCCTTGGAATCAAGCTTGTCGATATAGACCGGGCTCAGGGATTTCGTGATGATTTCCTTGTCCGTCGTGATGGTTACTTTAACGTTTTTGGCCGCGGTGCCGCCATTGTTTTTCAAATCCAGCGAAATCTGAAAGTCCTTGTTTGCCGTCAGAATTTCCTGGGGAGAAGAAATCTTGTCAAAGGAAATGGACGGCTTTGTATCCTCCCCTTCCCCCATGGGGACGAAGATCTGGTTTTCATCGGAATAAGCCGTTCCGGTATCGTCCTTGTAATCCATTTTCACCGAGAGCTCATTGGCGCCTGTGGCGGAAGAAGCCGGCAACTGCAGCTGGTAGCTTACCGTTGCATTTCCATTGCCTTCTATTTTGTTCAGATATTTTACATCTGTTGCGTTAAGGGTCGTGAAACCTCCGCTTTTTAGGCCTTTCAACGTTATTTTTATATCTTTGGCCGATATTCCGCCGATGTTCTTCAATTTAAGATCCAGAGTAATACCGGAAGAAGTTGCGGCTGCCTGTCTGACGACAACATTATCGACCGTAAGCTTGGGGCTGATACTATCATTTTTTACCCTGATATACACTGTCTCGGATTGCTCAAAATCATAGTTATAAGCACTTTGGAAGGAATAGTTGAGCTTTAATGCGTATAGACCATCCGGCGCTGTTTTTAATATCCTGATATTGAACGTTACCGGCAGTATATCGTTTCCATTTATCAGGTCGGCCGTCTGCCTGAGATCCAGGTCTTCAAGGATGAGCGGCGCTTTCGCCTCGTCAACCATCTTAAGCGTCATGGTAATATTTTTCGCCTGATAGATGCTGCTGTTTTTAATCGGGAAAGTAACCGTCTGGGAATTGCCCGCAGTAATGGTCGGAATGCTGTTCCCGCTGGCTGTACCGAGCTTCGGGATCAATTTGGACGTATCGGAGCCTCCCGTACCGCCTGAGCTCGTATCGCTGGAATGAGCTTCACTGATGTAAACGACATAGTCTTCTGATGTAGCGGTACCGCCAAGCTTGTATGTAAACTTCAAAGCAAGATATTTGCCTTTCCCCTCATAAACCAGTTTGGGAATATTAATCGTCCTGGTTGTTGAAGCAGCTATCGGGCTGAAGGATGCCGAATGGTACCAGTAAAATGAAGACGCGTCATCATTAATATCAACCGTGACATCCGTAATTTCCTGGCTGGTCAAATTCTCACATTTCAGATTCAGCTGGAACTCGCCGCCCTCAAAAATCTCCGTCTCTTTATCCGGCAATTCATAGGTCACCCTCAAATTAGGTGTCGCCCCGAATGCAACCGTACCGCTAAACAACTGCAGGCACAGCGCCAGAATCATTCCTATTACTGTCAACCTCTTCATTTGAAACCTCCCCGGCTTTCTTTATAATCTCTATTGTTTCTATATTTCCGTCCAGAATATGGACGATCCTGTCCGCATACTTCGCTATTTCAAGATCGTGGGTCACGATAACCAGGGTCTGGTTGTTCTCCCTCGCCATCTGGGTGATCAGGGACATGACTTCCCTGGTGGTTTTGGAGTCCAGGTTCCCCGTAGGCTCATCGGCAAACACGATTTCCGGCATGCCGACAAAGGCCCTGGCGATGCCGACCCTTTGCTGCTGGCCGCCGCTCATCTGGGACGGCTTGTGCTTTTCGTGGGACGAAAGTCCGACCGCTTTCAACATGTCCCTGGCCTTTTTTTCTCTTTTCGTTTTGGAGATTCCCTTAAACGTGAGGGGCATACCGACATTCTCCACCGCAGTAAGCATCGGCAAAAGATTGTACGACTGGAACACAAAGCCGAGATGCTCCTGCCGGAAGCGGGCCAGCTTTTTTTCGTTCATCTTCTCGATGGCCTCGCCCTTGATCCGGATCGTTCCCCTGGTCGGCTTTTCAAGACCGGCCATCATGTTGAGCATGGTGGACTTGCCTGAGCCGGAAGTCCCCAAAAGGCAGCAGAACTCTCCCTTTCCTATGCTCAGGTTGATGTTGTCCAGCGCAACCACCTTTTCATTTCCAACCCTGTAGACCTTCCTCAGGTTGTTCAGTTCAATAATCGTTTCCAAGTTGTACTCAAGCTCCTTTTATAAAGCATAAAAATACAAGCATACTAATAGACGGGTTGCAACAGAATTAGGTTCCGTATATTAGAAATTTTATAAAATAATTTCATCCGGTGCCATGTCAAATCCACCCATAATACGCAGGAATCGCCGGAAAGTCTTCGGAATCCATAAAAAAGGCACTGCAGTGTTCCGTTTGCAGCACCTATCCGTTTCCTATATATTTGCCAGAACCGCCTTGCCTTCCTTTAACGATTTTTTTACATCCAGGATGCGCTGGTTCTCCGAGCCCCGGAATTTCAGCATCAGGCTCTTGCGTGCGAGCTCAAACCGTCCGTCCACCAGGATGTCCGTTTCTTCCAGCAGCGCCTTCCACCCGGGTCGCTCCGGCATACCGGCCAGCAGCTCCTCAAACGTATATCCGCTGTATATCATCACATTCAGCTTCAATGCGTGAACCGCCCTCGCCAGCTCGCTGCAGGCCTCCGCCTGTTCGAACGGCTCCCCTCCGCTGAGCGTGATTCCGTCGAGCAGGGGGTTTCTTTTGATCTGCCTCAGGATCGTATCCGCTTCTACCTGCTCGCCGCCTGCGAAATCATGGGTCTGGGGATTGTGGCAGCCGGGACAGCGGTGCTTGCAGCCCTGCGTAAAAACCGTCAGCCGGATCCCCGGCCCATCGACGATGGATTCCCTGACAATGCCTGCAATCCGGAGGATTACGGGCTTCGTTTCCGGTACAACGGGAGGTATAATGGAATAAACAGGCTGCCCCGCAGTGGGAGGCAGCGGTAAAGCCGGACTGTGCACCTGTCCTTCCGCCCCGCCGATTTGTCCCCATACATCCGTTCTCATATCAATACTGCTCATACGGCCGCCCCCATCGAGTGCTTGACCCTGTCTCTCTCCTCCGCCCGTTTCGCATCGTTGAACCGTTCCACGGTGCCCACAAGATACCCCGTGATGCGGCGGATCCTTTCAAAACGGATCTCGTCCTCGCTTCTGCCGCAGGACGGGCAGGTGTCGCCGATAATGCCGGTAAATCCGCAGACCGGGTCCCTGTCCACCGGATGATTGACCGAGCCGAAGCCGATATTGCATTCCTTCATATAACGGATCACCTTTTCAAAGGCTTCCAGGTTCTGCGTCGGGTCCCCATCCATTTCAATGTAGGTAATATGGCCGGCGTTGGTCATCTCGTGATACGGGGCCTCCAGCCGGATCTTTTCAAAGGCGTTGGTTTCAAAATATACCGGTACATGGAAGCTGTTCGTATAATATTCCCTGTCCGTGACCCCTTCGATGACGCCGAACATTTTCCGGTCAAGCTTGACGAACTTGCCCGACGTTCCTTCCGCCGGCGTGGCAATGAGCGTAAAGTTCATTCCGTATTTCCGGCTGGCTTCGTCCATACGCCTCCTCATGTACCCGACAATTTCCAGGCCGAGATTCTGCGCTTCCTCGGATTCGCCGTGGTGCTTCCCGGTCAGCGCCTTCAGGCATTCGGCCAGCCCGATGAAGCCCATGGTCAGCGTGCCGTGCTTCAACACCTCGCGTATTTCATCGTCCCAACCGAGCTTCTCCGAATCCATCCAGATGCCCTGTCCCATCAGGAACGGGAAATTCTTCACCTTTTTGCGCGCCTGTATTTCAAACCGCTCAAGCAGCTGCCCGATCACCAGGTCGATTTTCTTGTCCAGCTCCTCAAAGAAGAAATTGATGTTTTTGTTGCTTCTCAGGCCGACCCTCGGCAGGTTGATCGTGGTAAAGCTCAGATTGCCGCGCCCGAAGATCGTTTCCCTGGACGGGTCGTACACATTTCCGACGACTCTTGTCCTGCAGCCCATGTAGGCGATTTCCGTCTCCGGGCGGCCCGGCTTGTAATATTTCAAATTGTACGGCGCGTCCTGGAACGAGAAGTTCGGGAAAAGCCGCTTGGCGCTGACCCTGCAGGCCAGCTTGAACAGGTCGTAGTTCGGCTCTCCCTCGTTGAAATTGATCCCGTCCTTTACCCGGAAGATATGAATGGGGAAAATCGGCGTTTCTCCGTTGCCAAGGCCCGCTTCCGTCGCAAGCAGGATATTCTTGATAACCATCCGGCCTTCCGGCGACGTGTCCATTCCGTAGTTGATGGAGCTGAAGGGCGTCTGCGCCCCGGCCCGGCTGTGCATGGTGTTCAGGTTGTGCACGAACGCCTCCATTGCCTGGAAGGTATTGCGGTCCGTTTCCGTCTCGGCCTTTTTGCGGGCGAACTCCTGCGCTTTCGCAATGATGGCGTCGTCCCCGACAATGCCCTTGAGAAGGGCCGTTTCATGCTTGGTGTATCCGTCCCGCAGATTCAGGGTCGGAACCAGGTTCTTCTCCTTGCCCATCTTGTCGAAAACGCCCAGGACCTCGGCTTCGATGCTGCGGCCTTCCGCCAGCAGTTCAAACGCCTTTAAAAGGTTCTGCCTGTATAGCTTCACATAGGTTTTGGCAACGCCCTTGCCCATGGCATAGTCGAAATTGGGAATGCTTTGTCCCCCGTGCTGGTCGTTCTGGTTGGACTGAATGGCAATACAGGCCAGCGCCGAAAAGCTGTGGATGTCGTTGGGCGCCCTGAGAATCCCGTGCCCGGTGCTGAAGCCGTGCTGGAACAACCGGTCCAGATCAATCTGGCAGCAGGTGGTCGTCAGCGCAAGAAAGTCCATGTCATGGATATGGATGTCGCCTTCCTTGTGAGCCGCCGTATATTTCGGATCAATAACAAACATTTCATAGAACTGCTTTGCGCTCTCGGAGCCGTATTTGAGCATGGTGCCCATGGCGGTGTCGCCGTCGATGTTGGCGTTCTCCCGCTTCAGGTCGTTGTCCTTGGCATCCTTGAAGGTCAGTTCTTCAAACACCCTCATCAGGCGGGTATCCATCTCGCGGATCCGCGTCCTCTCGGCCCTGTAAAGGATGAATTCCTTCGCCGTGCGGGCGTGTCCCGCTTCAATGAGGACCCGCTCCACCGCATCCTGGATTTCTTCAACAGTGGGAGCCTTATTCCGCAGATTTTTCTCAAGATAGTCAACGACTCTTTCCGCAAGCTTCAGGGCCGTTTCATAATCCCTGCCGCCCGTTGCGTTCAGCGCTTTATTGATTGCGTTCGCAATCTTTTCTATATTAAAGGGGGCTTCCCTTCCGTCTCTCTTTCGTATCTTGGTAATCATAATTTTCGTGCTCCCTTCGTCTTTTCAGTAGTATTATTGAATTTTATTTCATACAGCTTACGAGCCGGAAAGGAATAGGCCGAAAACAACCTATTCCTTTCGTGGAGGTTTGAGAATATGGCGAATGATCTACGATACGGATATTACAGAAAGGAGCAGCCTTTTGTACTCTGTCATAACCCTTTATCCTCTTGTATGTAATCATGTATTTTAGCAATGCCTGCTAATTTCAAATACATTATATCACTCACGATATATTGGGTCAATCAAAAGTTGTTCAACTATATATAGTATTTTTGCTCTTTTTTTTGCACATCGTCGAAGGGCCATTCTGCCGCCGTTCTGCCCGTTTTATATCCCCTGGCCGTTAACGGTGCTCATCCTTTTACCGCCCCCACCGTCATTCCCTTGATAAAATACTTCTGTAGAGAAATAAACAGAATGGCCACGGGCAATACGGACAGTACGATGGCGGCAAGCGCGGTGGAATAATCGCTGGTCTGCTGGGAAAACAGCGCCTGCATAGCCACCGTCAGCGTCTTCAGATCTTTTTTGCTGACGTAAAGGCTCGCCATCAGATAGTCGTTCCAGGTCTGGAAGGCCTGCATGATGACCAGGGTGGCCATTGCCGGCTTCAAGAGCGGCATCACGATGGAAAAATAGGTCCGGTAGATGGAACAGCCGTCTATTTTGGCCGCTTCCTCCAGTTCCAGGGGGACCGTCTTCATGAAGCTGGTCATGAGAAAGACCCCGAAGGACATTCCTGTTGCGATATACATCAGGATGATTCCGACCCGGGTATTGACCAGCCCGGATTTGTAGCCGATGATATAAATCGGAAGAAACAGCGCCTGATAGGGAATCAGAATCCCCACCAGGAAATACACGTAGCTGAACCTGAAGAATTTATCCTTGCGCCGGGCGATCGCCCAGGCCGCCGCTCCGCACAGCAGGGCGAGGATCGCGACGGAAACCGCCGTATACAAAAAAGTGTTCGCGAAGGTAGTAACCAGATTCAGCTTTCGGAACGCACTGGCGTAGTTCTCCCAGTACAGCCCCTCCGGCAGGGCCAGCGGATTGCTTAGCAAAAGCTCCCTTTTAGTTTTGAAGGAATAGTTGATGATAATCAGGATGGGTGCAAAAAACAAAGCGGCCATGATCGTCAGAAACACCTGTAAAGCCGCCGTTCCAAAAGAAGTCTTCCTTGTCTCCATTACAGCTGCACCTCCCTTTTGCGAAGCAGTCCGAGCTGGAATACGGCCACGGTCAGTAATGCCAGAACGAGAAGGATGGACATTGCGGAGCCGTAGCCGTACTGCCGCCCGCTGATGGCCGTATTGTAAATGAGGTAGATGATGGACGTCGAAGCCCGCCCCGGTCCGCCCTGGGTGGATGAAACCAGCAGCTCGTAGACCTTCAGCGAGCCGGTGGTAATACCGACGATACAGATCGTAAACGCGGGCGCCAGCATGGGAATCGTAATGCGGACAAACTTGCGGACGGGCCCTGCCCCGTCAATCCGGGCGGCTTCGTACAGCTCCGCCGGAATCGATTGAAGAGCTGCCAGGTAGATCAGCATCCAGTATCCGATCCACTGCCAGTTGTTGGCGATGAGGAATCCGGACAGGACGGTTTTCCCGCTCCCAAACAGGAGAAAATTGATGTCCGTCCCCAGCAGGTTGTTGAGGGCAGGCAGGATGTTGGAAAACATCCGGAGCCAGATGAAGCCCGCAATCACCGCGCTGATCAGGCACGGCATGAAAAACACGGTCCGGTAGAGCTTCTTTCCCTTGACGGAGCTGTCGAGGGCGACTGCCAGAAGCAGTGCAAATACGTTTTGGATAACGGTGTTCCAGATCGTAAACTTTATTGTGAAAACCCAGGCGTTTCCGACGTAGGGATCGGTAAAAAACCTGGTATAGTTCTCAAAGCCAACAAAGGGCTTTTCCTCGGTCATCCCGTTCCAACTCGTAAAGGAATAGCCCAGGGACATGAACATGGGAAGAATGAGGCCTATGGTGAAAATGATCAACCCCGGAAGAACCAGGGAAGCAAACTGCAGGGCGGTGGAACGATTTAATGAATTCCGATGCATGATTTCGTCTCCTTTTGAAAAAAAGGGGGAATAATCAGACCGCATTATTCCCCCTTTGCCTTTAAGCCGGTATGATAATGAATCCCGGGTTACGGCTTGCTGTTGTCCTTTCGGTCATCCGACGCCTTCAGCGCCTGCTCCAGCGTTTCCGTTCCCTGCAGCCAGGCCGCGATGTCCTTTGCGTTTTCCTCCTGGAAGCCGCCCCACTTCAATTGGTTATTGCCCGAGTTGGCGTCCACGATCTTGCCGTCGGCAGCATACTTGTCGATGTCCGGCTGGCTTGCGTTCTGGAAGGTGGGGCTTACATTCTTCAGCATGGAAGCCGTTTTGGTGAAGTTGTAAATCTCAACCGCCAGGTCCTTGTCGCCGGTGAGCACGTCGAAAACCTTGTCCACCGCATCCGAATTCTTGGTGTCGGCACTCTTCATCCAGGTCATGTTGGGCTCGAAAATAAGCTTTGCGTCACCGGTTTGGTTCGGGAAGGGGAAGATGCCGAAATCAAAGTCCTTGTCCACGTTCATGAAGTTCTGGATGGACCAGGAGCCGGAAACCTTCATGGCCGCTTTGCCCTGAACCATTCTTGCGTCGCAGTCCGTCTGTGCGAGGGCAAAGGTTTCGTCCTTCCAGGTGTTGTCATAAATCAGCTTGTTGTACTCATAGCATTTCTTATATTCCGCCGAGGCCGCAAAGGATACCTTGTTTGCGCGCAGCTGGTCGCCCCAGTCGGGGGTCTTGTTGAATACGTCATTGATGGCAAACTGCATCGTAATGTTGCCGATGCTCCAGGTGTCCACAAAATGGGTTGCAAAGGGAGTGATTCCTTTTGCGTTCAGCTTGTCGATGATGGCCTGCAGCTCATCCAGTGTGTTCGGAATGGTAAGACCGTTTTCCTTGAAAATCTTCCGGTTGTAGTAGACGCCCTGGTACAGCGCATTGTATACGACTCCGTAGGTCTTCCCGTCAATGGTGACGCCGGGAAGCGCCGCATCAAGGACATTGGACAGATAGGGCTTCCCCGTCAGATCCGCCAGCTTGCCCATGGAACCGTAGGTGGCAATGTCCTGGGCCTTTCCTACCAGGATATCCGGCAGGCCGGACTGCAGATACTGCTGCATTTTAGGCTGGAAATCCTTTCCCCAGTCCACGGTTTCCCACTGCAGCTTGATGTTCGGATATTTTTTCGCCAGCGCTTTGTCGATCATGTCTTCAATACCGGCATCCGAAGTGGACTGTCCGGCAAGGATGGAAAGGGTCACCGGCCCGGCGGAATCGGGTGTCGAAGCGGCGGTGGAAGCCGCGGCCGTTTCTGCGGAAGAAGCTGCCGGTTGTTCTCCGGTGTTTGAAGCGGTTCCTCCGCAGCCGACTGCGGATACCAGCATGCCTATGACCAACAGAGCCGTCACCAGGATTTTGGAAAATTTCATAACTTGACCTCCTTAGAATAATCGGTGAGATTTTTGTAATAGGTTTGTAATAGGTACGGTACCGTAATTCAACTATACCTCCTCCTTTTACCGAAACGAATGCACAAAATTGACTTTTCCGCATGTGGATTTTTTACCTGGAGGAGGGCTCCGGGAAAAAACGCGGACAGAAAGGAGCGTATATGAAAAAGAGCCTGTGGAGAATCATTTCCCCAACAGGCCCAAATGCAGGACGGAACCGGCTAAAAGCCGGGAAAATTCATCTGCTTCCCCATCCTGCTGCAATACCGGTCCCAATCGGCGGCCACTTCCTCCGGCGTCTTTTTCTGGAACAGCAAGGAAGAAAGAATCGCATCGAATTCCTCCGTATAAGGAATGACATACACGTCGTTCCAATGGGCGCTGGTGTTTCCGGCCTTTACCGCCGCAACCACGTCCGCCGTGCATCCGTCCAGTTTTCCCACCGTTACGTCTTTAAAAGAGGCAATGGACGCTTTCCGCCCGTAATAATACTCCAGTTGCTCCGGCTCGCACCAGAACCGGATGAAATTTTTGGCCGTGTCAATATTGACGCTTTTATTGGAAATGTACATGCCGCCCTCCCAGCCTACTTCATAGACGGCCTTCCCATCCGGAGAAAGCCCTCCCAGCTCCCCCATGTCCTGCGTCGAGCCGGGATACCGCTTTTCCATCTCCTGCCCCGCCCAGGAACCCTGGAAGGCCATGGCCGCCTTGCCCCCGGCCAGCGCCTCCAGCTGCATGTCATAGGTCGCCGCAGCCATGTCCTCGTTGAAATACCCCTTTTTCACATAGCCGTCGATCCGTTTCAGGTACTCGACCAACCCCGCTTTGGACCAGTTGGTCTCGTTCCGGTTCAGGTTGTCCAGGAGGTCCCTGTCCCGGTTCCACATTTGGGCGAACTCGCTTCCGATGAGCTGCACGACGGGCCAGCTATCCTTCGCCGCCATGTAGATGGGGACGATGCCCCCGGCCTTGATCGCCGCGCAGGCCCGGTCGAATTCCTCGTATGTTCCGGGAACGGACAGTCCCATCTCCCGGAATATTTTTTTGTTGTAGAGGATCCCTACCCCCGCGCCGCCGGAAAAGGGGGCGCAGTAGATTTTCCCGTCGTAGGTGAGGCTCGGGAGGCGGTCTTCCGCCACCCTCGACACCCAGGGCTCCGCCGAAAGATCCACGAAATTGGCCGGCGGGTTGTATTTCCGTCCGATCGCTCCCGGAAACCGGATGATAATATCCCATACGTCTCCCGATGCAATCCGGGCCATGATCAACTGATCCACCTGAGCGTCGTCAAAGGCCTGGATTTCGATTTTGTTGTCCGTCACCCGCTGATATTTGTCCGTAATGTCCTTAAAACCGCCCCATCCGATCCAACTGTAGGCCATCCCGATGGAAACGGTGGCAGGCTCCTCCGCCCGCGTTTCCGTTTCCGCGGCGGAAGCGGGAACCGGGGCGGCATTCCCGGACGGCCCGGCCACCGCGCAGCCCCACGCGGACAAAAAAAGCAGAAGGGACACAACGATCCCCGTAATTCGAAAACAGGAAGCTCTCATAAAATTTCTCCCACTATCGACCGTATCGGATTTCCACCATCCGGTTTCATTGTATATCCGATCCGGGGCGCAAGTCAATGCGCCGCACGTACGGCGGAACAGCCTTCCGCGAAAAGGCAATTGAAGTCGCGCCCGGATATGCTATACTTGAAATAGAATTTTGACGCCGGGGAAGTCCGAATGTTTAAAAAACTGAGTTTTCAACAAAGGCTTTTCATTCGCCTCTCCATCATCCTTGTCATTATGATGATGCTGCTTTCCTCTGCCTTTTATACCTACTCTGCCGAGCGGTTTCTGAGCGCGGAATTCGAATCCTCCCGGCAGATCGCCCAGACCATATCGAGCCGGATTGACGAGCTCTTCAAGCAGATGGACATCGCCGCCTCCAACACGGTAAACGACGAAGAGCTCCAGAACATCATCTACGAGCTGAATTTCAACCCGGATATCGACGACGCCGACATGCTTTCCTACGATACCTCCGTCCGCAAAATCCTCCAGCAGATTTTCAACTATATCCCCAAAGCAACCAAAATTGCGGTTTTCAACTCCAAAAAGCATTTTTTCTTTTACGCCGGTCTGTATGACAACAGCACCGAAAAAATCCGCCGGAAGATTTACGACGCCAAATGGTACGAGAACCTGATCCCCGCCGGCAAAAATATGGACATCGTGTATCCCCACGTCAGCGACTGGTCCGACGCGAAAAACATTGTCATCTCCCTGTACCGGAAATTTGTCAACATTTCCAACATCGACTATGCCGTTTTTGAAATACAGCTTCCCTACTCCTCCCTGGAAAAGCTCTGCGAAATCGATACCAAGGCGAACACCAGCCAGATCGTCATCTATAACAGCGACGGCCGGATTTTATATCCCTTCGGCGAGGACCGCTACCAGGTGGACCGCAACGGCTTCGAACCACTGACGGTTTTCCGGGAAACCGGCCCGGCCCCCGATGGCTCCGGGCGGATCAAAGGGAAGTCCGGCCATCTGCTGTACGCATACCATCAGTCGGATTATACGGGCTGGAAGGTAGCGCTCATAAGCAAAGAAACCGTATTGGAGAAGCAGTTCGGTTTCTACCGGAACCTGACCCTCCTGTTCGCCGTGACCATTCTGTCCGCCATCCTGGTCACCTTCTTCATTCTTACCAGCAGAATGACAAAACCACTGAAGAAGCTGATTGCCACCGTGGAGGACGTCAACCTTGAAAATTTGAACCTGCCGGTGCCTCACGAAGAAAATGACGAATTCCGGATGCTGAACGAATCTTTTGAAAATATGTTCAAGACCCTCAAGGACTCCATCAACAAGGTGTACGAATCCCGCATCAAGGAATCCAACGCCCATTTTCTCGCGCTGCAGGCCCAGATGAACCCGCATTTCTTGTTTAATACCCTCAACGCGATCAGCGCCGCAGGAGAGCACTATGGGAGCAGCGCCACCACCAGGATGTGCAACCAGTTGGCGGACATGCTGCGGTACACCACCTCGTCCGCAAGCTCTGTCGTTCCCTTGAAGGATGAAATTACTCATGCCGTCAACTATCTGGAATTGATGAAGGTCCCTTACGAAGGCAGCCTGGACTATGAACTGCAGATTCCGGAGGAATTCTACGGCATATCCGTTCCGAAGCTCACGCTCCAGCCCCTGGCCGAAAACTGCATCACCCATGGGCTGGAGAGCATTCTCCCTCCCTGGCGGATCCGGATCGCGGGCCGTACGGAGAACGGCAGATGGTACCTGTCCGTGGAGGACAATGGCTCCGGCATTGACGAAGCCGCTCTCCGAAAAATCCGAAGCCATGTGCAGGAATACCGCTCCAATCTGGAAGAAGGCAATTTCCAGGAAAATCTCGCCATCGGCGGGATGGGACTGCTGAATATTTACGCGCGCCTTGCCATTCACTTCGGCACCGACGCCGTTTTTGAAATCGAAAACCTGCAGCCCGCCGGATGCAGAGTAACGTTCGGCAGTACCCTTGCCGCCATAGGAGGTCGTTAAAATAGTGAAAGTCGTTATCGCTGAGGATAAGCCCCTTATTCTCCGGAATATCCGGGAAAAAATCCTGCGTTCGGCTCCCGATATAGAAGTCGTTGGAGAGGCGACCGACGGCCAATCCGCATTGGCGCTGATCGAAGCCCTTCGCCCGGACATTGTCTTCACAGACATCCGCATGCCGGTCATCGACGGGCTGCAGCTCATCGCCAGGGTCCGGGAAACGAACCCCGGGCTGCATTTCGTCATTATCAGCGGCTACGACGAATTTGAATACGCCCGGCAGGCGATGAAGCTGAATGTCTCCGATTACCTTCTGAAGCCGGTCCGGCAGGAGGAAATCGACGAAATCGTCCAAAAGCTCCGGACCGAGCTTTCGCAAAAAAGAGCGGAAAGCGATAAGGCGCTGATACAGAGTATTTTAAATTCCAGTGGAAGCACCCCCGTCCGCACCAAGGACGCACCGGCTTGCGAAGCCTTCTTTTCCGTGCTGCTCAACGCCGGCCCGTACAGCAATCTGGTCATCAACTACGCCAGCCCTTTCAACAGCTACTGGTCCGCACACGATCCGGAAAGCCTTCTGTCGTCCCGGATCGGCGCCGGAAACCGTTATTGGATCTTCGACGGAAAAAGCTTCAATGAACTGGTGGTCATACTCGGGATATCGGACCCTTCCACCTTTTCCCTTACCGATTTTATTTCCTCCCTCCAGCTTTGCTTCGCTTCCTCCGATATTGCTGTATCCATCGCTGCCAGCCGCCAGTTGGGCAGCATAAGCGACATCGGAATCGAAACCCAGCTTGTCCGGGCGTTCCTGCGGAAGCATTTGATCTACGGGAAGCCGGAGGTATTTTTCAACGGCGCCCCGGGAGCGGTTTACGG
This sequence comes from Bacillota bacterium, assembly GCA_023411575.1. Lineage (GTDB taxonomy): Bacteria > Bacillota > Clostridia > Acetivibrionales > DTU013 > UBA1305. The sequence goes on along the minus strand of JAEYOP010000043.1, from coordinate 43,617 downwards.
AGGCGGTAATCCGGTAATGGACTCTTCTCTGGAAAAAAGGCTCATGACATACGTACAGAACAATCAAAAGCAGTTGTTCCTTAAAGAAATAGGAAAGCTGTTGAAGCATTGGGAGGAAAACCGCTTTGCGCAAAGCCAAATTGAAAATTCATTGAAATATATCCTGAAATTGTGCCAGAAGGCAAGCCTCCAGCAGTTCCAGTTCCTCTCCGATCCGGAGCTGGAAACGGAGGAAGTGCTTTCGTCCTCGAAGGACTATGCCGCTCTTCAGCAAGGCTTGAGCTTCATTTTCGAGCAGTTCTTTGCGCCGTCCGCCCGCGCGGCAGGAAGCGACTTCGGCAAAGACGTCATCAACAAGGTGGTCGCCTGCCTTAACGCCTCCTATTCCGGCCCGGTTACGATCAATGATATCGCTAAAATGGTCGGCATGCATCCGGCTTATTTGAGCCGTGCCTTTAAAAATGTGCAGGGAGTATCCCCCATGGAGTACCTTACGAATTTAAGAATCGAAAAGGCAAAAGAGCTGATCCTGTCCGAAGGCAACCTCTCCGTAAGAGAAATTTCCGAAATTGTGGGCTATTCGGATCAGTTCTATTTCAGCAGGATGTTTAAAACGATAACCGGCAAATCGCCTTCCGATTTTAAAACCGACCGCCAGAGCACCCCCGGCCGTTTCAAGGATGGGGATGGCAAATAGCGGACGGTTAAACCTTTGTCAATTTGAGCAGCCTTGCGCCGTGGGAAGGTACCTTTACGGCAACGGAGCCGGTCTTGACGCCCAGATCCTCACGGGCCCACAGATCCCTTACCATACAGCCGCCTTCCAGGCCCAGCATGGCATGCTGGGTTTCCATATTACTCTCCACAGTTCCCGTATTAAATACGGCAAGGTAGGTGCTGCCATCCTCGTCGGCTGCCATCCAGGCCACGTCCGAATTGAAGTGTCCGCGGCGGTACAGCTGGCGGGCGGAATGGGAATGCTTCAAAACCCGGATTACTTCCGGATTGGTCAGGATGGAAAGCGTCCACTCGTCATTGTCCCGGAGCTCGCAGCCGACCATGAGGGGAGACCGGAAAATGCACCAGAGCGTCATCATGGTGATCTGCTCGTCCCTGCTGAACCGGGTCCACCGGTCTCCGACGCCGTGCTCGCAGGAACGCAGGGCAATGTGCCCGAGGGGCAGCATGTCGGCATCCGGCCAGTGTCCGGGCCCCACGTGGGGAGCCCACTGGTTGCACCGGTCAAACATATCGTTGAGATAGCCCCACTGATCCCAGTAGTCATCCGTCATTCTCCACAGGTTGGCGTGCTTTTTCATATGCTCCGCATATTCGATCGGGGCAGGTCCCGGTGAAAGGCTGAGGACGATATCCCTCCCGCTTTTGTCGATGGCGTAGCGGAGCAGTTCGACTTCTCCGAGGCAATAGGGCCTGGACATGTCGTCCACTTTGATATAATCCACTCCCCAGGACGCATACAACTGGATTAACGAATCATAGTAAGCCTGAGCGCCTTCCCGGGATGTATCAATGCCGTACATGTCGGTATTCCAGGGGCAGATGGAGCTGGCATGGGCTATTTCCCTCGCTCTTGCGGTGGTGCCAAGGATCGGGGTATTGGCGTGGGCCGCCTGACGCGGGATGCCTCTCATAATATGTATTCCGAATTTCAAGCCCAATCCATGGACATAATCTGCCAGCGGCTTGAACCCCTTGCCGCCTGCTGAAGATGGAAAGCGGTTCACGGCCGGAATCAGCCTTGAATATCCATCCATTTCGAGGGGCGTAAATTTGTTGTAGAAGGATAGTTTTGCATTGGGCTCATACCACTGTATATCCACTATAACGTATTCCCAGCCGAACTCCTTCATGTTCTTCGCCATATATTCCGCATTGGCCCTTACTTCCTCTTCCGTAACGCTGGCGCCATAGCAATCCCAGCTGTTCCATCCCATTGGAGGCGTTTGAGCGATTTTTTCGTTCATTGTTCTACTCCTTTACCCATTTTGTGCAAAATATTGATAGAAAAATAATCATTTCAACTTCTCTATTGATTCGCGTGTAATAATGTTACCCCAGCTTCGACAGCGCTGCAACCAATTCGGAACCGCCGACATCCCTTGGAATTCTCATATTGCCAGCACCTCATCCTTTACGAAATGTAAACGAATAAGGTGTGGAGCATCTCCTTCTTCGAAATGGCACTTGATCGCTTCTTTTATACTTGCTTTAACCTCATCGTAGGTCTCTCCTTCGGTAAATATGGAGTGACCTATGGCACGAGCCTCATACCCGCCTTCTGCCGATTCCTCTATTAAAAAAATGATCTCATTCGTCATTCTCATCCTCCTCGTCGCAGCAAACCGCCCATGCTTTATTATACCACAGAATAAGGCGCTCCGGCCTCCGCGACTGTTTCAAATCCCTTTCAAGATAAAGCTATGGGAATAGCTTCGGTTTGCAAAAAGCGTAAACTCGGGATGGGTTTTTGCGCCCCAGGAATCATCCCCGCCAACCCCCATCTGTTTATAATTGATTCTCAAAGCGACCTTCTCGCTTTTCGGAAGCTTGTATGCGTGATCGCTGCTCTCCAGTTCCTCCGGCGTATAGGGCAGCGCATTCGCCTCAACGACGGGTATTCCGCTTACCTTCAGTCCGATCCCGTCCCGGCCGGCAAGCGTCATCCATCTGACCTCCGTCCTGTTGCCGCACTCCTGTGGTCTGAGATAAGGCACCAGCTGCTCCCGGACCCTTCCTTCATGGATACCGAGCTTTGCTCCAGTGGCCCTGTCCCAGTAATTTTCATGGGGACCCTTCCCGTACCATTTCATCTGGTCAAAGTCCTTGTCCAGAATAAACAGCATTCCGAATTCCGGGATTTCCGGCAGTCCTTCTCCCGGCGTCAATTCTTCCCTTACCTGAATCTGCCCGTCCGCCAGAACCGTATAACAAACCCTGCATATGGAAGGTATCGATGTCGGGAGCATATATTCCGCTTCTATACTTATTCTGCCATTAAGCTTATCCAGGTGTAGGTACAGGAGTTTTCTGTTTTTCCCTGCCTCTCTCCACGTAGCGCACCTGAGATTCATGCCGTTTCCCCTGTCGTTATCGGTATAGGCCCTCCAGAAATTCGGCGCAGGAGGCGCCTTCAAGAGCTCAACCCCTTTATGCACGTACGAGACGAGATCGCCCGAATCCTTCCGGAACCGGACCACAAAGTCCTGTCCGCTAATTTCGATTGCCTCTTCGCTCTCCTCCACGGTGAGTGAAGCCGTGTTGGTTTCCGATTCCTGCTTGCAGCAAACGGCTACGGGTACAGGCAGTTTAACCTGTTCAAAGGCTACTTCATGGTCTTTTTTCGCCCATTTCGCGTCTTCCTTCAGCAACAGCTTAATGGTCAGCCAGTATTCTTCCCCTTCACTGCATTTTTCCGGCATCGGACAGGGCAATGAGACAAGCTCCTCCGAACCGGGTCCGACCTCCAGAATTCCGGTCCCTTCCGAGACCGTTTCCCCGTTCCTGGAGAGCTCCCAGGCCATCCGGTATTCGCTCAGGTCCGTGAACAGGTTCTTATTTGCGACCCTGAGCTTCCCTGCGTTCAGTTCATCCGCCGATATCTTTACATTCTGGTAGCATTTTTTCACTTCAAACAGCTTGGGCGAAAGGGTCCTGTCGGCAAAAATCAGGCCGTTCCCGCAGAAATTCCCATCATTGGGCGTGTCGCCGAAATCTCCGCCGTATGCCAGGTATTCCGCTCCCTCCGATGTTTTTGTCCGGATCGCCTGGTCAATCCAATCCCAGATAAAGCCGCCCTGAAGCTTGGGATACTTATCGAACAGCTCGCAGTACTTGTACAGATTTCCGCAGGAATTCCCCATGGCATGGCTGTATTCGCACAGGATGAAAGGCTTCTCATACTGCAGGAGGGCGTACTGCTCCAGTGCCTCGACCTTTGCATACATCTGGCTTTCCACATCGGAAGCCGCTTCGGACACCCTGTGGTGGAAGACGCCCTCATAATGCACGATTCTCGCCGGGTCCTTCTCCCGGAAAAAGTCATGCATTTTCACAAAGTTTTCTCCGCCGTAAGACTCATTTCCAAGGGACCAGATCAATACCGAAGGATGATTCTTGTCCCTTTGCAGCATCGAATTGGCCCGGTCGATAACGGCGCCCGTCCACTCCGGCTTGCTGCCGGGCACGTTGCCGTCCGCCTCCTTGCCATGCTGCAGGTAACCCCATGTGCCGTGGGTCTCCAGGTTGGTTTCATCGATCAGGTAGATGCCGTACTCGTCGCAGAGTTCATACCAATACGGGTGATTGGGATAATGCGAGGTACGCACCGCGTTGATATTATGCTGCTTCATAAGGAGAATGTCCTTCAGCATCTCTTCCTTTCCGATCGCCCTTCCCTTGTCGCAGCTGAACTCATGCCGGTTGACGCCCTTGAAAACGATTCGCTCGTTATTGAGCTTCAGCAAGCCGCCCTTGATTTCAAATTTCCGGAAGCCCACCTTACAGCTCTCCGTTTCAATCAGCTTCCCTTTTTCATCCTTCAGGCAGAGCACAAGGGTGTACAGGTTGGGATGCTCGGCGCTCCATTTCAGCGGCTTCTTAACCCGTTTCGCCAGCTCGGCCGAATATACGCCCGTGTTGTCAAGGCACGCCTCCGCTGCCGCCGGCCTGTCGAATACCTGCGCCCCACCCGCATCGTAAAGCAGCGCTTCCACGGCCAGACGGCCGGTTTTCTTTTCAAAGTAATTCGTCAGCTTGGCTTTTATTTTCAATTCCGCATTTTCCATCTTTTCATCCAGTTCCGTGGTAACAAAGAAATCGTAAATATGCAGGTCGGGGGTGGAATAGAGGTATACGTCCCGGAAGATTCCGCTCAGCCTCCAGAAATCCTGGTCCTCCAGCCAGCTGGCATCGCTCCACCGGTATACCTCAACCGCAAGCTTGTTTTCCCCCGCGGCAAGGTACGGCGTGATATCAAACTCGGCAGGGGTAAAGGTGTCTTCACTGTATCCTGCCAGCTCTCCGTTCACCCATACGTAGAACGCGGATTCCACGCCCTGGAAGCTGAGGTAGACGGGCTGTCCCTTCCATCCCTCCGGAAGGGAAAAGGTTCTTGCATACGACCCCACCGGGTTGTATTCCACCGGGGCAAAAGGCGGTTTAATGTCTTCCTTCCCGTCCCAGGGATATTTTACATTGGTGTACTGAGGATAATCATATCCCTGAAGCTGCCAGTTGCCTGGCACGGCGATAGTATCCCATCCGCTGCAGTCATAATCCGTTTCGTAGAAATTCTTGATTCTTTTTTCGGGATTCTCTGAAAAGTGAAACTTCCAGTCGCCATTCAATGAAACCGTATACGGCGACGCATCCTTGTCCCCTCTAAGGGCTTCCTCCACTGTGTCATACGGCATCAGGGCCGCATGGGCCTCCATCCGGTTCAATTGATAGATCTCCGGATTGTTGTTCCATTCGGGGTATCCGTTCTTTGGAGGTTGATATTTGAATTTTTCCGGCATATTTGTTTTCCCTCTCTATGAAGTCTATTTTCATTATAAGTGCAGCAACCTTCGTAAAGGATTATCGTTTCTTAGTCTACCATAATTTTCTGCACATATAAAATCTTTTCTTGTGACTATTTTGTACGGTCGCTGCCGATAAAAAACCCCCGTCTCCGCTATAGAGACGAGGGATATTGGGCGTGCTACCGGCCGGATTATTCCCGTTGTCTTCTTTTTTTCATTACCAGAAAGACTGCGACCAATAGGATGAGGAATAGCACTATGCCCAGGAGAAGGAATTTCATTTCCTGGACTTTATCATACGCTTTTACGACAGAATCGGTGAAGTCTCCTTTCAGGGCATCGCCGGAGGCCAGTAAATCGGCTTCGGCCAGCACGGCGCGGAGCATTGCTTTATTTTTTTATTCTCTTTGTGGCATTTGAAGCCAGCTTTTCGGTTCGAAGCGTTGAGCGTCCTAAAATTGCAGCTGCTTCGTCCTCCACCAGCTTTGCCTGTTCACAGGCGAGAGTGCGCAAGGTAAATTCTTTTTCCACTTCTATTCCGATTTTATCTTGAAGTTCCTTTGGCGGTACTATTATTTTGAAATCGAGTAGCTTTGCCGGAGTTATTCTCTGGCGGCCGGTATCGCCGGTAACATTTGCGACAGCCTGCCGTGTAAAATGGTCAGAGCGCAATGCTCTAAATAAATAATATAGATTAATATCCGCGTTTGGTTTTTTCCTTAAAACCAAAAATTCTGTAGACGCAACTGCGTTAGTGACATCCTGTGCCACTAGCGCAACTTTCTTGTTCGCCAAACTGGGCATTATTTTAGCAAATAAGATATCCCATTTCTGGAATCGATTCTTACTGCTTCCTATTTCACTCCCTTTCAAAACTCTTGTTTTTAAAATACTGCCATAAATCTCATCAACTTCCCTTAGATCAACATACTCAAAAATTTGACTATTATATTTTTGTCCGGAGGGTGTAATAGATTTAGCTATTACATCTACATAATCTCCTAATCTCTTTTCTTCAAATGTACCGCCTAATGAATGCAGAAGCGAAGTATATGCAGCCCCGGCGTCAATCGTCTCGATTGAATTTGCGGCGTCTTCCTCTATGGTAAGGACCAAGGGCGTATCCTTTAGAAGCCCTGTTGCCATCCCGGCTCCCTTTAAAGCAGAATAATGGTCCGATATTTCCAATAAGTCATTCGTTTCGATTTCCCGATAAACTTTTGTCGTAATATCATATCCTAATTGCTCTGCTTGGGCTAAAAACCTTTTTTTGTTTTCTTTTTCTTCTTTCGTTAAAATTAAAATGCAGGTTCGTGCATTTGAACCGCCAAAAGGTTTAAATCCGCCGACGGGCAAGCTTATACATCCCTTTATCCTGGCTTTGCCCTTAATAAAATCCCGTATTTCCTTTTCCGACACGCCGCTGGCAACTCCATGGGGCATAATTATTAATAGGCGCCCCGAGTTCTCTTTTAAGACTTTTAGAGCCCTTTCCAATAATAAATAATCAGAGCCTTGAGCAGATTTCCCGCGTCCCAATTCATAACGATTTAAAACATTTCCGTCTTCATACGGCAGGTTGAACGGAGGATTCATGAGTATCACATCGAATTTCGGCAATTCGCCGCGTTCGACGGCTTTTAAATCAACCAGCCTTCCGTTCGAGTTTTGGAGAATATCATCCCTTATTGCGTCGCCAGTATAAATATGCTCGTAGCCATCTCCATGCAAAATCATGTTGATGCGGCATAGGGTTGCCAGCCTTGGATTTATGTCTACTCCCCACAGATGATTTGTCACCAGGTCCTTTATTAAGCTTTCTTTATGCTCACTGTCAATCTTTAGGGCCTTAATTTTTTTTCTAACTTCTGAGAAAGCCCTGATTACAAAGCCTCCGCTGCCACAAGTAAGATCCAGCACCCTTTCTCCAATCTGGATATCCGCAATTTCCACCATGAAGTCCACTAGCTGCCTGGGGGTCAGGTACTGTCCCAAGTCACCCCTAAGCGTCCCGACCAGAAATGTCTCGTAAACCGATCCTACTATATCACCGCCTGCGCCAGCCAGTCCGACAGGCGTTTTATATCCGTAAAAGCCAAACCCCTCAAGCGTTTCAACAATGTCTTTCGCCGTTTCGTTATTTCTTATTTGAATTTGTGTGTTGGAAGGAAAAACGTTGAATTTTGTCTTAGCGTCAGCGAACATCTCATAAAGGCCTGCAAGAGGTCCGGTTCCCAATAGCCATCTCGATGAAAATCGGTATGCGCCAAGTCCTTCTGCAAAACGCTTTTCTTCATTAAACTTACATACAAGAATCTTTGTTAGCTCATCAAATGCCGATTCAGCGATTAATCCCTCTTTCGCAAGGATCTGACGACATCTTTCAAAAGCATCCATAAGTTTGTTTTTGTTCTCCAGGGTCAGTAACAGGCGCTCCGCCGCTTCTCTTCTGCCAGGTTCCACAGGGTAGCCTCTGAAAGAAGAAACGACCGATAATAAATCCGTTGGTTCCGGAATCTCTTCTAATCCACCTATGCTGTCGTCAAGCAATTTGTAGACTTCCCAATGCCTTCCGTTCGTTAAAATTGCAATTGGCGCCGGCGGATCCAATAATTGGGCATACGACAAAGCCTGGTTGGCATCCTCGCCACGCAGCCTATGCTGAAGCCTTTTTGTCTCTATGACAATTGCCGGGGTTTCATTTATATAAATTACTATGTCGGCCTGCTTTTTAAATTTTTTTCCTTCTTTGTTTAAGATGGAAACCTTTCTTTGTATTTGGGTCCGGTTATACCCTAAGCGAAGCAACAAGGGAATAACGATATTCTCTGCGCAATCATCTTCCGAATATAAATTTGGAGCTAAATTAAAAAGCTCTTCAAAGATTGCATTCCTGTCAAGTTTCATTACAAATCCCCTTCAAAACAAAGTAGAATGCCAATCGGAACATTTGTTCGATAGCGGCTACGGTATAATTCTATGCGACCCTATAATAATCCTGCTAAAAATAAATAATATTTTTCTCTTTTGCTAAAGACTAGCACAAAAAAAGGCCGATTTCAATTGAATTTCAATTCGGCTATCCGGCCTCACGAACGCGGATCGGATCGCTTCCTGGGCGAAGGACGCCATGAAGCGGCTGGTTGAAACGGGAACAGGCGGGGCATCATCAGCAATGACGCGTCGCCTGTTCCCGTTTCTTTTTCTTTTCCTGTTCAATCCTCCGGCATAGGCATGCTACCGGCCGGATTATTCCCGTTGTCTTCTTTTTTTCATTACCAGAAAGACTGCGACCAATAGGATAAGGAACAGCACTATGCCCAGGAGAAGGAATTTCATTTCCTGGACTTTATCATACGCCTTCACGACAGAATCGGTAAAATCTCCTTTCAGAGCGTCGCCGGAGGCCAGCAAATCGGCTTCGGCCAGCACGGCGCCATTCAAGGTGTATCTTACCTTCCCCATATTCTGTCCGCGGCTGATGGGTCCGACAAAGTTGACTTCCGCAATTTTATTTTTATCCGGCGATACCAGTTTGCTATCCCAGAGATAGCTCTTTTCCAGGGCGGCGTATTCCTCGTCCGACAGCAGGGCCGTATAGTCGGCGTCCGCCAATAGGTTGATGTTGGCGGAGTCCCCGAAATACTTCCGGACCACGTTCACATTGCAGACCACGTTTCCTTTCACCAGGACCGTCCGGTAATGGTAATTGGAAAATCCGTACTCGAACAAAGCCTTTGACTCCAGGCACCGCGTTTCTTCCGAATCCGCGTTGAGCAGGACGGAAATTAGGTCCAGGTCGTCCTTAGCCGCCGATGCGGCCAGACAATATCCCGCCTTCAGGGTATATCCGGTTTTTATGCCGGTTGCATACTGGTAAAAATAATTGCTCTTCGGGTTGAGCAGGAGGTTCTTGTTGAACCAGACATTTTTCGTATCCTTGTCCGGCGTGACCGTCTGGGACTTGGCGGACTGGTCCTTGACATAAGTATAGGTATGGGCAACTTCACCGAAGAAGCTGTTTTTAAGCGCTTCCTTCGATATCAGCGCCATGTCGTAGGCGGTGCTGTAATGGTCCGGATTCGGGTATCCGTCCGGGTTGGCAAAGTGGGAGTCGGCAGCGCCGATTTGTTTGGCCCGGGTATTCATCATTTCCGTAAAATAGCTGGCGGCGTCCTTGACGCTCATGGAGGCGTCCCCGGTTTTCTTGCGGGCGATATGGACTGCCGCCGTATAAGCGGCGTCATTGCCGGAGGGCAGCATCAAAGCCCACACCAGTTCGTGGGCCGTGACCTTTTGTCCCTTTTTAAAGCCTGCTTTGCTGGAATCCTTTTCAAGGGCGTCGATTTCGTCCCCGACGGTGATGGCTTCGTTGGAATCCATGTTTTCCAGGATCAGCAGCGAAGTGAGTATTTTGGTCAGACTGGCCGGATGGCGCCGGTCCCTCATGTTCTTTTCATACAGGACCTTGCCGGATTTACGGTCCATCAAAACCACGGAAGAGGATTTGACCGCAGGCGCATTGGCGGCGCTGGCGGAGGCGGATTCGGAATACGCCGCACACGGTAATAGCTGAAGAATCAGCAAACATACGATCCCTAAAAAAGGTATTCTCTTTAGCACAGTTACCGCCTTCCATCCTTCAGGAATGACCGAATACCAAATTCCGGTTCTGGAGCGGTTATTTTCCGCCCAAGAATTCGTTTTTAGGATTCGGTGATCCCTTAAAATTTTTCGAACTGCTCGACGTTGGATACAAATATCGTTGCCCCGGAGGCTACGACCTTGCGCGCTTTGCCGCCGCTGTGTTCCCTCGCCTCCGAATTGAGTAATATGATATCGATAACGGAATTTACCCGGTCATCGTCCGTACCGGTCATCAGGGTCGTATTCCCGACCCGGAGAAATCCGCCCGAAGAGCAGAGCTTCGTCACGCTGAAGCCCTGTTTGTTCAGTTCGTCCGTTATCCTGGTGCTGTCCTCGTCATGAACGATTGCAATGATCAACTTCATGTATTCGCCCTCTCCTTCAGCAGTCTATAAAGCCCACACGCCGGAAGCCCTTTTGTTTTCCTCACCGGTCTGCTTCAGCAGGACGTCTTTCCTCCGGTTATCCTTTTCCACCAGGTTTTTGAGGATTTTTTGCAGGTTGAGGACATCGCTCATTTCAAAATAGCCCGATTTGCCGCAGATGAACTTGACCGTCCGGATGGCTCCCTGGGCGAAAGCCTTCCGGGAGAAGGATTCATGGGATATTTTTATTTCGTCCTCTTCGCCGACGATCAGCACCTCGTGCTTTCCCACCACCCCGCCGGCCCGGACGGCATGGATCGGGACATGGACGGCCCCGCTGTCCATTCCGGCGGCAGCCACCCCTTTTTCGATCTCGGCGGCGATCTTTTTGGCCGTACCGGAGGGCGCATCCTTTTTGTGCTTATGGTGCACCTCGGTAATCTGGAAATCGTAATTGTTCAATATGCCGGAAGCCAGGTTGGTCAGCAGCATCAGCACATTTACGCCCAGTGTTATGTTGGGTGCGTAGACGATTCCGCTATGGTACTTGCGGGTGAGAATATATAAGCGCTTCAGATCCATACTGGAGAAGCCGGTGGTTCCGATTACCATATTCACTTTCATTTTTGAGAATACTTTTGCATTCTTTAATGCGGCAGAGGCATTTGAAAAATCGATCACAACATCCGGCTTTTTCTGAAAGATCACCTGCTCCAGACAGTCCGAGCTGTCGATGTGGATTCCGGTATCCCGGCAGCCCAGGATTTCTCCCAGTTCCCTGCCCTTTTTTTCGCTGTTCGGGCTGCAGATGGCCGCAACCAGTTGTATATCCTTTTGCTCCAGCAATGCTTTCGCAATTTCTTTTCCTGTTTTACCCAAGCCGGATAAGCATACTTTAATCACTAAGACCCCCCCATTCGATTTTGTGTTTGGACAACAAGCAAAAACTTCGATGGAATAGAAAAGCTGCAGAGAAAATTCTGCAGCTTCATCCCCTTAAAGGGTATAGTCACAAAGCCATATGCAACACCTTCTCTTTCCACGCTTACGAGATTAGCTGACGGATTCGGATCGAAAGATGACCCTACCTGAATTATGCTTCAGGATTCACCCCAAAATTGGTTCTCCCGCTCTTTTGGATTCAGCGTTCTTTATTCAGTTAAAAGAAAAGGCGGAAAACAGAGATCTTGCTTTTCGCCTTCAGTCAAGTCCAGTATACCATAACCGTCTGAATACTGGCAATATCCGATTCCAAATTGTTACCATTTTTTAACCATTCTTTAAACTTTTCCAAGGCTTCGTTTCTTATTTGGCGATGTGCGCCTCATTACCGGTTCTTTTCCGAGCGGGCGAAAAAGAACGTACCGATGATTAGACAAATCACCGTCAACGCAGCGATGGCGATAAAGTTCACCACCGGATTGAACAGTACGACGCTGGAATATTCCGGTGTCCCGGCATAGACTACCGCCCGTACCAGGTCGAGGCAATAGGTCATCGGCATGGCATGACTCAGGACATAGAGGACCCCGCTGGAGTTGTTGATCGGGATAATCGCCCCGGACAGGAACATCTGCGGCATGGTGATGAGCATCACCGCAATATTGGCGGTCTTGTTGCTTTTGACCAGTCCGATGATGATCATGGCCAGCGCGCCCCCGGAAAGGCACATAAGCGGCGACAGGACAAGAACCATCAGGAACTGTCCGGGATTCAGGGTAATTCCCATGACGAGTCCGACAATCAGCGTACCGACCATACTGACGATGGCGCCGAAAGAGGAGCCAAAAATCTTGCCGATTACGATCGAATACCGGGAGACGGGAGAAACCAGCATTTCCTGGGTAAAATCCGTGGTATGGTCCTCCACCAGGGAGGTCATCCCCGTGGTCGTCACCATAAAAAGCATATTGACCAGCATGCCCACCATCATGAACTTGCCGTAGTTGAATCCGAGCCCGCCCGCCATATTCTGGGCAAGGCTGCCTCCCAGCATCCCCATCATGACCAGCGGCATGGCAAGGCTCATGATGAGGGAGCCGGGCGACCGGATCCCAATGGTAACGTCCCTCATGGCGATTGTAATGATTGCGTTGATTTCACGCAGGAGCCTCGATTTTTCTCTTAATCTTTCTTTTCCGGCTGACAATGCGATTTCATTCATGCTGCAGCACCTCCCGTCTTGTTGATGTATTCCACGTATGCGTCTTCCAGCGTCGGCTCGTTGATTTCCAGCACTGTAAGCCTGGTCTTCAGCCCGGCAATTATTTCCTGCGGTGTCCTGTCCTGATACGGTACGACGATATGGGTGTCCTTTTTATGGAACAAGCCCATCTCCGAGAGTTCGCCCGAAAGGCCTTCCCGGTCTTCTGCATCCAGGATGAGCTCCTGGCGCAGCAGGCTTTTTTTCATTTCCTCCGGCGGACAGCAACTGGCGATCCGCCCCTGGTTGATGATGCATACCTTGTCCACATCCTCCGCCTCATCGATATAATGGGTGGTTAAAAACACCGTCGTCCCGCGTTTCCTGCGGACATTGTCAATGTATTCCCACAGGCTTCTGCGGCTTACGGCGTCAAGCCCCTGGGTCGGTTCATCCAGGAACAGGACGGCCGGCGTGTGCATCAGGCTGCGGATGATCTCCAGCTTGCGCTGCATGCCTCCCGACATCTTTTTGACGGGCTTGAAAATGGCATCCTGGATGCCGACAATTTCGGCAAGCTCCAGGACGCGGTTCCGATATTCCGCGGGCATGAGCCGGAAGGTCGGACGGTAGCTGTACATCCCGTACAGGCAGGCATGAAAACGGATATTTTCTTCCGCAGAGAGCTGCAGGTCCAGGCTGGGCTGCTGGAAGATGATCCCCACCTTCTCCCTCACCTGCTTTGCTTCCTTTTCAATGTCATATCCCGCAATGGTGACAAGACCGGATGTTTTGGCAAGGGTGGTGGTCAATATGGAGATCGTGGTGGTCTTCCCGGCTCCGTTGGGGCCGAGGAAGGCAAAAAACTCCCCTTCTTCCACGGAAAAGCTCACGCCCTTGACGGCGGGTGTTTTTGCTTTGTCGTATTGCTTTATCAATTCTTCTACTTGAATAATCGGCATAAAATAACCTCCTGTTTCTTTACTATAAGTTCAGTCTAACGCAGTAATTTAAACGGAGGTTAAATGGAATATAAACGCAATGTAAACGCGGAGGGATAAATGTTCAGGACCGTTTGAGGGCAACCGTAAAGGTGGTGCCTTTTCCGAGCTCGCTTTGCGGAGTAATAGCGCCGTCGTGCAATTCCACGATCTTCTTGGCCAGGGAGAGCCCGAGCCCGTTGCCGCCCAGGGCCCTGTCCCGGGATTTGTCCACTTTGTAAAAGCGCTCGAAGATATGCATCTGGTCCTCCGGCGCGATGCCGATCCCCGTATCGGTGATCCGGCAGTACACTTTGGACTGGTCGGACTTTAACGCGATCTGGATCGCGCCGCCCTCCGGCGTGAATTTTATGGCATTATGGAGCAGGTTGACCCAGACCTGGGACAGCAGTCCCTCATCGCCCCGGATCGTCACCCTTTCCAGGTCCGCCTCCAGCGCAATATTCTTGGCGCTCCACTGCGGCTCCAGCATCAGGGCGATTTCCTCCAACTGCTTGTCGAGCCTGAATTCCTTGAAGGCTAAGGGCTCTCCGCCGGTTTCCAGCGCCGACAGCTTCAGCAGATTGTCGCTCAAGGCGGACAGCCGTTTGCTTTCGGCTTCGATAATACCCAGATAATGATTTTTCTGTTCGGCTGTAAGCTCGCCGTTTTTCAATAATGCGGCGAATCCGCGGATGGAAGTCAGCGGGGACTGGATCTCATGGGACACGTTGGAAATGAAATCCTGGCGCAGTTGCTCCATGGAGCCCAGTTCCTTCGCAATTTTATTGATTCCCTCCGCAATATCGTCGTGGACGAAATCATCCCCCGTATCGAGGAAGACGTCAAAATCCCCCTGGGAAATCCTTGTCATGGCATCGATTATTTTATTGTGCATCCCCTGATGCTGCCGGAGGCGCTTTGAACCCCTGGTGGCGATCACCCTGAAAACGGACGCCACACCGGTGATCAGGGCCAGCCCCAGGAGGCTGGAAAGAATAAAACTCCAAAATTGCGCGGGAGTGCCGGTCCATCGGTAAACCAGGCGCATAATGCCATACCCTGCGGCAAAAAAGCAGCTGAACGCAGCAAAAAGCGAAAGCACTGCAATTACGGCAGGCGGCTGTTTCGGCCGTCTGGGCCGTTCCACCTGTTTCACCCGCTCCGCCTGTGTTACGTGCTTCATGCGATCACCTCCAGCCTGTACCCAAGCCCCCGGACGGTGGCAATCCGGAAGCCGGCCCGTTCCTCCGGGAAACGGTCCCGCAGACGGTTCACATGGACGTCCAGCGTCCGTTCGTTCCCCTCGAAATCGATCCCCCAGATCTCCTCGATCAACTGGTTCCGGGAAAAGGTCTTGCCGGGAAAGCCCGCCAGCTTGTAGAGCAATTCGAACTCCTTCATCGGGATATCTGCGTGTGCGCCGTCTATCGTGATGCTGTAGCTGTTTTTGTCAATTACCACATTGCCGATCTGGATCACCTGGGACGCCTCAATCTTGTACCGCCGCAGCAGCGCCTGAATGCGGACGACCAGCTCGTCCCCTTCAAAAGGCTTGGTCAGATAATCGTCGGCGCCGAGCCCGAAGCCCTTCACCTTGCTCGCCAGCTCGCCTTTGGCCGTCAGCATCAGGACCGGCATGTTCTCGTAATAACGGCGCAAATGGCGGCAGAGCTCAAAGCCGTCCATATTCGGCATCATAATGTCGATAATGGCCAGATCGGGGTTGTCCTGCGTCATTTTTTGCAGGGCTTCCCGCCCGTCCGCCGCTTCGCAGGCCTCAAAGCCGTTGTTTTGAAGCAGGGCGGTCACCAGCTCGCGAATATTCGGGTCGTCGTCCACAATCATAATTTTACTCATTCTTCATCACCTGCACTGGAATCCATTATAGCATACCAATGTAAACGGAGATTAAACAAACCCGGGGACGAAATCTTTTTTGCATTCTCCATAGTGAAAATGAACCGGTTTTATTGATATAATAAAACTGTCGATGCAAAGGGGGGATTCGGTGATGGACATGGTCGAAGAATTCGTCAGCTTTCTGAATTTGATACACCGGCTGTCGGTCCGTGAAAACGCCGGTCAGACCCAGAATATGATCCAGTGTGTCGTAGACCACGTCCGGTACAAATACCTGGGGCAGGGCGAGATCGTAAAGCTGGAGACGGAAATGGCCCAGGTGGACAACCTGATCCGCATATTCCGGGCGAGATACGGGGAAAACCTGATATACCGGAAAGTCCTTTCGGATGGCCTTCCCGGCCCCTATCTCCCGTCCAACACCCTCCTGTCCCTGGTGGAAAACGAACTGGTTTACGGCTTGGTCCCCAAGGAAGGCGACTGGCGGCTGAGCATCGATCTGGACAAAACGGAGGAGGGGCTTCTGATCCGGATAACGGACAACGGCCTTGGCCTGGCGGCATCCGCAGCCGCTCCCCCGGACGGCGCGTCCGAAAGAAGAAACGGCATTGCCGCCGTCAATGCCCGGTTAAAGGACTTTCTCCTCTCCCAGAACCCGTGTCCCCCTGCGGAGCCGGGATTTGCCGGCAGGGAGCCGGTCGCCGTTTCCTGTTCGGGCAAGCAGAATCGAATTCATATCCTCCTGCCCTGTTCCGATTGCTAACGAATTACCAGGAGAGGACACCATGCTGAATTTTACCGAAAAGCTTCAAAAAATCTCCATCCGGAGCAAGCTGATCCTGTTTATGACGACCGTGGTCATTGTCATAAGCATCTTCAACCTTTACTTCTATAACATGGCTTATAGCTCCATGGATGAATACAACCGGCTTCTCAAGGATTACAGCCAGGTGAACGACCTGTCCATCACCCTGATCCAGGGAAGGGACTATTTTGCAAGGTACGTCACCCACGGCAGCAGCCTGGAAGGCGACAGCCTTGAACTGTACCAGTACCGGATTTCCATGGACGCAGCCAACGACCTGATCCAGGAAATCGACGCCACCTCCACCTCCCTGGACACCGTCCTGCAGCTGAATGCCATAAGGCATTCCATAGAGACCTATTCGGAGGAAATCAACCGCATTATCGACAGCAAGGCCAAAAAGGAAGACAAATACCTGGAATTCCTGAAAGCCAAAAACGATTCCATTTATATCGAGGGATACATCAAACAGCTGCTGAACATAAAGCTGTCCGAAGGAGAATGGTACCACCGGCAGCTCATAAACCGGGTCCGGAAGATCCGGGTCGTCAACTTCACCAGCGTCCTGCTCCTGATGTTCATCAGCCTGCTGTTCATTGTCGGGATATCGAACAGCATCACCAATCCCATCAAAAAGCTGACCCAGTTTGCCCGAAACGTATCCCGCGGCAACTTTGCAAACAGGGAGCTGGGCATGAATTCATCGGAGGAAATCAATATCCTGGCCTCCACCTTGAACCAAATGTCAAAAAACATCCATAATATGATAAGCATACAGAATCAGCTGCACGAGGAAGAAATCAAGAGCATGCGGATTTCCAACGAACTGAACGAGGCCCGTTTTCTGGCGCTCCAGTCCCAGATAGCGCCCCACTTCCTGTTCAATACCCTCAATGCCATCGGCCGTTTTTCCATGTTCGAGGGGGCAGGCAAAACCACCCGCCTGATCGAATCCCTGTCCAGCATCTTCCGGTACAACCTGAAGTCCTCGGAAAAAGTCCTGCTCGGCGAAGAGCTGAAAATCATAGAGGCTTATGCCGCCATCCAGAATGCCCGGTTCGGGGACCGGATCCGCTTCGACATCCTCTGCAGGGCGGATCTGGACAACATCCGCGTCCCCCGCTTCATTCTGCAGCCCCTGGTGGAAAATGCCGTTATCCACGGGCTGGAGCCGAAGGAAGGAAACGGCATGGTCCGGGTGAAAATCCAGGAGGCCGGCGAACGCCTCCTCATAAAAGTCATAGACAACGGGGTGGGCATCCCGGCCGACAAGCTGGCGCAGCTCCTCGACCAGTCGGGGGAGTCGCCCCAGCGAAAGGGCGATACCACCGGCATCGGAATCAGCAACGTCCGGGAGCGGATTCTCCTTTATTATAGAAAGGCGGACAGCTTTGCCATGAGAAGCAAGGCAAACCTGGGAACGGTCATCACCTTGAAATTATCGAAAAAATAAGCCCTTTCGGGAGGCGGAAAGATGTACAGACTTTTAATTGCGGATGACGAAATCGTGGAGCGGGAAGCCATAAAATTCATTGTGGGTCAGAACCTCTCCGGGGCCCTGGAGATCAGCGAAGCGAAAAACGGCAGGGAATTGCTGGAACTGCTGCCCGTCGCAAAGCCGGACATTGTTCTTACGGACATCAAGATGCCCGGGATCAGCGGTCTGGAGGCCGCGGCGAAAATACGGGAGGCCCTTCCGGAATGCAGGATCATCCTGATGTCCGCCTTCAATTACTTTCATTATGCAAAAGACGGCCTGGTATTGGGCGCGGACGATTATATCACCAAGCCGGCTTCGGCGGAGGTCATCCTCAACTCCCTGAACCAGTCCATCCGTCTCCTGGACGAGGCGGGAAACCGGAAAAGGAAGCAAGAGGAGATCAGCGCCCGGCTGAAAAACGTTACCCAGTACCTGGAGGACGAGCTTCTTTCCCTTATGTCCTCCGGCGACATCGAAGAGAACGCGATCCGGGAGTTTTTCGACATCCTGGAGATCAAAAGCACTTCCTTTGTCGGCGTTGCGCTGTCCATCCCGGATCACAGCCTGCCTTCCGAAATCGCCGGGGAAGTGCAGAAGAGAATCCTGAAGAAGCGGTTGTCCGAACAGCTGAAGCACAAGCTGAAGGCCAGGGGCCTGAATTTTCTGCAGAGCATCGTCGGCCAGCACATCTTCCTCCTGCTGCTGGTCTCCCCGGAGCCGGACGAATACGCCGCCCGCATCCGGTGGGCCAAAATCTTCTCGGAAATCCGGGAGGAAATCTCCGGTGAGATGCTGGTTCCGCTGAACGTCGGGATCGGGAACCAGTGCAATGCGATCCCGAATATTACCGAAACCTTCCTGCAGGCCAAGATCGCGGTGAAATACGATTCCTCCCCCGGCTCCGTCACCAGCTTCGGCGATATCGTCAGTCCGAAAAAAAGCATGGAATACCCCATCGGCAAGGAAAAGCAACTGCTGGACTGCTTTTTGCTGGGAGACGCCGCCAATACCCTCCAGACCGTCGATGAGCTGCTGGACTGGATCACGGTCAACCTGCCGGGTTTGGACATTATGAAGCAGAAGATTTACGAATTGCTGCTGGTGCTGATGCGGGACGCCTTATTGAACCTGCGCCTGCCGGAGCTGGTCATCGACTCCGAGGTCATGCGCAGAGACATTTCCCTCCTGGATTCCGCCAAGGACCTGAAATCCTATGCCCGAAACTACATTCTGAAAAAGCTCCAGGAGGTCCGCAGCATAAAAGCCTCCCGGGCCAGCTCCCTGCTTTCCCTGGTCCTGGACCATATCCACCGGAATTTCGACCGGGAGCTTTCCCTGGAATCCGCCGCCGAGGTGGTAAGGGTCAGTCCCTTTTACCTGAGCAAGCTTTTCCGGAAGGAAACCGGCGGCACCTTCATCGACTACCTGACGGAATACCGGATCAAAAAGGCCAAGGAGCTGCTGTCCATCCCCACCAACAACGTCAAGGAGGTTTGCTACCTGGTGGGCTACCGGGACCCGAACTACTTTGCCCGGGTGTTTAAGAAGATCAGCGGCGTGACCCCCAGCGAATACCGGGACAAAATTGTCTGAGAACCTGTTTAGCATCTGGGGGTGCTAACCAGGTTCTGACGGCAAAAAAATGCTATTGCAGCAAAAAAGTGCTGGAAGACGTTCCTGCGCTTTTTTTATTTCGCCCTCCGTCAACAGAATGCTAGATTAAGCAATTTTATTTAGGGAAATCTTTTTTCGCCAATATTATCATAGGTAGTAGATTGGTGGTTTCCCAGAATAAATCAAACAGGAGGGTTATATGAAAAAGGCAGTTGCAATTCTCGTCTGCGTTATGATGCTGATGTCCGTCTCGCTGCAGGTTTTTGCCGTCAAGGCGGTTCCCGTGACCGGCATCTCGCTCGACAAAACGCAGGTCACGCTGGTCCATGACCAAATCTACGACCTGAAAGTAACATTGACACCGGCCAACACCACCCAGAAGTTTCTGACCTTTACCACATCCAACAAAAACGTCGCCTCCATCGACGTGCATGGCAGAATTTTGGGGATCAACAACGGAACGACGGAAATTACCGTCACCACCTCCAACAAGCAAATCTCTGCCAAGTGTACCGTAACCGTCGTGAAAGCGGCTTCAAAGCCGGTCAAACTCAGCATCATCGACGTCGCCGGCAATCTGCAGATGACGCAGGGCGCCATAGACGATTTCAAAGCGGCCAACCGTCCGCTGGTGGCATCGGTTGAGTACGTCAAGCTGACTGCTCCGGAGCTGACCGCGAAAATACAGGCCCAGCAGGCAGCCAACAATATTGAAAACGCAATGGTCCTGACAGGCTTCGACGGACTTGCCTCCGGTATGGAAGCCGGCATCTGGGAACAGCTCTGGCCCGCCTTCAAGGACAGGATGCCCGACCTGGAGAGCAAATATCTGCCCGGCGCCCTGAAAGCCTTCGAAATCGGCAAAGGAAACGGGATTGTCGTTACCTTCTGCCCCGGCGGCCCCATGTTCACCTACAACCCGGACAAGGTAAAGAGCGTTCCGAAGACGCCCGCCGAGCTGCTTGCCTGGGCGAAGCAGAACCCGAACAAGTTCCTGTACGCAAGGCCCGCCAACTCCGGCCCCGGCAGATCGTTCCTGCAGGGCTTGCCGTACATCCTCGGGGACAAGGACCCGAAAGATCCCAAGACCTGGACCAAGACCTGGGCGTATCTTAAGGAACTGGACAAATACATCGAGTACTATCCCACCGGCACAGGCGTTACCTTTACGGAACTGGGACAGGAAACCCGCTGGATCATCGCCAGCCACGTGGGCTGGGATATGAACCAGAGAATCCTGCAGACGAACATTCCCGCCACCTACCAGGGCTTCTTCTTTGACAATACGACCTGGATCAACGACGCCCACTTTGTCTGCGTACCCAAGGGCCTGGACCAGGACAGGAAGAACGTGGTATTCGCGCTGATTACCTATATGATGAAGCCAAAGCCCCAGGCCGTCACCTATGACAACGGATATTTCTATCCGGGCCCGGCCATCAAGAATGTTCCCCTGACCCTGGCTCCGGCGGACACCCAGAAGAAGATCACGGCCGCAATGCGCCCCGAATACGACAAGGCCATCGCCGACTTCCCCAATGAGACCTCCCTGGATCCGGCCGCCATGGTATTGGCGTTCGACATGTGGGATAAGCTCGTCGGCGCAAAAATCAAGAAGTAACACCGGTAACCTGATATAAACCAACCGGGATAAGGGACAGCTGGAAGGTCCGTAGCAACACTCCGCTGTCCTTTCTCCTAAACAAAAAACAATATAATGGATTCGGGTGATAAATATGAAAGATTTTAAGACCTTAACGATACAAAACCTGTACAAATCCTTCGGCAGCACCGAAGTATTGAAGGATTTCAACCTGACCATCGAGAAAGGCGAGTTCGTGACCTTCCTGGGCCCTTCCGGCTGCGGAAAAAGCACGGCGCTGAACTGCATCTGCGGCCTGATCCCGATTACAAGCGGCGAAATCTATGTGGACGGCGAATGCATCGACAATTCGGTGGACATCTGCACGGCGCCGGAGAAACGGGGCTTCGGCATGGTGTTCCAGAATTACGCCCTGTTCCCCCATCTGACCATCGCCAAAAACATCTCTTTCGGCCTGGAGCTGAAAAAGATGGATAAGAAGGAAATCAAGCGGCGTGTGGAGAATGTGCTGGATCTGGTCCACCTCCAGGGCCACGGCGACAAATATCCCAGCCAGCTGTCGGGCGGGCAGCAGCAAAGGGTGGCCATCGCCAGATGCATCGTCCTGGAGCCGAGGCTGCTGATGCTGGATGAGCCCCTGTCCAACCTGGACGCCAAGCTTCGCCTGGAAATGCGGTATGAGCTCAAATCCCTGCATGAACGCCTCCAGATCACGACCATCTATGTGACCCACGATCAGCACGAAGCCCTGGCGTTATCCGACAAGATCGTCGTCATGAAACTGGGAAGGATCCAGCAGGTGGGCTCCGCCCAGGAGGTTTATGCCAAGCCGGTCAACCTGTTCACGGCGGACTTTATGGGCTACAAAAACATGTGGGAAGGCAAAATCACGCGGTTTGAAGAGGATGGCGACACCGTGACAATGGGATTGGACGTGAACGGTCTGAATATTATGTCCAAGCTGGTCTGCTCCAAAAATGACGCCGTACGCAAGATCAGCCTGAAAAACGCTTATGAAACCGGCGCGGCGGTTCTGACCGCCATACGGCCGGAGGATATCACGGTCGGAGAAGCACCGGTCAACTGCTTGAATTGCACCATAAACCTGACCGAATATCTGGGCAAATCCAGCAACGTGAGCGCCGTCATGCCGAACGGCTTGAAAATCGATGCCAGACCCGAATGCGATACTTTTGCCGGCAGCGCCATAAAGCTGTACATTCCGCCGGAGAAGGTCCTGGTATTCCTGAAGGAAGAAGGCTGAGACGATGAAGAATTTGAAAAGAAACCGTTACGTTCTTTTTCTGCTGCTTCCCTCCCTTGCCGTCCTGCTGACCCTGTTCGTTTATCCCTTCCTTTACGGGATCATCCTGAGCCTGACCACCAAATCGGGCCAGTTCACCCTGGAGAACTACAGGACCTTTTTTACGGACATGTGGGAGTTGCGGACGATCTGGGTCACCCTGTACATTTCCCTGCCGGTCACTCTGCTGTGCGTGGCATTTGCGGTTCCTCTCGCCTATTATATGAGAAAGGGCCTGAAAAGCGAAAAGCTAATTACCTTCTTCCTCATTATTCCCATTACTTTGGGAACGGTGCTGGTATCGGAGGGTATGCTGACTTTCCTGGGTCCCAAGGGCTGGTTCAATCAATTCCTCCTGTTTGCGGGAATCGTCTCCGAGCCGCTGGTACTGACCCATAATTACATCGGGGTCATCCTCTCCCTGTTTATCCAGGGCTTCCCCTTTGCCTTTCTCATGCTGCTGGGCTACACCTCCGGCATCAATCCCGACCTGGAGAAAGCGGCGCAAATGCTGGGGGCCAAAAAACGCCAGACCTTCTGGAAGATTATGTTCCCGCTGATGACGCCCGGAATTGCCATTGCCTTTTGTTTGAATTTCGTCATGTCGTTTTCCGTATTTCCCTCCGCCGTTCTGCTGGGCCAGCCCTCAGGACCCACCAGGGTAATCGCCTATGCCGCGTACCAGTGGGCATATGAGAAATACGACCGGAATATGGGCTCGACGATCTGTATGATCATGGCGATTATTGAAATCATCATCATTGCACTCGTACTGACATGGAGGCAGCGGATGTACAAAGGCGCGTCCATTGTCGGGAAAGGATAGGAAGGTGGATCTATGTACCAAAACAAGTTCAAGCTCTCCGGCGTGCTGTTTACAGCAGCAATCGCCATTTATGTAATCAATGTTCTGGGAATACTGCTTACGGTTATTATCAACTCGTTCGGCAGAAACTGGTTCAAGGGAATCGTCCCCAAGGCCTATACCTTCGACTGGTACAAATATGCGGCCAACGAGCACGATATCGGCCAGCTGCTCCAGGTAACCTTCATCGTTGTGGCGGCGGTCGTCATCATATCGATCGCGGTGGCCTTCCCGGCGGCTTATGTCATGGCGAGGAACGAGTTCAAGCTCAAGGGCATCGTTATGACCCTGTTCCTCCTGCCGATGCTCATCCCTCCGATGACATACGGCGTTCCCCTGGCGACCCTTCTGCTGACCTCCAGGCTTCCGAACCTCCTATGCGTCATCCTGGCGAACCTGGTGCCGATCATCCCTTTCATGATCCTGATCATTACGCCGTTTATCGAACAGGTCGGCACCAATATCGAATCCGCGGCCAGAATGCTCGGAGCAGGCAAGGGAACCATCTTCATGAAGATTCTTGTTCCGCTGACAGCGCCCGGCATCCTGACGGCAAGCATTCTTTCCATCGTGAAGGCCGTGTCCGCTTTCGACCTGACCTACCTCATTGCAAACGGAAGATCCATGACCCTTGTCGTCGCCCTGTACGCCGACGCCTTTGCAGCCGGGTCAAGGCCCAGCCAGGCCATCGACGCGCTGGCCTGCATCTATTTCGTGATCACGATGACCTGCTTCCTTATCGCACTGCGGTTCGTCAATCCGACCCAGATGGTGTTCAAGATCAAATAGGCATTTGTCCGTTGAAAAGTAAAATGATATAAAAACCGGAATACATAAAATGACGTTTTAGGGATGACCGAATCATAAGTTCCGTTTCTATGATTCGGTCATCCTTTACCGCGTCATTTCGTGTTTCGGATCCTTTCGATCAGTTCCTTGTATTCCTTTCCATATTTTTCATACAGGGGAGCAATGGCCTTCTGGACCAGCTCCTTATCCTCGTCGCTGATTTTTGTGATCACCGCCCCGGATTTCCGGATGAGCTCCTCCGACTTTTTTTCATTCGCTTCCCAGGCCTTCCGCTGGAATTCCACCGAATCCTTTGCGGCGGAAACGATGATTTCCCGGTATTCGGCCGACAGGTCATCCATCACCTTGCTGCTGGCCAGAAGGACTTCCGGGTTTCTCGTATGCTCGTCCAGGAAATAATACTCCGCCAGCCGGTAATGGTCCGCGGTGTAATAGCTGGACCAGTTGTTCTCCGCTCCATCGACCTCGTCCTTCTGGAGTGCGTTGTAGACATCCCCGAAGTTCAATTGCACCGGCGTCGCCCCGAGCAGCTTGATAAAGCTCGCGAAGGGATCGCTGTATTGGACGCGGATGCGCAGATTTTTCAACCCGGCAATGGAATAGACGGGCGTTTTCGAATAGAAGCTCCTGGCGCCGGAGTCATAATAGGCGAGGCCGTCGATTCCCCCGGGCTTCAGGGATTCCAGCAGCTCGTCCCCGATGGGGCCGAGAAGCACCTTCCACAAATGCTCGGAATCCCGGAACAGATAGGGCAGGCATACCACGCCCAGCTTGCTGCTGACCCCCACCACCGGCGCCGAATTGACCCTTGCAAAGTCGATCCCGCCTAGCTGCACCTGCTCTATGACGGATTGCTCATCCCCCAGGACGGCATCGGAATAGACGATGATCTTCAGCTTTCCGCCGCTTCTTTCCTCTACAAGCCTGGCAAATTCCCTGTCGCCAAGGACCACCGGGTAATTTTCGGGCCAATAGTCCGCCAGCCGGAATACCAGTTGCCCGTCCTCCGGTTTCGGTACGGGCGCTTTCACGTCGCCGGTGTCCTGCATGGAAAAATCGGCCGTTTCAAAGACGCTTCCGCAGCCGGGCAGCAGAAAGCCCAGGCATAAGGCCAGCAAAACAACGCCAAATCCTTTTTTTCCGCCGTACAAGCTCCTCACCTCATTCGCCAGAATCGCCAGTGCCTGTGAGTACTTTCCCTTATATCATAAATCTTATCATAGACCGGCCATCCCCGGCAGATCATTTTTTCATTACTTTTTCAGCAGATATCGCTTTCCGAACAGGATGTCATACTGGATCATATAATACTCCTGAACGGCCTTGTCCTTCATCAGTTCGTCCTTACTTTCCAGATAGCTGCTCAGATAGGGATGCTCTTTCCGGAGCTCCAGCAGGCTGTTGAAATAGGAGGGATATTGGATCCCGGCTTCCTTCAGCAGTTCAATGGCGAGCTGGTTTGGGGTAATCGGGGTGTCCGGCATCGTCAACGCCTTATCACTGGACCACAGAATGTAGGGCGTCTCGAAAAATTTCCGGTCCGATCTGGGATCCGTTTTGCCGTCCGTGTAGCCGAGCTTTTCGTAAATCTCGTAATTTCCCTGGGGAAGGCCGACTCCCAGCCTGGGAAGATGATCCCCATAAAAGCAGATGATGGTGGGCCGGTCATTCCTTTTTGCTATTTCGATCAGCTCTCCGAGGGCCTTGTCCTCGTCATGGACGCCCTGGGCAAAATTGCTCAGTACATCCTTCTCGGCCTTGTTCAGCTTATCGGATTCCGCCTGGATTTCGCGGCTGGCCCCGTAATGCTTCACCTCGTCGGTATAGGGATCATGGTTCTGCATGGTCACACCCTGGATGAAAACGGGACCGTCGCTGTCCTTGAGGACTCCTTCGATTTTTTTGACGAGATTGTCATCGGAAACATAGTTCCCCTTTGTTTCCTTGGCGGGATCAAAGCTGTTGATGTCGTCAAACCGGTCAAAGCCGATGTATTTGTACACGTTGGCCCTGTTGTAGAAGCTGCCGTCATTGGGATGGAGCGCTATGGCCGTATAGCCGTTTTCCTTGAACGAGCTTACTATGCTTGGCGTATCGCGCTTAAAGTATACGTTATACGGGATGATGCTTTTGTTGAAGAAGAAATTCGAAAAGCCCGTGAGCACTTCAAACTCCACATTGGCCGTTCCTCCCCCGAACGCAGGCGAAATCATGGTGCCGCTCTGGTACTTTTTCAGGTTTTCCGCAATCTCCTTGTTGAAGGTCACGCCGCCCAGATTTTCAGGATTCCAGAAGGTTTCGCCGAGGATCACGATGACGTCGGGCTTTTCCTTGTTTGACGCGCTGACCGTCCCAAAGCTCTTTTCAAGCTCCTTCACTGCTTTCTCGCTATATCCCGCCGGTTTCGAATTGACATAATTCTTGATGTTCTGCAGATATAGCACATTCTCCACGTAGGTTCCATTTTTAATATACTCGTTGACGCCGTCATACCAGCCCTTAAAAACATTGATCTGCTTCAGTCCGCTGCTGGCCAACAAATGCAGGTTAAAAACAAAGACCAGGACCAGGACGAGACCGAACAACGGGTTCGGCCGGAGCTTCAAAAACCGCTTGATCCGCCCAAAGTTTTTGATTGCCAGGACAATTCCCGCCAGGAGCAGGAGCCCCGTGAGCCCCATCGTATAAACGCTTACATAATCCCGGGAAATCGCGACCGCATCCTTGGCAAGGCCAAAATCCCACGGGAAAAAGGGCTCGCTGAAAAACTTCAGCTTGAGGTAGTTGACGAGCACCAGGAACACATGGAACAGCGTAAAAAGCAGCGTGCCCGGTTTCATTCCCAGTACGGAGCAGACCAGAAGGTACAGAACGCCGACAAAAATCAAATTGAAGATAAAAGACGGCGTTGAAGTATAATACCGCGTAAGGGTCGGGTCGTTGCCCCGGATGACGAATTCAATGGAAACGACCACCGCCAGGACATAGCTTATGGAAAACAGAACCTGGAACAGGAGCCCGTTCAGATCAACCGTCCTTTCAGGCTTTGCGGTTTTAGCTTCTGCAGAGGCTTCCGTTGAGGCGGATACCTCCCCCGGCGCTGCCTCGGCGCGAATCGAGCCGCCGGCGTTTTTCCCCCGGCGAAGCAGAAAATAAATCGCCCCATAGATTCCGATCAACACCGGAATCGCCAATAGCCGGAGCTTCCGCTCCGGATGGAACAGCGTAAGGGCGAACAGGAAAGGCAGTAAAAAGGTCGAAGAAAAGAAGGTCGCTCTCCAATCTACAGGGCGCTTCTCCTTGAACCCGGCCAGGCCAGTGAATTTCACCAGCGGAAGCAAAACGGAAAAGACCAGGAGCAAAAAGCTGATGACAATGACCGGAGCGTATACAAAGCTCCCGTTGTCCGTAAAAATGCTCTGGAGGTATAGCTTGCCATATAAGCTTCTCCATTTCAGCGCCCGCAGGAACAGATTCCCCAGCATGCCGACCGAAAGAAAAACCCCTGCTGCGCAATAGAGCATCGTCCTCCGGTTCACCTCGAACTTCAAGTCTTCCAGTTGATATCCGAACAGGAAGACCGGAAGGTACAGGAACGGCACAAGAGGCACAGGGAGCTTGAAATAAGGGATTAAAAAGGCCAGCAATACCGCCAGGAGAAACGCTGCGGGCAGAGCAAGCCTGCTTTTCGCAATATAGGGCGCCGCCAGATTCCAGAACAGCAGCGACAGTAAAACCAGATTGATTAAAAAAATCCTGGTAGGAGCCGTTAACAGCAAGAACATGGCATTCAGCAGCAACAGGACGATGCTGTCGATTTTCCGCATGCTGCGTCCGTAAACGCCAAACAGGAATGAAAGCACAACCAGCATAACGGGCGCAAACAACGAGATCAAACTGTGCCCTGGATTTGTAGCATCAAGAATCCCAAGAAGTATGAAGGAGAAAAATAGTACTACTGTAAATTTACTGTTCATTTTATCATAGTTCATTTATGTAGCATTATATCAAAGTACTCCTTATAACTCCATAGGAAACTGAGGCAATCCTGACAAAAATAGCATTTCATTTTAACCCTTTATGCCGTTTAAAACAGGGGTATCCTTCCCTTCAGAAGCTTGTGCAGCTTCAAGGCAGCCGAGATCTTTACCGTATTTGTACCCCCAACCGGCAATCGATTCAAAAATCGGCGCCAGCTCTCCCCCCATTTGGGTCAGGGAATATTCCACTTTAGGCGGGACCTGGGCATAAACTATTCTTTTTACTACCCCGTAAAGCTCCAATTCCTTCAACTGCTGAACCAATACTTTCCGAGGTATGCCGGGGATCAGCCGTTCCAGTTCGTTAAACCTTTTTGTCCCTTTATCCAGGTACCAGATAATTTTGGACACCCATTTCTTGCTTATTAGGTCCAGGGTTTGTTCTACAGGACACTTTGAATAGCATTGTTTCGAATCATCCATAAAATCATCCTTTACCCAGTCGTATTCTGCAACGCCACTGTTACCTGCAGGTAACTTTATTACAAAATAGTGCCTTCTTGCTGTAATGCACCTCTTCCCCTACAATTATAATACATCGAACGAATGTACAAAAGAGGTGGCATATGAGCAAAATTGAATTGAACGCCGGACCTTATATGTATCCAATGTCCGTTGTAATAGCCGGTGCAAATACGGAAACCGCTCCGGACTACACTACTGTTGCTTTCAACGGAATAATAAATTACCAGCCTCCTATGATTATGCTGTCCATGAACAAAAATAATTTTATTAATGCCGGCATAAATAGACACCTGGCTTTCAGTATCAATTTCCCGTCCATATCCATGCTGAACATGGTAAATTACTTCGGCACAGTATCCGGAAGGGATATTGATAAATCCAAAAAAGTAAGAACCTTTTATTCTCAATTGAAAAGGGCTCCCATGATTGAAGAATGCCCGGTCAACTTTGAGTGCGAACTGGTTAAAGCATTCAACCTTAACGGGTCTAATGAAATCTTTATCGGAGAAATTATCAAGATTTACTATGATGATACGGTCCTGGTTGACGGGAAACCGGATCTGGAGAAAATCAAGCCGGTGCTTCTTACATTGGATACCATGAAATACTGGGCGGTAGATAAGGCGATCGGAGCGCCTGAACGGATTTTTGAATGAACGTGGTGGTTCGTTAAAGGAGGGATGATTTCTATATGCTTTTTTCTATTGTTTTGTTTTTGATATGCCTGTTTACAGGAGTCTGCTTTTATATTAAAAGTGTCAGCCCTTCGATTGCCAAAAATAAATCCGATAGCAAAATCTACACTCGTTGCCGGATATACAGGCAATTGGCATCCTTCTTTTTGAACATAAATTTTTTAGGGTACATCCTAATAAGTAAACTTGAATTCACCCCGCATTTAGACCGATTTCAATGGAATTACGGCATTACGGTGATTTTTGCGTTAGCCGTCGCTGTTCCGGGATTATATCTTTTTGTAAAAGGAAGGAAAGACCTGGGATATGAAAGCATTGCACCTGCTTTAAGCAATCCTTTGGTTTTTGAAGGAATCTATAAAAATATCCGGCATCCGCAAGCTGCCGGTGAAATAAGCTTGTGGTTTGCCTGGTCGTTCCTTCTGAATTCCCCTTTGCTCATTTTAATTTCCGTCGTCTGGATACCCGTATATTATTTGATGTGTCTAGCAGAAGAGCGGGATTTGCTTATCCGTTTCGGTGAAGCTTATTCCGAATATATCAACTGTTCAGGTTTCTTTCTGCCAAACGGATACCGTTTTACGAGGTTGAACATAAAAGCTTGAAAGTTTATTAAAAAAGAAAAAGGGGACGTTTCTGCAACATCCCCCAACAATTCAAGCCCTCTCTTATGCTTTTGCATCGGCCTTTACGATCTTCTTCCTTCCCGCCCGCTTTTTCCACATGACCCAGAGGGGTCCCGCAATACAGACCGTTGAATAGCACCCGCTTATTGTGCCGACTGCCATGGGCAGCGCAAAGCTCCGGATGGACTCGATGCTGTTTGCAAAGGCCACCACGTAAATCAAGCTGACGCTTATGAAAACGGCGATATTGGTATTGATGGACCGCATCATGGACTGGTTGACCGAAAGGTCGGTCACCGTTTCGATGGGAAGCTTGGGATGGGCCTTCCGGTTTTCCCGTATGCGGTCGTATATTACAATCGTGTCGTTAATGGAATATCCGATGATCGTCAGCACCACGGCGACAAACGAATCTCCGATTGGAATACTGAAAATCACGCAGGTAGCAAACACGACGATGATATCGTGCAAAAGCGCTACCAGAGCCATGATCCCTGCCGAAAGCCCCCCTATCCTGCGAAAGCGTATCCAGACATAGATTATGACAAGGAAGGCAGCGAGCACCATTGCCTTGATCCCGTTATGCAGGAACTTCTTTCCGAAGAACGGCTCCACCATGGAGGATTCGGACAAACTAAGCCCGGCGCCGGGGAACTGCTCCTTGAGTGCGTTGTCGAGTTTTTGCTGTTCCCGCGCATCAAGTCCGTAATTGCCTGCAATGTTGATGACAAGCCGTTCTTCCCCGGTCTTGAGATCCTTGATGATCTGCGTGGATACCGGCCTGCTCAGCATGCCGGATATGGTATCGGCCGCGGCGTTCTCGTCCACGCTGCCCGAGTAGGTATATTTCAACAGGGCTCCCCCTTTGAACTGGATATCGAGCCGAACCCCATTTACAAAAATCCCTATGATGCCTATCAGCATTATGATCAGCGAAATAGAAAAGAAGATCCTGCGCTTTTTATAAAATCCGATTATTCGCATAATGCAACCCTCCTTGACGGGCAGGTATAAAACTGCGGCCTGCGCAACCGTTCATATTCGCTCAGGGAACTGATCATAAGCCGGGACGCGGCAACGCCGGCGACAAAGTTGAAGAATATGCCCGTGAGCAGCGTATAGGCAAAGGATAAGAGCGAGCCCGAGCCCAGGGCCATAAGGATGACCGCCACGATCAGGACCGTTATATTGCCGTCGAAGACCGAGGTAAATGCGTTGTGAAAACCGCAGGATATGGCGGCGCCCACGGTTTTGCCCGCCTTTATTTCCTCGCTGATCCGCTCGGAGACAATGACGTTTGCGTCAACCCCCATTCCGATCGAAAGGATGATCCCCGCAATACCCGTAAGCGTGAGAGTAATCTGGGGAATAGAAAGGGCAAGCAACTGACCTGATATCTGGATCAACAGCGCAATGCAGGCGACAAAGCCAGGCAGGCGGTAATACAGGATGAGCAGCACGCAAATCAGCGCAAAGGCGATTTCGCCGGCCAGGACCATTACGCTCAATGCACCCTTGCCCAGCGTCGGACTGATGGTGGAATGGTTCTTCGTAATCATGGAAAAGGGCAACGCGCCGGCGCTGATTTTATCGGAAATCGCCTTTGCTTCCTCAAAGCCGCTCATGCCGTCGATATAGGCGCTGCCGCCCGTTATGCGCTCCTTGACCGTTGCCGCCTGCACCAGCGCTTCATCCATATAAATGATGATCGGCTGACCCACAAGCCTTCCGGTCGCCTCGCTGAACAGCTCCGCCCCTTCCTTGTCGAACGTAAGGCTTACTACATAATTGCCGAGCTGCGGATCGGTAACCACCGTACTTTTTTTCACATGGGACCCGTCCACCAAAACATTCCCCTGTTCGTCCCGAAAGGTCAGCTTCGCCGTCTCGCCCAGCTCCGCCATGGCCTTTTCCGGGTCAAAATCCGTTTCGCCGGATTTCCATGGAAAACGAACCAACAGATATCCGTTTTGCTTGTCGATCGTCACATCCCGGTCCAGGATGCTTTGCTGATCGAGGCGGGTTTCGATGATTGCACGGGCGGCGTCCAACTCCTCGGCCGTCGGCTTCCGGTCCAGATCCGCCGCTTCAAACACCGCGTCCACGCCGCCGCGGATATCTATGCCGTACCGCATCTCCGACGCGCTGTACAGGCGGATCTCCTGCCCGCCCGCCGGGATCGCCAGTCCGCGGAACGCTATAAAAACCATTATACAGGCAACAATTGCAATAATAAAAAAGACAGGCTTTCTATTTTTCATGATTCCCTCCATCTCCATTTCCAATGTTCCTTCCGGCCTCTCCTCCGCTTTTGAGCCATACAGAAACAGAGCCAGCTCTTCGCTTTTTGTCTGCCGTAGAAATTTAAAATTCCGGCAGACGGCCGCGGCAAATGAGAAATCCCTTTACAAATTAAGGGGCAGCCAGATTACTTCCCTAAACAGATTGAGTCTGGAGAAATGGAGGCGCATGACCGCCTATTGAAAAAGCGACAACCGATATGCGTCTATTCTTGTTTCCGATTGGATTTGCCAGGCCGTACAGGAACAAGGACAGGCTCACGCACAAGATCAGTATCCCGTGCACAAGCTGCAAAGAATTCTGCCGGTTCCGCGCGGGCCTTAGTACCTTTTGAGCCGGCACTATTTCCCGAAGAGCCAGTTGTACGGACAGAACGGTAAAAAAGAACTGCCTGTCCGACGTTTGCAGCGATCCCTGCCTATCCGCAAGAAAACTTGTCGGCCTGTCATCAGCACCGGGGCTATCGTTTGAGCCGTATCCGGGGCAAATAAAAGGAGAGCACAGCATAAGAATTGTCATGACCAACGCCATAAAACATAACGACTGCCGTATGTTTTGCTTGTACATGATACTCATATGCCTGCTCCCATTGACCAATCACTGTCCGGCACGCTCGCCGCTGATAGATTGATAATATCACTGCTGTGATTCACTGTCAACGAATGGGAGGCACGATATATTACCCAAACAAAGCTAAATTTGCTAAATAAAAATGCTTTATATATAATATGCATATCATAGAAAATTTATATTGGAGTACTAATATGTGTAAAAAGCTCTTGATAGCTATTATCGTTATATTAATTCCTTCAATTCCTTTTTTGGGGACAGTTGAACCCGGACTGTCCGAGGCAATTACCAATACCCAAAACACAAAAGAATCAGGTGGAAAGTCGATTGGTCCGTCCTTTAAAGAACCATATGTTCATTGGGTATATTCTACAAATTCATCCGTTTCTTCCGTTCCTGTTATTGGTAAAAATGATGTAGTATATTTTACTACGGAACATGATCTAATTGCGGTTGACAAACTAGGAAGTAAAATATGGTCCTGGCACTGCAACGATATCTTGAACAATCCAAAGCAAGACCGTGATAGCATACTTTATGTAACCTCGGACAAAGGAATGCTTTATGCTATCAATGCAAACGGAAAGGAGCTCTGGCATTATCAGGCATCTGTAGGCAGTGCCCAAAATCCGGTTTACTCCTGCACAAGCTGCACAGTTGGCAAAGACGACAGCATTTATTTCATGATCGTATATGAGAAGCCTGTCGATAGGAGCTCGATGAAAGACTATGGAAGCATGCTGTTTGCCGTGAATAAAAGCGGTACATTAAAATGGTCTGTCAATACCAATAAAAGCAGTTTATTTGCAAGTGAACCTGCAGTAAATGACTCAGGAATTGTTTTTGTTCAGTATCTATATCGCAGTTCTTTCAGATTCTTTTCCGGCTATGCATATGATACTATTATCGACTCCTATGATTCAGATGGAAAATTATTATGGGAACAGGCTACTTCCGGTAGTTTAGATTCAAAATATATTCCATTGGTCTTAAACGGAAACAACGGCATATTTGCAGGGGTTGACACAAAACTGTATTCTTTCGATTCATCCGGGTATCGCAAAAACTATTATCAATTCAATAACACATTTTCATATGGGAACGGTTTGGTGAAAGCTTCAGACGATTGCCTGATCATAACTTCCGGTTCTACTGTTTATTGTCTTAATCCGGACTTTACAGAAAAGTGGAAGTTCACTGCAAACAGCAATATAAACAGTACCCCTGCGCTTGGTCCAAACGGGTTGGTATATTTTTCAACTGAAAAAGGGGTCATATACTGCATAGATCTAAATGGAACTCAAAAATGGGAAGAAACTTTTGCCGATAATATAATTGCCTCTTCACTGGCAGTCGTCAGCAACGGAACGATATACCAGCTAACATCTAGAGGTGATCTGAACGCAATCGTAGAAATCAAATCCGATTCGTTTTCATTAAACGCCCATGAAGTTACATTGCTTTCAAATGGAATGAAGGGGATTCTAAAGCCAGTAAACCACCCCCGGAATGCAAAACTCAGAAATGTGAAATGGAGTTCGGACAATGCTAAAGTAGCAACTGTGCAGGATGGGATCATTACGCCTATTTCTGAGGGTACCGCCATAGTAAAAGTATGTTCAGAGGAAGTTGTTTTGGATACGTGCAAGGTTACGGTATCTTCTAAACCTTTTGCCGATTTGACATTAGGCTGTGATATTATCTTGGGCAACAACGGATATTCCCATCAAGGGATTTATACCTTTCAAAATCTTACTTTAAAAGATGGGATAACGATAACCAGCGAAGGTATTTCCGAGGTTGAATTAATCGTAAAAGGGACTTTAAGTATAGGAAAAGACGCAACCATTCGAGTTAGAAACGGATATCATTCCAATGCACCTGATATGAAAATATCTTCAATCACCTCAGACTCTTTACATAAAATCACTACCCAAATGAAAGACACTATAGTAAGTCTTCCTATCCTTTACGGGAAAGGCGGTAATGGAGGAAACGGAGGAAATGGCTCCCATACCCCGGATATCAAAGTGACTTTTCTGTATCAAGGCGGCAATTCATCCCTGGAAACTTCTTCCGGAGGTGGTGGAGGAGCTGGCGGTTATGGCGGTGGATTGGGCGGCGGTGGCAGCATCGGCGGCCGAAATTTCTTTCTTGAGTTAGAAGATATTGAGACCCTTAAAGAAAGAGAGGAGAAGAAACTTGGCCATCCAATTCTAAATTATAATATACCTACGGCAACGATTAACGAAGAAGCCGGAAAAGGATTAGCCGGCGGCAATAACGGTGAAAGCGGCGGCAATGTCAACGATATTATGCTGTTTAGCCAAAAGTCCGAAATCGCCCTTTTGGGAGGAAACGGTGGCGAAGGGAACGGAATCGGGGAAAGAGGTTCCGACGGGAAATCCCTGATTCAGGGCGGAAGCGGAGGCGGAGGAAATGGCGGCGACGGTGGTGGAAGCGGAGAAAAGGACTATAAAAAGAAAAATGGCCTAGCTATATTCAATATTAATCCTCCAAAAGGTGCTGGAGGTGGCGGAGGTGGCGGAGGCGGATACGGCGGCGGCGTCCTCGTAATTGCGGCCAATTCTATTAATGTTCAAAAAGGAGAGCTCCCTTGCTTTATCGTGGCGGGCCAGAAAGGCGGTAAGGGCGGCTATCCTAACGGCAAGGATGGAGAAAATGGTGAGGGCGGTATGCTTGTTATTGAAACCAACAATTACAAACCTTTATTGTCCCACTGGAATTTAGGGGACAGCACTATGGAATGCAGTAATTCCGATATAAACGGCGGACACGGTACCGTTACGGGTAATCCGCAAAAGGTTTTCATTAATGGTATTGACGTGAGTAATTATACCGACAACTCCATCAAAACATTTGATTCCAGTAAAAGGTCAGCTTCTTTGATACAGAAAATCGGAGGAAAAAACTAAAAGCATCAGAAAAGAGGCTCAATCAAACCAGATCTATTTTGATTCTATAATTGAAGATATTTTTTCGTCAGGATCCCTATTATCAATAAACTGCCAGTGATTTATTTCGTTTTTCGTTCCGGTAAGAACAATTTTGCCGGTTTCCAACCACTCAAGCGCTCTTTGAACATCGCTAATTATATGGGGATAAAAACCGTCAATAATACGCCGTCTTTGTTCATCGCTTAACTCTTCCCATGTATCGGCATATTTTATCGGAACTTCACACGCCAAGCCGTATCCCAGGCCAAGATCGAATAAAAAGTAGTATCCGTCGCAATACAATTCATAAAATTGCCTTAAAACCGGACCAGTGTTTTCGTCTTTTATTAAAGCTCGGTTCAGCAAACAAACAAGCTTGTTTGTTTCGAATTTTCCATAATCAACATATCTATTGATAATGCTTTCAAGATCATTTTTTATATGCCTGCTGCTGTAATTGAGCGAAATAATAGCCAAATAATCTTCAGGTAACAGCAAGGATTCTAATTCAGAGGAAGAATAAACCCATTGTTCAAACTCCTTAATACTCAAACCGTTATAATATAGGCCATATATTTGTTCTTCAACAGCGCTTAACTTCAACTTCTCCATTGCGTAGGTATCTATCCTTTATTCTCTTTATTGTGCTCATTGTATTATTTGGAATTAATGTAGTCAAGTGGATAATCCACTGCGCATTATATGTACTTTTTTAAGGCTAAAATCCGAATCATTTCTTTCCAAAAGAAATAATCAATTTTCCATCGCTCCATGTGATTAAGTTCTCCTTCTGTATTATGCCGTTGCGCTTGTCTTTTACAATATCACCGGTTCTAAATACCGACAGCATTAATCCAATTAAAGATAAATTGATAATCATTGCAACATTTCCGTATGATACAAGCGGCAGAGAAATAACCGTAAGCAGTTGAAAACCTAAATTAGCAATAACATAACCGAGTACCTGCATTGTAAATGTCAACATGACGGATACAGATACAAATAAGCCTAGCCCGCTTTTTTGTTTGGAACAAAGCAAGAAGCCTTTGGTGATAAAGAATAGTAATACACCCATAATGATTATGAACGCAATCCACCCGACCTCATAGATCAAATAGGTCAGCAGAAAGCCGGTATCAATTTCGGGCAGGGGGAATCCCGGTACCAGTTTATACTCTGCAGGCATTTCTCCACGGCCGAATAGCTTTGATCCCCCGAGGAGGGCTCTGGTCACTGTGCCGACCCATCCCCCGCCTCTAGGGTCAAGTGAAGGATTTATGGCAATCCGCAGCCTTTCCCAGCCGCCGTAAAGGCCGGTACTCACTGCCGCCAGCAGTAAAGTAACGGCAGTCGGAATAAACACAAGCAAATAGCCGTATAGCTTTTTTATCGCAAACCATCCTTTTTCAATTGCAATACTTAAAACGATGAGTCCGGATACCGCGAAAAGTAAAAAGCCGGATACCGTTGGCGCAAGCAGCGCAATACAAGCCGGTAATAAAAAGAATACTCCGCATAGAACAATACCGAGATAGCCTTTGTTTCTCATAACGTATATAATTGCTGCAAACCCTAATGGAAACAGCAACGGCATAAAACCGGCATAGTAGGCCCTTCCGTTTACCACTGGTGAAGCAATGAGAGCGACAATAGATAAAGCTATAATAGAAAAATAGATGGTTTTTGGATATTTGCCAATCAAGGTGAAGTCTGAGAAATAGGCCATTACCATAAATCCAAGTCCGATAGCAACAGAAATGAACTGTGTCGGCATCGACCTTCTAACACCGTCATTTATAATAAAAATTCGAATAAAGAGCCCAATGAACAATAAAGCTGCTGCTAAAAGTATCATGCTCCATTGCGGTTTTGGTCTGTGTATACGGTCCAACTGCGTTCCAATAATAACGGGATCTCCCATTTGAACAATCGCATTGTCGGTAGCGGTAACTTCATCCATGCCGTCGGCTATGTATGCATCCCTTTGATCAACGAGGTGGTTTTCAATTTCTTCCGAAATAGGAGAGCGAGCCTTTTTCCATCTTATCTGGTCACAAACCGATTTCGAATATTCCAGAATTTTTTCAAATGGCTGCATAGCCTACACCTCCGCGCAGAACTTGATTGACCGCCCTGGAATATGCTGTCCATTCAGCTTGTTTGTCCACAAGCAGCCCTCTCCCTTTTTGGGTAAGATGATAGTATTTCCTGGCCCTGGCACTATCGACAATATCATCATAAGAGCTTACCATGCCCTCATTTTCAAGCCCGTGTAAAATTGGATACAGTGTTCCGGCCTTTAAATTAAAGGTGTCGTTGGATTTTTGGGAAAGCTCCTCAATCATCTGATACCCGTACATATCTTTCTCCTCAAGCAATTTTAGTATCAGCATTGTTGTATTGCCTGCCACCATTCCCTTGTCTGCTGCCATACCCAGACCTCCGATATATAGATTATCTACATATATAATATATAGATGATCTATATATGTCAATAGCAATGGTAATTTTACTGTATGCAGAAGGTTCCTGCAATACAAAAAACAAGGCCTGCATTTTGTGTAATTCTTTGCAGGCCGCGATTTTATTGTGGTTTTATATGAACCTCCCATATCATAAAAGCGGTCTCGCATAACTTTCTTCTACGCTTACTCCGTTCCTTGCCAGAGCAGCTCCCCAATAATACTTGTTAGCCATAGCCAACGTGGATTCGATTTGTACTACCGACTGCTTTTCTTCGATTTCAGGCTGAGAAAACATATCAAGCTCCGCTTTGTCAAATTCGCCTTTTCTGTTCAAGGTCGCGCCAATATCATATATGCCCTTCAATATTTCATCCGCCCCGGATTTTTGTCCGGCAGCAAGATTATCACACCCGCCTTTGATGATAGTTCCGAGATATTGGCAGCCAAGTCTCCGGGAAAGTTTGGCCAGGTACTTCTCCAGTGGCCTTGCATGGATCCCTTCCTTGAAACCATATTGAACCAGAAATCCGAGTTTCTTGCCGCCACATTTTCCTGTCAACGGCTCAAGCGCCTCAACAAAGAGTTTTACGCCGCCAGGCATTGCATAGCAGTACAAGGGCATCGCAAGCAGAACACTTTCCGATTTTTTGAATATTTCAACGGCCTCTTCCATGGATGAAAACTTGTTCAGCCTGTATATCTCTGCTTGGTTTCGTCCTTGGGACACCTCCTCATCGTTTTGTGCCTGCGATACATATCCCTTTACAAATTCCTCAAGCAGCACTCCTGTATTATTCTTCCCTGGTTTGGGTGAACAGTTAAATATTGCGAACAACTTGAGCCACCTCCTCCATATTATCATTCATAAATGCCGCGAAAGCTGCACGGCTATATACTTTACTTATAATTTCAGTATCATCGTCATCATAGTACTCGCCTTTTTCAAAAAGCAAACCAACCTCCGCAGTCTTTTCATAGCGGGGACAGTGGGCCATTCTGTCGACTTCCAGTCTTAAGAATGGATGCACCAGTGGGATCAGCCGGTCTTGCACCTTTTTTATATCCGCACTGACGAATCCCATAAGGATGGGGGAAGCCAATATCACCAGATCTGAGTGAACGAATCCCTGCAATATCTCCGCCTGATCGTCCTTCAATGCACAAATGCCCGGCGTTTTCAGCCAGCAGGAATAGCACCCGATACAGTCTCCGATCGTTTTATCTCGCAACGTTATAGCTGAAACAGAGTCCCCATTTTCAGACAGCTTTGTCTTC
This sequence comes from Bacillota bacterium, assembly GCA_023411575.1. Taxonomy (GTDB): domain Bacteria; phylum Bacillota; class Clostridia; order Acetivibrionales; family DTU013; genus UBA1305. The sequence continues at coordinate 4,202 of JAEYOP010000043.1, read as the reverse complement.
AGGCCTTCACAGTAGGCATCGAATTTCGTATTCTCTTTTTTTGGGTTACCATTCAATAGTAATATACTTTTCACTTGTTTCAACCTCCATTTTGCTTCGTAAACATTTTGATCGTTTCATCGCACCATTTCATGTTTGCTTCTATGTATAGGATACCGTAACGGAGCGTGGCGTACTGGTAAGGAAGCCCTGCATCCGCTTCCGTTTTATTCCCCATACGCATCAGCAGCTTTTCCCCCATTCGAGAATACTCCTCCAGCAAACTACAGCAAAGGGCCTTTGATTTCTGCAGCCTTTCAATCACCTTTTCCAATGGAATATCCTTTGAGAAGAATATTTTCAGGAGAAACTCGTGCCTCGCCGGTTGGGATTCCGCCGGCATCATAAGCCATTCAAGCAGCTTTTCCCTGCCTGTTTCCGTAATGGAATAGACATTGCGCGGAGGTTTTCCTTCTTTAATTTCAGTCTGCTTCGATACCCATCCATCGGATTCCATTTGCTTTAAGACCGGATAAATATGCCCGTAATTCTCACTCCAGAAGTGAGCGATGCTGTTGTCACAAAATTTCTTTATATCGTATCCTGAAGACGGCTTCATATCTAGAACACCGAGTATAGCATACTTTGTGCTGTTGCTTTTCGCCAAATCCATTGCCTCCTCTCTAATCTTGTATATCAGTATTCAATATATCATACTGATATATTAAATGCAACAAAAAGTTTTCCAGGAAAAAGAATTGTACGAAAGGAGGATGGAATTATATCAAAGGTAGAAGTAAATGCTGCGAATTTCGTCCTGTGGTATGCCGATTCAATACAATAAAAAGGACGGTTTTATAGAAAAACCCCGTCCATGCTTCTTGCAGTTGAGCTTCAAATTATTTATTCCGAAAATGCCCGGGAAGCGCCTTCACGGCGCAAAAACCTGTTCCAGCGGAACCTCCAGTCCTTTGAAGAAAACAGACCGCGCGGTTTCCTTTTCCTTATAGGTGCGGTAATCCTTAATATCGAGCTCTTCGTTAAAGTAGACATAGACCTCCCGGTTGAAGGGATTCACAACCCAGTATTCCCGCACTCCGCTCTGGAGGTAGAGGTCCAGCTTCTTGATCAGGTCCTTGCGCCGGGTGCTCTCGGACAGCACTTCCACCACCAGGCTCGGAGTCCCCATATATCTTCCCTTTTCATTCACATTTTCCGTATCGCAGACCACAATGATATCCGGCTGGACTACGTTTTTGTTGTCCTCCTTGAGCAGGGTCACGTCAAAAGGGGCTGTGAGGGCTCTGCATTTTTTACCCTTGAACCACTGGTACATTTGATTCGATATTTCCATGATAATGTTCTGGTGGGTGTAGGTCGGCGACGCCAATAGATAGACCTCGCCGTCAATGTATTCATACCGGTTTTCGCTTTCCTCGGAAAGCATCAGAAATTCTTCGTAGGTGACCTTTTGATTTTCCACCAGGTAGCTTTCCGCCGTTTCCGCCACCTGGGAAGCACCTTCCTTTTCTTCCCGGTAAGCTTTGATTACCACGGTTCTTTTTCCGTTTCTGGTGACAATGATGTCTTCGAAATAGGCAAACTTCATATATTGTCCGAAGTTATTCTGGGCCTGGGTCGATGTGACTTCCATATTATCCACCTCCGCAGCATTAGCTAATATAATACTTTAGCTAATATCAGAATATCCAATTCCCTATAGTTTGTCAAGTGCCTCCATAACCTCACCATCATTCCACCAATTACCGGTTAAAAACTTTCTTCCTAAACTGTTTTTTCAGAATGAACACAAGGCAGAGTAAAAGAATGATTATAGTGCAAACGACAGTTACCACAACAACGTGTTCCAGGAAATTTGTCCTGTTATTCCTGTATGCACCGTTTAAAAATGGTATTCCCAGCGTTATGGCAAAGTAAATAAGCACCGGGATGATATATTTGTAAAGCATATTTATTGATGATTTTATAGGTTGCCTGCTCTTGCCGTATACCGGTGCGAAGTATTTTAATGCTCCATCGGCAATAAAGTAAAGGATCAAAAGAGAAGCAAAATAGACAATGGTGCCTTCAATCGTGTGTACCCTTTCAGGGGTTATCCATCCGTTATAAATATCCAGCTGCAGTAGGAAAATGGAAGGAATGATTCTTAAACTGTTTACCACAATAGTATATGGATATACAATTCCAAGACATGAAACCATCCATAAAAGTCTGCTTTTTACAGTACTCATATGGTGGATAAAAGAAAAAATGAGAGTGGAAAAGGCAATTATCATAAAATTTATGCCTGCACATGCAGGTGCAATGATGAACTGATTATCATGATTCACATACCCGACGTTCTGCTCTTTTTCAAAAGGAATCCCGCACAGGATCTGCACCCACCAGGCAGTGGGTGCAAGAACCCAGTCGAGATTGTCGCTGTTGGCTTTACTGTAATGGTATTTCAATGCAAAAGCAATAATAAAACTGATTGCATAGAAAACGCCATATTGGGTTATAAACGATTTCACTTTAAAATAAGTTTCACTACCCATATTTAAGCGGTTACCGTCCTATTCTTTCTGCGTATTAAATAAACTATAAACATCATAGGCAGTATACCGGCAATAAGAATCAGAATGCCCGGCTCCGCTCCCTGGGTATACGGATCGCCTACTGCAAGATTTGATACATTCAGCGGCAATGGCAACGGTTGATTGACGTCCGTACTTTTTCCATCCGTGTTTCTGATTTTTTCAATAACAGCAATGAAAGAGGTATACGGAGTCAGCCTTTGGAAGTGAAAGTGCTCTTTCAAGCGCCGGTAACAGCTCTGTGCCTCCACTTCCTTCCTGTTGATCGATCAGCTTTATTGTTTCTTTTATATTTGCTTCAGTTGCCGGTACAGACGAAGCTGACATTATACTGGATGCACCTGCGAATAATATGAGATTGAATTTATCCGTCTCGCGAAGGTGATTAACAAGGTTTCTTATAAATACTTTTGCCGTATCAAGGGGGAAACCATTCATGGAACCGGAAACATCCAGTACAAAAATATATTCCCTGTCCGGTATATCTTCGAGCTTAACACGCTCCGGCGGCTGCATTGTCAGCATAAAGAAGTTTTCCTTCCCGCCTTTGTAGAGCATAAGTCCGTTCCGGATTTCCTGGCTGGTCAGTTTATAATCAAGGATAAAATCACGGTTGCCGGCAAATTCTTCTTTATCTGCAAGGCTCACTTCAGCAACGGATTCCTCCTTCTGAACTATGTTAATCTTGTGTGAGTTGCATTTTATATCTTTGACAGGTACGCCCATAGAGAGGTTGAGCGTTATATCATATTCTCCCGGAGGGGTCTTCCCGTCTTTTATGTAAGGGCTTTCAACCCATTTATCCGTCTCCGCCGCATCGGACTTTGACTGATTAGAATAACGAGGTCCGACGACCGTCGGAAAAACAAATTGATAAGTACCTTCAGTAGATTCGATCAATTCCGTATAATGCAGTTCGATGCGGACTGTATCCCCGGGCATAATATTGGCTACATTCATGGAAAAAACGTTAAGTCTCTGCTCCTCAAGCAAAGATGCACTCTTTCCTTCTATCTTGGCCTGCTCGAATTCCTGTTTCGCTTCTTCACGCTCTTTCATTTTGGCGGTTACAAGATTGTCACCGATCTCCATCACCATTCCATGTACTGAAACTCTGGTAGACGCGGGGAATACGTAGCTGCCGTTAATAGGACTTTCCCCGTTGTTTGCATAGGTTTGGGTAACAAATATATCTGCAATTGTCCCACTTATATTCACTTTTACTTTCGTTTCCTTCAGAGGGAACCGGTCAACGGAAGCATCCTTCCCTTCAATAAAAAAGTAAGGTGAAAGGGTTTTATCCTCAGTTTTTCCGTCATTTTATGCGGAGGCCATATTTTTGCGTTTTTATTGAAATTTGTCATTTTCCTCGTTATAATCAAGATAAATATACATTGAATGCAGATTATCCTAATCCAGTCTTCTATTATAAACGCAAGTATGAACGGAGTGTGAGCACTATGATTACATGGAAATCAGGACTTATACGGTGTATTGTCTGCGTTGATTGAAAAAGTAAATTCCACCGAAAAATCTCAAGAAAAAATGCAGAAGTAAACTCGAGTTTTCGGGGCTTGTACGTTTTCTTTTCTGCAAAAAAAGGATATAATAGAGACGGAAATAGCG
>JAEYOP010000024.1 GCA_023411575.1 Bacillota bacterium | reverse complement strand
TTTCTATTAAATCAGAAGTTTTAATTTTTAAACTAGTAGTATTGATACAAGGGTGGAAACCAAAATACTCTGTATCTAAAATGGCTTCATCTATAAGTAATTGTACTCTTTTTTCTTTATCATAAAGTAAGCCAGTGATGCTTACAGATCCAGGTGTTAAATTCAAGTAGCTTTCTAATTCCTCTGGCGCACCAAACGATAGTCTAGTAGAACCTATTTGCTGAGCAATAGGACTACTTTTAAATGTTTTATCTCCTGGCATCACTAATAAATAATAGTGGTCTTTTTTACTATTGCATAAAAATAAATTTTTATAAATGGTGATTCCTAGATATTGTTCAATTTCCCCGCAGTCTTCTATGCTTGCCACTGCTTCATGGTCTAAACGTTCAAAAGGAATCCCTAGCTGCTCTAAAATAGAATAAATGGTCATTTCTTTTTCTAATCTACCTTCTGATGGAGGAATAGTTGTATATAAGATTGGATCAATCCTCATCATTTACGCCTTCTTTCTTCGTATCCTTCGTATACTTTATCATTCATTCTTGTATTATAGGCGCTATGAACTTATTATTCAATGCTACTGTATTATACAATGCCTATCTATAAATTGTTATTATCTCTTTTTATCATTATGGTGCTAATCCTTCAGGGAAATATTGGCAATAATAATACCAATGCCCATCTATCTGATTATCTTTATATACTTGATATTCTTCATATTCCCTTATAGCTGTTTCACTTGTGTCTTCTAGGTAAATAAGGCCTACCCTATATCTGTGTCTTAACTTGCCATAATAATTAGTAAATAAAAGCTCTCTTGCCTTTTCTCCAAATTCATTTTTATCATACTCTCCATATATACCCGAAACCCAATCTGAATCAAATAATTGATTAGCTAACTTTACTAGCTTAGATTTTCTTCTAAACTTTTCCTTTAATTGATTTCGTTGCTTTAATACCACATTTGCTTCCTTATTTTCCCCCATATACTCCCAGCTCACACCGAAAGAATGGCTATACTCCGTAGTATATATGAAAATTTTAAATGAATTATCGATTTCAAAAGTACTCTGGCGTATGTATTCTAGTATTTTTTTATTATGTTTATAAAAACGAGTAACCTCTTCCTTTGAAGGATAACCTAATGTGCCTAATTGAGGTTTTTGACTTTGTCTTAATTCTCCTACTATAACTAAACTACTTAAAACTAATAGCATCAACATAATAATAGGTCTAAACTTAATGATTTTTTTCATTATACTCCCCTTCTCTATTTATGAATATAGGTGGCAACTTATCTTATTTCTATATTTATGATAAAGTACCATTCACTATTAACGAATTTACGTTCTATATAGAAAAAGGCTCAGGCATTGAAATTTATATTAAAACTTCAACTTGACCCGAAACCTCTCATTGTTCTAGTTTTCGTATATGGAAGCTATATCATGTATTCTACGCTTCATTTCTGTGCGGATATGTAATGGCTCTAAACACTAGCATTTATCCCCAAAACTTAAAAGAATATCGTAGTAGTATTCATTCTCTATGAAAGGAAAACTTACAATATAATGCTCATTGCCATCTGGTAAAAAGTGTTCATAATCACAAAAATCAAGTACCCTGTCCATGATAGATTTATGAATACGAATTTTAATTTTTGTTTGCATAGTCACCAAAATATCACCAATATCTAACTGTGGTTTTTGATAATCTCGTGGCGAAAAACATTCCTCTTGTATTTGTAGATTTGACATACGAGATATTTTGAATAAACGAAAATCATTTCTTTTCAGGCAATACCCTTGCCAATGCCAATGGCTATTTTTGAGTACAAGCTGATACGGCTCGGCTGTTCGTATGGTTTTATTTCCGTGGTGATCTACATATTCAAAGGAAAGTAGCTTACTTTCCTGCAAAGCTGTTTTAATCATTTCTAAATAGGGTTGTATATTCCTGTTGCCCATCCACGGACTTAAATCTATATATATTTGATTTACCTTTAATTCAATTTCTTTTGCTCTATCGACAGGGATAAAACTATTAACTTTTGCAAAGACGTTTACCAGTTCATCTCCTCGTATCATGTTGGACAGACTAGATAGCCCCATCAAGATAGTGGAAAGGTCAGCAGTGGAAAAAACCTTTTTATCAATCTTGTATTGCTCCATGATTTCAAAGCCACCGCCCACTCCCGATGCCCCTCGAACAGGAATACCCGCCATGTTGATAGTATCTATGTCCCGATAGATTGTGCGAGGTGAAACTTCAAACAGATCTGCTAACGCTTGTGCGCTTATTCGCTCTTTATCAAGAAGTATCATAATAATGCTAACAAGCCTATCAACTTTCATCTGATGGCCACCTTCCCAATTTTTTTGTTACCAGTATAGATTGTTGCCATACTGTTGTCAATAATTATAAAGTACAATATAAATACAAATAAATCAATCTAGCTATCAGGAGGAACTACTATGCAACAAAAGCAAAATAGAAACACAATAAAAAAGGAGGAAGTTTATGTTTACAATCTATGTTTATGTTCTTGATACTTTAGCTGATTGGGAACTGGGGTATGTTACTTCAGAGTTGAATTCTGGTCGATTTTTCAAAAAGGACGCACCACTTGTATCACTGAAAACAGTTAGTTATTCTAAAGAACCAATCCATACTATGGGTGGGATGACAGTAGTGCCCAACTATTTAATTGACGATATTGTTGTGAGTGAAACAAGCATGTTAATTTTACCGGGAGCAGATACATGGAACGATCCAAAACATAGTTCTATTCTGGAAAAAACAAGGGAGTTTTTCTCTTTAGGCGCTACAGTATGTGCAATCTGCGGGGCAACCACTGCCCTTGCCAACTTTGGGCTATTGGATCATCGTCCTCATACCAGTAATGGACCAGGTTTTCTTGAAATGGTTTCTCCTGGTTATAAAGGGCAAAGTTTTTATATAGACAAGCCATCTGTAGCGGATAACAACCTTATTACTGCAAGTTCCACCGGAGCTTTGTTGTGGGCGAAACAAATTATTG
>JAEYOP010000055.1 GCA_023411575.1 Bacillota bacterium | reverse complement strand
TCCATAAAGTCTGTGTAATAACTTCTGCTTTAATGGGCTTTAAAATATAATCTGACACCCCAATTTTGATACTTCTCATAGCATAATTAAATTCATCATGACCAGTTAATATAATAATTTTTACTTTAGGCATTAGATTAATACATGTTTCACTAAACTCAATACCATCTATTCCCGGCATGCAAATATCTGTAATAATAATATCTGGGTTCCATTCCTGTACTTCCTCTAAGGCCTTCTTCGAACTTGAGAATTCAGTTACTACCTCCATCCCCAATGCTTCCCAATCAATCTTCATACGAAGTAATTTTCGAATCAAGGTCTCATCATCTATTAAAATTACCTTTAACCTTTCCACACCTATCCCTCCAATGCCTCAATATGCACATAAAAACTAATATCTGTTAATTCATTTGCTTTACTAGTTATTTCGTATTTAAACTTGTCACCATAAATAATTTTCATTCTTTCTATGGTTCCTCTTAGTCCAAAGCTCTTACCTTTATAGCATCCTGGATCTGATTTAAGTTCACTCAGTAAGTCTACAGGTATTCCAAAACCATTATCTGCAATACATAGATGAATCCATTCTTTCTCTCGTCTTATCCCAATATATAATTCTCCTTTTTCTGTTCCTTCTCTTAATCCATGATGAATGGCATTTTCCACTAAAGGTTGTAAAGTAAGTTTAGGAATTAAATAGTTCTTGCAACAAGGCTCCACTTCAATTGTTTCTTCAAATAAGTTCTCAAAACGCACTTTCATAATCTTGATATAATCTACTACAATAGCCACTTCTTCCTCTATACTTAACAATTCTCTTCCCTTACTAACACTTCTTCTATAAAAATCACCTAAAGCTTCTACTGTCTCACACACCTTGCCTAGTTCACCTAACATGGCCAGTGCTTGAATAGAATCTAAGGTATTGTATAAAAAGTGAGGTTTCATTAGTCCTTGCATTTCATTAAGTTCTACTTTTCGTATCTTCTTTTGCTTCTCAATAGTCTGTTCTAATAGCAAGCTGATCTTATCAAGCAGTTGATTATAGCCTTCAAAAAGATAACGAAACTCATCAAAAAAAGGCTTATACTTTACTTTAGTAAATTCTCCTCGTTCTGCACTCTTCATAGAAATAAGTAAGTGAGAAATAGGTACAGTAATTAAATTAGCTACCAGTATAGTTCCCATTAAAATAAAAAACGCACTTAGAAGCATTAATAATATATTCGCTGATAATACCTCAAAGCTTTCTTGTCTCATATCTGTGGGCTGCAGGCGAATAATCTTCCATCCTTCTGTGGGAATTACTACTCCTGTCACTAAGTATTTCTTATCCCCATCTTTAAACACCTCTTTTAATGTACCTTCTTTGGCACTGCCTAACTTATTTAAAAACATCTCCCTTTCTTCAGCTTGTAATATCGTTAATCCATCTTGGCATATAATTCTATTTTGCTCATCTAAAAAGATAATCTGTTCTCTATCTTCTTTTAATATTTCCTTATATGTATTTCGAAAGGCTGTTCTATTAATATTTACAAATAAGACGCCTCTATTTCGAAAGTTTTTTAAGTCTTTATAAACTCTAATAAGTGAAACTTGATTACTTAAGGGTTTTCGCACAATATCTGGGCTATCTAACGATAAAATATAATTTCCATTCTTCTCAATAACGGATTGATACCATCCCATTTGCTCTTTGTTCGTTAATTTTCCAACCAAGTCTTCTCTTGCACCTACGGAATAAATTTGGTCTTTTTGATCAATTAAGTATACCCCATTTATTTCATTCGCAAATTGTAAAATGCCATAGATTTTTTTAGCCACCTTAAATTGGCCTGGTACATTGCTATAGATATCACCTGACTTAAGAACTTCCTGAATATCCTCATCTGCTAATAATATCTTTGAATAATTATTAGCTGTTTCAATAATAGCCAGTGTAACTGTCTTCATAGTTTGTAGTGTATTAACACTTTCTTCTCCCATTACCTTTAGTTCATGGCTCATATAAATTGCCTTAAATGCAATAAAGTAACTTCCTATAATGACACCTACAATGACAAAGTAAATGATGGCAATTTTAATTCTGAACTTTTGCTTCATGTGCGTCATCCTCCCTGCCTTTTCTCCTTGTCTTCTCTTTTGATAGTCTTAATCTAATAAAAAAGCACCTTATGCAGATTCAATGTTATTTCTTAAAAACATTCTCACTTGCACAAAGTGCTTCCTATTAATACTATCTCTAAAATAGCATTTTGAATAGCAACATGGTATATTTCTTTGTTTTTTTGTGTATTTTGTGTATATTCTTATAATAAAATTTCCAATAATTTTATTATTATGTATTTAATCTCCCATCAATTTCAACCAAAGAAGTGCATAAACCATTCTTACTTTTTATTTTCTTGTCACTATGCTTTAATCTGATGATCTGCTTTTCTTTTTCCACACAACTACCTCATTTTATAAATACGAATCATCACGTTATATCCTTCTACCTCAGTTTCTAAGCTTGCCACATAAACACCTTTATTTAACTCGCTATAGCTTCCTTCTTCATCCGCATAAAACTTTGGAGTTGTACGTATAAGCGCTGTATCTCTATTTAAAACCCCTGCATTTTCAATGGCTATATACTCTCCATTTTCCATCTGAAGTAAGTACTTAGCAAAAGCATGTGCCCCATTACTTTTTATCATACTCCAATCTGCACCACCAGGAATAACTATCCCCTGATACTTTCCCGTTACAACACCACCTATAATAGGAATTACATTTAAATGCCCAGAGCCTCCATCTCCTACGGCTAAGGTCTCACTACACTTCACCTTAATCTGCATTATTTCTTCTGCTTCTAACCACATATTACACCTCTTTTAGTTCTTATTTATTCAGTTAATACTCCACGGAAAGGACATAAAGGGAGTTGGGCACTATTATAAATATCTGCTTCTACAAAGTCACCAAAAGCATATCTTACTTCTATGGGGGTTTCTACATCCTCCGGCAACTGAATGTTAATCCACTCCTTTTGGATGTCTATATTTATTAAGTGAACGACCTTTCCTTTTGCATATACTTGTAAAGCTGAAAAATCTTCACTTTCCTTTTTTAATCCCTCGCCACAGTTTAAGCATTCTAAAACAAGTTTATTTTTCTCTCTTTTAATCTTGCTAATCCTTGGTGATTCACAAAGTATTTCCTGCCCATATACTTTTCCTCTAGCAAGTAAGGCTAATCTTTCCCCTACTTCTTTTTTCTTTTTCGGATGTATATCATCTGCCATTCCTAAATCCATAATAGAACTCATATATACCTGTGGTACTGTATCTGCTACGCGTTGCTGACTCTCCCTTAGTTCTGCATACCCCTCACCCGTACACTGTAACCATCTTTTAAATGGTGCAAGTTGTACAAATAAGAATGGTAATTCCTCCTGCCAATCTCTTCGCCAGCATGTTATCATGCTACTAAATAATTTATCATATACCAGTGGATGTCCTGTGTCTGTTTCACCTTGATACCAAATAACCCCCTTAATGCCATAAGGTATTATTTTTTGTAGCATCATTTCATAAAGTCCACCAGGTCGATTAAAGTATAAAGGTCCTATAGGTTCAACTGGTTCATCTTTGTGTTCTTCCATCCAAACTTGTTGTTGTTGCCAAGTAAGTCCATACATCATTTGACGCCATTCTATTTCTCTTTCTGGTGAAAGATGTACCGCCTCTGCTCTTTTTACTGCTTCTTGATATTCTTCTTTACTATAAAGCCCATAAGCCTCTTGGTACTCTTCTAAATACACCTTTAACTCAGGTACTTTTAAATAGTCCGTATCTAACCATGTGGCTGCTGTCGAGCCACCCCAGTTGCATCCAATAATCCCAATAGGTACTTGTAAGTTTTCTTGTAATACACTAGCAAAATGATATCCTGGAGCAGAAAAGGTTTCCCACGCTGTGCTTCTTTCATCAAACCAATACCCACTGTCTAAGACATCTTTTTCTTGCTTCTCATACGCTAGACGTTTGCAATTGTACATACGAATAGTTGGATTAAAGGACCTTTTCTTTGTATTTTCCCACTCATGATCATAGCGTAAAAAATACTCCATATTAGACTGTCCTCCTGCAAGCCAAACTTCTCCTATGGCCACATGTTTAATCTTATAAACTTCTTCTTGACTTCCCGCAGAAGTAATCTCTATCTCAGTTTCAAAGGTAGCTTGCATAGGGGGTATGGTTACTTGCCATTTTCCCTCTTTAACACTACCTACACCTCTATATTCTCCAATCACAGCAGTAATAGTGGCTCCTTCTTCTCCTTTCCCCCAAATCACAAAGGGTTTTTCTCTTTGAATCACCATGTAATCTCCAAAAATCTCTGCTATCTTCATGAACTTTCTCCTTTGATTTGCAACTTATTAATAAACGTTAAAACCTTTCTTACTCACCTAAAAATTCAACCATTATTTTAGTTGGCCTCATTCCTGTAAGTGCATAAGTACGTTCATCAGGTTGACCAAAACCTACATAAAGCTCAAAGACTTTACCACCTTGTATCCATTCACCTTGTTCATTCACCACTTTAAAAGCATTAGGGGAAACATTAATCTGTATTTCTTTGGTTTCTCCGGCTTCTAGTGAAACCCGTTTGAAGCCGCATAAACTATGATTAGGTACCGCAAACTCAGAGTCTAAATTCTTGATATAGAGTTGTACAACCTCCTCTAGCTTAAAGTCTACTTCATTATGAACAAGCACCCTTAAGCTTCCTTGATCATAGCTTGCTTCTTCTATCCTACATTTACCATAAGTTAATCCATATCCAAATGGGTAAAGTGCTTCTTCTTGCATATAACGATAGGTTCTTCCTTGCATACTATAGTCTTCAAAAGCAGGCAGCCCAGATAAATCTCTATAAAATGTAACAGGTAGTTTACCAGAAGGTACGATTTCTCCTAGAAGTGCCTTTGCAATCACCTGTCCACCTCTAGCCCCTGGATACCAT
>JAEYOP010000010.1 GCA_023411575.1 Bacillota bacterium | reverse complement strand
CGGCCCCTGTCGGCTTTATCCCTGAGGCGTTCCTGCCTTCGTTCTTTTATTCGCCCTTCTTCTTTAACTTGCCTTATTCGCCTTATCCGCTTCCTTTGTCCTATCCACTTATTGCGCCCTATCCGCCTTTGGCGACAGACGCGCCAAATCCCACTGGTAACGATCATTGTTGAGTAGTCCATCCAGTCATCAATGATGGCACAAAGATTATTGTGCATCTTGCCGCAGCGGGTTGTGATAATGCTCATAGCGAAAATGGCGTCAATATTTTGCTAAAAGCAAATAGATGTTATCGACCTTTCCGGCCGGGGCCTGCGCAAAGGTGGGAATGTTGCCTCCGGCGGCAGGTCTCTTGTTGTGTATGCCGCAATTCCCATTTCCACGTATTTCCCCATTCCCATGTGTTTCCTGAGGATTGACGGACTTACAGCACTAAACACTTTGAGAATTATGTCGATATTGATACTATATGCTGCCGTCGGGTGGTGTATCCCCCTTGAGAAACTGGAGTGATGGAACGTATGGTGACAGCGATACTGATCGATGATGAAAAACCGGCGCTTCGGGAGCTGAAGTTCCTTTTGGATGCTTATCCCGAGCTGTCTGTTCTGGGGATGTACAATAAACCCCTGGAAGCAATCGAAATGGTTGGCAGGCAAAAGCCGGACGTTGTTTTTCTGGATATCAACATGCCGAAGCTTATGGGGACGGATGCCGCATCAAGGATTCTGGATGCAAGCCCCGATACGGATATCGTTTTTGTAACGGCTTACGACAAATATGCGGTGGAGGCTTTTGAAATCCATGCGCTGGACTATATTCTAAAGCCTGTTGAAGCCGGGCGCTTTGAAAAAACGATTCAGAGGATTTTTGATAAAAAAAGCAGACAGAGCGCAAACCAAAAGGGACAAAAAAACCAAAGGCTCTGCATTAAGAGCTTTGGAAAGCTGCAGGTGGGATGGGAAGGGCAGGAACCGATGAAATGGCGCACTGAGAAAACGAGGGAGCTTTTCGCGTACCTGCTTTGCAACAGCGGCTGGGATATTACAAAAGAGGAGATCGCCGACAGGCTGTGGCCCGAGGAGGAGCCGGACAGAGCGATGAAGCAGCTGTACAATGGAATTTACTATATACGGAAGTCACTGGAGGCGTACGGCATAGGCAGGGCGCTCATCAGTATAAACAGCAGCTATCACATGAAAATCGGAGAAATAAACTGGGATTACGGACGCTTCAACGAACTGTATAGAAACCTGGGCAATCTGGGCCCGGCGGGCCTGGCCGAAATGGAGGCGCTTTATACGGGAGAGCTGCTGGAGGGCGAGCCTTGCACGTGGATAGAGCTGGAGCGTGAAAAGTCCATGAAGAAATATGAGCAGTGTATAAAGAGGCTTTCCGACTTATTTTTGGAAGAAAAGCAAACGGACAAAATAGAGGAGCTGTTATTGACGGCTTTTAACAAGGTCCCTTTGAATGAAAATTTTTCGGAGCTTCTTCTGAAGCTTTACAGGCGGACCGGAAACCGGTTTGATGCCGTCAAACATTATAATACCTATGCCAGGCTGCTGAAGCAGGAGTTGGACGCCGAACCGGATCGCAAACTGAAGGAATTGCTGGGATGAAGCTATAGCAGGCGTTCTCTAAAAAGACATGGAAAAGGCATGGAGATGGTTTTAAGAAAGATACAGACAAAAGAACCGTCCCCGCGCCTTTCCCATGTCTTTTGTCTTTTTTTGCCCCTTCCCCATGTGAAAAAAATGTGAAAAGTGTTGTGTATAATGAAAAAGTAAACTGGGGAGAGAAGTCCGTTGGAATGCAAACGACAGATGCCGCAGGAGGTCGGGGGATTTTGAAGATCTATATTTTGGACAAGGAAAGCCGGGAGATACAAAGGCTGCTGTCCTGGCTGTCCCAGGACAGGCGGGTGTCCGCTGAAGTTTTCGGCGACTCGCAGGCCCTGGTAAACAGAATAGCGGAAGCTCCGGCGGAAATCTGCATTGTCCGGCTCGGACTGCTAGACATTCAGGGCTTGCGGACAGCCGCTGAAATAAAGAAAATTCATCCGGGGGCGAAGATTATTTTCATTTCCAATGACGGGGATTATGCGTTGGATGCTTACGAAGTAGGCGCTGCCGGTTATCTGCTCTGTCCTGTGAAAAGGGACAAGTTTGAAAAGTGCCTGAGGGAGGTCATATGATGGGGAAAATCAGTGTAAAGAAGATCTTTGCGATATTGCTTGCGGTGTGCGTGCTGATGGGAATGATTCCGGGAGCACCGGGGCTGGGAGTGCAGAAAGCGTATGCGGGTACACAAACCAATAATGCTTTGTACTTTGGCGCCAACTCAAGCGTGACCGGACTGTCAGGGATATCACCGACTGCCTATACGGCCGAATTTAACATTTATCTTGATCTGGTTGATATCGACTGGCAGGGCGTTTATTGGGAGGACAGGCCCCAGGGCTATCAGACGGGAATCTATGTTGAGAATGACCTAAAGGTTTCATTATGGGTAGCAAAAGGAAACGGCGATTACTACATCTGGAAATCTCAAAATCCGTTGAATTCTTACCAGTGGAATCATGTTGCTTTAACCTATGATGGCTCAAACTTAAAATTCTATATTAACGGGAAGCTTGATCAGACCTATTCAGCCTTGCCCGGCAATCAAACCTTGCTTCCTACGACAAATGTTACCATGGGCTATAAATGGAGTCTGGGGAATGGCGCGCTGGATAATTTCGAAATATGGAACACGGCACGCACTGCGAGCCAAATCCTTGCCGATAAGGATGCAGAACCGGTTGCCCCTTACCCGGCCGCTTTGGTGAGATATTATGACTTTAACCATGGCGTGGGCGGCGCGAACAATACGGGAGTTACAAATCTGCAGGACAAGACAGGCAATTCGGCCGGAGGCACTTTAACAAATTTCACTCTAAATGGCAATGTATCGAACTGGGTCAGCGTTGCCGGATTAATTTCAAAATATACCGTCACCTATGTGGGAAATGGCAACACATCGGGTTCAGTGCCGGAAGATAATAACTATTATCAATCCAACACAACCGTAACGGTCGGCGGAAACACCGGCGGACTCGCAAAAGACGGCTGCACCTTCGCCGGCTGGAACACCCAGGCAGACGGCAATGGCGCCGACAGGGCGGCAGGCTCAACCTTTGCCATGGGAACAGAAAACGTGACGCTATATGCCAAGTGGACGGAAGCTTCCCTGATCGCACAGTATGATTTTGCCGGGAATTTGCTGGACTCCCTGAACGGTTCCCTACTTACTGCTTTTGGAACGGCCAATGACGGATATAACCATAATAATGCCACCTCGGGCTTTGGCACGGATGACGGCATCAACGGCGACACGACCTATTGGCAGTGGACGTCGACATTAGCCAGGGGAGGCGGTTTCTGGATCGATGTCAACAGCAACATCAGTTCAAATTATTCCGTTGGCGTCCGCTTTGCCTATAACAGCACAGGGCCAAGCTATAAAAAGATCATTGACTATAAGAACAGCACCTCGGACAACGGCTTCTATTTTTATGGCAATGGAAAATTGAATTACTTCCCGAATTCCGCCCTTGGGCTGACTTCTGTTGCAGATAACCAGATTATGGACATCGTTGCTACAAGAGCAGCAGATGGAACCTTCACAGCCTACATGGTAGTGGACGGAACCCTGTACAAGGAGCTGCAGATCAGTGATACCAACGGAGATGCCATCCCCGCTGTTGTCAACGGCAAGCCGCGTTTCGGCTTTTTCTTTGATGAAAATCAGACAGCCGCGGAAGCCACTTCCGGAGGCAAGGTATACTCTATAAAAATATGGAATAAGCCTATTACCCAGGATGAAGTCAAAACGGCCATGAATACTTCCATCGCTTATGACGGAAACGGAAATACCGGGGGTACGGCGCCGG
This sequence comes from Bacillota bacterium, assembly GCA_023411575.1. Classification (GTDB taxonomy): domain Bacteria; phylum Bacillota; class Clostridia; order Acetivibrionales; family DTU013; genus UBA1305. Next base: position 31,513 of record JAEYOP010000010.1, on the reverse strand, counting down.
TCGACAACACCAAATATACGCAGGGGGAAACAGTAACGGTCCTTGGAAACACGGGAAATCTGACAAGAACCGGTTATATATTTGCGGGCTGGAACACCCAGGCGGACGGGAACGGGACGAATTACAACCAGGGCTCCACCTTTGTCATGGGAACGGCCAATGTAGTATTGTACGCCAAGTGGACCGCCATCGATCCTCCGGCCTGGATAGCCGGGTATCCCAGGAAGGGTGTTATGGGAAGCACCGGCGGACAGGTGCTGGTAAAAACGGATAAGGCCGGAAAAGCGTACTATGTGGTGCTGGCAGACGGTGCAGCCGCGCCGTCGGCCGCAGAAGTAAAAGCGGGCAGCGGACAGGGCGGCGCAACGCCGGTCACTGCCGGAAGCATAACGCTGGCGGCCAATACGGAGGTTGCCATCCCGCTGGCGGGACTTGCCTCAACCACCGTATACAATGTGTATGTGGTGGCGGAGGATAACGCCGCACCGCCGGTTTTACAGGCTGCTCCGGCAAAAGTAACTGTTTCGACCGATATTCTGGCCTACTATAAATTCGATGGAAATGCGCTGGACAGCAGCGGCAACGGAAATAACGGCACCGCTTCCGCGGGCGTAAGCTATGCCGGCGGGTTTGCAGGGCAGGCGGCAAGCTTCAACGGCACTACCGGATACATTGAGCTGCCCTACGACCTGATTCATTCCAATCCGAATTTCACCCTCATAATGCGATTCAAGACAACGGGATACGGAGGACTGCTGGGTTACCAGGACTGCCCCGTAAACGGATCGGCCAGCGCTCATGTCCCTATTTTGAGCGTGAATAAAAACGGAAAGCTGTATTCGGAGCTCTGGATCGGGAGAACGGAACCCCAGGGAGGGCACCCTCTGTCCTTTACCTCCAGCCAGTCGGTGAACGACGGCAACTGGCACAAGGTAGCGCTGTCGGCGACCACGACGACTTTGGCCCTGTACCTTGACGATGTATTGGTAGGAAGCGGGGGCACCTCCGACACCCTGAACTATTTTGCAATGAGCTACAATCAGCTGGGGACAAATTGTTCAGGCCGTCCGGCCCAGGAAACGGCGAACGGCTGGTTCCCCTATACCGGCCAGATCGATGAATGCTACATCACTACCAAGGGAATGTCAAACAGCGATATCCAGAAGCTTACCAACTCCCTTGTGCTGGGCAGCCAATCCATCAGTGAGGCGGCCGCCAACGACGGAAGCATTACGGCGACACAAGCGATCACGCTGAATAACGGAACCTATGCGGAAGACATGAGCAGCGGCGTTACGGTAAACAAACTGCCCGCGGGCCTTGGCATCCAGATAACGAGAAACAGCAGCACGAAAATCACCATCGCTTTCACCGGAAAGGCGACCAGCCATGAAAACGCCAACAGCGTCAGCAATGCTTCGGTGACCGTGGCGCAGTCCAAAATCGTGGGAGCGACAGGGGATGTCAATTCCGGACCCTTCGCCTTTGTCTTTAACAATTCGGTCTCCGTACCGGCCGTATCCACAGCCGATCCGGTAACGGCCATTACCGCCACTAACGCCACGGCAGGCGGCAACGTGACGGCAAACGGCGGAGCCCCGATCCTCGAAAGAGGCGTCGTCTACAAAACGGGAACCGGACCGGTCAATATGGGAAACGGCACAAAAGCGCCCGCGGCGGCAAGCGGCACGGGAGCCTTTACGGTGAACCTCGCCGGCCTTGCGCCGGGAACGGCCTATTCGGTGGCCGCCTATGCCACGAATGCGGCGGGTACTGCCTACGGCGCTGTCGTAAGCTTTAATACGCTGGCTCCCGCACCCGTGGTTACCACCAAAACCCCTGCGACCCCCATCAGCGCAATCGGGGCGTCGGTTGGCGGTACCGCGACGGGCTCCGGCATCACAGCCTACGGAGTGCTGTGCGCCACAACAGACAAGCCTGTTCTGGGCACAGCCGGTCTAATTGCGGGAACCAGGACGGGAACGGAAGGCGCCTTTACGGTTTCCTTCACAGGACTGACACCCGGCACAAAATACTACGCGAGAGCCTATGCGACCAATCCGGAGGGAACGACTTACGGGGAGGTTGAAATATTCACCACGCCGTCAAACAACAGCAGGCTTTCCGGCGTCGTGCTGTCACAGGGTACGCTTTCCCCGGCCTTTGCACAGGATGGGTATGCCTATACGGCACAGGTGCAAAACAGCGTAACGGGCATTACCATTTTGCCGACTCCGGCAGACGGCAGAGCGACGGTTGCCGTAGCGGGGAACCCTGTAGCGAACGGAAGAGCGTCAAACAATATCCCGCTTAATGTCGGGGCGAACACAATTAACATAGTAGTAACGGCACAAGACGGAACCTCATCGACCTATACGGTGACCGTCACCAGGAAGGGCTCAGGCGATGCGGCGCTTTCGGGCCTGTCCCTTGCGGAGGGGAAAATTACGCCGGTCTTCAACAGGAACGTTACGGCCTATACGGCGACGGTAGGGGAAACGGTCAGCACGGTAAATGTGACCGCGGTCCTTTCCGACGCCAATGCGGCCATGACCATCAACGGAAGCCCGGCGGCAAGCAATGCGGCAAAGGCGGTGGACATCGGCTCAAACAACCAGATCACCATCGTCGTAACGCCCCAGGATAATACCGCGCCGACGAAGACTTATACGCTGACCGTACTGAGGGAAAATTCCCTTTCCTTTATATACGACGATTTCTCAAAGGACACAGACCTGCTGCAAATAAACAATGACGCTTCCATCAACAACAAGGAGCTCCAACTGACCCCCAACGTGACCTGGAAGAAAGGAAGCGCCTTCTATAAAAAGAGGCTGTCCCTTACCAACCAGCGCTCCTTTTCCACCTTCTTCACCTTCAGCATGTCGGGAAAAGGCGGAAGCGGACAGGCGGACGGCATCGTGTTCACAATACAGACGGTATCCAATACGGCCGGCTCCAATGGCGGAGGAATCGGCTACCAGGGGCTCAACCCCTCGGTGGGAATCGAGTTTGACTCCTGGTACAACTCGGAGAATAAGGATCTTTCCAGTCCGCACATCGGAATTGATCTGAACGGAAATATCGTTTCACAGCAGAAGGTTCTGTCTCCATTTGATTTCAGGGATGGAGGCACCTACTACGCCTGGATAGACTATGACGGGCCCAATAAAACCATTTATGTGCGCATCAGCAAAACGGCGGTGAAGCCCTCTTCCGCGACCCTTACCATGCCGGGCATTGATCTTTCGAGCATACTCAACATGGATGAGGTGTATGCGGGCTTTACTTCCGCGACCGGCGGCGCGAGCCAGAGGCACGCCATAGGCAAATGGTATTTCAATAATGACTACAAGCCCATTGACACCACGCAGAACACCTATGTCGAAACGCCCGACAAGGTGACGCTGGAGGCAAACCCGGCGGACATGGGCGCAACGGTTTCGACCAGCACATTGACGGCTGCCGTCCTGCGCAAGGATGGAAGCCCGGCGGCCAATGTACCCGTGACCTTCAGCACGACAAGAGGAATCCTGAGCCGGACCCAGGGAATGACGGATGGCTCGGGAAAGACCACAGTAACCCTTCAGGCGGCGGTTAATTCCGGAACTGCTACCGTGAAGGCTGTTGTCCAGGGCGGAGCTTACGGAGAGCTTACCCTGTCGCATTTGAAGCTGACGGACGCGGACAGCGTGGCAGCGGACAGCTTGAACACGCAGATCGGCTATGCCGCCGGCGACTCGGAAGCCAGCGTCACAAAGAATGTCATCCTGCCGACGGCGGGTGAAAACGGAACCGTCATCACCTGGACATCGGACAAGCTTGGGACGGTAACCGCAGCGGGGACCGTCACAAGGCCGGGCTACCTTGACGGGGACAGCACGGTTACGCCGACCGCGACCATATCCAAAGGCTCGGAAAGCGCTTCAAAGCTCTTTGTGATCAATGTCAAGCGGGCTCCTTACGTCGAGCCGGTCCTTACCATAGGAAGCGCGGTCATCAGTGAAGCGCCCGCCAATGACGGAAACATCACCGCAACCCAGGCGGTGACGATCACAGGCGGGAGCATCAAGGAAGATATCACGGCCTCCGATGTGAAAGTGAACAACCTGCCCTCAGGACTGACGGCAACCGTGACCAGGAATTCCGCGACGAAGCTGACCGTAAGCTTTGCAGGAAAAGCCGGAAAGCACAATCTGGCGGATTCCGTCAGCAGCGCTTCCATTACCGTAGCGAAGGACAAGCTCACGGGGACGCTGTCCGACCTTACTACAGGCAAGTTTTCCATAAGCTTCCGGGATCCGGCAAGACTGACCACTTCCAATATGGCGGACAACGGCAATGAGGTGGACGAGGCGAAGGGAAACCTGGAGCCTTTCTATTCCACAGGAAGCGTCGTCGGTACAATTACCGTAACGCTTGAAAACGGGACCTTTGCGGGAACAGTGAATCCGAGCCTTGTCACGGTAAACAACCTGCCTGCCGGTCTTGTAAAATCCGTGGCAAGAATAAGCGGCACGCAGCTTCAAGTCAGCTTTACAGGAAACGCGGCCAGCCATAGCAACGCCGACGACGTGAACAAAGCCTCCGTCACGGTTGGGAAGGCCGCCATTACCGGAGCTCTGGACGATGTTACCAGCAGCACCTTCAAAATCAACTTCAACGAGCCGGAGCCGTACATGACCGTTGAAAGCCCTGTGCTGAGCGAAGCGGCCGCAAATGACGGCAGCATCGCCGCGACACAGACGGTGCACCTGATGCACGGAACCTTCGGGAACAGCGCGAACGGGGAGGTTGCCCTGTCCGACGTAACGGCGGAGAATCTTCCTTCCGGGCTTACCGTCAGCGCAATCACGCTGGACAGCAGCACCCAGTTTACGGTCCGCTTCGGAGGAAAAGCGGCGGAACACCTGGCGGAAAACAGTGTGAACAATATAATCCTGATGGTAAACGGAAGCAAGGTTACCCCAAACGATCCGAACCTTTCGAATTGGTCGGAGGCTGTGGTATCCGGCAGCTTCGGGATCCGGTTCATCAACCCGCCGCCGTCCCTCCGGGTCGGCAGCTCCGTGATCCGGGAAGCGGCGGACAGGGACGCAACGATTACCGATACCCAGGTCGTCAACCTGTCCAACGGAACCTTTGCTGCGGATCTGACAGGCGGCGTGTTTATCAATAACCTGCCGGAAGGACTTGGATTTGCTGTGGCAAAAGACAGCGAAACCCAGATGACAATCACCTTTACGGGAAAAGCATTAAGCCAGAATGCTTCAGCAGCAAATGCTTCCATAACAATTGCTCAGAGCAAAATCATCGGAGCGGAGGACAGTGTAACCTCAGATACCTTTGCGATCCTCTGTCCTTCCGATGCAGGAATCGCATACAGGGATGGAAATGAACTGAAAATCGTTTATGCAGAGGGAGACTCCGCTTCCAGCGTTACATGGAACGTAGGGCTGCCGTCAACAGGGGGAGAGGGCTCCACCGTTACCTGGAGCTCGGATGCGCCCGGTACCATAAGCAGTGAGGGAACCGTGGCAAGACCCGGCTTCACCACGGGCGACAAGACGGTTACGCTGACCGCCGCCATTACAAAAGGAACAGACACAGAGACAAGGACCTTTGTCCTGACGGTCAAAAAGCTGGGCATCACGGATGACGAGGCTATCGCCCTCGATCTTGCGGCCATACAGATAGGCTATGCAGCGGGCGACAGCAGCGCCAAGGTAACGCAGAACGTATCCCTGGCCGGCGGGGGAGAGCACAATACAAGTATTACGTGGGCTTCCTCGGAGAGCGGGGTCATCACGAATGAAGGGCTCGTGACAAGACCGGCCAGCGCAAATAAGGCGGTAACCCTCACGGCAACCGTATCAAAGGGCGGCGGAACGCCCCGAAGCGTGACCTTTGAACTGAACGTCATCAAGAAAGCGGGCCATACGGTAACCTTTATCTCCAACGGGGGCAGTGAGGTTGCGGCGCAGACGGTCGCGGAAAACGCAAAGGCCTCCGCACCGGCGGTACCGGTCCGGAATGGCTTTACCTTCGGGGGATGGTACACGGACGACGCTGCCTTCAAAAACGCATACAATTTCGAGACGCCGGTTACCGCGGATATCAACTTGTATGCCAAGTGGATTGAAAATGCGCCGGTATTGCTGCCGGGATTAAGCACGGCAAGCGCTTTCCTGGAAGAAGCGGAGGCAAATGACGGAAGTGTTGGCGGAGCCCAGACGGTAACCCTTTCCAATGGAACCTTTGCGGCGGATATGGGCGACGGCGTGACCGTGAACAATCTTCCGGCGGGGTTGGGCATACAGGTGTCGAGGGACGGGGATACGCAGATCACCATCCGCTTCACCGGAAATGCTCTCCGGCATGAGCTTGACAACAGCGTGGCCGATGCCTCCGTTACGGTGAAAAAGGAAAAGATCGGCGGAGCGGCCGGAGACATCACCTCGAACCCCTTCGGGTTCAGTTTCAGGAACAGACCCTCCCTGTCCGTATCCATGGCGGTGGCGGAAGAAGCGGCTCCCTATGCCGAAGGGCTGATCTCCACGACCCCCGTGTCGGTTGCCCTTGTCAATGGCGCCTTTGCCGCCGACCTGAGCGGCGGGGTAACGGTGAACAATCTGCCGGAAGGTCTTGGCATCCAGGTTGAGAGGCAGAGCGACACGCAGATTGATATCCTGTTTACAGGAAACGCCCTCAAGCATACCAATGAGGATGATGTGCTGAACGCTTCCGTTACGGTTGCGAGGGACAAAATCGTCGGAGCGACAGGGGATGTGACCTCAAATACCTTCAAGATCAATTTCAACGATCCGGAACCCCTGTTCGCGGTGGAGACGCCCATCATGGCGGAATCGGCCGCCAACGACGGAAGCATACCGGGCACGCAGCGCCTGACCCTTTTATATGGGGAGATCGATCCGGGAATCACAGCGGCGGATGTAATCGCGGAAAATCTGCCCGCAGGCCTTGGCATCAGCATAACAAGAGCCGGCAGCACGCAGCTTGATGTCGCCTTTACGGGGAAAGCGGACGGCCATACGGATGCCGAAAGCGTGCAGACGATCCGCTTTGCCGTAGCCGGCGACAGGATCACCTCCACGGCGACCGGAACCACAGCGGCCGGCGCGGTTTACTCCAACAGCTTTGCCATTGATTTCATCGACCCGTATCCGGTGGTCCGGATCGGAAGCTTCCTCCTGGAAGAGGCGGAGAGCAATGACGGGAGCTTCCCCGCGGTACAGGTTGTGACCGTCACGAACGGAAGCTTTGCATCGGATATGAGCGGCGGGGTAACGGTAAACAACCTGCCCGAAGGGCTTGGCATCGAAGTGAGAAGAGACGGAGATACCCAGATCACCATAAGCTTTACAGGGAATGCAAAAAATCACACCGGTGCTTATGATACCGGCAACGCGAGCGTAACCATCGCCCGGGACAAAATATCGGGGGCGGCGGGCGACATCACCAGCGGAATCTTTGCCTTTCATTTTATCAACGCGAAACCGGACAGCAAGGACGACTATGACCGGCTGAATATCCAGTATGCCAACGGAGACGACGCCGACCATGTGACAAAGTCCGTATTCCTGGCTGGAAAGGGCGCGTCGGGCAAAACGACGATTCTCTGGACAACGAGTGATCCGGGCCATATTACGGCTACGGGAAGGGTCACAAGACCGGGACCGGAGGAAGCCGATGTTTCCGTTACGCTCACGGCGGCCATCACGGATAACAATACGCACGAACAGCGGACAAAGACCTTTACGCTGAGGGTTCTGAAGCTTTCCGACGCGGAAGCGGTACAGGACGCCGCCAAGCAGCTGACGGGGCAGGTTGCCTTTACGTTCACAGGCAGCGATACCTGGGAGTGTGTGACAAGCCAGTTCGTGCTTCTGACTTCCGGCGCATACGGTACTTCGATCAGTTGGAGCTCGAGCAATACCGGCGTAATCGCTATTGTAAGCGAGTCGGGCTCGACCTGTGGCAGAATAACACGTCCTGAAAGCGAAGACGTGAATGTGATCCTTACCGCTACGATAACAAAAGATTCACGCAGCATAACGAAAACCTTCCTGCTGGTCGTAAAGAACACCGGAGTAACGAAGGAAACAGGCAATACGAGGCAGGGAACAACAAGGGACGCGGATGTTACGGTGAATCCGGGAGGTGCGGCGACAACCCGGCAGGTGGAGATTTTAAGAACAACCCTGGATGATAATACGAAGATCGATACCGTCGTGGTAACCGCCGATAAGGTAGAAAGCCTGACCGATACCATCAACCCGCAGGAAGCGGACGACAGCAGGAGAACCGTGAATATTGCCATGACCCAGCCCGCAGATGACAAGGCGGATGAACTGGCCGTTGAAATCCCGGCCACGGCGGTGGACGCCCTGTCCGACAAAAACGCGCTCCTTCAGATCCGGACGGACGAAGGGTCCATAAAGCTTGATACGGACTCGGTAAAGGCCCTGGCGGAGCAAGGGACGGACCTGTATTTCAGGATCGTGCCGATCCAGGATGCGGCGGCGCAGGATTCCATCAAAAACCAGATCAAAAACGACAACACGGTCAAGCTCCAATTGACCGATAAACAGATGAATACCCTTGGCATTCCGAGGATGATCGAGACCAACTATACCGGCATTGCGACGAAGATCGTCCTTCCTTTCGCTGGAATAACGATCCCGGCAGAGAACCGCCAGACATTTTTGGAAGGCTTGAGAATCTACATCCAGCATAGTGACGGCACAACGGAGTTCATTACCGGAACGATCGTGGACGGAAACGGGAATCCGGCCGGCGTAAACGACCTGATTTACGGCATTGAGTTCCAAATAGACAAATTCAGCAGCTTCCAGTTGGTGAGCCTGACGACCAATCCGAGCAATGATGGCGACAGCCACGAAACGGATAATGACGACAGGAGCGATAACGGGAAAACAGCCGCCGATCCGGCAAAGGACATCCTTGGTGACAGCAAAATCAAGGATGCCGTTGAGGTGGTCAAGAACCCTGACGGCAGTGTTAAGATTGTGGTGATTGACGAGAAAATCCGGGACCTCATAAAGGATGAGAAGCAGGGTGCACAGGTTGTCATTCCTGTAACAGGGGACGCAAAAACCGTTACGGTTGCCCTTGGGGCGGATACGGTAAAAGAGTTGACGGGGAAAGGCGCTTCCCTGGTTATTGAAACGGACAATGGAACGGTTACCATCCCCGCTTCCGAGATCAAGCTGGATTCCTTGATAGAGGCCCTTGGAAAGCTGCCGGACAGGAAAGAGGTAACAATAAGCATTGCAATTTCAGCCTCCGATGCGGAAACGGCGAAGAAAGCGATGGAGCAGGCAGAGAAGCTGGGGGCCAAGGTGGTCATGAATCCCATTAATATTGAAATCACAGCCTCTTACCATGGGAAAACCGCCAGGATGGACAAGTTTGACCATTATATTACATCGCTGATCCCGGTGCCTTCCGGGGTTGATCCCGCAAAGATCACCACAGCGGTGTATGTAGACGCCCAGGGAGGACTCAACCACGTACCGACATTCATTACCCTGATCGACGGCAGATATTATGCAAAAATCAACTGCTTCTATACCGGAATGCACCTGTTCCTCATCTGGAATCCCATTGAGTTCAAGGATGCGGAAAAGCACTGGGCGAAAGCGGATGTGAATGACATGTCCTCGAGGCTGGTGATCAGCGGGGTGAGCAAAACAAGCTTTGAGCCGGACAGGGATATCACCAGGGCGGAATTTGCCGCCATGATCGTCAGGGCGCTAGGGTTAAGGCCGGGAGAAGGGGAGAACAGCTTTAATGACGTGGGGTCGGACGCCTGGTATTGCGGCTACGTCCAAACCGCTTACAAGTACGGTATTATAGCGGGCTACGGGCATGGGAAATTTGGACCGGAGGATAAAATCACCCGGGAGCAGGCGATGGCCATGATCGCCAGAACCATGAAGCTGACCGGACTGAAAGCGGAGCTTAAGGCCGAAGAGGCCGACAAGATGCTCGCGGCCTTCCGGGATTCCGGGAAGGCCGCCGCCTGGGCGAGGGCTCCCATCGCCGCCTGTGTGAAGGCGGGGATCATATTCGGAAACGGCAAGGGAAGCATCGCTCCCAAGGATGCCATGACAAGGGCGGAGGTTGCGGCAATCGCAAAAAGGCTCCTGCGGAAGTCCGATTTGATTAATTAGAATTATAGATAGAGAAAATGCCCCCCATAGGAGAAATGTTCAATGGCAAACTCCCTGCCCGGAGGATTCTTCGGCAGGGAGTTTGTTATTTGAAATGAAAGTCGCGGGGAGGAAGGATGCATAAACTCTATTGGAGCTGCAGCCGATAATATAACATAAGGCATATTTTTAGGAAACGCAAATATGAGATACTTTAAATGGATTCTGTTTGTTTTTGCCGCAGCCACGGTTTTTTTTACCGCTTGTTCAGCGAGCTACGGCATGGCTTCTCCAAAGGCGGAGCACGGTGTCCTGGACTTGACCGGCTGGGATATGGAAAAAGACGGAACGATACGCCTGGACGGGGAATGGGAGTTTTACTGGAATAAATTTTTGAATAATACGGATCTGGCCAATTCAAAGCCGGATTTATATATCAGTGTGCCAAGTACCTGGAATGAGTACGCAGTCAAGGAGCAGGGACTTCCGGGGCAGGGCTATGCCACATACCGGTTGCATGTCAAAACAAGCCTTTCGGAAGATACCATGCTGGGGCTGCGGATTTATCCGTTATCAAGCGCCTATCGGCTGTTTATCGATGAAAAGCCGGTGGCCGGGAACGGCGCCCCCGGGAAAAGCGCGGCGGAAGAGCGGGGCGAATACAGGCCCCAGGCTGTTATGTTTAATGCTCCCGCAGGAGGCTTTGATATTCTTGTCCAGGTATCCAACTTTGAATATGCAAGGGGCGGCTTCTGGTACAGCATGAATATCGGGAGCCAGAGAAAAATCCTGGCGCTCCATGATAATATTATGGGAAAAGAGACCTTCCTGCTGGGGACGCTCACAATTCTTTCCATGTTTTTACTGGCCGTGTTCCTGTTAAGAAGGGAGCTTAGATATTTTCTTTACTTTGCCGGTCTCTGCATCTTCATGGTGATCAGTCTCGATATGGTAGGACAGTTTATTCTGCTGCGCTTCTTACCACAACTGGACTTAAAGGCCGTCATTTTCATATGGTATTCCTCTACAATCTGGCTATTGTTTTTCCTGCTGCTGTTTTCCAATGAACTCTATAACTCACGCTTTTCGAATATTTGCCTGAAAGTCTATTTTGTTATCGCAGTACTTCAGCAGTTGTATTTTCTATTCGCGCCTACCCCGTTGTATACAGGGTTTGGCCGTATCAGCGATATAATTGACGTGGTCGTTGTCGCCTGTACGGTAATCATTGTCGCAATCGGCATACGGAAGGGGATGAAGGGTGGCTGGCTGAATATCGCAAGTATGCTGATCGTGCTTGCGACATATATTCATGACAATCTTTACTGGACGAATATGATCAACAGCAGCTTCGGCGAAATAGTCTATGCGGGACTGTTCTGTTTCCTGTTTCTGCAGATGCTGATACTGGCCCGGAGAATAAAGGAATTCCAGGAAAACAAAACGGCGGCGGAGCTATCCTTCCTGCAGGCGCAGATAAAGCCCCATTTCCTTTATAACGCAATCAACACCTTCGTCTCCATATCCCGTTATGACATGGAGCGGGCAAGAAGCCTGCTGATCAATTTCAGCAATTACTTGAGGAGAAGCTTCGACTTTAAGGATTTGAGCCAGTTTGTGCCCCTGAAAAATGAAGTGGAGCTGGTAAAGGCTTACGTCGAAATTCAAAAAGCAAGATTTGAGGAAGAGTTCGAGGTGAATTTTGAGGTTTGCGACGATTTGGAGGTAAAGGTTCCCATCCTCATGCTGCAGCCCGTGGTGGAGAACGCGATCGTACATGGGGTATTGCCCGGACACGAGGGAGGAAGGGTTGACGTTTCCATCCGAAAGGAAGGAAAGCATATAAAGTTCAGCGTCAGGGATAACGGCGTCGGCATGGAGGATGCAAAGAAAATGGAAGCGGGCGGGCGAGAGTTCGGACACGGCGTCGGACTGTCGAATATAAACAGGAGGCTTAAGGAGCTTTATGGGAAAGGGCTTGCCATAAACGGCGTGCCCGGCAAGGGGACCGAAGTCACCTGGGTTATACCGATCAATCGATAAACGGATCAACCGATAAAGGCAGATCCGCTGAAATTCCGAACGGAAAATAAATAGTCACAAAGAGATCGCACGTTTTGTTATTTCGATTGTACCAGGCTTAAGCGTTTGTACAGGCCGTCCTGCCGGAGCAATTCTTCGTGCGTTCCGCTTTGTACAATATTTCCGTCCTCCAGGACAAGAATCAAGTCGGCGTTGCGGATGGTAGACAAGCGGTGGGCGATGGCTATTATGGTTCTCGTTCCGGCCAGATCGGCGATGGCTTTTTGAATTTCCCGCTCCGTCTCCAGGTCGACGGAAGCGGTGGCTTCATCCAGAATGATCACGGGCGCTTTCCGGAGGATTGCCCGCGCAATGGCGATCCGCTGCTTCTGGCCGCCCGAGAGTCTCATTCCCCGCTCTCCGACCTGGGTTTCATACTGGGCGGGCATGAGCATGATGTCATCATGGATCCGGGCAGCCTTCGCCGCGGCGACAATTTCTTCCCGTTGCGCCTCCGGATCGGCGTAGCCGATATTTTCCGCTATGGTTCCGTTAAAGAGGAAAGTGTCCTGGAGAACCGGGGCGATATTGGCCCGCAGACTTTTCAGGGTGACCTTTTTCAAATCCTTGCCATCCAGCAGCACCCGCCCTGCCGTGGGGTCGTAGAAGCGGGAAATCAATTGCGTCAGGGTGGTTTTTCCCACGCCGGTCGGTCCGACCAGGGCGATCATTTGGCCGGGCTTGCAGGAAAAATGGATATTCTTCAGCACGGGTACTTTCCCGTCATAACTGAAATGGACCGATTCAAAGGCGATACTGCCCTGCACCCCGGTCAAATCTTCAGCGTCCTGCGCGTCGGTGATCTCGTTCGGCGTATCGAGCACCATCATAACCCGTTCGGCGCCTGCATAAGCCTGCTGCATATCCTCCAGGATCCGGGCGATGCCGGAAATCGGAGCGTAGAAAAGAGAAAGGTACAACAAAAACGCGACAATATCGGATATGGATAAAGTACCGGAAAAGGCCAGAATACCGCCCACTCCAACAACCATAACGGTTCCCAGGGAGGAGAGAAACTCCACTCCCGGATGAAAAGCGGCACTCAGGTTCAAAGCATATAAAAGGGATTTGGTATACAAGCCGGCATGGTTTGTAATCTGTTCTTCTTCAAAGGACTCCTGGCCAAACGCCTGTATTTCATGGATGCCCGAGAAATTGTCCTGCAGCTTTGCGTTCAATCCGGCCAGGGCCTTCTGGGATTTTTTGAAATTGGGCCGTATTTTTGTTGAAAAAAGCCACCCGGAAAATAAAATGAACGGAATGGGGATACAGGTCAAGAGGGCCAGCTTGACGTTGATGCTTAGAAGGATGAGCATTACCCCTGCTACCGTCACGATATTGGTTATTATTTCCGGTATAATATGGGCGTATAGAAGCTCGAAGGTAGAAGTATCATTCACCACCCGGCTCATTAAATCGCCGGTCTGCTTGTCATGAAAAAAGCTCATGGAGAAGCTCTGGATTTTGCCATAGATCCGGACACGGATATCCTCCACCAGATGCCAGGCAGCCTTGTGAGCGAGGTAATTGCTTAAATAGCGGAATAAAATCCGAAGCACATACAGCACTAACAAGGCTGCCACAAGCCGGTAAATCTGCTGGTTCCAGTCGGCCGCCCCGCGGTTCTGTATGATGGCGGTAATGGAAGCAAGAAGCTTGGGGGCGATAAGATTGATTATCGTCAATGCCAGGGTTGAAAGGATTGCTATAATGTAATGCGTCTTATACCGGCTTGCTTCCTTTCCCAGTCGCCATAAAAGGTTCATGAACGGATCCTCACTTCTGTCTGATTTTTCATCTCTTGATTTTAACATAAGTGGGGCGGGATAGGGATGAACAAATCCGGGATTATGCTGTCCATTCTTATATATGTTGCAAAAAAGCGGACAGTACAATTCTTTTTTGCATTATCTATAGCTTCCTATTCATTCTTTTTAAGCCTATTCAGAAACAGCTTTACCATTTCAACGATAAATACAATCGAGAGGGAAGCCGTAATAACGATAAGCCACTGTTCCAGGTTCAACTGCTTTACTTTAAAGATATCATTGAAAAAGGGCACTATGATGACCACCAACTGAAGGATTGCCGCAATTACAATGGCGCCGACCAGATAAGGGTTGGAAAACAGACCGATCCGGAACAGGGATTTCTTGTTTGACCGCACGTTCATAGAATGGGCCAGCTGGATCAGGCCAAGGGTTGCGAAAGCCATGGTAATGGCAATTTCCCGGCTGTAGAACCGGAGCCCGATAAAATAGACCGCAAGCGTGATGAGCCCTTTCAGGATTCCCTGGTACAGGATGCTGACTCCGACCCCTTCGGCAAAAAAGCTGCTGTTCGATCGCTTCGGTTTTTGCTTCATGACGTCCTTTTCCGCTTTTTCCACTCCGAGGGCCAATGCCGGCAGCGTATCGGTCACCAGGTTCACCCAGAGAATGTGTATGGGCAGCAATACGGTCCAGTTCAGCATGGTGCCGACAAACAGCGTCACAATCTCTCCGAGGTTTGAAGAAAGCAGGAACTGAATGGTTTTTCGGATATTGCTGTAAATTTTCCGTCCTTCCTCCACGGCAATGACGATCGTGGCAAAATTGTCATCGGCAAGAACCATGTTGGATACGCCCTTGGCGACATCCGTCCCTGTAATGCCCATGCCTATGCCGATGTCCGCCGATTTCAGCGCAGGCGCGTCATTTACGCCGTCGCCTGTCATGGCAACAATTTTTCCGCGCTTTTTCCAGGCGTTGACGATTTTTACCTTGTGCTCGGGAGAAACCCTGGCGTAAACCGAGTACTGAACGACCCGCTTTTCAAAGTCGTCATCAGAGATCGCATTTAATTCGCTGCCCGTGATGACTTCGCCTTCGTCTTTGATGATGTTCAGTTCCTTCGCTATAGCGGCCGCCGTGTCCCGGTGGTCGCCCGTAATCATAATGGGGCGGACGCCCGCCTCCGAACAGATGCGGACAGCTTCCCTGGCCTCCGGCCTGGGCGGATCGATCATGCCCACCAGACCGACAAATACCAGATCGTTTTCCACGCTTTCCGGGTCCGGGTGCAGGGGCAGTTCTTCGATATCCTTATAGGCGACTCCGAGCACTCTTAATGCTTTGCCTGCCATTTTGCCGTTTGCGTTCCTTATGACATCCCTATGCTTTTCGGTCAGGACCTCCGCTTTTCCATTTGAAAGAAATTTGCCGCACCGGTCGAGCAGGACATCCGGCGCCCCTTTTGTCAGAACCCGGAGTTTTCCGTTCATTTCATGGATGGTGGTCATCCGCTTTCTTTCCGAATCGAAGGGGATTTCACTCCGCCTTGGGATTAATTCGTCCAGGCTGTTTTTATGGAACCCTCTGCCGGCGGCAAAGCTTGCCAGGGCCGTTTCCGTCGGGTCGCCGATAAAGCCGGCGGAATCGCCGCCGTGGGTGGTTCTGGAATCGTTGCAGAGCACCAGGGAGTGCAAAAAGATGGTCGTGCTGGTGGACTCCTCCGACAAATCATCGGCTTTTTTGATTTGTCCGTCCAGAAAAACTTCCTGAACCGTCATTTTATTCTGGGTCAGCGTTCCGGTCTTATCCGAGCAGATGATTTCCGTACTGCCTAAGGTTTCAACCGACGAAAGCTTCCGGATGATGGCATTCCTTCTGGCCATCTTCTGTACGCCCAGGGCAAGCACTATTGTTATAACGGCGGGCAATCCTTCAGGAATGGCTGCGACGGCAAGGCTTATAGCCGTCAGCATCATATCCAGATAATCTCTTCCCTGGAGAACGCCTGCAAAGAAGATTATAACGGATACGGCGATAATTCCGACAGTCAGGTATTTTGTCATTTCCCCCAGCTTTCTTTGCAGGGGTGTTTGCTGGGCTTCGCTATTCCCGATATGAGCGGCGATTTTTCCGACTTCCGTGTTCATGCCGGTCGCTGTTACGACTCCCGCTCCGCGGCCGTAGGTGACGCTGCTGCCCGCATAGGCCATGTTTTTCCGGTCGCCGATCACAAGATCCGCTTTATCGATTTTTTCCACGATTTTTTCGACCGGAACCGATTCGCCGGTCAGCGGGGCTTCTTCTATTTTCAGGCTGACGGATTGCAGGAGCCTCAGATCGGCCGGGACATAATCGCCTGCTTCCAGGAGGACAATATCGCCGGGCACAAGCTCTTCGGACTTGACCTGTTCCACATCGCCGTTTCGTTTGACCCTGGCATAGGGGGAGGACATTTTCTTAAGAGCCGCCAGGGCCTTTTCCGCTTTGCTTTCCTGCACCACGCCGAGTACGGCGTTGATGACAACTACGACGAGAATGATGACGGAGTCGGTCAGTTCATGGGTCAACCCCGCAATGACTGCGGCGATAAGCAAAATAATCACCATGACGTTTTTAAACTGTTCGAGGAACATTTCCGCGATTGTCTTTTTTCTGCCCTCCTGGAGCTCGTTTTTGCCATAGATGCCGGTCCTTTTTTCCGCTTCCTGGCTTGTGATGCCGTCCGGCGTGGCATTCAAGTTCTCAAGGGCGGTTTTTTCATCCAGTGTGTGAAACAGGATACTGTTCAATTCCCGATAGATGGTCATCCTTCCTCAGCCTCCTTAACAAGATATTCTTCACAGTGGCTTGAACGGCTTAGCCGTTTTACAGGGTCGTCGTCGTGGGCCGTATCGCCGGAGACATGCTGGTGCAGGCCGGCGCTTCCGGTGTTGAGCCGCAGGTACTCGTCCGTTTCGACCATGTCCTTGCGGGTCAGCTCCAAAAACCGGATTCCATATTCAAACACGGTATTACGCCGGAGTATTCGGACCACTTTTCCTCTAAGCCGCTTCTTATACGGCAGAATATTTCCGAAAAGCTGCACCTCCAAATCAATCATTTCGTTTTCTTCCAATTCTGCTTCTGCGGTAATGCTCATACCGGATGCAGAAATATTGTTTACCGAAAATGCCGCTTTATGACCGGAAGAGCAGTGAATTAATCCATTGCCTGTGAGGGCATGCCTTTGATAATGTCGAATTTGCCTCATCCTATCCCTCCTTTACCGGATCGGTTTCGATAAATAAAAAAGACTTTCAACGTTATCCTGCATAAATGCACGATAACATTAAAAGTCTTGCTCCCAAACGGGTTATAAAGCCAGGCAATCGTTTTGCCGGTTGTTGACTTTATAAATTATAGCTACTCCCTTTTATGGTATAAATATAGCATGAGCCGGAGGCAGGAGTCAACAGGAACCGGCCTGTACCGGACGAAATTAACAGTTTGTTAACATTTTCATTCATGTTGTGCGCCCTGATTTTTTGTCAATAATTCAAGGAGGCGGCGGAAAGACGCCGAAGGTTTGGAGAAGGGATAGGAATAAGAGGGGCGGGGAAAAGCAGAATGACAGGCAGAAAAAGATATTTTGAAGGATGGTATTTCAAGCAGCAGGCAGGGGAAGAGACGGTGGCCTTCATACCGGCCCTCCATATAGAGGAGGGATTCCGGTCGGCGTCCCTCCAGATCATTACACGGGAAGCGTCTCATTATATCCGGTATCCGTATGACCAATTCCGGGCGGACAGACGGAACGCCTCCGTAAAAATCGGCAGCAGCCTCTTCTCGAAAAGCAGGATCGAGCTCGAGATCTTCACCGACAGGGTGACGGCAACTGGCGTGCTGTCTTTCGGCAAGCCTTTCCCATTGGGGTATGATATCATGGGATTTTTTCGCTTTTTTCCGTTTATGGAGTGCCGGCACAGCGTATTCAGCATGATGCACAGTGTCAACGGGATGCTTGCTGTCAACGGGAGGAAGTATGTTTTCACAGACGGAACCGGCTATATGGAAGGGGACAGGGGACGCTCCTTTCCCACGAGGTATGCCTGGACGCAATGCTGCTGGAAGGAGGAGACCCCCTGCTCACTGATGCTTTCGGTGGCGGATATCCCTTATCTCGGCACGAAGTTCACCGGCGTGATTTGCGCGATTGTCCTGGAGGGGAGGGAAATTCGCCTGGCTACCTACCTGGGAGCAAAGGTGGAATCGATCGAAGGAGGCCGTATCACCATAAAGCAGGACCCATACCGGTTTACGGCAGAGCTTCTGGAAAGAAACGGGCTTGTCCTGCGCGCTCCCGTGCTGGGCGGCATGACCAGGCTTATCCGGGAGAATCCCTCCTGCCGGGCGCGATACCGCTTATCCAGGGATGGGGCGGTCCTCTTCGATTTTATCTCCGACAATGCCAGCTTTGAATACGAATATGGGGGAGGATAACCCGGACAGCCCGGCCGGGATTATTGCAGGGAACGGCGAAGGGCCGCGGCGGACCGGTGCGCCCGGATTAAAAATTCTTCCGGGGATTCCTTTTCCTTCAGCGGAGAAAACTCATTCGTCACCTCCAGGGCAACAGCGCCGGCATATCCGGTCCCTTTCAGCTTTTCGCACAAAAGGTCCCAGTCGATGGTACCCTCGCCGGGGACCTGGTGCTGATCCCCCGACTCGTCGTTGTCATGCAGGTGCAGCGCCATCAGCCTGGACCCGTAAAGCGAAAGATAATCGACCTCCTTTGTCCGGCAGTGCTGATGGCCGGAATCAAAGCAGAAGCCGAGCCGGTCGGACTGGAATTCCCGCAGGACGGTTTTCAGGAATTCCGGTTTTCGAAGGTTTTCCAGGGCAATATTGACGGACTTTTTTTCCGCTAGCTCCACCAGCCGCCCGATCCTGTCCAGCCCCAAACGGGAAAGGCCAGGCGGGTTTTCTCCTTCCGTCAGGTGCAAAACGACGGTCGGAATGTTCTGCCCGGCGCATTCCGAGATGCTTCGCAAATAAACTTCCTGAAGGCTGTCCGCCGCAAGGCCGTCGAGCCAGAGATCGTTTGCCCCGGAAAAGGGAAGGTGGACATTTTCAATTGCCAGCCCGAGGTTTCTGGCCATATCCGGGTGTTCACGCTTCGGACCGTCGATTTCAACAAATTCGTCCCCCCACCATAAAAAAACGGAGTCAAAGCCGGCCGCCTTTATCAGCCGGAATCTTTCCGCCATCGGCAGGATAAAGCCGAACCAGGAATAGATGCTTGTTTTTCTCATATGCTTGCCCTCCGATTGTAGTTATTACCATAATACTCCAGCATCCGGCCTTCCGCAAGGGAAAGTCCCGGCCGGACTGTTTAAAATGCCTCTTTTATTGGTATCCTTTAGCTGGTATTATGGAAAGAGACATTTTAAACTTGAACCGAAAGAGGTAATTTTATGCAAAAGGTGCTCATCGTGGATGATTCGTTTCTGGCCAGGAAATTGCTCAGGAGCCTGCTGGAAAAAATGAATTATCAGGTTGTCGGAGAAGCGGAAAGCGGCGAAAAGGCGCTGATCAAATATAAAACCACCCTGCCGGACCTGGTGTTGATGGATGTTGTGATGCCGGGGATCGGCGGAATCGAGGCGTCTAAAAAAATCCTGGCGCAGCACCCGGAGGCCAGAATCATCATTACCAGCGCCCATATGCAGAATAATCTGAAAGCGGAGCTGATCAAAAACGGGTTGAAATATCTCATTGTCAAACCCATCAATGAGGCCAATCTGGCCGATGCGATCCAGAAAGTCCTTTCCAATGCCGGTTCCAATATACAGATGGATCAGGGAGAGGAAGAGAAATTGAGGAAGGAAATGCGCAGCTACCTGGAGAATCTGGCGAAGAGCAAGCAGGGAAGCGCCGTCCAGGAAACGCGAGAGCCCGGGAACGGGGAAGAGGGGGAACTTGGGAGCGGAGAAGCAGGGGAGTTCGGAAGCGGAGAGGCGGGAGAACCTGGAGACTCCGGAAGCGGGGAAATGGACGAACTCGGAAGCGAGGAAGCAGGAGAGCTTGGCAAAGGCATGGCTGTCACCGTCAGCCATTATTTCAGCCGGGAGCCTTTGGCCGCGACGGTGGTGAGCGGGGCTTCCGACAAGCTGCTGCTTCAATTGGAAAACAAATTCGAAAATTATGATTTTTCCGTCGAGGACCCGGTCACCCTCTGCTTTTATTCACAAAACACCTGTAAAATATGCCCTGCGGGCATTCTTGAAATAGTGCCGAAAGAAAAAAGCATCCGGGTGGCGGCGGAAAAAATAAGCCTGCTGGAGGAGGAAGCCCTGGATGAAAATTTCCCCGCGTCCATGCAGATCGACTTCAAATCGGAATTCGGGGCCAGAAAGCAAGCCGCCGTTATCCGGAATCTGGGACCCTATGCCAGTAAAATTGTCACCAAAACGGAACTGAACACCGGCGAAAAAGTAAGCTTCAATATCAATCTGGAGGACAAGGTGATTTCCCTGAACGCCGAGGTAACCTCCAAAAAGCAGGGAATGTACTCCTTTGAATATGACCTGAAGACAACCTTCATCGACTTGCAGGATAAAAGGCTTTTAAAACTGTTTGTCAGCCGGCTGAGGAACAGTCACAAGGAGGCTTTGCTCAAGCTGCCCGGCCTGAGGTGATTTTCCGGCGTCCTGCTTGGATGTTTTATCTGGATGTCCTATTTAGCGATCCTATTTGAGCGTTTTTACGCTTTCACGTTGGACCAGCGTCACTCCCAGCGCGGTTTTACAGTGGTGCCCGCTTTTTCGCTCGATCCTGGCGATGAGGTTTTCCACCGCAAGCTGGCCAAGGATGTTTTTATCGACGCGGATCGTGCTGAGCCGGGGTTCGATCAGCGTACAGTAGGGCATATCGTCAAAACCGATGATGGAGACCTCTTCGGGGATCCGGATATTGTTTTCCTTCAGGGCCCGGATGGCGCCCAGCGCGATAATGTCATTGTCGGCTACGAAAGCGGACGGCAGACGGGGTTTCCGGGACAGGAACCGCAGCATGTCCTCATAGGAACCGTCCATGGAAGGCTGCAATTCGACGGTGAAATCCGGAACAGGCGCAAGACCGTGCTCCGCCAGGGCTTTTCCATAGCCTTCGTATCTTTCCTGGAAATTCTGAATGGGAACGGAGCTCTTCAAATATCCGATCTCCCGGTGTCCGGCCTCCAGTAAATGCTCTGTGCCCCTGTATACGCCGCTTGCGTTGTCGATGACGACATAATCGGCGCTGATGTTCATAAAATAGCTGTCAAGCAATAGGAGGGGGATATCCAGTTGCAGAAAATTCCTGAAATCCTGCGCCTCCATTTCGGTCCCTAAAAGCAGTACACCGTCTATGACGTTTTCCTGCAAATTCGCGGCCAGGCTGTCCATGTCCACGCTGCCGGACATATAGTTGATCGTCAGCTGGTACGAATTGTGCCGGGCCTTGTGCTCGATCCCTTCGATCAAAGCCTGAAAAAAGGGCGTGTCGCCCAGGACCTTCGAGTGCTTTTTGTAAATGGCAAGCAGCAGCCGGCCCTTGCACTTCGGCGTTTGCCTTTTAAGAGGAGAAACGGAATAACCGGACTCTTCGATGATCCGCAGGACCCTTTCCCTGGTCTCCGGGCTGATGCCCGGCTTGTTGTTCAGGATCATGGAAACCGTCGCCGGAGATACGTTTGCTTTTATTGCGATCTCTTTTACTGTTGTGGACAAAGAGCTATTTCCTCCCTCTAAAAAGTAAGTTCATATTACCATAATTAACAGTCTTATTCAATATAAGCAAGGCTCCGAAGCCTCTGGTCCAGTTCCCGCTGCTCCGGCTCTTCCATGGGGGCCAGCCCCTGCCGGACAAAGTCCAGCACGCTGCGTTCGCCGGCGAACATGGAAAACAGCATGGAGCTTGTCAGCACAGGCAGGCGGGACTCCACAAGGGCGCGCGCTTCCGGGCTCCGGTAAATCTCCCGGAGGGAGGTGTCGATCCCATACGATTTTTTGTACGGCCTGGACGGCCTATAGGCAAATTCGTACTCACCGCTCTCAAGCTCATGGGTTCCCTCCGCCGCAGTTCCCAGGGAATCGGGAAGGGTCAGCTGCGCGGACGTATTGAAGGGTATCTTGAAGAAAAAGCGCAGGGAACCGTCTTCGAGGATCGTCCATTGGCTGATGATTTTCCCGGCAGGGGAGAGGAATTCGGCCCGCAAATGGCCCAGCCGGCAGTCGGGCTGCGGTTCCAGCAGGAAGTGCCGGAAGCCCGGGGCGTTTTCCACAGGGCGGATGCCGGCGGCATTTTTGTACATCCATTCCACGATGGAACCGTAGGAGTAGTGATTCAGCGAATTCATTCCCGTATCGCCGATGTGCCCGTCCGGCAGAATGGAATTCCACCGTTCCCAGATCGTCGTGGCGCCCATGGTGACGGAATAGAGCCAGCTGGGGTAATCCGTATTGGTAAGGAGGCGGTAGGCGATGTCGTTGCTTCCGTTTTCGGATAAAACCCTGCATAGATAGGGGGTGCCGACAAAACCGGTGCGCAGGTGATAATTGTTTTCCTTCAGCCTCCATCTCAACCGGTATGCATTCTCATCCCGGTATCCTTCCGGGACCAGGTCCATGTGCAACGCGATCGTGTATGCTGTCTGGGTAGTCAGCGCCAGACGGCCCGACGGGGTAAAATATTCTTTTTGTATGGCCCTGCGTACTTCTTCGGACAGACGGCCATAGTACAGCGCGTCGGACTCCTTGCCCAGCACTTGCGCCGCTTTGGCTACAAGCCCGGAGGAATGGCAATAGTATGCACTGGCTAGAAAAGCCATTTCCGTGCCGCCGAAACGGTTCTCCGGGTCTTCGTTGTCCAGGGAAAGCCAGTCGCCGTAGTGGAAATCGTTCCCCCACAGCCGTTTTCCGCCTGCCGCCTCGTCGCGGCTTTTTACATAATCCACCCAGCCTTTCATGCTCTCATACTGCTGCCGGAGGATCGACCTGTCGCCATAGTAAAGATACATGTTCCACGGGATAATGACGGCGGCGTCGCCCCAGGCGCAGGAGCCGTTCTGCAAAACGTCGTGGGCGGGGACGACGACGGGCACGTTTCCGCCGCGGGCGCGCTGCTCCTGCAGGAGGTCGTACAAATACTTGCCGAAGAAGGCAAATACGTCCATATTAAAGGCGGCGGTGCCCGAAAACACCTGTGCGTCGCCTGTCCAGCCCATGCGCTCGTCGCGCTGCGGACAATCGGTCGGGACGTCCAGATAATTGCCCTTCTGGCCCCACAGGGCATTCAGGAAAAGTCGGTTTACCAGCGGATGATCCGTCACGATGCTCCCGGTCTGTTCCATGTCCGAATACAGCACGCAGCCGGTAAAATCCCCGGGATTTACGATGCCGTGCCATTTTGTCAGTTTCACGTAACGGAAGCCGTAGAAGGTGAAATACTGCCGTACTTTTTTGGCAACGCCGTCGGAGATATACCGGTATTCGCATTTTGCGGTACGCAGATTGTCCCTGTAGAAGTTGCCGTCCTGCAGGACCTCCCCGAACTGCAGCAGGATTTCGGAGCCTGCCGGCGCCCTGTTTTCGAATTCCAGCCAGCCCACCATGTTCTGGCCCATATCCAGTACGGTTTCGCCGGCCGGAGTGTTTATCACCTCCATCGGAGTCAGGCGTTCCATGATCTTGACCGGAGGGCTTCTCCGGGGCTCCAGCCTGTCCGTGCCGGGTTGGATCAGGGATACACCGTAGACCGCGTCCTCCTTCATTGCATCATCGCGGGATTCCCCGTCGAAGATGCTGCTTTCGATAATATTGGATTTCCGGCATTTCCAGGAGGCATCCTCCGTACAAATGGTTTCCGTGC
Organism: Bacillota bacterium; assembly: GCA_023411575.1. GTDB lineage: Bacteria > Bacillota > Clostridia > Acetivibrionales > DTU013 > UBA1305. The sequence goes on along the minus strand of JAEYOP010000010.1, from coordinate 7,575 downwards.
TTCCATCCTCATACTGGATCTTCAATTCGCAGATCAGGGCAAACCGGTCTCCGTATTGAAAGGCAATGCGGCGGCTCAGGCCGTACCTGCCCTTGTACCAGCCGTTTCCAAGCAGGACCTCGATACGGTTTGCACCCTCCGCCAACAGGTCCGTTACATCGTAGGTCTGGTAGGCAAGCCATTTGTCATAGGCGAATAAACCGGGGGCGAGGCAATCGTCGCCGGCCTTTCGGCCGTTGAAGCTGGCTTCGTACAGCCCGAGGCCGCAGATGTAAAGCCGGGCGCTGCGTACCGGCCCGTGCAGCTCGAAGTCGGAGAAAAGCACGGGATGGACCGCCGGGGGCAGATCGGGGGTGATCCACCCGGCCTGCCAGGGCTCGTCCATCTTGGCCGTTTCGAACCATGCGGGACTGCTTTCGGCTTCCCCGCCGTCGTCGCTCCATACGCGCACCCGCCAGAAATACCGGGTGCGGGGGGCAAGGGGCATTGGCAGGGGAAAGCACAGGCTGTCGATATCGGCTCTTTTGCCGCTGTCGTAAGCAATATCCTGAAAATCTCCGGTGAGGGAAACCTGCACCTGTGCTGCAGTCTGGCGTTTCCCGCTATCCGATTCCGCGATCCAGGAAAGCCTTGGCCTGTCGCCAAGCTGAAATCCCAGGGAATTCGCCAGCCGGTTTGTTTTTAAATGATGGACAAGCATTTTCATCGCTCCTTTTTACGAATGCCTTATGACTTCCCAACCCAGGTATTTTGAAAAGGCTTCCTCGATGACGTCGGCCACATGACCGCGCACCATGGATACGTGGTGTTCGAAGCCCTCCTCGCACAGCATGCGCATCAGCTTTTGAAGGTTCGGGATCCTGCAGGCGGCCGGACCGCCGAAGGTTTTGACCTCTTCGCCGGCAAATTCGCCTTCGCCGACATAAGCGCGGATTCTGCCGTTGGCGTCATCCGTGGTGATTTTGCAGAAGGTCATGGGTCCCGGCCGGACCTGCGCCGCGCAGGCGCCGTGACAATTGTCCAGGCCAAGCTGCGTGCCCAGGATGTCCAGCACGCCCAGCGCCGGCTTTACCCCGATGAAGGAGGCGGGGTAGTTGGAGCAATGGAAATTGATGCACATGTCCCTGTCCTCGCCGTAGTTGTTGTTCCAATCCAGGTAACCCGCCGGTGATCCTGCCGCCAGGGACAGGGCGAGCATGGTAAGCGCCCCGGTGACATCCATTTCGCAGGCCTGAGGAACGCCCTTTTCGCCCAGCATGCTCATGGCCAGGCAGGCGGCGCAGCCGAACTGGTTCTGCAATACGTCCCAGCACTGCACGGCGCCGGCGTCCGCCCCGTGCCTTTCAACGGCCTTCTCCAGCGCCAGGCCGAACCGGGCAAGCTTGCCCAGCTTTTCCGGCGGCGTGTTTTGCATGGTGCAGACATAGCTGCCGATATCGGAGATTTTCCCTTTGATTTCATTCTCGTCCTGGAACTCCCGCGCATCCGCGATTATTTTGCCCATATCCTCGACAATAACGGTGATGCCGTATTTCTGCAGCAGCTTTTCCGAGAACCGGACCGTGCGGAAGGGCTGGGGGCGTGTCCCGACGGCGAGGATTTTTGCTTTCCGCAGGCGGTTGACGACCCGACAGAGCTTTTCAAAGCGTTGGATATCCCCTGTAAAGCTTGCGCTGTCGATGGCGCAGGTATGCAGCGAGGTGAGCGAGTATGGGATGCCATACTGCCTGAGGTTGTTGCAAACTGAAAGCTTTCCGCAGAAAGCGTCCCTTCGGTGTGCTACATCAAGGAGTTCCGGCTTGTCGTCGCAGGCCTGGATCAGCACGGGCACGTTCAGGCCGGCTTCATGAAGAGCGGAGGCGACGCCGATCTCGTCGCCGAAATTGGGCAGGATCACCAGGATTCCGTCCATCCTGTCCCGTTCCTTCCGGAACAGCGCTGCGCATACTTTCGCCTGTTCGTAGGTTTCTACGGCTCCGTAGGGCATTGCGCCGCTGTCCACCATTACGCAGCCGTGCCCCATTGCTTCAAGCTTTTTGGCAATCTGCTCCCGTGCTTCTTCTGCCAGCCAACCAGGGAAAAATCCCCTGGTGGAAACAATTACTCCGAATACAGCCATTTTTCCTCCACCTTTCGATCTCAATGATGTTGATAGATTTTTTGTTTTACGGTTCAGCATTTTCCGGGGCTGCTTGCCTGCCGGACGGCATTGTCCCAGCCCTGCTTGTACCTGGTCCTGACCTCCGCCGGCAGGGAGGGGGAATAAACGGCCAGGGTAGCGTTTCGTTCCTCTATTTCCGAACGATGCTTCCAGAAGCCGACGGCCAGTCCCGCCATGGCGGCGCTGCCGAGGGCGGACAATTCCTCCACCTCCGGCACCACCACCCTTGTGCCGGAAAGTTCGGACTGGAACTGCATCAGGAAGGCATCCCTCGTGGGGCCTCCGTCCGCCCGGAGCTCTTCCAGCGCCACGCGGGCCTCCTTCTGCATGCGGTCGGTGATGTCTGCGATCTGGTAAGCGATGGATTCCTCAGCGGCGCGGATGATATGCTCTCTTGTGGTGTCCAGGGTCAGCCCGCTGATGATCCCTCGGGCGTTGTCGTCCCAATAGGGCGCTCCCAGGCCCGTAAAGGCAGGGACGAAGTATACGCCTCCGTTGTCCAGGAGCCGGGAAGCGATGGAACCGCATTCCCGTGGGCTCCCCAGGATGCCCAGGTTCTGGGTAAGCCATTGGATCGTCCGGCCGGTGCAGTTGATATTGCCTTCCAGCACATAAACCCGGTCTTCCGAACAGGCCCAGCCGACGGATGTGACAATCCCGCTGGAGGAGAAGACGGGCCGGCTTCCGATGTTCATCATGACGGAGGAGCCGGTTCCATAGGTGGCCTTCGTCATGCCGGCCCGATAGCAGTTCTGCCCGAAAAGGGCGGCGTGGGAGTCGCCCATGACGCCGCTCACCGGGATTCCGTCCGGGACCGGGCACAGGATTCCGTCCCGGATCGCGCCTTGGAGCGAGCCCGGAAGCCCGCAGCACCTGTCCGTATACCCGAAAATGCTGTCGGACAGGCGGAGCTCCGGCATCATGCTTTCCGGTATGCCGAAAAGGTCGAGAAGGTCTTTGTCCCATTTCATTTCATGGATATTCAGGAGCATGGTCCGGCTGGCGTTGGAATAATCCGTCGCGTGGACCTTTCCGCCGGTGAGGTTCCAGAGGACCCAGGAATCGACGGTTCCGAAGAGGAGCCTTCCCGCGTCCGCCATTTTCCGGGCGTCCTCCACATTTTCGAGAATCCACCGGATTTTCGGCGCGGTGAAATAGGGGGAGAGAGGAAGCCCGGTCTTCCGGAAAACCATCTCCCGGATCCCCGGTGCTTTCCCGATGCGCTCGCAGATCCCCACCGCGCGGGGACATTGCCATACGATTGCGTTATATACGGGCTTTCCGGTTTCCCTGTCCCAGACCATCCCGGTCTCGCGCTGATTCGTCAGGGAGATGGCGGCCACGTCCTCCCAGGCTGCGCTGCCGTCCCGCAGGACGCCTTCCGCAGCTTTCGTCACATTGGCTGCGATTTCCGACGGGTCGTGCTCCACCCAGCCGGAGCGGGGGTGAAGCTGTGTGTGGGGCAGCGTGACACGGCGGTGTACCGTGCAATCCCTTGTGAACAGGATTGCCTTTGTGCCGGAGGTGGACTGGTCGATGGCAAGGATGTATTTGCCGTTCATATCGGAATCACCTGCCTGCTTTCGGATTCTGCCCGACGACCCCCTCGCCGGAGGAATGTTTCCGCCGGAGGAGCTCTTCCGCTTCCCGGCACAGGTTTTCGGGGCTGATGCCGTAATGCTCGAAAACCTCTCTGGTTTTGCCGGGGATGGCCGGCTCGTCCGGAATGCCCAGGAGCCTCATCGGCACGGGGCGGTTCTGGACGACGATTTCGGATACGGCTGCGCCGAAGCCGCCGAAAATGCTGTGCTCTTCTATGGTTAAAATGGCGCCGGTTTCCTGCGCCGCTGCAATGATGGCCTCGGTATCCAGGGGCTTCAGCGTATGCATGTTGACGACCCTGCAGCCAATTCCGCGGCTTGCCAAAAGCTCCGCGGCATCCAAGGCGATCCTTACGGTTTCGCCAAAGGTGAGGATGGCAAGGTCGTTCCCCTCATGCAGGGTCACGGCCTTTCCAAGCTGAAAGCCATAGTCCGCGGACGGGTAGACATCCTCCACGGGATTCCGGCCAAGCCGCATATAGGCGGGGCCGACGTAGTCCGAGAGAGCCCCGGTCATGCACGCGGCTTCATGCCGGTCCGCGGGGACGGCGATCAGGATGCCGGGAATGGAACGCAGAAGCGCAATGTCCTGGAGGGAGTGGTGGGACATGCCCAGGGCCCCGTAGCTGATGCCCGCGCTGATGCCGAGAAGCTTGACGTTGGTCCTGGAATATGCCACATCCAGCTTGACCTGTTCCGCTGACCGCATGGTCAGAAAGCAGGCGGGGGAGGCGACGAAGGGCTTCTTGCCGCAGGCCGCCAGCCCGGCGGCGATCCCGACGATATTCTGCTCCGCGATGCCGGTTTCGACAAACCGGCGGGGATATTTTTCCGCAAAGGGGCCCAGCGAAGCCGAGCCTCTCGAATCACTGCACAGCACGACGATTTCCTTGTCCTTTTCGGCAAGGGCCATGAGGGTATCGCATACTACCTGTCTGTTGTGGATCGTATTCATGCCAACACCTCCAGCAATTGATCGAGCTCGCGGCAGGCCTGCTCATATTGTCCGGGGTTCATTACCCCGTGATGCCACTTCGGATTGTTTTCCATAAACGTGACGCCCTTGCCCTTGACCGTATTGGCGATTACAAGGGTTGGCCTGCCCGGGGCGGTATTTTCCCGCGAGAATGCCCTGCAAAGCGCAGCCGGGTCGTTGCCGTCGATGCCGGACACGTTCCAGCCGAAGCTGCTCCATTTCTCCGCCAGCGGATCGACGGCCATGACCTCTTCCGTTCTTCCGCTGATCTGCAGGCCGTTCCGGTCGATCACCGCCACAAGGTTGTCGAGACGGTAGTTGGAAGCCGCCATGGCCGCTTCCCATACGGAGCCCTCCGCCAGCTCGCCGTCTCCCATGAGGACGAATACGCGGTAGGCCTTTTGGTCCATCTTTCCGGCCAAAGCCATGCCGACGCCCAGGGAAAGGCCGTGACCGAGCGCGCCGGTGTTCATCTCGACCCCCTTCACCTTGTTGTTCGGGTGTCCGATGTATTCGGAGCCGAAGCAGGAAAACCGTTCCAGCTCCTTTTTGGGGAAATACCCCTTGTCGGCGAGGACGCAGTAATAGGCCTCCACTGAATGGCCCTTGCTGAGAATGAACCGGTCCCGGTCCGGAAAGCCCGGATTCTCCGGGCGAATATTCATTATATGGTAGTACAGAACCACCAGTATGTCGGTTTCGGACAGGGAGCCGCCTACGTGCCCCGTACCCGACCGGTAAATCATATCAATTACATCGCGCCTGATTTGCGCCGATTTCCTGCGGAGTTGCAACTGCAGGTCCGCTCTATTGCCTGTGTCCATTGTTCCCTCCTGAAATGGGTTTAGCCGATCCTTATCCGATCCGTTTCAAAACCACCGCCGTCCAGTCCGTGATCTCGATCCGGTCGGTGCGGGAGCGGATCACGCCGGATTTTGCGATCTTCCCGCTTCGCAGGTCGTAAAAGACCGCGTCGTAAGAGATGTCGGCCCGCGGGTCCGCCTGGGAGCCGATCCAGCAGTACTTGCTCCGGAGGCCGTTTTTGAAGAACAGAAGATGGAATTCCTCCCCTTTCGAGAGGGCAAAATAATTCTGTCCGTCGCTGTTGACGGGATTGCGCTTCATTTCCTGCCAGGGGCAGGAGGTGATGATCTCCTTGAGGAGCTTCAGTCCCCGGACGCTGTCTCCGGTCATTTCTCCGCCATAGGACCAGAAGATGTCCTTGCGGTTTCCGTCACGGATGAACGCCTCGCCGTGGCTGGCGTATCCGCCGGCCATAACCGCCTGCCAGTGCCGGGCCAGGGTGAGCTCCGCCGACGAATTGCCCCAATCATCCGGCAGGTTTCCTTCGTACTGGTATTCGTCGTCGATGACAGGCTTGCCGTATTCTTTTTTCAACTCGGCCATCAGCGTGTAGGTATCGGGATGCTGGTAGGAAACATGGGTCATCCACGGCCGGTCCGGGTAGATCCAGCCCATCGGGATGTTGTGGCAGGACCTGGGGTGCCCGTAGGGGTCGTTGGCCTTGAGGAATTCGCCGATGACGTCCCAGTTGCGCCGGTGTTTGCCCAGAACGAACCGTTCCGGATGCTCTTCGTCCCGGTCGATGTCGTATTCATTGGCCAGACTCCACCATACGTTCCGGAAGGCAGAAAGGCGATTTACAATATAGCGGAGGTACAAAAGGGCGTCCGTTTCGTCCATTCCCGCATCGATATCCCAGTGTCCGCAATCGTAGGGGTGAAACAGGATCACATCCGCCTCGATGCCCCGCTCTCCCATTTCCTTCAGCCTTTGCTCGAACTCGCGGAAATACTCCGGGTTGGGCCTGGTGAAATCAAACTGCTTCGGTATTCCTTCAAACGGGTAGCACGGCGGCTCGTAGCTGATATCGACCGCATTGTGGCCGCCGGTATAATGCTTCGGGAAAAACAGCATGCGGATTTTGTTGAAGCCGTATTTCGAAAAGCTTTCGAGGGTCCGGGCGCGTATTTCCGCCGGTCTGTAATGCCAGGCGTAGGCCGTGGTGCCCATGACGAAGAGCGGGGTGCCGTCGGCATAGGAAAAATGCTCGCTGCCCGCTATGTGGACGGGACCGTGGCTCCCCTCCTTTGGAGGAGTGACCTGAAAAGCGCCGGTGACGCCGTCCAGATCGGGATTATTGGATGAAATGGCGTAAGTGTACTCTCCTTCGTCGTCCGGCATAAACCGGACCTTATATACGCCGTCGCCGTCATAGAAGCCCTGTACGGTCGTTTTCCCACCGTCCTTTTTAAAGCGGGCTTTCAGCTTGACATCGGTAAAAGGATTGTTATATTCTCGGTCTGAATGGATGGAGAGCTCGAAGATGCCCCATTTTTCAACAGCTGTCATCGCTTTTTCCCCTCTTCCGGTTTGTTGGTTTGGTACTTTCATTATAGCGGGCTGCTAAAATCTCTGTCAATGCTTTTATTGAATTATTTTAGTAAGTTTTAATAAACTTATATGAATGGTATGGAACTTGGTGTCGAACAGATATAGGATCATTTTCTGCGACCCAAAAGCAATATTTTAACAGTATTTTGCAAACTGGAGGGAAATAGTTTTACTAAACCTTTTTAAAGTTATTTAGAAGCGGCTAAGATATAACTTCGGTTTCTTCGTCAGGCTATACTGCTAAACACAGTCCATATGCACATTTTGTTCTATGAAGCTATACTTAGACATATATGGCGGATAGGGCGCAATAAGTGGATAGGACAAAGGAAGCGGATAAGGCGAATAAGGCAAGTTAAAGAAGAAGGGCGAATAAAAGAACGAAGGCAGGAACGCCTCAGGGATAAAGCCGACAGGGGCCG
>JAEYOP010000058.1 GCA_023411575.1 Bacillota bacterium | reverse complement strand
TTTTCTGAAACAAATTGGTTTTGCCCAACGGCGTTATATTATATAATGGCTTTAGAAACAACCAAAAAGAAGTGAGGTTGGAAAAATGGATCATAAATTCGTCCGATTCGTAAAAAGCAGACCGGCGGTCCTCCTTGCCGCAGTGGTGTTCCTGCTGGCTGCCGCCGCGGGCATCGCGGCAATCCTCGGGGTATTCGGGGGCGGGGACACGAAAGACACTGTCGCCGCCGACGGTACCGTAACCGCTCCGTACAGCTCCCTGAAGCTTTCCGGGGAAACCGTAAAAATAACGGCATTGGACTCCGACAGCCTGGGCGTGAGCCCTGCATCCGCTTTCAAGCTGGCCTTCGACGGCGAACCGGACGAGAAGGAGGTCGCCTCCGCTTTGCGAGTGGAGCCGGAGCAGTCTTATCAATTGAAAAAAGAGTCCCGCGGCGAATTCCGCGTCCAATTCGACAAGCCACTGGAAAACAATCGCATCTACCGCTTCATCCTGAGCGACAAAAATACCGGAGAGGAACAGTCCTGGGCCTTCCAGACAAAGAATTCCCTGAACGTGGTCAGGAGCCTTCCCCGGAACAAGTCCACCCAGGTCCCGGTAAACTCGGGGATCGAAATCACCTTCACCTCGGACAAAATCGAAAGCCCGGAAAATTACTTCGAGATCTCCCCCAAGACAGCCGGCCGCTTTGAACAGCACGGAAAGACCCTGGTCTTCGTGCCGGACGGATTGACGGAAGCCACGGTCTACACCGTCACCATAAAAAAGGGGCTTGGCGTTAAAGGCAGCGAGGAAGTGCTCGGGAGCGACTATTCCTTCCGCTTTCAAACCGTCGTGCCGGAAGCGTCCGCCAGCGGCAAAAGCTATTTTGCGTTCTCCGAAGGGATGTCCAGCTTCACTCCGCAAGCTGCTCCCGCCATAGAGGTGTATACGGAGGAAAAGCTGGTCAACACCGAGGTGCAGGCGGAACTCTTCAGCTACCCGGACGCAGACAGCTTCCTGAAGGACTTGAAAAATCTCGACACCACTCCTCCCTGGGCAATTTCCCGGAACAAGGCCGAGGCTTACGATGTAAGCAAGCTTCAAAAAGCCGCTTCCGTAAAAGCACGCATCCTGTCCTACCAACGGGAGTACTGGAGCACTACCTACCTGCTGCTGCCTTCTGCGCTGCCCGAGGGCTATTACCTGCTGAAAACCGAGGTGGAAGGCGTTACCCGCTATACCCGGCTGCAGGTCAATCCCGCATCGGTATACCTGCTTGCCACCCGGGATAAAACCCTCGCCTGGCTGAACGATTCCGTTTCCGGCAATCCGCTGTCCGGCGCGGAGGTCCTGTTCGACGGCGAATCCGGGGTCCGTTCGGATCCGAACGGTCTTGCCGTATTGAGCGCAAAATTGCCCGAGGTGGAGTTTTACCAAAATTACTATTACATGATCCGGCCGGCGGAAGGCAACCCCTTTGTCGCGCAGATGAAGAGTACTTCCTTTGAGCCGTATTACAATTATGCCTACAATTCGGACATTATGGACCATTACTGGACCTATCTCTATCTGGACAAAGGGATGTACCTGCCGGAAGATACGGTCCACGCCTGGGGAATCGTCCGGCCCAGGGACGGCGGCAGCATGGAAAAGGAAGCCCTGCTGGAGCTCGTCCGGTACGACTATTCCCAGAACGGCGACGAGAATGTTTCCGTCCTTGCGTCCCAGCGGGTAACCTTGTCCTCAAGCGGTACCTTTACCGGAAGCCTCCGGCTGTCCGGCTACAACCCCGGTTCCTACCAGGTACGGGTTAAGATCGGTGACAAGGTGCTCCTGAACAATTACCTGCAGATCATGGAATACACCAAACCGGCCTACAGGCTGGACATTGAGTCTGACCGCAATTATCTGTACGCATGGGAACCCATCCGTTTCGACATCCGGGCCTCCTTTTTCGAAGGCACGCCGGTAAAAGGCCTGAAGTTGAATTACAGCCTGAATGCGGGCGGCTCCTTCTCGAACGGCACGCCCTCCACCGGCAGCCTGGTCAGCAACGAGGCCGGCGCTTCCAGCCTGAAGGTTACCCCGATGACGAATGAAGAAAGCTGGCATCCCCAGTATCTTTCGCTGTACGTCAACAACGAGGAAGCTGAAGAGCAGGCGGTCAGCGAACAATGCACCGTTCCCGTTTTCCCGAAGGATACCATGATCGAAGCCGAAGCCTCCATTGACGGAGCCAACGGAAAAATCGCTCTTTCGACAAGCAGGATCGACCTGAGCAGGCTCAAGGGGACGGCTCCGTACTATACGGAGGACGAATACAGAGGCGCAGCGGTAAATATGCCGCTGAAGGTGGTGCTGTACGAGAAGTACTACGAGCAGGTAAAAACAGGCGACTACTATGACTATATCAATAAGGTAAGAAGGGACACCTACGAGTACAGGGACGCCCAGAGGCTCGTCCGGGAATATGGCGTCACCACCGTGAACGGAAAATATGAAATTCAATTTACAGCGGAAAAGGATAAGAACTATTACGCCGAAATAACCGGCACCGACTCCCAGGGCCGCTTTATCAAGGAAACCCGGTACATTTACAACTGGAATTTCTATAATCCTTACGCCGGTCATTCCCTCTATTCTATTGCCGGAAAAAACGACAACCATGCCTACCGTCCGGGCGAAACCGTCTCCGTCGAGGTGAAAAAGGAACAGAATGCCGGAATGGCGGGCACGGAAACGGAGAGCGGCAAAACCGCGAAATACCTTTTTATCCGGATGAAGAGCGGGATATTGGATACCAGGGTGTCCGCCGATCCGAAATATGATTTCCCATTCGCGAACGAGCACATTCCCAATATGTTTGTGAAAGCATTATGTTTTGACGGAACCAACATCTACGACGCAGGAATACAGCAATACAACTATGATTCCGCCGGAAGCAAGCTGAGCGTAAGCGTGCAGGCCGACAAGGAGCAATACAAGCCCGGAGAGACCGTAAAACTGGCCTTTGACGTGAAGGATGCCGCAGGAAAGCCCTGCAGCTCCGAAGTGAATGTCAGTGTGGTGGACGAAGCCTTTTTCGCTCTCTCCCCGCAGTATGTGGACCTCTTAAGCTCTCTCTACTCCCCTTCGGTTTCCAGCGGAATCCTTTCCGATTACCTTTCCTATCATTCCTTCGATGAATCCGGCTCTCCCATGGCGGAAATGGGAGAAGGCGGAGATGTATACGTGCGGAAGGATTTCAAAGACAGCGCTCTCTTCGTATCCGTCACCAGCGACGGGAATGGCAGGGCGGAAGCCAGCTTCAAGCTTCCCGACAATCTGACCTCCTGGAGAGTCACCTACCAGGCCGTCACCGGGGACCTGAAGGCCGGAAGCGGTACGATGAACATTACCTCGCAGCTGCCCTTCTTTGTGGATACCATATTCAACAACACCTTTATGGCCGGGGACAGCCCGTCGCTCCTCATCCGGGCCAACGGCACCGAACTGCCCGCGGCTGCAAAGGTGGACTATACCGTAGTATTGACCGCCGGGGACGGAACTGCAAAATCCTTCAAGGCCTCCGGCACCGCCGATCAATTGGCCGAGGTGCAGCTGGACGCCCTGCCGGCCGGCAAGTACGCCGTAAAGGTGGAAGCCGTCTGCGGCAACCTGAAGGACGCCATGGAACGCAGCTTCAAGGTGGCGGACAGCCTGCTGGAAACATCAAAGACGGACTATACCGACCTTGCGGACGGAACCGCCCTTAAAAACGACGCCCGGGGGCTCACCACCCTTGTCTTTTACGGCGAGGACTCCTCCCTGCTGTACAACGAGCTTCAGAGCCTGTATTGGAGCTGGGGGCAGCGCCTCGACCAGAAGCTTGCCGTAAAGATTGCCGGGGAAATGCTCCAGAAGAATTTCAACGAAGAGCTCTACCGGGAGGAGGATTTCGACATCAAAAACTACCAGACCGAGGACGGAGGTCTCGCCCTCCTTACCTATGACAGCAGCAATCCCGCACTGTCCGCCAAGCTGTGTTCGCTGGCGGCGGACTATATCGACCGGGAGTCCCTGGCTTCGTACTTCAGGAAGCTCCTGGACAGCAGCAGTACAATGCCGGAGGATGTCGCCTACGCCTATTGGGGTCTTGCAGCCCTTCATGAGCCCGTTCTCCTGGAGATCCAAAGCCGACTGGAAGCAGCGGATCTGACCCCGCAAATCAAACTGATCCTGGGGGTGGCGTTGTCCGAAATCGGCGATTACCAGGGAGCCCGGGATATCTACAATGAAATCGTGAAAAGCAAGGGCAAAACGGAAGCGACGTACGCCTACATCGACAACGGCACAAGGGACGAAAGCATTGACGCCACAGCGCTTTGCTCGCTCATAGGCCTGCGGATCAACGCTCCCGACAAGCTGAAGTATTTCAACTATATCCGGTCCAATTCCACTTCGGAGCTTCTGGTCAACCTGGAACGCCTGATCTTTGTCAAAAACTACATCAAGGAAGCCAGTCTTGACTGCGGCTTCCAGTACGAGCTGGACGGCTCCAAAAAGCAGGTGGACCTCAAGAACGGCGGCTATTACAGGATGACGGTCACGCCGGAGAAGCTGGCGTCCCTGAAATTCAGCAATGTCCGGGGAAAGGTCGTTGCCGCTTCCACCTATGTGGCGCCCGTAAAGGAAGTCCTGTTCTCCGCGGACAGTCCGGTTTCGATCAGCCGGGTTTACCTGGTGGGAGGGGTCCAGGGCTCCGTATCGGACTTCGACCGTTCCGACACCGTCCGCATCAAGCTTACGCCGGAATTCGGCGAGGCTGCGCCGGATGGATATTACGAGATCACGGATATTCTGCCGGCAGGCTTCCGGTATATTTCCGGCAACCCCGTCACGGGGCAGTCCAAATGGTATCCGGATGAGGTTTCCGGGCAGAAGGTCGTCTTCGGCTACTATTATTCCAAAAAAAGTTTCCGCCATGAAAGCATCGAGTATTACGCAAAGGCCGTCAGTCCGGGCACCTATACGGCCGATAACGCGGCAATACACCATGTGGAGGGCAGCCTGACGAGCTTCGCCGAAAAAATGAAGGTACGGGTGAAATAAGTCCGGGGCCCGGGGGAAGCCGGGACTGGAGGGAACGACGAAATAAGAAATCCAGGATTGAAAGAGAACGGTGAAGCAAGGAGTCCAGGATCGAAAGAGACTCCGAGACCGAAAGGAGGCGGAAGCATGAAAAAGCACGGCAAATGGCTGATTTCAGCACTGGTCCTTGCCATGCTCTGCCTTCTTTCGGTTTGTTTTGCCCCCGCCCTGTTCCGGGACGAAACCGCCGGCCCCCTGTCCCCGGTCCCTACCAGCCCTGTCTCCGGGACGGCACAGGTGCCGTCGGCTCCTTCGGACGTTCAAACCCTCAATTGCAGATATTATGTGGAAAAAGATTTTATGGCTTCCGTTTCCGTAGCGGAAAAGGAGTATGCCGCAGGCAGCGAAGACAGTGACGACGGCAAAGGCAGCGGCGGCAACCACGCAAACGTTGCTGCGGGCGATATCGCAGGCGGTATTGTCCCCCACCACCTTCTGGCGGGGAAACTCATCGCCACCTTTTTCAAAACCCTTTCGGAAAGCCGCCCCGAAACGCTTATCATCGTTGCGCCAAACCACAAGCGCCTCGGCCACAACGGCCTGAATACCTCCCTCCTGGATTGGAGCACCCCCTTCGGCATTCTGAAAACCGATAGCGAAGCTGTGAACAAGGTGGTCTCCGGTATGAACGCCTCCCTTAGCAACGACTTGTTTGAAAAGGAGCACTCCATTTCCTCTCTGGTTCCCTACATCAAATATTACATGCCGGATGTGAAAATCGTACCGGTCTTGCTCCATGGCAACTATACCGCCGACAACGCGCAAAAACTGGGGAAGCTGCTGTCCACTGAATTAACCGCTTCCAAAAAAACGGTTCTCATCGCTTCCGTCGATTTCTCCCATTACCTGGACGCGGCCACGGCCCGCCAGATGGACGAAAAAACCCTGAAAGCCATCCGGAGCTTCGACTTTCAAGGCTTAAGCCATATGGGAAACGACAATGTGGATTCCCCGCCCTCCATCATCACCCTTTTAAGCGCCATGAAAGAGGCCGGAGCAAGCGCCCCGGAAGTAACCGCCCATGGCAATTCTTCGGACATTTCCGGGGAGAGCTACAATTATACAACCAGCTACTATACCATGTTCTTCAAGCGCCCTATATCGCCATCCCCGTCTTAAACTGGCTGTTGTAGAGGCCGGCATAAAAACCGTTCTGTTCCAGCAGCTCCGAATGGGTTCCTTTTTCAACAATTCTGCCTCCGTCCATTACCAGGATGGAGTCGGCATTTTTGATCGTGCTCAGGCGATGGGCGATGATAAAGCTGGTCCGTCCCTTCATAAGCGTCAGCAGCGCCTCCTGGATCTTTAACTCGGTTCTGGTGTCAACGGAGGAGGTGGCCTCATCCAGGATCAGGATGGCCGGGTCGGCCAGGATCGCCCGGGCTATGGCGATCAGCTGCCGCTGCCCCTGGGAAAGGTTGGAGGCGTTATCCGCCAATACCGTGGCATAGCCCTGGGGCAGGTGCTTTATAAACGAATGCGCATTCGCCAGCTTTGCGGCCCGGACGATCTCTTCCTCCGTGGCGTCCGGCTTTCCGTACCGGATATTGTCGGCGACGGATTCGGCAAAAAGGTATGTATCCTGCAGCACCATGCCTATATTCCGGCGCAGGCTTCTGCGGGTGAACCGGCCGAGGTCCGTGCCGTCAATCGCAATCCTCCCGCCGCCGATTTCATAGAATCGGGTCAGCAGGCTGATGATGGTCGTCTTGCCCGCCCCGGTCGGTCCGACGATGGCAATCTGCTCCCCCTGCCGGGCTTGAATGGTTGCTTCCTTCAGAACGTCCCTGCCCGGAACATAGGAAAAGCTTACCCGCTCGAAATCAATGTCCCCCTTCGCCACGCCCAGGTCGATTGCACCGGGGCCGTCTTCCTCCTTCTCTTCGTCCATGATTTCAAAAACCCGCTCCGCGCCGGCCAGGGCGGATTGTATCGTATTGATGAGATTGGCGATTTCCGTAAGGGGTCTGGCAAAATTCCGCATATAAAGCAGGAAAGAAAATACGATTCCCACCGTAATGGATTGCCCGTTCAAAACAAAATAGCCTCCGGCAACCGCAACCAGCAAGTAGGTCGAATTGTTGATCAGGTTCATGGTCGGTCCCATCAGCCCCGAAACCGCCTGAGCCATCGTGCTGTTTTTTCGGAGCTTCCGGTTGATCTCTCCGAACTCCTGCTTTACCTTCTCCTCCCGGCCGAACAGCTTTACGATTTTCTGCCCCGAGATCATCTCCTCCACAAAGCCGTTCAGCTCTCCAAGGCTTTGCTGCTGGAGCCTGAAGTAGTTTTTTGTAATTCCGGTAAAGCCCTTTGTCATCGCAAAGGTAAGCGGAATCGTCAGCAGGGCCACGATTGTCAGCTTCGGGCTCAGGAGCAGCATGGCCAGGAGCATTCCCACAACATTAATGATCCCCGAGAAAAGCTGGGTCACATTCTGCGAAAGCGTTATATTGATGTTGTCCACATCATTGGTCAGTCTGCTCATCAGGTCTCCGCTGGAGCTTTTGTCGAAGAAGGCCAGGGTAAGCCGCTGAATGGCGGCAAACAAATCGGTCCGGATTTTGGCGGTGGTCCGCTGGGCTACATCGATCATCCACAGATTCTGGTAATAGGCCGAAAGAATATTCACGAGATAAATTCCGGCAAGCAGTCCGCAAAACATCCACAAGCCCTTTATATCCTTCTCTGCGATGGAATTGTCGATCACGTATCCGTTCAACCTTGTGCTGACGATCCCGATCACCGTCGAAAGGAGGGAAAACAAAAACACCAGCGCAAGGATTTTGTTTTGCCCGCCCAGGTACCCCAAAACCCTTCTTAAGGTTCCTTTTGCGTTTTTCAATTTCACCGGCGTCCTGCCCAGCATTGCACCCGGCCCACCGCCGGGACCGCCTGGGCCTCCGGGACCGCCGCCGGGTCTTATCTGCACTTTTGGCTGCTCCGTTTCACGCTGTCTGTCCGACATGGGCGATCGCCTCCTCTCCAAGCTGTGATGTGACAATGCTTCTATAGATTTCATTTCTCCGGATCAGTTCGGAATGGGTGCCTATATCGGATATTTCCCCTTCGTCCAGCACAATGATTTTATCCGCCTCCCGGATGGCTGAAATCCTTTGGGCTATGATAAATACGACAGCATCGCCCCGCCTTTCGCCGAGGGTATTCTGGATTTTGGCCTCCGTAGCCATATCCACGGCGCTGGTGGAATCGTCCAGTATAAGAATTTTCGGCTCCTTCAGGAACGTCCTTGCCAAGGAAAGCCGCTGCTTTTGTCCTCCGGAAAAATTCTTTCCCCTCTGCTCCACCGTGCTGCCGTACTTGTCCTCCAAAGCCGATACGAACTCGTAGGCCTGGGCATCCAGAACCGCTTTCTCCACAGCCTGCCCGTCCGCATTCTCATTCCCCCAGCGGAGATTTTCTTCTATCGTTCCTGAAAACAGGACGCTTTCCTGCATAACCACCCCAATGTTCTCTCTCAGAGACTCCATGGATAATTGCCTTACGTCGTTTCCGCCGATCAGCACCGTTCCCTCGACGGCGTCGTACAACCTTGGAATAAGCCCGATCAGGCTGCTTTTTCCCGATCCCGTTCCGCCGATTATGCCGACGGTTTCCCCGGGGCTGGCTTGAAAGGAGATGTTTTTCAGAACATAGTCCTCCTCGGAAGGGTTGTATCCGAAACACACCTTCCGGAATTCCACGTCAAAGCCGGTAACCTCCACGGGTTGTTCCGGATCCCTGACGGAGGTTTCCGTCTCAAGCACCTCATTTATCCGATCCGCCGATACCTTGGCCCTGGAAAAGTTAATGATCAGCATGATCACCATCATAAGGGACATCAGAATCTGGGTCAGATAATTCATGAACGCCATGATATCGCCGGTCGAGAGGGCGCCGGTCATAACCAGGTTGCCTCCGAACCACAAAAGCGCGATGATGCTGGCGTTGAGCACCAGCGTAACGAGCGGCCACAATAAGACATTGATTTTTTGGGCTTTGGTGCTCCACAGGACCAGATCTTCATTTGCAATTTTGAAGCGCTCCTTTTCCTGGTCGTGTCCTGCAAATGCCTTTACGACCCTGACGCCAAGCAAGTTTTCCCGCATTACGGTATTCACCCGGTCTATTTTTTGCTGCATCTTCAGGAATAAAGGAAAGGATTTTCTTACAATCAGCACCACAAAAAACACCAATACCGGCATGGCTACGGCGAAGATCAGCGTCAGCCCCGGGCTTATGGTCCAGGCCATGATAATGCCGCCGATGACCAGCAGCGGCGCCCGGACCATGATCCGCAGCATCATCAGCACTGTATTTTGCACCTGGGTCACGTCATTGGTCAGGCGTGTGATCAGGGAGGAGGTTTTCAGCTTGTCGATTTCCGCGAACGAAAATGTCTGAATCTTGTCAAACAGGCTTTGCCGGAGCCTTGTGCCGTGTCCCATGGCCGCGAAGGAAGACAGCACGCAGCAGCCTGCGCCCCCGATCCAACCGATGATCGCCACCAGCATCATTTTCAGGCCTGTCTCC
Source organism: Bacillota bacterium (assembly GCA_023411575.1). Lineage (GTDB taxonomy): Bacteria > Bacillota > Clostridia > Acetivibrionales > DTU013 > UBA1305. The sequence goes on along the minus strand of JAEYOP010000058.1, from coordinate 23,295 downwards.
AGTATATACCGGCTGTCTCCCTGCCCAACACCGACGTCAATGATTTTTGCCATAAGCGCCGGCTGCTGCAAATCCATCATGACCTCCAGGAGCATGAACAACGGCGCGGCGATAGCAAAAGCGTAGCTTCCTTTTAAATATTTCAACAGTTTTCCCATTATTCCCCCGCAGCTTTTTCCGCTTCCAGCATATTTTTGTATATCCTTGTCAAAAGATCCTTTGCCGCGGCCTTTTCCTCTTTGGAAAATCCCCGGAAGCATTCTTTCTCAATCCCGATGAAGGTTTTCTCCGCCATCTTTTGATTTTCAACCCCCTTCTCGGTCAGCCACACCCGCAGGGCGCGCTTGTCCCCCTCTACCGGGATTCTCGAAATCAGCCCGGCCTTTTCCATGCTGTTCAGGACACTGGTCACCGAAGCAGGCTCCAGGTTGCATTCTTCCGCTATCTGCCTTTGTATGCAGCCGTTGTTTTGGGAAAGATATTTCAGCATTCTCGGCTGTCCCGCCGAAAGATTCCGCCTTGCGAATTCATACGCGGAGAAGCGCCTGTGCGTCGTACTGACCTTAATGAGAAGCAGATTCAGTTCTCCTTTTTGCGTAAAATCACCCCCGTTTTGCAGCCGAAACATTTCAGCCATTTTAGTCCGGCATTTCAATTCAGCATTTTAGTCTATCTGGTTTGTTAGATTTCTAATAATTAGGTTTCTAACTATTTCAGTATAGGAATTTTTCTCCTCTTCGTCAATATTAAATTTGCTTTGGATGATCTCTTTGCATTTCCTATCGCTTGAAAAAATAGAAAACGGCATAGAAGTTCTCGGAAAAGAGAATTTCAGGAATAAAGTCGAGTTAGTGGAGATAAACAAGAAAATCGCAAGGTAAGTATCCCCGTCAAAACGGCTTACTGCGCAGTAACGGGCAACCCATACCGCCCGTACCGCGCAGTAACCGCTGATCCGGCCCTACAGCCCTCTCCTGGTGCATTCCGTCCTGTAGTATTCATACCCCCCGAAGAAATCCACGATCCGGCCGTCCTTCAGCAGGGCAATCCGATCCGCAAATTTATTGATGAAATACCGGTCGTGGGAAATGAACACGATCGTGCCGTTGAACCTGGAAAGCGAATCCTCCAGCCATTCCCTTGAATGGATATCCAGGTGGTTTGTGGGTTCGTCCATCATCAGCAGGTTGATTTCTTCCTGCATCATAAGACAAAGCCGCAATCTGCTTTTTTCCCCGCCGGAAAGGTTTCCGACCTGCTTGTTCACATCCTCCTTCACGAACCTGTAGCCTGCCAGGAGGTTCCTTGCGTCCCCCTCGCTTATTTTGAGCGCGCGTCTTACCGTTTCCAGAATGGAAGCCTCCGGATTTTCAAATTCCACCACCTGTGACAAATACCCGGCTTTGATGCTCTCTCCCTTCCGGACCAGGCCGCTGTCCGCAGCCAGTTCCCCGGTGATGCATTTGAACAGGGTGGATTTGCCGCAGCCGTTGCTGCCCAGGATGGCGACCCGCTCCCCCTTCCGGACGATAAAGTCCGCGCCGTTTAAAACCGGCTTCCCGTCAAAGGCTTTGACTATGTTCCTTGCCACCACTACGTCATTTCCCGAAAACTCATATTCACTGAAGGCCGCCTTCAATTTCCTCTCTGTCACGGGCTTTTCCGTTTTCTCCATCCGCTCGATCCGCTTCTCGATATTGAACGCTCGGGCGTGCAAGGCTCCGCTGTCCGCCCGGACAGCCCATTCGTGCAGCCTTTTGGCCGCGGTCTCCAGCTGTTTGATTTTCTTTTGCTCCTGCTGGTAGGCGCCCATTTGAAGCCGGAATTTTTCTTCCTTCTGCAGGGCATAGGAGGAATAATTGCCGGAATACTGCTCCGCTTTTCCGTCTGCCAGTTCGATGACCTGGTTCACTACCCGGTCGAGAAAATAACGGTCATGGGAAATGACAAGGACGGTTCCCGGATACTCCTCCAGGAAGCCCTCCAGCCATTCGATGGAAGCGACGTCGAGATGGTTGGTGGGTTCGTCCAGCAGCAGGATGTCCGGCTTTTTCAGAATAAGAGTCCCCAGCATGACCCTGGTCTGCTCCCCTCCGCTCAACTTCACGAAGGGCGTTGCCGACAGGACGTCGTCGATCTTCAGTCCGATCCGGACCCTTTGCACCGCTTCCTCCATGCTGTAGCCATCAATCTGTTCAAAATAGTGCAGCAGCTTCCCGTATTTGTCCAGGAGCAACCCATCGTCCCCCTTCCGGCCAAGGGCCTCCTCCAGTTCGGTAAGCCTGTTCCGTACCCGGTGCACTTCCGCGAAAACCGTATACAGCACCTCCAGCGCCGTAAAATCGTTGGGGAAAACCGGAATCTGGTCCAGCATCCCGACTACTGCGCCCTTTCTGACCATCCGGTCTCCGCCGTCCCATCCCTCCGTTCCGGCAACGATCCGGAAGAGGGTCGATTTGCCGCAGCCGTTCCGGCCAAGCAAACCTGCCCTGGAGCCCCGGTTGACCTCGAAGGTGACCCCCTTCAGGACCGGATTGGCCCCATAATCCTTTTTTACATCTCTTAATGCAATTTCAATCATAAAGACTCCTCTCCACCCGGGAATAACCGCTTTTACGGTACTTCGCCATACCCGCCCGGGGTTGGAAGGACAGAAGGACGTCCGAAACGGACCGCTGCCGGAAGCAGCTCAAGGGTCCGTACTCCGGATCCGGAAACCGGCAAAAGGACACTGTGTCTTTTCCATAAAAAAACCCGGGCAAGCAATCACCCGGGCACCTCTTTTTTTACGATATGGTTGGCGCAAACCGTTTTGCGGTTTGTGCCTGGGCGAAGAATGATTAACTTGCTTCCGTCGTATATGCATTTTTGGACAGACTCCTCCCTTTCGCGTCCCAATTTGCGCAAATACATGACACGTATTCATAGATCCTGTCCAGCATGCTGACGACTTCAGCCGTTCTCATCCGTCTTTCACCTCCATTTCACACATAGTTTACCACAGGGTTCCTGCAAAAGCAAATATTTTTGCTTTTCGGTAAAATTTTAATTAACATTTGTACCGGTTACGGGTATAATAAATCTGTAGCGTTTTAAATTCCTTGCAGGAATAGATTACATAGAAAGCGGGAAAACAAATGAGATGGCTTGAAGTAAACAGCTCCAAACCACTGAATGGAAACGTCAGAATACAAGGTTCGAAAAACAGCTCTCTTGCCCTTCTGGCCGCCTGTTGCCTGGCCGACGAGCCTGTATCCATAGCAAATATACCTGAGATATCCGATATCAAAGTCGTATTTCAAATATTGAGAGAACTCGGCGCATCCGTAGAGAAACAGGAAAATACGTACATAATCGATCCAAGAGCAATCCATACCGCAGCCATAAGCCCCGAGCTCTCTTCCGCATACCGGGCCGCGTATTATTTCGCGGGCGCCCTGGTGGCAAAACAGCACAGGGTCTCCATAGGCTATCCCGGCGGAGATAATTTCGTATCCCGCCCCATCGACCAGCATATCAAGGGCTTCAGAGCCCTGGGCGCCGAAGTCGCCTGTTACGACACCTATTATACCGTGGAGGCGGAAAAGCTCACCGGAGCGGAGGTCTTCTTCGACGTGGTGACCTGCGGCGCAACGATCAATACCATGCTGGCCGCCGTGCTGGCCAGCGGAAAAACCACCCTGTACAACGCGGCAAAGGATCCGGAGGTAGTCGATACCGCCATCCTGCTGAACAAGATGGGCGCGCGGGTCTACGGCGCGGGAACGGATACCATACGCATCCAGGGCGTCTCACGCCTGGGAGGCTGCACCCACTCCGCCGCTCCCGACCGGCTGATCGCCGGGGCGTACCTGATTGCCGGCGGCATCACCGGCGGTACCCTGACCGTGGAAGACGTCATCCCCGAGCACCTGGAGGGATGTCTCGCGAAGCTGAGGGAGATGGGCCTGGTCTTTGATGTCTCCGAAAGCAGCATCACGGTTTACGGCAGCAGAAGGATCAAGGCCTGCAGAGTCCGTACCGGCAAATTTCCGGCATTTGAAAGCGATTTTCAGCAGCCGGTCACCGTATTGCTTCTCAAAGCCCAGGGCCGAAGCACCATATCCGACCGAATCTATCCCAAACGGTTTAACCATTGCGACCAACTGAACCGGATGGGCGCCGATATTTCCGTTAAAAACGGCATTGCCCGGATCAACAGTCACCGGCAGTTGAAGGGCACCTGGGTGCACGCCTGCGACATAAGGGCTGGCATAGCGCTTGTTCTGGCCGGTCTGATGGCGGATGGCACCACCAGGATCACCGGCGTCGAGCATATCGAACGCGGGTATGAGGATCTCATCCGGGATTTCAGAAGCCTTGGCGCGGAAATCAAGCTGTGCTCGGAAGAAGGCTTGCAAACGCAGACGGACATGGATCTGCCACTAGCTGCGGCGATACCGGTCACAGGATAATTCTCCGATCCCCTGCTTCCAGCAAAGCATAAGGCTGGGACGGCCTGCTTCCGCAGACTGTTCCAGCCTTTATATGAACAGGACTTCCGTCCCGCCTTCCCCTTCCGTTTGAAGCACGGACGGATTATTTCGCTTCGTCGAAGGTCATCTTCACGCTCATTTTGGCGTTATTGCGGTAAAGCGTCACCGTTACCGTATCTCCCGCCTTGTGCTTATCCATTATCTTATCCAGATCATTGAGGGTCTCCACCGTTTTGCCGTCCATGGCGACCAGGATATCCTCCGCCTTGATGCCGGCCTTGTCTGCGCCGCTGCCCGCCGTAACCTCGGTAATGTAAACGCCTACGGGAATATTGTACCACCTGGACATGACGTCGCTGATTTCCTGCCCGGAAATGCCCATATACGGTCTTCCCTTTACGTAGCCATACAGCATGAGCTGGTTGACGATGGGCTTCGCGTCATTGACCGGAATGGCAAAGCCGAGTCCCTCTACGCCGGTCGCTGAAATTTTCACCGAATTGATGCCTATGACCTGCCCCTGCGAATTCAGCAGCGCGCCGCCGCTGTTGCCGGAATTGATGGCCGCGTCGGTCTGGATCAGGTTCATGGTCTTATCTTCCATTTCCACCGTCCGGTTCAGGGCGCTGATGACGCCGACGGTTACCGAGCCCGCAAATTCCATGCCCAGCGGATTGCCGATGGCAACGGCCAGTTCCCCTACCTCAAGGGTCGAGGAGTCGCCAAGCTCCGCCGGGGTAAGATCCTTCAGATCGACCTTTATGACCGCCAGGTCGGTCTGGTCATCTCCGCCCTTAAAGGTGGCCTTAGCATTTCTTCCGTCCGAAAGGAATACCTCCAGCACGGTCCTGCTGCTGCTTCCGCTCTTCGGGTCCGCATAGGACACCACGTGGTAGTTGGTCATGATATAGCCGTCTTTGCTGATGATGATGCCGGAGCCTTCCGCCGTCTGGTTGCCGGAGCCGCCAAAATTATTCTGTCTGGTGCTGCCCACGGTCATCCGGATGCCTACGATGGACGGACCCACTTTTTTCGCAATGGTGGTTACGTCGGACCCCTTGGTCAAAGCAGCTTTGACAAGACTGTCGGTGTTGATTGCCGCCAGCCTGGAGTCGGATGCCCCGGCCGCCGTGGTATCACCGGCTGCGGTATTGTCCTGCGTTATGCCGGATGCCCCTTCCGCTGCGATCTGCTCCGCCCCGGCGCCCGTATTGAGCGCCGACAGTCTGACCTCATCCAGCTCCCGGGAAAATTTCCCGTACAGGATTCCTCCGACCGCTACGCTGCTGACCAGAGACGCCACCAAGACCAGAGCGATGTATGTAATGATCCGGTTCTTTTTTCTGGGCGGTTTGTATCCATAATTGCCGTAATTATAGAAATCGTATCTCTCATTCATAACATTGCCTCCTTTAGCTATTCTGTTATTATGAATTCCAATTTACATTTCTATATTAACCCATGAATATTACAAAATCTCAAATTAATTTTTAACAAATTGTAACTTTTGAATTACAGGCGCTTTACAATACTATGGCAGGACCGGGCATGGGCCGGTAAAAGAGCGGGAATCTACCGGTCGGCGGCAAAGGATTTGAAAAGGGCGAAATACTCCCGGATATAGAGCTGCACAATAACGCTTGCCGGCGTATTGCAGGAAATGGCGTAAGCGCGGAGATGATTGCGGCCGGCGATCATTCTGGCCCGCAGCAGGTGAAAATCGCTGCTTGCGAAAGTAACCTCCTTCAGCTCCCGGCCGGAGGTTTTTTCAATCAGGCTTTTGCTGAACCGGAAATTCTCCATGGTGCTGGTCGAATTGCTTTCCACCAGGATCCGTCCTTCCTCGATCCCTTTTGAAATCAAATACCGGCGCATGGCCTCCGCTTCCGGGATGGCCTCCCCTCTTCCCTGGCCGCCCGATACGACCGCAACGGTTCCCGGGTATTTCTTCAGATAGCGTACTCCCGCCTCCAGCCGTGTGTTGAGGATCGGCGAAGGCAGTTCCCCCCGCAGGCCTGCGCCGAGGAGGATGAGATATTCCGTCTGCCGCTCCTGGTCGGAACCGCTGTGAAAAACAAGCAGGCACTCGATCACAGCAAACTGGACCGCCGCCAGGACCAGCAAAAGGGTGACGGCCCTTTTCCAATTTTGCTTTTTTCGTACCCTGGATACAACAGTAACTCTCCTGAATTTGCTCACTTTACCCTCCTGGACAGTTATTTTCGGCTCTTATTATTATAGCCTATAGAATAAAAAAGTTCTATAAATGATAGAACCTGCTGTTGTATTTATATAAAACATGATATACTGAACTTATTAGGCTAATTTTTACTTTACCGATAAACACGCTTGAAAATATCCGGCAGTAAGCCGGCAGGCGCGTTTGCAAGGAGGACAGGACATGAAAAAAAGCGTTACCATGAAGGATATCGCCGATAAGCTCAACGTAAGCGTGGTAACCGTATCCAAGGCGCTGGGAGGCAAGGAGGGCGTCGGGGAGGAACTCAAGAACAAAATTACGGAATGCGCCGAAGAGATGGGGTACAGGCTCAACACCCTTGCCAAATCCATAAAGGACGGCTATTCCTATAATGTAGGCGTGATCGTATCGGAACGGTTTATTGGAAGACCCCAGTCCTTCTACCCCGCCTTTCACCAGTACATCTCCCAGAAGCTTGGAGAATACGGCTATTCGGTGATTATCCAGGTTTTAAGCCTCCAGGACGAAAAGCAGCTCGTCCTGCCGAGGGCCTATTACGAAAAAAAGATCGACGGGCTGATCGTTCTCGGCCAGATCGACATTTCATACGCCCATCTGCTTGAAAAATCGGATATACCCGTTGTGCTGCTGGATTTCTATGATGAAAGGATCGACATCGATTCCGTCGTTACCGACAATTTCTTCGGCTCTTACGAGATCACCAGCTACCTGATCAAAAACGGCCACAAAAGCATTGCCTTTATCGGCGACATTTATGCCACCAGCAGCATCCAGGACCGGTTCCTGGGCTACTTCAAAGCCCTTCTGGAAAACAGGATGTGGCTGCGGGAGGACTACATTATCAAGGACCGGGACAAGGACGGCAAATACATCGATATCGTCCTGCCCGCAAATATGCCGACCGCCTTTGTCTGCAACAACGACGAGGTGGCGTACAATCTGGTCGTCCATCTGAAGGAGCTGGGATATGAAGTGCCCGGCGACGTCTCCGTCGTGGGCTTTGACAACAGCGTCCACTCCTCTCTGTCCATACCGCAGATCACGACCATGAGCGTACATATCGAGCAGATGGCAAAGACGGTCAGCAAGTTCATTTTCAAAAAGATTCAAAAGGAAAGCGCCCGGTATGGCCGGGTAACCATCAAGGGCGACATCATACACCGGGACTCCGTCCGGAATATCGGCCCCGACAATTCCAAGAGCTGATTTTTAGCCGATCCTTAGCTAACAAACCGCGTCTTTATTAGGTATTCTTCCTCCGTATTTATTGAAAATGCACAATGTCGGTTTAATTCATAAATCGATATTTGTGCATTTTTTATATAAAATTTCAATCTTTTTTCATTTCCGCATTGACTCTAACTTAAATTCATACTAAAATATAGATTATCGGTAACCTAAATTAAATAAAGGGGGAATTTTTAATGAGGAAGTACGTATCCATTCTTCTGGCCGTCGTCCTGTTGATCTCACTCTCGGTCGGATGCACCAAGGCGGCGGAACCGGCGGGAACCGGCTCGACGGAAGCGGCCGTGACGGAAGCTTCGACGGCGCCGGCGGCAGACGCCTCCACACCGGCTGAACCCGTGGCCGCCCTCAAGGGCGACCTTACGTTCATTCACCACCGCACCGACATCGACGGCACCTTGATCAAGGGCTACATTGCCAAATTCAACGAAAAATATCCCGATGTAAAGATCACCACCGAAACCTACTCCGATTACGACGGGCAGATGACCATCCGCATGAATTCCAATGATTACGGCGACGCGCTGATCATCTCCGACAAAATCAACCAGAACGATTACCCGAACTATTTCGAAAAGCTTGGAACCGCTGCCGACCTTGAAAATACCTATATGTGGATCCGCCAGTCCAAGGCAACCATAGGCGAGGACGTATACGGCCTGCCTACCTGCGGAAACGCCTTCGGTATCGTATACAACAAGCGGATTTATTCGGAAGCCGGGGTTGCCACCCTCCCCAAGACGCCCGACGAATTCATCGCCGATTTGAAACTCATAAAGGAAAAGACCAAAGCCATTCCGTACTATACGAATTACGCCGCGGACTGGACGCTGGCCGGCCAGTATGAAGACCACAGGACATCCGTGTCCGGCGACCCGGATTACGTCAACAAGCTGGTCCATATGGACGATCCCTTCTCGCCCGGCAAACCCCATTACATCGTTTACAAGCTTCTTTACGACGCGGTGAAGAACGGCCTGTGCGAAGACGATCCCCTGACCACTGACTGGGAATCCTCCAAGACCCGCCTCGCGACCGGTGAAATCGCTACCATGATGCTTGGGTCGTGGGCTATCGCCCAGTGCCAGGAAAGAGGCGTCCAGCAGGGTACGGATCCCGCCGACGTGGGATTCATGCCCTTCCCGTATACCAACGCCGATGGCAGCCTCTATGCCGGCTCCGGCGGAGACCGGAATGTGGCGGTCAACACGAACAGCCAGAATAAAGAAGCCGCAAGGGCCTGGATCGATTTCTTCCTGAATGAAACCGACTACGCAAAACAGCTCGGCGCCATCAACGTGCTCAAGTCCAAGCAAAGTGAGTTCCCGGATGCGCTGAAGGCCTTCCAGGACCTCGGAGTCAAGCTGATCGTCAACAATCCCGCTCCCGCCAGCGAAGCCGGACTGCTGGACAAGATCGACCAGAAGTCGGAAGTCGGGCTGTGGCAATCCGATTTCAAAAAGCGGATCGTAGAAGCGGCCATGGGTACAAGGAAGGAATCCTATGACGATATCATGAAGGATTTGAACGCAAAATGGGCCAAAGCCAGAAAGGATCTGGGCGTAACGCCGTAGGCGGTCCCGCGCTCCAATCCGGAACAGGCGCGTACTATTGCGGGAATAAGAACCTGTTTCGCATCTGGGGTGCCTGAGATTTTGAGCGGATTTTTCGTCAGACAAGGCAAATTTTCGCAGGAATAATCTGTTTATTCCAAGAAAATTTAACGCAGTATGACGGAAAATCCGCCAAAAGATCAGGCGCCAACAGATGCGAAACAGGTTCTAAAGGGAAGCGCAGGGCTCTTTCCCTTATTCCGCTTAAATATCTGGAGGTACAAATATGTTTTCCCGTATCGACTACAAGACGCAAAAAATTATCCTGATCGTCACATTCCTCTTTTTACCGCTGCTGCTCCTGTTTACCTTTTCATACCTTCCCCTGATCAATATGCTGAAATACAGCTTTAACGAGTGGAATGGGTATTCCAAAACCATGAACTTCGTGGGTCTCCAAAACTATGTGGAGCTGTTTACAAGGCCGGAATTGTTCTCCGTATTTCAGGTCAGTCTTTACTATTTCGGCGCATCCTTCGTACAACTGGGCCTTGCCCTGTATTTTGCCACCATATTGAGCTTTAAGACGGCAGGCCGGAACTTTTTCAAAGGCGTTCTGTTCTTTCCTTACTTAATGAACGGAATAGCCATTTCCTTCATCTTCCTCTACTTCTACAGAACAGGCGGAACACTGGATTCGTTTTTGAAGCTGCTCGGTGCGGACGCCCTGATACAACCCTGGCTTAGAAACCCGAACATAATCAATTATTCCCTTGCGGGCGTATCCGTCTGGAGGTACCTCGGGTACGCGTTCATTCTCTTTCTGGGCGCAATCCAATCCATTTCCTCGGAATATTACGAAGCTGCGGAAATCGACGGGGCCAGCCGTTGGCAGCAGTTCAGATATATTATCTTCCCTTCGATCAAAAGCATCGTGGAACTGAATATGATCCTGGCGATCAGCGGGTCCATCAGCGTGTTTGAAATCCCCTACGTCATGACCCACGGCGGAAACGGCAGCATGACGTTTGTCGTCAAGACGGTGGATATGGCCTTCAAGAACCAGAAGTTCGGCCTTGCATCGGCTATGGCCACCGTACTGCTGCTGATCGTGATCGTTGTAACCCTGCTGCAGAAGCAGCTCTTTAAGGAAAAGGAGGCGCCGGTATGAAAAAAGCCAGAGCTCTTCTCGCTTCGGCCCTGAAGTATTTATCCCTGGTTCTTGCCGTGCTTGCGGTGGTTCTCCCCATATTGATGGTCTTCTTCGCCGCCTTCAAGACGGAAAAGGAATACAATTCCACCTCTCCCCTGCAGCCTCCGCAGAACTTTGCGAACCTGGAAAATTTCAGGCGTGCCATTGTGGACGGCGAAATGTTCAAGGGCTTCCTGAATACGGGCATCATCCTGCTCCTGTCCGTCTTCGGGGCAATTCTCCTGGGCTCCATGGTGGCCTACGTCCTGGACCGGTTCCGTTTCAAGTTCCGGAACGCCATATTGGCCGCCTTCCTTTTCGCAACCCTGATCCCCGGCGTAACGACCCAGGTCGCCACCTTCAAAATCGTCAACACCCTGCATCTGTTCAATACCAGGATGGCTGCGGTCATCCTGTACCTGGGCACGGACATCATGGCAATCTATATCTTTATCCAGTTCATTTCCAATATTTCCGTATCGCTGGACGAATCGGCGATGCTGGACGGCGCGTCGTACCTGACGATTTTCGGCCGGATCATCCTGCCCCTGCTGAAGCCGGCCATTGTCACCGTCTTTATTGTAAAAGGGATCAATGTGTACAACGACTTTTACACCCCGTTCCTCTATATGCCGAAGAAAAGCCTGAAAGTCGTTTCCACGGGCCTTTTCAATTTTATCGGGCCATACGGCGCCCACTGGGAAATCATCTGCGCCATGATCGTCCTGGCTATTTTACCCACGCTCATCGTATTCCTGTCCCTGCAAAAATACCTGTATAACGGCTTTACACAGGGCTCCGTCAAAGCGTGACCCTCATACCGGCCAATAGTGCACTTGCAGAATAGATAAACAAAAGCTTCAGAGAGGAGACTTTCCATGAACAACACACCGCAAATACTGGGAGAAAACCTGCCGAACATCCCCTGGCAGGATAAGCCGCAGGACCATATGGGACCGGTCTGGAGGCATTCCGGAAACCCCATCGTAAAAAGGAATCCCGTCAAGGGTATTTCCAGGATATTCAACAGCGCCGTCGTTCCCTTTGAGGGCAGCTATGTCGGCGTTTTCCGGGCGGAGGCGACCAACGGCCGTCCCCACCTGCTTTTGGGCCGGAGCGGCGACGGGGTGAACTGGGCGTTTGAAGACAAAGGCATTGATTTTGTCAACGGGGCGGGGGAGCCCTTCAACCCCAAATATGCTTATGATCCCCGGCTCGTAAAAATCGACGACGCCTATTATATCATCTGGTGCACGGATTTTTACGGCGCTTCCCTCGGAGTAGCCAGGACAAAGGACTTCAAGACCTTTGTACGGCTTTCCAACCCTTTCCTTCCCTATAACCGGAACGGCGTCCTGTTCCCTAGAAAAATCAACGGCATGTACCTGCTGCTGTCCCGTCCCAGCGACAGCGGGCACACCCCCTTCGGGGACATTTTTGTAAGCGAAAGCCCCGACCTGACCTATTGGGGGAACCACAAGCACGTCATGTCCAGGGAAGGCTGCGGCGGCTGGTGGCAGACGCTGAAAATCGGCGGCGGCCCCGCCCCCATCGAAATAACGGACGGGTGGCTCATGCTCTACCACGGCGTTACGCAAACCTGCAACGGTTACGTGTACAGCATGGGCGCCGCCATCCTGGACCACAGGGAGCCCTCCCGCGTGAAATACAGGAGCAAATGCTTTATCATGACCCCGGAGGAGTGGTATGAGGAAAGGGGCTTCGTCAATAACGTGGTTTTCCCCTGCGCCACGCTGCAGGATGCGGCGACAGGCAGGATCGCAATCTATTACGGAGCTGCGGACACCTATATCGGCATAGCCTATACCACGGTGGACGAACTGGTGGCCTTTATTATTGAAAACAACGAAGCGATCCGGGAAGACGGCGAAATAGGTATCATTTAAAGCATTGTGCCATCTGGCGCAACAGGTTACAGCAGAACCACAGTAAAGGAGAGACAGTACGCGATCATGCATGAAGAAATCCTGGGCAATCTACGAAACCACCTGGAAAGCGAACTGAAAAACAACATCCTCCAGTTCTGGATCGACTATGCCTGCGACCTGAAAAAGGGAGGCTTTTATGGCTACATCCCGGACGATCTCGCCGTCGATGGAAACCATAACAAGGCTTCCGTTCTCACGGCGCGTATCCTCTGGACCTTTTCCGCCGCCTATGGGTTTTTCCGTGAGGAGCAATACCTTGTCATGGCCAAGCGGGCTTTCGAGTACCTGGCTAAGTATTTCGTCGATAAGAAATACGGCGGAGTTTACTGGCTGCTTGACGCAAACGGCAAGCCCGCTGATACCAAAAAGCAGATCTACGCCATTGCTTTTGCGGTATACGGCCTTTCGGAATATTACAGGGCAACCAGCGAGCCTTCCGCATTATCGCTTGCCATAGCGCTGTTCAGCCGCATTGAAGAGCATGCGGCGGATTCCTGCTACGGCGGCTATTTCGAAGCATTGACCCGCGAATGGTATGCTATTACGGACATGCGGCTCAGCCCGAAGGATATGAACGTAGCCAAATCCATGAATACACATCTTCATATTCTGGAAGCATATACCGGCCTGCTCCGGGTCTGTGACTCGGAATCGCTCCGGGCAAGCCTGAAGAAGCTGCTGGAGCGAATGCTGGAAAAGATTGTGGCTCCCTCGTCCTGGAGCTTTCGCCTGTTTTTCGATATGGACTGGACGTGCCGCTCCGATGCCGTCTCCTACGGCCATGATATCGAAGGCAGCTGGCTGCTGTATGAAGCCGCGGAGGTCCTGGGCGATCCGGACCTTTTAAAGAGGATCGGCGCCATTTCCCTCCGCATGGCGGAAAACGTCCTTTTGAACGGCACCGATTCCACTTTCGGCGGGATTTATAATGAACGGCAGGAAACCGGATCGGATGCCAATAAGGAGTGGTGGCCGCAGGCAGAAGCGGTGGTAGGCTTTTTCAATGCCTATGAGCTTTCCCGCGATCCCCGCTATCTGGATGCGTCCTTGAAGACCTGGAATTTTATAGACCGGCATCTCATCGACCGGACCAACGGCGAATGGTTCCGGGAGGTCAGCCGCGACGGCGCCGTCGTCCTGGGCGGGGAAAAGGCCGGCCCGTGGAAATGCCCGTATCACAACGGCAGGATGTGTTTCGAAATGCTCCGCCGGATAGACCGTGAAATAGCCGGAAGAAAGCAATAGAAGGAAAGCGGAAGAAAGCGGGACAAAGAACACGGGAAAGGCAGGCCTGAGTGAAGCGGTCGAGAAAACAGGAACAGGAGCATTGGAAAATGAGCAGAATTGATTTTGACAACAGACTGAAGGAATTGGTCCGGGAATACCAGGCGACAATAAATAGAAAAAACGCCCCTCTATCGGGCGGCAACGGCATATATGAAAGATTCCAATACCCGGTGCTGACAAAGGACCACATTCCTCTGTTCTGGAAATATGATCTGGATCATGAAACCAATCCGTGGCTGATGGAGCGCAACGGCGTCAATTGTGTTTTCAACGCGGGCGCCGTCGAACTGGACGGAAGGATTTGTCTGGTTGCCCGGGTTGAGGGGAACGATCGGAAATCCTTTTTTGCGGCGGCGGAAAGCGAAAACGGCATAGATGGCTTCCGGTTCCGGGATTATCCCGTGGTCCTGCCGGAAACGGAGGACCCGGATGTCAACGTGTACGACATGCGGATTACAAAGCACGAAGACGGCTGGATGTACGGGCTTTTCTGCACGGAGCGCAAGGACCCGGACGCACCTCCCGGCGACACCTCCAGCGCAATTGCCGCCTGCGGCATCGCACGGACCCGGGATCTGAATACCTGGGAAAGGCTTGCCGACCTGAAGACAAAATCGCCGCAGCAAAGGAATGTGGTACTCCATCCCGAATTCATCAACGGGAAATATGCTTTCTACACCAGGCCCCAGGACGGTTTCATCGAAACCGGAAAAGGCGGCGGGATCGGATGGGGCCTGTCGGCCTCCATTGAACAAGCGGTGATCGAAGAGGAAGAATTGATGGAATGCAAGGAATATCATACCATCAAGGAAGTCAAAAATGGCCAGGGACCCGCGCCCATCAAAACGGAAAAGGGCTGGCTCCATATCGCCCACGGAGTCCGGAATACCGCGGCCGGTCTGCGGTATGTGGTATATGCGTTCTTATCGGACCCGGAGCATCCGGAGAAGGTCACCCATAGGCCCGGAGGCTTCCTGATCGCGCCGGAAGGCGAAGAAAGGATCGGCGACGTGTCCAATGTAATCTTCTGCAACGGCGCCGTAGCAAGAGACAACGGAGAGCTCCTCATCTATTACGCCTCTTCCGATACCAGAATGCACGTAGCCAGAACCACCGTGGATAAAATGCTGGATTATGTCATCAATACGCCGGAGGACCCACTGCGGTCCTATGCCTGCGTACAGGTCCGGAACAGGATGATCGAAAAAAATCTTGCGCTTATCCGGAGCGGCAAAGCAAAGCTATAGAAAAACAAACCCCGTTTCCGGGGTTTTATTTTTCTCATTTTTTCACTGTGATCAATTTGGCCATTACATAGCCCGTTATCCCCTTGGAGGTCTTCACCTTGTACCAGTCCCCCGTCTTGGCGACCAGCGTCAGCGTCTCGCCCATCACCGTCTTTGCCACTATCGCCGAAGTCGTGTTCGCCTCCTTGCGGACGTTCAGTACGGCCGTATTCACGGTTGCCGTGCCTATGGACGCCGGGGGCTTTGTGCCATTGCTGATCGCTCCGCCGGTCGTAGCGGTACTGCCGGTGCTGCCGGAAGCTCCCGTGTTTCCTGTCTTGCCGGAGGAAGCTGTGCCAGCGGCGACCGCCGTCTTCAAGGTCTTGATTTCATTCTGCAGCGCCGCATTGGCCTGTTCCTGGGCCGTAAGCTTTGTTGTCAGCCGGATGTTCTCATTTTTCAGGGCATCAACCTGCTCCTGGAGCTTTTGCATGGCTGCCGTCAGCTGGGATACCGCTGCGTCCACATAGCTTTTGCTGATGATGGGATCCTGGTCGGAGCCGGGCTCGGCGCCCTGGGATACGGCGAATGCAATATTGAGACTGAAGGAAAGAATTAAAAGTACTGCCGTGACAGCAGCAACGATTTTAGAACTGCGTTTCATGTAGGACCTCCCATTTTCTCTTTCGTATCGGACGGATCACCGATAACTGTCCTTATTATGATTATAACCCAATATTGAACTGGTTTGGTTACAGAATCCTTAAAATCAGATGACAATTTTTCAAGAAAAGCAAAAATTGGGCAGCAACCGGCAAAATGTGACGTGCAAAACTGACGAAGGCTGTTTATAATAAAGAGGATTGCTAATTTTCTATGACAAATACGGAGATCGATATGGAACCCAGCATGCAACGCGGCATACAGTCCGGCAAGCGAAGCAGTCTATTCAGCGACAGGGAATTTTGGAGCAGATTCATCAGCATAGCCATCCCGGTGACTTTGCAGAACTTTCTGTCCTCCTCCCTCAACCTGACGGACAACATCATGGTCGGACAGCTCGGAGACGCCAGCGTAGCCGCGGTGGGGCTGGCCAACCAGGTGTATTTCATCCTGAGCATCATCCTCTTTGGAATCGGCGGCGGCACCTCCATCTTCATCTCCCAGTTCTGGGGAAGCCGGAATTTCGAAAACATCCGGAAGATAACGGCTCTGGGGCTGCTGACGTCCCTGGCGTTTTCCGCGGCCTTTTTCATACCGGCGTTTCTGGCGCCCGGCCAGGTACTGTCGATTTTTTCCTCCGATGCAAAGGTCATCGAGCTTGGCGGCACCTATCTGAAGACGGTGTGTCCGAGCTTCATCATAATGGCCGTTTCAATCTGCTTCTCTTCCTCGCTGCGAAGCACCGGAAACGTCAAGCTCCCGCTGTTTGCCAACATTGTCGGGATCGCCGTCAACACCGCCCTGAATTATATTTTCATATTCGGCAAGCTCGGATTCGCTCCAATGGGCGTCGCAGGCTCCGCAAAGGCCACGCTGATCGCCAGGGTGCTGGAATGCGCCGTATTTCTCTTCTTCATCTACACCAGGGAAAGTATTGTTGCCGTCAGACCGAAAGACCTCTTCCACATGCCGGCCAATCTGGTCAGACGGTTTTTAGGCACCTCCGGAGCCGTTATAACAAAGGATGTCGTATGGGCGGTAGGAACGGCCCTCTATATGGTCATGTACGCGCATATCAATACGGAAGCAGTGGCGGCCATCAATATCGTGGGGACGATCCGGCAGATCGCCTTTGTCTTCTTCGCCGGCATATCCAATGCCTGCCTGATCATGGTGGGCAATAAAATCGGCGCGGGAGAAGAGGAGGACGCGTACCGTTACGCCGGAAGGTTCCTGCGGATCACGCTGGCGCTCGGCGTCGCCGTCGGAGGCTTGCTGATCGCCGCAAGGCCGCTGGTATTGGCCCCTTACAATGTTTCCGATCTCGTCAAGGACAATGTTACGGGGATCCTGTTCGTAACCGGTGCGATGATGGCCGTTTCCTGCTTCAATTCGGTCATGATTGTGGGCGCCATGAGGAGCGGCGGGGACATCAAATATTCCATCGTCATCGACCTGATCGCCGTCTGGGTGGTCGGCATGCTGCCGGCGCTGGCAGGCGCGTATCTGTTCCGGCTCGGTGTGGTGGGGGTATATCTGCTGATCAATCTCCAGGAAATATATAAATTTATTTTCTGTGTCCGGCGTTATTTTTCAAAGAAATGGATCAACAACGTGGTGCACGGGATATAGGACGCCACAGCCACGACAAGCAGCGCGGCGGAGAGCCACGAACAAAAGCCGGCCGCCACAGGTCCTTCCGGGCCTGTCACTGCCGCAGCAGCTGAAGGAGCAGCTTCCACTGCTCGAATTTCTTCTCGAAGCCGATCGTATAGGCCGGGCTGGTTGAAGGCAGGCTAAAATAAGCCTTCGGACCATACCGCAGGTCCCCCGGCTTCTCGACGAAACGCCGGTACAGGCGCTCCGCCGGACCGCCGTTGAAGCAGACAACGCCCAGGTTGGGATAATTCTCATACAGAGCGGCAAAATCGTTTGGTACCGGCTCCTTTATATCGCTGTCGCTGCTTCCTTCCCTTTCGCAAGCCATCAGCACATCCCACAGGGCTATGTGATGCTCAAGCAGGAAAGCTTTACGCAGCTCATATTCTCCGTCGGGCTGCCTGCCGAACAGCCCGTACATGATGCGCCAGAGCGCATTCTGGTCGTATCCGTAATACTGTTGCTTTTTCAGGGACATTGCGCCCGGCATCGTACCCAATACAAGCACCTTGCAGTTTTTATCCACAATCGGTTCAAAAGAATAAATCGGCATATCATTTCACTCCATGTTCCCGGAAGCATTCTCGCTGGAAACATTTTCGCCGGAAGCATTGCCCCCGGCAGTGTTCTCCTCATCCACAGCAGCCGGAGTTCCTACATTCTGCCGCTGCAATGTCCCGTTGATCTCCTTCCAGATGTCGTCCCTGCCCTGTTTGGTTTCTGAAGAGTAGGGAATCAGCCGGACGCCTTCCCGCAGTCCCAGCACCTTTTTAATTTCATTGAGGCGCCCAAAAACCTGGCCCCGCGAGATCTTGTCCATTTTCGTCGCAACGACGAGATGCTCCAGCCCCTGCTCCAGAATCCAGCCGTACATGACCCTGTCCTCTTCGCTCGGAGCGTGCCGGATGTCCACCAGCATGACGATCATTCCAAGCTGCTGCCTCCGGTTGAGATAAGTCTCGATAATATCGCCCCAGGAAACCTTTTTTTCTTTCGACACCTTGGCATATCCGTATCCGGGCAAATCCACAAGGTACAGCGCGTCATCGATATTATAGAAATTGATTCCTCTTGTTTTCCCCGGCTCCGACGAGACCCTCGCCAGGTTTCTCCTGTTCAGCAGCGTGTTGATGATCGTCGATTTCCCGACGTTGGACCGGCCGACCAAGGCCACTTCCGGCATGCTTCCGGAAGGATACTGCGATGGCTTTACCGCCGTCAGTTCATATCTTGCCTTATTCAGATCCACTATCCGTACCATACCTTCCCTTACTATACTTACTATACTTTATTACGCTCGACTTATTATACCCGGTCATACCTGCCGTTCCTGTTTTCTTCCCCGTTCAGGGCGGCGGCAAACCGGACAATTTTGTGATGCTATAAGCACCAATATATATTATACTATTAATTGCGATCACACAAACATTTTACCGCCGCTTTTTGCAGAAGCGGCACAGGCTTTGCGAAATACTCAAGCGAAAGGCTTTGCAATGGAAGAGAAAAAGCTCGTCGTCCTATCGGTCCAAAACCTCCTGGAGTACGCCCGGCAATCGGGGGATTTGACCTCCGGAGCATATTCCCCCTCGAGGGCCGTCGAAGGCACAAGGGGGCATTCCGCCGTCCGGAAGGCATTCAAAAGCGCGCTTCCGGGAGATGCGGTTTACGAAGCGGAGGTTCCCATATCCTTCCGTCTGGAAGGCGAAAGCACCATCCTGGAGGTGACCGGCCGGATCGACGGGGTATTGAGGGATGCCTCCGGCATCACCCTTCATGAGATCAAAACCACCACCCAGCCCCTCGATCTGATCGAGCACGATTACAATCTGCTACACTGGGCCCAGGCAAAGTGCTACGGATATATGTTCGCCGCCCTGTACGGGCTGGACTATGTTTCCATACGGTTAACCTACTACCAGTTGGATGAAAAGCGGGAAAAATCCTTTCTGGACCTGTACAGCGCCGACGCCCTGGAGGAGTATTTCATGCCGCTGGCCAACGAATGCCTCGCATGGCAGGAGCTGGTCCTCGGCTGGCAGACCTGCCGCGACCGGTCCATCCGGGAGCTGGAGTTCCCGTACGAAAGTATGCGGTCCGGACAGCAGGACCTGATGGACAGCGTATCGGCGGCAATCGGCCGGGGCGATATCCTGTTCGCACAGGCGCCGACGGGAACGGGAAAAACCATTGCCACCCTCTACCCGGCTGTTTTGACCCTCGGAGAAGGAAAAATCTCTAAAATATTTTACCTCACGGCAAAGACGACCACCCGGGCCCTGGCGGAAAAGGCCCTCGAGGACATGCGGGATCATGGCCTGAGGATAAAATCCCTGACCATAACCGCCAAGGAAAAAATCTGCTTTTGCGGAACCCCTGCCTGTGAAACCTGCGAATACGCGTCGAATTATTTCGGCAAAATTCGAAAAGCTGTGGCAGGCGCTTTGAATGAAGATTCCCTGGACCGGTTCACCATTGAAAAATACGCCCGGCAACACGCTGTCTGTCCTTTTGAAATGTCCCTCGACCTCTCGCTCTGGTGCGACGCCATTATCTGCGACTACAACTACCTGTTTGACCCCAGGGTCTATCTCAAGCGCTTCTTCACCCAGCGGGGCGATTACTGCTTCCTCATCGACGAAGCCCACAACCTGGTGGACCGTGCCCGGGACATGTTCTCCTCCGAGCTGTCCAAACGGGCTTTCTTTGAACTGCGGCAGCAGGTAAAAATAGAAATACCCGGCGTTTATGAAAGGATGGACGCCATTTACAAATACTTTCTGGAAACCGCCAAAAGCCTGGCGGCCGAAAAAGAAGACGACGGAAAGGAATTCTACTGCGTCCGCAGGGACCCTCCCGACAAACTGCACGAGCTTCTTGAACGCTTCACCGGGTACCTTGACAACTGGCTTTCCAGGAATTCTTCCGCATCCTTCCTGGATTCCCTTCTGGATATCTATTACGGCAGTCTGAATTTCATGAAGACCCTGGAGCTGTATGATGAGAAGTTCGTCACCTGCTATGACAAAACTTCCAGGGATTTCAAGATAAAGCTGTTCTGCATCGACCCGTCGAAGCTCCTGAGAGAGGCAATGGACAAGGGGCGTTCCGCCACCCTGTTTTCCGCTACCCTTTCCCCTTCCGGCTACTTTGTCTCCATGCTCGGAGGAGACCGGGATTCCCGGACGCTGACCCTGGCGTCGCCCTTTCCCTCCGAAAATCTTTGCGCCTTCGTGGACGACCAGATTTCAACCAAATTCAAGACACGGCAGCTTTCCTACGGCCGGGTCGCCGAAACGATCCTGGAAGCCGCCTCGGCAAAGGTCGGCAATTATATGGTATTCTTCCCCTCCTTCGAATACCTGAACGAGGTGTATTACCGGTTCATGGGAATCCAGCAGGGAATCCGGACCATCTACCAGATGCCGGGCATGTCGGAAGCCGCCCGGCAGGAATTCCTCCGGGAATTCGACCGCATCGGCGGCTCCAGCCTCGTCGGCTTTGCCGTCCTGGGCGGCGTCTTCGGCGAAGGCATCGATCTGACCGGCGACCGGCTGTCCGGTGCGATCATCGTCGGCGTGGGCCTTCCGCAGGTATGCAACGAGAAGAATATCATTCGGAGGTATTTTGACGAGCTCTACGGGGCCGGCTTCGAATACGCCTACATCTATCCCGGGATAAACCGAGTCCTGCAGGCGGCCGGCCGGGTCATCCGTACGGAAAACGACATGGGTATCGTCGTCCTGCTGGACGAACGTTTCTCCCACCCGGTCTACCGCGAGCTGCTGCCCTCCGAATGGAGCCCCGTCCCCAGGGCCTCCGACGGTTGCACGCTGCCGGAGGTGCTGCAGGATTTCTGGGGGTGAACGGCACAGATGCGATGGACAGTGCGGGGGGAAGGTAGCGGAGCATAATCATATGCTTCTATTCTTCGGAGTCCCATACTTCTATAAAATTAAAGCCAATTAAGTCATTATTTATAACTCTATTTCTAAACTCATCTGATACGAAAACCATACTTTTCCCAATTATTTCTGGAATTTTGAATATATGTTCATTAATAAGCATTTCCTGCTTAAAAGCATATTTTTTAAATTCCCTTACACGTCCAGAGTCAAACTTTGTATATTGTGCTTGATCATAATCAATGCAATCGACTTTATTATAGACATTAATCAAAAAATACCTTTCATCTCCACAGTCAAGTGGTAAGATGTCTGCTTTACTAATTAGAAAATCCCTAATAACATCTACTGCTTTTTCACTAAATACTGGTACGACAAAACCAGGATAGTCACAGATTTTCCTTCGCTTATTTCTATGTATTTGTATTTTCAATGGTATCCATTCGCTTGTATTTCTTTTTGTACCCAATGAATCAACAAATTGTAATAACTCATGTCCATCCATATCCTTGACTGTGATAAACTGATATATATCTCCTATCTCTTCCATTCTCCATATTTTCATAACGTTCCCCCTTGTATAATGGTTATAATGCAATAGTCCCGTTTAACAATTCAGTTCTTATTAAATGTAATTCATTAACAATCGCCGTTCTTATCTCTTCCCACGACTTTCCGTCTGCTATTGCATCGTTTTTTGCAGCACTTAACCTATTGTATACATTTATTATGTAGCTATCATGGTGTCTTCCACTGGCGTGTACAGTTGCTGTCCCATGCCCTACTTCCATTGGTAAGAATACACCATTTTCCCAACTATCCCACCCAATATTGTATTCTGACAGTATAGCTCTAGCTAATACTGCTCGATCCAATTTCGCGCCTCTAACAACCATATGGTGAGTTGCAAACTTATAAGGCGGGTAACTGAAGCCATGGTTTACCATGCTCTGTTTTAATATTTGAGAAGGCGGTATGCAAGCCTGTAATTTAACACTATCCTGTGCCGCTAAAATTCCTGATTTTACAGCTTCTCTGGATAGCAATCTTGCTGCAACCTTCAATACCAAAGCACGTACAGCTTCCTCGCCGGCAGCAAGTTCTACCACTCCTCCAGCAGGAGCCAGGACACCTGTACTAGCAGCCAATAATCCACTTACTGATAATACCCCCGCATCAAGCATAGCTTGTGTGCCTGCTACATCTGCAACCAATGACGCATTTTTATAGTACAGGATGAAAGAATAATCCATCAGGCATTTGCCACCCATAAAGTAGATATCGCTTTCATGGGTATCAATCAATCCAAAATGCTGTAAAAGACCTTTAAGAAGTGGAAAATTGTCGTCTATTCCAGCAATAATGCCATCCACAAGCATATCTATATCAGCGTCTTCAACATCGTCTCTTTCAAGTCCTGCCGCTGCAAGAATAGCATCTTCCAGTTGTGTTGCCCACTGCTCATAATCAAGCCCGGCTGTCTGAACATCTCCTCCGCCGAACAAGCCTAACGAGCATACAACTGCTCCCCCTTCGGAAGGGTTAAAAGCAAAAATTCCTGGAGTTTGAGACCAAACGTCCCCGCTCATTATGTATTTATTCCATAAAATGTCGGTGCTTTTCTTTGCCATAACGCGGACATTCACATTTCCGTTTGCATCATCTCCGTTGTCTTTCATGTAAACGTCAACGAAATTACCATGCCCATCTGGGACCTTCAAATAGTACCAGTCGGGCTGACCCGTCCCCTGAATAATATAATTCACCACATAATCCTTATCGCAAGCATTGACTGAAGAAGCATCCTTTACCCAAACTCCAAACAAATGATCTCCTGCAGTCGTAGGTGTCCATATATAAGTATTGCTTGCGGTATATGGCTGCTTTATTATCCAACCTGTTGCAGCTGTGTATTCCCAG
>JAEYOP010000052.1 GCA_023411575.1 Bacillota bacterium | reverse complement strand
ACGCGGACGGCGGCCTCTCCCGCATGGCCGAGACCCTGCGCACGGACATCGGCCGCTTCGCCGGCTGACCCGGGGCTCCGGCACCCCAGGACCACGGAACCCCAGGACCACGGAACCCCCGCCGCCCACCGGGGCGACGGGGGTTCCGTCACTGCGAGTCACCGGCCCCCGGGAGCAGCCGGGGGCCGGGACGATCACACGTCGTAGTAGAGCTCGGACACAGACCCGCGTGACGGCGGTGAATGGCTCGTGACGGACGTTCAGTGTCTCCGCAGGTCAGGACGTCGGACCGTCGTAGTGGATGACGGGCCGCGATGGACTTCTTGCGGACTCTCTGCGGACTGAGCGGTGCCGCGGGGAGGGGGGACTACGCGTCCGGGAGCGACTCAAGCCACTCCTCGAGATCCTTCGCGAGGATCACGAAGCGCCGTCCCATCTGCTTCGCTCGGAGACGGGGCACGCCGATGGGCGTGCGCTCCGCGGCGTGAATCGCCTGCAGGATCCTGGCTCTGCTCGTTCCGGCAGCGATGGCAGCCTCGTCGACCGAGTAGGTGAGCCGGCGGCCCTCGGAGCGGTCCATGGTCTGTGACCGTAGCGGCCTCCTGGCCGGAGCAGGTGTGCGACTGCGCGGAGTGGCCAGCGCGTCACTCCTCACGGTCGAGCGCCCAGCGCTCGAGCTCGGCCGCGGGGATCAAGGGCTTGCTGATCTTGCGTCCGTTGATCCGCGGGCTCGTCGTCGCGAGGTCGCCGGCACGGATCGCGCGGCGGATGACGTCGACCGAGACGCCCGTTGCCTCCGCGGTGGAAGCGACGTCGTAGGTGATGCGCTCGGATCGCACTTGGTCGGGGAGGTCGATGCGCACGGCCAGTCCCGACTGCGCGGCCACGTCGGCGCCGTGTCCTTCGCTACGTTGCTCTGCGTGGCTGACGAGACGCTCATGACGGCCAGGGAGCTAGCGCGTCTCCTCCACGTCAGCCCTGCGTGGGTGACCGAGCAAGCCCGCCGCGGCGACCTGCCTGGCTACCGGATCGGTGACGCTCTTCGCTTCGACCGCCACGAAGTGGCGGTCTGGCTCACGAGCAAGGCTACGCGGCCGGCCGTCCCGACGAACCGCTCGGCTCGGCTCGTGCTGCGCCCGCGCGCAAGCGGAGAAGCGCCGCCGGCGCCTGTGCGCCTCGAGACTGCGGTTGACGCCGCTGCTGTCGCCGAGGAGTTCGGAGTGCCAGCGACCGCTGTTCGAGGGTGGGTGAGTAGCGGTCTCCTGCCCGGAGTGATCGCAGGCAGATCGTGCCGCGTCGACCTGGACGCACTCCAGCAGTGGCGTGCGATAGTCGCCTCGCGGGCGCACCTGCGCACCCTGTCGCCTGGCCGTGCTCGCACAATGTCGGTGCGTGAAGTCGTCGAGCGCGAACTGCTCAGGCTCCGCGGCATCCCGTTCACCGTGAAGGGCTACACCCGGCGCGGGGGCCAGGTCCCGCGCTGGGGCGACCTGCTTCCCTCTGGGCGGGACGTCGGCAGCGCGCCGCGTGGGAAGCCGACCTGATACGAGCGCGAGAGGGCGCCACCGGGACTGCTGCCTACCGCCGACCGCCGCGCTCGGTCGGCAGGGACGCGATCCAGGCGTCTAGCTCGACGGCGCGGAAGACGGGCTTGCTCGCCTTCTCGCCCACGTAGTGAGCGACGAGCGTGCCGTCGGCGACGGCGGCACGGATGGTGTCGGACGAGATGCCGGTGGCCTCGACAGCCCCGGCGAGGCTGTAGGCGACGCGCGCGAGCGTGATGAGTGTCGTCATGACGAGGCAGACTGCCACCTATGGGCGAGCCGACTGTCGACTGGGATGAGCATCGAACGCACTTCATGCGCTGGGTCGGAACGCTCGATGCGCTGCTCACGGAGATCAACGGAGCTGGTTCAGATGCGCCCCCGGAGCTCGTAGAGCGCAAGGAGCAGGTGTTCTCGGCGATCGCCGCCTACGCCGGCGCGATCCAGCACAAGGACGTGGTCGCGCTCGGTCTGGTCGGCATGACGTATCCCGAGCTCTTCGATGTCGGCGGGGCTGACGAGGGAGGGGGTCGCACCCCCTCCCTCTAGGCGCTCGGTCAACCCGAGGGGCCTCCCTCGCCGCCGATGGCCCTCGGCCTTCTGGAGCCTTACCGAAGTTCGCCCGGCGAACTTGCCCGCCGCGTCGGCAGGCGGTGCTACGTTCCCCGGCATGGCTGACGAGGGGGGCCCTGTAGGCAAGGGCGCGGCCGAGAGCCCGGAGCTCTTCCTGCACCTGCGCCTCACGGGCGAGCGGTTCGACGAGAAGGGCATGCCCGCGGAGTCCGCGTCCGAGCTCCGTCCGGTTGTCGAGGCCCTGTTCCAGTTCGCGCGCGAGGGATGGCTCGAGGATCATCCGTGGCGCGAGCGCGTGCCGGCCGGCTTCGAAGAAGCGTTCGACGTTCGGCTCGTCTCGATTGGTGAGGGCAGCGCTCGACCGCACCTCGTCTTGATGAAGCCAGCAGGCTGGCGCGACGATGACCTGGACGAGATCTATCCGGCCATGCAGCGTGCCCCGGAGAAGCTGGTGCGGGCCCTCGCGACCGTCCGCGACGATCTGGCGGTGCCGCCTTCGATGGTCGCCGAGGATGTCGCTCGACTCGCGAAGATCGGCAAGTCTCTCTACGACTTGGAAGCGATCGAGGTGGGTATCGTGCCGCCGGGGGCACCGCTGGATGCGGAGCCTTCCGAGGTCGTTGCGGTCACTGCCGACGTGCGGGAGACGCTGAGGCAGATCGCAGTCGCGCTGAGCGCCGATCCGGAGCCCGAACCGGTGTGGGTCGAGGGGATCATCACTGAGCTGGACGGGACGGACAAGACGTTCCATCTCCGCACGGTCGGGCGCCGGGGGCTCACCCGTTGCGAGATTGCCGATGGTGAGACCACACTGGCGACATTCGTCAAGTCGGTCATGGCCGAGGATGGCGTCACCGCACCTGACGTCCGGGTACAGGGCTGGGCGGCGCCAGATGTTGAGGGCCGATTCAAGGTCCTACACGAAGTGACCGATGTTGAGATCGTTCGGTCCCTAGAGGAGAAGGCTCTGTCGCGACGCATTGACGAGGTCGAGGCGCTCACCGACGGGTGGTGGGGGCCCAACAGTCGTGCCGTCGAGATCGACACACTCGAGGCCGCGCGCGAGATGGTCCCGGCGCTTGGCAGGCTCACGGGCGACCGCGCGATCGTCATCGCGCAGCCCGACGGATCCGTGGTGGTCGAGCGTGAGGTGCGGGGACTCTTCCTAACGGCTTCGATTGAACATCACGGTACGGAGATGTTCTTGTGCCTCGACGACCCGGAAGCTGATCAGGCCGACGAGATGACAGCGCCGTTCGACCCTGAGGTCTTCGTGCGCTTCCTTGAGACCGGGGTTCTCCGTTGACTGCGACCGGACCTGAGCTCACCGAGCCAGGCGAGATCCTGCGGCGCAACGTGCCGCGCGCGATGTTCGACGGCGAGAAGATGTCGAAGACGGCGTTCGCCCCGTCGGATCACGACGGGATGACTTCGACACTCCGCGGACACGTCTCGGTGGCCGACGCCGCTTCCCGGTGGGAAGGAAACTCGCCCCTGATCGGTACGTGGCCATTGCCTGTCCGTCTGGCAACTGAGATGGGCCTGCCCTGTTACGACGACGGGCAGCAGCCGTGCGCCTGCGGGTGCGAGGCCATGTACCCCGAGGACCATGCGAGTGTTGACCACCGTGTCCTCCCGTCTCGCAGCGCCCAACTAAGGGCCGCCCGCAAGATCCGTGACGCAGTCGAGGCCGCAGGCCCTCTGACCTAGTCGCACCGGGCCTTCCCCCGCGCTCCTCACCGCGGCCATGCGACCACCCCCGCATCCAGGGGCCGCACCGCGCCCGTCATCACGCCGCCGGCCTCGACTCGCATGCGCCCGATGAGCGCGCCGTCGGAGTCGACGACGACGAGCTCGCGCGGCATGCCACCGGACGAGGCGGCGCGCTCGAGCATCCCGTCGAGCCGGGACAGCGGCAGGACCGCCTCGGGCTCAGCGCCCTCGCCGAGGATCGCCGCGGTGGCCGAGGTGACGACGCCGCCCTGTGCGAGCAGCGGGATCTTCGGCAGCGAGAAGCTGTTGCCGCCGATGCCGGGAACCCAGTCGGGGATCGAGAAGCTGAGCGACCCGACCGTGCGGTTCCAGAAGGAGGCGATCGAGTTGAACGCGCTGCGGAACGGGCTCGTCAGCGCCGACCCGAGGCCGGAGAACGCGTCGCCGATCTTGCCGGGGACGCCCTTGAAGAAGTCGAGGATCTTGCCCCAGATGCTCTCGACGCCGGTCTTGATCTCGGTCCAGTGGGACGCGATCTGCCCGACGATCGTCCACGTCTTGAAGAAGCCGACGATCTTGCCGGGGACGCCCTTGATCCAGCCGACGATGCCGTCCCACGCGCTCGTCACGCCGGACCTGATCGAGTCCCAGTTCGAGGCGATGACGCCGATGAGCGACCACTTCATGAAGAAGCCGACGACCTTGTCCGCGGCGTCCTTGAGCCAGCGCACGACCGCGTCCCAGCCCGCCTTGACGCCGCTGACGATCGAGTCCCAGACGCCGCCGAGCCAGGTGACGATGCCGCCCCAGACCTTCTTGAGCCAGGCGACGACCGAGTCCCAGTTCGCGATCAGCAGCACGAGCGCGGCGATCAGCGCGACGATGCCCAGGACGATCCACGTGATGGGGTTGGCGAGCAGGGTGGCGCTCCACTGGATGGTCGCGATCTTGGCGACGCCCATCGCGAGCGCGATCGCGGTCACGCCGCCGGCGAACACGCCGAGCACCCAGGTGTTCTCGGAGATCCAGGCGAACGCTGCGGTGAGAACGCCCTGCAGTTGGTCGATGACGGGCAGGAGCAGGGTGCCGATCGACTCCTGCAGGTTGCCCCAGCCGACCGACATCTTGTCGGCCGCTGTCGCCGATGCCTCGGCGGCCCCGCCGACCTGCGACTCGACCTCGCCGAGGATGATCTTCTGCGCGCCGAGCACGTCGCCGCTCGCGACCATCGCCTTGATCTGGGTCTTCTGCTGCTCGGTGAAGGTGACGCCCGAGCGGGACAGCGCCGTGATGCCCTTGATCGGGTCGTTGAGCGCCTTGCCGAGCTGCTTGCTCGCGCCGTTGAGGTCGCCGAAGCCGGCCGCCGACAGGTCCGCGGCGGCGGCGGTCGCGCGGTCGAAGATGTTCGCGCCCTCGCCGACCTCGTTCTTCACGTTCTTGAACGTCAGCAGGAGGTTCGCGCCCGACTGGATCGCCTCGTCGTCCATGCCCGTCTTGAGCGAGATGGCCGTCGCGAGGTCGCCGACCTGGCTCGCGGTGATCTTCGCCGCGCCGCCCGTGGTCTTGATGATCTGCTCGGTGGTCGCGCCGACCTTCTGCGCCTCGCGAGCCTCGTCGATCGACGAGCCGATGAAGTCCTTGGCGGCAGCGGCGGCGGACGTGATGACCGCGGCGCCGAGCGCGGCCTTCATCACGCCGCTGGCC
>JAEYOP010000028.1 GCA_023411575.1 Bacillota bacterium | reverse complement strand
TACAATCCGAGGCTGCTATAGAAGCCTACAATGAATACTGGGCTAATTCCTTCATTCCGGGAGCCGACATAATGTGGATGGTACTCATCCTTGTCCTTGCAGTTATTGCCCTCTGGCAGGCAAGGATCTTTATCTCGCAGTTCTGAGCAAATGGAATATAATTAGCTACGCCCATGAAAAAGAGAAATCAATCATACGGAGGAATTGAAAAAAAGAATATCACTGTTAAAGTTTTCCGCCCAAATCCTGCTATGCAGTTGGCCTATTTGGGCGGATTCAGCGAATTAAAATACCCACTTCAATCAATTAATATGCTTTTATGATTAAAATAATTATGATCAACATGATCCAAGAATCGACATCGAAACAGGCGTAATCCAGCGAAAACTGAGCGTCAGCGCTATGAAAGTACCTGTTGATAATTATTGCAGCCCCTAAGCCAAAAGCCGACTACCTAATCCTCGGTCTCCTACGATAGTCATATCGTAACTTTCGTTATACCGCTGGACTCTGTTCACAACAGTCCTAAAAAAGTCGTAATTATCCTGCAATCTCAGGTCTTTTTTGTATATCGGCTGCCACTGATAGTGAAAAATTTCATTCCACACTGTTTCGAAGTCCGCAATAAGCTGAGGATTAAATGTTGGTTTTAGTTTTATTCCACTCAGAGTTTCCATCATTTCTCATCACCAAAAACATCAGCATAGAACTCGTCTTTTGTGATTGCAGGTGCGAGTTTGCGCGGTGTTTGAATTTCTCCGCGTGTGAATTTTATGCCGTCCGGCATGTCTGATACCAAAAACTCGCCTCCCTTGCGCCAGCCTTTACTTCGAATTATCGCTGCCGGAATCACTAACTAGTACCATGAAAACTTAATTATGGATCATCAATTTAGATCAAAACAATATCAGCTGATGGTAGTCATTAAAATATATGTTCAACATTTGGGTTTTCACGATACTAGCAGCTTCCGTTTGTAAGATTTTGTTGGAGTTTTGCCATATTTGACCCGATATCCCTCCACCTATTTATAGTTAACTGACTAGTCAATCAATAGAACCAAGAGACTAAAAAAGGATCTATATTATACGTGCGCCTGCATATGGGTACATTGGGCTGCTTTGCAGGCTCAAGGCTTGAAAAATAGACAGGAATTAAGGGGTTATTCCCCTGAAAGCCTGTAGAGGCTCTAAATAATTCAAAAAAAGAAAAGAAAGGAAATCGGTCATGGCTAAATTGCCGGAATTAATATTTTTCATCTATCTGTGAATCCAATTCCTACTTGGGACTATTCTTCAGTTAAT
The DNA here is from genome assembly GCA_023411575.1 of Bacillota bacterium. Lineage (GTDB taxonomy): Bacteria > Bacillota > Clostridia > Acetivibrionales > DTU013 > UBA1305. The sequence continues at coordinate 2,866 of JAEYOP010000028.1, read as the reverse complement.
CCCTTTCTTATTCATGTATAAAAGGATTAAAGTGATTAAAAGTATTGTAAGATAACCTCCCGTTCTAATCGCAGTCGGATTAATTTCTATATTCAATAAGGTCGCAATTATTATTACAATGAGCCATAGGAAAAAACCCAGTAGATTACTTTTAAGACCTATTATGTCTTCAGTTCTCTTTTTTTCGTCAATTACTTTTCTTGAGACTATATAATGTCCCAGTATTAAGAAGAAAACGACAAGACCAATATTAACCCAAACAACTATTTGATTAGAAAAATGTAATACGTCGCTCATCAACATAGACAAAATAAACATAATATAACTAAGTACAATGCCTGACAGGAGTCCCAAAATCTCTTCAGGTTTGAGTTTTTGTATTTTCATAAATATCACATTTAAATTTAATTTTTGTAATCATCAAACTAGGACTTACTCACTTATGATGCCAGATCAAATACAGTAGACATCATAGTTGAAATTTAAGTTTTGAAAGTTACTAGTACATCGATTCCATATATCCTCAATAAACCACGGATAAACACAGATGAACACAGATGATTTCAATTCGTGTTTATCTGTGTCCATCTGTGGTTCTTTTATGGGAAATCCATTGACCTGTGTTGATTTTAAAGTCCAATTTTATTCCCATAATTTGGAATCGATGCACTAGTTTACTACTGTTGTTTTGTAGTTTAAATCGTGAGCCCTATTATCTTAGATTTGAAGAGCGAGAGAACATAATTCAAAAATATAAAAGGACGAACTTGTTTAAATTTCGTCCTCGTGCTGTATCATTCGTGGCGTATGTTTATGGGTTTGACATACCTAAGCTGTTCCATAAAGTGTAAGAAGCAACTCTAAAGTATAGAGGCACTGTTCGCCACATCCCACCAAGGTAAACGGGAGCCCATGTATAAGACTCCCAGTACCAAATGCAGTCCTGTTCATCAAGAAGTGCTTGACTAGTTTGTGAAGTCAAAAAAAGTCCCAAAACTCCTCCAGCAACTGCACCAACCATATTTCCAACAAGATAACCAATTGTCGCTCCAGCAACAGTTGGGGCTAAAGCAGCTATCGCAGTTGAATCATATTTATTAATATGGTGATGGGTAAGTGCATTGCCAGCTAGATAAAAGGACTCATAATCATATGCATCATATGTAGTATAATCTGGGTGCTTATATTTTATACCAGATCCCTTGATGAATGTTATGCCATCCCAATTATACAGTGTTGTTGTCCCCTTTACAGTATTGATCTGACTAGAGGATTTTTCTAGTACTTTGCTAGTTTCGCCTGGTTTAATAGGGTTGTACTCTGAAGTCACTGTGTTAACTAATTTCCCTTCGTTGTATACGTCAGTCTTGAATTTTCCAGCTTCTTGTAAAACTTTATACTCGAAACTCGATTTTTCATTATTCGTTAGATTCTTCAATTCCATTTTTGCTTCAGTATATTCAGAGTTAGACTCAAAAGATATGAGCATGTCTCCGACTTGTACTATATTAGTGGTATCGGTGATTTCAATCACTTTGAGTTCAGGTGTTTCCTCAATAATCTTTTTTCCTTTCTGGTCAGAAGATACCGAAGAAAGTTCATCAGCCTGTGCCGTCACAGCCGGCACAAAAGCAATACTCAAAAGAAGTACTGCCATAAACATTGCACTTATTTTAATTTTCTTAATCACATTTTTTCTCCTGTTTAGCACCCAGGAGGCAGAATCAGGCAAGCTAAGTCTTAAATAAAAGCACAGCTAACATAATTACTGCCTCTTAGGGCATGTTTATAGAGTTCGGGGTAACTGCGGAAAACTACTTCCAAACTCTATAAACTCCTTTTACCTAATTCTTTATAAGTTTTCTGTCCAGACCATCAAACAATCTCTTTTTCACACTTGTTTTGAATCTGAAATTGTTTCTTGACCGTTGATTGTTTGATGGTCTGGACAGAAACTATAAATATATATACTTTCCTCATCCGTATTCAATAAATTTTATAAAAAACTAGAGTAATACGATATAAAGTCTTTTAATTCATATTTAAATTGAAGCGTGTTAAATTTAGATCCATAAATTCTTTAATCTTAACATACTAGTGAATAAATGCATGACTTACAATATTCTTGAATATTTACAGTCCCAAGGCTGCGAGATCTCCCGAAGGGTGGTAAATTACATCCCACTTTCCCCAGCGAGCCTGTAAATTACTCCAGTTTACAAAGTTTGCAGGACTTACCCAAAACTCGCCCATACTTCATCACATTGTTACTTTGTAAATTCAGAAATTCGGAAAATTTTGCTCGAACTCCCTTAGTCTGGGGTCATTTTCACCAAAAACCGTTACTTCGTCAAAATCTGGGAAAACATAGGGTTGAAAATCAGCCAGCCTTATTCTTCGTAAAGTTGGGGGCTCTCAGTCTTAGTAAAAAATTCGCGAGTGTCTTCTGTCACTTCATTCGACAGTTCCCTTCAAAATATGATTTAATTCTCCCTTTAAAGGTCTTCGGATTGTGTTCCTCTTTATCCACTTCCTCGATTAACTCTGTAGGAGACTTTCCTAAAAATTCTATGAATTGACGCAATATTTGCAAAAAAGATGAAGCTGCATTCTTGCTATTCTATTTAGGCTATCCATCCATTCTATTACCATCGGATCTTCGCATAATGTTTTTAAATCCATCCTAAGATTACCTCTCTGGTAGATCTTATTAAAGATATAGAGATAGTATTTATATAATAAAGGTATCTCTAGATATCATAGGACATACCAGTCAGTATCGTCCACCGAGAGGTCTTCTTTTAAGCCGACTTCCCGTCTGGGAAGCCCGAAGGCGTCGGTAATTGCATCGGTAAGGTCCTGAAGG
>JAEYOP010000071.1 GCA_023411575.1 Bacillota bacterium | reverse complement strand
ATTTCTTTCGACATGATAACTCCTTTCCAATGCAGGCAGGAAACCAACCTTATTGTACAGGAATTTCATGCAATACTAAATTCTACTTCTCAACCCAAATGTGGAATTTACTTTTTCATTTAAGCCTGGACAAAATGTGCACAATAGATATTTACAAATAGGAATGTGCTGTGGTATAATCTTTGTCGTGTGTAATACGGACGGTCCGCTGATGTGCATTAAGCCGTTTATGAACGTCTAGGCAAGGGAGGAGGAAACAACAATGGATATCATTAAAGCATTGGAGCAGGAACAGATAAGGACGGATTTACCGGTCCTGAGCATAGGCGATTACGTAAAAGTGCACCTGAAGGTCAAGGAAGGCAACAGAGAGAGAATTCAGATATTTGAAGGAACTGTCATTGCAAAGAAGGGCGCAGGTCTCAAAGAGACTTTTACCGTCAGAAGAGTATCCTACGGCGTTGGCGTAGAGAGAATCCTTCCGGTTCACTCTCCCAAGATCGACCATGTAGAAGTGGTCCGCAAAGGAAAGATCAGAAGGGCAAAGCTCTACTTCCTGAGAGACAGGGTAGGCAAGGCTTCCAAGATCAAGGAAAAACTCGAAAACAAATAAGCTGTTTCACAATAAAGGGGACCTCGAGTCCCTTTTATGTTGTATTTTTTTACAGAATGTATGATAGAATAGAAGAATATATTGTGCCGGTCGGCGCATTGGAAAGAATGGAAAAGGAATAAATTTTATGAACATACAGTGGTTTCCCGGCCATATGGCCAAAACAAGACGCCTGCTGGCCGAGAATCTGAAGCTTGTGGACGTTGTGGTGGAGCTTCTGGACGCCAGGATACCCGTCAGCAGCAAAAATCCGGAAATCGACTCGATCCTTCAGAATAAACCCAGGCTGGTGGTCCTGAACAAATCGGACCTGGCCGATCCCGCCGTTTCGAAGGAATGGGAGAAATGGTTCCGGAGCCGGGGCGCTTCCGTTCTTTTTGCGGATTCCATCCGGGGAACGGGGCTGAATCCGCTGAAAGAGGCCCTGAAAGCCATGATGAAGGAAAGGATCGAGAGGGACCGGGCGAAGGGCAGGCTGTTCCGGCCTATTCGGACCATGATCGTCGGTATCCCGAATGTGGGGAAGTCCACCTTTATCAATAAAATCGCCGGGAAAGCCGTTGCCGTGACCGGCGACAAGCCGGGCGTCACCAGGGGAAAGCAGTGGATTCGGCTGAATCCCGAGATCGAGCTGCTGGATACGCCGGGAATTCTCTGGCCGAAATTCGAGGACCGGGCCACAGCGCTGAATCTGGCTTTCACCGGAGCGATCAAGGATGACATCATGGATGTGGTTGAAATCGCCGCAGCCCTTGCGGAGAAGCTTACAGAGCACTATCCGGCTTCTTTTGCGCAACGGTACAAATTGAACGACGTGAAGGGGAAGACGGGCCACGAGCTCCTGGAGATGGCCGGAAAGAACAGGGGCTGCATGATCTCCGGCGGAGAGATCGACATCAGGAGGATTTCCATTATTCTGCTGGATGAGTTCCGCGGCGGGAAAACCGGCAGGATATCGCTTGAAAAACCGGTGTGGGGTGAGGGGGACAAAAAACATGAACAAGGAAGAAAAGAAGCTTCTGGCACAGCACAAGGAGAGGGAACGTCTGCTGGAGATGAGCCGATATGAGAAGGAAGCCTATGAAAAGGGCTTCCGGCTTGTGGCCGGAATTGACGAAGCAGGCAGGGGACCGCTGGCCGGGCCCGTGGTGGCTTCCTGCGTAATATTGCCCGAAGGGTGCCTGATCGAAGGGTTGAACGATTCGAAAAAGCTGAGCCCCGCCAAAAGGGACAGGCTCTATGAGGAGATTGTCGAAAAGGCCGTTTCCATCGGCACCGGAATCGTGGATGAGAACTGCATTGATAGAATCAATATTCTGAACGCAACCAAGCTGGCAATGAAAGAAGCCATCGAGCAGATAAAGCCGAGGCCCGATCTGCTGCTGATCGACGCGGTCCGGCTTGAAGGGGTCGATATCGGGCAGATTCCGATTATCAAGGGGGATGCCCTGAGCGTATCAATCGCCGCCGCCTCCATTATCGCAAAGGTGACCAGGGACCGCCTGATCGACCAGATGGACGGCCTTTATCCCCAATATGGTTTCAAACAGCACAAGGGCTACGGTACCCTGGACCACATAAACGCTATAAAAAAATACGGTATTTGTCCGATACATAGAATAAGCTTCACAAAACACTTTATCGATACCTGAGGCCGGCTGGCGCAGCCGGGCGGTTTGTTCCCGGGACTGCCGGCCGCATTTTGGAGAAAGGGGCTTATCCATGCGCGTAGAAGGTCTGTCCAACTTACAGGCCGCGATCCGGGCAAATGTCGCCGATCTTATGGGCAGATTGGAACCCGGCGATGTGGTCAAGGCGAAGGTGCTGGAAATTTCGTCCGGCGAAGCCTTGTTGCGGCTGTTTGACGGGTCCGTCCTGAAAGCCGCGATCGGAGAAGGACTGCAGGCGCAGGTGGGACAAACGCTGACCCTGGCCGTTGCCTCCAAATCGGAAGGGACTCTTTTTCTTGAAACCGTAAAGGATTCCATGCAAAATTCTCCCATAAAGCAGGAGCTTTTAAAGAATCTGCTGTCCGCGCTGAATCTCAAACCCGACACTTTAAATACCGAATTGGCTTCGGAATTTCTCAAAGCCGGTATTAAGCCAACCTCCGAGCAATTTCACGCCGCTTCCGCCATGCTGAAGGAAGCTGGCGGCTTGAGCGCGGAAAAGGCGGTATTCCTCGCTTCCAAAGGGATTCAACCGGACCCGGCGAAGCTGGAACTGCTGTCCAGGCTGCTGGATGGCGGCCTGAAGCTGGGAAATCAGCTGGACGACCTTCAATCCGCACTGGAGAATATTTTGAAAGCTTCCGGGAAGGCCATCCCGTCCAATAGCACAGGGAACGGATTCCTGGAGGCTGCCATGTCCGCAGCGGCGGAAAAATCGCCTGCGGGGACGGGTATGACTGCTCAAGGCGGCGTAACACAAGCAGCCGACGACGGAACGCAAACGCAGCAGCAACGGTTGCAACAGCAATCACAGGGAACGGCTTCCCAGCTAAATCTCCAGGCCGATGCAGCAAGCAGGGAGAATAGCGGCGAAACCATGGCCGGTCTGCTGAAAGCTTCAGGAAATGCAGAGGGAAAAGCAGCTGCAACCGCACAAAGCGCAACAGCAGCGTCAACCGCTGCGCAAAATACCGCGGCCTCCAATTCCGCACAAAATGCAACTGCAGCTTCGGCTCAAACACCGGATCTCTATGAAAACGACGCCCTTAATGCGGAAAACAGCCCCCAGACTGCATCGCGGCAGCAAGCCGCCGTTTCAAACAATGCTTCCAATGCGTCCGCCCAGGCGGCAGCATCAGCAGACAAAGAGCTTGCGGCCCAAAGCGGCATAATACGGCAGTTAGCCGCCGATGCGGAGGAGCCCGGCAATTCCGGGAATTTCGGCAAAGCAGGCGCCTCCGCCGATTCCTTCTCCTCCATAAAAGATGCCATCAAGGACGTTTTTGTCCGGCTGGACACGGACAAGTCCGCAGAAGGGCTGGAACTGGGCAAATCCCATAAGGAGCTGGGCGAAAGGCTGGATCTGGTGAAAAACGCAATCCAGCATTCCGGTCTGGCCGGGCTTTCCGGCGGAGAAAGCATTGCCGCCGCCACCGGGCAGATCGACGACAGCATGAGGCTGATGAGCCAACTGAACAGCAGCAATGTGTATTATTATCAGATTCCCGTCAACCTGGCCGGGCGGAATACCACGGCAGAGCTGTTTGTGATGAAGCGCGAGCCGGGAAAGAAAAAAATCGATCCGAACAATTCAGTCCTGTTCATCTCCCTGGATACGGATCACCTGGGCCGGTTTGAGAGCCTGATCGATGTGAAGGGGAAAAACGTCACCGTGAATTTCCGGACCGAAAAGCAGGAAATAAACGACTTTATCAAGGAGAACATCAACTACCTGTATTCCGGCCTTTCCGATTCGGGCTACAAGCTTGTGGACACCCGGTATGCCCTGATCGATTCGGCCACGCCGCCGACCAAGCTGGAGCAGGTTCTTTCGAAAATGGCGGAGGCCAGCCGGGCCAAGGTGGATTTGAGGATATAAGGGATATAGGTACACCTGCGGATATAGAGATATAAGGTTATAGGTACATAGAGACATAGGGATTGATTTGAGTGTTTAGAGGGGGCCTATTCCGATGGCGGAGAAGATGGTGGAGAAAAAGAAAAAAGTAAAAGAAGCCGCGGCATTAAGATATTCGCTGGAAAAAGGCGGAGCGCCTGAAATCGTGGCATTGGGAAAGGGAGACACGGCGGACAGGATCATTGCAAAAGCAAAGGAAAACGACGTGCCGCTGTATGAAGACGCCAATCTCGCCCATACCCTCAGTTCTATGAAAATCGGGGACGAGATACCGCAGGAGCTTTACGAAGTGGTGGCGCAGATTCTGGTATTCGTCAGCAAGCTGGACGGCAGCCTGGAAGAGTCGATTCTAAAAGGGCTCAAGCCATGAACAAAAGGAGCCTGGGCAGCGCCGGGGAAGCATTTGCCGCCGAATACCTGGAAAAGCAGGGATTTGCCCTGCTGGACCGGAATTACCGTTCCGGCCGGTATGGAGAAATAGATATAATTGCAGTGGAAAAGGAATATATATGTTTTATCGAGGTAAAGACCAGGACCGGCAGCCTGTACGGGGCGCCCATCGAGGCGGTCGGCCATGACAAAAGGCGGAAAATCAAGGCGCTTGCATGGAGCTATTTGAAGCAGAAGGGCCTCGGAGAGCGGAACATGCGCTTTGATATCGTCGAAGTTACGGGAAAAAGGAGGAACGACTGTTTTATACCCGATAAGATCAATTTGGTAAGGGATGCGTTCTGATGCTTGTTGTGGATGCCCACTGCGATACGGCTTCCGTTCTGCTGGACCAAAACGCCGGCTTTTATGAGAACGGCTTTCAGGTCGATTTGAAAAGACTCCTTGCCTCCGGGGAAAGAGTCCAGTTTCTCGCTTCCTTCTCCAACCCGCTGAGCTATGGAAACAACCCTCTGGTCCGTGTTTTAAAAATCATGGACTATATTTATGCCGCTCAATCGGAATATCCGGATAAAATAGCCGTCTGCAAGAGCTCGCTGGATATAGAAAATGCAATATCGTCGGGGAAGGTTGCCGCCCTGCTTTCCATCGAGGGAGGGGATGCCCTGTGCGGCGAGCTTTCGATTTTACGGCAGTTGTACCGCCTTGGCGTAAGAAGCCTGATTCTCACCTGGAACTACCGGAACCTGCTGGCGGACGGTTCCCTGGAGGTCTACGGCGGTGGCCTGTCCAACTTCGGGAGGCAGGTGGTGGCGGAAATGAACCGTCTGGGTATGGTCGTCGATGTTTCCCACCTATGTGAAAAAAGCTTTTATGATGTTCTTGCAACCTCTTCCGCAACCGTGATTGCATCGCATTCCAATGCCAGGGACGTATGCAGCCATAAAAGAAACCTCTCCGACAAACAACTGCTGGAACTGAAAAGAAACGGCGGTGTTGTTGGCGTCACCTTTTATCCCTATTTTCTGAATAATACCCCAAACGCATCTATTGAAGATGTTCTCAGGCACATCGAGCATATTTGCTCCGTTGTGGGCGAGGAGCATATCGGCATCGGCACGGATTTCGACGGAATCGAATGCGTCCCCGCCGGGCTCGAGGGCACTCAATGCCTGGACGGCCTTTTTAACAGGCTGCTGGCCCTTAATTATACGGAAAGCGCCGTTCAAAAACTAGCCGGTCTGAATTTTATGAGAATCCTCCGAAACGTTCTAAAATAAATTGGCCGCCGACAATCAAATAGCGGCCCGTCCATTTCTTCATTTTGAATAACCAATCCTCCTTTCCTGCATTATTTCGCTTTTATTAAAATCATTCCAATTTTATTTGAAATTTTCGCACCTTTAACTTGCAAACACATTATAAATATATTAAAATATCAGCAATGCAATGTGATTATGGGGGGACCTGAGATGAAGGACTTTACAAGATTAAGCAAGGACGAGCTCAACGGAATGCTGAATTCCTTAAATGAAAAATATGAAGGGTTTAAATCCAAAAACCTTAAGCTGGACATGTCAAGAGGGAAGCCTTGCTCGGAACAGCTTGCATTATCCATGGACATGCTGGATATCCTGTCCTCCAAGGACAGCCTGAAAGCGTCCAACGGATTCGATACCAGAAATTACGGCCTGGTGGACGGGCTCCCGGAGGCCAAGGAATTATTTGCGCAAATGCTGGAGGTCCGCCCGGAGGAAGTCGTCGTCGGCGGGAATTCCAGCCTCAGCATGATGTACGACGCCGTGGCCCGCGGCATGATGTTCGGCGTGGCCGGCAGCCCGGAGCCCTGGAGCAGGCTTCCGAAGGTGAAGTTCCTTTGCCCGAGCCCCGGATATGACCGACATTTCGCCATTTGCGAGCTTTTCAGCATCGAAATGATCATCATCGAAATGAAGAAAGACGGGCCCGATATGGACACCGTTGAAAAGCTGGTGGCGGAAGACGCCTCCATAAAGGGAATCTGGTGCACCCCCAAATACAGCAACCCGGACGGAATCACCTATTCCGACGAGGTGGTGGACCGTTTTGCCGGCATGAAAACAGCGGCGCCGGATTTCCGGATCTTCTGGGACAATGCCTACACCGTACACCACCTGACCGATAAGCCCGATAGACTGAAAAATATCATGGAAGCCTGTAAAAAAGCCGGCAACCCCGACCGGGTCTATATTTTCAGCTCCACCTCCAAGGTCACCTTCCCCGGCGCCGGAGTGGCTGTAATGGCCGCAAGTGAAAGCAACCTTGCCAGGGCGAGGAAGCAGATGGGGATCAAGACCATCGGTCCCGACAAGATCAATCAGTTGAGGCACGTCAAGTACCTGAAGGATATGGCCGGAATCGAGGCCCAGATGAAAAGGCAGGCCCTTATCCTCAAGCCAAAGTTCGACATGGTGCTGGACCTCCTGGAATCGGAACTGGGCGGCAAGAACATCGCCACCTGGAACAAGCCGAACGGCGGCTATTTCATCAGTTTCAACGTGCTTCCCGGCTGTGCGGGGGAAACCGTTCAAATGGCCGCGGACGCGGGCGTGGTCATGACGCCGGCAGGCGCCACCTACCCGTACGGAAAAGACCCCCACGACAGGAACATCCGGATCGCTCCGACCTTCCCGCCGCTGGCCGAACTGAAGACCGCCATGGAGCTGCTTTGCACCTGCGTGCAGATCGTTTCGATCAAAAAACTGCTGGGAGCATAAGCAGACACTTGCTTTGTCCGGCGATCCGTACTATAATTGATGATACTCTTCTGTTGTGCCTGACCGCACGTGCAGGGGAATCTCATATTCATAAGTATCTGGCGGGATTTCATCAATCCCGCACTTTTTTTTATAAGGCATAGTGTCATCTTGCCTTAAATACGGTGCATTTTGCACAGGCAAATTGCACTAGCGAGAGGGGCTCGATGCCCCCGAGATTTTTCTTGCCCGTTCCCCCCGGCGACGGAATGTACAAAAAAACCTTCCGCCGGAAAAGGAATTTGAACGATCTGCATATGGATTTTTTTAGGGTCAATCGATATAATAAGCATAGAATAAGCGTGATCGAAAATGCAGCCGACATGGAGGTGCCGTATTTTGAGAAACACCTACGAAAGCCCGTTTAATGCCCGCTATGCAAGCAGTGAGATGCAGGAGCTGTTTTCGCCGGACATGAAGTTCAGAACCTGGCGCAGGCTTTGGATCGCACTTGCGGAAGCAGAACAGGAACTGGGGCTCAATATCACCGACGAACAAATCGCAGAATTGAAACAATACAAGGACGATATCAATTACTCCGTCGCGGAGCAAAAAGAGAAGGAAGTACGGCATGATGTCATGGCACATGTCCATGCATACGGCGAGCAGTGTCCTTCGGCCAGGGGGATCATCCACCTCGGCGCAACCTCCTGTTATGTAGGCGACAACACGGACATCATCATAATGCACGATGCCCTGGAGCTGGTAAGGCAAAAGCTGGCCGCCGTCATCGCGAAGCTTTCCGATTTTGCCATGGAATACAGAAGCCTGCCGACGCTGGGCTTTACCCATTATCAGCCGGCACAGCTGGTTACGGTCGGGAAAAGGGCTTCCCTCTGGATCCAGGATTTGATGATCGACCTGGAGGACCTGGAATACGTCCTGTTCTCGATGAAGCTTCTCGGAAGCAAGGGGACTACCGGCACCCAGGCCAGCTTCATGAGTCTTTTCGAAAACGACGGGGAAAAGGTAAAGAAGCTGGAAAGCCTGATCGCTGCAAAGATGGGCTTCGACAGCGTATATGCCGTCTCCGGACAAACCTATACCAGGAAACAGGACAGCCGCGTGCTCAACGTTCTTTCCGGAATCGCCCAGAGCGCGGCCAAATTCAGCAATGACATGCGGCTGCTGCAGAGCATGAAAGAGATGGAGGAACCCTTCGAGAAGAACCAGATCGGCTCTTCCGCCATGGCTTACAAGCGGAATCCGATGCGCGCCGAGAGGATCGGCTCCCTCGCGAGATATGTCATGATAGACGCCCTGAATCCGGCAATGACGGCGTCTACGCAATGGTTCGAAAGGACGCTGGACGATTCCGCAAACAAGCGGATCAGTGTTCCCGAAGCCTTCCTGGCCGTTGACGCCATACTGAACATCTACCTGAATGTTGCGGGCGGGCTGGTAGTATACCCGAAGGTAATCGAAAAGCATGTCCTGGACGAACTGCCCTTCATGGCTACGGAAAATATCATGATGGAAGCCGTTAAAAGGGGCGGGGACAGGCAGGAGCTGCACGAAAGGATCCGCGTCCATTCCATGGAGGCGGGACTGCAGGTCAAGGCATACGGCTTGAAGAACGACCTTGTGGACAGGATCGCAGCCGATCCGCTGTTCGGGATGAGCAGGGAGGAGATCCTTGCAGTCATGGAGCCTTCCAATTACACCGGACGTGCGGCGGAACAGGTGGCCGAATACATTGAAGGCCAGGTTCGTCCCAAGCTTGCAGGGATCAAAATAGAAGGGCTCAACGCCGAACTCAAAGTATAATTAAGCTGCTGTTCTATGAGAACAACATTTGAAGTCGATGGCCGACTGTTTAACAACAGGCGGCCTTTTTCGCAGGCGAATTTTGTTGGAAATAACAAAAAAAATTTGTATAAAATTAGATAGTATTCTGTTGAATTGCCGCAATTTATAATATAGAATTAGTAAGGATGTAATAATGTGCTGCTATGCTTACCTAATATGGAGGAATTACCGTGATAAACAAATACAGCAATGTGCCTTTATATTCCCAGTTGAAGAACCTTATCATCCAGAAGATCGAATCGGGCGAATACCCCGGCGAATCCAAAATTCCTTCGGAACAGGAGCTGTGCGAGCAGTACGACATCAGCAGACCCACCGTGCGGCAAGCCATCAGCGAATTGACAAACAACGGCTATTTATATAAGGAAAAGGGGAAGGGGACTTTTGTCGCAAAATCAAAGTCCAAGGTGGATATCAAGAATTTCACCGGCTTCACCGATTCCATCCTGGACAGTCAGAATCCGGGACAACACGACATCTTGTCTTTACGTGCTGTCAAGCCGGGGGATTTTCCTTTCCTGGAAAACGCCTTCAGTGGGCAAAGTCAGACTCCGCAGTCTTTATTTGCCGAAATATGTTATGTAACGACGGATGGAAGCAGTATTCTATCCCTGAATATTTCCTATATTCCGTTATCTCTTTTTCCGGAAATAATCGAAGACATCAAGGCAAAAAAGCCATCTTATGATATACTAAGAGGGAAATATCCGCTTTTGCCCGTTAGGACGAAAAGTTCTCTGGAGGTAGTATATACCGAGCAATCCGACGCACAATATCTTCAGGTGCAGACAGGGCATCCGCTCATAAAGATCGAAAACCTGCTGTATTCCAAAAGCGGGCAGGCAGTGGAATTTATAGTAGCCAAGTACCGGGCCGACAAGTGCCAGCTGGTATTTGAGAACAGCAAATGACAAATTAAAGGGTGTGAGGGTATCCAGTACTTAATTGCGTTTTCAATTGCGTTCATTACGGTTTTTATACTAATTCCGCCTTTGCGGAAATTTGCGCTGGGAATCGGCTTTGTGGACGTGCCGACGGAACGGAAGATCCACAAGGAGCCGGTGCCTCACCTTGCCAGCATCGCCATATTTGCCGGTTTTATGCTGGCTTTTTTCCTGTACTCGGGCGGATTTACCAAAAAGAATCTCCTCCTTCTGCTGGGGGCGGGCATGGTCATCGCCATCGGATTGGTGGATGACTGGTACAAGACCCACGGCCTTGATTTCCCGGCATTGCCGAAATTCCTCGTACAGGCGGCCGCAGCGGTGGTGGTCTATTTCGCCGGGGTCGTTTTTACCGGCTTTACCAATCCTTTTGCCGACGCGCGCATCGTTCTTCCGCCCGTACTGCAGTTTTTACTGACTGTGACCTGGATCTTCGGGGTGACCACCGTAATCAACTTTTCAGACGGACTGGACGGTCTTGCCGGCAGTTTGACGACCATTTCCGCCATCACCCTTTTTGCGGTGGCGCTTTCCAAAAAGCAGTCCGGGTCGGCCATGATGGCGATTATCCTGGTGGGCGTGGCCCTCGGCTACCTGCGGTACAACAAGCCGCCGGCCCGGGTGTACATGGGGGACGCCGGCGCCGGCTTCATGGGCTTCATGCTTGGAATCATAGCCCTGGACGGCGCATTCAAGCAAGCTACGGTCTTATCGATCTTTGTTCCGATCCTGGCCCTGGGCGTACCGATCTTTGACAATCTCTTCGTGGTATTGAAAAGATCCCTGGAGGGGAAGCCCTTCTACAAGGCGGACAGGGGACAGGCCCACTACAGGCTGATTTCGGCTGGCTTGAACCCCAGGCAGGCAGTAGGAGTCCTATGCCTGATCAGCATCTGCCTGAGCCTTACCTCCATCATTATTGTACTTCTCAAGGTTTGACAAAACGCGTAGGACAGCAGGACCCCTAAATGACCTCATGGGGAAAAGATAATTATAATCGTTTGTTATATTGAGAAGCCATGTGGTACGCCTTATAATCAAAGTGTACAGGATATCGTGTACAATGCGGCTTCCGGAGCCGACTCTTTGAAAGAAAGGAGTGGTCTGAAGTGAAGATTGAACAGGAGGTGGCCGTCGTCTGACGGCCGCCGGAAAAGAGGCAGCAGGGCTGAAAAGTCCTGCTGTTTTTTTGTTGTTTTTTAATAGCTTCCATTAAGCAATAAATGTATTCTATACAGTAATATGGTATACTCTTATTAGAAAGTGCAGGAGAATTCATCCAGGCTGATGAGTATCGTGTTATTGGAGGAACGATGAGATTCAAGGATAAGGTTTGTGTAATCACAGGCGGAGCAAACGGTATAGGACTTTGTCTTGCGAATGCATTTGCCTCGGAAGGGGCGAAAGTTGCCTTTATTGATATGGACCGGGAAGCAGGGGAGCTTGCTTTGTCCGGACTGATGAAAAATTCTCCCGACAGCATGTTCTTTCCTGGGGACATTGCAGATGAGGTCGTTCTTAAAGCCTTCTCAACCGCCGTTCTTCAGAAATACGGCAAAGTGGATTATCTGATCAATAATGCGTGTTTATCCCGTAAAGGCGTCCTTACCGGCTGCAGTTATGACGATTTCAATTATGTGCTCAAAGTAGGCGTTACCGCGCCATATATGCTTTCCAGTCTATTTCTCGACTTCTTTGCCACAGGCGCTTCCATAATAAATATCGCTTCCACCAGGGCCTTTATGTCGCAGATGGACACCGAAAGCTATTCCGCTGCCAAAGGCGGTATCCTTGCTTTGACCCACGCCCTTGCGATCAGTCTTTCCGGCAGGGTGAGGGTGAATAGTGTCAGTCCGGGCTGGATCGACGTTCGAGCGAACTTCGATGAAAGCTATGAAGAGAAGCACAGCGAGGGGGACAAGCTGCAGCATCCGGTGCACAGGGTGGGGAAGCCCATGGATATTGTACGGGTTGTGCTGTTTCTTTGTGAGGAGGAAAACAGTTTCATTACTGGAGAGAATATCACCGTTGACGGAGGAATGACAAAACAGATGATTTACCACGAGGACTTTGGATGGAAGAAAGGATCATGATGAACGAAACGATAACCCAGATCAAAAAACGGAAATCCGTACGGATTTTTGAGGACAAGCCGATTCCGGCCGAAATCAAGGACGAGCTTCTCGAAGCCGCCTTCCAGGCCCCCACTGCAGGCGCAATGATGCTTTACTCCATAATTGACGTTACCGATCAAAGCTTGAAGGAGAAGCTGTCCGTTTCCTGCGACAATCAGCCTTTTATTGCAAAAGCGCCCCTTGTGTTGATCTTTCTTGCTGACTACCAGCGTTGGTACGATACATTCGTATTTGCAGGATGCGAGGTGAGAAAACCGGGCGAAGGCGATCTGCTGCTGGCTTGCGCCGATGCAGTCATAGCCGCTCAAAATACGGTGGTGGCCGCAGAGTCCCTGGGACTTGGCTCCTGCTATATCGGCGATATCATTGAAAACTATGAAGTCGTCCGTCCCCTCTTAGACCTTCCGGAATTTGTCATTCCTGCGGCAATGCTGGTGTATGGCTATCCTGCGGAGTCGCAAAAAAACAGGAAAAAGCCCCCTCGATTTGACCGGGAATATATCGTTTATGAAAACGCCTACAGAAGATTCTCTTCGCAGGAGCACACGGAAATGCACGCCCGTTTGAACAGAGAGCTCCACAATGCTGAAAAAGACATTCCGGAAAGCATCCGGGCCTTCTGCAAACGGAAGTACATGTCGGATTTTTCTTTGGAAATGAGCCGTTCGGCAGGAAAATACATGGATCAATTCCGAAATAACAGGGAAGAGGTGACGAAGGATGGAAAAGGATAAGAAGATTGCTGTTTTAATTGACGCGGACAATGTTTCCGAAAAGTATATCAAGTATATTATCGATGAGATATCGAATCATGGAATGCCCACCTATAAAAGGATCTACGGGGATTGGACCAAGCCGAACCTGGCATCCTGGAAAAGCGTGCTGCTCAATTATTCCATAACGCCGATCCAGCAATACAACTACACTACGGGAAAAAATTCCACGGATGCGGCCCTGATCATCGATGCCATGGATATTCTGTATTCGGGTAATGTAGACGGCTTTTGCATCGTGTCCAGCGACAGCGATTTTACAAAGCTTGCGGCCCGTCTGCGGGAAGCCGGGATGTATGTGATCGGAATGGGGGAAAAGAAAACGCCCACGCCGTTCATCGCCGCCTGCGAGAAATTCAAATACCTTGAGGTGCTCGCCGATATGGCCGCATCCATCACTTCAGCCACTGCAGCGGCCTCCCGGCCTACAGAGAATAAAAAGACGGCAAAGGAAAAGCAGAAGCAGTCCGGCGCCGGCGGTCAAAAGCAGGAGGAGCCAAAGCCGGAGGAGCCCAAGCAGGAGGAAGTGAAGCCGGAAGAACTGAAGCTTGGCATTATTCCGAAAAATAAAATGATCGAAGTGATAAAAGCAATCATTGCCGAGATTTCGGATGAAGACGGCTGGGCGTTTATGGGGAAACTGGGCGATACGCTGAACAAGCGCTATCCTGATTTTGACACCCGGAATTACGGCTTTACAAAGCTTACGCCGTTTTTAAAATCCCTGAATCGGTTTGAAATCCGTTCGGATAAAACAAGTAATCCGAGTATCAGCCTGAAATATATAAAAAATACATAAAGCATGTAATAAGATGTAAGCATGTAAGAATGTAAGAAACGTGTAAAACCTAATGCAATGAGGGACAGCAATGGATAGCAACAAGTTGGATAGCAGCAAAACGAACGCAATGCGCATCCTGGACAAAGCAGGCATCAAATACAATACCTATACTTATGATAACAGTGATGGCCATATAGACGGAGTTTCCGTAGCGGAAAAGATAGGGAAGCAGGTGGAGCAGGTCTTCAAGACACTTGTTACACAGGGCCACAGCGGCAACTATTATGTATTTGTCATTCCTGTGGCAGAAGAATTGGATTTGAAAGCGGCCGCCAGAACCGTGGGGGAAAAATCGGTTGAAATGATCAAGGTCTCCGAGATCAACAAGGTGACGGGCTATATCCGCGGCGGATGCTCGCCGATCGGCATGAAAAAGGATTATGTAACCGTGCTGGATGACACCAGCATCCTGTGCGACACTATTGTTTTCAGTGCCGGGAAGATCGGCCTTCAAGTTGAAGTGAAGCCTGACGATCTGGTAAATCTGATCGGATGCAAGGTAGAACCTATTACTGTGCCGCATAATTAAATTAAAGCGTGTACTAGTTCAAACGTACCTCGACGGATACAGGAGATGGAGAAATGATAAAACCGCAGGATTATTCTTTTGAGGAATTTCCCGAGGCTGAGGACATGGTTCCCGGTATGAAGGAATTGGCGGCCCGCACGGAAGAGAACTATTATTTATGTGATGCCAATGTGCCGTATATTACGCGAGATGGCCTCGAACTGCACTTGCAGATACTCAAACCGGAAAACGCGGAAAAAAGAATTGCAAAATTGCCCTGTATTGTATTCGTGCAAGGGTCTGCCTGGATGAAACAAAACACCTTTGTCAATCTGCCCGGGCTGGCAAAGCTGGCCGGTCGGGGCTTTATAATCGCTTCGGCGGAGTACCGGCATTCGGCTGTGGCGCCTTTTCCGGCACAGTTTCTGGATGTAAAAACCGCTATCCGTTTTTTACGGAAACATGCTTCATTGTATGGCATAGACCCGGAAAACATTTTTATATTCGGTGATTCCTCGGGCGGACACACTTCGTTAATGGTAGGCATAACAGGGGGAATAGAGGAATTCGATACGCCGGATTACAGGGAATATTCCGCCCATGTTAACGCAGTCGTGGACTATTATGGGCCAACGGACATTGCAAAAATGAACGACGTACCATCCACAATGGATCACATGGCACCAAATAGCCCTGAAGGAATGCTGATCGGCGGAAAATGCGTGCCGGAAAACCTCGAACAGGCAAATAAAACAAGCCCGATCCGATATCTGTCAAAAGATCGCGACATTGCGCCGATCCTGATTATCCACGGAAACAAGGACCGATTAGTACCATTTCACCAGAGCGTTCTTTTGTATGAAGCTCTAAAGGATAACGGCAAAGAAGTCGAGTTTTATAAATTGCACGGAGCCGATCACGGCGGATCGCCGTTTTGGACAAATGAAGTTCTTGACATAGTGGAAGGATTTATTCGAAAATATATAAAAGAATATATGAAAGGATGATTTTTATTTGGGAATTAGAATATGAAAAATTAATCTAGGGATTTTTCTTATGATTTGCCTCCTTCGGATTACGCGAAATTATTATTTCGCGTAATTGTATGAAAAATCGCAGGTATGTTCCCTAAGATTTTTTTTCTGTTTAATCCCATTAAATCAATCTCGCGGACTATGAAAAACTACACCGATTTTGAAATGCCTTCTGTTATAAGTGATTTCCTCAGTTACATGCAAACAATCAGAGGAAAATCGCCCAGTACGGTTTTGAGTTATTTTTATGATCTTCGCGTCTTTTTTCGGTTTATGAAAATCCATAAAAAGATTCTATCGGATGAAATTGAATTTAATGAGATTTCTATAATCGATATTGATCTTTCCTTTATTAAAAATATTACTTTAACTGATCTGTACGCTTTTATGGCTTTTGTCAGCAACAGCCGCGACAATTCATCCTATTCTCGCGCACGTAAAGTCGCTTGTCTCAGAACCTTTTTCAAATACCTGTCTGTCAAGGCCAAGCTGATCGACACCAACCCCGCCGCTGAATTTGAGTCTCCCAAGATCATGAAACGGCTTCCGAGGTACCTGAATATTGAAGAAAGCAAACAATTGCTGACCTCTATTGAAGGCGCCCATCTGGAACGCGACATGGCAATAATTACCATATTTTTGAATTGCGGGCTGCGGTTATCGGAATTAGTCGGAATCAATTTGAATAGTATTAAAGGAACTACCCTGACCGTTATCGGAAAGGGCGACAAGGAACGCAGTATTCCCCTCAACAACGCCTGTATTAAGGCTTTGGACGCCTACATGAAAGTGCGTCCGGTCAATGGTCTCAAAGACCGGAACGCTTTGTTTATCAGCGATCAGCGGCGACGGATCAGCAAGGAATCAGTACAAAAGATCGTGAAAAAATATATCCGGGCCGCCGGTCTTGACCCGGAAAGGTACTCGACGCATAAGCTCCGGCATACGGCCGCAACCCTGATGTATAAGTACGGAAATGTCGATATCAGGGCCTTGCAGGAATTGCTGGGCCATGAAAGCATTTCCACCACGCAGATTTATACCCATTTGGACAGCAACCAGCTGAGAAATGCGGTGGACAGCAATCCCCTGGCGAATTTCGAGCAGCCGAAATAGCGGCACCGGGCTTTGCTGTATTTACTTCTTGAGCAAACTTCATTATAATATTATTTGCTGTGATGCGGATACGGACATCCATTGAAGAATTTCAGGAACTATTTCCTGTGGCTTGCGGTCAAAGGTTTATGTACATCACGAAAAATGAGGTCGGAGATGAATTTACGCAAATTTTATTTTATATTAACGGTTGTTGTAGCCTCTATGTTGTTTTGTTCCGGAATCGGCGTCCTGTATTATGTAAATAGCCAGGTTCTGAAAACCTCTACTGCCAATCCTGCGCCCCAAAGCACTATTAATGATATTTTTACGCCGTTCCTTCAAAGCAAGGACCCGTTCAACGTGCTGATCCTAGGCGGCGACAAGGTCAACAACAACTCCGATACGATGATGCTGGCCAATTTCGATCCGGTGACCTGCAAAATCAATATAATGTCCATTCCCAGGGACACGAAGGTGAAAATTGAAAAGAAAACCCGCAAGATCAATTATGCGTTTCCCCATGGAGGGATTGATTTAACCGTTCAGACGGTATCGGAACTGCTGGATGTCAATATCAAATACTACGTTTTTGTGGACACGGCCGTTTTCCGGGAAATTATCGACCAGCTCGGCGGCGTTGATTACTACATCCCGGCGGATCTGAACTACGACGATCCTACCCAGAACCTGCACATCCACCTCAAAAAAGGCCAGCAGCGGCTGAACGGCACGCAGGCCGAGCATTACGTCCGGTTCCGGCACCCGAATAAATGGACCAAGGAAGTCAAACAATATTATGACGGCAGCGATTTGAAAAGGATGGAAGTCCAGCAGGCTTTTATCAAGGAAGTCATGCGGCAGAAGCTGAACCTTCAGTCGCTTCCCAAACTGAACGGGGTAATCAATGTGGTGTTTAAAAACATTGAAACCAATTTTTCATTGAACGAAATTATTAAAATGACCAGCTATGTCAGCAAATTTAAAACGGAAAATCTCACTTTTATTCCCATGCCGGGAAAGCCTTATGACGCCACGCCGTGGTACTATCTATGCGACGTTGAAAGCGCGCGGAAAATTATTGCGGAAAGCTTCCCTTGCACAAGCGGCTATATTACTGTTGATAATGACGTGAAGGAAGCCTATTTGAAGGACGAGGACGAAACCCCGGCCAGGGAAACGACAAAAACCGGTGCAACGAAAAATAATCCCTCCAATGCGGAATCTTCCATGAAGGGCACCGGTAAAGCCGAGCCGTGACGCAGCCGTTGTTGCGTAATGGATAAATAATTAATTTAGGAGAAGAAAATGTTTGATTTTTTGGAAAGCCTGTTTTTCATCATCAAGGATATCATCTCCCATCTGGGATACTGGGGTGTTGGCGGCGGAATGCTGATTGAAAGCATGTGCATCCCCCTTCCCAGCGAAGTTGTGCTCCCTCTGGCCGGCTTTATGGTCGCAGACGGAACATTGAACTTTTTTTGGGCGAACATTGCCGTCGCCATCGGAAGCATGACCGGTTCCCTGATCGCCTATTACGTGGGGTATTATGGCGGACGTCCGTTTATTTTGAAGCATGGCAAGTCCTTTTTCATATCGGAAGAAAAATTCAACAAGGCGGACCATATTTTCAATAAATATGGCGGAGCCGCCGTCTTTTTCGGCAGGCTGCTGCCGATTATCCGCACCTTCATTTCCCTTCCGGCCGGAATGGCCAGAATGGACTTGAAAAAATTCGTCCTGTTTTCCCTGGTTGGAATGCTGCCCTGGAACGCCGTTCTGATCTATCTTGGCTACAAGTTCGGGGAAAATTACGAGACGGTGGTGCGCCCGATTTTTAAGCAATTTGAATACGTTGTGGTGGCGTTGATCGTATTGGTGATCCTGTTTCTTGTTTTTCATTCCATCACTGCGGCGAAAAAGAGAAAGAAAACAAGCTAGTTCGTACTTTCGCACTGATAGAAGCTCGGGTGCAAGTCGGCACCCGAGCTTCTATCATCTGCATTCGATCGCATTTGATCGGCTTTTTCGCCTATTTCAGGCTATTTCAGACCATAGAATATCTTATAAGCATTGAAGATCGTGTAAATATCCATTTTATTCGTGATTTCAAAAGGAGAGTGCATGGACAATACGGCCAGGCCGCAGTCTATGACATCGACCCCGAGATTGGCGGCGTACATGGCGATGGTGCCTCCCCCGCCCTGATCCACCTTCCCCAACTCTCCCGTCTGCCAGATCACCTTGTTGTCGTTGAACAGCTTGCGCACTTCCCCTACAAATTCCGCATTGGCGTCGCTTGCGTCGTATTTTCCCCTTGATCCGGTATACTTCTGCAGCACGATCCCGCGGCCAAGGTAGGTGGCGTTCTTTTTCTCGTAAACGCTTTCATAATTCGGATCGACCGCGGCATTGACATCGGCCGAAAGCATTTTGGACTTCCGCAGGCAATTGCGAAGCTTCAGATCATTGCAGGGGTCCGTGGAGGTCAGGGAGATCAGGTATGCCAGAAAATCCTGCAACAGGCTCGACTGTGCTCCTGTGTTCCCTACGCTGCCGATCTCTTCTTTGTCTGTCAGCAGGCAGACAGCCGTTCTTTCAGGCGTATCGATCTCCAATATGGCTTTCAGGGCCGGATAAGCGCAAACCCGGTCATCCTGGCCGTATCCTCCCACCATGCTCTTGTCAAAGCCGACGTCACGGGCCTTTTGGGCCGGCACGATCTCCAGTTCGGCGGACTGGAAGTCCTCTTCGACGATGCCATACCGCTTGTTGAGGATATTCAATATGTTCAGCTTTACCTTTTCCTTCACCTTTTCATCATTATACGGCATCGAACCTGTCAGAAGGTTCAGCCCTTCGCCGGCAACGGCTTCGCTGAGCTTCTTCTGCATTTGTTCCTGTGCCAGATGCGGCAGCAGGTCGGTAATCGTGAATACCGGATCGTCCTCCTGTTCCCCTACAACGATATTCACTGTTGTTCCGTCGCCCTTTACAACGACTCCGTGGATGGCCAGCGGCACCGTCAGCCATTGGTATTTTTTCAGGCCGCCGTAATAATGGGTCTTGAAAAACGCCAGATCCGTGTCCTCATAAAGTGGATTCTGTTTCAAGTCAATCCTGGGGGAGTCGATATGGGAACCGATGATATTCGTACCGTTTTCCAGGGGCTGTTTGCCCACGACGGCGAATACGGCCGATTTATTTCTATTGATAAAATACACCTTCGTGCCGGGCTTGATTTTGGCATTCTTTTTCAGCAAATCCTCCAGCGACGTGAATCCGGCCGCATCGGCAAGGACTTTCCCATTGGCGGCAAATTCCCTTTCGGTCTTGGAACGGTCTAAAAAATCCTTGTATCCCTCGCAGAAGTCGAACCCCTTTTTGATCTCTTCCTCCGATGCCTTTTCCCAGACGTTCTGCTGTTTAAAAGATAATCGTTCCTGCAGTACCTGTCCTTCGGTCTTTCCTTCATCCATTCTTCTGTCCTCCTGGCAATATTATCATATATAGTATATTATATACCTTAAAAATAAAGTTATAAACTCATAGTTTGCTTTTGTTGCTTTTTGGGATGCCCAATGCTATATTATAATCTATTAAAGGAAAGTGATACGACGGATTTTCCGGAGGGAACACCATGTTTGATTGCCATATGCACAGTAATTTTTCTTCCGATAGCACCATGGCTGCGGCGGATGCCTGCGAAAAGGCTTTGCTGCTTGGGCTTGACGGAATTGCGTTCACCGATCACATCGATCTGGATTATCCGGATACGGATGAATCCTTTGATATTGATTATGAGGAATATTTCAAGGCGATGGAACGCATCCATGAGAGCTACAGGGGCAGGTTGAATGTCCTGAAAGCGGTCGAGGCCGGCATTCAGCCCCATGTGCTGGAGGAAACGCTGAAAATCATCGAAGCGCATCCTTTTGACTACGTTCTGGCGTCCGTTCATATCATCGGCGGGATCGATCCCTACCGGAGGGTTTATTATAACGACAAGTCAAAAAAGGAAGCCTATGAGCGGTATCTGGAAGAGATTTATTTCATGATCCGTCACTTTAAAAACTTCGATATGGTAGGACATTTCGAGTACATTATAAGATATGCCAACTATGCCGACAGGACGATAAGATATGCTGACCACTCTGGAATATTCGATTCCATTCTAAAGGAGTTGATCGGACAGGGACGCGGTTTTGAGCTGAATACCGGTACTTACAGGGATCCCTCGTCCAATGCCCAGTATGATTTTGAGGTGTTGAAACGCTACCGCGAGCTGGGCGGAGAACGGATCTGCCTTGGTTCGGACGCCCACAGACCCGACCATATCGGGCTGCACTTTGATTTTTATGCGCAGATGCTCCGGGACGCGGGCTTTGAATATACTGTTCATTTTGAAAATAGAAAACCGGTCTGGGACAAACTTTAGGTCGTATTCGGTAGGGACACGGTTCAAACCGGCGAATCGATGACCCCGCCGCCTACAACAACATCGCCGTCGTAAAACACGACAGATTGTCCCGGTGTAACGGCTCTTTGCGGCTCGTCAAACAGGACCTCGATGCGGCCGTTGCCCAGCGGACGGATGACGGCTTCCGCTTCTTTTGCGGAATAACGGATTTTTGCTTTTACGCGCAGATCCTCTTTTAATTCATTAATTGAAATGAAATTAACGTCCGACGCCGTAAGTCCCTTCGAAAACACTTCCGTTTCATCGCCCAGAACAACCGTATTGTCCTCCGGCCTTACCGCCACAACGAACATGGGCTTTCCGAAGGAAATTCCGAGGCCCTTCCTCTGCCCCACCGTATAGTGGATGATTCCCTTGTGCATGCCGAGCTTCTTGCCGTCCCGGTCAACGAAAAATCCGGGCTTTATATCCGCGTCCGTATTTTCGCTTATATACCGGCCGTAATCGTTGTCCTCGACAAAACAGATTTCCTGGCTGTCCGGCTTTGAAGCAACCGACAGGCCGATTTCACGCGCCAGCTCCCTCACCCTGTCTTTCGTGTAGTCCCCGATGGGGAAAAGCGTTCTGGACAGTTGTTCCTGGGTCATTGTATAAAGAGCATAGGTCTGGTCCTTTGCTGCCGTGGCCGACTTTTTCAGCAGATGCCTGCCGGTGGCCTCATCAAAAGACACGCGGGCATAATGGCCGGTTGCCACATAATCAAGGCCCATGGAGATGGCTTTCTGGAGCATCGCTTCAAATTTGACGAACCGGTTGCAGGCGATACAGGGATTAGGTGTCCTTCCCTCCAGGTACTCGTGATTGAAATAGTCGATGACCTTTTGCTGAAAAATATCCTTGAAATTCAACACATAATAAGGGATGCCAAGCTTGTCCGCAACCCTGCGGGCGTCATCCACAGCCGACAGGGAACAGCAGCCGCCTTCCACCTTCTGCCTTTCCTCGGCCTGATCCGGCCAGATCTGAAGGGTTACCCCCACTACGTCGTAGCCCTTTTCAAGCAAAACGGCGGCAGCCGCGGAACTGTCCACGCCACCGCTCATTCCAAGCATTACGCTGCCCTTCGACATTTTGCACCTATTCCTCTTCGTCGATTTCGTGGTGCAGATCGTCGCACCTTCTGCCGCAGGAGTTGCAGTCGGAGCCTTCGTCGATCAGCCCGTTTTTGCGCTGATAATCTTCTATTGCGGCCCGGATCGCCTCTTCCGCCAGGTTGGAGCAGTGCATTTTTACCGGCGGCAGGCCGTCAAGGGCCTCTGCTACCGCCTTGTTCGTAATTTTCAGCGCTTCGTCCACCGACTTGCCCCGGACAAGCTCCGTCGCCATGCTGCTGGTTGCGACGGCGGCGCCGCAGCCAAAGGTCTTGAACTTGGCATCGACAATGATGTTGTCCTCTATCTTCAGATACATTTTCATAATATCTCCGCACTTCGGATTGCCCACCTGGCCTACGCCGTCCGCCTCATTGATTTCGCCCACGTTTCTCGGATTCATAAAATGATCCATTACTTTTTCACTGTACATACTCATTCCCTCTTTCCAAGGCTTGACCAGCCTGATCGTCGATTATTACCGCATCTGTATTTTCGGTTTCTTTTCTATTGATTTTCTTACCGTTTCAAAGCCGCCTCGTACAATGGCGACATCTCCCTCAGCCGCTGAACGATGGGCGGCAGGACCTCCATCAAATAATCCACGTCCGCATCGGAGTTTTCATCGCCAAAGGTCAGCCGGAGCGAGCCATGGGCGATTTCATGGGGCAGGCCGATGGCCAGGAGCACATGGGACGGATCCAGAGAGCCGGAGGTGCAGGCCGAACCGCTGGAAGCCGCAATCCCTTTCATATCGAGCATCAGCAGAAGCGATTCCCCTTCAATGAATTCAAAGGAAAAGTTCACGTTGCCCGGTAGCCGCTTTTCTCTGTGTCCGTTCAGCTTAATGAACGGAATCTGCTTTCGGATTTCCTCAATTGTCCTGTCCCGCAGGGCGATAAGCTTTTTATTATAGGTTTCAAAATTTTCCGTTGCCAGTTCCAGTGCTTTTGACAAGCCTACGATGGCCGCAACATTCTCCGTGCTTGCCCGCCGGCCTCTTTCCTGGGCTCCGCCATGCAGGAACGAAGTGATCTTGACGCCCTTTCGAATATAAAGAGCTCCGATTCCCTTGGGGCCGTAGAATTTGTGGGATGACATCGAAAGCATATCGATGTTCATTTCCGCCACATTTATTTTGACATTTCCGATGGCCTGTACGGCGTCGGTATGGAAATAAACGCCCTTTTCCTTTGCAATCTTTCCGATTTCGGCGATCGGCTGGATCGTACCGATTTCGTTGTTTGCGAACATGACTGTAATGAGGATCGTATCCGGCCTTATGGCTGCCCGGACCTGTTCCGGCGTGATCAGGCCGTCCGCATCCACAGGAAGGTAGGTTACCTCAAACCCGTCGCTTTCGAGGTATTGGCAGGTATGCAGCACAGCATGGTGCTCAATGGCTGTTGTAATGATGTGCTTTCCCTTCTGCCGGTTTGCATAGGCAACGCCTTTGATCGCCCAATTGTCGGCTTCCGTACCGGAACCGGTGAAAAAGATTTCCCTCGCCTGTGCGCCGATTGCCTCTGCGACCTTCTCTCTAGCTTCTTCGATGGCCTTTTTACTTTCCCGTCCAATAGAATAGATGGAAGACGGATTGCCGTATTTCTGGCCGAAATAGGGCAGCATTTCCTGGATTACCTCCGTCCTGGCCGGCGTAGTGGCCGCATGGTCCAAATATATCATCCTATCGCTCATAATCCGCAACTCCTTTGTGCTATGCTCAAGCGCCTTTTCCGGCGTTTACGCTATATTGTTTTCCCGTTTCGGGTATTTCCAAACATTTTGAGGGTACTGCCTGAAGCCTGCTCCATTCTAAATATAGAACATGCTCTCTTCGGGATTTTTGCTTTTATTGAAATCGTCCGCCAATTGCTTCAGGGTAATGCTGTTTGCCACGTTGTCGATCCCTTCCTGGAGCTTCATCCATACCTCTCTTGTAATACAGCAGTTATACTCGCTGCTGCAGCATTCGCCGTTTACAGCGGCACATTCGTTGGACACGAGGGGCCCTTCCAGAACTCGCAGAATCTCGCCGACGGTTATTTTTTCGGCATCTTTCGCCAGTGCGTAGCCCCCCTGGGAGCCACGAACGCTTTTGACAAGCCCGGCTTTTTTCAGGACTGCGAACAGCTGCTCCAGATAATTTTCTGATAAGCCCTGCCGGTCGGCTATGCTTTTAAGAACCACCTGTCCTTCGTTATTATGAACGGCCAGATCCAGCATCGCCTTCAGTCCGTACCTGCCCTTCGTCGAGAATTTCATCCCACCGCCTCCAAACCAGGCATTATACCAACCATTTCACTATGGTTTATTTCCTAGTAATTTACTTGGTTTTCAACTATAAGAGTACCACTATGCTTTCCTCTTGTCAACAGGAATATTCGTTTATTCCCGGACCACCGGCAGGGTCGATCCGCCATGGGGCATCAAAAGGACCATGGAATCCTTTCCGAGCCGGGCAAATGCTCTGTCCAGGGCGTCCTTCATGCTGCCGAAGGGCTCCATGTACAGCTTTTTCGCCTTTTCGTCCGCCATGTCCGAAACGATGAAAATGCCCGCTTTTTTCTCCACCAGGGCGATGGCCGCCGCTTTATGCCCTCCAAGCTCAAAATGGCTGCGGATCCGGGTGATCAGGTCATCCGGCGAGGTCGATTCCTGAATCCATCTTTCGAAGACCCCTTCCCCGAAGCCTTCCGTACAGGAGGCCAGCAGAATAATGATCCCCCCGTCGCGTACCGCGTGCTTTGCGTTATCCAGCGCTTTTTGCGCCTGGTACAGGTTGATATCCTTCGGATAGCCTCCGGGCGTGGTGATGACGATATCCGCCCTGCGGGGGATTTCGATCTTGTAGAGCCCGTCCAGGAACCGACAGCCCTCCCTGTGGGCCTGCATATAATGTCCGGCCACCGCTTTGATGATCTTTTTGTTTTCATCCAGAACTACATTTAAAATAAAATCGATGGGGATGAACTCTACAACCTCGTCTATATCCTGCCGTACGGGATTGTCGTCAATGGCCCCGGCTCTTGCCGCATCCTTTACCATGGCGCTGTGGTTAGCCTGTATTGCGGCTCTTGTGGACACGCCGGGCATAATGGCCTTAGCCCCTCCGCTGTAGCCTGCAAAATAATGGTACTCGATGTTGCCAAGGCAAATTCTGCGGTCGGCGTCCGCCACGACGTTGAAGATCTCCACAGGAGTGCCCCTTGTTGTGGTCCCAAGCATTTTGCACTGCTTTACATCGCTATCCACACAGCGGATTTTGCCGTATATGTCTTCCCCGACAAGGTACTTTTTCTCCTCTTCCGTATGCTTTCTATGGCTTCCCAGGCCAAAAACCACCGTAATGTCTTCATAAGGTATGCCCGCCTCCACAAGCTCCTCCACAACGGACGGAAGGACCAGCTTGCTCGGCATGGGCCTCGTGATGTCACTGGTGATGACAGCGATTTTTTCCCCCGGCTTGACCAGCGTTAAAAGCCTCCCTGTGCCGATTGGCTCCTTCAGGGCCCGCCTGACCTCGTCAACTCCGGTAAGCACCGTCTCCACGGTGTTTTGACCAAGCTCCGCCAGAATGTTTTTATCGTCTATATCAAATTCCCGATATTCCTTGCCGTATCCATATTTAAAATGCATATCCGTCCCCTCCGTTTACAGGCGATTTGGCTTCTTCTATTTTGAGTCGTCGGCTTTCGTCCCGTCTTCCCCTTCCGCCCCATCCGGTTCAACGTAAACATCGCCGTCGTTTTCATCTTCCGCCGCGGTTCCGGGATCATAGGCGCCGCTTCGATTCTCCGTATTGAATCTGCCGTTGGTGAGCAGAAAGGCAAAGCCGATGATCAGGTAAACAACCATGCTAAGCTGCCAGTAGAAGCGGAATACCAAAAGGTTCAGCAGCAGCAGCAAAAATCCGATCAATAATACCCATGCGAATATCCTTCTTTTCATTTTATCCCTCCTGGTCGCTGTTTCGGAATCGTTCCAGCCAATCTTTGATTTTCGCCTCGTAGCCGTTGGCGGTGGGTTCGTAATAAATGGTGCCCGCCATTTCCTCGGGGAAGTATTCCTGCCTTACAATATTTCCGGGGTAATCATGGGCGTATTTGTAGCCTTTGCCATACCCCTGGTCCCCCATTCCCTTTACCGGGGCATTCCGGAGGTGCAGCGGGACCTCGCCGGTCCTTTTGGTTTCCACATCGTTCAGTGCTTTGCCGAGGGCCTTGTACGCGGAATTCGACTTGGGGCTCGTCGCCACCATAACCGCCGCATGGGCCAGCAGCAGCCGTCCTTCCGGCATTCCGATCATATGGATTCCCTCCGCCGCCGCAACGGCAACCTGGAGGGCCGTCGGATTGGCCATTCCCACGTCCTCCGACGCGCAGATGATGATCCGCCGTGCCAGAAATTCCGGGTCTTCTCCGGCATACAACGCCCGGGCCAGATAAAACACCGCCGCATCGGGACTGCTTCCCCGCATGGACTTGATAAAAGCGCTGATATTATCATAATGAGCTTCGCCGGATTTGTCAAAAGTGATCGCCTTTCTCTGTACACATTCCTCAATGGTTCCCAGGCTGATATGAATCCGCCCGTCCGCCTCCAACTCGGAGGTCATAACCGCCAGTTCCATGGCGTTCAGCGCCATACGGGCGTCGCCGTTGGACACTTCGGACAGGTATTGGAGCGCTTCGTCCTCCACCGACAGGTCGTATTCCCCGAGGCCCCGTTCCCGTTCCTTTATCGCGGCCCGGAGGATTTGTTCGATGTGGCTGTTGTTCAGCGGCTTCAGCATAAAGACGGAAGAACGGGAGATCAAAGCCTTGTTCACTTCAAAATAGGGGTTCTCCGTCGTCGCGCCGATCAGCACGATCGTCCCGTTCTCCACGTATGGAAGAAGCGCGTCCTGCTGGGCCTTGTTGAACCGGTGGATTTCGTCTACGAAAAGGACGGTTCGGCCGCTTGGATTCAGCATCGGATTCTGGGTATCGGAAACGATCCGTTTGATGTCGGCGACACCGGCCGTAACCGCATTCAGCTTTTCGAAGCTGGATTTCGTCGTCGCCGCGATAATCCGGGCAAGAGAGGTCTTCCCCGTCCCCGGGGGTCCGTAAAGGATAACGGAAGAAATCCTGTCCGCCTTGATCATCCGGTACAGCATTTTCCCCTTGCCTGTAATATGCTCCTGCCCGACAAATTCCTCAATCGACCTCGGGCTCATCCTGTAAGCCAGAGGCTCCCTTTTCTCCTGCATAATCTACTCCAAACGGCCTTTCAGCCGGTTTTAACCTTATTTCGCGATTTCGAGCGATTCCCGGATGCTTTTCAGGCTGTCCAGGTTGAATTCACTGGTGGTCAGGTCCGGAATCATTGTCATGAAGCAATACCGATATCCGCCTTCTTCGAACACGTAATAATACACATCCGCGTAGGTTTCGCTTTCAGCGTTGTCGATCCGGTATTGATAAATCGTAACGCTTCTGTCCTTGTCCTGCTCGGTGATTGTTTTTAACGGCTTATCCGTTATTTTATCGTAAAACCGCATGGAAAGGAAGCGTTCCTTGTCCGTTTTCGCCGTCTCGCCGGTCTTCGCGGAGGATGCCTCGACGGCGATCAGGGCGCCGGCATTCGCGTCGTAGAAGCTTTCCAGGCTTTGCCCCGAGGAACTGCTTTTCTGCCAGTATCCGGGCAGGGTCAGCTTCCACTTGTACGTTTTATTCTCATAGATTACCTGGGTGTCGTCCTTGCCCACATTGTTTTTCGTATCGTTGAATTCTTCCTTCTGCAGCACATCCAGTATCTTGTCCTTGTCGGAGGCGGCTGTCTTGAAAGTGGCGACCATTTTGTTGAAATTCGGCAACTCTTTTGTAAACGCCTCCGCCGGCGATTTGAAGGTGATGTCGTAAAGGATGCCGTTTTCAACGATAAGCCGTTCTATATAATGATAAAGCTTGCTTCCGTATTTCACCTCAAAGGACAGCTCATAGCAGTTCAAGCCTTCCGTCCGGGTCAGGCCGGAGGATTTCAAGGCATAGAACGCCGGATTGAAATTTTTGGCGTAGGATTCCACCAGCTTTTTCCCTGCCGCCTCCGTATCCTCCTTTTCATCCGGGATATCCAGCTCCACCTTGATATATTCGCCGGCAGCCCCATCGAACTGGACATTGAGAGGCGTCGAAGAAGAGGCGCTTTTCAGATCCCACTCCGGCAGAACGCTCATTTCCCACGAAAGATACTTTTTCCCGGTGGTCTCGGAGGTCACGTAACTGCTGTACCGGGCGAGCCCGTTCTTCACGCTGGAAAGATCGGCGGTATCGGTTCCGCCTCCCTTGTAGTCCAGGCTGAAGGAATCCGTCATTTCTTTGACGGTCCTGTCCTTTTTCAGCTTGGAAGGATTCACTTCGTCATAGGAGGTGACCACTACGCTGAGGCAATTGCCGCCCTTGACGTATAACCGTCCGTAAACGGCTTCATCATAGGAATCGTTGGACAATATTTCAATGTATTGGGGCTTTGCCTCCAGGTTCAACGAAACATCCAGCGGTTCCTCTCCCAGGACGGTATATGGGTCCTCTTTCAGTCCTTCATAATATTGCTGCAAGTTTTTCCCGCCGCTGGAGATGGCGGAAATCTCAAGGTCAAAACCGTAATGGTCGTTTTCAAACAGAACGTATTTTGAACTGAAGGAATTGGTTGCGACGCGGGTTCCCGTCGGCAGGGATATGCTCCAGCCGAAATAGCTGTTTCCCGCCTTGCTTGCGGTAACGCTGCCCGTCAGGAACGACAGGTCCGAAAGGGAGCCGTCGTCCTTTAAAAGGATCGTCGCTTTTCCGGTCTTATCGTCATATGCGGCGGTTACATCAAAGCAAAGCTTTACAAAGTCCAGCGGGATCATGAGCGTATTGCCTGAAAGGGCCGGAGCTGCCGGAAGAACCTTTTTCTCCCCGTTCACCGTAAATTCCCGGACGCCGGTTTTCACTTTCGCGGCAGCATCCCGGAAGGTCACAAGCACGGTGCCGTCGGCAGCGGCTTCCACATCGGCCCCCATGGTTTCCAGGACGGTTTTTAGCGGTATGTACAGCATGCCGTCTTTTTTGAAAGGCTTCTGACAGGGCACGGACACGCCGTTTGCGGTCAGGGAAGCTTTCCCCTCGGTCAAAAGGATTTCAAGGGAATCCTGCGCTTGAGCGGACGCGCCATACGCCGCGGCGGGATAAAGAAAGACGGAGAATAGAAAAAGGATTCCCGCCACAAGCGGCTTTATTTGTCGTAGTAAGTTACTTCTATGCATTCGGTCCTCCAGAGACTTATTGTTCTTTTTCGCCAAAAACGGCCTTCAGGCTGATTTCCCTGCCGTTCCTCCTGACCGTGAGCGTTGCGGAGCTCCCGGGAAGATATTTCTTCAATTCTTCATTATAATCGATGATGGTCGTCACTTCCGCCCCGTTGACCTCCATCAGCACGTCGTTGATTTCAAGGCCGTACTTCTCCGCGGGAGAATTCTTGACAATATCGGTGATCGTCAACCCCTCGTTGGACGGCAGACCGTAACGCGCCGCCACCCCCTCGACGAACACGACGCCGAGATAGGGCCTTTTGACTTTCCCGTATTTTTCAAACTGGCCCAGCACATAGCTTACGGTATCCACCGGTATCGAAAAGCTTAAGCCCTCCACTCCGTAGCCCGCATATTTCGACGTATTTATGCCGATGATGCGCCCGGACAGGTCCACCAGCGGACCGCCGCTGTTCCCGCCGTTGATCGCCGCATCCGACTGGATGAAGCGGTATTCGCCGTCCGTGGAACGGTTGATTCCGCTTATGATCCCTTTGGAAGCAGAATTGCGAAGCGAAAAGGACAACGGAGTGCCTATGGCAACCACCGGCTTTCCGACGGCCACCTGGCTGATATCGCCGAATACGGCGGGCTTGAGCATACCCTTGTCGATCTTGATGCAGGCAAGGTCGGACTGCTCGTCAATGGCCTTCAGGCGGGCCTTGTAGGCTTTGCCGCTGGAAAGCACGACAACGATGGTCTCCATGTCGGCTACCACATGGGCGTTCGTCACGATGTACCCGTTGGACTTGTATATCACGCCGCTGCCGAATACCAGATTTTCGCCGGAGCTGCTGTAGCTTTCGCTGCTCGGCTTGAGCTTTCCGATAATGCCGACGACGGAGGGACTCAAATTTTTGATCACTTCTTCCACGGAAGCATCCGTTTCCGAAACGGCCTGTTTCGGAACAGCGGCCGCCGCACTTGCGCCGGTTGCAGCCAGAGCCGGAACGGCCGGACAAACAAGGGACGACAGGACTGCAAGCACGGTTAATAAACCGATAAACCTCATTTTCAATTTCAGCATTCAGGGATCCTCCACCCTATAAAAAGGAACGCTTCCCGCAACGGAGTTACCAGAAGCGCCCATGAGTTTATTGTACCAAATCGGCGTAGGGGAATTCAATGAATTTTGAAATATTTAACGGGCGGTCGGCAATATGAAATCGACTATGGAATTGTATGTTTTGTTGTTTCTGAACGTACTGCCCCAGCCCCCAACTCTCAGGCCGGAATAGCAATTTGAAAATGTGCAGTCGGATACGGTGCAGTTCTGGCCATAAACGGTAAGCGCCTGGAAGCAGCCGTCGAAGTTCGATCTTTCAATTACCGCCCCATTGCATTGAACGCCGAAACCCAGAAGGTTCTTGAAGGTGCTGTTTCTTATTGTGATGTTGCTCTCGTTATACGCGGTGATCGCAACGTAGATGTCCTTTTCACCGGCCAGAATTCTGCTTCCTTCCATGATCAGCGTACCGCCCGGCCGGATCTCCACATCAGGCTCCTGGTTTCTGAATTTGGTGCACTGCAGCGTGGCGTTGCGCAACTCAAGCGTTCCGCCTTTTTCCACAACAATCGCATAATATTTGAAATCCTCGGTCTTGTCCTTGATAATCATGTGATCGGTTACATTCAGGCGGTAATAGGATGTCGTATCCGCAGGCTCCGTATATTCCTTCGCATAACCGGATGATTTAAAGGCCACCGTTTTTGGAGCCGCCCCCAACGGCTTTTCATCCTTTCCGCCTCCGGGAATACGGTATGCACCTGTCTGCTTTTTCCCCCAGAAGTTTCCCGTCCACCGGTTCGTGCCGGAGTCATAGGCGAAGCTTTGATATCGGCTCCCCTGTTTGAATGTATTTCCTGTAAATGCGTTTTTATCGGTTTTGTCTGTTACGATCCCTACCGTATTGTTCTCCAGCAGATTGTCCTGAATCGTGTTGCTGTCAGAACCGTACCAGAATCCCAGTCCGTAGTTGTACCCCCTGAAACTGTTGCCGGCCAACCGATTGTCAGGGGATGCCAGGAACATTGCCCCGTCTCCGTCCACTCCTTCAAAGGTATTATTGATAAACTGATTGTTGTAGGAACGAATGGATTCGATTCCCAGCAAAGGCTCCACATCGCCGTCCGGCTTTCTCTTCATCCCGCTTGTTATCCGGTTCGAATCGAAAACGCTGTTGGAAACATACCTTGCTCCTATGCCTGTCCAGCAGTTTACGATCGTATTGTTGCGAAAAATATTGGAGGATATGCAGGTGTCATAATAAATTCCGAAGTTCCACCTGTCGCGGGCATATTGGTTGTAGCCGTTGTTGTAGTAAGCCTGGATAAAGTTGCCCTCGAGAATATTGTTTCCTGCGTCATGCCGCACGGAGAGCCCTGCGAAGAATTCATCCCCCAATATCATATTGCCGGATATGATATTATTGTTCGAGCCGGTAAATACGTAAATGACTTCCTGCTGTCGGACAAGAACATTGTCGGTCACTTTGGAATCCGTACAGTGTGAAATACCAATGCAGATGTTGATCGGAGGGTACTCGTCCGTCCGGGAGGGCATAATCATGATATTGTCTTTTACAAGCAGCCCGGCCGCCCAATCTGCTGAAACGCAGTTATATTCCATTCTATTGTAGAATAAGTTCCCCGTAATAACCGGATTATCGCAATTCGAAAGGCGTAATCCGCCATTGAAGCCAGCCAGGCGTGAATGGTCAACCTTCAGCTGCATGCCGTGAAAATCCGTTAGAATCCCGCACATCGGGTTTGTGGACTGGATGCTGCTGTGATCGATAATAACGTTGGTCCCCTCGCCTGCGGAAAACTTCCTTTCAATGACCGGCTGTCCCGGGCTTCCGGTATTGAAGATCAGGCGGCAGTTTTTCAGGGTTAGGGCGGCGCCCTGCATCACGTTCAGATTTCCGCTCAAGCTGATCGTCTTGCCTTCCACCGTCTGATTTCCATCGACGGTCCAATCCCCGTCCCGTATTTCGATCTCCGTTTTTTCTTTTTTCAGGTTTTTCCCATTCCGATCGAAAGAAAAATATTCCACTCCGTTGGAAATGCTGTAGAAATAGATCCTTCCGCCTTTCAGTTCCGCACTTTCTACAGGCTTGTCAACAAGCTTTCCGTTATGCTTTCCGCTTGCATCGATTCTATAAAGCTTATATTCGTCCGAGCAGTTAATATAGTATACATAATCATTGTCAACGCCGACAATTTCACAGGCTGCATCGACAAGACGGATTTTGTTTGCCGCATTTTTATCGGAACGGTAAAGGGACGCGCCGTCCCGCAAATTCGCATAAAACCGGTACTTCCCGTTGTCGAAATATTTTTCGTATTTGGAGAGCTTGGTTTCCAGCGGGATACCGTCGGCAAACCTGTCGGCCTTTCCGTCCAGTACGGGATTGGAAGCTCCATTCCCGGTTGCCGACAAGGAGACCGGAACATTGCTTACCCAAAAAATCGTCATCAGAATGAATAAAAACAAGATCCTTTTCCTCTTCATAACCCAGAACCTCCTCATCAGTCGATGAAATTTTTCTCTCCACATGCCGAACGTCACGATTTCCCAGCCACCAGTACCTTTTTCGATCGGGTTTCCTATGATCCGTTCCGAATCACGGGATCACGGGATTACCTGATCAGGTGATTTTTATAGGCGAAGCTCAGCAGTTCGTACCTGTCCTTCAAGCCGAGCTTGTCAAGGATTTCGGACACGATGTTTTTCACCCTGCCCTCGCTGAGGAAAACCGTCTCCGCGATCGCCCTGTTGCTTTTCCCTTCCGCGATCAGTTGCAGGATTTCCATTTCCCCGGGCTTCAGCAAGGCCTGGGGACCTCGGCCCGTGTTCTCCCGGCTGCGATTATCCGCCCCTTCTCTTCCGCCTTCCCTGGAAGTGAAGCTTCTCAGCAGGATCCTTTCCGTTTTCCTGCTGAATACCAGAAAGCCTTCCGCTGCGTTTTTGATCACCCGTATGAGCTCCTCGGGTGTCACGTCCTTGAAAATATAGCCGTCGGCCCCGCTTTCCAGGGCTTCCGCCATGTTCTTTTCATCTTCGAAGGTCGTTAGCATCACAATCTTGACACCCGCATATTTCTCCTTGATCAGCCTGGTTCCCTCCACGCCGTCGCAATCGGGCATTCGGACATCCATGAGGACTACGTCGGGCAGGGCTTTCCCACACAGTTCAAAGGCTTCCTGCCCGTTTGACGCGCATCCGGTGACCTGGATTTCCCTGTCCGTTTCGATGATGGTTTTCAGGCTTTCCCTCAGGAGCTTCTGGTCGTCGGCAATCAGTACTTTAATCATATCGCATACTCCTCCGGCAGCGGGATTTCCGCGTGGATCAGGAAGCCCTCGCCCGGGCCGGAGCTGAAGGTGATGCTTCCGTTCACCGCCCGAATCCTCTTTTCCATGCCGGTCAGCCCAAAGCCCTGCCCAATGGCCTCGCAGCCGCAGCCGTCGTCGAAAAGGACCGCTCGCAGGAATCCGTCCTCCTTTTTGATAATAACAGAAATATTTTTTGCCTTTCCATGCCGCACGGCGTTTGTCATCGCTTCCATGCAAAGGTTGTACAGCGTGTTGATCCGCTCCGGCTCCTTCAGGGAGCCGATTCCCTGTATCGTCAGTTCCACATGGATGCCCAGCGCTTCAAAATTTTCAGCCAGCCCCTTCAGCGCGCTCAGCAAATTATATTCCTTTCCGCTGGCCGTCGTCAGTCCCTTAATGGAATTCCGAAGCTGCTCCAGGCCTTCTCTTGCGATCTCCGACGCGTCGGCCAGGTTCGCCGCCATTTTTTCCGGGCGCTCCAGGCAGGTCAGGCGGCTCACCTCCAGGAGCTTGATCAGCAGCGTCAAGGTGTGGCCCAGGTGATCGTGGGCGTCCATGGCGAACCGGTTTCTTTCCCTTGCCACCGCCAGCTCTTCCACCATATCCGCATGTTCCTTTAACTGCGCTACCACAGCGGCAAGCTCATGATTTCTTTCATTCAATTCCTCGGTACGTTCTTCCACGCGCATTTCAAGCTTTCTATTCCATTCGGCAATCTCGTCTTTCGACTTTTCGATTTGGTTCAGGTACTCTTTGAGATGGGAATACATTCTGGCATTCTGTATGGAGACTCCAGCCTGTCCGGCAATGATGCTTATGATTTCCAGATCGTCTTCACTGAAAAGATTGTTTACAAGATTATTCTCAAGATAAATGACGCCCATCATTTCTCCCTTGACCGCGATCGGTACGCAAATAACGGATTTGACCGCGTTAAGGACCACGCTTGACCTAGTTTTGAAAAGCTCCTCCGAAAGCGCGTCGGCTATCAAAAGCGGAGTTTTTTCCGTTTCAACCTTTGAAATGATGCTGACACTAACGCTTTGCCCGTCCTCCATCTCTTTTTCCCTGCTGACATTATGAAAAACCCTTGCCTGGAGCTTTTCCCCGCCCTCCGGATACAAGAGAAGCACTCCTCTCTCAGCGCCTACAAGCTCTACCACATCTTCCATAATCCTTTTCAGCAATTCGTCCAGATCCAGGATAGAGCTTATGTGCTTTCCCGTGGCAAGTACCATGTTCATCCGTCTTTCGTACCGGAGCCTGTCCCTGGCGGTCAAGCCGCCGGAAAGCCTTTCCCCGGAAGGTTCTTTCGGAAGGACCGCCTCGCACTTTTTTACATAAGCCTTTGCGCCGATTCCGTCAAATAATTCATGGGCCTTTTGGAAATTCTCAAGCGCTTCCCGCTGCTTTCCCAGCGATTCAAGAACCAGGCCATACTCAAAGTACCCTTTTGCAGCCTCGTATTGCCGCCCTAATTTTTTGGAATATTCTATCCCTCTTTTATACAGCTTTTCTGCCTTTGCCGTTTTCCCGATCAAAGCATAAAATCCGGCAACCGCCCGGATGGCAGGGGGAAAATGACTGATCCATCGTTTTGTCTCTTTCAGCGCCTCCCTGCAAAGCAGCCGTGCTTTCCGAAGTTCTTTCCCGGATGGCCGTATCCCTGTTCTTCGAAAATTCTCCCGCAGCTTCTTCACATAAGCTTCTGCAAGGTGCGGGAAAATTTGCAGCAGGGGATCGCGCAAAAAATTGTTTTCCCGGTAGTACCCTTTGGACCGTTCAAGACTTTCAACCGCCCGGTCGTATTGATCGCTTTCCAGGTATAAAAATCCAAGGTAGCCATGCGCCAGGCAATGCAGGACCAGGATATCATTTTCGCGTGTGGATATAACCGACGCCTGCAGCATCTCCTCCGCATCGTCAAACTTTCCCATCTCGATCAGCAGCCGCGCCCAGGATTGTCTGGCGGCATTCATCCCGTAGGTGTTGTTTACCTTTTTGCTTTGTTCAAAGTAACGGCGGATGTCGCTGATCCCTTTCTCATAAGCATTGGTATAGATTGAAACCCCGGTCATGCCGAGCAGAGACTGCCCTTCCTCCCATAAATCCCCGATCTGCCGGAACATTGCAACGGAGGTTTCAAAGCATTGTGTGCTTTGCGCATATTCGCCCCTCCAGTTCCGGTTGTATCCGAGGAATTGAAAGGTCTGGGCCTGCCCCCATCTGTCGTCCAGATCGTTTCGGACCTGTAACGCCCTTTGATGAAATTTTAACCCTCTCTTAAAAAGAGAAACCGTCATGCACAAGCCCGCATATATGCTGAGACTCGTTCCCAGTTCCTTGGAAGGCCCGATTTTGCTTTCCGTGAGATTCAAAGACCGGACAGCGCTGTAGATGACTTTGAAAACATCAGTGAGTACGTACATCCAATTGAGGGTATAATAGGACCAGGCAATTTCCTTTTTTTCCTCAAGGTCCTGTGAAATGGATTTCCTTGGCGTTTTTC
Organism: Bacillota bacterium; assembly: GCA_023411575.1. GTDB lineage: Bacteria > Bacillota > Clostridia > Acetivibrionales > DTU013 > UBA1305. Next base: position 223,207 of record JAEYOP010000071.1, on the reverse strand, counting down.
GCGGGAACAGGCCATGCAGCAGGTGTATTACCACCTGCCCTGCAAGGGAAACAAAAACCTCGGCTTTCCGGATCGGGGTCTTCTCCCCGAGAAGCCGGAGACCCCTGGCTATATATGCTTCGCAATTTTTCCAATCCCCTTTTTTAAAATAGGCAATCCCGATTTTTCGGTATATTCCGGCCTTGCCGACGGGAACCTCAAGCACCGGAAGCAGTTCTTCCGACATGCGAATCGCATCGTCGTTCCTTCCCACCAGCAGGTAAAGGCCGATCAGCTTTTCACTGACCCCGGCCCAATGCTCGCGGGATCCGGGCAACCGTTTTTCGAAAAGCAACTGTGCGATTTGATAAAAGCGGATCGCTTCTTCATTCGCATAGGCGGCGCTTGCCCTGTCCGCCGCCGGAACGGCATATTCCAGAATTTTCTCCTCCATCCCGGCTTCAATGGCGTGGTGGGCCAATTGGTACACGGCATCGGAAAAGGGGTCCCGCTTTCTTTCCTCCAGTCCCTCCAGGATTGCCCGGTGAACGGCTTGCCTCTCCTTTTCCCTCATTCTGCTGAAAAAAGCATCCCTGATGCGGTCGTGGGCAAACAGCAGCCGGCCCTTGTGTGTGCTTGTTTCCAGGAATTGAAGGGATACGGCCTTATCGGTCAATTCCACCGTTTCGTCCAGAGGACGTCCCATCACGCGGCACAGCAGCTCGATGTCGAATTCCCTTCCAATAATGGCGGCATGGCTGAGTATTTCCTTTTCCGGTTCCGTCAATCGGCCGATTCTTTCGAGAATGATGTCGACAATTCCGCCCGGTATGGAAATCCGGCTCAGCTTTTCGGCTTCCGCCCTCCACTTTCCGTCTTTCCGGTAAACGGCTCCGTTTTCGGCCAATTCCCGCAGAATACTCAATGCAAACAGGGGATTCCCTTCGGACTTGTTGCAAAGATATCCCGAGAGTTCGGGCATGCTGTCTCCATCGCCGCCGAAAATACAGGAAAGCATTTCGTTGACCGCCCGGATGTCCCATTTCCCCAGCTTAATCTCAAAAACCCGCTTTGCCGGCGTATCGCTCTGCCCTGCGGATTCGGCATCCCGGCCGGCCAGCCGCGTTCCAAGGGAAGCCTCATTATCCCGGTAGGAGCCGACAAGCATCAGGCCGGATTCTCCGATTCTGGCCGCAATTTCATCGAGCAGGCGAATACTGCCCTCGTCCGCCCATTGCAGATCGTCCAACTGAAGGATAAATCCGTTGTCCGCAGCAGCGGCCATATCGCAGAAAAATCCGGACGTCACTGCCAGAAACCTCTGCGTCTCCCTGTCGGGCTCCAGCGGGATGAGCTCCCTCGTTTCGCCGAAGATTTTCCGCATTCTCGGGTTCAGGCGGACCAGGATTTCTCCCCACTCTTCATATCGCTCTTTCAGCCACTGCATTTTCTTCCCGTCCGCAGCCGCACCGTCCTGTTTCTCCAATCGGATCAGGTACTCATCCAACGCGTCGCAAAAGGGCTGATAAGGAGATTTACTTTGGTGATTCAGACAACGGCCTCCCACGAGCAGGATATCGCGCTTGTCCGCGTAATCCCTGAACTCGTCCACCAGCCTGCTTTTCCCGCTGCCGGCCTCCCCGCCGATCAGACAGACGCCGCCTTTTCCGCGTCCGGCTTCGTTCAGCAGCTCAATAAGCCTGCTCATCTCTTTCTCTCTGCCAATCAGTCTGGTCCGATACGTCAACCTTTGTTTACTATCCGTAGAGCCTGGCACGAATTCCGTTTCTCCCACCAGGACTTTGTTTATATCGTGGATCAAGCCTCCGGCGCTTTGATACCTGGAATCGGGATCTTTTTCGATCAGCTTCATTACGATGCCGCTTAAGATTTTCGGAACGGAAGGATTAACGATCTCCGGAGGCGGCGGCTCCACCGCGACCTGTTTGTGCAGGAGCCGGCCGATATCCGGCTCTTCAAAGGGAAGCACGCCGGTCAGGAGCCGGTAAAAAATAACTCCCAGGGAATAAAGATCGCTGCGCTCGTCCGCCCCGCCGGTCAGACGTCCCGTTGCTTCCGGCGACATGTATCCGAAGGTACCGGAAATCTCCGCCTCCTCCTTTATTTCTGCCAGTTCCATGATCTGTGCGACGCCGAAATCCAGCAGTATGAACTGCAAATCGTCTCCTTCGCCGCTGACAAAGAAGTTGCCCGGCTTGACATCCCGGTGGACAACGCCGCTGCGGTGGACATATTCCAGAATTTCAGCCAATTTGAGAAAAATCCCGGTGATTTCCCTGTAGTCCGGAGCATATTTCTTGTTTATGGGAATGCGCCCGTTGAGATAAGACTCGAAGCTCTGACCCTCCAGAAACTCCATGACGATATAAGGGAGCCCTTCGTACTCCCCCGAGCCGAAGATCCGGGCAATTCCCGGATGGCGCAGCTTCCCGGCGATCTCCACTTCCCTTTTGAACCGGATCCGGTCCTCCAGGTAATGGGAGGTTACCCCTTCCTTCATGAACTTAATTGCGGCAAAGCAGTCAGGTACCGTATCCGCAGCCTTGTAGACACGGCTCATGCCGCCTTCTCCGATAAAATGGAGTATTCTGTATCGATCGCCAATCAACCGGCCCTCCAGGTTCATACGGCCTGTACCTCACATGTTGAAAAATTCAATATAATAGATAATGCAAAATCTTTCTTGCAACATATAACAGAATAAATATACTATATCACTCGGCATTGCCAAATAATAGAGATACGCTTTCCTCTTCAAGGTCGAAGGGATGCTTATAAACCGGGCTCAACGAATTTCGCGGTGATATTCGTTTCCTTAATGCCGGATATTTTGGCCTTCTCACCGGAATAGGAATAGAAACGGATGCCCTCAAAGGAATTGACGATTTTGCAATTTTCGATTTTGGCATCATCCCCCATCCCCAAGGCTAACGCTTCAAAACAGTCCGTAAAGGTGCAGTTCCGGATCACGCTCTTTGCGCCGCATATATTGAGTTCACTTATGTTTTCAAAAGTGCAGTTTTCAGCGATAAAGGTTGCCCCGTTCTCAACCCGGAAATAGAATGGCATTCCCTTGGGATCGGCAACAATCCTGCTGTTTTTCAGGATCAGGGACGCCCCCGCCTCAATATATATCTCCGGCTCGGATTTATAAAAGACCGGAGCCAGGAAAGTTACATTTTCAAGGGTCAACGTTGCGCCCTTCAGTACCTTGAAGTCATGTCCGACGTCATAGTGGACCGTTTTATCCTTCCAAAGCTCATTTTCAGAAATTCTGCCGCTGCTTTTCTCTAAATCGTACGTATCGGTCATCCGTTTCAGATCGAATGCCCTGGCTGTATAGACGCTTTGGACTTTCTTCATCCCGGGCTGCTTCGGCAGCGGAGAAGGATCTGTTCCCGCTTTATCGAGCTTCCTCGGCCCCGTCACGCTCTGATCGGAATAATAATTGGAGGACCATTGATTGCTGCCACTGTTATAGACATTTATCTTTGCATTCTTTGTCGAAATCAAGGCGTTCCCGGAAACCTTGTTGTTTTGGGATCCATTGGTGAGAATGCTGCTGACGCAATCCACGACGCGGTTTCCCCGAATGCTGTTGCCATCCGACTTGTTCCACAATTCGATTCCGTATTTGAAGCCGGAAAACGTGTTGTTTTCCACCCGGTTTTCCGTGCAGAAGAAGGCTTGCAGGCCGCTGGTCCCGTTCCAGGATTCAAAGGTGTTATTGAGGATTTCATTGTGATGGGAATACTGCATGCTTACGGCGGCAAGCTCAATGCGGTTGTCCTGCGGATTGAACAATTGCATCCATGCCCTGTTGGAATCGAAAACACAATTGCTCATGTTCTGCATTTGGAAAGCTCTTCCGGAATTGTTCACGACATTTCTTGAAAAGGTCGTCGTCGAATCCAGCGTATCGGCATTCACTGCATTGGTATTGCTCACATCATTGATTTGATATCCGTCGTCGTAATTTTGTTGAAGAAAATTATTGTCGTAGGTGGAATTCCCGGCATCATGACGGAGTGAAAGACCCAGCCAGTACTGGTCTCCCAGAACCAGATTCCCGGATATGAGGCCGTCGGAGCCTTGCTGCAGGAACAAGCACTCTCCCTGGTCTACGCAGACATTGTCCCGGATGATCAGACCCGTCGCACGGGAGCCGGAAAGGAAAGTGATCCAGGACATACTTCCCCGGTCCTTGTTAATGATGACGTTGTCCGTGTAGAGCGCGCCGCTGCAGTTGTTGCTGTTCACAAATCCACTGGTGGCGCTGTCCAGCACGTAATTGTCCGCCATTTCCACATTGCTGCAGCGCTCCAGCATGATATTGCCGATAATATTGGAGATCCTGCTTCCCTGAATTTTTATTTCCGAAGCTTCCGCGTAAAAATCGATTCCGTTGTCCTGTCTTGTAGACCGGAGGGTACCGCCCTTCAGGATAAAAGTTCCGTTTTTTACTTCAAGCCTTCGTTTCGTCAAAGAACCGGTATCCTTCCCCGTATCAAAAACCAGTCTTGTGTTTTCCAGTGTCAGCGAAGCGCCTTCGCCGATCCGGAGGTCCCCTTTCAGGAGAATATTTTTTCCCTGGAGCGTCTGATTTCCCTGTATGGTCCAATCCCCGTCCATGACCGTAATCTCGTCCTGTAAAAGCTTGTATCCGCTGCCGTCTGTCCGGACCGAGCATTTCGCCAAACCGTTTTCCAGGCTGTAATATTCGATGGTATCCCCTTTGAGAGACGCGTCGGACACGGAACCGGCCACAAGCTTCACCGGCTTTGTTCCGTCCTTGCGGATGCGGTACAGATGGTTGTTTTCCGAATGATCAATATAGTAGATGTTGTCCTTGTCCAGTCCGATAATCTCTGTAGCCCTGTCCAGCAGCCTTTCCCCGTTCTTCCCGTTTTTATCGGAGCGGTAAATAGCGGCTCCGTCACGAAAGGCGGACCAAAAAACAACCTTGTCATCCGAAAAATATTTCTCATAGGAAGAAAGCTTTTTCTTTAGCGTCGTTCCGTCTCCCATGATATCGACCATGCTCTCCAGCCGGTCCCTGGTATAAACCTGCCATGCTTTTCGACTGCCATCCCATTTGACTCCCCCGCCGACGCTTTCCACTACGGCACGAAGAGGAACCATCATGTGCTTGCCGGAGAAGGAAGGCTTGTCCTCCATCGGAACTCTTTTATCGCCTATCATGATATCATAATTATTTTCACGGATTGCAAAGCTTTTCAAGCCAAGCTTGACGTTCAAGGTCCCTGCGGTTCTATTCATTTTGCAGGTCGCACCCAGGGCGGGATAAATGACGTCGGCAGGAACCATCAGGTTTTTATCAGCTTCCCCGATCTTGAAATTCAGCAGTTTGTCGTCAACATATACATTTCCGGCCGGAATGCCGGCCGCCGCCGCCGCCGCGGGCTGTCCTCCCACCGAGCACAGAAGTGCCAGAAGAATGATTAGTGAAAGATAGGTGCGAGCAGTATTTTTTAAAATAATTCGCCTCCCTTTAGACCGATATACCTTAATAATTCGTCAAGACATCGAATCCATAGCCCTGCTTCTGCAATCCCTCGATAATCTTCGGCAAGGCCTTGGCGGTATATGCTTTTCCTGCGGAATCGTGCATCAGGATGATCAGCTTCTTTTTCCCTTTTGTATTTTTAATCACGTTGTTCGCCAGGAGATTGACGATTTTCTCCTCACTTCCGTATTTGCTCAGATTAGGGTCTGTGTCGGCCGTGGAAACATCCCAGTCAAAATACCGGTATCCCAGGTTCTTCAGGATTTCCGTCCTTTCTGCGACGACGCTTTTTTTGCGCCCCATGGTGCCGCCGGGAAAACGGTAGACCGTCGTGGTATAGCCCAATTTCTTGTATATGAAATCCCGGGCCTTGATCACATCTTTTTCAAAATTAGCCGTCGAGCTATAGAGATAATTGTAGTCGTGAACGCTGGAATGATTTCCGAGCACATGGCCTTCTTCCAGAATTCTTTTATATATATCGTCCAGATGTTCCCTGGGCAATACAAAAAAGGTCGCCTTTATTCCATATTTCTTTAGCGTATCCAGATTTTTGGTGGTATTGTTCCTGGACGGTCCGTCGTCTATTGTGATATACGCCGTTTTTTCGCTTTTGCCCGGCTTCACGCCGGTTGTCGTACCGGATATCGCGCTGGCTGTCGTGCCGGATATTCCGGCTTGTGTGAATACGGAAGGCTCCATCTGTATGACATGGAATCCGCCGCTTTCGTCCAAAAGGTACAGGCTTCCTTCCCGGATTTTGATGCAGATCGGAATTGCGGCTGCATCGATATAGCCAACCTGTCCGTCCCCGTTCTTTTCCGGATTGATTAACCGGACCCTCTTCGAATGGTCCGCAAGAACCAGCATATTCCCATATGCGGCGGCATCACTGTCTTCCATATGTATGCCGTAATTCCGGATGCTTCCTTTGTATTTGGGATTTGCGGAGTCTGAGACATTCATTACTTCAATGCGACTCAAAGCGGGATCGGAATGGGATATCCGCATCAGTACCAATTCACCTGCCAGCGCGATATCCTCACAGGCTCCTTGAACTTCCGATATTCTGCCGATGTCCGAAACGTGTTCGGGATCTTTAAAAGAATAAATATGTACTCCTCCGGACCCCATCGCCGCATACACAACCCCATTGCGGACTGCAATGTCCGTCAGTTCCTTGCCTGCTTCCGCATTCACCTCGAAGAAACCCGCAAATACAGGCAAAGCCGGATTGTCCTCCAGCGAGAAAACCTGTACGCTGCCGCGATTATATAAATAGATGCGTTGTCCATCCATCACTATCCCTTCCAGAGGGTAATCCGTCTGAACTGCGATCTGGCTACACCACACTGGTTCAAGAGGCTTTGATACATCAACCACCTGTACCGAATTACCGGAAAGCAGGTAAACAAAGTCGCCCGGGAATAGCATGGACGAAACCGGCTCCGGGTCTGAAATCTCAAGAGACGCCATGTGGACAGGTTTGTCCGGATTTTGAATGTCGATTACAGAGAATTCCCCTCGGTCCGAAGCGACCACATACGCCAAATTGCGGTCCGGATCGATCTGACCGCATATTGGCTGTTGATTTGTCATGGCCTCTGCCGGCGCTTTCGACAGCTCTTCTGCCGAAGCGGTCTGGGAATTGGCTTCCGAATAGGCGGAAAAGGACAAGTGGAAAAATAGAAGGACGGATAAAAAAAGCACTGCTGTCTTTTGTTTTTTCATAAGCACCTCACCCAACTATATATAATTCTAGTAAGATGCTTTTATGATTTCCAGGTGCGGATCGTCACGTTTTTTGATCCGATGGTCACGTATTTCGGTTGGCGCGGGCGATTGCGCCGATCGGAGCAGGAAATATTGTACTATTGACAAGCACTAAACAAGTGTTTAATATATTAAACATGAGTTCAATAGAGAATGAAAAACAAAAAAGAATATGGCGCACCGCCACCCCGGAAGACCTTACCGCCAAAGCAAGGATATTTGATGCGGCGATTGAAGCGTTTGCCCGTTATGGCAGCAAAGCTTCCGTCCGGAATATCGCTGTCGCCTCCGGTGTTTCCCCCGGCCTGGTCATCCACCACTTTCATTCCAAGCAGTCCCTGCGAAAGGCGTGCGATGCGGAAGTTCTAAAGCGCTATCACGAGCTCGAAGTAAAGGCGGTCGTCTCGCCTGTCGCTTCCGTAGGGGCTGTTGAAGAGCTTTCGGAAGAGTCTGGGATGATATTCGTATACATGCTTCGATCTCTTGCCGATGGGGGCTCCGCTGCCCGTAAGTTCATGAGCGAGCTGTTGGTTGAGACCGAAGAGATCATGAAGGTCTCACTGGATCAAGGGCTTATCAATCCCTCGGTCAACGAGTCCGCCCGCTCGGAATTTTGGAGCATGCAGACAATAGGCTATATGCTGCTCCGGTATCTTCTGGAGCAGCCGGATGACCCTCTCAAATTTGTGAGGAGCATCTGGAAGCGTCCGGAGCTCGTTATTGCTCAGGTCGAGTCGATGACCACTCCGTTGCTCAAAGACGATTCCATATTGAAGGCATTGTGCGAGATATTTAGTAAAAAAGAAGAACAAGGAGAACGAAGTCCGCCTTGATTTCGAAACCAACTAGTATTCTTAATGCTGCTGTTTGAACGGAATATATTTAAAAACAGACTATGATTAAAATGGAAAGGGGTTTTATCATGTCAGAGTCTTACATCATTGAGGTCCGGGATTTGTATAAAAGTTTTGGGAAAGTCCAGGCCCTGCGCGGTCTCAACTTTTTCGTACCCGAGGGACAGGTCGTGGGGTTTCTCGGCCCGAACGGAGCCGGTAAAACCACAGCTATCCGTATATTGCTCGGATTGCTCAGAGCCGATAAAGGCAGGATATCCCTGCTTGGAGGCAATCCGTGGAAGGATGCCGTCGCCCTGCACCGAAGGCTAGTCTATGTGCCTGGCGATGTCGCCCTGTGGCCGAAGCTGACCGGCGGAGAAGTAATAGATGTGCTTGGCTCTTTATCCGGAAGCCTGGAGCCCGAGCGCAAAAGGAAGATGATAGAAAGGTTCGACCTCGATCCTACCAAGAAGGCCCGGACCTACTCCAAGGGAAACCGCCAGAAAGTCGCTCTTGTGGCGGCGCTGGCTTCCAGGGCGGAGCTGCTTGTATTGGATGAGCCTACCTCCGGCCTTGACCCGCTGATGGAAGCGGCCTTTACGGAGTCGATCCAGGAAATAAAGAAAGAAGGGCGTTCCGTACTGCTGAGCTCTCATATCTTCTCGGAGGTCGAAAAGCTTGCGGACACAATCACCATTATCAAGGAAGGCGTCACCGTTGAATCGGGTACCCTCGCCCAATTGCGCCACCTGACCCGCACCCGGGTTTCCGCCGTCTTGAAAAAAGAGGCTTCCGAATTGAATGGGTTGGATGGAATCCATGATATCCGCAAAGAAGGAGGGCATATCACCTTCTCGCTCGATAACGAGGCTATGGCGGCCGTGCTTGCCCGAATAGCCGCTCTTGGGCCCGTGGGCCTGACCATAAATCCGCCAAGCCTCGAAGACCTGTTCTTAAGCCATTATAAGAATGGGGATGGGAAGGTGAGCGCAAAATGAGAGATTCCGCTTCGGTTTCATCCGGTTCGCCGCGCGACGCACTTGCCGGCGTATGGAGATATATTCGTTTCACCCTGAGGCTCAACCGTGTCCGGTATCTGGTATGGATTGCGGTATTATTATTCCTGCTTGCCTATGTCGGAGTCTTTTACCATGCGGAGTTCGACACCCAGGCCAAGCTTGACGAATTCGCCGCCATCGGTTCCACTCCCGGAATGGTTGCCATGGTAGGCCAGAGCAACGCAATGAATACTCTGGGAGGCGCAGTATGGACCAAGATATGGATGACGCTGGCAATGACCCTGGCAATCGGTATGGTATTCCAGGTAACGCATGGAGCCAGAGCCGATGAGGAGAACGGGCGTACCGAACTGTTCCGTTCCAGGCCGTTGGGAATACACTCAACCCTGACCTCCGTTGTCGGCGTGAGCCTTTTTCTTTGCTTCCTGACCGGCATAGGTTCCGCTATCGTATGCGCCGCACTTGGGCTGGATCCGGAAGGCGCCGGCATAACCGGCTCTATCGTATTCGGATTATCCGTCATGGGGTGCGGCTGGTTGGGAGTAGGCGTCGGCGCGCTGACGAATCAGCTTTCGTCGAGCGGGACTGTCGCAAACAGCGCCGGCTCGGTAATCATTATGGCCTGCTATGCCCTGCGCCTGACCGGAGACATTGGCAATAACGCCCTGACCTGGATATCCCCTGTCGGATGGGCTGAAAAGATGGCGCCGTGGGATGAAAACAGAGGCTGGCTGATTATTCCTCTTTTAGCGCTTACCGCAGCCCTCCTTGTTATCGCATTTCTCATTGAAGCGCACAGAGATTACGGTTCGGGCGTTCTGAAGGAAAAGAAGGGAAAATCCGCCGCCACGCCGCTCATGCGTCATCCATGGGGTCTCACTCTGCGGCTTTACAGGGGCAGCATAATCGGATGGATGATAGGCATGGTGCTGGCAGGGCTCATGTTCGGTTCCGTTGTAAAAGCCATGGTGGATCTCTTCTCCGGAGTAAAGCTATTCTCCGGCGTCGGTAACGGTATTGACGCCCTTGTAGGGCTGCTCCTGAGCTTCATCGGATTGATCTGTCTGGCGCTTCCGATGCAGATTTTTACGGGATTGCGTTCCGATGAGGCAAAAGGCTTGACGGAAGCACAGCTTGCAGGCGGGGTTTCCCGTGTCGGCCTCGTGCTGGAACGCATCGCCGTGGCCTTCTGCTCCGCGGCTGTCCTTCTGCTGCTTGGCGGGGCGTCTTTCGGCGCTTCCTTCGGGGCGTCTGTAAACGATATGTCCCAGTTCTGGCGGATATCCCTGGACGCGCTTGTATATCTGCCGGGCATCATGATGATAATCGGCATTGGGGCTTTGTTCTTCGGTTTTGCCCCACGCGCTACCATTCCGGTTCTATGGGCCTTATACGCGGCGATGTATTTTCACGTCATTATAAGCGACGCACTCAACCTGCCGGACTGGGTGAACAATATGCTGCCCTTTACGGGTACGCCGATGCTCCCGTACGAGAAATTCAGCGCGTCCGTATTCTGGTTTGCAGCGGCGGCCGTTGTATTCATCCTGCTTGGGATTATAGGACTGAGAAAAAGGGATGTGCCTCAATAAAGCAGGGATATTGTCCAGTTACTCAAAAGAGGCGCCACATGGCGCCTCTTTCCTGTATAAACCGTGTCCGTATTACGCTTCCTTCGGATAAAGGGGATATTTTGCGCAAAGCTTTGCGACCCTTTCCCTTATGGCGTTTGCGGAGTTTTCGAAGTCCGTTATGGTCAGCTTGATCAGCTTCGCAATTTCCACCATGTCCTCTTCCACCATGCCTCTGCTGGTCACCGCCGGCGTTCCGATCCGGATTCCGCTGGTGACAAACGGGCTCTGCTTGTCGAAGGGCACCGCATTCTTGTTGACGGTGATGCAGACCTCATCCAACTGGTGCTGCGCCAGCTTTCCGGTTACGTTGAAGTTGCTGAGATCCACCAGCATCAGGTGGTTGTCCGTTCCGCCCGATACGAGGCGGAAGCCTTCCGCGGTCAATGCATTTGCCAGGGTCCGGGCATTTTTCACGATCTGCTGCTGGTAGGCCTTGAAGTCGGAATCCAGGATTTCCTTGAAGCTGACCGCCTTCGCCGCGATCACGTGCATCAGCGGTCCGCCCTGGGTTCCCGGGAATACGGCGGAATCGATGGCCTTGGCGTGCTCCGCCTTGCAGAGGATCATGCCTCCCCTGGGACCCCTGAGGGTCTTGTGGGTCGTCGTCGTAACGAAATCGGCGTACGGAACCGGGTTCGGGTGGAGTCCGGCCGCCACAAGCCCTGCTATATGGGCCATGTCTACCATGAGGTAGGCTCCCACTTCCTTCGCGATCTCGCTGAACGCTTTAAAGTCTATGATTCTGGAATAGGCGCTGGCGCCGGCGACAATGATCTTCGGCTTTACTTCCCGGGCCTTTGCCAGAAGAGCTTCATAATCGATGTAGCCGGTTTCTTCCTTTACGCCGTAGAACTCGGACCTGTAGTATTTACCGGATATGTTCTTCTTCATTCCGTGGCTGAGATGGCCCCCGTGTGCGAGGTCCATGCCGAGGATCGTATCACCGGGCTCCAGCACGGCGAAATAGACTGCCGAATTGGCCTGCGCGCCGGAATGGGGCTGGACGTTGGCGTGGTCGGCCCCGAAGATCTCCTTTGCCCTGTCTATGGCAAGCTGCTCTACCACATCAACATATTCGCAGCCGCCATAATATCTTTTGCCCGGGTAGCCTTCCGCATATTTGTTGGTGAGCGGAGTGCCGAGCGCTTGCAGCACGGCTTCACTGACAAAATTCTCGGAGGCGATCAGCTCGATTTTGCCTCGCTGCCGGTCCACTTCCTGCTCTATTGCTTCTGCCACCGCAGGGTCAATCTTTTTGATCAGATCGGTCTGGTACATTGTATTCCCTCCATCAACTGTTTTATAAAATAATAAAAGGCCAACCCATAGGGGCCTGACCTCTGAAAAGCATACTGCATGTCTGCAATATTCATAACGCTCTGTCCTTTTGCCTGAGAGATGATTCCCATTGCGGGAACTTGCCCCTTCGGCGCCTTGACGGTCTCTCCAGAGTCGCGTCCTGTTACAGTCATTTGACCTGAGAGTGTGGCTCCTTCGGTGTGGCAATGGTCTTCCCCGTCTAAAGCGCCCGGTTCCCGGCCCCTGCCAGCTCTCCCGTAACAATCATCCGCCTTTATTTGTTTTTTACCCAACCCTGAGTTGATTATAATAATTTAAAAAAAATCTGTCAACAAAAAACTACAAAACCTTGTACAACTCGTCAGAATCCGGCTGAGGGATCGCTTCACGCCTTTCGCCGGAAATCAGGGTCCTTTCCCCCGTCCCGTTCAGCCGGCCGATCACCGCCGCCTGTATGCCCGCATCCGCCAGGTGCTTCACCAGTCCTTCCCCGTCGCTTGCCGAGATCAGCATGCAGCCGCTGGAGATCAATTTATACGGGCTTATTCCATAATATTCACAAATCCTTCCGGTTGACATAGTAACCGGAATTTTATCCAGATAAAGCTCCGCTCCATTCCCCGACGCTTCGCACATCTCCCATACCGCGCCCAGGACACCGCCCTCCGTGACGTCGTGCATGGCGTTTACCCCGAAGGCGGCGGCAGCCAGGCCGTCCCGGACCACACTGAGGCTGTCCATATAGCTTTTCGCCTCGTTTACCACCGAATCGCCCAGCACGGCTGCCAGCTCCTCCTGCTTTTCATGGGCAAGGATCAAAGCGCCTTCCAGTCCGGCATGCTTGGTCAGCACCAGACTGTCGCCCTTTCTGGCTCCCGAGGTGGCGATCAGGTCTTTCCGGAGGCAGCGCCCGATCGCGGTACAGGTTATTACAAAGCGGGTCACCGCCGATGTGATCTCCGTATGCCCGCCCAATATATCCACATTTATCGATGCCGCCGTAATGTTTAATTGATCCATGATACCGCCGAGCTCCAGTTCGGTCGCGCCCGGAGGGCATAAAACCGTCACCAGGAGGCCGATGGGCTCCACTCCGCAGGAAGCGATGTCATTGCAGCTTACATTGACGGCCAGCCGGCCGATTTCCACGGCCGTTCCGGTGATGGGATCGCAGGACAGGACGCACGCAAACTCGCCGAACTCCACCGCGGCGCAGTCCTCCCCGACCCCGGGCCTCAGAAGGACTTCCCCCCTGCTTTGATTCAATTTTTTCAATATCAGGCTTTCAAGGATGCTGTTTGGCACCTTGCCAATTTCCATCTTACCCTCCCCAGGCATCGTTAAAATAATATTTTAGCCGAGCCTCAGCTCCCCAGCTTATCTTTTACAAGCTGGTACTGCTCTCTTGCCGCATCCATCAGGGTAGGCTGCTGTCTTGCGTTCGGCGAGCTGATCAGCCTGCTCAGCCACTTGACCGCCTCTTCGTAATTGCCGGCCCGGCGGTTCAATTCCCCGATCATATACATGCAGGTGTTCTCATCCAGCTTATCCACCGGGAATCTTTCCTTTTCGTAGGTATCGGTGTAGTACTTCAGTGCAAATTTGATAAAATCGTGCTCCCGGGCATCGTTTTTGATCCGGTAGAGCCAGGCGATCCGCAGGCAGATCTTGGCGTATTCGCTGGGCTTTTGATTTCGGAGCTGATGGCTGATCAGAATAAGCTTGAAGGCTTCAATTGCCGTGTCGATGGTTCTCTCTCCCGCAAAGCTCCTTTTGGTCCATTTGGGCGCAAGCTTCTTCTTCAAAAGCTCGGCCTCCCGGTCCGGGATATCCGCAAACTTGTCGGCCTGGGCGGCATATCCGCAATTTTCGCAGACCCACGCGTCGTAAAACAGCGGGTTGAGATTTTCATAATACACGCAAAAATCCGTGTCCCGCCGGTCCACCTTGCAGGCCTTTATCTTTACCTTCGTAACGTTGAACTTTTTGGAGCAGACTGGGCAGGTTATTTCCTTGTTGTACAGGTTCTCATTCATTTTGACATCCCCCATTTATATGGCGACCATCCTCACTCCTGTTTATGGTCTCGTCTCATCAGCGCGTCGCCAGATAAGTCTCGTATAAATCGCGGCTGAGCCTTACTTTGCCTCTAATCGGCTTGTAATAGTCCTCTGTCAGCCTTTCTCTGGAGGAAAGGGTCCCATCCCTGTAAACTTCCTTGAAAAGCACAACACGCAAGCCTTTTACCGCTTTTCTCTCTATTATTCTCTCGCCGGCCGGCAAACTGTCGTCCGGTATGATCTCGTCCTCTTCCGGTGAATACACCGCCAGTGTTTCCGTTACCAGTTTTATATCACGGCTGTCTCCGCTTTTTTTGCCCAGCAGCCGAATGATAACGGTATCCCCCGCAACCTCGGCCTGCAGGCAGACCGGATAATCCTGGCTGTTTACAAACCGGAAATCGATGGAGTCCTCCGTGATCGTCGCATCCCTGCCGGGGCTGATGTAAGTCAAAGGAATCGAATGATGCATTCTTTCGGTTACATCCAGTCCGGCCAGCAAAACCGTATTGTATAAAGTCGAGGATACCTGGCAGACTCCTCCGCCCGTACCGTCGGTCAATTCGTTCTTAATGATGACCGGAGCTTCCTTATACCCGTTCTCCAGGGTTCTCGGCCCAAGGGCCTTGTTCATCGAAAGCTCTTCGCCCGGAAGCAGGACAATCCCGTTCAGCCTGCTGCAGGCAAGCCGGATGTTGTCGCTCCGGTTGACGTCGCCCGGGTTGAACCTGGTACTGAACCGGGACAGCACATCCTTGATTTCCCTGATTTTTTCATAGGTCACGGGTGGCTCTTTTACGTCTACCTGCAGTTCAACCGGTGCAAAATCCTTGTTCCTTAATTGATTGTCCACCAATTCCGCGTTTCTGTCAATATCCAGGGAGGTCCCGTTTGTTTCCCTGGCGATCGTTATTTCGCCTTTTTCATAGTGTACTTCGGCGTTTTTGCCGGCTGCCTCGCATTCCTTCCCGATCGCGGCCAGGAAGGACCGCAGTTTCTCCCGGTCATAGCTGGTCTCCAGCGGGAATTGAAGATTGTCCCCCAAAAGCCGGACGGATCGGAACACCTTTTGGAACAGGTTCCCGTTTCGCGCGACGGAATAGGCTTTTTCCACCGCCTCCTCCACCGAATAGCGATAGTCGATATCGGCCAGCGGCAGGTCCCACTGCCTGTCCCCATAGGTCAGGGTGATCTTATCCGCCGGAAAGCTTGTTTCAATGCTCCGGGCCAACTGTTCCCTGGCATCGGCGGCTGTCATCCAGGAAACGTCGGTCTGTTCGATCCGGATCCCTTTCCGGATGGTATCTCCCGTAAATATATAGGCCAGGATCAGCAGGGCGGCGGCAAATGCAAGCACTGCAACCGCTGCGCCATACAGCCATTTTTTCCAGCTTGTCTTTTTTTCTTTCGGCATCGCAACAATCCTTCCTGGATCTCCTTCATTAATATATTGTTGTCAGATGCCCCTGTATTACATGCATGGAAATTACTCGGTAAGAAGCGGAAAATAACTAGTTTTTCGCTTGCTCCTCGGTAACAAGGAGGATTTCCGTTTCCTGTACGGCCTTTTCGATCAGTTCCTCAAGCTTCAAGCCCTCCTCAAGCCGAAGGATCTCGTCCAGCTTCGGCCTTGTTTTCGGGTGCTTGGCTACAAATACGGTGCAGCAGTCCTCGTAAGGCAATATGGACGTTTCAAAGGTGTCGATCTTTCGGGCGATTTCAATCACTTCATTCTTGTCCATCCCGATCAACGGCCTGAAAACAGGCATCTCCACCGCCGCGTTGGTCACCGCGAGGCCCTGGACCGTCTGGCTTGCGACCTGGCCCAGGCTTTCCCCGGTGATCAGCGCCTGGGCGCCGTTCTTTTTCGCGATTCTTTCCGAAATCGTCATCATGGCCCTTCTCATGAGGATCGTAAGCTGGTCCTCGGGGCATTTGTCGTTGATTTCAAGCTGGATTTCTGTAAACGGCACGATATGGAGCTTGATCCGGTAGCAATAACGGGAAAGAATCTTCGCCAGCGCGATGACCTTGTCCCTGGCCCGCTCGCTCGTGTACGGGTAGCTATAGAAATGAACGGCTTCCAGCTCCATTCCGCGTTTTGCCATCATCCAGCCCGCCACGGGGCTGTCTATGCCTCCGGAAAGCAGCAGTACCGCCTTGCCGTTCGTGCCGATCGGAAGCCCGCCGTTGGACGGAATAATGTCGCAATAGAGGTAAGTGCTTTCGCGAACTTCGATGTAAAGGATGAAGTCCGGGTGATGAACGTCCACTTTCAGGGCCGGTATGGCTTCCAGGAGGTAGCCTCCGACTTCCATGCAGATTTCCGGCGACTGCATCGGGAATTTCTTGTCGCCCCGCTTCGCTTCCACCTTGAAGCTTACGGACTCCTTCCCGCCCACCTTCTCCTTTGCCAGATCAAGGGCGTACCGCTTAATCTCCTCAAAATCCGTGGGGATCTTCGCCACGATGCTGACGGATACGATTCCAAAAACCTTTACCAGCCGCTCTACCGCGCCTTCGAAATCATAACCGTCCTCCGCCGGCTCTATGTAAATCCTTGCCTGCGATCTTTTCACTTCAACCTTCCCCAGGCCGTAAAGAGATTTCTTGATATTGCCCATCAGCTTTTCTTCAAATACGGGCCGGTTGAGACCTTTCAGTATGATCTCCCCGTACCGGACCAGAATAACCTTTTTCATTGCTTCCTCCCAAGCTTCTGCTTCTTTTTGATTTCAATCACGGGTATAATTTCCTTCAATGCGTCCACCGTAATCCGGATTTCTTCCATCGTATTCAGGCCGGAAAAGCTAAACCGGATCGAACCGTCGATCCAGCCGACCGGCACTTCCATTGCCGAAAGCACATGGCTGCGCGTATTCTTGTGGGAGGAACAGGCGGAGCCGGTGGAAACATAAATGCCTTTTTGTTCGAGATGATGCAGCAGTACCTCGGCTCGCAGGTTGTCAAAGGCTACATTTACTATGAACGGCGATGCGTCCTCCGGAGAATTGATCCGGTATTCCAGCCCAGATTCCTTCAGCAGCCCGCAAAAGGTGCTCTTTAAGGCCGCCGCCTGTTCCTTGCTGCTGTCCAGCCGTTCATAAGTCAACCGGGCCGCCAGCCCAAAGCCGGCGATACCGGGTACGTTTTCCGTGCCCGACCGCAGCAGCCCCTCCTGCCCGCCTCCGAAAAGGATGGGCTTCAGCCTGGTCCGTTTCGACACGTACAGCGCTCCCACCCCTTTGGGCCCGTGGAGCTTGTGGGAACTGAGCGACATCAATTCGATCCCTGATTTGGATGGAAGGATCGTCATTTTGCCGTATGCCTGAACGGCGTCCAGATGGATCGCCGCCTGGGGGGCCCTTTCGTCCCTTATGGCGGCGATTTCGGCCGCCTGCTGGATGGCCCCGGTTTCATTGTTCACCAGGATCATGCTGATTAATGCGGTATCCTTTGTCATTTCGTCCTTCAGTTCTTTCAAATCCACTTTGCCGGCGGAATCCACGCCAATATAGTCCGCCGTATAGCCGCAGCCTTCGAGGTGCTTATATACCTCCAGCACGGAAGGATGCTCGGTTTTGGTCGTGATGATATGTTTTCCCTTTCGAGGATTTGCATCCAGATAGCCCTTGATGGCAAAGTTGTTGGATTCCGTACCGCCAGAGGTGAAGAGGATTTCCTTCGGCTCCGCCCCAAGGGTGGCAGCGATGGCTTCCCGGGCGGCCGTGACAAGCTTTTCAGCCTCCAGGCCCTTCCGGTGAAGAGAGGACGGATTCCCATATGTATTTGCCGCAGTTTCGGCCATGATTGCCGTCACTTCGTCGTACTGCCTGGTGGTGGCGCTGTTGTCAAGATAAATCTCCCGCTGCATTGAAAACCCTCATATTGAATCTATTTTGTGATCTTTCTCGCATTTTGCCGCTGTTCAAAACAGGACATCACATATTATACCACAGTAGCCCGGGATATTGCAGATATTCCTGCCAATATGATAAACTTAGAGTAAACTTAGATAAAACATAGATGAAACGTAGAACAAATTCATAGAACAAATCGTCCAAAAGATTACATAAAAACAGTTTTCTCGGACTCTGAAAGGAAGACTTCTATTGAAAAAAACAATTCGATTTCTCTGTACCCTGTTTCTTTTTATTTATCTTTTTTCCCTTGCCGCCCCGGTTACTGCGGAAAATACCACCCAAACCGAAAAAACCTTCTCGGACGTACCGAAAACAAGTGCTGCCTATAACGCGGTAAATGAGCTTCGCCGGCTCGGGGTCACCAACGGCGTCGGAAACAACCAATTCGGCTACGGACGGAATATGACCAGGGGCGAATTCGTCACCTGGCTGGTCAAGCTTCAAAGCTTCAAAACGGTCAATCCGTCAAAAGGCTCCTTTACGGACAACCAGAACCGGAAGGCTGCCTACTATACGGCGGTTGAAACCGCGCTGGCCAGTGGAATTCTGGATAAGGGAACTGGGAAATTCAGGCCGGCCGACGTCATCACCCGGGAAGAGGCCGCGGTCATGCTCGTTAAAAGCATGGGCTACGGAACCCTGGCCGACCGACTCTACTACCTGAACAAACCATTTTCCGACGTAACGGCCAACATTGGCTATGCAACCATTATGAAGGACTCGGGCATAATCCCTTCCAATGCTTCTTTGTTCAACCCTTCCGGGAAGGTGCTGAAGGAGCAGGCCGCCGTTATGCTGTTCAATCTTTATACCGCCTTGAAGCGGCCGATAAAAGACCTGAATGGGTTCTATGCGATCAGTTCCTCCTCCCAGCAGGATAAAATGACCTCCTTTACCTCCGTTTGTTTCGGATGGAGCAAGCTGAGCTATAATCCGGCTTCCGCCAGCGTGATCATCAACATGACCCGTAACGCGGTAGGCTATAACGAATATTTTCTCCCCACCGGCTTCGAGCAGAGGCTTACAACCGTGCAACAGGCCGGAATACCGGCCATGCTGATGGTCCAGGCCACCCAGGATTCGAAGATGACCGATCCCTCCACAGGACTTCAGGTCGGGTTGCCGGAATATATCCTCACCAAACCGGAGGTATACCGGAAACTGATTGCTGACATCGTTTCCGCATTGGATTCCACCACCCTCGGCAGCGAAACCGGTTCGTTCGACGGCGTTGCGGTGGATATGGAAGGCCTGAAGGGAACCGTTCTGAAGCAGCGGTTCACCGAATTCCTCAGAGAGCTGAAAACCGCTCTGGATGCCGATAATAAAAAGCTGTACGTGGCCGTTCAACCGCTGATGCACCCGAAGAGGAGCGCTTCCAGCATGGATGGATACGATTATGCCGCCATCGGCGCCCTTGCCGACAAGGTAATTTTAATGGCCCACGACTACGATGCCAAAAGGCTTACCCAGGCGCAAATGGCACAGGGCTATTATATCACGCCCCTTACTCCGCTCGAGGACGTTTATTACGCCCTGGAGACCATTACGGATTCCAAAAGCGGCATAAAGGACAGAAGCAAAATAATGCTTCAGATTTCCTTCGACTGGACGGTCTGGAAGCGAAAAGACGGCAAAACCGTCAGCGCCGTTCCCGGCAGCTTTACCCTCGATTCCTTTGAAAATCTCCTGAACAATAAAAAGGTAAAAATGACGTACAACTATTCTCCCAATTATTATAATCCTTACCTGCAGTATATCGACCCGGATACGGGTATGGAAAATACGGTCTGGTATGAAAATACCCGGAGTGTTATGGATAAGATAAAACTGGCAAAACTTTTTGGTGTCCAGGGAATCTCTCTCTGGCGGCTCGGGTCGATACCGGATTACGGGACGGATGACAGCCGCGGCCTGGGCATGGATGTCTGGAAGAATATTCTTGCGGGAATGGAGAAAAATTGACTTGAGCGGAATAAGGTTCATGCATTGGCTGGAAAGCAAATTTCAGAGCAGGGTCCTTGTTTGTTCGGTGATTGCGGCAGTTGCCCTGATTGCCTATTGCAACAGCTTTACCGTGCCGTTCATCCTGGATGACTTCGGTTCCATCTCCAACAACTATGCCGTTCAAACGCTGTTTGATTTTGCTTCCCTGTGGAAGTTTTACGCAAACCGGATCGTGCTCTACTTCACGCTCTCCATCAATTATTTCATCCATGACAACGGCGTCGAAGGCTATCATATTACAAACCTTCTGATCCATATCTTCAACGGGATCCTTTTCTACATGATTTTCGCCAGACTGCTGCGGCTGCCCTATTTCAAGGGTAAATTGCTTTCAAGATACAGCAATGCCATACCCGCAATTGCAGCCGTGCTTTTTGTCTGCCATCCCTTACAGATGAATGCGGTAACCTATATCATCCAGCGTACCGCTTCTCTTGCCGCTACCTTCTATATGCTTGCCGTCCTCTTCTTTATCGATTACAGAGTCGGAAACAAGCTTCGGAACCTTTGGCTTACCCTGCTTTTTACGATAATCGCCATGTTCACCAAGGAAAACACGATCACGATCCCGTTTATGCTGCTGGCAATCGAGCTTCTGTTCTTCCTGGATGTGAAAAATAAATGGTATAAAAGAGTCCTCCTTTTTCTTCTGCTTTTTGCAACGGTTCCGATTATACCCGCAACCAATCTGTATCTGGCCGGACACAGCCAGAGCGATCCCAATGTCAGCTTCAAGGCAAGCACCTCCATGAATCGGTTCCAGTATTTTTACACGGAGCTGAATGTCCTTGTGCATTACATACAGCTTTTGGTCTTCCCGGACAAACAGAATTTCGACTACAGCAATGATTATCCCCTTTCCCCCACCATCTGGGATAATTACTCCTACGTTTCGCTCCTTTTCCTGGTCTTGATAGCGGCTTTCGGCATTTATACCCTTAAAAGAAACCGGCTGATCGCCTTCGGCCTTTTCTGGTTTTTTACCGGGCTGGCCGTCGAATCCAGCTTCATCTCCATAAAGGACGTCTATTTCGAACACCGGCTTTATTTCCCATGTGCCGGATTCATTATGGTTCTCATCGGGCTGATCGCTTACGAGCGAAGAAACAGGGGGCCTTCTCCGCGCCGCAAATATCTTTTTAAAAAGCCGGTGCTTTTGCTGCTGATTCTTTCTTTCATACTGGTGCCGCTTTATACCGGCCTGACCATCAAACGGAATTATGTTTATGGGAACAGTATTCGGCTCTGGAGTGATGTGGTCGAAAAAGCGCCCGGAAGCGACAGAGCCCACAGCGTTCTCGCAACCGGCTACCTGAACGCGTACAATGAAAAAAAGAAAAATACCGAATACCTGGATTTGGCGGAAATCGAGTTTAAAAAGGCAATCGAACTGTATTACAGCAACAGCACCGCCCATTGCAATCTTTCCAAAGTATACCTGCTGAAAGGGGAATACGAGAAATGCATTGAGGAAGGGAAACGCGCAATATCCCTCTCAAAATCCGAGTATGCCCAGTACAATATCGGCTCGGCCTATAAAAAGCTGGGTAAACTCAAGGAAGCGCTGGAGGCCTTTAAGAAGGGGTATGAGTACAACAGCCGCAGTTCCTTTATCCTTACGGCTCTTGGAGATCTGTATTATGAAAACGGAGATTACGGCAACGCCAAAAAATATTATGAAGAATATCTAAAATACTATTCCCGCTTCGACAAGGGCGAAATCCGGAAGAAACTAGAAACAATTGCGAAAAAGGAAAAAGGCACGGATTGAGAGACGAAACTTATATGGGCATTTTGATGATATCGCCCTCGTAGATGGTTCCGTCAACCAGGTTGTTCACCTTTTCGATCTCCCGGATATAATTGCGGATGTCGCCGCCCTTATTGTATTCCTTTGCCAGATCCCAGAGCGTATCGCCCTTATCCACGGTAACCGTTGTAAAAGCAGAGCCGGAGTCGGCGCCGTTTACCGTAACGGCAAAGAAAATACAGGACAAAGCAATGGTCATAACGATTATGAATGTATAAAAGCGTCTGCGGTTTTTCAATACATATCTTCTGTTCATCCTTCTACCTCCACTTGCTGAACCCGCTGCACTCCTTCTTTTGTCGAACCGGCAGCAAAGCGTTTCAATCCTTTTCAGAACGTTTGTTCTGTACTTATTATATACGAACGCCTGTTCTATTGTCAAGAAAAATTTCGAACATTTGTTTGACTTTTTAAAGGCAATTCTATATAATAAATCTTGGAAACCGCCGGATTACGATTCAGGCTTAAGACGAGGTGTTTTTATGAATAAGAAACTCAACGACAAGCAGCAGCAAATCCTTGATTTTGTGAACAGGCAGGTCGAGGAGAAGGGGTATCCCCCGTCCGTTCGCGAAATCTGCAGCGCCGTGGGCTTCCGGTCCACATCGACCGTTCACGGCTATCTTGAAAAACTGGAGAAGAACGGTTTGATCCTCAAGGATCCCACCAAGCCGAGAGCGTTGAGGGTGGTTGGCAGCGGAAAGAAAACGCAGCCGCGGGAGAACGCTGCTTCGCCGAAGGACTATTATTCCAGGCGTGAAATGGTGGATATCCCGATTGTCGGCAAGGTTACGGCAGGCATGCCGATCCTCGCAGTGGAAAACATAGAGGACACCTTCCCGCTTCCGCTTGATTTTGTTCAGAATTCCACCGCCTTCATGCTCAAGGTCCAGGGCGACAGCATGGTGGAGGCCGGCATACTCGACAAGGATCTGGTACTGGTCAAGCAGCAGTCTACCGCCGTAAACGGTGAGATCGTGGTTGCCCTCATAGGAGATGAGGCCACGGTCAAGACCTTTTACAAGGAAAAGGGCTATGTAAGGCTTCAGCCGGAAAATCAATACATGGAGCCGATCATTGTAAAAGAAAACCTCTCCATTCTCGGAAAAGTAATCGGCGTATTCCGGAGAATGTAGAGAAAAGGGATACAAAAGGCTGCAGACGATTTCAATACCGTCGCAGCCTTATTTGTTTCAGGCTTTATGTAACTGTCGGAAGAAGGATTACTCCTTGCCGTTGGAATCGTTGAAAATAAAGTTGACGACCTTCATGGGACTGATCGTGGAAATGGCATGCTTGTAAACCAGCTGCTGCTTTCCGTCCGTATCCAGCACAACGGTAAAGTTGTCGAAGCCCTTTACCATGCCCTTGAGCTGAAAACCGTTGGTAAGGTAAATGGTAACTGCGATATGCTCCTTCCTCACCTGATTCAAAAATACATCCTGTAAATTAATATTTGCCTTGTTCACTTGGAAATCCTCCTTAACCGTTATGTCTTTCTTTGTCCTTGCGCATCGAACATTTTTTAGTTTCAGGAATTCAATTTAATTCTACAAGAAAATTCCATCTGATGCAATACACTCACGAATTATTTTTTGCGCCAGCTGCCGGAAATCCGTTTTGTCATCGATGTCAAGCCATTGGAGTCCTTCGATCCTCCTGAACCAGGTAAGCTGCCTTTTGGCGTAATGCCGCGTATTCTGCTTCAGAATTTCCGTTGTTTCCTCCAGGGTGGCTTCCCCTCGCAGATAGCCCAGGACTTCCTTGTAGCCGATCCCCTGCATTGCCGTGCCGCCTTTGTCATAGCCCATTTCCACGAGCCGGCGCACTTCATCCGCAAGGCCTTTGCGCAGCATATCGTCAACCCGTTGGTCGATCCTTTCGTATAGCCTTTTCCGGTCCCAATTGAGTCCGAATACGACGTACCGGTATGGAGGCGGTTCCAGCCTGGACTGTTTTGCATGCTCCGAAATCGTTTTTTGGGTATGGGTATAAACCTCAATGGCCCGTATCACCCTTTTAACGTCATTTTCGTGTATCCTGGCCGCAGCCTCCGGATCAACGGCCGCCAGCCTGTCGTACAGAGCTCGGTTGCCTTTTTCCAGGGCTTCGTTTCTCAGCTTCTCCCGAAGCTCTTCATCGCAGATCGTTTCCGAGAATTGGATGTTATATAGCAAAGAATTTATGTAAAGTCCCGTGCCTCCTGCGACGATCGGACGACCGCCTTCCTGAATAATCCGGGAAATGTAGCCCAGTGCGAGCTCACGGTATTTTGCCACGCTGAAATTTTCATCGGGATCGACTTCGTCGATCATATAGTGCCAGATTCCCGACCTTTCAATTGCGTCCGGTTTGGCCGTCCCGATGTCCATGTACCGGTAGATCTGCATGGAATCTGCCGAAACAATGCTGCCGCCGATCTGTTTGGCAAGCTCGATGGACAAGCTGGTTTTTCCTGACGCAGTCGGGCCTACAATGACGATGACAGGCTCCATGAACGCTGCCTTTCCCCCTTTCTAATCCAATTGTACCCAGTCCGTTTTTGTTTATACAATTCTTTTGAATAATTTTTCCAGTTCAACCCTTTGAAGCTTTAAAATAGAGGGCCTGCCGTGGGGACAGGTATATGGGTTCTCCAGCTCCGCCAATCGGCTGAGGAGCCCTTCGATTTCCCGTTCGTCCAGCCTTTTGTTCGCCTTGACGGCCGATTTGCAGGCCATCTGGTATAGAACCTCGTCCGCCGTAGCGCTTTTCAGGGTATTGCTCTCCTTCATGACAAAGTCGACGATCTCCATAAAATCATTCTGGAGATTCGCACTGTCCGCGGTAAAGGGCACGGACCGCAAAATGACCGAATTGGTTCCGAAGCCTTCATAAGTGAAGCCCAGGGATTCGAAAAAGGCGGTCTCCTCCATCAGGAACTGATATTCGCCGCCCGTCAGTTCAATGGATAGAACGGAAAGCAGCGTTTGCCTCAAGGGCTCCTTCTTGCGGAAAGCCTCCTTCAATTCTTCATAACGGATTCGTTCGTGGGCCGCATGCTGATCCAGCAAAAACAGTTCGTCTTCCCGCTCCAAAAGGATGTAGGTGGAAAAGGCCTGCCCAATCAGGCGCGTACCTGCAAACAGGCTTGGAACGGCGGTTTTGCCAGCCTGCGTATCTTGCATTCTCTGCCCGGCTCTGTTTTGTCCGGCTTGCATATCCTGCGGTTTCACTTCAGCTTGTTCATCCGTCGCCGCGACTTCATCCGCTCCAGGGAAACGACCCGGTATACCGGCCTCCTCGGCAGCTTGATTATACGGGCCATAAGCACCGGGAGTTTCGGAGACATTTCCGGCACCCGCTTCCTGCAAGACATCTGCGTCCGGCAAGGTGTCCGCTCCCCTTCCGGGCTCCGCACCTTTCACGGCATCCGCGCGCTTTTGCTCCAATTCCCTTCTGATCGGCTCGAAATCCGCCCCGGAGTATCCTGAAAAACCGGACGGGTCGGTAAATTGCGGCGGCCTGACCGGAACGGCATCAAGCTTGCCGCCGGAAGGCATGCCTGGCCTTCCCTGCCTTCCCTGTTCCGGCACCGGGATAAAGGCCTGCTGCGTACAGGCCGGTTTTTTTTCCTCCCGGGGATTCAACTGGAAGGCGGTCCTGTCCGACGTCTCAAAGCCCGGAAGCGTTCTGACCGCCGACAGGTTGAGCAGCGCGCCGTTGACCGCATGGTATACCGCCCTGTAAATATCCTGCTCCCCGGAAAATTTCACTTCCATTTTGGTCGGATGCACATTGACATCCACAAAGGCCGGGTTAAGCCGGATATCCAGAACGGCGAAAGCATACCGGTTTTTCATCAGAAAAGTCGTATATGCCCCATCAATAGCCGAAGTGATCGTCTTGCTGCGGATGAACCGCCGGTTTATATAAATGGATTGCTGGCTTCTGTTTGACCGGGACAGCTCGGCTTTCCCAATATAGCCGGAAATCCTTGCGGGACCGTCGGTATGGTTCACCTCAATTAGCTGTTTTGCCGTCTCGGCGCCGTATACGCTGAAAATGGCACTCTTCAAATCGCCGTTGCCCGGCGTGTGCAGGACAACCGCGCCCCCGCTGACAAGCTTAAAGGAAATATCGGGGTAACCCAGTGCGATGCGGCTGAGAACATCCGCTATGTAACCTGCTTCCGTCGTATCCTTCTTTAAAAACTTGTACCTGGCCGGCGTATTAAAAAACAATTCCCGCACGGTAATAGACGTGCCGACAGGACAACCTGTTGGCTTGATATGGATCACGTTTCCGCCTTTTACTTCAATGCTTACACCCTGGACCGAATCCTTTGTCCTTGTGGCCATCTGTACATTTGAAACGGCCGCGATGCTCGCAAGCGCCTCGCCCCGGAAGCCCATGCTCGCTATGGTCTCGAGGTCGTCCACCCTCCTGATTTTGCTTGTCGCGTGCCTTTCAAAGGCGATTTCGACATCATCCGGCGCCAGGCCGCTGCCATTGTCAATTACGCGCATAAAGGAAATGCCGCCGTTGCGGATTTCAACGCTGATGCTGGTCGCGGCGGCATCGATGGAATTCTCGACAAGCTCCTTGATAACGGATGCCGGCCGTTCGATGACTTCGCCGGCGGCAATCTTGTTGGCGGTATTTTCATCCAGAATAATGATTTTTCCCATAGTCAGCCCTTCCTTGCTTTCTGCTGCAGGCGGTACAACAGGTTCATGGCGTCCAGGGGCGTGATGGTGGAGACATCCATGGATTTCAGCTCTTCCAGCACCTCTTTCCCGGCCTTGTCCGATTTCTCCTCCGTACCGCCGAAATAAAACAGCTCCATTTGGCCGTCCATCGTTACCTTTTTTCTCCGGGAGCGGTTCTCGCGCTTGCTGATATCCGCGTCCTCCAGCTCCTTTAGCAGCTCCTTGGCCCTATCGATGACGGGCTGCGGCACACCGGCCAGACGTGCAACCTGGATTCCATAGCTGCCGTCTGCTCCGCCCCGTATGATCTTTCTCAGGAAAATGATATCTTCGCCTTTTTCCTTCACCGCAATGCAATAGTTCTTAATACCGGACAGCTTGCCTTCCAGTTCCGTCAACTCGTGATAATGGGTTGCGAAAAGCGTCCTGCTTCCCACCTTCTCCGGGTCGGAAATATATTCGATGACAGACCATGCGATACTCAGCCCGTCGAAGGTGCTGGTGCCCCTGCCGATCTCGTCCAGCACCAGAAGGCTGCGGCTGGTGGCGTTTTCAAGAATCCCCGCCACCTCCGACATTTCCACCATGAAGGTGCTCTGGCCGGCCGCCAGGTCGTCCGACGCGCCGACCCGGGTGAAGATCCGGTCGGCAATGCCCACCACGGCGGAATTGGCAGGTACGAAGCTTCCGGTTTGCGCCATCAGCACAATCAGGGCCACCTGCCTCATGTAGGTGGACTTTCCGGCCATATTCGGCCCCGTAATGATGGACAGCCTGTCCTCATTCAGGTCGAGCAGCGTGTCATTGGGCACGAAAGCGCCTTGCTCCAGCATTCTTTCGACGACCGGATGCCTGCCCCCCTCTATTTTGATCCAACCCTCGTAATTGACCTCCGGCTTGCAGTAGTTCTCCCGGTCGGCCACCTCCGCCAGCGAGCACAGCACATCCAGTTCCGCAAGGCAGGCGGCGGTGTTTTTGATCCGTGCCACCTGGGACGCGATTTTTTCCCGGATTTCGGTAAAAATCCGATATTCCAGGTCGATGATCCTGCTTTCCGCCCCCAGGATGGTTTCTTCCATCTCCTTGAGCTCCTGCGTCACGAACCGTTCGCAGTTGGCAAGCGTCTGCTTGCGTATGTATTCCGGTGGTATGAGGTGAAAATAGGATTTCGTTATTTCCAGATAATATCCGAATACTTTGGTAAAACCGATCTTCAAATTCCGAATTCCGGTCTTCTCCCTTTCAGACGCTTCCAGGGAGGCGATCCATTGCTTTCCGTCCGTTGAAGCGCTTCTGAGTTTGTCCACCTCGGCGTCGTAGCCGGTCTTTATGATTCCGCCCTCTTTGACCGATACCGGCGGCTCCTCCATGATCGAGCCTTCAATCAGGCTGCAGATATCCTCCAGTCCGTCCATCAGGCTGTTGTCGCGCACAGTCAGCGCGGAAGCGCAGTTCTCCAGTATTTCTTTTATGTACGGGATTTGCCCCAGGGAGTTTTTCAAGGCGATCAGATCCCGGCAGTTGGCGCTTCCGAGCACCACCTTGCCCATGAGCCGTTCGATGTCGTGCACCCTCTTAAAAAGCTCCCGCAGCTCCATCCTCGCCATGAATTTGTCCCTGAATTCTTCCACGGCCTCCAGCCGCTCATGAATATCCCCGATGTTCACCAGCGGCTGCTCGATCCACCGCCGGAGCGTCCTTGCCCCCATGGAGGTCATCGTTCTGTCCAGCACCCACAGGAGAGTGCCTTTGCGCGCTTTCTCCCGCATGGTTTCCGTCAGTTCAAGGTTCCTCCTGGTGGAGATGTCGAGCATCATGTATTCTTCCAGCTTATAGGGAACAATTTTCTGGATGTGCTCCAGTCCCGCTTTTTGCGTCTGCTCCAGATAATACAGGAGCGCGCCCGACGCATTGACGCACAGCTCCGCCGTTTCTTCCGGCAAAGCGCCGCCGCCGAGCTTTTGCTCCAGGGTTGCCGCCGCGTTCCCGTCATCGTAGCAAATCTCGTCTAGGGGTGAGATATACGCGTTGAAACGCTTGCGGATCTGATTCATCACCTCGGAGGAATCAAAAAGGGCGTGATTTACAATAATCTCCGCGGGAGAATATTTCGCGATCTCGTCCAGAAGCTTGTTCCGGGTATTTCCCCAGGTGATCCGCGTGGTGGAAAACTCGCCGGTGGAGATATCGACCACCGCGAGGCCGAACATGTGTCCTTTCGAATAGATCGAAACCAGGTAATTGTTCTTTTTTTCATCCAGCATCGCCGTATCCGTAATCGTGCCCGGCGTAACGACCCGGATGACCTCCCGGCGCACCAGCCCCTTTGCCAGCGCCGGATCTTCGACCTGCTCGCAGATCGCCACCTTGTAGCCCTTTGAAATAAGCCGGGAAATATACCCGTCCACCGCATGAAAAGGCACGCCGCACATCGGAGCCCTTTCCTCCAGCCCGCAATCGCGGCCGGTCAGCGTTATTTCAAGCTCCCTGGAAGCAAGCGTCGCATCATCGAAAAACATTTCATAAAAATCACCCAACCGGAACATCAGGATGCAATCCTTATGCTGCTCCTTCATGTCCAGATACTGCTGCATCATTGGTGTAACAGGCATTCTAACGACCTCACTTTTATCGTTCCAGACCGGTTTTCTATCCAGGCTCAGCTAAATTATCGAATCCTAAGCATGCCTTGATCCACAGCCGCTGCACGAGGAACATTTGGAAGGCGAACACTCTTCCCCGGTGATCGCAAAGGTAATAACATCGTTGACTTTCTGCATCATGCCGTCAAAAGCGTTCTTCGATTCTATATATTCAAGGGTAATGGCATAGTCATTCAGCTCGGACTGCTTGTTCATCAGCATGTCCCGGATCTCTCCGATCTGGACCTCGCCTTTCTTTTCCCGTGTCGCCTTGACCAGCTCGATCTGCAGGAGCCTGTAATCTTCCATCAGGCCCATTCCGCGATCATCCGCCTCAAGAGCGGCTTCCGCCTTCTTCAGCCGGAGCATCTCCTCCGACGTGCCGATCATTCCTCCCAATTCCTTTGCTTTATCCAATATATCCATTCTTTCTATCCTCCGGTTTCTATTTGTTTGTAAGGCATTCCAGTTATCTATAAGTCCTTCCGGGCTATCCGCAAGTCATTTCAATTATTTATATGTCATTTAAAACTATCTGCCAGTCATTCCAGGCTGCCGTCCAAGGACCAGGTGCCCGCGTTTTTTATTTTTACATCGATCAATCTCCCTGTGAGCTCCTTCTCTCCCTTGAAATTGACGATCTTATTCGTTCGGGTGCGCCCCGTCATGGTACTGAGGCTGTTCTTGCTGGTCCCTTCCACCAGCACCTCGACGCTTTTGCCGGCCAAAGGCGCGTTCAACTCCCGGCCGATCCTGTTTTGCAGGTCAAGCAAGGCGTCGAATCTTTTCTTCTTGGCTGCTTCGGCGACCTGCTCCTCCCTTTGCGCCGCCGGTGTTCCCGTGCGCTTGGAATAAAGGAAGGTATACACGTAATCGAACCTTACCTTTTCAACAAGGTCCAGGGTCTGCTCGAAATCCTCCTCCGTCTCTCCGGGGAAGCCAACTATAATGTCCGTTGTCAGGGAGATATCCGGAATCTGCGCACGGATTTTTTCAACTAGCTCAAAGTAATACTCCCTTGTATATTTTCGGTTCATTTCCCTCAGGATCGCATTGCTGCCGGCCTGGACAGGCAGGTGCAAATGCTCGCACACCTTTTTGCAGTCCCGCATCGCCAGGATCAACTCCTCTGACAGATCCTTCGGATGGGAGGTCATAAAACGGACCCGCTCCAGCCCCTCAACCTCCTCGAGGCTGCGCAGCAGTCCGGCAAAGCTGCTTCCGTCCTTCCGGTCCAGCCCGTAGGAATTGACATTCTGCCCCAGCAGGGTGATCTCCTTGAACCCCTGATGGCCCAGAAGCCTTGCTTCGGCAACGATATCCGGGACCTGCCTGCTTCTTTCCCTGCCTCTGACATAAGGCACTATGCAGTACGAACAGAAATTATTGCAGCCGTACATGATCGTAAGCCAGGCCTTTACGCCCTGTTCGCGCTTGATGGGAACACCCTCGGCGATGGAGCCTTCCGAGCTTTCCACATCCGCTACCGTTGAATCGGAGTGGATGGCTTTATGGAGCAGTTCGGGGAATTTATGAATATTGTGGGTGCCGAAGATCAGATCCACATGGCGGTATTTCTTCATCAGATGCTCTACAACCGTTTTCTGCTGCATCATGCAGCCGCAAACGGCGATGACCATATCCTTATTGCGCTCCTTCATCGCCTTGAGCGCGCCAAGGTGCCCATATACCTTGAGCTCCGCATTTTCCCGTACACAGCAGGTATTGTACAGGACCAGATCGCTGTCCTCCAGCTTGTCCGTGTGCATGTATCCCATTGCTTCCAGCATTCCGGACAGCTTTTCGGAATCATTTTCATTCATCTGGCATCCGAAGGACTGCAAATAGGCCATCTTTTGCCTGCCCTGCTTCAGGACATATTCCTGGTTCCATTCCTTGATATCGTCCATATATTTGTACTGTTGCGCTATTTCTTCGTCCGGAATCCGGGTGTTTTTTCTGTTATCCATGTTTTGTTCGGTCTGGCGCTCCTTTTTGCTTTGGCTAAATTACATTATATCATTTGACCGGGATAGCGGCAATTTTATTATTGATCGCAGCAATATCGACGGAAGAAATTTTATTGTCCGACAGCCCATATTTCTCCTTAAGGCGAAGGATTTTACCGACGCTCTCCTCCAGCCTGTCTTCGGAAATTACGCCGCTTTTGGCGGCTTCCAGGACTGCGTTGATCGCATTCACCTGGTTGTCATACCCGTGACAGACCAGAAGGATATCGCTTCCCGAGCGGATCGACCGGACGACGGCCTCGCCGATTTTATACCGGCCGACGATAGCGCCCATGGTCATATCGTCCGTCACCACCAGGCCGTCGAAACCCATCTGCTTTTTTAAAAGGTCCGTTATCACTGCTTTGGACAAGGAGGCCGGGTCCTTTGTGTCCAGTTGTTTCATCAAAATATGCGCAACCATCACAGCGTCCGCCTTATTGTCGATCGCCGCCTGAAAGGGCTTCAATTCAAAGTCTTTCAGTCTCTTCATTCCGTAATCGACCACCGGCAGTCCCTCATGGGAGTCTACCAGCGTGTCGCCGTGCCCGGGAAAATGCTTCACCACCGGGATGACGCCGCCGGCTCGGATGCCTTTCAGCGTTTGTACGCCAAGCCTGCTTACAAGCTCCGGCTCGGTGCCGAAAGCGCGGTCGCCGATCACCGTATTGGCCGGATTGCTGAAAATGTCCAGAACCGGCGCAAAATCCATATTAAAGCCGAATGCCTTCAGCTCTTCAGCAAGAATACCGCCGATTTCATAGGACAGGCTGCTGTCGTTCCAATTGCCCACGGCCTGGTTGGACGGCAATTTCAGCAGTTGCGCCGGCATCCTGCTGATCCGGCCTCCTTCCTCGTCCACCGACAGGAAAAGCGGAGGCTTGACGCCGGAAGCCTTGGAATTCAGTTCCTTCAGGGAATTCATCAGGGATAATAGCTGATCGGGATCGGCAATGTTGTTGCTGAATAAAATAACCCCACCGACGTGATAGTTCCGGATCATGCTGGTGATCTGCGAATCCGCCTTCTGGCCTTTAAACCCGACAATGAACAACTGGCCGATTTTTTCTTCCAGGCTCATTTTCGCAATTTGGTCAAGGATGGATTCGGGGATGGTTGAAACAGACTCCCCCGGCATAGTGCCGGCCGGGGAAGTCGAAGCAGGAGTTTCCGTTTGAGTTGAAGTTTGAGTTACACTTGAACTTGGAGTGGAGGTTTGAGTTATAGTCGAAGTTAGAGTTGTACTTGAAGTTGGAGTGGAAGCATCCTTGGAGTCCGGCGCATGGACGGGCCTGTGGCTTATACCGTATAGAAAGCCTCCGGCTACAGCCCCAAGCAATACAACGAGGGCTAATATGGAAAAAGGGCTGATCCTTTTCTTCTTGCGCCTTTTCATAGAGGAATCTCCCAAATAAAACCGATCCTTTGCCGCTGCCTCTCTCCGCCTCGCCCCATGAACGCCTGCCCTCGCCCGTTACCGGATCAGGCGTATATCTTCTTTTCGATGCACAGCCTGGCGCGCTCGCTGGTTTTATCATCCGCCTTCAGCGCGTCTTCCAGGAATTCCGGATGCTCCTTCAGGAAATTTTTCATGGATTCCCGCGGATTCGCCGTATACTGCAGCAGCATCGTGTGCTGTCCTTCGCTGATCAAACCCATTCCGAGCGCGCTGTCGAAAAAGCTCTTCTCAATGGAAATCATGGCAAACGGGCAGACGTTGTTCCGCTCCAGAAGCGCAGCGCCTCCCTGCAGCCGGTCCACCACGACGACGCTGTGGGTCAGTTGGCCGCCGATGTTTTTAATGGCCGGTATCCAGGCTCTTTCATAGCTGGACGCTTCCGTTATCAGGTCCGCAATGTGCAGCACCCGCGCGCCGTTGACCGACTGGGCGGCGGCTGTCTCGCCCTTCTCCGTCAGGACTGCCGACAGATCCTTGTAAATCGTGATATGAGGCTTTCCGAGAAGCTTCGCCAGGATCAGCGAAAAAAACCAGTCGCGGCGTTCTCCCCCGGATACGTACTCGATACACTCCAGGTCAATGTTGTTTTGAATGTACTCCGCCATGCTGTCGATCAAGCCTTTGAAGATTTCATCTCCGGAATAGTTCTCTTCCACCAGCCCGATCAGCTTTTCCGGGCAGCCCAGCTTATCCGACTTGTACGCGTCAATTTTTTCGAGCAGTTCCAATGCCTTTTTTTCGCTGCCGTACAAAAAATGGGTATTTATGTAGTAAGGGCCTATCGTACCGGAAGTGTACCAGAATGGTTTTCCCTCCGGGCATACCCGGACTGCCCCCGTCTGAAACAGCCAATTGACCAGTTTTTCATTATACATCGGTTTTCTCCTCCTGCAAGCGTTTTGCTTCCCTGTCCTTGACCTTCTTCATATAGTCTTCCCACCAATCCTGGTTCACAATCGTGCCGAGATCGCTTCCCAGATGGGTGGCGTCTCCTTCCACAACCGTCGTGAAATAGGGCTCCTCGTAATCCATTATGGTAATGGCCGTATTGTCGCACCAGGCGACATTGACCATCTCCTCCAGCGAACATGCCCGGAAATGGCATATTAAAGCCCTTATGGCCGTGCCGTGGGTCACGATACAGACGGTTTTTCCCTCGTTTGCCCGGATGATTTGCATCACTTCCGCCACAAGTCTTTCCTGGAACTCCTGCATGGATTCCCCGTTGGGCATTTTGTGCTCATGAGGCCTGTTTTCCCAGGTATCGTGGGATTCCGGCCATTTCTCCTGCAGCTCCGTCCAGCTCTGTCCCTCCCAGTCGCCGCCGTTGATTTCCTTCAGCTTGTCGGTCCGGTGGATCGGAAGTCCTTTGACCACGGAAATGTATTCCGCCGTCTGAAGGGTCCTGGCAAGACTGCTGGAATACAAAACATCGATTTCGACCTCCTTCAGCCTTCCGGCGACACGCTGCGCCTGCAAATGCCCCTTCTCCGTTATGCCGGAGTCCGTCCAGCCGTGAAACCTTCGGATTTTGTTGCCTTCCGCCTCCGCGTGCCTGACAAATATCAGCTTTGTCTTCATTGCATCACCCGTTCATTTCAACTTTACCGGTCAGATCGCCGATATGCTCTATTTTATGCCGCACCATATATTCTTCGATCCCCTCGCATACTTTTATACAGGCATCCGGATAAATCAATCCCGCCGTGCCCACCATGACGGCCGACGCGCCGGCCAGCAGGAATTCGACGGCATCGCAGCCGTTCGATATGCCCCCCATGCCGATCACAGGCACTTTTACGGCCCGGGCCACCTCATAAACCATTCGAACGGCCACAGGCTTTACCGCCGGGCCGGATAATCCGCCCATGTTATTTGCCAATACCGGTCTTCTCGTTTCAATATCGATGACCATCCCCAACAGGGTATTGATCAGGGAAAGTGCATCCGCCCCAGCCTCCTCCGCCGCCCGCGCGATTTCGGAAATACTGGTTACATTCGGCGTCAGTTTCACGATCAACGGCTTTTTGCAGTGCTTTCTCACCTGCGAGGTGATTTCGGCGATCCCGCAGGCCGAATTCCCGAAGGAAATTCCTCCCGCCTTGACGTTCGGGCACGAAACGTTCAGCTCGATGGCGTCGATATCGGCGTCGGAAAGGATCCGCGCCATTTCGCAGTATTCCTCGATGGTATTGCCGGCTATGTTGACGATGATCGCAGCGGAATATTGCCGCAAAAAGGCGATCTCCGTTTCGACAAAAGCTTCCACACCGGGGTTTTGCAGACCCACGCTGTTCAGCATCCCGGCGGGCGTCTCGGCAACCCTCGGAGGCTTGTTGCCCTGCCTGGGCTTCAGCGTAAGCCCCTTCACGCTGATCCCGCCGATCCGGTTCAAATCCATGAAATTGGCGTGCTCCCTGCCGAATCCGAAGGTCCCGGAAGCGGCGATCACCGGATTTTTAAGCTTTATGCCGCAGAGCTCCACCGATAAATCCGTCTTGTCCATATTTTCTCCCACTCCCGCTTTATTTGAAAAGATTGCTTTATTCGAAAAGAACCGTTTTGCTGTCAAATATGGGCCCGTCCTTGCATACATGGCTGTATTGCCAATCGCCGTTCTCCCCGTGGGTTTTGCAGGCGCATACCAGGCACGCGCCAAAACCGCAGCCCATGCGCTGCTCAAGGGATACCTGGCAGCGGACGCCGTTTGAATTTGCAGTCTCCGCCACTTTTTTCAGCATCGGCATGGGTCCGCAAGCATAGATCATATCCAGTTGCTTCATTAAAAGCTCCTTTTTCAGCAGATCGGTGACAAATCCATGTGTGCCGTAGCTGCCGTCATCCGTAGCAATTTCCAGGGCGCCGCTCTGCCCGAATTCCTTCTCCAGCACGACCAGCTTCTTTGTCCGAAACCCAAGATAAGCTTTCTTTTCCACCGCCCGGCTTTCCCGCAGCACGAACAGCAGCGGGAATATGCCGATTCCGCCGCCGATCACCGCGATCCGTTTGAATCCGCTGTCCAGGTCGAAGCCGTTGCCCAGCGGGCCCAAAACATCCAGCCGGTCGCCGGGCTTTTTCAAAGCCAGAAGGCCCGTTCCGCCGCCCTTTTTCTGGAACAGCAGATCATAGCGGCCGTTTTCCCGGTCTACGCTGCAAATGCTGATGGGGCGCCTGAGCAGGGCCTGGGTCCCGTCGCAGCATTTAATGTTGACGAACTGCCCTGCAACCGCATTTTGGGCAACGTATTCCGACACCACGGTCATTTTATAGATGTCTTCCGATAATTCCTCAATGCTTACCACCCTGTCCTGCAATTGCTTCGGGTTTGCCATCTCAAGCCTCCTCAAAAACGCTCAGGTCGATCACATCCAGCTCCGCGCCGCCGTTTTCCATCTCGATGCAGCTCAATACCGCATTGGCCGTGTCCAGCGAGGTCAGGCAGGGGATGGACATTTCCACCGCTTTTCGTCTGATTTTGAAGCCGTCCCTTTCCGGCTGGCGGCCTTTGGTCGGCGTGTTGATCACAAGCTTGATCCGGCCGGAGGAAATCAGGTCCAGCAGGTTCGGCGAGCCTTCGTCGATCTTTTTCACCGCATTCGTCGCAATTCCCTGGGCATTCAGCATGTTGGCGGTCTTGCCGGTAGCCCACAGCTCGTAGCCGAATTTCTCGAACTTTTCCGCAATCGGGATCAACTCCGGCTTGTCGGAATCCCTCACCGTCATGAGGATGCCCCCGCCTTTACCGGGGAGCTTTATCCCGGAAGCGGTAATGCCCTTGTAAAGCGCTTCGTGGAAGGTCTTCCCGATTCCGAGCACCTCTCCTGTCGATTTCATTTCAGGTCCAAGGCTGGTATCGACGTCATGAAGCTTTTCAAAAGAGAATACGGGAACCTTGATCGCCACATAGTCGGCGTCCCTGTACAGGCCCGTTCCGAATTTGAAATCGCCCAGCTTTTTGCCGGTCATCAGCTTGGTGGCGATGTCGATCATGGGAATGCCCGTCACCTTGCTTATATACGGCACGGTGCGGCTTGAACGGGGATTGACCTCGATCACATGCAGTTCTCCGTTGTAGAGCACATACTGAATATTGATCATCCCTATTACATTCAGGGCCTTTGCAAGCTTGGCCGAGAATTCGACGATTTTCCGTACCACCGGCTGGCTCAGCGAAGCGGCGGGATAAACCGAGATGCTGTCGCCCGAATGGACTCCGGCGCGTTCCAGATGCTCCATGATGCCCGGGATCAGGATATCCTCGCCGTCGCAGATCGCATCGACCTCGATCTCCTTTCCCATCAGGTACTTGTCGACGAGAATCGGATGCTCCTGCTTGACCCGGTTAATGATCTCCATAAACTCTATAATATCTTTGTCGCTGTACGCAATCTCCATTCCCTGTCCGCCAAGCACATACGACGGACGGACCAGCACCGGATAAATCAGTTCATTGGCGGCTTCCAGCGCCTGCTCCAGCGTATATACGGTCCTGCCCTTCGGGCGCGGGATTCCCACCTCTTCGAGGATCCGGTCGAATTTTTCCCTGTCCTCCGCTGCGTCCACATCCTTGGCTTGCGTTCCGAAAATCTTCACACCCATGTCGCTGAGGGCGTTCACCAGCTTGATGGCCGTCTGGCCGCCGAACTGGACGATCACGCCCTCCGGCTTTTCCACTTCAATTATGCTTTCCACGTCTTCTATGGTCAACGGTTCGAAATAGAGCCGGTCGGAAGTGTCAAAGTCCGTGCTGACCGTCTCGGGATTGTTGTTTGCAATGATTGTCTCATATCCCTGCTCCCGCAGCGCCCATACAGAGTGCACGGAGCAATAGTCGAACTCGATGCCCTGCCCGATCCGGATGGGTCCCGAGCCGATGACCAGGATCTTTTTGCGGTTCGATTCCTTCACCTCGGAGCACTCGTCGTAGGTCGAGTAATAATAGGGCGAAACGGCTTCGAATTCCGCCGCGCAGGTATCCACCATCTTATAGGCCACCGTAATGCCAAGCTCGGTGCGTTTTTTCTTCACGGCCGCCTTGACCGAGCCGATATACTTTGCGATCACCGCATCGGTAAAGCCCAGCTTCTTGGCTTTTTTCAGCATTTCGGGCGAAATGGAATCCAGGGTGACGGTTTTCAGCTTTTCCTCCATTTTCACCAGTTCGTTGATTTTGCAGAGGAAAAAGTCATCGATTTTTGTGATCTCGTTGATGGTCTCAATGGCTATGCCCCGGCGCAATGCCTCCGCTATGACGAACAGCCGTTCGTCGTTGATATCCTGCAGCTTTTTCTCGATCGCCGCGGTGTCGAGGGACTTGTAAATATCCTGCTCCAGCGTGAAGATGCCAAGCTCCAGCGAGCGGATCGCCTTCATCAGCGCCGCTTCAAAGGAACTGCTGATGGACATGACCTCGCCGGTAGCTTTCATTTGCGTGCCGAGGGTCCGCCTGGCCTTTACAAATTTGTCAAAGGGCCACTTCGGTATTTTCACGACCACATAGTCCAGGGTCGGCTCGAAGCAGGCATAGGTCTTTCCGGTGACGGCGTTCTTGATTTCGTCGAGGCCGTAGCCGATGGCGATCTTGGTCGCCACTTTGGCGATGGGATACCCGGTGGCCTTGGATGCCAGCGCCGAGGAACGGCTGACCCTGGGATTTACCTCAATCACCGCGTATTCGAAGCTGGTGGGATGCAGTGCGAACTGAACGTTGCAGCCGCCCTGGATGCCAAGGGCCGATATGATTTTCAGAGAAGCCGTTCGCAACATTTGATATTCCTTGTCCGAGAGGGTCTGGGAAGGAGCCACAACGATGCTGTCGCCGGTGTGGACGCCGACGGGGTCGATGTTCTCCATGTTGCAGACGGTGATCACATTCCCCTTGCCGTCCCGCATCACCTCGTACTCGATTTCTTTCCACCCTGCGATGCATTTCTCGATCAGCGCCTGGCCGACCCTGCTGAGCCGCAGGCCGTTTGTGGCGATTTCCGTAAGCTGCTCCCTGTCATAGGCAATGCCGCCGCCCGTTCCTCCAAGCGTATAGGCCGGCCGGACAATGACCGGGTAGTCGATCTCCTCGGCAAACGCCAGGGCATCCTCTACTGTTGTGACCACCTTGCTGGCGATACAAGGCTCTCCGATGCTTTCCATCGTGTCCTTGAAGGCCTGCCGGTCCTCCGCCATCTTGATCGCTTCCGTGGCGGTCCCGAGGAGCTTTACGCCCTGCTCCTCCAGGAAGCCGGATTCGGCCAGTTCCATGGCGAGATTGAGTCCCGTCTGCCCGCCCAGTGTCGGCAGCAGGCTGTCCGGCTTTTCCTTTTGGATGATTTTCCGGAGCGTCTTGATATTCAGCGGCTCTATATAAACCCGATCGGCTATATTCGTATCCGTCATGATCGTAGCCGGATTGCTGTTCACCAGAACAACCTCCATGCCTTCTTCCTTCAGGGCCTGGCAGGCCTGGGTGCCCGCGTAGTCGAATTCCGCCGCCTGGCCGATTATGATCGGGCCGGAGCCGATCACCATAACTTTACTGACATCATTACGTCTAGGCATTCTGATCCCCTTTCCACTTTCTCATCATCTCCAGGAACCGGTCGAACAGGTAGGCCGTATCGGCAGGTCCCGGAGAAGCTTCCGGATGGAACTGCACGGTGAATACGGGTACGTCCGTGTACCGGACCCCTTCCACCGTTCCATCGTTCATATTCCTGTGACTGACGATCATTCTCGCCTTGTCCAGGCTGTCTTCTATAATGGTATAGCCGTGATTCTGCGAGGTAATATAGGTCAGATCCCTTTCCATATCTTTGACCGGATGATTGCAGCCCCTGTGCCCGTATTTCAGCTTTTCCGTGTCGCCGCCCATGGCCAGCGCCGTAAGCTGATGTCCCAGGCATATGCCGAACAGGGGGTTCCTCCCGACCAACTCCCGGATGGTTTTGATTTGGTGCACGCAGTCCTTCGGATCGCCGGGGCCGTTGGACAGCATGATGCCGTCCGGTTCCACCGCCAGGATTTCCTCCGCCGTCGCCGTCGCCGGGAACAGGTACACCTCGCAGTTCCGGTTCAGAAGCGACCGGACAATATTGCGCTTGATCCCATAATCCAGCAGGGCAACCCTGGGGCCGTTTCCGGCGAAATGCCGCATTTGGTCCACGGTAACCTGCAGGACCGGATTTTCGATCCGGTATTCCTTTATTTTTTCGATCCTGTTTTCCAGCTTGAATTCCGGGTCCGTTGAAAGGATGCCCTTCATCGTACCGCGATCCCGCAGGATTCTGGTAAGGGCTCTTGTGTCGATCCCTTCAATTCCGATGATATTGTTCCTGGCCAGATACTCGCTCAAAGTTTCCAGCGAACGCCAGTTGCTGGGCGTCTTGCACATTTCCCGGACCACAAAGCCCTTTACCTGGGGCTTTGCCGATTCAATGTCCTCCAGGTTGACGCCGTAATTCCCGATCAGGGGATAGGTCATCGTTACGATCTGTCCGCAATAGGACGGGTCGGTCAGGACCTCCTGATATCCGGTCATTCCGGTGTTAAATACAAATTCCCCTATCACTTCTCCCACTGCTCCGAAGCTGCTGCCTTCGAACACAGTTCCATCTTCCAGCGCCAAAAACGCCCTCATCCGGTCCACTCCCATCTATTTTCCATCCGCTTTATCCACTATATTCTACTTTGCCGCCAGGGCCTCGTTGATCTCATCCCGCATCCGGATCGCTTCCGCTCTCGCGGCGCTGTCAAATGCGTCTTCTCCATAACGTCCGGCCCACTTTTCCGACTTCCACGCGCACAAGATGCTCCGGGACGCGTTGATGACCGCCCCGAGCCCGTCGCTGTTGAAGGAATTGGCGGCGTCTTTGGCCGTCCCGCCCTGCGCCCCGTATCCGGGAACCAGGATATAGGCTTTTTTCATAATGCCCCTGAGAATCTTTGCCTGTTCGGGGTAAGTCGCGCCAACGACGGCTCCTATGCTGCTGTAGCCGTTCTCTCCCACCACGGCGTCGCCCCATTCGTCCACCAGCTCCGCCACCTTTTCGTAGATGGCCTTCCCATCCGAAGTGATCAGGTCCTGGAGCTGTCCCGAAGATTTGTTCGAGGTCTTAACCAGTATAAATATACCCTTGCCATATTTCTCGCAATCGTCTATAAAAGGCTTGACTCCATCCTGCCCAAGGTAGGGATTCACCGTAAGGGCATCCGCGGAAAAGGCGGATTTCTCGGCATCTCCGATGGCTGTTTTCCCAAGGAATCCGGCCGAATACGCCTCCGCTGTCGAACCGATATCGTTCCGCTTTCCATCCGCGATCACCAGCATGCCCTTTGCCCTCGCATATTCGCAGGTATCGGCAAAGGCCCCCACTCCGGCAACGCCATACATCTCGTAATATGCCAGTTGCGGCTTTACCGCGGGTACAATGTCGTACAGGGCGTCGATCAGCTTTTTGTTGAATTCAAGGATTGCCCGAGCGGCCCCTTCGAATCCGGTTCCCGCTTCTTTGAAAGCCTTCTCCCTTATGGAAGCCGGCACATATTCGAGCTTCGGGTCAAGGCCCGCCACCGTCGGATTGTTCCGCTTCCGGATGCCGGCGATCAATTTGTCCGCAAATAGTTCCACCTGTTTATTCCCCCTGTCGGATTTCTTATAACAACACTTTGCCGTCTTACAGCAGCACCTTTTCACTCACAACCACCCTGCCGTCCACGATCGTAGTACGAACCGTCCCGCTCAGCTTCATTCCGTCAAAGGGACTGTTTTTCGCCTTGGACTGGAAGCTGGAAACCTCGACGGTCGTTTCTTCATTTATATCGATTATGGTAATGTCCGCCGAGCTGCCGATATCCAGGGAACCCTTGTTGATGCTGAGGATCCTGGCCGGATTCAGGCTCATTTTCTCAACCAGCTGTTTCATGGAAAGGATCCCGGGCTTCACCAGATGCGTCACCGCCAGCGGAACCGCCGTTTCAAAGCCCACCAGCCCGTTTGCGGCAAGGCTGAATTCCACATTTTTCTCGTCGGCGTGATGGGGCGCGTGATCCGTGGCAATAATGTCGATGGTATTGTCCGCCAGCCCCTGGATAATAGCCTGCACATCCTTCGCCGTCCGCAGGGGCGGATTCACCTTCGCATTCGTATTGTAGCCGAGGCAGGCTTCCTCCGTCAGAGAGAAGTAATGGGGGCAGGTTTCACAGGTCACGTTGACGCCGCGCTTTTTCGCATTCCGGATCAATTCCACCGAAAGGGCCGTGCTTACATGGGCTATATGAAGCGGCACGCCGGTATACTCCGCAAGGATCAGCTCCCGTGCCACCATCGTTTCTTCCGCGGCGGCGGGTATTCCCTTCAGGCCAAGGATCGTCGATACGTACCCTTCGTTCATGACGCCCTCTTCCGCCAGGTCCAGGTCCTCACAGTGGGAGATCACGGTGATATCGAACATGGAAGCGTATTGCAGGGCCTTTTTCATCAGCGACGGGCTTTTAACCGGCTTTCCGTCGTCCGACACGGCTACCGCCCCGGCGAATTTCAATTCCCCGATCTCCGCAAGCTCCTCGCCCTTCTGTCCCTTGGTAATCGCCCCGATGGGATAGACGTTCACATATCCGTCCTGTTTCGCCTTGTTCAGAATGTATTTGATGATGGCCTCATTGTCAATGATCGGATTTGTATTGGGCATGCAGGCGATGGAAGTAAAGCCGCCCTTTGCAGCGCTCCTTGTCCCGCTTTCGATGTCCTCCTTGTATTCAAAGCCGGGATCCCGCAGGTGACAGTGTGCGTCCACCAGCCCCGGCAGCACGTATTTTCCTTTGGCATCCACGATCTCGCACCCGTCGTCCTCGATCCCTACGGCGATTT
Source organism: Bacillota bacterium (assembly GCA_023411575.1). Lineage (GTDB taxonomy): Bacteria > Bacillota > Clostridia > Acetivibrionales > DTU013 > UBA1305. The sequence continues at coordinate 180,659 of JAEYOP010000071.1, read as the reverse complement.
CCGCGATTTTGCCGTCCACGGCAAGCAGGTCGTATACGCCGTCCAAACCCGATTTTACATCCACGATGTGTCCGTTTTTAATTAGAAGCTTCATTGCCACCCCTCCTGGTCAAAAGATACAGCAGCGCCATCCGGACCGCTACTCCGTTCGTAACCTGTTCGTTGATCACGGACCGCTCGCTGTCCGCAACCGCGCTGGAAAGCTCGACTCCGCGGTTCATGGGTCCCGGATGCATGATCAGCGCATCCTTTTTCGCCAGCTGCAGCCTCTTGTCATCGAGTCCGAAGAATCTCGAATACTCCCTTACCGACGGGAACAGCGCCTTTTTCTGCCGCTCGAGCTGAAGTCTCAGCGACATGACGACATCCGCGTCGATCAGCGCCTCCTGGATCGTGCTGAACACCTTTGCCCCCGTCTGTTCGATCCCCGGCGGCAGAAGAGTCGCCGGTCCTGCGAGGGATACGTCGGCGCCCATTTTGGTCAAACCCCAGATATTGCTGCGGGCGACCCTGCTGTGGTAAATATCGCCCATGACCGCCACCTTCAGGCCTTTCAGCGAGCCCATCTTCTCCCGCATCGTAAACATATCCAGGAGAGCCTGGGTCGGATGCTCGTTCATCCCGTCGCCCGCATTGATCACGGATGCCTTTACGTGCTTTGACAGCAGGTGGGGCGCTCCGGACTGCGGATGCCGGATGATGATCACATCGGTGCCCATCATGTCGATGGTTTTGCCGGTGTCGATCAGCGTTTCCCCCTTGGCGACGCTGCTGGCGGAAGCGGAGATGTTGGCGGCGCTGGCGCTCATGTATTTGGAGGCCAGCTCGAAGGAAAGCCGGGTCCTGGTGCTGTTTTCATAAAAAAGCGTAATGATGGACTTTCCCTGCAAATGGGGTGTCTTTTTGTTGTTGGAAGTAATGATGTACTTCATGGTCTTTGCCGTGTCCAGGATGTACTCGATTTCCTCGGCGGAAATATCCTTCAGGCCAAGTAAATCCTTCGATTTCAGATTCATATGCTTCTACCCGCCTTTTCTGTTTGTACTGCTGCTATGGTTTCCCGAAAGCCCTCTGCTTCATAAAAAAAGTAAGGATTCAATCCTTACTCAATGGGTAACTCCTTTTTCAAGATCACTCAATGTAACAACATTCACCCGGTCAATATCATAAAGCTTGACATTAACGACTTCGCCTTTCGAGGTGGGCACATTCTTGCCCACGTAGTCGGCGCGGATCGGAAGCTCCCGGTGGCCTCTGTCGATGAGGATCGCAAGCTGGATCATCTTCGGCCTGCCGATATCCATGACGGCGTCGATTGCCGACCTTGCGGTGCGGCCCGTATAAAGAACGTCATCCACCAGGACAATGACTTTATCCGTTACGGAAAAGTTGATTTCCGTACCGTTTATGACGGGATGCTCGGCCAGCATGCTGAGATCGTCCCGGTAAAAGGTGATGTCCAGGATGCCCACCGGGACCTCTTTCCCTTCCACCTCGCGGATTTTCCCCGCGATAAGCTTTGCAAGCGGCACGCCTCTTCTCTGGATGCCGATCAGAATGACGTCCTCTACTCCCTTGTTCTTTTCGATGATTTCATGGGCGATTCTGGTCACGGCCCTCATTATGCCACTTTCATCCATTATTTCCGCTTTATCGATCATGGTCGCACCTGCCTTTGCTTTTTGTTTTCGCCGCCTTTGCCGCAGCAATCAAAAAATGCCTCCGGCCCATAGGCAGGAAGCATGTTCGTTTACAGCACAAGCTTGTGTAAATTACAGTTGCACGATCACCCTTCCAGCCTCTCGGGACTAATTAAAAGGTCCGTCTTCAATTGAACAAATCATACCATACTGTATGGGTTCTTGTCCATATCCTTTTTAAATATTTATTCCCTATTTATTCTCCAATGATTCCCGGCTAATTTTCCGGCCGGTTACTTTCCTCCGGGGCTATTCCGTCCGCAGTTTTTCCACCAGGGCGGCAAATTCAGCCGGCGGCTCCGCCTCGAACTGTACGTATTCCCCCGTGCCGGGATGAATAAATCCGAGCAGCCGCGCATGGAGCGCCTGCCCTTCGAAGCCGTATTTCTGCTTCTTTCGTCCATACACGGGGTCCCCGATCAACGGATGGCCTATATAGGCCATATGCACCCGGATCTGGTGCGTTCTTCCGGTTTCCAGCCTCATTTCCAGCAGGGTGGCGGACTTGAAGCGTTCCAGCACCTTGAAGTGCGTAACCGCCCTCCGGCCTTTTTTCACATCGACCGCCATTTTCTTTCTTTCCACCGGATGCCTGCCAATCGGCGCATCCACCTTCCCGCTGTCTTCCCGGATAATGCCTTCGGCAACCGCCAGGTAAACCCTTTGTATGTCATGCTCCTTGAGCCGGTCGGACAATTGGCCGTGGGCGCTGTTGTTCTTGGCCACCACCAGGACGCCGGAGGTATCCTTGTCGATGCGGTGGACGATCCCCGGACGGATCACGCCGTTGATATCCGACAGCGAACCCCTGCAATGCTCCAGCAGAGCATTTACCAGTGTTCCAGAGTAATTTCCTGCTGCCGGATGGACCACCATGCCTCTGGGCTTATTGATCACAATAATATCGTCATCTTCGTAAAGGACGTCCAGCTTGATCTCCTCCGCCTTCACTTCCAACTGGACGGGGTCGGGAATGCAAACGGTTACAGAGTCCCCGGAACGGAGCTTGTAGCCCGCTTTTTCCTTTTTTCCGTTCACCTGGACACTGCAGTCCTCTATCAGCTTTTCGACATACGACCGCGAAAACTTTTCCAGCTTTGCGGCAAGCCACGCATCCAGGCGCTTGCCCGTATCCGGTCCCGCCGCTTCGAAGATTTCATTCCGCATTTTTATTTCACCTGATTGTCCGGAATTTGCTGATCCGGCAAGATACCGGCCTGTTCGGCTTCCTCTGCGCGGCCCGCTTCATCGGTTTGCCCGGCCTGATCCGCTCTATCCGCCTGTCTGGCTCCGGCATCTGCTGCTTCCTCTTTATCGGCCTGCTCTGCGTCGGCTTCCCCGGCTTTGCCCTTTTTCTGCGGTTCCTTGTAGACGAAGAGCATATAAATCGCAAGCAGGATCGTACCGCCTGTTACGGCCATATCCGCCGCATTGAAAATCGGGAAAGGATAAGAGCCGATGTAAAACAGGAGAAAATCCGTCACCTTTCCAATAAACAACCTGTCGATATAATTCCCTATCGCGCCGCCCAATATCATGGCAAGCGCCAGCTTCAAGAGCCAATGGCTGCTTTTGAACAGGTAATAGACCACCACCACCGATATGACCGGAATGATTATGAGGAAGAGCAATCTGCTGTTTTGCAGAATCCCCCATGCGGCGCCCGGGTTTCTATGGAGCGTAAGATAAAAGAACTTGTCTATGACCGGTATCATCTGGTCCGGCTTGATGTTCTGCACGACGATGTATTTCGAAATCTGGTCGATTGCCACTATAAGGATCGAAATGATAAGCCAAAGCATCGGTTTGAACCTTCCTTTTGTTTTATATCAGAATTATACATTCGGAGCAGTCTTCTGTAAAGGACAGCGTCGGAAATCCGTCTCCTGCGTCTACTGCGGCTGCGGTTTATACCAGTGAACAAAATCGTTATACAGGTTCCACGTATCCGGCTGCAGCGGTCCTCTCAGACTTTTTCCGTAAACGACGGCATTTCGGGTAAAATAGAGGCCTATATAGGGCGTGTCCTTTGCAATTTGCTCGAGCGCAGCCTTATAATATACCTTTTTCCGCTCTTCGCTGCTCTCCTTGAACAATCCGCCGATGTATGCGTCCAACTGCATATTGTAATATCCGGAGATATTGCGGGCAGTGTCATAGGCTCCCAATACCGATGAGGGCAGATAAGCGATGGAATATAAATAGGAAAGATCCGGTATTTGGGGGACTCTGCAGCCGATAAAGGCCGCATCGTATTTTAAGGTATTGACCCTGGTCAAAAGGTCATTCCATTCAACCGGGGTGCATACCGCCTTGATTCCGGCCTGTGAAACCTGATTGCAGATGTTTTGCGCCGCCTGCACACGGACGCTGTTGTTGGAATTTACCAGGATCTCAAGCTGCAGATATTTCCGTACTCCGCCAATGGTCTTGTAGTACCCCTGGGTGCTTTCCTTCCAGCCGCCCTGCAGCAGCGCTTCCCTGGGAGTCGCCGCGGTAATCGCGGCATTGGTCGGGACAGCGGATTGAACGGTCGTTCCGGAAACGTTCGCCGCCCCCTTCACTGCGGAGCCGGTACTTGCCTGACCGGCGGCAATTCCAGCCGGACTGACGTCCGTAGCGGTATTCTGCCCGGCCAGCAGTCCCTCCAAAGCCGACGGATCGGCAGTGACCCCCTCCAGCCCTGAAATCCAGCTTTCCGGCAGGATCGGGACCTCAGAAACATAGGCGTCGCCGGGAAGCACGTCGCTGACCAGCTTGTTCCGGTCGATAGCCAGTGAAATGGCTTTGCGGACGTACCGATCCGACAGGATCGGATTATTGAGGTTAAACGCCAGCATTTCAAAATCCCGGGACGTGTATTTTTTAATGGTCAGATCGGTTCTGCCTTTATATTTTGAGAAATCGCTGGAGTCGATGCACACGGCGTCGATATCGCCGGTCTGTAATGCGCCGATGGCGTCGTCCGTGCTTTTATAAACCTTGATGTTCACTGTTTCTATATACATGCTGTCCTTGCCGTTATTATCGGTGCCCAGATACCACCAGTTTCTGTCTGCTTTCAAACTGACCAGTTTTTTGTCTGTAAAAGCTTCAAACCGGTACGGACCGGTGCCCACCGGTTTAAAATCCTCCTTGGACGACAGGACGTCCTTCTGCTTGAACTGGTGCGCCGGAAGAATCGGAAAGGTCATCATTTCCGGCAGGAACGAATTCGGCTTCGACAAAACGAGCTTGAAATTGGAGGAATCGACGGCGGTACAGGTCTCGATATTTTGAACCAGGGGCTTGTAAACGGAATCGATTCCCGCATTCTTGAGCAGTTGGACGGTGAATTCCACGTCGGAGGCGGTAAAAAGCTGTCCGTCCTGCCATTTCACATTGTCCCGGATATGGAAGGTCCAGATCAGCCCGTCCGCCGAGACGGACCAGTTATCGCTCAGCTTCGGCACGGCCTGCTGCTTTTCATTCAGTGCGGTCAGGCCCTCATAAACAAAGCCCAGGAATTCGGATACGTAAATATTTTTGGTCAGCAGAGGATTCAAGGTGTCCGGCTCCGTCGTGAACAGATTCAATTCACCACCTGAAACCGGCCCTCTGTCCAGGATGTCATAATCCGCCTTGTATTCGTCATCCGTGCCGCCCATGCCCTCGTACTGCTGTATTTTCAGTTGTTCCAGCTCCGGCCCGTACTGGCAGGCCGAAAGGATAAAACAAAAGCAAAGGACTATCGGCAAAAAGAAAAATTTTGATTTTTTCATGTCATGCTCCCGCCCCTGTTTTGTTTCAGCTGCATGAACGCGGCCAGGCTGCCGGTCTTCCCGCCGTCTCCCCGGTAGGAAAAAAACAGGTCCTTCCTGCATTTTGTACAAATGCCACTGATATGAATATTTTCCTCACATAGCCCATTCTGAGCCAGTTCTGCTTTGATCAGCCCCTGCAGGTCGATCTTCCATTTCCCGTCCTGCTGCGGCTTAAAAAATTCCGTCTCTCCGTACCTGGCCGAAAACAGCTCGTAGACGTCCCTTCCCACTTCAAAGCAACAGCGGGCAATGGACGGGCCCAATACCACCACAAGCCGGTCGGACCGGAAGCCCGGTATACCGGCCATTTGCCGCACAGCCTCCACCGCTATGCCCTGCAGGGTGCCTTTCCACCCGGAATGCACCAGCGCCGCCGCTTTTATGCCGGGCTCAAACAGGAAAACGGGAATGCAGTCGGCATAGAAGGTCACCATGGTCAACCCCCCAGTTTGTGTCATCAGGCCGTCCACTCCGGTCAGATCGCTCTCCCTGCAATAGCCTTTCCCAAAATCGTTCCCATCGACCCACCGGATGGTTTTTCCATGTACCTGGTCCGACAGGACAAGGCTTTCAGGCTCAAAGCCAACCGATTCGCACAGGAGCTGAAAATTACGCAGGACATTCTCCCGGGTATCGTTCCGGCGGAAGCCGAAATTCAGCGAGCGGCACTCCCCTTCGCTGACGCCGCCGATTCTTGTACTCATACAATGGGTCAGGATATCCCCATAGTGGTTCAGGCACTCAAATTCCAGATATTTCAGAGGACCGTCCGTAACGAGCAAGGTGCCGTTTCCTATTTTTTCTTTGGTTTTCAAAGGCTTCATCCCTCTTCGTAAAAACGAATTTTACGACTTTAATATTAACACAACCGTCCGGGGAATAAAAGTCAACAAAAAAAGCACTTGCGTGCTTTTTTCTTTTCCTATCTCCTCGGTTCGACGATAAGCTTTATGGCGGTTCTTTCCTCTCCGTCGATGATAATGTCCGTAAAAGCGGGAATGCAAATGAGCTCAAGCCCCGACGGCGCCACAAAGCCCCTTGCGATAGCCACCGCCTTGACCGCCTGGTTCAGGGCTCCGGCCCCGATGGCCTGCATTTCGGCCACGCCCCTTTCCCGGATCACTCCGGCCAAAGCGCCTGCTATCGAATTTGGATTGGATTTTGCTGAGATTTTTAAAACATCCATGACAGATACCCCCTATTGCAAACAGTATTATATTTATATAGAGAGTATTTATTCTACACAGAAATTGAAATTCCTTTTTTTTTAGTTAAAATTTAGTAATTTCTCTAATTTATATTATAAATCAAATACTTTCGCTATTCTTTGGATTTTCAAAGTCCTTCCCGTTTTTTCCTCAATCTCCAGGTGAACCGCGTTGAACTGGACGGAACCCTTTGCCGGTTCAAACCGGACGGGCATGCAGGTCAGGAATTTCTCCAGCACGGCTTCCCTTTCCACTCCTATAATTCCTTCGTAAGGCCCGGTCATTCCCACATCGGAAATAAAGGCCGTGCCGCACGGAAGAATCCTCTCATCCGCAGTCTGGACGTGGGTATGGGTACCCAGTACGGCGCTTACCCTGCCGTCTGCATGCCAGGCCAGCGCACACTTTTCCGAGGTAGCCTCCGCGTGGATATCCACAAGGATCGCCTTTACCTGGGGCTTCAGGAACTCTAGCTCCCTGTCCAGGGCCCTGAAAGGACATTCCGAATGGTCCATGTAGACCTTTCCCAGCAGGTTGACAATGCCCAGCTTGCCCCCGACAATGATCGAGCCTTTCCCCGGAAGCCCCGCCGGGTAGTTGGCCGGACGGACGATTTTGGGGTCCGAGTCGATAAAGCTGGTGATTTCCCGCTTGGACCAGGTATGATTTCCCATGGTGATCGCATCAATGCCGGATTTATAGAGCTCTTGCGCCACAACGCAGGTGATGCCGGTACCCCCGGCCGTGTTTTCGCCGTTCGCGACGCAGTAATCGAACGGCATTTCCCTGCGGACTTCGCTGATCATTTCCCTGGCCGCTTTCCTACCCGGATTTCCTACAATATCACCGATGAACAATACCTTCAAATTCTGTTCCTCCGTCGTCTAGAATTAAATATACTATACCATAAACGAAAGCTTCCGGCAAAAAAACAAGAGGGCTGATGCCCTCTTGTTTTACACTGCGTTCTTATTTTGCGTATTCGATTGCCCTTGTCTCCCTGATTACGTTTACCTTGATCTGTCCGGGGTATTCCAGCTCGCTCTCGATCTTTTTCACGATCTCCCGCGCCTTCAATACCATTTCGTCATCGGACACATCCTCCGGCTTGACGATAATCCGGATTTCCCTGCCGGCCTGTATCGCGAAGCATTTCTCGACACCGGGGAAGGAATTTGCGATTTCTTCAAGCTTCTCAATCCTCTTGATGTAAGACTCCAGGGTCTCCCTTCTCGCGCCCGGTCTTGCGGCCGATATGGAATCGGCGGCCTGTACCAGCACTGCGATGAGGGACGTAGGTTCCACATCTCCGTGGTGGGCCATAATGGAATTGATTACGTCATTGCCTTCCCTGTACTTCTTCGCAAGGTCGGCTCCGATGGTAACGTGAGAGCCCTCCACTTCGTGGTCTACCGCTTTGCCGATGTCATGCAGAAGGCCTGCTCTCTTGGCAAGCACTACATCCGCACCCAGCTCGGCCGCCATAATTCCCGCGAGGGTCGATACCTCGATGGAATGGTTCAAAACGTTCTGTCCGTAACTGGTCCTGAACCGGAGCTTTCCGAGAAGCTTGATCACTTCGGGATGCAGTCCGTGGACGCCCGTTTCGAATGTGGCGCGGTCGCCTTCCTGGCGTATGGTATTCTCTACTTCCTTCTTTGCCTTTTCGACCATTTCTTCAATTCTGGCCGGATGGATTCTGCCATCGATAATAAGCTTTTCAAGTGTAATCCTTGCAACTTCCCTTCGTATCGGATCAAATCCGGAAAGGATAACGGCTTCCGGCGTATCGTCAATGATCAGGTCGATTCCCGTCAGGGTCTCGAGGGTTCTGATATTTCTGCCTTCACGGCCTATAATGCGGCCTTTCATTTCATCATTCGGCAGAGGTACGACGGATACGGTGGATTCGGATACATGGTCGGCGGCGCATTTTTGGATTGCGGTCGCGACGATGTCCCTTGCCTTTCGGTCGGCTTCTTCCTTGGCTTTTGCTTCAAGCTCCTTCACCAGGATCGCAAGCTCGTGCTTCACTTCATCTTCTACGTTCCGGATCAGGTACTGCTTCGCATCTTCAACGGAAAGACCGGAAATCCTCTCCAGTTCATCCAGCTGCCTTTTCAGAAGCTCGTTGACCTTTTCCTGTGTGGTTTGCACGTCCCTGGTCTTCTTGTTCAGGTTTTCCTCTTTCTGCTCCAGCGATTCCACTTTTTTGTCGAGTGTTTCCTCTTTCTGGACCAGTCTTCTTTCCTGTCTCTGAATCTCGTTCCTGCGTTCCTTGATCTCCCTGTCCAGTTCCATTCTGCTTCTGTGGACCTCTTCCTTTGCTTCAAGAAGAGCTTCCCTCTTTTTACTCTCGGCCGTCTTTAACGCTTCATTGACGATTCTCTTCGATTCCTGTTCAGCGCTGCCGATTTCAGCTTCTGCATCATTTTTTCTGCGGTTATATCCTTTACGGAACGAAATAATCGAAGCCACTACAGCCCCAACTATCAGGCCAATTATTATTCCAATAGCCACGTCTAAAATAACACACACCTCCTTATATTCAGTTTTCAATGGTCATTCCGGCCGCGTAGGCGGGCAGTCGGCCTGTGCCAACGACCAGCCCCGGTTGAAACCGGTATTGATAATGTGCAGGCGGTACTACCACCCGCTTGTTATCTGAAACACAAATTAATTGTAAACTTTTTTAATTTTTATGTCAAGAAAAACAAAAGCGGAGCAATCGGCCTGCTTATTGGATTTTGCCCTATTTCAGGCCGGAGGACGCCCTTTCGGCCTGCCATATCCCTCCATTTAACGCTGCTGTTTTCACCACTCCGCTCCCATTATTTTCGTTCGGAACGCCTTCCTTTCGGGGTCTGTTTCGCAGCGCCGCGGCTTTTTTTCAAGCCGGTTCCGGTATTCCCGGCCGTTTTATTCCGTCCTGCCGGATCGCTTCCGCCTTTTCGGTTTCCGCTCCCGGTATTTCGTTTTTCATCCTTCCGGTCAAACTGCTTTGCGTTCCTATTTTCGTTCCTTCCGGCGCTTCTGTCGTCGTCCCGCGCCATGCTTCTGCTTCCGCTCTTACCCGCGTTTCTCCCGGCATCCTGCCTGGCATCCCTGCTCCCGCCTCTGCCGGCGCTTCCGTCGCGGCCGCCGTCCCTGCTTCCGCTCTTGCTGACGCTCCTGCGCTCGCTTACATGGCCGCCACGCCACGCCTGCTCCGGCCATACGAGGCATTCCTTCCCGTAGCCGATCAGGTCTTCCCTGCCGGCCTTTCGGAGGGCTTCCCGCACCAGCGGCTGGTTCTCGGGCCTTCTGAACTGCAGCAGCGCCCTCTGCATCGCTTTGTCCTTCGGCGAGGTCGGGACATATATGCTTTTCATCGTCCTGGGATCCAGCGCAGTGTAAAACATGCAGGTGGAAAGCGTCCCCGGGGTGGGATAAAAATCCTGCACCTGTTCCGGCGTATACCCGGAGTGCTTGAGGTAGAGCGCCAGTTCCACCGCCGCGTTCAAATCGCTTCCCGGATGGCTTGATATCAGATACGGTACAAGGTACTGCTCCTTGCCGATCTTTTTATTGATTTCGTAGAACTTCTTTACGAAGGCGTCATAGACTTTTCGCCCGGGCTTGCCCATCTTCTCCAGGACCCTGTCCACCACATGCTCCGGAGCCACTTTCAATTGTCCGCTGACATGGTGCTCGCAAAGCTCCTTGAAAAAGTCGTCGTTTTTGTCCAGCATAAGGTAGTCGTAGCGGATTCCCGAACGGATAAACACTTTTTTCACTTCCGGCAGCTGCCTCAGTTTTCTTAAAAGTTCCAGATACTCGCTGTGATCCACCTTTAAGTTCTTGCACGGCTGAGGATGGAGGCACTGTTTTCCTTTGCAGACGCCGTACTCCTTTTGCCGTTCGCAGGCCACATTCCGGAAATTCGCCGTCGGCCCGCCCACGTCATGGATGTAGCCCTTGAAACCGGGCTGCCAGACAAGCTTTTTGGCCTCATTCAGAATCGAGGCCTGGCTGCGCTTCTGGATGACCCTTCCCTGGTGAAAATTCAGCGCGCAAAAGGAACAGCCTCCATAACATCCCCGGTGGCTCGTAATGCTGAATTCCACCTCCCGGATGGCAGGAATGCCGCCGGCGCTTTCATAGGAAGGGTGGTATGTCCTCTCATAAGGCAATGCGTAAATTTTATCCAGTTCCTTCGCCGGCATCGGGTAGGCCGGAGGATTCTGAACGACAAACTTGTCTCCGTGGGGCTGAACGAGGGTTTTTCCGCTCAACGCATCCTGCTCGTTGTACTGGATCATAAACGCTTTCGCGTAGACCTTTTTACTCTCGGCGACCTCTTCATAAGAGGGCAGCAAAATTCCGGCGGAGGGGTCCCCGGCGTCGAAGGAATCCGCTATGTAGGAGGTTCCGCGGATTTTGGCCATTTCATGAATGGAGCGCCCCTTTGCCAGCGCAGAGGCGATTTCGAGAATCGGCTTTTCCCCCATGCCGTAAATGAGAAGGTCCGCCTTGCTGTCTACCAGGATGGATCTCCGCACCTTGTCGTCCCAGTAGTCATAATGGGCAAAACGCCTGAGGCTGGCCTCAAGTCCCCCGATAATCACGGGGATGCCCTTGAAAGCCTCCCGGACCCGGTTGGCATAGACGATAACGGCTCTGTCGGGCCTGTACCCGGCCTTTCCTCCCGGCGAATAGCTGTCGTCGCTCCGGGGCTTCTTGCTAGCCGTGTAATGATTGACCATGGAATCGATCACGCCGGAGGAAATCAGCACAGCGTAATTAGGTCGTCCTAACCTCATGAAGTCATTATGATTTTTCCAGTCCGGCTGGGCAATGATTCCGACCCTGTAGCCTTCACTTTCCAAAAGTCGTGTGAGGATGGCGTGCCCGAAGCTCGGATGATCGACGTAGGCATCGCCGCTGATATAAAGGAAGTCTATGCTGTCCCATCCACGGGCTTCCATGTCTTCCCTGTTTACCGGTAAAAAGGTCATCTATATGCTCCTTGCATCTGTTTCAATAATTCTAGCACAATTTTCGGGTTTTTAAACCAAAACCGGTCACGAAACCATTTCCCGGAATTCCTTCCGGCCCCGCATGCCGTCAAACGCCCTGTTTTTCCGGGCGTCCTGCCGCACGTCCTCCTTCAGCTCGATCGCCTGCTTCAAGTTTTCCCCGGCAATATCATACCGGCCCAGCATGGCGTAAATCACCGCTATATTATAATGAAGCTCCCCGTCCGCCGGTTTGATCTTCATGGCCTTCTTGTACGCGTCGATGGCGTCATTATAATGCCTCAGCTCCGTCAGGGCCGCTCCGAGGCAATAATAGACCTCCATCTCGTCCGGCTTGATGTCCAGGGCGTTTCGATAGGCGGCCGCGGCTTCGATGTATTTCCCCGATTCGAAAAGATTCATGCCCATGTTGAAAAACAGGCTGAAATCCTGCGGATTGATCTTGATCCCTTCCTCGTAAACCTTCCGGGCGCTTTCATTGTTGCCGGCCATCGAAAGGGCGATGCCCAGGTTGTTGTAGGCATCAACGAAATCCGGACGGAGGTCGATGGCCTTTTTGTAGGCGTCAATTGCCGCCTCTCTTTTGCCGCACTCTTCCAGGGCTACCCCCATGTTATAGTAATTTTTATAATTGTCCGGCTTCAATTCAATTGCGTTGCCATAACAAAAAACAGCGTCGTTCCAGCGTTTCATCCGGCTGCACACATTCCCCTTGCTGCACCAGGTAGCGTAATGGTCCGGCTTAAGCTTAACGATTTCATCCAGCACTGCCAAAGTCTCCTCCAGCTTGTTCTGCTTCAGAAGCACTTTACCGAGTTCCTCCCGCGCTTCGATCCCGGAAGGTTCCAGCAGGATGCATTCCCGGAGTTCCTTTTCCGCCTCCTCGTGCCTGGCAGCTTCCGCCAGAAGCTTTCCTTTTATATAGCGGGCCCTGTAACCGCTCTCGCCTTCCTTGACCTGGTTCAGAATCTCGATTCCTTTGTTTTTATCTCCGAACTGGACGTAGGAAAACGCCAGGTTTTCATTGGCCATCCGGTCGGCGGGGTCCAGCTCCAGCACTTTTTCATAGCAATCGATGGCTTTGCTGAATTTTTTCAGCATGAACCAGGTATTTCCCAGGTTGTACAGGATATCCTTTTTTTCAGCCGAATCCTTGTCTGCCGCATCCATGGCCTTTTTATAATGCCCGGCGGCATCCTCATAACGCTCCAACCTGTAGCAGATTCCTGCCAGATTGTAATGGAGCATGCTGGAAGAATCGAACAGCAGCGACAGGATATCATAGATACAGAAGGCTTCCTTCAGCTTATCGCTGCTTACCAGGGAATGAGCGGCATTCAGGGACTTTTTTACCTTCTTCTGCATTTCCTCCGGAAGATTTTTCAACTCCCGCAGGATTTCATTTGTCTGCTTTTCCCGGAGGAGATGGTTGATCCCCTCGACAGGGATGCTGCGGTTGTCCCGGCTTTTCTTTGCGCGCGCCTCCACCAGCCCCCCGTATATCCCCTGGTTCTTTACCTTCCGGATCATTTTAAAATAATCCATAAAAAGAAAAACGGACGGCAACAGGATGCCGAGCAGTACATAGGTCCATTGGATGAACGAAGGAGATTCCACCTTGTCGATAAAGGCGGGGACGGCTATTGCAAGGGCAAAAATCTGGCAGCATGCCGGTATCAGGATCAACAGGTCTTTCTTCCTTATAAAACGGTAAAACGTATAGACCAGAAGGCAACCCATCCAAACGATCAAAAAACCGTTTACCACCGACATGCTGTTTCCTCCCTATTCTTTATCGGCCATCTGCATTTCCTGCCATTGCTGTCTGGATATGAGGATTTGCCTGGGCTTGCTCCCTTCAAATCCGCCGACGATTCCCCTGGCCTCCATCTGGTCCACGATCCTGGCGGCTCTTGCATAGCCGACCTTGAATTTCCGCTGGATCAGGGAAACCGAAGCCTGTCCGGCTTCCACCACCAGTTCGATGGCCCTCGGAAGAAGCTCGTCGTTATCTCCGCTGTCGCCTTCAGAAGGACTGTCCTCGCTGTTTATTTCTTCGATGATATGATCGTCGTAATTTGCATTTCCCTGGGCTTTGACGAATTCGACCACCTTTTCCACTTCCGCGTCGGTTATATTGGCGCCCTGGACCCGGACCGGCTTGGGCTTGCCGACGGGATGCAGGAGCATGTCGCCTCTTCCGAGCAGCTTCTCGGCGCCCGCCATATCCAATATGGTCCTGGAATCGATCTGAGACGATACGGCAAAGGAGATCCTGGACGGGATGTTTGCCTTGATGACGCCGGTAATGACGTCCACCGAAGGCCTCTGGGTGGCAATGACAAGATGCATCCCCGCCGCTCTGGCCATCTGGGCCAGCCGGCATATCGCATCCTCCACGTCATTGGGCGCCACCATCATCAAATCAGCAAGCTCGTCTATAATCATTACGATCTGCGGCAGGGTAGGCTGCTCCCCCGTCCTTTTCATCAACTCGTTGTAGCCCTTGATATCCCGGACTGCCTTATCCGCAAACAGCTTGTAGCGGTTGACCATCTCCTGCACCGCCCAATTCAGCGCACCGGCGGCTTTCTTCGGTTCCGTGACCACGGGGATGAGCAGATGGGGAATCCCGTTATAAACACCCAGTTCAACCACCTTGGGGTCGATCATGAGCAGTTTTACCTCATCCGGCGCCGCCTTGTAAAGCAGGCTTATAATAAGACTGTTTATGCAGACGCTCTTTCCCGAACCAGTTGCGCCTGCGATCAGCAGGTGAGGCATTTTGGCGATATCGGCGATGATCGTTTCCCCGGAGACGTCCTTTCCCACTGCAAAAGCCAATTTGGACGGATGCTGCACAAATTCCGCCGATTCGACGACATCCCGCAGCAGGACCATGTTTACTTCCTTGTTGGGTACTTCGATCCCGATGGCCGCCTTGCCCGGGATCGGCGCTTCCAGGCGGATGCCCGGAGCCGCGAGATTCAGGGCGATGTCGTCGGAAAGGTTTACGATCCGGCTCACCTTGACCCCGGCGCTGGGCTGAAGCTCATACCGCGTGACCGTCGGCCCCCTGGTAACATTGATGACCTTTGCGGAAACCCCGAAGCTGCCCAGGGTCTCCTCCAGCTTCTTGGCCCCTTCCAGCACCTGGTTCCGGTAGTTTTTGGAATTGCCGCCGGCCTCCACATCCGCCTTGAGCAAGTCATACGGAGGACAAACATACTTGAGCGGCTTGTCCGCTTTCATCTCGGCGTCAATGCTTTCTTCCATTCCTGCCGCCATGCCCTGCCTTTTGGGGCTCATGCCCGTATTCATGCTGACATTGGGCCTTTCCGGCAGGCTTTCCAATCTCGGCTTCTTCTTTTTCAAATCGCCGATCACAAGCTCCAGCGGAAGATCGTCCTTTTCCTCCGCCGGCTCCGATTGCTCCGCCCGGATTTCCGGCACAAGGTCCGGCCGCTTTTTGCCCGGTTTATCCTTTATTTCCCGGGCGTTTTTTTCTATTTTGAAATCAATGATTTTTGGCTTTTTGTCAAACTGCAGGGACATTTCCTCCCCGTCCCCCACGATGGTCGGCTGGAAATCGTCCTCCTCCGCTGCCGCGGAAGACTTTTTTGTCCCCTTTTCCCGGGTTCCATCCTCCCGGCGGACAAATAAGGCCCGCAGGGCTTTAAAGAAACCGTAAATGGAAGAGTTGGTCAATAGAATGGTGTCCACCATCATCAAGGCCGCCAGGATGATGATCGTCCCGAGCACCTTGAACGTAATGAGGAACGGCAGGCTTATAATCCCGCCCAGCACTCCTCCGCCGGAAAACGCCGTACCGTCGTGGTAAAACTTATCCAGAACCAGCAGCGGCTTCAGGTTGTCGTAATCCTCCGGCCTGTAATGCCCCGTCTGGATCAGCGCCGACACCAGGAGGAACAGAAAAAACACATACAACGGTTTATTTTTCAACTCCATCCCGTCGGGCCCGAACACCAGGACGACCGCAAACACGATGACCACCGGCGGGATCAGGAAGGATGGAATCCCAAACATCCCGAGCGAAGCATCCCGGATAAACGTGCCGAACATCCCGATCGAATCCTTGACATAGAAGCTCAGCAGCATCAGAATTCCGAGCGTCAGCACCAGTATCCCCTGTATTTCCTGCAAATGAAGCATCTGACCTTTTTTCTTCTTTACTTTGTACTTTTTCTTTTGTACTTTTTTCCCCTTCAACATTTCACCCCCGGACAAATCTCCGCATTCGGACGGCCTCCCGAGCTGCCCGTCCTCCCGCTTTTGAACCCCATCCTATTGTACCATATTTTCACATTATGCACTACAGTTTTTTAACCGGGCTTTCTGCCTTTCCAAAGGGCCGCTATTTGTATATTCTTTATAAATTTATACAGAAAAAATAGAGGATTTTGATGATTTTTGTCTAATTACTACATAAGGCTTTTTATCTGAAATACAAATGAAAGAGGGTACAGTATGAAACTATTTTCCGCAATATCGAATCTCCTCAAACCCATTTTGGAAAAAGCGGGCAAGATCCTCGAGCCTTTGATCAAAAAGTTTTCCAATACCAGGAGCATCCGGACCAAATTGATCCTCGCCTTTCTGGTACCGATTTTTTTGATCATTTTTCAAGGCCTCCTGTCCTGGATAAATGCCTCGGGCGCTGTAAAAGCGATTGCCTCCAACACTTCCCAGACGGCGATGATGAGCAGCGGCAAGTACCTCGACGTAGTCTTTCGGACCCTGGAGAACCAGACAGTTCAGATGTTTGCAAGCTCCGATGTCCAGGGTTATTTCTCCAAGGATTTTACAGATGAAGATATGTATGATAAGATTGAGCTCTCGACAAATATAAACAACAATTATATCAATCTTTCCAGTCTCAATACGGACGTACAGGGCCTGATGATGCTGTCCAACAAGGAATCGACGCCTTCCCTGTCCACCAATGCCTTTCTTTTTGATTTAAAGGACGCCACGTTTTTAAAAACCCTGGACGCCAGTGCAAGCGGCGGCGGCTGGTTCGGTTACCATAAGGAACTGGATACCCTGAACAGCAGCACTTCGGACAACTATGCCGTTTCTTTTATGAAATACATAAAAAGCCTTACCTCGATGGAAACAATCGGTTTGCTGGTGGTAGACATAAAAACGGATACCATAACCGATCTGATCGATAGCATCGAACTTGGCAAAAACCAGTTGATCCATTTCGTCACTCCCGACGGAAGAGTGATCACAAATGGCAAGGACGATTCCAAATCCGATCTCCTGAAACAGGGATTTTTTACCAACATCCGCAAGAGTGAGGCGGCCAACGGCACCGAAACCATCCGCTATCACGGCACCAGTTATCTGATGACCTATTATAAAATCGGGACCTCCGGCTGCATCCTCATGGGCTTTCTCCCCGAAAGCGAACTGAATTCGGCGGCAAAAGGCATTGTTGTCACGACGATCATCATGATCCTCATCGCCGGCCTGATCGCCCTGGGAACCGGCTACGCAATGGCCAACAGCATGACCAGGACCATCAACCGGACCATCAATGCCTCCGAATGCGCGGCATCCGGCGACCTTTCGGTCAGCTTCAATTCCAGAAGGCAGGATGAGCTGGGTACCCTGGCGCGAAGCATCAGTTCCATGATCGCCAGCATGCGGAGCCTGATAGAGCAAACCCTTACCGTTTCGGGCAAAGTCACGGAATCCGTACAAATCGTCTCCTCCACCTCCCAGCATGTCTCCTCCGTTTCTTCCGAGATTTCACGGGCGATAGAGGAAATTTCCGGGGGTGCTTCCGCCCAGGCGTCGGATGCGGAGAACGGCGTTAAGAAGATCAGCGAACTGGCGGAAAAGATCGGCAGGGTTACCGACAGCGCCAAGTCCATCGATTCCCTGACAAAGACCTCCATGCAATTGACGGAAAGCGGTCTGGCCTCCGTCAACGACCTGGATTCCAAATCCAACGAAACTACCGCCATATCCAGGGAAATCATGGCGGATATCAAGGAACTGGACCTCCATTCCAAGTCCATCGGCAAGATCGTAAAGGTGATCAGCGGCATCGCCGACCAGACCAACATGCTTGCGCTCAATGCCGCCATTGAAGCGGCCAGGGCCGGAGAAATGGGCAAAGGCT
The DNA here is from genome assembly GCA_023411575.1 of Bacillota bacterium. Taxonomy (GTDB): domain Bacteria; phylum Bacillota; class Clostridia; order Acetivibrionales; family DTU013; genus UBA1305. The sequence continues at coordinate 162,776 of JAEYOP010000071.1, read as the reverse complement.
TCGCCGTTGTCGCCGACCAGGTCCGGAATCTTGCCGAGCAGTCCATGAACGCCACGCGAGAAATAACCTCGATTATCAAGAACACGCAGGACAAGACCGCAAAGGCGGTTGAAAAGGCCGCTTCGACCGAATCGATCCTGAATTCCCAGAATAACGCGGTGCTTGGAACCATCGAGGTCTTCCAGAAGATCATGGCTTCCATGAATCATCTTTCCGTCCAGGTGGAGCAGATCATGTCCATGATTACGGAGATGGAAGAGAATAAGGAACAGGCCATCAATTCCATCCAGAACATCTCCGCCGTTTCCGAAGAAACCGCCGCCTCCTCGCAGGAAGTCACCGCTTCCACCCAGGAACAGCTTGCCAGCATTGACGATCTGGCCAGCAAGGCGGAGGATTTGAGAAAAGCGGCCGATGATCTGCAGCAGAATATCTCCAGATTCAAGCTCAACTAAATGATGCAAATGTGTTTCTCCGAGTCCTCCTCGGGAATAAGGAAAAGGCTGCCGAAAGGCAGCCTTTATTCATTATGCTGGGCCGGAAAAATCAATTCGCTCGCATTTACCATGCTGCCGGGTTGAAACTCGGGCCTCAGGAACGTATGCGGACTTGTACTGAGAAGTCTGGCAATGATATAGCGGTTATCCTGGGTTTGCGCCACGATCACCTTTTCCCCTTTATAACCGGCCTCGAGGAATTTTACGTCCCCCTGCCCGTCCCCTCCGCCAAACACCATTTCTACCGGTACGACAGAATACAAAATCATTGCAATTCCCCTCCCGGCCGGGCAACCGAAGCGGCTTTTTCTTTCCTCCGCTTTGCTATCAGCTCATACAGCTTGTTCAGCGCGTCCGACAGCCCGCCGACCGCGCAGATGAGGCTGCTTCTTACCGCCTCCTCGCCGAAAAGCACGGTTCCCACATCATTGGCAAGCTCCCCTGTTTTCAGCATGAGTTCCCGGAAGGTTTCCCTGGATATTTTTGAGTTCTTGCTGACAAACTGGACCACTCTTTCCTGCATTTTATCAAAATACTCATAGGTTTGGGGAACGCCGATCACAAGACCGTTCAGCCTGATAGGATGTATTGTCATCGTTGCAGAAGGCGCGATAAAAGAAAAATCCGTAGAGACCGCCATTGGCACACCGATGCTGTGTCCCCCGCCCAGCACCAGCGAAACGGTCGGTTTGGCCATACTTGCGATCATTTCGGCAATCGCCAATCCGGCTTCCACATCTCCGCCTACCGTATTCAAAATCAGCAGCAGCCCGTCGATCTCATCGTTTTCTTCAATGGCAACCAGTTGGGGGATCACATGCTCGTATTTCGTCGTCTTGTTTTGCGGCGGAAGAACGATGTGGCCTTCAATCTGGCCAATTATTGTCAGGCAATGGATGTTGCCCTTCGGATTGGACATGACGATCCGCCCCAGTTCCTTGATCTCCTCGACCTTTTCCTTTGCCTGGGCGGATTCCGCACTGCCTGCCTCTTCTATATCCGATCTTTCAAATGTAACCTTGTTCTTTTCGTCTGGCATATGCACCTCGCTAAAAGTCCAGTATCCATTCTAGTATGGGTTTTTTATAGAAAAAAATGCAGGCCGGGCCCTTACCATTTGAATTTGTCCTTGATAACGACAAAAACCGCACGGTTTGCGTGCGGTTTTTGATATTTTGTATGAGTAAGTCTATAAGCCGGGTTCTGTATTGGATAATCATCTATCTAGGCCAAGCATTTCTGGTTGGCTCAAGCCACCTGCCCGGGACGGACGGGCCATCCATATGTCCCTCTGCGGTGTTGCTCCAGGTGGGGTTTACATAGACCGGCAAGTCGCCATGCCGCTGGTGAGCTCTTACCTCACCTTTCCACCCTTACTAACGCGCAATGTTTTCTCCGTTCACTTGCGTGAAGCGCATCAACATTGCCACTTAGCGGTATATCTCTGTTGCACTTTCCTTGAAGTCGCCTTCACCGGGAGTTACCCGGCACCCTGCCCTCTGGAGCCCGGACTTTCCTCAGATACGGCCTTTCGGCGCTGTACCTGCGATTATCTGGCTTACTCAACATCCGGCGCGCTTTCGCGTACCGGACCTTTATAGTAATCCTTTCTACTGCATCTGTCAATAGGTTTTAAATGGATCTTCCTCCAGGTCGAAGCAAAATACGTCCGTCCCGGGGAATTGAGCCCGTAATAAACCGGCGACCGGAGGCAGGATAATCTTTTCCGTATTGAAATGTCCCGCATCGACGATGCAAATGCCTGCTTCCACGGCATCCAGTGCGGTATGGTATTTTAAATCCCCGGTAACCAGCAGGTCCGCCCCGCTTTGCTTGACGGCCTCCAGATCGTCGTCGAAGCTTCCGGAGAATACGGCTACCTTGCGGACGGGCTTTGTCCTTTTTCCCGCAACCCGCACCCGGGAGACGGTAAGCGCTTTCTTCACCAGTTCAATATATTCTTCCAACGATGCCGGCTTTTCCAGATATCCTGTCTTACCGGGCCCTTTGCCCAGCGGTTCCAGGTCGTGCAATCCGAGTGCTTCCGCCAGGCAGGTATTGACACCGGAATCCGCGAAATCCAGGTTCGTATGCGCGGCATAAACGCAAATTCCATTCCGCATCAGCTCATAGAGCAGCTTCCCCTTTGCATCCTCCTCAATAAGCCTTTTTAGGCCTTTAAAGATAACAGGATGGTGTGTGACGATCATGTCGGCCCCACCCGAAACGGCCTCCTTTATGGAAGCCGCCGTAATATCAAGACAAAGCATGATTTTTCCGATTTCGCGCTCCCCCGTCCCGACGAGCAGTCCCACATTATCCCATTCCTCTGCCAGTTCAATCGGCGCCAGTTTCTCCAGGAAGCCGATTATATCTCTGCAAGTAGTCATCCTTCATTCCCCGCCTTTTCCGTATTCTCTGCGACCTTTCCCATCTTCTCTGCAATCCCTTCCGACTCGGAAGCCCTGTCGGCATCCGGAAAGGCATTAAGCCTGTCCCGGAGTTCGACGCATTCTGCCGTCGTCATTCCGGAAATCAGGGATATTCCCGCCGATTCGCTCCCCCTGGCCTTTTCAGTCCTGGCCTTTTCCCTTCCGGCTATAACGACATCCAGTTCCTTTCTCTTTTTCTCCAAATAGTCGTACAGCAGCGGATCGCCGCTTTTCAGCAGCATAGCGCCAACATAATAATCGAATTTGCTCCGAACGGAAATCTTCCCGGTCCAGTTAGCCAGCATCAGGCAGTAAAGCTTGCCCGCGTCCGACGCAAGGGCTTCCCCGGCGATCTCAAAGCCGGACTCATAAAGCCATTGCCGGAGCACATCCGCCGCATTATTGGGCTGGAGCAGCAGCAAATTTGCCTTCCGCGCTTTTTCCGCAGCTGCGGCCAGGATATCCCGGATCAAAGATCCGCCCATTCCTGCTACCACGACCACATCGCATTCTTCCGCCAAAACGGGCTCAAGGCCGTTTCCCAATCTCGTTTCGATCCGGTTCCGCATCCCGTGCCTCAGGATGTTGCTATCCGCCCTCTCGAGCGGCCCCTTCCGCAAATCGGCCGCAATCGCTTTTCCGCACAATCCTTTTTCAACGGCATAGATCGGTATGTAGGCATGATCCGTGCCGATATCGGTCAGTATTTCGCACTGCGGAATCCTTTCCGCAATCATCGCCAGCCTGCCGTCAAGTTTCATCGTATTCCGGTATTCCCTTCTTCCTCGCTAATAAATGCCGCCCTTCCGGCACATACTAAAACATAACTATTATACACTATTATTTTGTCACAATGGAGCGAAAAAACAAATGGGACGCATTTTTTCCGGCAAAACGGCGAAAGACACCGAATCCGCGGCGGAGTCGCTCATCGATCCCGCCCTGGCCGGGTATTTGCCAAAACGGTCCTCCCCGTTTTCATCCAGGCTGACCGTAACGGAGCAGCAGAAGGAACCACCGCAAATAGAGGACAGCAACGAAAAGAAAAGCCGCCAGGGTTAACCCCTTGCGGGTATCCTCACATCCTCACACAAACAGGCACCAGTTCACCCTAAAAGGAAAGAAGCCAACTGCAACCGCAATTGGCTTCTTTCGACAAAATGGTGGGCCTTCAGGGACTCGAACCCCGGACCAACCGGTTATGAGCCGGTTGCTCTAACCAACTGAGCTAAAGGCCCTAGTGGCTCCTCAAGTAGGACTTGAACCTACGACCCTGCGGTTAACAGCCGCATGCTCTACCGACTGAGCTATTGAGGAACGAGACAAATAATATTATACTTGCGCACGCAGCACAGGTCAAGAGGAAATTTGAACATTTTTCAGCATGCGATCTGCTTTTTCAAAGAAGCAGATCAACTGGAAAGGCACCGGAAGGTGCCTCGCCGATCCATGGGGCTATTGGTCCGATTTCTGCTCCAGAATCAATTCCCGGAGCTTTGACGCATGTTTGCCCTCATCTTCCGCAAATTCCTTGAAAACCTGCTTTATGGAAGTCTCTTCGATCCTTTTCGAATACATTTCATAGTCCCGCACCAGTTCCATCGAGTTTTCCCAGGCCCTCAGGAGCCTGTCGTATGTGGTATATTCAATTTCGGGCGCATCCCCGGTTCCTATCCGCTTATCCATGATATTCCTCCCATAGTCGAATAAATGATGTCATTTTCGTTCCAGCATTGGATACATCCCTTATTTTTTGCTATCGAGAGGACCAATTATTACAGGAAAAATAATCAAGATCATTCACATAGTTTTTTGACGCCTGAAATCAGCATCCTAAAACTATGCGATGAGTTCTCTGTTAATGAAATAATCTTGCCGATTTCACGCGAGCCCCCAATTTTCTGATAAATACCGCCTGTAATCTTATCAAGTTCAGTTGACGGGCTGACTATAACATCTGGTATGCGATATTTAGCTTTGCTTTTATATGGTTCGAGCGCATTTTTATGTAGATTTAAGGCATTTTCTACAGCGGATAAATCCCCGAAATAAAAGCTTTCAAGTTCGTGGCATGCGATCCTCACAAGTGTTTCCGGCTTTTGTGCCTCATTACAAAGTTGTACCAGTTTCGCTTTCACATTTTTGCAATCTGCTGCATCCTGGTCCCTCATAACAAGAAAGATGGAATTAGGCTGCTGCCAATTGCGCAGTTTTTTGACAATTTGCTTCTCTAAATCTTGTTTGCCATCGAATACGACATATCGAAACGAAACGCAATCCGGAAGCAACCGTGGAAGAACTCCTTCAAGAAACACTTGCGCCGATAATTCTTCTAAAAAGCATACAAGAGTTATCATATTGGGTCTACCTCTCCGAAAAATCCTTGTTTCCAGAGATATCCCATCTTGTCGCCATCCTTCATGTAAGCGGAGATTTGCTTATCATCAGACGCACGTTTAATTTGTGTATAGCCATTTTCCTTTTCAAGCCAAAACACTTCTTCTAAATTAGTTGCGTTAAGAAAGTCCGGAGAATGGGTCGAAACAAAAACCTGTTCTCCTCGGTTGGCATATTCACGAAACTCCTCGGCGAGTTCTTCAAGCAGTCTTGGATATAGTTGATTTTCCGGTTCTTCAACACATAACAAGGGATAAGGTTCCGGGTCGTTGAGAAGTACAAGATATGCAAGCATCTTTATTGTGCCGTCAGAAACAAATTTTGCAAGGAACGGGTCTTCAAAAGCCCCATCCTGGAATTTTAGGAGTACACGACCTTCATCTGTCGTCTTGGATTCTACGTTTGTAATACCAGGCACCCGTTTCTTCATTTTTTCAATTATCTTATTAAAAGTCTCTCTGTGATGATTGTAAAGATATTGTATCACCAATGAAAGATTTTCTCCTTCGCGGGAAAGGTGCTCGGCATAATCGGCTTCCTGTTCCGGGCGTACCTTACTAATATGAAAGTCCGATACATACCAATTTTCAATAAGCTCGCCTAAAGCAACTGCCGCAGGAAATCGTTCAAATTGCGCAAGCCCTTTTATAGCAAGAATATCATTTGACTTCAATGACTGATTTTCTCTTTCAAGCTGGCTGACATCGGTCACTCCCGCAGCTTCGTTAGTGACAGCCTTACCCTTTCCATCGGTGAAGTCGAGGAATCTCCATGGCTGCCCCCCTGACCCCCTTCGATAGCTTAATATTTCTCTTTCAACATAAGCTTTGCCTTTTTTTTCGTTTATTTTTAATTGATACGTAATTAAGGGAGACCTTTTTTTAGAGTTTAAATCCGCTTTATCCCGGAATTTAATTGTTATTTCAATAGGTTCGTTCGAAACGCCTCGTGTTCTCACTTCATTAATGCCACGACTTCCTCCAAGTTTTGACAACGCTGTATTGACGTTGCTTGCCATTGCATCACGAAGGAATCCGAGTATCTGAAAAATGGTACTCTTTCCAGTTCCATTTGCGCCAACAATGACGCAAAACGGCGGAATATTCTTCATTTCCACATCTTTGAACGCTTTGAAATTTTTCAGTGAGATTGACTCTATCATAGCCCTTCTCCTTCCGCAATATTACTTTCTTGTAAATCATATTTACGCAGACTGGGTTTCTTTAAGTATACTATAAATTAAAAGACACACATATGGAATTTAACCAAACCCCGTTATGTGTGCTTTTCTTTTATCTCCCTAATTCAGTAAGAAAATTAATCCAGATAATCCTTCAATTTTTTGCTCCTGCTGGGATGCCGGAGCTTCCGGAGCGCCTTTGCCTCGATCTGCCGGATTCTTTCCCGGGTGACGTTGAACTCCTTGCCGACTTCCTCCAGGGTCCTTGCCCTTCCATCGTCCAGCCCGAACCGCAGCCGGAGCACCTTCTCCTCTCTGGGAGTCAAGGTATCCAGCACATCGATCAACTGCTCCTTGAGCAGGGTAAACGCGGCGGCTTCGGCCGGAGCCGGAGCGTCATCATCCGGGATAAAATCGCCCAGATGGCTGTCTTCTTCTTCGCCGATGGGCGTTTCAAGGGAAACCGGCTCCTGGGATATTTTCATAATCTCCCGGACCTTGTCCACCGTCATATTCATTTCCTTGGCAATCTCCTCCGGATGGGGCTCTCTGCCGAGCTCCTGCAGAAGCTGCCGGGATACCCGGATAAGCTTGTTTATGGTCTCGACCATATGCACCGGTATCCTTATGGTTCTCGCCTGGTCGGCAATTGCCCGGGTAATGGCCTGCCGGATCCACCAGGTCGCATAGGTGCTGAACTTGTATCCTTTTCTGTAATCAAACTTCTCAACGGCCTTGATCAGGCCCAGATTCCCTTCCTGGATCAAATCAAGGAACAGCATGCCTCTGCCGACATACCTCTTCGCAATGCTGACAACAAGCCTCAGGTTCGCTTCCGCAAGCCTTCTCTTCGATTCGTTGTCGCCCTTCTCCATCTTCTTTGCCAGTTCTATCTCTTCATCAGCAGACAGCAGGGGTACTTTACCGATTTCCTTAAGGTACATCCTGACAGGATCGTCGATGCTGATCCCTTCAGGCAGCGTTAAATCGAGTTCTTCCTCGGTATTCTGCAGATCCTTGATTTCCTCGTCGATGTCGCCCACGACGTCGATGCCCATGTTTTCAACCGTCTCATAGATCTTTTCGATCTGTTCGGGCTCGAGCTCGACTTCCTCGAACGCATCCATGATTTCCTTGTAGGTCAGCATTCCCTTGGTCTTGCCTTTTTCCACCAATTCCTTCAGGATGGATTTTCTGCTGGAACTCGTTTCATTGTTCATCGTTTTCATTGTTACCCCTCCTTTCTGTGTTTATTATCCCATTCCCTTTATATCTTTCATCTTTAGCAACAAATTTTTCAGTTCCTGTTTTAATTGGTCAACATCTCCTTCTGACAATCTACTTTTGTCACTCAACAGCCCCAGTATCTGCTTTTGCCTTTTTTCAGCCTTCAGAAGGCTGATATCCCTAATTTTTCCCAAAATTGCCCTGCGATTATCATCGCAATAACATTCTTCCTTTAATATACGGGCGAATTTGCCCGTTTCCTCGGAAGCGACGGCATTGAGCAATTCCGCGGGAGTAAAATCCCTTTTGCTTTCAAGCCTTTCAAATACCAGTTCTGCTACCCCCTTGTTCTCACTGGAAAACATTCCGATATGAAATTGTTCCTTCACCACGCCATATATGCTGTTGTCAACACATAATAACGACAGGATGAATCTTTCGTCATGCAAAATCCTTTCGTCTATTTCGTCCCCGGCAGTAGTGATCTTTTTGGCGGCCTCCACCGCATTCGCGATCTTCAGGCTCTGCCTGGCCTGGGGCCTCGTTCTTCTCAGTACTTCCGAAAGGATTGCCTCTTCCGATATTTCATATTCCCGGGACAACTTTTTTATGTACATTTCCCGTTCCATGACGTTATCGACCTTCGCCAAAACGACAGCCGCCTGATTCAAAAAAGCGATCTTGCCTTCCGTCGCCGTCAAATCCTGGGCCGCCCGTAAAGCCTTTATCTTGTATTCCACCAGCGACAATGCGCTGTCAACAAGCTTCTTAAACCCCTCCGGACCATTTTTCCGGATAAATTCGTCCGGGTCCTTCCCGTCCGGCACCGTAAGCACCTTGACGTTGCAGCCGATCTCGCTGAGCAGGTCCAGTCCCCTTTGGGTGGCGGCCTGCCCCGCCGTGTCCGCATCGTAGGAGATCACGATCTCTTCGGAATATTTTTTCAGGATCCGCCCCTGGCTCTCCGTCAAGGCCGTCCCCAGGGACGCCACCGCATTCCCGATCCCGCTCTGGTGAAGCGATATGACATCCATATAGCCTTCCACCACGATCAGCTTTTTGCTGTCCGAATTCTTCGCAAAATTCAAAGCGTATAAATGCTTGCCCTTGCTGTACACCGGCGTTTCCGGCGAATTCACATACTTGGGAAGCGAGTTGTCCAGAACCCTGCCTCCGAAGCCGATGACATTCCCCCGGATGTCGAATATCGGAAAAATCAGCCTTCCTTTAAAACGGTCATACAGCGTTCCCTTGCTGCTTCGTAAAATAAGACCGCTTTGAAGGATCTGCTCGTCCTCCAGACCGGCCGCCCTCAAATGCTGGTACAGCCCGTCCCACTCCTCCGTCGAATACCCCAGGCCGAATTTCCTTACCGTATTCTCGGAAAGCTGCCGCTTTTTCAAATAGGCGGCCCCGGGCTCCCCGCGTCTGGAATTCAAAACTTCGTTAAAATACCGGGCCGCAATCAGGTTGATATTCAAAACCGACTGCTTTTGCTTCGCCTTTTCCGCCTGCTCGGTATCATCGCTTTCCGGGAGGACAATTTTCGCCCGGTCGGCCAGCAATCTCACTGCTTCAATGTAATCCAGCTTTTCGGCAAGGGACACGAACTGAAATACATTGCCGCCTTTCCCGCAACCGAAACAGTAAAAAATCTGTTTTCCCGATTCGACACTGAAAGAAGGTGTCTTTTCCCTATGGAACGGACAGAGACCGAAATAATTCTTGCCGCGTTTTTCCAATCTCACATATTCAGAAACGACATCTACTATATCGTTGTTTATACGAATTTCTTCAATCAGCTCATCCGAATACCTGATATACATCCATCATCCTTCAATATGCCCTTCCGGCAGTGTGTCCTCACACCACAATGATATTATTGGTCGATAAACGAATATTATTACTCCTGCAAGCAATAAACAGGGCATTCCCTTCAAATACTCTAATACATGTTCGACACAATTAGTTATATTCCTTCTTTTTCGATAATAATTTTGCAATAAAATAAAAACTCATCCCGGGTAAACGCTGAGATGAGTTTCAATAGTCCTTTATTCTATTCAACAGAATGGAGGCCTTTTCCTCCTATTTTCCTCTTAAAAGAAACATTATTGCCCGATAAGATCGTCCAGAATATACGGAAGGGTCGAAGGCGTCACCGTATTGGCGGCCAGCAGCTCCACAAGATTTTGGGTCGTTTGCCTGGAGCAGGAAACATTTTCAAATTTCTTTCTTTCATTCAGCAAGCCCTTGTGTTTTTTTACAATCTCAACTCCATAGGCTTTCTGGAAGCCTTTCTCCTCGTCCCCGGCACAATCGCTTTCCAGAAGATAATACTCCAGCTCAAGCGAATTCTCCTCTTTGGGAGAAAATCCGTCCAGGATGATTTCTACTTTCTTTTCCAAAAACTTGCTAAGCATAGTTAACCCCCCAAAAAAATAAAATCAAAGTTGCTTGTCCCTGCCTATTATAACCTAAGAACGGTATCGTTCCTATAAAAAAGTTTCGCCCATTTTCGCGGGAAGCCGCCGATTTTCGACAAAATAATAAAAAAACGGCAGTCTATTTTATTGTAAACTGTCGTTTATTCCGGGCAATTATCAAAATAAACAGGAAACTTTTCGAGAGAAGGGTTTCCCCTTTAATGAATCAACGTGTTAAATCAGTTCCGTCACCCGGATTTCCTTTTCCTGGGCGAGATCCAGGAAGACTTCATCCACCTTGACGATCGGTTTCGAGACATTAAAGGGATTTATATAGACGATTTCGCCGATATCGCCGGTGGAAAGCTTTACGAAGTCCCCCATGTAATAGGCGGCTATATTTTTGAGGAAGACGCTTACCACCCTGTGATCCAGGGTGCCGAAGCTGTTTTTCTCCATTTCCTCGATGACGTCGAAAGGACATTCCATCCCGTGATACACCCGGTTCGAGGTCATTGCGTCATAAATGTCGGCCACGGCGATGATCTTCCCGAAATCATGAATCTGGTCGCTCTTCAGGGCGAAAGGATATCCGCTTCCGTCCTCCCTTTCATGATGCATCAGGATTCCCTTGAGGATCTCATCGTTCAGGCCGGGCAGGGTTTCCGCTATTTTAAAGCCGTAAACCGTATGCTTCTTCATCTCTTCGAATTCTTCTTTGGTCAACGGCCCCGGCTTATTTAATATCTCGGAAGAAACTTTCCCTTTCCCGATATCATGCAGCAGCCCGGCGCTGACCAGGGATTTTATGGTGTAAAAATCGTACTTCAGCCATTTTCCGATCAGCATGCACAGCAGCGATACGTTGACGCTATGGGTGTAGGTGTACTCATCCGCTTCGCGCATCTGGTTTATGCAGGAAACAATATCCCTGTTTTCATTTATTCTGGTAACAATGGAATCGGTGGCATTGTTCAATTTTTCCGGATTGATCTGCTTTCCGGTAGAAATGTCGTGAAGGATGTTTTTGACTACATTCAGGTTTTCATTGTATTGTGCCCGGAAGAGTTCTGTTCCGCTGACAACGATGATGTCATCGTTATAGTCGTTTACTTTGATCTTTATCAAACCGAGATTTTGTATCCTGTCAATAATGAAGTTGTCCAGAACGGTATTTTCTGCGACCACCACGGCTCCGTACTCGTTGTAAATGTTCTCCGCGATCTGCATGCCGGGCTTACAGTCATTGACACTCACAAAAACTTTCTTCATATGCATTTCTCCTGAGCGCATTATTATTCCATTATATCATATTATCGGAATACTTTATAGTTTTGCATATAGTTCAATTTATACTTTATGGTAAACTTTATGTCTTGTTCCCTTTCCCCGCCTTATGGTAATATGTAATGGTTATCGGCATAACTGCCGTTTTTGTTTAGAAAGGGGTGTGAGGCCAATGCAGTCCAATTTGCTCAAGAATCTGGAGAAAATATTGAAAGCGTTTGAAAACATGGGAAAACTGCCTAAAGCCCTGATCAAATATGGCAGTTATGTATTCCTGGCGGTCTTTACCGTCGGAACCTTGCTGGTTTTGCTGAATAATACGATCCTTCCCTATAATTCGTATTTCGATATGGTATCCAAAGCAATTGTGATCACGAGTTTTACGCTGGCAGCCGAAGCAATCATCGGCGGCCTTGTAATGGATTTCGTATTTCGGAAATAGGGGCGGTTCCAAAATAAACCGGCGCTTTCTACAGCAGCCGGTTTTTATATGCCTTTATATGGATTCCAGGAACAGGCTGAAATCCTCCTTGTCGCAGTAGAGAAGGATCTGCGCCGGAAAATGGTTCAGGTCGTTGTCCAAAAACTGAAAGCCGATCTTGTACTCGTCGCAATAGGATGTTACCGCTTCAAGCTCTTCCGCATTTTCAACCACTACCACAGGATAATAAAATGTTTCCATGAATCCATCCTCCCGTTTATTCGAGTTTTACTCCACATGCCCGTGTATTTCTTCCTTCTTTACCATTGTTACCTTATTGTTTTCATTCAACAGAACAATCCTTGGCTTGAAGGTCTTCGCCTCCTCCCGGTCCATTATGGCGTAGGCGATTATAATGATGATGTCCCCCGGGTGGGCCAGCCTTGCCGCCGCCCCGTTCAGGCAGATCGTGCCGCTTCCCCGTTCCCCCGCGATGACATAGGTTTCAAACCGCTGACCGTTATTGTTGTTTACGATCTGCACCTTTTCATTCTGCAGGATATCCGCCTGCTCCATGAGGTCTTCATCTATTGTTATGCTGCCTACATAGTTCAAATTGGCTTCGGTTACGACAGCCCTGTGTATTTTCGATTTCATTAACGTCAGAAACATTTTACACCTCCACGGAAATATTATCAATAAGTCTTGTCTTCCCAAATTTAACAGCAAGGGCGATCAGGACTTTTCCTTTTATCTGTTTTATGTCCTCCAGCGTGTCGGCATTGACAATGGACACATACTCCGTTTGCGCCAGGCTTTCGGACCGGATTCGTTTTAAAATGCCGTCCAACAGTTTATCGGCATTTCGCTCCCCTGCCTTTATCCTCACTTCCGCGTCAAACAGGGAGGCGGAAAGAACCAGCGCCGCCTTTCTTTCTTCGGCATTCAGGTACACGTTTCTCGAGCTCATGGCAAGTCCGTCGGCTTCCCGTACGATCGGGCAGGTGATGACTTCCAGGTTCATGTCCAGTTCTTTTGCCATTTTCTTTATAATCGCCGCCTGCTGCGCGTCTTTTTGCCCGAAATAGGCTTTGTTCGGCTCTGCCAGGTTGAAGAGCTTTGTCACTACTGTCGCAACTCCCCTGAAATGCCCGGGGCGGGATTTCCCGCAAAGCTTTGCGGTGATTTCGCCGGTAACTTCGACATAGGTACTGTAGCCCGCCAGATACATTTCCTCTACAGAGGGGGCAAACAGGACGTCAACCCCGTTTTTCTCCGCCTTTTCGAAATCTCCCTTCATGTCCCTGGGATACTTGTCAAAGTCCTCGTTCACGCCAAACTGCGTAGGATTTACAAATATGCTCATTACCGTAAAATCGTTTTCCGCCACGGACGCACGTACCAGGGACATATGCCCTTCATGCAGGTATCCCATCGTCGGGACGAAGCCTATTGTTTTGCCCGCCGTCTTCTGGGCTCTTATAATCGCCTTTAAACCGCTGACCGTTTCCACTACTCTCATATTTTATCCCCTAAGCTCCTTTTCTATCGTCTCATATACTTCCTGGTCCAGGATGAAAGAATTTTTCTCCGTCGGAAAGCTTCCCGCCCGCACTTCGCTTATATACTGGCCGGCCGCTCCGGAGTAAAGCTCCGCCGCGTTGGCATACACCTTCGCATGCTTCGGCGTAAAGCCGCCGAGTCCCAGCACGTCATGAATCACGAGCACCTGCCCGTCACAGCCGCTTCCCGAACCGATCCCGATTACCGGGATATCCAGCGTTTTGCTGATCAACCCGGCCAGCCGGAAGGGAACACATTCCAATACGATCGAAAAAACGCCTGCTTCCTGCAGAAGACGCGCATCCTCGGCAATCTTCCGGGCCGTATCGATGGTCTTCCCCTGGGCCTTATGGCCGCCGAAAAGGTTGATGGACTGCGGCGTATAGCCCAAATGCCCCATGACCGGAATGCCGGCGCTGATGATGGCTTTCACGTCCTCGACGATCGCTTTGCCGCCTTCCAGCTTTACCGCCGTACAGCCGCCTTCTCCCACCAGGCGTCCTGCATTCCTTACGCTCTCATGCTTGCCGAGATGATAGGAAAGGAACGGCATATCCCCAACCACCATCGCCTTTTTGACGCCCCTGGCCACCGCCTTTATATGGTGTACCATGTCCTCCATGGTAACCTTCGTGGTATCTTCGTAGCCAAGCATGACCATCCCCAGGGAATCGCCCACCAGAATCGAGTCGGTTCCGGCTTCATCAAGAATTTTTGCCGTGGGATAATCATATGCCGTCAGCATTGTAATTTTCCTGTGATTCCTTTTGGATTCATAAAAATCATTCACCGTAAATTTCTTTTCCATGGCAACCTCCTGAATACGTAATTTACTGCAAAAGCCGAAATCTCAGGGGCGTCGAGCCCCGTCGATTTGGGGGCAAGATGACACTATGCCCATAATAAAAGCGGCCCGACCAAATAAGGACAGACCGCACATTCTCACCAGTAAGGGGAATTTGCCGGTTAATAGCATATTATCCGTCCTGTCTTTGTCCAAACGGCTCAAAGCAGTATTTACATTGTTTAATCATTTACGTACGGTTCTATAACGATACCGTCAATCTTTTACAATAGGATAGCACAATCGCCAATTAAAAGCAAATATTTTACGATCGGCGATGTGTTTTGTGATGTGACGTGTTTATGGCTGGTGGTCGGGCAGAAGTTCACGGGTAAATTTAAAGTGGCTACGCAAAAAGCCCTGCTTTTCATAAAAGAGATGGGATTTTTCTCTTTTTCTGTTGCAACACACTTCGATCAATAAACAGCCCCTTTGCGCCGCTTCCTTTTCCAACTGCGTGACAATTTCCCCGCCAATGCCATGCCCCTGGAATTTCGAACAAACGACGAGTTCCTGGATTTCTGCGGCCAAACCCATGTGATGCAGAAGCTTCTGGATATGAAGACTGCCGAACCCTACCGCTTCGCCGTCCGCTTCCGCCATCAGATATATAATATTTTCATCTGCGATATTGGCAAGAAATATTTCCCTGAACGAATTCAGATCCAAAATATCGTTTTCCAATTCGCAGATCAGTTTATAGACTTTTTCCGTATCCTCTGCACCGGCAAACCTGTAAATTACCATTGAGCCCCTCCTAACCGCCTGCCTTTCCATTTCCGATCCGCTTAATCTTTTTCATGATTCCTCCCGGTACAAGCCGCTAATGAAGCAACAGGTTCTTCAGGAATAATACGGAGCCGCTTACGATCAGTACGCCAATGACCACTTTTTTGACCATCTGTTCCGGGAGCTTCCGATCCGTCCGGACACCGGCTATCATCCCGAGTACGGCGGCAGGCGCAACAAAAAGGGTCAATTTGAGCACTTCCCCGGTTAAAAGGCCGGTATGCCAATAGAGGAAAAAGCGGAAGATATTATCTACCAGAAAGACACAGCACATATTGGCCCTGAACTGGCTTCTTCCTTCCGTAGTCCTGCTGATATAGGCGACCAGAAGGGCGCCGATACTGTATAAGCCGGCCAAAATCCCCGAGGCAACACCAATGGCGAGCAGCAGAATGGAATTCTGCCTGGCCCCCTCCTTTGGCGCCGCTTTCCTCAAAAGCATTTCAACCGCCATACCGATGACCACGAGGCCGAGAACACTCCTTAGCACCCAATCGCTTGCCACGGTCAGCAGAAGCGTCCCCGGGATGATTCCTGCAAGGAGCATCAGGGATAGCGGTATGACGATCTTCAGAGAAATGGCTTTGCGGTCCTTCCAGGCCATATAGGCATTGGTCGGTATGCTGAGGATCAGGTCAACCGGCGTTGTCACTTTGTTCGGCACAACGAATGAAAACAGCGAGCCCATGACAAGCGTATTGCCAAATCCGGTGATCCCTTTTACAAAATAAGCAGCGAACACTGTAACAAAAAGAAAAATATAGAGTAGCATCTGTCCCCCCAAGTCGTTCGGTTTGTATTTTATTAGAAGGAAGCAAACCGGTTCAGCTTCCTTTCCGTTTCGAGCAAAGCGCCTTTCACGTCGTCCATTTCGTTTTTATGTTCCAGTCTGAAATAAAGGCAACGTATCAGATTCTTTGCATTTACACGTGCCACGTACTGCTCCCGGGTCTTTTCCCATCCGCAGCATTCGCTCAGCCCGCCGATCCACTCCAGCATCCGCCGGCAGGATAGCGAAGCATTTTGGAGAATACGGTAGATCATGCGGGCTATCCGTTCATCCTCTTCGTTGCAGAAAAGATATTTACCGTTGTACAAAACTGCTTTAACCGAGTCCAACAGCTCCTGCAGCATCGTATCATCCATCTCTTTGCACTGTACAAGCGCCTCCAGCGCATCCGATCCGTGGGCGGCGGCATGGGCCCAGCCGGCTCCGTCCAGGTATCCGCGGAAATCCTTTTCCTGCCGGTAATAGCGGATCAGGCAGTCCTTCACCCGCAAAAACGCATCCTCATTCAAAAGTGTTTTTTCTCGATGCCGGGTCAGGATCAGAACAATCGCGAGTACTGAAAAGGACCTCGTAAAGACGGTTTCGTCTTCCTCCTGTCCGATGCAGTAAAACAAATGCCGGTCATCCAATAAAATATCCAGCAGATGGAGAAGTTCCTCCCCGCTGTAGTATTCCTTTTCGCAGATCCATTCGCTGAAAGCTTCATAGATCAAATCGTCGCGCAATTCCGGATCAGGGTCGCCAATATGCTGCAGCATCCTGTCCGTATATTCCAAGGTGGCATTTGCATTAAGAAGTGTATAGTTATTATCGCGAAGACCCTTTAAATCCTGCTTCAGTTGTTCCTTTTCCGTCATTTTAACCCCCTTGTTGCACTGCCAAGCTTTATACCACAAGCTTTACTTTTTCTTATTATATATTTTATTTGCCTTTTTGTCCCATCAAGTTCAATAAAAAGCAATAAAAGTCCAATAACTCAATAAGCGGCTTTTTTCTCGATGCGGGATATCCTTAGTAGCAAAAACTACATCCTAAACTTTCAAGACCAAATTTTATGGCAAGTGTTTCAAAAGGAATTGGGGATCTATGTCAGGAACGACTGTAATAAGCATTTCAGGGTCGCAATTGTATTCGGGAGTTAAAATATCCTTTGAATCTTCCGTTGTGCTCATACTTACTTCTTTGGGGAATTCATTTATTGCTTGATTCAAATTATGGTTCTTTCCCATCGGCGTGTAAATTGAGGCCATTGCAGCCATCAGAACGAAGCAGAGCAAATACTTTATCTTTCTCATAAAATCACCCCAGGGTATAGACGCCGTTCAGCCCAAATTGTTCCATATCCTGTCCCCAATAAACAGCATTATCTCTGCTTTATCGCTTTATAATGCTGCACATGTATTCCTATGTGCCCGATGCCGATAATAATAGCAGAAATAATCAGCCAGATGACTTTGCCGTAAATGCCTAAAAGCAAAAACGCCATCACAGGCAGACTTGCGCCGGGTACAGGAATCCCGCAGAAACTGCGATAAAAGTTTTCTTCCGTATGCTCCTTGGTAAAATACCTGATCCAATTAAGCTCATATAAGAGCATAAGGAAAAAGGATGCGATTTGCCATAAACTCCAGGCAGAAAACGGAGCAAGATTGAAATCGCTGAAAATCAGGATGCTGCAGGTACAGCACACTTGCCCAATACGCTCAAACAATAGCAGGATCTTATTTTCCTGAGCCGGAGTATAATCCACAGGCTTATTCTTGCTCCATATGGCATTGGGAATCCATAGCATCAGCAAAAATATCAAGCCTACGTATGAAAAGCCTAAATGCCCCAACATTATAACACCTCCTGTGTTTTTTGAATGGTAAAACAACTGCGCCGTTTTTGTTATTTAAAATCGATTAAAAGGATTTTCTCCATTTATAACCGCTTGATGGATCACTATCGGATCGGAAATCAGTCCGAATTTCTCGTCCTCCGGATATGTAATAGCAATAGTTGGATTCTCCCCTGCATATGCCAGGATGTCTTCTTTCGTCTCCCATAGCGTGCATAAAAAGAAATGCGAGTAATCTCCCTGATCGACTATTTTAACAAAGGCCCCTTTGTTCCCTGCAAGTTCAACCGCATCTTTCACTCCCGTAATCTCCAGATAGGCACTAAAGCTCTCCTTCTTTTCCAATGGTACTAAACCATGCCATGTCCTTGAAATCATTTTCCCTCCTGTTAATTCGCAATTCCGTTTTTTATTGCCCTTGCCAGACCTTTGGGGTTCTCCCAAGCCATTGAATGCCCTGCCTTTTCAACCATCTGGTAATAAGGTACATCGCTTCTGCCGATGATCTGCTATTTGATTTGATTTATTACTTTCATAATGGGTGTTATGTCTTTCAACAAATCAATTTTACTTTTATGATCACAGATCAAATCAACAAGTTGCGTAACAAATTTGATGTTCAGGTTTTTAACCGCTACATCAAAGTCAGAGTCCTGAAGTCTCTCCAGAAACCGTCTGAGTATAAGAGAATGCTCGTAATTTTCAAAAAGCGGTTTCGTGAGTTCTTCATAATCTCCAATCCTGCAGATATCGTAAGCGCTGTAAATTCCTGTGAGTATCGAGGCAAATTGACCAAAGCCTAATCCCGGGGAAATCGCTCCGAAGCAATTCCCGATAAAATAGGTATTCTCTATTTTCGGTTTATTGCATATGCCGACCATATATCTGGTTACTTCAAATTTGTCGGTAATTTTGAAATTCTGATTGAGCGATTTAGCGGCAATGTCATAAAATCTATTCCACATCTCGTTAATATCCATTTTTGTTATACTGGGATAATCGGGATAAAGCATCACCATATTCGCCTCTTTTTCCGAATAAGGAATTACCCAGCCGTAACCTTTGGGCAGAACCTCATAATTGAACCAGACGTGAGGCGTATCCTTCTGAAATTCTCCTTCAATTGCAGCGCCGCGTACAGTGCAGCTCAAATCGGTCCTGTAATTGCCAAGATGCGATGCGTAAGCCCCATCCCCGGTCGCCAGGACGACCGCGTCAAAGTTTTTGCACAGCTCCTCGTATTCGTGTTTGGAATTGTATTCAATCGGCGATTTTACCAGATTTTTGAGTTGAACCTCATAGGAATCCTTTTGTCGTCCCCTGGTATTTAAATACCCTATATTTCCTGTAATGCATCCTGTCTCATTTTTTGAGTGGAGGACTATTTGACGGACTTCCGATATTGGCTTCAATACAATCCCGAATTTAGCCTTGAGATACGGCAAACAGTCTTTGACCGGTCTGTTCAGGATATGAAACATGCTTTCCGCGTTGACGAACCGATCGCCTACACAGCTTCTTTTTTCAAAAACGGATGGGGTAATCGAATTTTTTTCCAGTGTGATCGCGCATGAGAGTCCTGAGATTCCAGCGCCCATTATAGCAACTTTCATATTTTAACTCCTTTTCTTATTGATGTGCTTGAATAAATATCAATCTTGTTTCATACGGTCCTGATCCTTCGTTTTAAGGAAACGAGCTCTGCTAGGTGAAAAGCTCTTGCTGTAAAAATAGCTTCTAACAAAATCATATAAATTGAAAGGCGCGCTTGGTGCCGTATATGCTATCCCGAAACTATTTGACGATATAATATTTGTCACAACGAAACAAAGGCCCATCGTAAAACCTATCAGACCAAATACAGCGGACAATATCATCATGAAAAATTTCAAAATCCGGAATGGATTTATCAATGTGTAGTCAGGGATAGCGAAGGACGCGAGCATTGAAGTGGAAACAACGATCAATAAAAGAGGGCTGAACACTCCGGAGGCAATGGCGGCCTGTCCGATGATTATGGCACCGACGATACCGATTGCCGACCCGATCTTCTTAGGAATGCGCAGAAGCGACTCCCGCAGTATTTCAACAATTATCTCTAAAATCAGTATGCCTGTAAATGCATTAAATGGGACATCGGCCCTTAGCGTTGCCAATGTCAGTATATATTCGGAAGGGAGCGTGTCATTGTGAAATGATACTATCGCAATATAAAGTGCGCCAAGTGTAAAAGAAAGGAAAATGGCAATACTTCTCAATATCTTCATGAACAAGCCGAGATATTTGTTATCGTAAATATCATCGCAGGCCGTCAAAAATTCATTAAAAGTTTTAGGAGCAATCAGCGCAAGACAGCTTCCTTCTACAATTATTACGATTTTCCCTTCCAGCATCGCGTTGCAGGCCATGTCCGAGCGTTCCACCAGTCCCGTCTGAGGAAACAGGTTAAATTCGTTGTCGAGGATCATGGATTGTAGCTCGCCCGACTCTACAATACCGTCAATTTTTAAATTAGTAATTCTTTGTATCACGTCGTTGACAATATTCCGATTTGCAATGTCTTCTATATAGGACACTGCAACTGTTGTTTTTGTACGTATTCCAACTTCAAACAGTTTTATCTTTAATTTTTGATCTTTAATTCTATAACGGATCAGAGAAAGGTTTTTATCCAGAATCTCGACAAAACAGTCTCTTGGTCCGCGCACCGTATAATTTAATTCCGGGCTTTCAATATTTTTACTTTCAACTCTCTTTATATTGGATACAAGATAATTTTCATCCCAGGAGAAAAGCAATACCGTACAGCCGTTTAGCAGGTATTCCGGTATTCTGTTTTCCACATTGTCTGACATGCAGTCATCTACATAAAGGATGCGATCGGCAATCTCTTTTGCAAGCAATTTCTTCTTTTCCGATGCATAGCCAACCAGCGGTTTTATAATGTAATCGGACAATAGCATTCTATCCGTCAGCTGTTTAATAAATAAAACAGCAATTGTGCCATGCGGACATTCAATGATTCTTTTGGATAGGCCGCTGACATTTGATTGAATATATTCAACGGATTCATAAAAATGATTTATCAAGACTCCACCTCCAAAATATTATTTTTGAGGAAGCTCGCTGGCGGATACAGTTACTTCTGCCTCAGCATCCGTATTAGCACTGCCGTATATCTCTTCCCAATTAATCGCATTAAAATAGCTTCCGTAACTGGCTTTAAAATGCCGATAGATTCCAAGATAATCGATTCCGTATTCTTTTTGGGATGTCTCAAGAGCTTGCAGAATATCCCGCTTGAGCATTTGTTCAAGAATTTTATGCAGCTCATTTATTTCGGAATTTGATAAAGTCCGGTTTTTTTCCGCATAACTTAATTCGGCGGTAAAACTCATATCAACCTTTATATCGAGTTGATTGTTCTTATAATGTGTTTTTATTTTTTTATCTTTTAGGATCGTTTCAATCGTGTATTTGCCGGAATCTGTTTTGATTT
This sequence comes from Bacillota bacterium, assembly GCA_023411575.1. Classification (GTDB taxonomy): domain Bacteria; phylum Bacillota; class Clostridia; order Acetivibrionales; family DTU013; genus UBA1305. The sequence continues at coordinate 141,584 of JAEYOP010000071.1, read as the reverse complement.
CATAACTAAATCGTGCTTTGGGTTTCAGAAATAGTACGGTACCCATTCTTGTTTCCGCCGGAATAAATCCGATCTTTTTAGTATCCTTAAAAACAGAATATCCTGTAAACGTCAGATCGGAATCCTTAATATCAATTTCAGGAATTAAGAAGCCGATCTTTTTTACTGCCAAAGCTTCCAAAAGACTTCCTATATCTACTTCGAAGGAAGATCCTTCCGCTACTTTGCTTTCCATCATCTTATCGATTGCAAAACCCACAGATGCCGAATTATCCGTTTTTGCATTTAGTAGTTCTTTAGGGTCGACCGAGGTCGTTATGATTCTGACTGATTTTCTTGTATCGTGCTGTGTCCTTGCCCTGTTGAGATATTCTTCCAGACCTTTGGACGCCATCCTGTCTGTAAATGTCAGTACTCTATTTGCGCCCAGATAAATCGGCATGCTGCTCTTGCGTTCCAACTCATCTCTTGCCTGCGTGAGCGATTCACCCGTTCCTTCAAGAATATGAAATGGCTGACTCGTATTGCTTTTGGATTCGCTTTTTTGAGATTTGCCAGATAAATCTGCAACTTCTCCGAAAAGAGTATACTTGCCGTCTTTATAATCGATAACCTGTGCAATATGGATATCCTTTTGCTGTATGTCCTTTGAGTCCCAGCAGCCGGAAAGAAAGAGTAAAACAATAACGATTATTACTATATTTATAAAGTATTTACGCATTTTTCCGGTTCCACCCATCTATATTTTTAGTTTCCGGTCTTTTTTAACATCATTTTTAGGCCTGAAAATATGGATTATGAGCAAAATAAGAGGGATTGCAAATGCTGGTATCAGGCCGAAATAAGTCACAAACCGGATGAATAATTTTGACACTTCCTCTGCATTGGGAAGCAGCAGGCCCGCAATAAAAGCCAATGTTCCAATTGCAATTAGTATCCTGTTTCCCTTAAGCTTTGGGACCAGTTTTTTTGTATATTCCGCCGTTGTGAACGAAATAATGGACACGGAACAAAATATGGCGGCAAGCCAAATCATTATGAAAAAAAGATCCAGTCTTTTGGCAAATTGCAAAATCGCGATGTCCAGCCTCCTAATAGCTACTATAAGCGGATGAGTATAATTAATAATATCCTCCACGCTAAGGATCGCATAGCAGGACTCCACAATCATAATAAAGAAGATGCACAAAACGAAAATTGATATTATCGCAGTCCATAAAACCGTAGAGCTATTTCGCTTTGAAAATGGGATAATTGTTATAATCTCAAATCCCAGAAAGCAAAAAATGGTACCCGGCAGCGCTTCAAAATATAGATTTTTCACCGAAGGATCAAACATTGGCATAATGTTCAAGATATTTCCCTGTGAAAAACACATAAAATGTAGAACAAATCCGATGATTAAGATAATCAATCCCAAGTATTCTATAATCCTGCCGATATTGGTTAATCCCTTTGATGCGCCATACAAAGATATTGTCAACAGAAGAAGCATCGTTGCCCAAACCGGCGTCTTGAATAAGATTTCATCTTTGATGATATCTGCCGAGAATCTGATGATAAATGTCAGCAATACAAAAAAATACATCATATAAATAATAGCGATTAAGCAGGCCATTGTTTTCCCTGCCAGTAATCGGGCGTATTCAAAAAGTGTTTTCCCCCTATAGGCATATCCGAGATAAGCGATGATGAAGGCGTCAACGGCAAAAAAAACTGCCCCCAGAAGAAGCGTCAGCCAAGCGCCAGTCCCGGCAGTTTCAGCCATGATTCTGGGAATTTCTACGGCACTGTAGCCGATTGCCGTGATTATAATGATAAAAAACAATTGTCTGTTTGTTACCCCGTCTGCCAAATTATCCTCTCTTAATAAATTTATATTTAGTAATACCCGATTTAGGTTATTTTATCATTCTGTATATTTGCCGCTGGACGGTAAAGCTCATCCGACCAGCCGGAATCATCTGTCCTAATTGCCTTTGTTCTTATTGCAGCAGCTCCGTTTGGAAGGTCGCTTGCTATAACTTTAGAATTACTCATCATGCTTGGGGACGCCCCTTTATAAGTGGAACCGCCGGATTAATTCGTTTTTGTATTTCTTGTCTACGAAAATAAACATCCCGGTGAGCGTCAGAAAGGAGTAGAAGGCCGACAGAACGCTGGGCCAGATCGGCGTTACCAGTCCGGCCAGGCAGAATATGACCGGCAGGAAGCCCAGTGCGACCATAATGGTCTGGTATGTGGAATATTCCCGCCACTTCAGTCTTTTTAGCAATATGATAAAGGTAATCATCAGGGTAGCTCCGATGAGAATAAAGGGTGTAACATAGCTCAACCCCCAGCCTTTGGTGCGCGTGCCCAGCTCCAGGCAATATACATAGACGGAGGTGCTGATTGCATCAACCACGATAATATGGCCGATCTTCCGCTTTTTGAACAGTGGATAGGCAACGACGATCCAAAGATAGAGCATGGTGCCGATCACATACAGGGACCATAGGACTCCCCGGAAGGTCATCAGGTTGAACAACAGGCTTGCAGAGCCTATGGCGACGGATATAAAAAGGAATAGCCTGAGGGTGAAATTATACCGTTCCGCATTTCCGGTATCCGGCGGCGGATACCCGATCCCGCAAGCGCCGCCGGGCTGCTGTGTCCTATTTTCCGTGCCCGGACATTTTTCACCGGCTGCCTGTACCTGTGTTTCCGCATCTGTCAGCGTCATGGAACACAGCGGACATTTTTGCAATTCCATATTGACTTTTACCTTGCACTTGCCACAGTATTTCATCAAATTCTCCCACGCAGGTTTAATCGCGGCTTTCAAAAATTGTTTATAGATCGTTGGTTTCTATCGTGATATCCAGACCCTTTTCGGATAAAAAGCGAAAGAAAAACCTTTCGATATCCGTCTCATACATTGCTCTTGCAAAGGTGACGATCAGGTCGTTTTCATAGGTGCAGGCGGTACAGTTGATCATATGGGTTACCGGAGGTCCCAGAATGATTTCGAACCGGTCAACATACTGCCGCATTTTGTCCGGGACACGTATAATGCCCAGATTTGAAAAGGTACAGGTAAACAGCTTTTCGCCAAATGCGTTGAACGCCGTTCTGAGTACCACATTTTTAACGGCCAGCGGGGCGATGCGCATAAATATGTTCTTCTCCGCCTTTACATTTGCGCTGATCTTTTCAATGAGTCTTTCCGGCTGCACTTCCTGCTTCATTTTCCCTACAAAGGTGTCCAGCACCTGCTCAAAGCCGTAGTCCTTTTCCGTGAAGGCGACGCCTACATTCACATAGGAAGAAAAATTTCTCAGCGTCTCGGACGGAAAGAAGTTTCTCAGATTCACGGGGACCGATATCTTTACCGGGGTGTGGCACACTCTTCCCTTGAGCTGGGTGGTATAGATGGAATAAGTAATAAGGGCCGCAATGTATTCCGTGACGGTGGCTCCGCTTTCCTTCGCAAGCGCTTTGAAACGGTCCACCGGAAGGATTCCGTGGACAACGCCCGAGAAGCCCTGGGGCCTTTTGGAGCCATACACATGATAGGCCTTGTCCTCCATCCATTTGCTTTTGATCCGGGGATCGTAATATTTCCCGAAGCTGTCTTCACTCTCGCCTGCAGTCGGATACATCTCGCAGTCCAGGACCAGGCCGTCGGAAAACATCTCACAGCCGGACAGCGTAAGGTATTGGAAGGTAAGGGATTTCAGGAAGGCCAGCGCGCCGGTGCCGTCTGTCAGCGCATGGAACATTTCCAGGTTAATCCTTGTTCTATAGTAGCTGACCCGGAACAGGAAGCCGTTGGTTTCATCGGTCTCGATCGGGCGGCAGAGCGGCGCCTTTTCCGCAATGACCGCCGGGATGTCTGGATGTGTCTCAAAATAATACCAGAACAGACCCTTTTTCAGCTTGACGGCCAGGGTTGGAAATCTTGGAAGCGTCATTGCCAGCGCTTTCTGCAAAACCTCCGGGTCCACCTCCTGTTTCAGCCGCACCGCGACCCTGAATACGCTGCCTCTGCCGGGACCGCTGATGGCAGGGTATATTTTCGCAGCATTGTCAAGCTTGTACCAATTATTTTCATTCCGCGCCGTTTCCGACCTGAAGGCCATTTATGTTCTCCTGACCATAAATAATAATGTATTAAACCCTATTTTATCACATTCCGCGATTTTTACAAAGAAACAGTGCATCGGCTTGTATTTCGGCAGGCGATACCTTGCGGAAGTTTATTTTGTCCGGTACTATTATAGTACATTCGTTACATTGGAGTCGGAGAAATACTATGAACGGGTATACCGTTAGAGCAATTGAAATAAGGGAACTCAAGAACATTTTCAAGCATATCCGGCAGGACTTTGCCAAAGGAGAGTACGCACCGTACACCGTATTGAAGCATCAGCTTCAGAAGGGTCTTCAGGATGGCCTCGTGCTGCAGAAGGCCGGCAAGGATACTGCTTACGCGATTTGTGCCGCAGGGCATGAAAACGGGTATGTTCTGATAAGCCTTCTGGCGGTATATGCAGAGTTCCGGCAAAAGGGCTTTGGTTCAATATTTATCGAGGAGATCAAAGAAAAATATAAAGACAAAAACGGCATAATTGTCGAAGTGGAAAAGCCGGAAGGAGCGACAAGCCCGGAAGAAAGGGAAATCCGGCTAAAGAGGATGCGGTTTTATGAAAAAGCCGGGTTTTACCAGGTTCCCAACATCGACTACAGCATATGGGATGTCCCTATGCATCTGATGATATTTCCCCTGAGAACACCCGCTGAGGACATAAACCGCAACATCGGCCGGATTATGTATGATATCTATCTGCAGCTGATGAGCAAGCACTTTATACACAAACTAAAGTTCATTGCTCTGTAAAACACGGTTAATGCCTGAATTATGCAAAAAACCGGCGCACTCCCAATGGAATGCACCGGTTCCCGATATATCTGTGTTACCGCGTCAACCGGCTCGTTTATGCCTTTGCGGGTTTGTTGGATATTTTCTTCTTTTCGTCTCTTTCCTTCCACAAAACATACAGCGAGCTTGCGATGAAGATCGAGGAGTACATACCGCTTGAAATACCGACGATCAGCGGCAGGGTGAATTCTTCAACGGAAGTGATGTTGTTGAAGGTAGCAAAGATGAACAGGGTTATGATACAGATCAAAACGGTTACAACGGTATTGATGGATCTGTTCAGTGTCTGCACGACGCTCTTGTTGACAAGCTCGCCGATCGGCACCTTCCGGAGCAGGTTCTTGTTCTCTCGGATTCGGTCGTAGATAATGATCGTATCGTTCATCGAGTATCCTATAACAGTCAGTACCGCCGCAACGAACGAATCGTTCAGGGGAATCCGGAAGATCGCATATACGGCTATCATGATCAACACGTCATGCAGCAGAGCCAGTACGGCCATAACACCGGCTGACAGACCGGACATGACCTGGAACCGGATCCAGACATAGATGATGATGAGCAAAGAAGCCCAGAAGACGGCATACAGTGCGTTTGTCTTGATTTCATCCCCTATGAAGGGCGCTATACTGCTGACCGTTACGTTTACATTTTCCGCCAGGTTAAATTCCTTTTTGATTGCCGTCAGTACATCGGAACGTTCGGCATCATTCAGCGTATCTTCGCTGGCAATGTTCAAAACCAGCATGTTGATCTTTTCGCCGTTCTTTTCAGCGTTGATCGTGGAAGATTTCTGCGCGGTTGCCCGTTTATTGATGGTATTCTGGACAACCTCTTCCGCTTTCGCGCTGTCAAACTGGTCATTGGGCATTTCTATCTTGATGATCGTTCCGCCCTGGAACTGAATGTCCATCTTCATGCCGCCGTTTACAATATAGCCGATAATGCCCGCCAGCAGTATGAGTCCGGATAATGCAAAGAAATAATATTTTTTACCGATCAAGTCTATCATATGTGCACCCTCCTATACGCCATACAGCCAGTGATGTTTGGCTATATCCAGATCTGAAACCGATTTTATCATGATTCTCGATACCGTTACCGCTGTCAGGAAGCTCAGTGCAACACCGATACCAAGAGTATATGCGAACGAAACCATGGGGCCGGTACCGAAAATATAGAGCACGACCGCCGCGATCAGGGTCGTCATGTTGGCGTCAAGGATAGCTGTGAACGCCCTCTTGAAGCCAAGATCGATTGCCGCCCGCAGGGTCTTGCCGCTGCGGATTTCTTCCTTGATTCTTTCGAATATGATGATGTTGGCGTCAACACCCATGCCGACTGTTAAAACAACGCCGGCCAGACCTGGCAGAGTCAATGTGATGTTAAGCCATGAAATGAACAACAGTTGGAGTACGGTATGGCCTATCAGGGCAATGCATGCCAGAATACCGGGAAGTCTGTACCGTCCGATCATGAACAGGCAGACAAGGATAAATGCCAGAATGAACGCCTGTATCGTTACCTGCAGCGCGCTTTTTCCCAAAGTCGGGCTGATTGCGTTGACCAGCTTGGCCTCCAGCTTGAACGGAAGGGAACCTGCCCGGATCGTATCGGCCAGTTCCTTTGCTTCCTTTATAGCGGAGTCGTCGCTTGCGGAGCCCAGCGTAATCCTGGCGTCACCGTTGGTAATATGAGCCTGGACGGTCGGAGCCGATATGAACTGGTCGTCCATGAAAATGGCGATCCTTTGTCCGATGAGTCTTCCGGTTGCTTCGGCAAACTTGGTCTTTCCCGCAGCACTCAGTGAAAGGGAAACCTGCATTCCGCCGCTGTCCGATGATTTTTCAGCCGTAGCGTCGACGACTTCGGTGCCCTGGAGGACTATTTTACCCGTAGGCTTCGGATTGCCCAGTTCATCCAGACTTTTCTCGTCTACTTCCTGGAAGGTCAGCAGTGCAGTTTCGCCGATTTTTGCCAGCGTTTTATCCGGATCAAAGTCCTTTTCGCCGGCGGCCCAGGGAATCCGGACCACGATGGTTCCGCTGTTGACGTCGGGAGCGATTTCTCTGTCAAGGATCCCTGCTTTGTCAAGTCTCCTGCCTATAATAATCTTCGCAGTGTCGAGTTCCTTTTGAGTGGGCTTCGCGCCGCCTTCCTTTATTGCATAAAGTGTAGCATCGATTCCCCCGTTAATATCGATACCCGGTGTGATGTCGTAAACACTTCCCGGGACCTTGATGCCAAAAAAATTGCCTGTGAAGCAGATCCAAGTCAACACGGCAATGACGGCAATAACAAGGAAAAATTTGATCCCGTTGTTCCCTTTCATCTGTAAAAATCCCCCTTTTTTCGTTTAACCGCATGAAGTTATTATATCCCTATCGTACAAGCGAGTCAATACTAATTGCCCCTTGTAATCCAGACATAGTAACCCGTTATAGCAGCCTGCTGCCATTGATCAGCAGTTGGAAATGCAGGCCGAGAAACTCCGCAGCCCTCCTGCTCATCGTCATCCTTGCCAAAAAGATTTCAAAGTAATCCATCACAGGACAGATCGTCGTATCGATCTCCAGGGCCAGTTCCGCCGCCTTTGCCTCCCGTTCCACCGAAATGGCCGACTTCTCCACTGCGTAGTTCACCCGGTCATGTATGTCAAAGGTTGCAAAATCGGTGTTTCGAACCCTGCTCCTATGTACATCCGATTTATCCGCCAGGATCAGCGCCGCCGAAACGTTGCTGACGGCCGTACCGGTCTTCTCGTCGTGGTTGCCGATGGCGTGCATGATTTCAGCGGCTTCCGTAAGATCCATCCCCATCTTGGTCAGCAGACCGTAGGCCATAATGGCCCCGGAATGAGCGTGATCGGTCCGATTCACGGCATTCCCGATATCGTGCAGGTAACCGGCGATCCTTGCAAGCTCCACTTCCCTTTCGGCGTGTCCCAGTTGTTCCAGTATCCTGCCCGCATTGAGGGAAACCAGCGACACATGCCTGAAGGAATGCTCCGTATAGCCAAGGACCTGCATCTGCCTCTCTGCAATAGATAAAAAGGTTTTAACCTCTTCACTCTTTTTAATATCCTGCACCGTCATCATACCACTCACCCCACTTTACTCCATCTCGGCAGCCTTGACCCACAGCGCGCATTCCACCCGCTTTTTCTCAAGCTCGCAGCCGATGGTATAGGGCTTGTCCAGGCAGTTGTTGAATTGCCATGCGTTTGCCGCACAGCCGCCGCTGCAGAAGAATTTTGCCCAGCACGCCCGGCAGTCCGGCTTCGAGTAGATGTTCTGCTTTACAAACTCCTCCCGGATTGCCGGATCGATCTGTGTATCAGTATTAACATTGCCCATTTTGAATTGTTCCATACCAACGAATTGATGGCACGGATAAAGGTCGCCCTCCGGCGTCACGGCCAGGTATTCGTGGCCGGAACCGCAGCCTTTCAGCCTTTTTACAACGCAGGGGCCCTGATCCAGGTCCAGCATGAAATGAAAGAAATTAAAGCCCTTGGAATCCTTGTACCGCTTTACATATTCCAGCGCCAGGCTTTCGTATTCGTCGAAAAGCCGGGGCAGATCCTCCTGCCGGAGGTCAAAGCCCGTATCCTTTGCCGCGACCACCGGTTCCACGGAGATCTGCTTGAAGCCCAGATCGGCCAGATGCAGAACGTCCTGCGAGAAATCGAGGTTTTCCCGGGTGAAGGTGCCTCTGACGTAGTAGCCCTCCTGATTCCTCGAATCCGCCATATCCTTTATTTTGGGCAATATGAAGGAATAGGTGCCGCTCCCGTCGAAGCGGGGACGCATCCGGTCATTGACCTCGGGCCTGCCGTCGATGCTGAGAACGATGTTGCCGATGTATTTATTAATGAAGGCTTTGTGTTCCTCTTTGAGCAAAACGGCATTAGTCGTCAAGGTAAACCGGAAGTGCTTGCCGGTTTCTTCCGCCCGTCCGAGGGCATATTCCACGATCTCCTTTACCGCCCCGAAGTTCATAAGCGGCTCGCCGCCGAAGAAGTCCACTTCCAGATTCCTTCTCGCGCCGGATCGCTCGATCAGGAAGTCGATGGCCCTTTTCCCGGTTTCCGCCGGCATCAGGGTCCTGCTTGTCCCGAAATCGCCGGTGGATGCAAAGCAATACCTGCAGCGCAGGTTGCAGTCATGGGCGATGTGAAGGCAGAGCGCCTTTACCACCGGCTGTTTTTCATTTTGAACGGCATTGGCGGTCAGGTATTCTTCAAAAATGTCTTCCGAAAACAGCTGGCCGTTCTCTTTCAATTCCGTCAATTCCTGCAAAGCCTCCTGGACTTCCTCCCTGCCATGCCTTCCGGGGATCCGCTCCTCCAGGCCCTTCCAGGCCGCATCCGCATCCTGCGGCCCGGCTTCCTTCATATAATCGATCAATTCAAACGCCAGGTCATCCAGTACGTGCACCGCACCGCTGTTGACGTCCAAAACAATATTCGCACCATGCATTTTAAACTTGTGTACCATAGCTTCTCCTGTTATGTGTCCATAAAGCCGCGTATCGCGCCCTATCCTGCAAAGCAGCCACCTGGATAGATTCGCATACATAAACAGCGAGAGGCAAGGAGCCCCCCGCTGTCATGGCTTTACTTCATTATTGGTTTATCTCTTCTCGCATTTCTGGTTTGCCACCGTGCAGCTGGTTTTGCATGCCGACTGGCAAGAGGTCTGGCATTCTCCGCAGCCGGAATTTTTCAGATCCTTCCGGAGCGACGCGCTGTTGATCGTCTTTATATGCTTCATATGTATCCCTCCCAAGTGCTTCTAACAAAACGGACCTGAAATCAAATCCATGTTTGCGTTGATATTATAACATAATGCCAAATTGATGAAAAGGTATTTTATGCAGAATCATGCTCCGATGTGCTTGTATTTCGAGCCCTGTTTCAGGTTGATCCCGATTATGCCGCCGATGGCGCCGGTCAGAATGCCGATGACCGCCATTGTGATCACGTACCGGTCAATTGCAAAATTTCTATAGATCAAGCTGCTGAAAAGGTACAGGACCAGCATATAAATAAAACCGACTATGCTGCCGTTGATCCATCCGCGGCTTTTCAAGCCTTTGGTGGAAACGGACCCCGCGGCCAGAACACTGATGACGGTGGTGACCACGACCGACGGCGTGATCAGCTTTTGAGGAAAATCCACATTGGCCAGGATCAATGCAAAAAGCATGAATGCCGGAATCGTGATCACATATGCCGCCAAAATCCCTTTCAGGACGGCAGTAAGGCTCATTTTCTCGTTTACGGCCGTCTTTGACGCTTGATTTGATGTTTTAGGCATACTGCAACCTCCCGTACTGCTACCTTTATACATTATACATATTACAGTACAGGCAGGATTAGAACCTCCGGACAAAACTCAGGGGCGCCGAGTCTGCCTCGACACCCCTGTTTTGATTAATACGGCATAGTGACATCTTGCCGCAAAATCGACGGGGCTCGACGCCCCTGAGATTTTGGTCAGGATTCAACCGGTTTGACGACTTCCTTTACCGCCCACTTCTTGACGTTGATCTTCGCTCTTTCCACGCCGGTTTCGATCGTAACTTCGTCATCCTTTATGTTGATGACCTTTCCGGAAATCCCGCCGATCGTGACGACATTGTTCCCAACCTGCATTGCATCCAGCATGGATTTTGCTTTTTTGTCCCTTCTCTTCTGGGGCAGGAATATCAGCAAATACATGATTCCTATAAAAAATACAAGGTAGCCTATTGTAAGCCAAAGGCCGCCGCCTGCTGATGATGTCGGCATAACAATCCTCCATTTTATATATTTTATTAAAGGTTGCTTCGAACCTTAATAATCCTTTTAAAGCTTGTAGCCATAGGCGCTGAAGAATTCGTTCCTGAAATCGCCAAGTCTATCTTCCATTATAGCCTGTCTGACCTTTTTCATCAAGTCCAACAGAAATTTTAAGTTGTGCCAGGTGGTCAACCGGATGCCGAGTACTTCCTGGGCCTTCAGCAGATGCCGGATGTAGGCCCTGGTGAAGTTTCTGCATACATAGCAGTCGCATTCGGGATCCAGCGGGCTGAAATCCCGCGCGTATTTCGCGTCCCGGGCAATCATCTTTCCCCTGCTCGTCATGACCGTTCCATTCCGACCGATCCGGGTGGGCAGGACGCAGTCGAACATATCTATGCCGCGTATTGCGCCTTCTATCAGATAATCCGGGCTTCCGACGCCCATCAGGTACCTCGGCTTGTCCTCCGGCAGCAGCGGCACCGTACATTCCAGCATGCTGTACATGTCCTCGGCCGGCTCGCCCACGCTGAGGCCCCCGATGGAATAGCCCGGGAAATCCAGCGCCACCAGTTCCTTTGCACTCTGGGCGCGCAGATCGGCATATACGCCGCCCTGCACTATCCCGAACAAGGCCTGCTGCTCCGTGTTCTTATGGGCTTCCTTGCACCGGGCCGCCCAGCGTGTGGTCCGTTCCAGGGATTTTTTTGCGTAGGCGTGGTCCGCCGGATAAGGAATGCATTCATCAAACGACATGATAATATCGGACCCCAGGTCGTTCTGGATTTTCATCGCCAGTTCCGGCGTAAAAACATGCCTGGAACCGTCAATATGGGATTTGAAGGTGACCCCCTCTTCCTTGATGTCCCGCAGGTCGCTCAGACTGAACACCTGAAAGCCGCCGCTATCGGTCAGGATCGGCCTGTCCCAGCTCATGAAGCGGTGAAGCCCCCCTGCCTCCCGGATCAGCTCGTTTCCGGGCCTCATATATAAATGATAGGTATTGCTCAGGATGATCTGTGCGTCGATTTCCTTCAATTCCGCCGGCGACATGCCCTTGACGGTTGCCTGCGTGCCCACGGGCATAAAGGCCGGCGTGTCGAACGCGCCGTGGGGCGTATGTACCTTGCCCAACCTTGCGCCGGTTTGCTTGCACTTTTTTATAAATTCATATCTTATTGCTGCCATATGTTTTCCTTTCCTGTCACTTGATCAGCATAGCATCCCCAAAGCTGAAGAACCGGTATTTCAAATCGACCGCCGTCCGGTATGCCCGCAGGATGTTCTCCCTCCCCGCAAACGCGCTTACCAGCATGATCAGCGTGGATTCCGGCAAATGAAAATTGGTGACCAGCGCATCGATTATTTTAAACCGGTAGCCCGGATAGATAAAGATGTCCGTCCAGCCTTCCCCCGGCTCTATATACCCGCTCTCCGACGCAACGGTCTCCAGTACCCTGCAGCTTGTCGTACCGATAGCAACGATCCTTCCTCCGTTTTCTCTGGCCCTGTTTATGGTCCCCGCCGCTGTTTCATCCAAAGAATAATACTCCGAATGCATTACATGCCTTTCAACATCTTCTACTTTGACCGGTCTGAAGGTACCCAGTCCGACATGCAATGTCAGATAGGCTATGTCTATGCCCCTCCGCCGGATTTCCTCCAGCAGCTCCGGCGTGAAATGCAGGCCCGCAGTCGGCGCCGCCGCCGAGCCTCTCCGCTCGGAGTAGACCGTCTGGTACCGTTCCTTGTCCTGCAGCTTATGGGTGATGTACGGCGGAAGCGGCATCAGACCGATCCTGTCCAGGACTTCGTTGAAGATTCCTTCGTACTCGAACCGCACAAGCCGGTTTCCACCCTCCACGACCTCCACGATTTCCGCCCTCAGCGCACCGTCGCCGAAAACAAACCGTGCGCCCGGCCTGGCCCTTTTACCCGGCTTCAGCAGAACCTCCCAGAGCTCATTGCCCACATTTTTCAGCAGGACAAATTCGATCTTGCCGCCGGAGTCCTCTTTCACCCCGAGCAATCTGGCCGGAATGACCCTGGTATTGTTTAAAACCAGACAGTCCCCCTCTTTCAGATAATCCTTCAAGTCGCTGAATATTTTGTGTTCCGTTTCACCGCTGTTCCGGTCAAGCACCAGCAGCCTCGAGCTGCTCCGGTTCGCAAGAGGTTCCTGGGCAATCAGCTCTTGCGGCAAATCATAATTAAAATCGCTGGATTTCATTCCTACTCCCGTTATTGCACCCGAATTGGACAAAACAATTTTGCATCATATATTTTTCCACCATAAATGAAATCATACATGAGGAATGAAAAATTTACAATAGAATTCAGCCCTGCTCGATTTTTGTGCCCTGGAAATAGTGCAGGAGAATCTGGTCGAAGGGAATCCCGGCCTTTCCCATCCCGATGGCGCCCATCTGGCTTAATCCGACGGCATGACCCCAGCCTTTTCCCGTAAAGGTATAGGTTTCGGGCACGAGGGTCGCCGTCCGGACCGCTCCGCCGGCGCCAAGCACGGTCATCTTGTTGTTGGGCGCCTTCAAGGTGGACATTCCGCCGGCCGACACCACCTTCATTCCTCCGAGCTGCGTTTTGGAAGCGGCGGCGGTTACCGGCATGGGAATGGATAATCTCATAGCCGCTGATGTGGACAGGGCGGCCTGGGATGAAATGGCGGATGACGATGTATTCGATGAATTAGGTGTATTTAAAACGCCAGTATTCGCCCCGTTCGTATAGGAAGAGTCCGTCGCAGTCCCCGCCACAGCGCTCATATCCGTCGTTCCGGTTGAGCCGGCGGCGCTTGCTGAACCGGTGGTTTCGGTCGGATTCGCCGGACTTGTTGATCCGGACGCGCCTGTTGAAGACGCCGCGTTTGCTATTGCGTCGGCGAGAATAACATCCGTCGGCGTAGTTTGTGCGGAATCGGTCGAATTGGCCATGGCAATTTGTTTTGCCAGGAGCCTGTCATACTCCTCCGCGGAAGCTCCGGGAGCTGTTGTTGCCGATGTTTGGACCATATTTGCCGCCCCCCCGGCAGAGGCATTTCCTGTCGAAGCATTTCCGGCGGCAGAATTATCCGCTATGATAATCGCAGGCGGATTCACCGGTATAAGCGCCACGGCAGCCGGAATGTGGGAAAAAGCGGCAGTATAAACATCCGCGTCCGATGTGATCGTATAGAGCTGGCTGTCCAGGCCGAACAGCGTCCTGCATCTCTCGCGCAAATAGGTAAGCGGATCGCTCCTGTTGTCGCCCCTTACGGAAAGCTGCGTAACCCTGCCGGATTGGGCCGTTTGGGTGATCGATACCCCGAGGATGTTGCCCAGTTGAGGAATCTTGGCCTTGATATCCGAAGCGCGAAGGGTCTTCGTCCAGTTATAAATCGTCTCATACCGGTCTTCCACACTGACAAGGTACGGAACGGTCGAACCCCAGACATTCTGGACATCCTCCGTCCGCCCTCCGCTGGAGGAAAAATAGAAGATCGAATTGGCCAGCTTCCCGTTATAAGTGATCACCAGGTCCTTCACCTGGTTAATTGCCTCATTGCACGATGCCACCTCATAGCTGTATCCCTTGTAAACCTGGCAGCAGGTGGTCGGACAAACGTCGAAGCCGGTTTTGCCATGCTTGCCGATGTTGTTGAGGGCATACATCTTCGCGGCAATCGCCTGCGCCTTGATGGCTTCCGCCGGCGATTTCCCGCCGATTTCCGCCGGTACGTTGCCATACAGGTATTCTGTCATGGACACATAATTAATGACCGTCATATCGCTGGCCGCCAGCCTTCGGACCTCCAACGCCCCCCGGTACAGCTTCGTTTTGATCTTGATCGCGGGAGGATTGCTTTCCGGAGCCGGCCGCAGTTGGAAATACGCAGTCTTGCTGCCGAAAATGCAGAGCGGCTGATATTGCGCGTCCGTCAGCACAATCCTGTTTGAGGCCGGCTGAAGGACGGTATATCCGATTTCCCCGAGCATCGGCGTGATCGCGGCCACATTGGCCTGGGCGGCGGCTTCGTCCGGGAAACATCCCGTCCAGACCTGCCATGCGTCGTCATATGCAATATACGCCTGGACTCCCGCCTGGCGGTATGCTGCGACCTGCGTGGCCGCTGTCGCCTGATCCGGGCTATCGCTTCCTATTTTAATATGGTAGGGACCGTACCGGACGGCGGAGCCCAGGGAATCGGAAGAAGTCGTGGAAGGACTGTATTCCTTCAAAGTACCGCTCGCGTTATAGAAATAGGTATCCTTTCTTGCGTAAAGCGTTGCGGAAGAAGGTTCCCTGTATATTTCCGTGAAGGTTTCATTGGCAAAGAAGCCTGCCTGCAGGCCTGCGGCAGCGGATACGTCAAATATGGCCAGGGCCGTATTGACGGTCGAATCCTTATAGTAAAGACCGACCCGTATGTAGGACGGAGTCTGGTATTGTCCCATGGCTATGGTGGAGGAGGATAAAAGCAAGGCTAATGCAATCCCCGCTGCTATAGCCCTTCTGCAAAATGTTTTCATAATTGTCCGCACCTTCTCATTGGTTTGGTATTGAACGGAATTTTTCCGCACAATACGACTTTTGTTGCCGTATATCATGCTATTACCAATATTTATTCGACAGAAAACATTTCTCTTCCTTCTATATCGGCATATTTTAACTATTTTTTAAAAAGTGTTAATATACTTGTAACATTCTTATCCGAACAAAACATTTGACATTAAATTCGACCGGTGTTATTATTATTTAAAGCTTTAAGCACATAGCAGTTTACAGCTGGAAAATGTAAATACTTGGGCAACGGTAGAGGTGCATTTCCCATCAGTAGCAGCGAGGAGAACCGCAGGGTTCGAGGATACGCGGCGAAAGGGGCGGAATGCCGAAGGAAGGCGGTTCCCTGCAGGACCGGTTCCTGGTTGCAAGGGCGAAAGCATTGCAACTGTCATCAATTTACTTGATGGAGCGCTATCAGTTCTTAAACGGAGTCTCCTTATCGGAGGCGTTGGAATTATAGGAACTGTTGGCACCTGCCGGCAGTTAATTTTATTTTCAGGAGGTTTTTACGATGAGCAAAAAATTTAGAGCAGGCGTACTTGGCGGGACAGGAATGGTCGGACAGCGTTTTGTCACCCTCCTGGAAAATCACCCCTGGTTTGAAGTCGTCGCAATCGGCGCAAGCGAAAGGTCGGCGGGCCTTCCCTACGAAAAAGCGGTCGAAGGCCGCTGGAAGCTCGATCTCCCGATGCCGGAAAATATTAAGGGCATTGTCGTCAAAAATGTCACCGAAATAAACCGTTTTGCAGAGGAAGTCGATTTGGTGTTCTGTGCCGTCGACATGAAAAAGGATGAAATACGCGAGCTGGAGGAAAAGTACGCCAGAGCCGAAATTCCGGTCATCTCCAACAACTCGGCCCACCGGTTTACGGAAGACGTGCCCATGATCATCCCGGAAGTCAACCCGGGCCACTCTGCGATCATCGAGAAGCAAAGAAAGCGCCTCGGAACGAAGAAGGGCTTTATCGCCGTAAAGTCCAACTGCTCACTCCAGAGCTATGTCCCGCCGGTCCACG
Organism: Bacillota bacterium; assembly: GCA_023411575.1. Taxonomy (GTDB): domain Bacteria; phylum Bacillota; class Clostridia; order Acetivibrionales; family DTU013; genus UBA1305. Next base: position 125,299 of record JAEYOP010000071.1, on the reverse strand, counting down.
CCCTGATGGGCTTCGGTCCGGAAAAGGTACTCGCATCGACTTACCAGGCCATCTCCGGCGCCGGAAAGATCTTCAGCGACTGGCCTGAAATCCTGGACAACGTCATCCCTTACATCGGCGGCGAAGAGGAAAAGAGCGAGAAGGAACCCTTGAAGATCTGGGGTACCATCGAAGGCGACAGGATCGCGCTGGCCGAAGGGCCTGCAATCTCGGCCCAGTGTTACAGGGTTCCTGTTTCCGACGGCCATATGGCGGCGGTTTATATTTCCTTTAAAAACAAGCCCTCCAAAGATGAAATCCTGGCCTGCTGGAAGGAATTCCGGGCAAAGCCCCAGGAACTGAAGCTTCCGAGCGCTCCGGCACAGTTCCTTACCTATTTTGAACAGCCCGACAGGCCGCAGACAAAACTGGACAGAAACCTTGAAAACGGAATGGGTATTTCCGTGGGCAGATTGCGCGAAGACAACCTGTTCGATTACAAGTTCACCTGTCTCTCCCATAACACGGTCAGAGGCGCAGCCGGCGGCGGTGTGCTGATGGCTGAGCTGCTCAAGGCCGAAGGCTGGCTGTAGGATCATAATAATTATTCCGAAAGGATGAAACGACATGAAAAAGTGTGTTTTCACAGGCTCCGGCGTAGCAATCGTAACGCCCTTCACCCAGGATGGCATTGACTTTGATAAACTTGGAGAACTGATCGATTTTCAGATCCGGGAAAAAACCGATGCGATCGTGATCTGCGGAACCACCGGCGAAGCCTCCACCATGCCGGATGAGGAGCACATATCGGTTATAGCATACGCCGTGAAGAAGGTGAACGGCAGGGTTCCCGTCATCGCCGGCACCGGCAGCAACGATACCCGCCATGCGATCCATCTCACCAAAAGAGCACAGGAGGTCGGCGCAGACGCGATCCTCAGCGTCACCCCCTATTATAACAAAACCACCCAGCGCGGCCTGTACGAGCACTTCAAGGTTATCGCGGAGAGCATCACGATCCCTGTGATCCTTTATAACGTGCCTTCCCGGACGAACCTGAACCTCAACCCGGAGACCCTGCAAAAGCTTTCGAAGATTGATAACATCGTAGCCGTCAAGGAATGCAACCTGAACCAGGTCGGCGAAACCATCAACCTCTGCGGAGACGATTTCACCGTTTATTCGGGCGAGGACGGCTTGATCGTTCCCCTGATGTCGCTGGGCGGAAAAGGCATTATTTCCGTTATGGCCAACATCATCCCGAAGGATACCCATGATATCGCGGCAAGCTATCTCGCCGGCGATCTGGAAGGCGCCAGAAGGCTCCAGCTCAAGACCCTGGAGTTGATCAAGGCATTGTTCAACGAAGTCAGCCCGATCCCCATCAAGGAAGCCATGAACCTGATGGGCATGCAGGTCGGGAAATGCAGAATGCCGCTGGTTGACATCTCCGACGCAAACAGGGACCTCCTTGTAAAGGCGATGAAAAATTACGGTCTCCTGGGTTGAGGAGCCCCCACCCCGATAAAACTTATAGATAAGGAAGTGTAGTTCTTTGATTAATATACTTATGAGTGGCTGCAACGGTAAAATGGGACAGGTGATCACCAGGCTGTCGGAGCAATTTGACGATCTCCGGATTGCCGCCGGCTGCGATATTGCCGATAACGGCAGGAACGACTATCCGGTGTTTACGGATTTGAAAAGCTGCAACGCGAAAATCGACGTCATCATCGATTTTTCCAATCCCGCGGCTTTGGAAGGCTTGCTGGAATTCGCCGTCTCCAGGAACTTGCCCGTCATCGTTGCGACCACGGGCCTCTCTCCCTCTCATAAAAGGCTCATAGAGCAGGCTTCGACCACCATTCCGGTATTCTTTTCGGCAAATATGTCCCTGGGGGTCAACCTGCTGATCGACCTGGTCAAGAAAGCGGCAAAGCTGCTGGAAACCAACTTCGACATCGAGATCATCGAAAAGCACCACAACCAGAAGCTGGACGCGCCAAGCGGCACCGCCCTCGCCATTGCCGATTCGATCAACTCGGTGCTGGAGCAGAAGCAGGAGTATGTCTATGACAGGCATTCCCGCAGAAAAAAGAGGAGCCGGACCGAGATCGGGATCCATGCCGTACGCGGTGGCACCATCGTCGGCGAGCACTCCGTCATTTTCGCCGGGAATGATGAAATCATCGAAATCAACCATTCCGCCACGTCCAAGGACATCTTCGGCATAGGGGCCCTCCGGGCCGCCCGGTTCCTTTACGGCAAAAAACCGGGCCTGTATGATATGAATGATCTTATTGCGGAAGAATAAAATAGAGGTGGAAACAAATTTGAAACGGAGGTGCGAGAAATGTCGGAAATGCCGGTAACAAACATCCATGTTACATATAACGTGGCCCTGGTGACGGTCGACAATCTTCCGAACAATACCAGATTGATCTCCGGGCTGTTCAATGCGATTGCGCAGAAGAAAATCAACATCGATATGATCAGCCAGGCTCCCCCATTCCGCGGCAGCGTCAGCTTATCCTTCAGCCTGCCTTCGGAGGACCTGGTAACCGCCCTCGGCGCCCTTAACGAGTTCAAAAAGAACGACAGGAACCTGAGGATCGAGGTCGATGCCGAAAATACGAAACTGCAGGTTTCGGGCGAAGGGATGCGGAACATCCCGGGGGTGGCGGCCAAGCTGTTTACGCTCCTGGCCAACGAAGGGATCGAGATCAAGCTGGTTACCACATCCGAGACGGATATCTCCTACCTGATCTTTGAAAAGGATGTCGATAAAGCCATCAGCGTCATCAAACAGGAATACGGCATCTAGCACATTATGACCACCCGCTCAGCGGGTGGTTTGTTCTATTACCGGCTTAAGCCTTAAGGCTTATTGAAGATTTTTTCAGCCAAGCCATTCTAAAGAGGATATAAAATCATTGAAATTTGCCAGTAAAATTTACGATGATCCCTGTCTCACATATCGTCAAAAGAACCGTTGAGATAACGTGAACAGCTTTTAAGATGCGATAGGAACCGTGGCCGGTACTCATTACAGCGCCAGATGCAAATAGCAGTACGAAAGAAATACATGCAACTGCCACAACCACAAGAAAAATTGCAGATACAGGGGCAGCCTTTATATACCGGTAACAGAGAATAGATGTAATTACCATCGCGCCGAGTGCTGTAATTTTGTGAACGGCAAAGACAATAGGCCCGTATTGCCGGCTGGAAAAAGCCAACACGATCCCGAGCGCAATAGCGATGCTCAAAAGAATTGCGTCAGCCACTAACATTGATTTTGAATTCATCTTCAAATTCTCCCTTCGTTTTGGATTGTATGGATAGCATATCTGCCAGTGAAACCTCCGGATGATGATACCTCTTTCTGCCTGCTGTCCCGCTTCTAAATTGTATAGCGGCTTTGGGGCACCATTGGAGGCACGCAAAGCATTGTTCACATTGGTGTAACCATACCGGCCCTTCAACTGACATTTTGATATTGCCGACAGGACACATTTTTGCGCATGTACCGCACCGAACACAATGCTCGTCATAGTGGAAGCCGGCATCCATTAATCGGACGCTTTCTATGTATGGTACATCACATTTTCCGCTGTATCCGCTAATCTTCAACCAGACCGGCTTTTGAAGAAGTTCTCTCAAATTAAAGAAATCAACGAAGTGTTCCAGCTTTTGATACTCAATCTCTATGTATCCACTTTTCTGAGCACCTATGGCGTCATATATCGCTTGGACCTTTTGGTCGGCCTCAGAAAGTATTTTTCTCTGCTGTTCCCCGGGCACCTCCCGCAGGACAAAAGGCTGAAAAAGGCCGGTAATACCCGGTAACGGAGCTATATAGTTATAAGGCATTTTAACGCCGAATCCGCAGGATAACCTTCCGCCTCTCGCGGAGATTAATCCCGAAAGATATTCAAGCGCGATGCATGGACTGTCGCCATAGGTGCATATAGCAAAAACATACTTTGAATCCAGATTAGAAAGCCTCTCAACGAACCGTTTTACAATATAAGGCACGCGATGATTGTATACGGGAAATACAAGTCCTATAATATCTGCCGCGGGAACTATTTCATTCTCGTAGAAAGTATCTTTTATTGAAAGCAACTCTGCATGGGTCATATTGGCCATCTTTCTCGCAATATACATTGAATTTCCGGTTCCGGAAAAGTAATAAACTGATGTTGCCATCCCTATACACCCCATTAAGACTCATTTTTGAGAAACTGCGCAAAAAAGCTGACGTGCTGTGCGATTTTTTCATTGATGCGCTCAAGAGGCTCGCCCCATGTTTCAATGAGCATATATTCATCCAAAAGCCCCTTCAGCGCGTAATAATATTCTGCAACCACCAATTCAATATTGCACTTACGGATGCACCCCCTGTCCATCATACCTCTTAGAACCTTCTCCGTATAATCCCTGCGCAGATAATAAAGGTTCTTAAGAGCAATTTCCTTCGCTTCGGGACGGATGAAAGATTCCATTGTTACAATCTGGAGAATCGTATGATATAGCTGGCTGCCAGCAACGTTTGCAAACTTTTGCATGTTCTGCTCAAAAAAAAGCCGAATATCACCTGTCGCCACACTGGCTTGGATTTCATCCTCCGTATAGAGAAATTGCTTGCTTTGTTCAATAAAGTGAAAAAGTATTTTTTTGAACAGGTCCTCTTTTCCTTCGTAATGATTGTAAAACGCGCTCTCCTTTACGTTCACGGAACGGCATAATTCTCTTATTCCAACGTTGGCATACCCTTTTTGTGAAAAAAGAAAAATTGCCGAATAAAATAGCTTTTGCTTGGTTGAAGGCTCTTTGTTAATCAGCGCCTCAAAATAATCCTGCTTATTCATATTGTGAATTTGTTCCCCTCTCGCATGTAAACTAACGTTTGTTAATATTGTATCATCTATAATGAAGAAATGCAATAGTCAAACATTCTTTATCTACTTGCAGTTGAAGCTTTTTGATCCCCCCGGTTCAACCGGGGTTTTTGCTAGCACAAAAGAAAAGCTGCCTCATTTGGCAGCATTCTTTATTTTTCTACTCTATTTACTATTTAGTCTGATGTTCATTCCCTCAAAAATATCTCTTTATTTCGTCATCCGAATTAGCCGGTGCTTCTTCTTCGTCGTCGTCTTCGACATCCGCTTGTTCATTCAAGGCGGGTACGTTGTTGTTATCTACGACTTTTTCCTCCTGGACTTCATCCTCTTCTTCCTCGTCGTCCTCGTCATCATCATCCTCCTCATCCTCTTCGAGACGGGAAATGATGTATTTCTTCAGCTTCGGATAGACATAAAAGTTTGTAATCAGTCCGGTCAAGCTGATAGTCAGCAGGATATAAAGGAAAATTCCGATGATCTGGCTGAAGGAAACGATCATGCCGAAGGAAAGCAGGATGATAAACGCATTCAACAGCAGAATTCCAACGTTCGGAAGGAATTTCATCACGGCAAAGATCACCGCGTTTTTGTAAATCTGTCCAATACCGAGCTTGAATGTGATCATGATCGGATAGATGTACATGCACATGCAGGCAAAAATGACGAATAGGACGACCATGATCGCCATAAGCGCGGTACCCAGCAGTGCCGGCATCTGACCGGCGTTAATAAGCTGGTTGTACGTGTATATCGCAAGCAGCATGAGAAACGTTACAAAGAAATTGATCGTGCCGATGATCATGCTCTGCTTGAAGTTGGAAAGCGCCGTATCCTTGAAGTCGCTCCAAAGGAACGCATGCTCCTCTCGGGAGTAGTTCCGCATGATATAGGTGAAGCCGGCCTGGGCCGGGCCCGTGGTTATCATGGGGATGCACATCATCAGCGTCAGCAGGATGAATTTCAGCAGCATGTCGCTGGCAAGCTTGTCGGAGCTGGAGTAGGCGTCCGGAATGATATTGGGAAAGAAAAAGAGCAGCACGGCCAAGCCGGCGATCATCGCCGGGATGTTGAAGATCAGGAACATCATGTTGACCTTGATCAGGTTCCAGAACTTCCGCTGCAGGATTTCAAAAAAAACGACAATCGGCGCTTTTGGCGGCGCATCTGCGGGATCCGGCACACCCGGACCGGGTTTGTTATAATCAAATAATCCAAAAAAGCCTGCCATATCGTGTCCTCGTTTCAATTAAGATTGTTTTCTCGTCCACTTTTGTGTACAATTACAGCTAGTAATAATTCTACCACAGTTCAAGCCATATTCAAACCATTCCCTTTCAATTATTTTCAGGGACTTCCCGGAAAGTGTCCGCCGCATCGGCATCCCACTTATTGCCAACTGTTTATGATATATTTTTTATGTAAAAGTCTTGACACTACCTGCTTATGTTAGTATAATTGATTTTGCTGATTGCGCAGCAAACCCTGATAAATGCGGTCGTGGCGGAACTGGCAGACGCGTACGTTTGAGGGGCGTATGGGAGACCGTATGGGTTCAAGTCCCATCGACCGCACCATTTATTGTCTGAGAACCTTTGAAAACCTAATGTTTTCAAGGGTTTTTGACATTTTTACGGGTTTAAGACGCCGGCACGTGGGTTTGTAAACTTAGGGGGACTATTATGCGTTTGTTTAATGCCAGTTCATTGTTTAATGAGATTGCCGAAAAAGAAATATTAAGTATTGTAAATGATCCGGAAAAATTAAGAATTCGATTGATTGAAGTAAAGAAAATGCTCTTAAAAGGATATCATTTTAAAGCTTATAATGTACCGGAAGATTTTACTACTGCTTCTTATATAATAGCCACCAATCATTTAACGGATTCCGACGCTCCGCTAATAATGAGTTATTATTATGAGCTTATGCATCAAGTTAAAAATACTTATCCGGAGCTGTTTGTTTTCGCTAAAGAAAATTGCTTTAATGGCGTTTCCATACCGAAAGAATTAATGCCGATCCTGGAACTGGAAAAGGTCTTTGCAGTTGACCGTAAAAGTTTTGGCGGATCAATGGCGGCAATGAGAGCTGCAGGAAAGTGGTTTGCGGAAGGGGAAAAACCGAAGCATTTTCTGATATTCTCCCAGGGAACCATTTATGACATAAATAAAGACAGAGCAGAAGATATTGAGTCCGGAGCATTCTGGCTGGCAAGATTACTGGGTATTCCCGTTGTACCGGCTTTTATCGAGCAAGCGGTTGAAGGGGCCGAGAATCGTCTCCTATTTGCAAAACCGATGTTTATACCAAAAAGCTGCCGAAATTTTGACGATCACAAACAACTATGGTTGGAAAGAGTAATTGAAGCACAGAATGAATTAGGAGCACTTACCGGAATCCCGGCAAGAGAAGCCGCGCTTGATGAAGAACATCAAACGAGAAAAAGATTTAAATCGACAAATCCGGTAACGATTTAATCGATTTAATCGAAAGTGGAATTACAGTCAAATACTTTTCAGAAATTCCAGCTTGGTGAAGTCCTTTTCCAGCTGTTCCCGCAAATATCGTTTTGAAAGCCGGCCCAGCTCTTCAAGGACTTCGTTTGAAACACCAAAGTGAAAAAGCCCTTCCATACGGGAAAACAGGATATGCTGGATGGTCCTCGCCGCCCCTGGGGACAGCTCCGGAGCAAACCGGTCCTCCGCCGCGCACTGCTCCCGGTCGCAGATAAAACCGCATTTCAGGAAGCTGAAGGAATAAAATTTTTCCGGCTCGCGGCCGCAAATCATGCAGTTTTGCGCATGGGGCGCATATCCCGATATGGCCAGCGCCCGGAGCTCAAAGATCCTTGCCGTCAGTTCGGGACTTTTCTCCGGTTTGGTCAGCATAAAAAGGGAATTCAAAAGAAGCTGCAAAAGCTTTGGCGCAGGCTGGTTTTCCTGGACGATCTCCATTACAATGTCCAGAAAATGCGCGGCATAAGTAAGCTTGACCATATCGTTCCGGATGTCGTAAAAAGGCTCCAGTACCTCGCAGCTATTGACCATGTACATCTCTTTGCCGCAGTAAAGAACGTATTCTCCGTAGCACATCAGCTGGGAACCCGCAGAAAGGTTGGATTTCGGCCGTTTCCCACCCTTTGCCATGGCGGAAATACGGCCGCGGTTTCCTGTAAACAGGGTAACGATCTTATCCGCTTCCCCTACGCCGACCTCTTTTATGACGATCCCCCTGGTTTTTAAAAAAGACATCCTCATCTTGGCAGGGCATTCCGCGGGAATCCGGCAAGCCGGATGCGCGGACATCTTTTTATGTGCGCCTTACCGCCTTGCCGCCTTACTGATTGTTTGCAGCGACATACTGCAAACGGCTTGTCGCGGCCTCGGCTTCAGCCATCTTTCTCTGTTCCGACGCCCTGTCCCTTTCTTCCATTTCCTTGTAGAATATATAAGAATCAACAATACCGGCGTTTATAAAGGCGTTCCATGCAAAATCCTTCAACATTTCATGTACTCCCCCTTTGTCCTTAGTAAATGTTGCAATACTAGCTTACGCCAAAAAGCGGTTCGTATACTTGAAAAATTTTGCGCCGTCGTTAAGGGACGACCGAATTATAAATTCCGTTTTTATGATTCGCTCAGCCCTAAATTACTTGTAACCCAGCGTTTTCAACATGTTGTCGCTGTTCCGCCAATCCGGCTTGACCTTCACCCAGAGCTGGAGAAACACTTTTGTGCCCAGCAGGTTCTCGATCTCGACCCTGGCCAGGGAGCCGATCCTTTTGAGCATCTTTCCCTCTTTTCCGATCAAAATGCCTTTATGGGTTTCCCTTTCGCAATAGATGTTGGCTTCAATATCGATCAGGTCCTTGCCTTTCCGCTCCTTGAAGGAGATCACCTCGACGCCCGTGCCGTGGGGCACCTCATCCGTGACCAGTTCCAGGATCTTCTCCCTTATAAGCTCGGCGGCGATCATTTTTTCCGGCTGGTCCGTAATGATATCGTCCGGGAAATACCTGGGCCCTTCGGGCAGCAGCTTTGTGATCTCCGAGAGCACAATATCCGTCCCCTCGTCATTCAATGCCGAAATCGGGATGACGGTCTTAAATTCCATAAAGGAGGTAAATTTGTTGATTCTGGCGAAAAGCTGCTCCTTCCGGATCAGATCGATCTTGTTTATGATCAGGAATACGGGAGTTTTCAACTGCTTCAACTGCTCCATGATATAAATGTCCCCTGCCCCCGGCTCCTCGTCCATCGCTTCCGTCAGGAACAGAACGAGATCGACTTCGTTGAGCGTGCCCTCGGCAAGGCTGACCATATACTCGCCCAGCTTCGTTTTCGGCTTGTGGATGCCCGGTGTATCCAGGAAAATGATCTGGCTTTCCTCCGTACTGATGATGGTTTTAATGGTGTTTCGCGTAGTCTGCGGTTTGCTGGATATGATGGATATCTTCTCCCCCGCCAGCTTGTTGGTCAGTGTGGATTTCCCCACATTCGGGCGTCCTACGATGGTTACGAAACCGGATTTGAATGGCATGAAAACTACCTCCTGTTTATGTCAGGCCGTTTATCTAAATTTAAACCGGCCTTTATCAGGCCGTTTATATAAATTTAAGCCGGCCTTTATTTGAAAAATGCCTGAAAAAGCAGCAGCGTTACGGAAAATCCCAGGACCGCCCCTGCGATCAATTCAAACACCGTATGTATTTTCCCCTCCAGACGGCTTTGTACTACAAGAAGCGCAACGATGAGAAAAAGAATCGTTATGTTCACGTTGTTCGTCCACAGCGCGACGGCTGTCGCGGCGGAAAAGGCGATCGCCGAATGGCCGCTGGGCATGCCGCCGCTGAAAGGCGTCCCTTTTTTGAAAAACGCTTTCAGGAGCACTACCAGCATCAGCGTCAGGATGATGGCGATTACCGTCAGGTGCATCGGAGCCTGCTTGATCCGCACAATCCCGATTTCGAGGCTTGTGCTGACCCGGCCGAAAAAGACGAAGTAGCCGACCAGAACCGACAGCAGCGCGGCGATGAATACGGCGCCGGCGGCGGTATCCTTGACGACCTTCACCCTGGGGTGGTACACGTCGATCAGGGTATCGATGATGACCTCGATTGCCGTATTGAACAATTCACAAATAATCACTATGGCAATCGTTATGCACACGATGAGAAATTCCATCCTGGTCAGGTCATAAAACAGGGACAGGATCAAAACAAGCGCCGCGGCCCCTATATGGATCTTCATGTTCCGCTCGCTCCGCACCGTGGACAGGATGCCGTTGGCGGCATTGTTGAAGCTCTCGATCAGGTTCCTGTTCTTCATATCCGCTTCAACCCCAGTCCTTCGAGAACCGCTTCCTGTTTCGACATCATGATCGTTTCCTCTTCCTTTTCCATATGGTCGTAGCCAAGAAGGTGGAAAACGCCGTGGGACGCCAGAAACGCCAGCTCCCGCTCCAACGGATGTCCATACTGCTGCGCCTGGGCGACAGCCGTTTCCATGGAAATCACAATATCCCCGAGCAGCAGCAGCCCCTCGTCCAGGTCATAATCGCCTTCCGTGTCCTGAATGTTCCCGTTTTGAAGCTGGACCAGCGGAAAGGACAATACGTCGGTAGGCCGGTCGATGCTCCTGAATTCCCTGTTGATCTGCCTTATGGAGGCGTCATCCGTAAGGATGATGCTGATTTCACAGCCCATTGCCACGTTTTCCGAGGCGAGGCACGCCAGAGCCGTTTTTTTCAGTAATTCGCAATAGCTGTCCTCTATCTTCACGGAGGTTTGTTCATTTTCAATATCAATTCTGGTCTCCCCGAAGCCCTTAATATTCCCCATAACGGGCACTTACCTCCTCCGTTTCCGCGGCGGCGGCGCCGGCAGCCGCAAAAAGCTGCTCCTCCCCGGCTTCCGGTCCTTCTGCCCTGTTTGCCCTGCCTGTCTTGTCGAATCCGTCCGGCCCATCGGCTCCATTTGCCTCGTCCGCTTTATCCATCTCGCCGGACCGTTCGAAACGCTCCGTCCCGCCGGGCCGGTCGTCCCTGCCCGCCTTTACGGCCCATTCGGCATCCAGGTCCTCCTGAAGCCGCTTTGTCTTCATTTCCGGGTATTCCTCCCGTGCATGGAAATAGCCGCCGAATACCCTCATAAAGGCTCTCGCAATATTGTCCAGGTCCCGGAGGGTCAGATCGCACAAATCCAACTGTCCGTCATCCAGTTTGTCCTTTATGATCTTTCGGATCAAGCCCTCCATCTTCCCCTCCGTCTTGTCCACCATGGACCGGACGGCCGCCTCGACGGAATCCGCCAGCATTACCACGGCCGCCTCCTTGGAGGACGGTCTGGGTCCCTGGTAACGGAAATCGTCCTGCTTGACCGCATCCACCCGGTCGCCCTTCTTGGCCTTGTAATAGAAATAGGCGGCAAGGGTCGTGCCGTGATGCTGGCTGATGATTTCCCGGACCGCGAGGGGAACTTTGTATTTTTCGGCGATTTCAGCGCCGTCGCTGGTGTGCGAAGTGATGACCAGGGTGCTGAGGTTTGGGGTCATGCGGTCGTGGGGATTCTCGGAAAGCTGGTTCTCCTTGAAGAAATTCGGCCGCTTCAGCTTGCCGACATCGTGGTAATAAGCCCCGACTCTTGCAAGCAGAGCATTCCCGTTGATGGCTTCCGTCGCCACCTCCGCAAGATTCCCTACCATCAGGCTGTGGTGATAGGTCCCGGGGGCTTCCATCAGGAGCCGTTTGATCAGCGGCTGGTTGGGATTCGCCAGCTCCAGGAGCTTCAACGGCGTAATGATGTTGAAAATGCTCTCGAAGAACGGCAGGGAGCCAATGGTGAGGATCGTGGACATCATGCCGTTCAGGGCGATGAACGCGGCGTCATTGGCCATGGTGCCGCCGCTGCTCTTGCTGATCAGGTTGATGCAGGTGATAATGACCCCGTTGAGGGCGGCAATCACCAGCCCGGAAGCGGAAAGCCTGCTCCGCTGGTTCGCTCCGGAAACCAGGAACGCGGACAGGGTGCCGCCTATAACGCTGGTATAAAAGAGCCCCTGGTCCCCCTTTGTGATAAAGGAAATGGCCAGCGCAAGCACCAGGTTTATGACAATGCCCAGCCGCAGGTCCATGAGGATGGAGATCAGCATGGGCGCGGCAAAGACAGGGATCAGCAGCGGATTGACGGAATTGAGGATCAGGGCGGAGCCGAGGATGAGAAGAATGATCACGCCGAGCAGGATCAAATCCTTGCGGCTTTCCAGCAATTTTCGGCAGAAAACCCGCATATACAGCACCACCAGGAACGTCAGAAACAATACGACGGCCAGTATCCCGGAAGCAAAGGCATAATCCATGCTGCCTGTCTCGATCAGGTTCAGCTCCCTTAAAACCTCCAGCTTGTCCTCCGTCACAATATCCCCGTAGCTGAGGATGCGGGAGCCTTCCGGAATGATCTGCCTGCTTTCCATGGCGGAATTGTAGGCTTCCGTTTTCTTCTCTTCGGTCATGTCCTTGGCGACCACGCTGTTAGGCTTGAGAAAGGCTTTCGCCATGAGGGAGCCGATATTTTTGAACTCCTGGCTCAGCTCGCTGCTCTGGAATTCGCTTTGCACAAAGTCCACCTTGCTCACCAGGTTGGACTCGTTGACCTCTTCCTTCATGATGGAGCTGACCAGGGACCTGGTGAGCTTGTCAAACTCCGCCAGTTCCTCGTCCTTCGCCTTGACCACCAGGTATTTCACCTGCTCCTCCGTCAGCGGCACGCCAAAATCCCTCACCTTGACCTGCAGTTCGTCCACGGCTATCGCCTGCTCCAGTTCGAGGGTTTCCTTGTAGTTCTTGCTTTTCTTGGTGATTCCCTGCTCCTGGAGATTTTTATCGATGCTCTCCCTGGAGTTCTCGATTTCTTTTATAAATTCGGATGTCGTATTGAGTACGTCTATAGGAATGTTTTCCAGCCTCAGCATAACCGGCGGAACGGCTTCCGCCGCCTTCTCCGCCATCTCGATGGTAAGCAGCGTATTCTCGATGTCCCGCGGCGCCGTGATGTCGTATTGGGATTTCTCCCCGAGGGTGAGCCTGTATTTCCTGGGCAGCGCGCCGTTTTCCAGAATGGCGAAGGAAGCGGCGATGATGACGATGCCGATCAATACCTTCTGGAAGGTCCTGTTGCGGATGAAGTGCTTTATGTGCCTGCTGTTGCTTTTTTTTCCTTTAGTCTGCAAAGACAATGCCCCCTGTCCTCTTGCAGCAAGGCAGTCAAGCCTTGTGCGATTCAAACCGCTCGTATGCCTTGATTATTTTCTGTACAAGTTCATGTCTCACAACGTCTTTTTCCGTTAAATAAATAAACTCAAGCCCTTCGATCTCCTTGAGTATTTTAGGGACCTCCTTCAAGCCGGACTTCTTGTCCCCGGGCAGATCGATCTGGGTAATATCGCCCGTCACCACCGCTTTCGAGCCGAAGCCGATCCGGGTCAGGAACATTTTCATCTGTTCCGGCGTGGTATTCTGGGCTTCGTCCAGGATGATGAAGGAATCGTCGAGGGTACGCCCGCGCATGTAGGCCAGGGGCGCAATCTCGATCATTCCCTTTTCAAGGTATTTCTGATAGGTTTCGGCGCCCATGATCTCATACAGCGCGTCATAAAGCGGCCGGAGGTAGGGATCGACCTTGTTCTGCAGATCGCCGGGCAGGAAGCCGAGTTTTTCGCCCGCTTCCACGGCGGGGCGGGTCAGGATGATCCGGTTGACTTGCTTGTCCCGGAACGCGTTAACGGCCATGGCGACGGCAAGGAAGGTCTTTCCGGTGCCGGCGGGCCCGATTCCGAACACCACCGTATTCTCCTTGATCGCATTCACATAGCGCTTCTGTCCATGGGTTTTCGATTTGATCTGTCTTCCCCTCGCCGTCAGGCAGATGTAATCGCCGGGAAATTCCCGCACCTTGTCCATCTGGCCGTCCGCCGCAAGATTGACGAGATAGCTGACGGTCTGCTTCGTAATCGGTTCGTTCTGGGCCGCCACCGACATGAGCCTTTCAATGACGGCGGACGCCTTTTCGATATTGTCCCGGTCTCCTGAGAGCCGTATTTCATCATCTCTGGAAAGGAGCTTTACGTCGAGGCCCTCCTCGATGATCCTTGCGTTTTCGTCGAAATTGCCGAATAGGTTTATAGCGTGTTCGATCTTGTCAAACTCAATTGTCTTTTCCATTCTGTCGTCCAATCAATTTCCTCCGATCTTTCTGGACATTCCGATATCTTCGACGCACTCCACCATGACCTTGGCGGCGGTGCCGTTTTCTTCCTGAACGAATTTTATATCCTTTTTTACAATGCCGGCCCCCTCCGGGATCTTTTCCAGGATCCTTTTATAGGCTGCCGACGCGGCTTGATTTCTGGCATCCTCTTCGTTAATATGCGCCGTTATGGGTCTCTCCTCTATATAGCTGCCGGTTACCCACTCGATGGGGAAAACCAGGTTCTCTCCCACAGATAGCTTTTTCTTCTCTTCCGAATACCGGAACTCCTCGAACTTCGGCTTCCTGTGCAGCAGGTCCAGCTTCCAGGAAAACAGGTTCAGGGTATAAGTATGAACAACTTTTCCGGTTTCCAGCCGCTCGACCCTGGAAAGGACCACGGGCTCCGTCTCCTCGTACCAGGTCCTCGCCGGGACCGACCCCATGGCGTGGACCAGCTTGAATTTCTTTTCATCCTCCTTCAGCGGGATCTTCCCGCTGATCAGGACCTGCCCCTTCCGGACGGTATCCCCCTCGCCGACGGCCTCCACGCCCGCGGTGGCGATCACACGCTTTATCATTCCGTCCTTTGTCGCCACCACATCGCAGGGCACGTCGTTCGGGATGATCTCCGGGATTTTGATCCGTTCCCTCAGGTCCACCTTCACCCTTGTGCCGCTGACACTGATGCTGATCCAGGTGATTTCCTTCCGCTCCAGCAGCATCTGCGAGGCGGCTTTATCCGTATCGATCGTATACTTCAGCACTCCCGTCCGGATCCCGTAGCCCGCCAACGCCCGCTCCAGCTCGCCCGCCGGCAGCTCCTTGTTTCCCGTAATGTCCACGCTCCAGATGAAGGACGTCATGGCGTAGACCGAAAGGATAAACAGCAGCGCCCCGGCAAAAAAAGCCTTGCGCCTCCGGTACCGGTTGAACACGAAGGGCAGTCCGATCTTGCTCAGCAGCCTCACCCTGCATTTTGTCTTGCGGGCGATCGGCCGGAGCATTTTGAAGCCGTTTATGCTCAGCTTCATGGTGACCGCCTGGTCCTGCTGGAGGACCACATCCCATAGCAGTATCTGTCTGCGCGTGCAAATATTGATGAATTTCTCCACAAAATAACCTTCGACTATTATAATAACATATCCCCGAAGATAATTCCACAATCTGAGAAGCAACAAGAGTTTCACTCCGTTCCGTCCGATTTTCGGATCTTTTCGCCGAGCTTTATTCCGCCGGGCTTTTATATGGATTTTATGAATTCCAGCGAATGAATTTCCCCGGATACGATAATGTCCTCCGAGGTGATTTCCTTTATGAGAAGCCCCGCTCCCGTCACCTTGACGACCCCCAGGCCGGTATTCAGACGGATGCGCGCCTTTCCGTACTCCATGACGCTTTTGTAGTTCTCCACCATCATGTCGCCGTCCCCGACAATCGTGATTTTCGGGAGATCCAGTACCAGTTCCTTGGGCAATTCCAGCAGCTCGGTGAACTTTTCCCTCAATTTCTTTTCCGGAATTTCTTCCTTCATTTTCTTTTTGCCGGACTTCTTCGACATACGATCAGTTCCCAACCTGTTCCGGTGGCAGCAGTTCCTGCGGATCACCAATAGTGTAGCCCATTTCCCCCGCTCCCCTGATGATGCTGTCCAGCGCATCCGCATTATCCTTTGAGACGGCATGAAGGAGCAGAACGGCTCCGTTATGCAGGTTGCGCATCACGATGTCCCGGGCGTACTCCGGACCCCGTATTCGGTCACGGTACCAGTCATCATATGCAAAGCTCCAGAAAAGGTTGCAATACCCCATTTGTTGTGTTTGTGAAAGCGTGCGCTCGCTGTACTCCCCCTTGGGGGGCCGGAGGAATTTCATGTTTTCCCCGAATTTGTCCCGGAAAGCGCTGCCCAGGCCCGCCACTTCCTCCTCCAGGCTTTTGTCGTCCAGCTCGGGCAGGCTCGGATGGTGTATCGTGTGATTTCCGACCAAATGCCCTTCCTCCACCATTCTGCGGACCAGGTCCTCATGGCCTTTTAAATAGGGCCCCGTGATGAAAAAAACCGCCCGGACGCCGTGGGCTTTCAGCGTGTCCAGGATCAAAGGAGTATATCCGTTTTCATAGCCTTCGTCAAACGTAAGGTAGATTCTTTTCTGGGTAACATCGCCGATATAGGCCCCACCGTACTCCTTCAGCAACTGGGGCGCTCCCGGATCGGCAGCCGGCGGCTGGTTTCCGGTCCTTCTGGAAATCCCCCACCGGAGAAGCTTGTTGCTCGGTACGCCGCTGTAAGCCGCTTCACCGATGACGACGTCCACATGCTCCTGGGTCGGCACATCGCCGTTTCCCTCCGACAGCCTCCCGCTGACCTCCACTTCCAGTTTTAGATCCTTGAAATCGCTGGAATATACTCCGCCGGGATCGCTCCCTCCGGATTTCCGGTCCGCCGCGGCATCGCGCTGCGTCGGACTGCAGCCGGAAAGGATTAAAGCGGCCATGGATAATGCAAAAAAGAATAGTGCCGCCAGCAGCAGGGCCGGAAAAATACGGGTCCAAATAGCTGCCGCACAACGAAAAAAACGATTCATACAGCGTCCTCCCCTGAAAGGAATCCGTTTTCCGCCCATAAAACCACAGGGCTGAAAAAAGCCCCGGCTTGGACGTCCTTCCGGACCACCTTCCAAGTCAAGGCTTGTGCGCCTACTTTATATTCATATTAGAGAAGGGTTGAAATAATGCCTTGAACTTTCCGCTATTCCACCGGCTGGAGAAGGTTCGTCTTAATGGCGGTGCCGTCGTTGACAAACTGCTTGATGACGACTTCATCCGCCTTTTTGATGGCCACGTTCAGCTGCGCTTCCTCAAGCCCCTCGACAACGCCGCCGATAAGCGTCAGAGAGCGATCCAGGTCATCGGGATCGGATATGGCCTTTATGGTGAATGGAGCCTCAAATTGCTTTCCGTTGATCATGATGTACTGGCCGGCCTCCCGGATCTCGGTCATTCCGACGATCCGTTCGTCGTTGACGGAGATGGCCTGGGCCCCGGCCGCCCTGAGCTCGTTTACCACATTGAGGATATCATAATCCTCGACCCGGATAAAGGCGTTATTGTCCAGCGTGACGATGATGCCTTTTCCCTTCACGTCCACCAGGCCCGCGAAAATCTTGGCCTTGTTGAGGTCGTCCTTGAGCTGCTGTGCCGCCGCGCTGTCGCCGGCTTTTGCATTGGCGTAGGTCTGGTTGTCCTTTTCCAGCTGCTTGAGCCTTTCCTGAAGGGAATTTTTCTGCTCCTGCAGCTTGATCAGCTCGTCCTTGAGCTCATCCAGCCTCTTGTTTTCATAGGCGGCTATGCTCTGATTGTAGTTGATGCTTTTATACTGCAGCGCCAGCATAATGCCCAGAAGGATACATACTATGGTCATCGCGATGTTCCTGGCTATTTTCATTTCTTGACTTCCTCCAGTCCCGATATATACCTGTCCAGCTTGCCCGCTCCGGTGAACTTGGCAAGCTTTATTTCCTTTACCTTTTCGATTTCCACCCTTATGTTGAATTCCGTCATCTCGGCCACCCTGCTGCAGGTGCTGACGCTTTCGTAAAGCAGGTTGGGATCTCCGATCGCTTCGATGACATACGGCACGGAATGCCTGTTGTCGTTGATCATGATGGTGGGGCCGGCGCAAACCTGCTCGCTCATGGGGACGATCCGCTCGCCGTTGATGGCAATGGCCTGGGCGCCCGCTTTTTTCAGCTCGTTCAGGATCACCTTGATATCCTGGTCATGGATGATCAGCCAGTTGTCCGGCGTGTCCGGCTGCCGGGCCGGCGCGTCGTCCAGCTTTATGGTGATGCCGGGACCTTTTACGTCGACAAGGCCGGAGCTGAGCTTGACCTGCTCCCAGTCCCCCGCCAGCTGGTAGTCTTTTTGCTGGTCGATGAAGGATTTGATGGTTTCGTTCATAATGACAAGGTTGTCGTCAATTGCCGCTTTCAGTTCGTCCGTTTCCTTCTGGGTCCGGACGAGCTCCTCCTTGAGCGTATCGGCGCTGAGCATGCTTGAAGCGTTCAGCTTCTTCGCATACAGGGTGCTTTTGACCTGCAGTGCGACGACAATACCGAAAATCAGAAAAACAATAAGGAATATATACTGGCTCCCGTTTTTCTTCATACGCTCCCCGTTTCCCGACAATTAATCCTCCTGCGGATATTCGGTCCGCATATACTCAATTCTACTGATAAAAACAGTTTATTTCAAGTGGGGAACAATCTCTTCCGATAAATCTTCCGGCAAAAATCGTAAAACCGCCGGACTTTGCCGAAAGAATCGGAACAGATTTTTCGATTGCTCCGGAATATCATTGCCGCAAATTTTGTTATGGTGTATAGTATTCGGGGTATATTAGGAATGACCGAATCATAAATTCCGGTTCTGGAGCGGTTATTTTCCGCCCTTACTTCGTTGTCGTCAGTTGCAATAAAACAGTTATTGCGCCTTCCTCCGCCTTGTAAGGACGAAAAATCCCTCGCTCAAGAATCCGTTTTTATGATTCGGTCATCCCTTAGGAAATGGACAATTTGGAGGTGACATAATATGTTCAGGGAAATACGATTTCAGACGGGAGAGGTCCGCGAAGTCGCGGAAGCCATGAAAGCGGGCTCGATTCCTCATCTGGAAGTAAATTACATGGAAGAATTCGAGGCTTTTGCGGGCCGTCTGCAGGAATACGGGCTGTACCGGGCCGAAGAGCTGGCTCCGGATAAAACCGCCCGGGACCGGATCGCGGAACCGGAATTCGAATTCAGGGCCGCATTCCGCAGCAAGCCTGCAATGCCTGCAGCACCTGGCTCCGAAGGATTGATGTATATCGATGTGTACTTTGAAGAAGAACCGGAGGAATCCTACGACCCCGTAGGTGAAATGTAAGAACCTGTTTCGTATCTGGGGGCGCCAACAGATGCTAAGCAGGTTCTAAGGCCGGCCGGGACAGGAGGATGTCCG
Source organism: Bacillota bacterium (assembly GCA_023411575.1). Taxonomy (GTDB): domain Bacteria; phylum Bacillota; class Clostridia; order Acetivibrionales; family DTU013; genus UBA1305. Next base: position 106,177 of record JAEYOP010000071.1, on the reverse strand, counting down.
TATGATCCCCTGTCCCGCCAGCTCCGTTCCGTCCATCCCGGTCCGGCCGTCTCGGCCCGTCTGCGCCTAACTGCGGCTTATTTCCCGTACCTTCCGCGCATAAATATTCGTCAATTCCTCGGCAAATTCGGCGCTTACTCCCTCTCCGATCACATTGCATACCGGTTTTTCCGCATCCGGCAGAACAAGCACCCATCCATTGTCGTTATAGACCTTTACCCCTTCCAGGGTTTCCACTTTCCCTCCGGTATTTTCCTGGATCAGCCTTCGGATGACCTTTCCTTTGGCGTCCCAACTGCATTCGACCTCCTGCCTGTGCATGTGGATTTCCGGAATCATGTCCGCCAGGCCCGACAGGGTAATCCGGCTGGCTGCCATGAAATCCAGCAGCTTGACCAGCCCGGCCACCGCGTCAAAATGCATTGTGAACTGCTCCAGGAGTTCTTCCTTGGCATCCCTCCCCAGGAGTCTGCCCATAATGTCGCGGGCGGCGGTTTTGGTCCGAACCACTCTGCCCTCAAACCGATCGGCCAGCTTATCGACCGCGCCGCTTGCCGAGACGGGCACCACGACTGTCCTGCCCTTCACCGACTTGAACAGGACAATGGAGATCAAGGCAATAAACATATCGTCCGTAATCAATCTTCCGCCGGCGTCCACCAGCATCAGCTTTTCACAGGATTCCTCGATGGACACCCCCAGATCGAACCGGCCATGCCGCACATGGCTGCAGAACTGCCCGACTCCCGACAGCTGTTCGAATTGGGCTTCGCCGCAGTACTGCTCCACCGTGCATCCCAGCTCCTCCAGCATATTCGTGATCATGCCGCCAATAAAGGGCGATCCGGCGCACAGGGCGATTTTATACTCCATCCGGCTTGTTTTCACACTGTTCAGGATGTTTTTGAGGTAGAACTCATTGAAGCCGTTTATTTTTTTTACGCTTTTCAGGCAATCCTCGCCGCACCGGTTGAAATCGTCCCTTATAAAAACGTTTTCCACTTTCTTTTCCATGGCCCGGTCGATATTGCTGCCCTTCCTGTCGAAAAAGTCGATCATCATCCGGGAGCTTGCCCCGGCGCAGGTGCTGATGTGCACTCCGCCGTCCAGCCTGTAAAACCTCACCGCCATGCGCATCGCAGGCAGAAGCAGCCTGCCGAAGTCGTTTACCAGCACGCCCGACGACAATATGCCCGAAAGAAACGCGCTCATGATCATCATGGCGGCGGGCGAATCGTCGCAGCTGATCCCGATCGCCCCCTTGTTGCCGTTGACGGCGCCATAGGCGGCGCCCAGCCTCGCGGCGAATTCCGGCGTGATCTCGGTGTTGATTTCCCCAGCGACTCCCCTGTTGCCGAACAGCTGGCGGCCGATCCGGGATCCCCAGACCAGATTGGAATTGACCTCCATTCCCTGCCCTACTGTTTTATCCGGCCATATTTTCACCCCCGGCCGGATTGTCGCATGCTCGCCGATAATGGAGTAATCCCCAATCACGGAGTGTTCGTAGGCGGACATGCCCCGTTTCAGGTGGACATGATTGCAGACGATATTTCCCCGCAGCTGAACATCGGGATTGATGCTGCAATTTCGCCATATTATGCTTCTTTTTATACTGCATTGCCCCGAAACCAGGTTGTTGTCCCCGATGACCGTAAACCTGCCGATCTTCGTGTCCGGGCCGATGTGGCAGCCCGAGCCTATGATGCACGGCGCCTCGAAATGGACCCCCTCTTCCACCACCGTATCCCTGCCGACCCACACGCCCCTGGCAATTTCCCTGCCGGCAATGGCTACCTTTGCCTTGCCGTTCAGAACGTCCATGTTCGCCTGCATATAGGCGGAAATGTCGCCGATGTCGCACCAGTATTCCTCCGTGATATAGCCGTATAAAGGTTTGTTTTCCTTCATCAGGACCGGGAACAGGTCCTTGCTGAAGTCAAAAGGCGCGTCGCTTTTAATATAGCGGAATATTTCCGGAGAAAGGATGTAAATCCCCGTGTTCACCGTATCGCTGAAGACCTCGCCCCAGCTCGGTTTTTCCAGAAAGCGGACGATCCTGCCGCTGGAATCCGTCACCACCACCCCGTACTCCAGGGGAATATCCACTCTTTTCAGCACCAGCGTTGCCATTGCTCCTTTTTCTTTATGGAATGCAACCGCTTTTCCCAGGTCAATATCCGTCAGCGCATCCCCGCTTATCACCAGAAACGTGTCGTCCAGAAATTCCTCCGCGTTTTTCACACTGCCGGCCGTCCCCAGCGGTTTTGGCTCCACGTAATATTTCAGCTTCATTCCGAATGCATTCCCATCGTCAAAATACTCCCGGATCAGGTCCGGCAGATATTGGAGCGTTACGGCCACGTCTTTTATGTGATGCTTCCAAAGCAATTCGATAATATGCTCCATGACCGGCTTGTTGACAACCGGGACCATGGGCTTGGGCCTGCCGCAGGTTAACGGTCTGAGCCGCGTCCCCTCGCCGCCGGCCATAATGACAGCCTTCATTCGCTTCATCCCTTCGAATTTTTGATTCAGAATACAGCTTTAATTTCTGTCATTCCCGGGGAAAAAATACGGAGCCCCAGGCATGAATTTTCTAGCACAGAAATGTATATGATATCTTTAATGGTTTCATGCCGGATTGTTCCCCGGCGGCAAGCAGGACGAAAAGAGGTGAAGCGGTGGAAAAGAAGGCGCAGCAGAATCTGGAATACATGCACAAGGGCGTGACGATAAGCCCGGCGTCCCCGGTGGTCGGGGACAAGGTGAAAATCCTTTACGACGGCGCTTTGTCCAAAAACGGCGCGGCGGAAGTATTCGCCCATATCGGCTACGGCCAGGGCCTGGACAACGAACAGGAGGTGCCCATGGTAAGGTCCGGAACCTGCTTTGAAGCAACCGTTCCGGCGTTGAAAGAGGATTTTATGAAAGTGAGTTTTCACGATCCTTTGAACAACCTGGATGATAATGCAGGAAATTGGTACAATTTCGATATAACAGGATGATATCGCGGGATAACACGGCAGGATACGCGAGTTAGGCAGGCCCATGCGGCGAAGCGATACCGCGCCGGTCAAAGGGGGCGCTTCCGCCCCATTCGCCCGACGCACAGCTTGTATCGTTTTTGAAGGATTGCATGTATCGTGTTATGTCCGTTTTATGCCTGTCTGGTTTCTCTGCCCCGCAGAAGAGTATTTTCGATATACTTTCCGGCGTATTGCCACATCAGGTATATCACCGGGATCTCGACTACCGCCATCACCGCGCATTTTATAAGCCGCGCGGGCAATAGAGCAAGATAGCCTTTCCCCATCAGGATCGTAAGCCAGTAAGTATTCAAGCCGATGTCTACAAACAGGGTGACACACAGGACCGCCAGCGAAATCCGCACGAGGGTCTTGGGCCTTTTATACAGGAACAGGCCGTATAGTATGCCCGTGAGCAGGGCGCTGAGGGTAAACCCTGGAAAATATGCGCCTTTCGGGGCGATGATCATCCCCAGCACATCCGCCACCGCCGCGCCCAATCCGCCGATCCACGGCCCGAAAAGCATGGAGGAAAACGACTCCGGAACGAATCCGAAGCTGATCCGTATAATATCCACCTGAATTACGGGAATAACATGGACGAGCAGGATGTCCATTGCGATGAGCAGGCTCAGAAAAACCAAAACTCTTGTCTTTTTCATGAAAGCACCTCCTTTCCTTCATAAGGCGTCAACACACTGCAAAAGGCTCTGCAGCAGTATGCAACCGCCACTTCATAACGACATGGCGTCACAGAAGGAAGGATAGGCCCTCATGTGGCAGCGGAATGCGGCTATTGCACCGCAAATCCCATATCCCGGGATTTTTCGTCCAGCGGCAACTTCCCGTCCGGCTGGCACTTCACGCGCAATAACCTACTCTGTCATTTGAAAGTTTTGTGAACTCATTATACAATAACAGGCATTGAAAAATCAATGCCTGTTTTCGCTCTTTTCCTTTTCCCCTTATTCCGATTTGAGGCAGGCTTCGATCAACGCAACCGCTTTTTCCTCCAGTTCGAAGCACTCCCTTGCCAGCTTCAGCAGGGCGGGAGCATTGCCCCGGTCCGCGCTGCAGCCCGATCCGTTTTCTCCGCTGAACGGAAACAGCTCGCACATTGCCTTGTACCGTTCCGCTATCTGCTTGTAAATTCCGGCTGCCTTTTCCAGGCCCTTCAGCCCTTCCTGGCTTGAAAGGAACTCAAGATACTGCGCTATGCATTGCTTGGAATCCTGGTATACGGCGATGCTGTAAGCAAGTCCGAAGGTATCGAAGCGGTCTTCCTCCAGCGCTTTCAGCAGCAGCCCGTATGCTTTCCTGCCGCTTGCATAGGCCGGCTGTACGTGGAAATCCTTATTCCATTCGCTTACGGCATACTGTAGCGAATCCCTGTATACCTGAAGCTTATCAATATCAACCTTCCCTTTGTAGATCTGGTATGCCAGCATCGGTACTTCCGATTTGCCGAGGTTCCCGTACAAAAGCGGATCCGCCTGCCTGCCGCTGCATTCGATGACATGGAATATGCCATCCTCGTCGTCATAGCCATACACTACGCCGAACTCCAATATACGGGTCGGAGCCCATACCGTAACGCAGACGCCCCTGTCGATGGATTCTTTTATCCTCCGGACGGCATCCTTCTGGCGCAGCGCAAATATGCCGCTTTTATTGTCGTACCACGACTGATAGAAATCCGAATGCACGCCGATCCTGTCCATCATCGACAGGTGCTCGGCCATCCAGTCGTATACCGTTACGGAGCTCGGGCAAACCGTCTCGTGGAGGATGAAGTGGAAGGCCATCCCCGTCATCCCCATCAACTTCCAGATCTCGCCCTCCCACAGGCCCGCTCCCGTCAGGGCGGCATAAGTACTGCCCATGTAGCTGGTCCAGGTCATACCGAAGTTTACGTTCTGCACTATTTTCTTGCTCATTTTTCCTGCCTCCATTCAATTATTTTGTTGCAACAGCTTGATTATATAGGAGGGGTACGACATATGCTGTCGTCGCCGAAATTTTTCCGCATAATTTCCTCCAGCCTCCGGCGGAGCTTCTCCTTCAGCCAGTTCGGCGACAGGACCCGGAAGCTGTTTTTCCGGGACAGGAGATACTGGATCATTTCCTCGGAAGTATAGAAATAAAACCGGTAAAGCGGTCCTTCCACATGTTCTGCCTGAAGGGCGGCATTGTCCGGTTCCGATATGGCCGTCATCTCGACCTCGGCCATATAAGGCTCCGTATGGAGGAAGCATCTGCCGAGCGTATAATAATTGTCATTATAGGTTTCGGGAATTTCATAGGATTCCTTCCGGAGGACCAGTTTTTGTATCCTGGATATCCGGAATACCCTTATTTCGCGGCGCAATTCGCAAAATCCGGAAACGTAGGCCGCTTGATTGCGGTGAAACAGGGTATATGTGTGAAACAAACGACTGGAGGTCCTGCCGTCGCTGTTTTCATAGGTCATTTCCACTTTGGAGCGTCTTTCCAGCGCTTCCCGCAGCGTATTGTAATGCTTTGCCTCCTCCGGCCTGACCGGTATGACCGGCAGATTGCGAAAGGAAGCGCCTTCCTTCCCCTCCCCGGCCGACAATCTTTCCAGAAGGCCGGCAAGTTTTCTCGCATCCGTTCCGCCGGCCGCCCTGTAACGATTTGCCATATAGCCGAGCATTTGCTGCTCTTCCTCCGAAATCATGGCGGAAGGAAGAAGAAAGGCCTTGTCCTTGTAATAATAGCCGCCTTTTGCGGCAGAGTATTCCAGGGGCGCTCCCATCGTGTACTTGAGGTATTCGATGTCTCTTTGGGCCTGCCGGACGGAAATCTCGAACCGTTCAGCCAGTTTCCTGCTGTCGGGACAGGCTCCGCTCCTTATCGCCGCATCCAGCCAGGCAATTCTATGCAGATTGCTCATTTTTCCCGACACACTCCTGCAGGGCCACGGCAAGCTGGTCCGGGCAGGACGTGCCCTTCCCGCCGCAGTCTATACCCTTGAGCTTCCGTATGACCGTTTCCACAGGCAGGCCCTCCACGAGCTTTCCGATGCCCAGCGCATTTCCGGCGCAGCCTGCCTTGAACCGGACGCTTTCTACAATTCCGTCCCGTATTGAAATATGGATTTCCCTAGAGCAAACCCCTTTGGGCTTGAAAACAAAGGTTTCCAATTTTTTGACCCCCGTTTGGCGTGATATGATGCTACATTATCATACCACGTTCCTTTCCGGAGCGCCATATCCGTAAAATCATCCGTTCAGGTTCGCCGCCCTGCAGGATAGAAGCCGTACTATATTTTCCATGGTCATGGCCATATCTTCTTTGCATCTCAATCTCGCTTTTTCAAAGGGCACCGCCACGTTATTGATGCTGAAAATCGCGGTCACGCCTTCGTCATAAGCTTTTTCAATGTTTTCGCCTATATCCCCGACCACTGCGACAACCGGTATCCTTTGTATTTTCGCCCGTCTGGCAACACCGATGACCACCTTGCCCCTCAAGCTCTGCCGGTCGATTTTTCCCTCTCCGGTAAAGATCAGGTCGGAACCCTGGATCATCGAATCAAAGCGTACCATGTCCAAAACGGCCTGAATTCCCATCTTCAGCTCGGCGTTCAGCAGGACCGCCATACCGGCGCCCATTCCCCCCGCCGCACCGCCGCCCGCTATTGTTCCGGGATCCGTCCCCAGGCTCCTTCGGACAAGCTCTGCAAAAGACCGCAGCCCCTCGTCGAGCAGCAGAACCTCCTCCGGGCCGGCTCCCTTCTGGGGGGAGAAAACATAGGCGGCACCATTTTCCCCATATAAAGGATTGTCAATATCGCACATGCATACCAGTTCCGTTTTCCGGAGGCCGGGATGCAGCTGCGAGACATCCATTTCAGCAATGTCCTTAAGCGTGCCTCCGACAGGGACAAACTCCGTTCCGTTTTTATCCAGGAACTTCACTCCGAGTGCTGCCGCCGCCCCGCAGCCGGCATCATTGGTGCAGCTCCCTCCCAGTCCCAGTACGATTTTTTCGCAGCCTCTTTCTACGGCTGAACGGATCAACTGTCCCACGCCGTAGGTGGTTGTGACCATGGGATTCCCGCTGTCCCCGACGAGCGGCAAACCGGCGCAGGCCGCCATTTCCACGACAGCCGTCTTTCCATCGTCCACAATGCCGTAGAAGGCTTCCATTTCATGAAAGAAAGGTCCCGAAACCCTTTCAGGAACCTTTACCCCACCCATCGAATGCAGAAAGCAGTCCACGCTGCCTTCCCCGCCATCGGCAACCGGAACGCTCCGTACGACGCACTCCGGAAAATGGGAATGGATCACTTCTTTCATAATCCCGCAGATTTCCGTGGAAGTCATGGTTCCTTTAAAAGAATCCGGAATCAAAATGATTTTTTTCATATGCCACCGCCTTGAATGGATATATACGACACTCGACCGGAATACTCCTGCTTGAAAAAAACATTTGGGACCATTGGTCCCAAATGTTTTTCCGGTTTGGTATGCTGCCCGGAAACGCCTTATTTCAATGCGTCGAGGAATTCCCGGTGGTTCATGACCCTGCCTATTTTCGGGAAAATCGTCTTTTCCGCATAGTCCTGTTCATACTGGGTGTCCGTCGCCGTGCAATCTCCGATGACCACTATCCGGTATCCCTTGTCATAAGCGGAACGCGCACTGGATTCCACACACCAGTTGGTATGGAAACCCGTAAAGGCAACGTACTCAATTTCGTTCGCCCGCAGCAGGTAATCCAGCGCTGTAGAATGGAACGCATCCAGTGTCTTTTTCCCTTCGATGATAATATCCCCTTTTTGGGGGGTAAGCTGCGGAATGATTTCGGGTCCCGGCGTCCCTTTCAGCCATGCTCCGGTGCCCCAGTCCGCCTTCATGTCGATTTCAATACCCCGTAGGCCTTCATACCCCGGTCCGCCCTTCTTCAATTCCGGGAAGCCCTCTTCAAACCCATGGAACGGAACGTAGAAAATCTTTGCGACCTTTCCCCTGGCATTGTCCAACAGCTCTTTCAGGTTGGCTATGACATTTCTCTGCGCCAGCTGTTCCTTGATGTACGCATACATGGTTCCGCCCTCGGACAAAAAGTCGTTTTGCGGTTCAATCAATACGATTGCGGTTTTTGCTGCCGGTAGTTTCATGTTTTCCATCTCCTTTTCTACTTTTTTAATATCCATACAAGCATCTCGCCAAAGCCGCGGTTTCCCCAGAGATAATAGGGCACCGCCCTGACCGGAACCACTTCCTGCCGGCTTGACAATCGTCTGTACAACTCGCCCGTCCAATCCGACCTATCTCTTTTCGTTCCGCTGAATTCCAATACTACGGCGCCCTCCGACAGTCCGTCGATTCCCCTTGACTTCGTGAATTGGGTTTCTCCCGCAATGGAAAGGTCCTGGATTCCTTTTCCATTGTCCGCCTCTTCAATGCAGTAAACCACGGGACCTCTTTGGAGGGCAACGCGTCCGCAGTTTTCACGCACTCTCGGGTCGGCTTCCACCATTCTCACCGGCATTTCCAGGACAAGCCGGATGCTGTCTTTTTTCCAGACCCGCTTTATTACACAGTAGCCCTTTTGCATCTCATAGGCCGTATCACGGTCATTCACTTTTATGGACCAATCGGTGCACCACCCCGGAATTCTCAAACCGACGGCAAACTCGCATTCCTCCTGGAATTCCAGCTCCAGCCGGATATCGCCGTTCCATGGGTACTCCGTAGTCACGCTCAGCTTTGCGGGAATGCCGCAGACATGAAATTCGGCTTTATTTGCCGAATATAGATGAACGTACAGGCTTTTGCCGCCACACGAATACAGATAGCCGCCAATGGAGCCGATCAGCCTGGAAACATTGGGAGGGCAGCAGGACACATCAAACCACTCCTGTCTTTCCGCCCTCATCTTGTCGATCACGGCCGCGCTGGAATGCTCGAACCGCTCCGGGAAGACCGAAAGGTAATTGGCATAGAAAAATTTACCGCCATCGTTGGAAATGCTGCTGAGAACCGTGTTATAAAGCGTCTGCTCCAGGACGTCGGCATATTTGCCGTCGCACTCGAACTGCAGCATCCGGTTTGCCCACATGACCAGGGCCGCCGATGCGCAGCTTTCGTTGTAGGTGTACTCGTTGGGCAGGTCATAGGCAAAGGTGAACCGTTCTCCGTCCGAAGAGGGACCGATGCCGCCCGTAATGTAAAACTGGCTTCTTTCCATTGCATCCCAGATGGTCCGGCAGGCATTGTAAAGCTCTTCGTCATCATAAGCCGCCGCAATGTCCGTCATACCGCTGTACAAATACATTGCCCTGACCGCATGTCCCACGGGCTCCGTCTGCTCCCGGACCGGTTTGTGGGCCTGGTATTCCGCATACGGGCCGCGGCTTTTGAGATAATATTTCAAATGCCTTTTCTGGTTGGCTGTTTTCGTGGTGTCCACGCCTCTTGCCAGCGATTCCTCCTCAAAATAGTAAGGCTGGGTTCCCCGCTGGTCGATGAAATATTTGCCGAGCCGGACGTATTTTACGTTTTTGGTGGCCTTATACAGGCGGACGAGGGCAAGCTCAATTTCCGGGTGTCCGCAGTAGCCCTTTTTCTTTCCCTCTTCCGGGCCGAACCGTTCGTCGATGTGGTCCGCATACCGGCACATGATGTCCAGGAATTTCCGTTTTCCCGTGGCCTCATAATAGGCAACCGCCCCTTCCATCAGGTGTCCGGCGCAATACAGTTCGTGCATGTAATACAGATTCGTCCACCGGTCTTCGATCCCGCAGGTTTTAAAATAGGTATTGAGATAGCCGTCCGGAAGCTGCTCCTGCTCCAGCAGTTCAACGATTGCATCTACCTTTTCCTCCAGCTCTTTATCCGGTTTTGTGATCAAGCTGTAGGAAACCGCCTCGATCATTTTTCCGATATCGGAGTCCCAGAAGGGATGCGGTCTGTCCGGCTGTCCCTCCCGCCATTTGCACAGCAGGGAATCGATTCTGCCCGTCTGCGCACATTTATCGTATATCAAAGGCACGGTTACCTCGTCATTCAATTTCTGCCTTTCTGCGAGCAAGCCCGATGTCAATGTTACATTTTTCATGCTCAATGCCGAAAATTCTTTTCTCACAATATCCCTCCATGCATTTTTCTATCCCTTTAAGCCTGTTGTTGCAATCCCTTCCACAAAGTATTTCTGTCCTATGAAGAACACGATCAGCACCGGTACGATAGCCGTAAGCGCCGCCATCATCAAGAGGTTCCATTGCGAGCTGTACAATCCTATGAAGGTTCTTAACCCAAGCTGGATGGTATATTTCTTTTCACTGCTCAGGTAAATCAACGGATTGATAAAATCATTCCAGGTGTTTAGGAAGGTGAAGAGCCCCACGCAGATCAGAGCAGGCTTGGACAGCGGCAGAATGACCTTTGAAAAAATCGTAAAATGGCCTGCGCCATCCACAAATGCCGCTTCGTCCAGTTCCTTCGGAATGGAGCGGAAGAATTGCCGGAGAAGGAAAATGTTGAACATGCCTCCCCCGAAGATGCTTGCCGTCCCCATTCCGAACCAGGAAGGCAGCGTGAGCGGAACAAACGTGTTGGTAAGGCCCAGCTTCGTCCACAGGATGAAATTGGGTATCAAAGTGGCAAAATACGGGAGCATGATGCTGGACATCAGGATATAGAAAACCGCATCCCTGTACTTCCAGTGCACTCTTGAAAAGCCATATGCGCTCAAGGAGCACGAGATCAAAATTCCCGCCACGCAAAGAAGGACTATGAGGAAGGTGTTCTTAAAATAGCTGTCGAAAGGGAGCGAAGTCAATGCGTTTTTTATATTATCCCATTTGACGGGGGACGGAAACAGTACCGGCGGATAAGCAAAGATCTGGCTGATATTCATAAAGGCGCTCCGAAGCATCCAGTAAAACGGGATGAGCCAGATCAATGCGATAATACCGACAAGGACGCTGTAAATTCTATTTTTTGTTTTTTCAAACATATTATTCATCTCCATAAACCACCCAGTATTTGGACGACCAGAACAGCAGGACCGAAACCGCGACAATGATCAGGAACAGCACCCAGCCCAGTGAAGTGGCCTTCCCGATTTCCTGGAACTCGAACGCCACCCTGTAGAGGTAATATACCAGAAAGTTGGTGGAATTGTTCGGTCCGCCCTGGGTCATGATGTATGCCTGCAGGAAGGCCTGCATGCTGGAAATCAGAAACATGATCGCATTGAAGAAGATGGTCGGCGTCATCAAGGGAAGCGTTACATGGCGGAACTTTGTCCACGCGCCGCCTCCGTCCACTACAATGGCTTCATAAAGATGTCCCGGTATTCCCTGGAGTCCCGCAAGGAACACCACCATGATGTTTCCCGAGCCCCAGGCCGTCATGAGCAGCAGGGACGGGAGCACGGATTTTTCCGCGTAGATCCACTTGCTCGGAGGAATTCCAAAAAGATTCAATATTGAGTTGAACAGTCCGAAGTCCGGACTCATCATCCACATATAAATCATCGCCGTAGCAATGATCGGTACAATAGTAGGAATATAGAACGCCGCCCTCAGTACAGGCAGACCTGTCAGCTTCCTGCTGTTCAGTATCAGCGCAATTAGAAAGGCCGTACCGATACAAACGGGCACATTCATCGCAACGAAAATCAGAGTGACCTTCAGCGAATTGTAAAAAAACGTGTCCCGGCCGGAAAACAGTTCCGCATAATTCGCCAAACCGATAAAGCTGGTGGGCCTGGTGACGGAGTAATTGGTAAAGCTTAAAAGAAAGCTTGAAATCATCGGACCTGCAGAAAACAGAATGAAACCTATGATCGCTGGGAGCGTGAACAGTACGCCCGATATCGTTTCCTTTCTCTGCCTTTTGCTCTTCGCAGGCTTCATTGCAATTGCTGCCATTGTGATACCCTCCGGAATTCATGATGCTCTTTGCCCTTATGCCGGGCCGGGGTATGGAAAAGGCGGCAGACGCCCGTTACAATGTGCTGCCGCCTTTTCTCCCCATTGTGCTATTTCGTATATTTTCCTTCAATCAATTTGCTGACTTCAGGTTCGATCTTCTTCATTGCCTGCTCGGCCGTTTCCTGGCCCATATAGATTCTCTCAAGCGCCGGCTGTACAAGCGCGTCTATCTTCGGGAAATTCTTTACATAAGAGGAAGGATGCTGTTTCAGGTTTGTGAGCGCCGGCTTCATAATCGCATCCACGTAGCCTTCCGGATGTGCCGGATTTCCTGTTGCCCATTCCTTGATCAGATTTTCGTCGGTATAATATTTTTTCATAAGCGGCATCCACAAGCCGGCTTTGTGCGCGTCCATGGAGTTTTCCGTGCTGCAGAGCCACTTCCAGAACAGGTATGCTTCTTCCGGGTGCTGGGAGGATTTGAAAATGCCGATCGTGCCCCAGCCGGGTGAAGTCACATATTGGCCCATGTTCGGAAGTACGCCTACCCCGTAGTCCACGCCGCTTTCCGCAAGATCCAGCAGCACCCACTGACCGATCATGATGATGGCGGCCTGTCGGGTCGTAAGACTTACTGCCGTGGAGGGAAGCGATTTTGCTTCTGCCGGCGACGGCGCCACGTGGTATTTGGTGATGAGGTCGGACAGGTTCTGGATGACTTCCAGTGCTTTTGGCTGGGCCAGTCCGAATTGATTGTCGTCGGTTACGTAATCGCCGCCGTTGGATTGGACAAGAGGCATATAAGCGCCTTGATTAAAATCGAACCGGATGCCGTACTGTTTGATTTTTGTGCTGTCGAAGCCCGGCTCCGTAGCATTTTTGCCATTCTGGTCTATGGTGAGCTTCCTGGCGATTTCAACCAGTTGATCCCAGGTGAGAGCCTTGTCCATGCTGGTGGGCAGGCCGTCTATACCGGCTTCCTTGAAGGCTTCCTTGTTGTAGAACAGCCCGTAGGCTTCCGTTGCTGTATACATACCGTAGGACTTGTCCTTGTCCCAATACAGGAAGAGGTTTTCAATGAAATCGTCACGGCTGATGGTACCGTCCTTGTCGATCAGATCGAATATGTTGTACAGCATCCCCTGCTTAGCGAAGTCCAACGCCATAAAGTCCCTGATATAGCCAAGGTCCGGTGCTTCGTTTCCGGCCACCATGGCGCTCATTTTGGCTTCGTAATCCGCCGGGATATGCTGGCCCTGCACCTTGATATAAGGATACTTTTCCTCAAAGGCCGCGATAAGCTTTTCCATTGTCGGCTTTTCAAACGGTCCGCCCCAGTAGGTGTAGTTGAGGGTAACATTTTCCTTGGGCTGTTCCGTTGCCGCCGGTTCTGTTGCTGTTGCAGTTCCCTGGTCCGTTGCGGCGGGCGTTTCCTGCTGCTGCGCCCCGCAGCCAGTCAGGACAGCCCCCATAAGAAAGACCGTTGCGAGCGCCATTGCCATGAATCTTGTCATTTTTTTCACTTTCATTCCCTCCTCGGAAAGTTTTATTATGTTCATAGGATACCATGGATAAAATCCGGATTCCTATAGGAAAGACTTTTGATTATTGTCTTTGTTTTTGGTCTTGGTCCGTACATACTTTATAAATTGCCTGAGCGGTGTTATTCTTTACTTATGGGAAAGGCCGTATCCGGGGAGGTGTCAGGTTGAACAGATTGGTGCTTGTGGACGATGAGTCGGGCCAGCTTGCGATTTTATCCAATATCATACGAGAATTGTACCCGCATTATGAAGTGATCTCTTTTGACAACTCCATAAAAGCGCTTGATTATGTCGGAAGTCACCCGGCGGATGTCGTGATAAGCGATATAAGGATGCCGGTCATGGACGGACTTGAGCTTTCCGAACAGATCATGAAAACAAAGCCGGATACGATTCTAGCCATCATCAGCGCATACAGCGATTTCGAATACGCGCGCAGAGCGATCGATTACGGCGTAATCGGCTATTTGATCAAACCGGTTTCCGTTTCCAAACTGACCGGCCTGATGGATAAGATCGAACAGCAGATACGGCTGAAAGCCGAAAACCGGGATCATATAAAGGACCTGAACGAGCAGCTCGAAAGCTACCGGCCGGTTTATCTGGAAAAACAGCTCCGGGATTGGCTTTTTGGCAAATTGGACGATGCGCAGGGCGAATGGCTCAAATCCAATTTTAAATGGAACGGTTCCGGTCTGACCGCCGTAACCGGTATTATACCGAAACCGCAAACAGCGAAAGCCCCGCTTCCCCTTGCGGAAGTAACCGCTTTCTGCAAAATCCGTTTGAAAGAGCTTTTTACCGGAGACACCTCCGTATTGAGCCTCCTTTATGATGAGCAGAATTGGATGCTGGCAAGCATCATCGACAGCCAGGGAGGCATTGCTCCGGAAGCTGCGGCATCCTGCCTCCTGCGGTTCATTGATGAGCTGGAATCCGCTTTTCCCGTAAAGGCCAGGATCGGATTGAGCGAAGCGGCGTCGCCGATCACGGATCATTTGCAGATATGCATGAAGCAGGCCCTGGAGGCGCTGGATGACACTTTTCTGATTTCGTCGCCCGGCTGTTTGTGCTACGACAGCGTTAAACTGCTTCCCTCCATAGACGATTCCATCCTGTATTCTTTGGAAAACAAAGTTCTCGACCGCTTCCGCGCCTCCAACCTGGATGGCATCCGGGAGCAGTTGGATACCTTTTGCGAAAATTATTCCAACGGCAGCCATGTCGTGAATTCGTACAAGCTGCGGGAACATTTCCTCCATATTGCATTATCGGCGAAAAAGCACGTTCAGCATCATGTGAAGGACGATATCATCGCCGTCGTCAATACTTGCGGCTCCCTGGCGGAGTTGAGCGGCGTTCTGCTCAATTATCTCGCGGAACTGACCGTATACCGCCAGAAGCGGGACAATACGGCTACCGTTGAGATCATTGAAAGCATCCGGAACTATATCCACGATAATTTCAAGGAGGACATCAGCCTCGAACGGATTGCGGACCATTTTCATTTTAACCCGAGTTATATCAGCATGCTTTTTAAAACACATTCGGAGGCAGGCTTCAAGGAGTATCTCATCCGGGTTCGGATTGACGAGGCCAAGCGCCTGCTGAGGGAAACCGGTTTAAAGGTTTATGAAGTAGCCCGGCGCGCCGGGTACAATGACGTGGCCTACTTTGTCAAGCTGTTCCGGAAGGAAGTGGGCATTTCCCCGAACCATTACCGCAGCCGGCCATTTTAAGCTTTCAGGAGGTATTATGAAGCCACGGGAGAATTTTTTCAGCAATCTCGGACTGAAGGGCAAATTTATTGTCGTCTATATTATTATCGTTACCTTATTGCTGGCCATGACTGGTTTCATCTATTTCAAGACGACGAGCGATGTCCTTTACAATATGGTTACGGCAGACACAACGGATATTCTGGCCAAAAACAACCTGATCATCGATCAGAAGCTGGGACTTCTCAACGAATATGCAAACGGCCTGATGGTG
This sequence comes from Bacillota bacterium, assembly GCA_023411575.1. Lineage (GTDB taxonomy): Bacteria > Bacillota > Clostridia > Acetivibrionales > DTU013 > UBA1305. The sequence continues at coordinate 90,701 of JAEYOP010000071.1, read as the reverse complement.
GATAACGATCTCGCCGGCTATCTCGACACTTATCACCGTGCCGAAAACATATTCGATATTTACAATCTGGACCGCAGCATCACCACCCTGCTGAACAAGTACTTCCTTTACAGCGGCGAGGTTTTTTCCACCAATCTTGTTACAAAGCGGACGGTATTCGGCCAGACCGCCTACCCGACCATCCTGCCGGTGGAGCATTTCCAGGATACGGAGGTTTACCGCAAAGCCGCGGAGGCCCATGGCAAAACGGTCTGGATTCCCACCTATGACTTTTTTAAAATGTTCGGTCAGCAATACATCCCTTCCAAGCATAATTTATACCAGTATGTGTTTTCCGCGGCAAAAATGATCCGGACCTTCGACGACGACTATGTCGTATTGGTTTTGAATTTTTCCGATGATATTTATAAAAATATATTCGCCACCAGCAGCCGTTATCTGAAGGGCGATTCTTTCGTAGTTGCTCCCGACAGTACTGTCGTTTTCCATTCCGACCGCGCCCTGCTGGGAACAAAGCTGGATACGCCCTGGCTCGAGGCGGCCCTGGAGAAACGCAGCGGCTTTAACACCGTCCAAATTGACGGAAAAAGCTATATCGTCTGCTTCGACACCTCCGTCAAGACAGGCTGGCTGTCGGGCGTCGTGCTGGAAAAGAAGGTGCTGATGGAGGATTATATTAAAATCATCGTCCGGAACATGCTGCTCATTCTGGCCTTTCTCGTAGTCCTCCCGCTGATCGTCGTCATGTTCATCTCCGGCAGCATCCTGAGCCCGATGGAATCGCTCCGGCGCGGCATGAAGGAAAGCGGCCAGGGCCGTTTCGATACGGAAGTCCGGGAAAGCGGCTCCAAGGAGCTGCGCCAGCTGATCCGGCGTTTTAATACCATGAACGGACGCATTCAACAGTTGATCCGGGAAAATTACGAAGCCATTATTATGAAAAAGGAAGCAGAGCTCAATGCCTACAATCTTCAACTGAATCCCCATTTTCTGTCGAATTCGCTCAACATGATCAACCTGGAACTGATCCGAATCAAGGAGTATGAATTGAGCGACATGGTCGTGGAGCTTTCCGAAATGATGGATTACACGCTGAAAGCCTCTTCCCACCTGGTCTCTTTCAAGGATGACTGGAAGCATACGCATAATTATCTGAAAGTCATGCAGCGCCGGCATAATAAGCAGTTTGAAGTGCAATACGACATTGAACCCGAATTGTACCGGTACTCCGTTCCAAAATTCTTCCTGCAGCCTCTGGTTGAAAACTCCATCGTCCATGGGTTCGAAAACCTCCGGTATATGGGGGTTCTTCGGATCAACGGCTTCATCCGGGACGGCAAAAGGGTTTTTATTGTGGAAGATAACGGAAAGGGAATTGACGAATATACCAAAAACCGGATATTGAACGGCGATGAGAATAAAGCCGTGGGAATCAACAATATCCGATACCGGATCAAATACGTTTACGGGGACGAATATGAAATCACTATCGAGTCGGAGCCCTATGTTTCCACAAAAGTAACCGTGGTCCTTCCGTTGGAAAGCTAGCGGGGCTTCGTTTCTTCCTCCAGAAACAGCAGGTATGCCATCGCCTCTTCCGCCGATTCCCCGCAAAGCTCCTCCGATGGCTGAAGCCCTATACAAACCTTAGGCCTTTCGGGTTTCCCGAAAAGCCTGCATTTGTTGTCCCCGGTCAGGTTGACGCACCGGACGCCCGCCGGTTTCCCGCCCGGCATCCCCGGTATGGCTGAAGTGATGGAGGGCGCTATACAGCAGGCGCCGCATCCCGGTCTGCAATTCATGTCGCTCTCCCGTTACATTTTATCACACTTATTTTAATTCTTCCGGGGCGGAGATACAAGTCCTTTTTCAATGCCCCGCGGAAGACTGTATTTTTACCTCCTTTGCACAGCAGCAGGCTTTAATGTCCTTCAGCGTCTTCTCGAACCATTCCGGATATTTCCCTTCCGAAGCGATGACCAGTTCCGGCATCTCCGCTTTCATCGAAAGGAAATTTTCCGATTTGTATTTTCTGGCGCCCGCTATTATATCCTTCACCAGCTCTCCGAAAAGCAATATGTCCGCATCCTCGGACCCCTCCCTCTCCCACGTCAGCTTGTGCAGAGAAACAGAGCCCTCCTGCTGCCTGAAAAACTCCTGATAGATTTGCTCTGTTATGTGCGGAACGTAGATCGCGTAAAGCTTCAGGATATTGAGCGTGCAGTAGTAAAGCGCCTTCTGTGCGGAACGGCGTTCCTCCTGCCCGTGGAGATCCGGCTGGTACAGGCGTTCCTTTACGATTTCCAGGTAATAATCGCAGAAATCCTTCCAGAAGAACTCGTCCATTTCATGCCGCGCCGGGCCCACCTCATACTGCTCCAGCAGCCTTGCGGCATTTGCCGTGGTCTGCCGGCAGCGTTCCATAATCCATCTGTCCACCGGCAGGAGCGCAACGGGGGCCTCCCGGTCCAGGTCCCTCAGGTGGGCTATGGCAAAGCCGGCGGCATTTCGCAGCTTTGTGACAAAACGCCTGGCTATGCCGAGTTCATCGGCGGAAAAGAAAGTGTCCGTGCCAAGCCTGGAGTTGGCCGCCCAATACCGGATCACGTCGGCGGAATGAGCTTCGATCAGCGCGGCCGGCGAGAGCTCGGAATTGCTCTTTGATTTGCTGATTTTTTCCCCTTTCTTTGCCAGGACAAAACCGCAAAGCATGATCTCCTTCCACGGAATTTTCCCCGTGTGGTAAAGGCTTTTGACAATCGTATAGAACGTCCAGGTCCGGATGATTTCATGGGCCTGGGTCCGCATGCTCATGGGCAGCAGCCTTTCGGAGAAATCCCCCTCCTCGCCCCAGCGCCCGTTGATCAGCGGAGTGACGGAGGAAGTGGCCCAGGTATCGAAAACCGCGCTTTCCGGAATAAATTCGTTGCAGCCGCAGGAGCAGGGTTCTTCGGGCACTGCTTCAAGGGGATTGACCGGCAGGGAAGCCTCCTGAGCCAGGATCGTCCTCCCGCAAGCCTTGCAGTACCACAGCGGAAAAGGAACGCCAAAATAGCGCTGCCTGGAGATGCACCAGTCCCATTTCAGATTCTCGACCCAGAGGGTATACCGGTTCTTCATATGGGCGGGATACCAGTTGATCTCCTCCGCGGCCTTCAAAAACCGTTCCTTGCCTGACAGAATGTCAATGTACCACTGCCTGGACGGAATGATCTCGATCTCTTTCCCGCAGCGCTCATGGATCGCAACCGTATGGGTCAGATTCTCGGCTTTCAAAAGAAGTCCCTTTTCTTCCAGGAGGCTTAGGATCCTTTTTCTTGCCGCGAAAACCCTCAGTCCTCCGATGTGGGGAACGCTCTCCTCGATCGTTCCGTCCGGCAGGATGACCTTCCTGTAGGGAAGCTTGTGCTTCTCATACCATTCGGCATCGGTGCTGTCGCCAAAAGTGGCGCACATGACGGCGCCGGTTCCTTTCTCCATGGAGACCCCTTCATCCGCCAAAACGGGAATTTCATACCCATAAAGCGGAACGCGGACACTGCGGCCGATATACCCCAGGAATCTCTCATCCTTCGGGTTGACAAAGAGGCAGACGCAGCCATAAAGAAGCTCGGGCCTCGTGGTGGCCACAACAAGCCTCCGCTCCGTATCGCCGCAGCCGGCCGCCGCCTCGCCGGTCAATTCAAACGGGATGTAGTTGAAGGTGGTGTCCCTTTCGGCCGTATCCAGCTCGGCCTGGGCGATGGAGGTCCGGCATTCCGTACACCACAGAACGGGCGATTCCTTCATGTACGCCTTTCCCTCCCGGTACAGCCGGAGAAAGGACCTCTGGGAAATACGCCGCGCCATCGGGCCGATGGTCTCGTACTGGAGAGACCAGTCCACAGAGAAACCCAGCGACTGCCACAGTTCCTTGAATTCCTTCTCATACTTTTTCGTGGTTGCCGTACATTTTTCAATAAATTCGCTTCGGGACAAATCCTTTGCAAGGACTCCCTCTTCCCGCTCCACCAGCCGCTCCGTCGGCAGGCCGTTGTCGTCGAAGCCGAAGGGATAAAACACATTATAGCCCTGCATGCGCCGGAAGCGCGCGATCATTTCCGCCTGGGCGTAGGAGAAAACATGCCCGATGTGCAGGCTTCCGCTTACGGTCGGAGGCGGCGTGTCTATTGAAAATATCTCCTTCGGGCTGTCGGGGTCAAACCGGTATACCCCCTCTTCCCTCCATAATTTCTGCATTTCCTTTTCCGTCTGTCTGAAATCGTAACCTTTCTGCATTGTGATGCCTCCTTTCAATTCGCCGGCACTATGCCTCATAAACAAAAAATCCGCCCCGGGCAAAACGCTTTTGCGTTCTGCTCAGGGCGGACTGTTTATCGTCCATGGTACCACCTGAATTCAGATAGAACTCTACCTGCACTCTGTCAATACGGGAGCAAACCGCGTAAAATCCGGACTACGCTCCGATACTGCTTTCCCTGTAACGGTGGAAATTCCGTTGAATTCTACTCAGACGCCGTCCTTTCGATTCACGGCTCGAAGGCTACTTCCATACCGCCCCTCACGAAGATTTTCACCAACCATCTTCTCTCTGTGCTTCGGCAGGGTATGTACTCCTCCTTGTCAACGCCATTTTGCCCGTGTTCGTTTCTCTCATCATAATGCAAACCGGAATAAAAGTCAACAGTGCTTCTGGCTGTTGACCGGCTCTTCCCCGTATCCGGAGGCGCCGCACTGTGTGCCGTTAATCCAGAGTGTTTTCAATAAACCTCTCCAGTGTTGCCGCAACTTCCGCTCTGGTTGCCGTGCCATGCGGGATGAAATTCCCTTCGCCGCGTCCCGTGATGATACCGGTGGTCTGGCAGTACAGGGCCGCGTTTTCCGCCCAGCTTGAAATAGCAGCGGAATCGGGGTAGGTAAGCGCGGTATCGATATCGCCGGGCAAGACGCCGAGGAAATCCGCGAAGCGGTACAGAATCGCCGCCATCTGCTCGCGGGTGATTTGGTCGTCCGGCCCGAACTTGCCGTTTCCATAACCGAGGATAATACCGTTTTCAGCCACCCAGTCCACGTATTTCCCGTAGTAATTGTCATAGTCGCAGTCGGTGAACACACGGACATCGGAAATACTGATTCTGCCATAACTCCGCTCGTATAGCCGTCCGATGACCGTGGCGAACATCGCGCGCGCCATGCCCGTGTCGGGCGAAAACAGATTGCCGCCTGTTCCTACGAATATTTCCCGTTCGGTGACGAAACCGATATAAGACTCCGCCCAATGACCGTCCGTGTCGGCAAAGCTTTTCGGATTTTCTTTGAACAGCACCGTCACGCCGTCCGGCGCGATGTACCTCATCTTCCCGTCCACCTCGGCGGCAAAGCCGATGAACACCTTGCTTCCGCTGCCGTCCAGATAGTAGGGCAGGCCGGATGTTTCGGAAAAGACCGCGCTGATAGTATGCACCGCGGTGACGTTGGAGAAGGTATAGTTGCCGACCGCCCCCGCGCTTACTCCATCTACAAGCACATCACGGATATAGTACCCCTTATCTGCCTTAATGGTAAACGTTGTGCTGGCGCCCTTTGTTACGCTCACGCTGCCGCTGGGGCTGATGCTGCCGCCGTCGCCGGCCGTCGCGGTGATCGTATAGCTCGTATTGCCGCCTGAAGCGCCGGAGTCCTCGTTATACGTCCAAACCGAGTAGAAGACCGTGTTGGAATTGATTGTATAAGCTGATATCGCCGATGTCGCGCTGGCGGTGAGTGCCCAGCCTCTGAACGTATAGCCGGTTCTTACAAGAGAACCCGGATTGCCGGGAGAGCTCCAAGCCGTACCGTCCGCAACGGTGCCGGAAGCTGGCACGCTGCCGCCCGTCGCGCCGTTGCCGTCGTAGCTGACGGCATAAGTGCGGAGATAGGAAATCGCATAGGTGGAAAAGCTCTTCGTCCATACAATCACCTGATTTCCGGCGGCATTTACCATATAGCACTCGTCCGCCGGCGTTTCAGATGAGTAGGCCGCTTTGGTCATCGCTTCAGCCGCTCCGCTATGGTACCGATAGACAGCGACATTGGTTTTGCCTGAGAGATCATAGGGAATGATGATTTTCAAAAGGGTTTCCGAAGCACTGAGCGTATCGGTAGAAGAACTGGCTGCGTCCGATCTTGTCTTCAGCAGCGTCAAATCGAGGTACATCCCGATGGCTTGCCCGCTCGCCGCCGTCTGGATATCCTCCGCTCCGGACGCTATGTTTTCATCCTGCTCCTCTGCGGTCAACCTGATTACTACGCTGTTTCCGGCGTCGACGGCACTGTTGTCGGCACTCGTAAACTGCTGATCGAGATAGCCTACCACAACGTCCGGCGTACCTGCGGCAACAGTTAGAATACTGTTTTTCCTGCCTGTTGGCATCGTGATGTCCGCGTCTGTGATGTCGTTGCCTTTCACGGTAATGATGATCGTCTGTACGATGCCGTTATAGCTTGCGACAATGTTATACTCGCCAGACGGGATGCCTGAGAAGGAATAACGACCGTTTGCATCGGTGGTTGTACTTTGCGAAGTGATACCGTTCCCGCGTATGGTGACCGACGCGCCGGAGACGAGCCCGTTCCCATCGTCCACCGTTCCGCCGACAGTATGAGCGGTGTTGTCCATCCACCGCGCGTGGAACACCTTATCTCCGGTATCGGCCGCACCGATCGCCGTCGTCGGGCTTCCGGAGAAATCCGCGTTTGCGTACCACCCTTGGAACGTATATCCGTCTTTGGTCACATCGGAGGGCAGCGTGGCGCCCACACCATAGGTATAGGAGGTGACGCTTCCGCTGCCGATTGCTCCGCCGTACGTGTTCAGCAGGACCGAATAGGCCGCCGCAGACGCCCTGCCCGTGACGGTGCAAAGCGCGTCAACCTTCCGGTTCAGCGCCGTGATGGTAAGCTTCGAGGCGTTTTCGCCGCCGACGCCCGTTCCGGACCAGATATACGCATAATAGCCGGCACCGTGACCTGTTGCCGTGATGACCAGTGTTTTGCCGCCGAGCACGATATTCGTTCCGGCTGTGAGCGAATTGCCGTCGTATGTCGCCGAAATGCTGCTGCCGGATGCCGTACCGCCGTCCGCCGCAGTAAATGTGACCGTGTAATAGTTAATGCTTACGCTGTTTGCCAGACCGCTGATGGTGACACCTGTTCCTGTGTCTTTGCCGTCTATGTAAACGTCATACGTTCCGTTTACAGCCGATACCGTATACACCCCGGAACCGCCGGTCATTGTATGAACTGTGCTTCCGCTCTGCCGCAGTTCGACCGCTCCCGTAAGAGGGGCGTCAGACGGGCTTCCGTTCAGACGCACGTTCACTGTCACAGCGTAGGTGTTCTCCGTCCACTTGGCCCAATACTCCTTCGCGCCCGTATCCGTTGTGCCGATGGTCGTCACGGCACTGCCGGTGAGGCCAGAGGTTTCGTACCAGCCGCCGAAGGTGAAGCCTGCCCTTGTCGGTGTCGGCAGTGTGGCTCCGCTTCCGTAGGTGTAGCCGGCAGGCGCGCCGCCCGGATTTGTCCCGCCGTTGAGGTTATAGGTAATCATATAGACATGATAAAGCGTATTGCTGTCGGAGGCGAAGGCTGTGTTGCCGCTGCCGTCGTCGCCCTTGAGCTTGTTTCCGTACTCCACGAAATAGCCCTTTGCCGAATAGGTGCTGCTTTGATCCGTATTGTCGTAACTGATATCGTTCCAGGAAAACAACGTGTTTTGCTTTCCCTTGCTACCTACTACAAGCGTCGTCAGGCAGTTTTCACCGCCGTTTGTATTGTTCGGCTCATCGCCGCGTCCCCAGTTAAAATAATAACCCAGCGCCGAGTTTTCATTGTCCGCAACGGAAATCGATGAACCTTTTAATGTGTTTTTATTATAGAAAGTGTTTCCGATCTCCGGCCCGCAGGCCCAGTACCAGCCGTTGGAGACGAAAGCCGTCGTGCTGAACCCGGAATAATATAACAGTGCGCCGGTGGAACCGCCGGAGGCATTCACTTTGCTGCCGCCGTATGCCAGAATCGTGCCGCCCAGCCAGCCGGTCTTGCCGCCGGAGAGGGAGTTTAAGTAGGTGTCCTCCTCCAGGTCCGTGACGGTCGCGAGATATCCGGTCCTGCCCATGTAGGTCTTGCCCTTGGCGGCGTCATAGGCGTCTGTCCAGGTTATGCCGGACGAGCCGGCGGGGATGTATTGATAATAGTGCTCCTTGTCGATGTTATAAAAGGTGTCGGTCGTGATGTTCTCGGTCGTCACCGTTACGCTCACCGTCTGGGACGCGCTTGCAGTCGCGAACCCCACGCCGCGCAGATAGCTCTGAACGGCGCTTGTCAAAGTGCCTTCGGCGACATTGATACGCTTGGTATAATCATTGCTCGAAGAGCTTGAGGAAACCGTGAAGCCCTCCGTCGCACCCGGCAGGACGATCTTGTCTCCGGAGGCGACGTTCTCGGAGAAGCCGATCAGTATGGTTCTGATGCCGTCGCCGCTCACTTCGACGCCCGTATAGTAATACTTATCGCCGGAAAAGGTGGCGTTCCCAAGCTTGACGCCAACTGCAGATGCGTCCTCCGTCGTGAAGGTCGCGCCTTCCGCAGAGCTGATCGTGTTGCCCGCTGCGTCGTAGACCCTGTTCGCCTGAAGCTCCACATAGTAGGACTGACTGTTTTTGAGAGCGGCCCCGAAGGTCAGGGTAAAGGCATGGGTGGTGGGATCATATGCCGCCGTGAAATGGGAATTGTCCGCTCCCGCTCCTTCCGTCAGAGCGGTTCCGGTGTTATCCGTGCCTTCGTAAACCATGATTACGCCGACCGGCGATGTGCTCATGACTGTTCCGTCTGCATTGCCGTAGAGCTCTTCACTAAAGGTAAGCGTAGGTGTTACGCTTACCGCTACGTTTGTCGTGATATTCTCCGGGTTGTATAACGGAGATGCCGGAGGCGTTTTGTCCGCAGTCAGCGTGCCGCTGTCGGAGGCGAACGCCGCGCTGCCGCTGCCGTCATCCCCCATGAGTTTATTGCCGTACTCGACAAAATAGCCCTTAGCCGACCATGCGCTGGTTTGGTCCGTATACTCAGAGCGGCTGTCGTTCCAGGTGAAAGCCGTACCCTGCTTCCCTGTGTGCCCTGAGTTTATCAGCGTCGTAAGGCAGGTTTCATAATCGTTGCCGCCGTATGCTTGCGACGCGGTCTTGTTGTTGGGCTCGTAGGACGCCCCTCTCGACCAGTTATAGTAAGTTGCCGAATTTCTGTCGTCTACGGTATTGGCGGTTGCGGAGCTTGCCCCGCCCTCGTTATTAAGGCTGTTGGTATCGTAGAACAACGTTCCGATTTCAGGGCCGCAGGCCCAGTACCAGCCTTTGTTGTCGCCGCTGACGACGGACTCCGGAGTAAATGAGGAATAGTACATCTTAGCTCCGGTTGATCCGCCGGAGGCGTCCGCAAGGGTTCCGCTGTTCGTCATGATCGTGCCGCCCAGCCAGCCCGTCTTGCCGCCGGACAGCGAGTTCAAATAGGTATCTTCCTCCAGGCTCATGACGGTCGCCAGATATCCGGTTCTGCCCATGTAGGTTTTGCCTTTGGCGGCGTCATAGGCGTCTGTCCATTTTATACCGGACGAGCCGGCGGGGATGTATTGATAATAGTGCTCCGTGTCGATGTTGTAAAAGGTGTCGGTCATGATGCTCTCGGTCGTCACCGTTACGCTCGCCGTCTGGGACGCGCCGGCAATCGTGAACCCTACGCCGCGCAGATAGCTTTGAACCACGCTTGTCGAAGTGCCTTCGTCAACATTGATCCGCTTGGTGTAGTCGTTTGAGGTATCGGAGACCGTAAAACCCGTTGTCGCCGTCGGCAAAGTGATTGTATCTCCGGAGACGACATTGTTGGAAAAGCCGATCAGTATGGTTCTGATGCCGTCGCCGCTCACTTCGGCGCCCGCGTAGTAATACTTATCGCCGGAAAGGGCGGCGCTCCCAAGCTCGACGCCAACAGCGAGTTCATCCGCGCTCACCGGCAGCGTTACCGCCGGCAGCAGGCTTATCACCATCGCCAGCGTCAGTAGGACCGCCCAAAATTTTTTCAGTATTTTCCCAGCCATTTCACATCCTCCTCATTTGAAAGAATATTATCGGAATTTTATTTTTCCCCGTACCGTACCTTTTTGAATTCCAGAGAGTCCATCACCTCCGCGAGCTTTTCCTCCGTCGCCGGCAGCAGCAGATACGCGTCGACGCCCCGCGGGAAAGCTTCAAGAGCGTACCCCTCGCCGGCAGCCATCCACACAACCTGAATCTCCGGATAAACGGCCGTTGCCTGCCTTGTCATCTCCAGGCCCGGAATGGATGGGTCGTCTATCCTGACAAATACCACACCTTCATCAGGAGCGCGGATAAAGACCTGAAACGCATGCTCATTCTGCCATACCTGCGGCGTTAAGCAATGGTTCTCATTCAAAATGCGGATAAGCCGTTCCGTGTTATCCATGTCTCTATCCGCCAGCAGTACCCTGTCCAGAACCGCACCACCCCCATTTTTTAAACCTTATCATTCCGGAATTAACGGAGAATTAACAAATGGGCCCTTTTTGCCGGAAGCAGGCATATTTTTAATTAATTTGTTGCATTTTGTCGGAAATTTCCGACCCGGGCCTTATTTGCCGTGTGAATATATGGTAATATGAATTTGTTATTCTGTTCTGAAGCCGGGGTCAATATGAAGCTTTTAAATTATGTATGGCTTCCCGCGCTGTTGATGCTGCTGCTCACTCTCGCGGGCTGCGAGGGGCGGGGTGCGAAAGCGGGGGAACCAGAAGCGCAAAATGGAATATTGGATCTCTCCGGATGGGATTTTTCAGCGGACGGCAACGTCTCGCTTGACGGGGACTGGACGTTCTACTGGGATGCGCTTCTCTTTCCGGGTGAATTTGCCGGCGGGGCGCCGACCGGCTATTACAGGCTGCCGTCCGGCTGGGCGAAATACAAGGCGCTCCGTTTACCGTCCCACGGCAGCGCCACATACCGGCTTGTGGTGAAGACCGGCGCCGCTGGCGGGATTTACGGCATCTCGGTTCCCAATGTCTACACGGACTACGCGCTGTGGGTAAACGGCTCGCTTCTGCATGCCTGCGGCAGCTTTGCCCAGGTCCAAACCATCTACCTGCATCCGCAGACCTATGACTTCCATTACGCCGGTTCGGAGATGGAAATTGTTCTGCAGGTAAAAAACGACGCCCTTGTCTATGGAGGGGGCGTCGGGCAAAGCATCCGATTGGGAACCTCTGCACTGATTCATAAAGAGTGGAACACGTGGGTCGCCTTGGATATTTTTCTGATTGCGATCTGTATGTTCGCCGGCTTCTTTTTTCTTGTCTTCCGTCATTTCCGGAAGAACGGTTCCGAGCTTGTCTGGCTCGCCGTCCTTTGCTTTTCGGTCTCCGTCCGAAATCTTTTATCGAATACGACGCTCATGATGCAGGCATTTCCGGGGCTCCCGTTCTGGCTCGGATCGAGGCTTGTGATGCTGACAATCCCGTTCATTATCATCTCCATGCTCTTCTATACGCGCCGGCTTTACGAAGATGTGATGCCTCAACTGGCCTTCCGCGTCATTCTATCTCTGAATGCTCTTTACATATTTACCGTCCTCGCGCTTTCCTCCACCATTTATTCCGCCGTCTTTGTCCCCTATCTGCTGACGGTCGGAGCCGCCTGCATGCTTGGTTGCTATGTCTCCGTAAGGGTGGTGAAGCGCCGCGAGAAGGAATCCATCTTCTTTCTGGCAGGAATGCTGATTTTAACACTGGGTGCGCTGCTGGACAGCCTGGTCTATATGAGCGTCCTTTCCGCCCGGTATATGCTCTCGGCGGCTTTGTTCGGTTTTGTTATCATTCAGGTCGTATTGCTGTCGAAAAGATACTCGGAGGCCTTCCGCCGCATGGAGCTGTTATCGGCCGACCTTCAGGCATCCCTGGATACGGTTATGAACACGGAAACCGCGTTTCTGAACGCGCAGATAAAGCCGCATTTTATTTACAACGCCCTGAATATCATCGCGGAATACTGTGAGACCGATCCGCATGAGGCGGAAAAGCTCATCCTGTCCCTTTCAAAATACCTGCGGGGAACACTGGATTTTGAAAATCTCAGGGGTCTTATTCCGCTGAAAAAGGAGCTTGAGCTCGCCCGCGCCTACGCGTCGATTCAAGAAGCGAGATTTGAGGATATAAAGATTGAATTTGATATAGCCGATCCGCTTCCGGACATTCAGCTCCCGCCGCTAACCATACAGCCGCTGGTGGAAAACGCCATCAAGCACGGGCTGCGCGAACGGGAAAACGGCGGAACCATAAAGGTCAGGGCCGAAGTGGCCGGCGACAGCGTTCTGTTCAACGTTGAGGATGACGGAGCCGGGATTCCGGAGAAAAAGCTGAGCGCCCTGCTGGATACGCCGAAAGGCAGCGTAAGCATTGGGCTGTATAATATCAACACACGCCTTTTCAGGCTCTATGGCAAGGGGCTCATAATACGAAGCGCGGTCAATGCCGGGACAAGCGTGAGCTTTGATATTCCAATCGGGGAGGGGTCGGAGTGTTCAGGGTAATCGGAGTAGACGATGAAAAAAAAGCATTGGACCGGTTTGAGCGGATCATGAAGGAAGACGCGCGGATTTCAGTGATCGGAACCTTTACCCGCGCCGCGGACGCGATTGAATTCGTAAGGAACAATCCGGCGGATATCGCCTTTCTTGATATAGAGATGCCGGGGCTGAGCGGCCTTGAACTGGCGGAAAGGCTGGCCGAGGAAAGCCCGTATATCGAGATCGTTTTTATCACCGCTTACGACAAATATGCCCTGAAGGCCTTCCAGGCGCACGCCATCGGATATCTGCTGAAGCCGCTGGATATCGACGAGGTCAGGGAACAGATCGGCAGTCTCGCCCGAAAGCTCGGATACCGGCGGGAGGCGATAAGCTCGGGATATCTGACCGTCAAATGCTTCGGTCCATATTTGTGCTATGCGGATGAAAACGCCGCCGAGCCGATTCGCTGGAGAACGGCGAAGGCGGAAGAACTTTTCGCTCTTCTAATCCATTACCAGGGCAAAGCCATATCAAAGGAAATCTTGATCGATGCTTTATGGCCCGATGCGGAACCCGAAAAGGCCGCAAACAATTTCCGCGTTACCTGCACCTACCTCAGAAACACGCTTACGGATAAAGGCTTCGCAAACCTTCTGCTACGTGACCGCGACAGCTATCTGCTCGATACCTCGCGGTTACGCTGCGACCTGCTCCTGTTTCTGACCGCGACCGGCGCAGCGTCGCCGGAACTGTCCGCCCTGGAGGAGGCTTCCGCTCTGTATACCGGCAGATATTTTGAAAACAAGCCCTATGAATGGGCGGCGAATGCGAGGGTGTGTCTGGAAGATGAATTCAAAAAAGTGCAGCACCGGATCGCCGAGGAATATCAAGCCGGCGGGGAAACCAAAAGGGCCTGCGCGGCGCTGGAAAAAGCGCTTGCGCATGACCCTTACGATGAAGAAGCGGTTGAAAGACTATTGTCGCTTAAGCTGCAGTTAGGCGACAGCGTCTCGGCAGTTAGAATTTACCGGGAATATGAACAGAGACTTTTGAAAGAGATGGATCTGTCCCCGTCGGATAAGCTGAGGGAATTCATAGCGGCAATGATGCAGGTTAACCTTTGACAAACAGGAGCCTGCCAAAGGAAGAGCGTGCCGCCCGGATTTGAATGCGACGATGCGCCATCCGGCGCTAATGAACGCCCTTATTGTTGAAAAACTCTCTATACTTCATGTCTTCTTTTAAAATATGGTTGGTGATCCAGTCCGATATGAAGGCGGCAAGGTTCAACACCGCTTCCCCCTGCTTTCTGTCGATGTCCGCATCCAGCATTTTGCGGATTTTCTTCAGAAGGAAAAAATGTTCGAATTTCTGCGTTTCGAAATTCTCGTACTGATACTCTTCCATCAGCTTTTCCTCATAATTGAAATGGTATTCGGTATAGTCCAACAGCTCGTTCATTACCGTCATGATTTCGTCATAGTGGTCAAATTCATCCTTCGCATAAACCAGGTCGTTGATCCTGGCGCCGATATTGAACAGCCTTTTGTGCTGTTTATCGATTTCGGCAATTTGCACGCCGTACTCGTTTTTCCATTCGAACATCATAAAATTCCTCCCGAGTCGTTCTCCTCTGCCTGCATTGGCATAGGGAGCGTTTTCCCTTTATTAATACCACGTATGAACGGTTTAAAACCGAGATTTGTCCGGCCGGATATTTTTCGCGCTATTTTTGCTGTGAAGTTCCATTTCAAATTCGTTGACAAAGGGACTTCAGCTGTTGTATAATTCTTTTTGCATGAAAGAAATTATAAAACGCCGAAGTGATGAAATTGGCAGACGTAGTGGACTCAAAATCCACCGGTAGCGATACCGTGCCGGTTCGAGTCCGGCCTTCGGCACCATTCGATTCCGAAAACGATGTCCTGTGGAGAAATCCGCAGGACATCAAGCTTTTCAGGGATTTTATGATCTTTATGCCATCATCTGTTCTTCCTGGAATATCCGATATTCAGGTACCACCGAGTATTGCACGAGTTTTAATGCTTTCCCGTCCTTCATCTCCGGCCATTTATCCAGATAGACATATGCGTCCCGATACAGCGGGCTGATATCCAGAATCCATTCACCGGAACCCAGCAACTGCGAAAAGCGCTTCAGGCCGATTCGCCAGGTCAGTCCCGAGTAAAAGCAGTCCGCCATCAATTCCCCGTTTCGGGTAATTTCCGCAATATCGCCTTCAAAATCGATATCCAGGAAAACATCGCCGCACCCGCTCATGAAATCGTGCTCCGCTGAAATGCGGTATTGCATGTGTCCTTCGGCAGACATCCCCTTTTCCTCTATCGTAACCTTTGGTTCTACGGCCGTCCATTCCAGTTGATACTGACTGAAGATGCTGATTTTTTCTTTAACGGCATAAGCATGGAGCTTCTGATCATCCAGCAGTTGGGGAAAGGCAAGAACGGCCGCCTTGGGTTTTCCGGCGGATACTCCCTGGATCTGCTGATCATCGACAAACAGGTCCATTTCAGAAATCATAGCGTAAGTTTCGCCATTCAGTTCATACAGGTTGAACCGGGATGCCTGCTGCTTTGTCAGCGTGACGATGTGGATGCGGCTCCCCTGCGCATTTTCAAGAATGATCGGGTCCAGAATGCTGTTTCCATCCCCGAACTCCTGGCCGATCGCCATCTGCAGCGCGTCTTCCGCCTTCACATCGCCGGAAACCACTTTTTTGACGGTCTTCCGGTCAAAATGATACTCGATCTGCTGGCCGGGCTCTCCGTAGTAGAAATAGTATTCCTCTCCCTGATGCGCCAGGCTGGTCAAAGGCTGCATGGTCGCACATTTGAGCGTCACGCCGCCGAGGCGCTGATTAAACGGCAGCATTCTCCACTGGCCCGGTCTAAGGCTTATTTCCGGGAACGCAATGATCTCTCCTTCCACTGCGACCGAGAAATTCAAGTTTTCCTGGGGCTCCATTTCGAGATTATGCTGATAGGTGTTGACAAACAAGAAGCCCGTATCCCCTAGGTAACGGACCGCACACCTCAGTGCGGACGGGTCGTCCGGGCGGATTTCTTTGTCCTGCGGAATGTAACACGAAGACTTCGTTAAAATGGCTTCCTGGCTCCTGGCAAACAGGTGCAGCCGGCGAAGGGCATGATAGGAAGGATTGCTCTGCCCGTACTCCCCCAGCGGCGCCTGGTAATCATAGCTCAGTCTGGGCAGGTCGTTCGGGAAGCCCGTTGCCCGGGATTCCTGGAACGTCGATAATTCTCCGACCGGGTTTGTTCCGCCCTGGTACATGTAATATCCGAGCATGACCGCGCCTGACCCCAACTTGACAAAGGCCATCGCCTCCGTGTCGTCCGCCGTAATGATCGGACGGCGCTGGTAACAGCTCTGCATGCCGCCCCCAAGCTCGCACGTTGCGAAAGGATAACGTTCCATATTGTAAGTACTTTCATGAAACCGGGTAGCGGCCAGGTCCGAGCCAACGGACAGATCGTCCCGCACGGAAGTAAATACGAAGTTGATGTTCGGCGGCACCTTGTCTATATGCTGTTCCCAGGCGCCTTCCACATACGCGGCCATGACCGGCAGAAGCTCCCCTTCGACTACGACGGCTCCGCCCCATCCGGTTGCCGTATAGAGCGGGGCGTCAAATCCGGTTTCCATCGCCATTTTTTTCAGGGTTAGCATGTGCCGGCGGCCCTCGTCCCCTCCCAGGCCATGACAGTGCCCGTATTCATTATCGATCTGGATGCCGATGATCGGACCATTGTCCTTATACAGCAGCATTTTTACCTGATTGTAAATTTCAGCATAGAGCTTGCGGCTGTATTTGAAATATTCCGGATCGTTGGTTCCGGGCGCTTTGGCTTTTTGGAACAGCCAGTCGGGGTAGCCGCCGTTCCGCACTTCGCCGTGGTCCCAGGGACCAATCCGGAGAATCACCTTCAAGCCGACCTCTCCGCAAAGCGTAATAAAGCGTTTCAAATCATATCGGCCGTCCCACCTGAACCGGCCTTCCATTTCTTCGTGATGAATCCAGAAGACATAGGTTGCGACCGTGTCCAGACCGCCGGCTTTGATTTTTTGCAATTCTTCTTTCCAGTATTCGCAGGGAAACCGGGAAAAATGAAACTCGCCCGTAATCGGAAACCACGGCAATCCGTTTTGTGTAAAGTACTTTCGGTTTACCGCGACCTCGTCCCCGTTCCTGTTTTTGCCGTGCATCAGCACTTCCGGCAGGGAAGCCTCCGTTTTGGGCAGTATCAAGCGTATTTCTTTCATGAATATCCTCCTGTATAGCGGATCGCTTTCGATACTCTCAGCCTACCACAACGGAGGACTGCTTCCCATGGGCAAAATTACGAATCCGGATGGACAATATTATTCTCTTTCCTCTTGCTGTATTTCCGATGTCTCCAGGGTCTCCGCTATTTCCTGTGTCTCTTGGATCTCCCGGACCGGTTTTCCTTTATTGAGGGCAAAGCCCGCCGCCATTACAACAGCTGCCGCAACAAAAACAGCTCCCTCCAGCAGAACAATGTTCTTGATGACGCCCCGCTGGAATAGAATGGCGAACATGTCGATACCGGCATGGAGCAGGATGGCATAGACGTAAAACAGCCATTTCTTCTCCTTGACCGCCTTGAATACGAAGAGGGACAGTCCGATCTGGATCATTATCGCCGATATCCGTTCGATTCCCGTCGCAAGGAAAAGGAAGGAATTCCGTCGCCATGTTCTACCACTCCTCTGCTATCTGATTTATCATGCTCCCGCAGAGCGGGATGCTGCAATTATTTTTCTCACCGTTTTCTGTATATCCTTTTCAAACGGTTCCAACGTGCTGAAATATCCACCCTTGTTGATTTTTTTCAAGGTTTCGTGCGCTTTTGCCCGTTCCTCCCTCTCGAAGAGGCCCTTCAAGGAACCGCAGGCGGCCAGCAGGGATATTTGCAGCGCAAGGTCCGGGTCCGGCCGTTTTTCCCCGCTCAGAACGATTTCCTTCAGCCTTTTAACCAGCCTGCCCTGTTCGGTTGTACGCGTTATATCGTAGGACTTGTAAGGAATCAGGCCCAAAAATCGGTGCTCCTCAATCCGGAGCATGCCGTTGTCCTCGAGCCCTTGCAGCACACGTCCGCTGAAACGCCGAAGCCTGTAAGGGACAGTGCTGATCAGGGTCCGAAGCCCGCAAGGCTTCTCTTTCTTCCGGATCAGGCCCATCATTTCGTCCAGCAATTCCTCTCCGGCGGACCCTTTTGCCGTGGCCTTTACATTCCTGCCATCCCAGTCGAGCTTCCCCTGGCGGTGAAGCTCCGAAAGGGCCACACCGGCAAGCCCGTAGGTCAAATAGGTTCTGGAATACCGCAAGCGGCCGGTTTTGGGGTTGATCGCAGCAAACATGAATGCTTCCATTTTGTTCATATCAGTCACCTGCACCATCCTCGTTCTTTCTGGAGGACTTTTTCCTTTTATTGAGCGCTTCCTGCAGCACGTATTCGATTTGCCCGTTCACGGAGCGGAATTCCTCCTCCGCCCAACGGTTGATTTCCTCCCACATTTTCGGGCTCAGCCTCAGCAGCAGGGATTTCTTCTCAGCCATAATACCAGCTTCCTTTATCAGTTATGAAGTGTGCCTGTGTTGATGATCGGCTGGGTGGAACGTTCGCCGCAGAGAACGACGAGCAGGTTGCTTACCATTGCGGCCTTTCTTTCCTCGTCCAGATCGACGATCCCGTTTTCATTGAGCATCTTCAAGGCCATCTCCACCATGCCGACCGCACCCTCGACAATCTTCTGCCTTGCGGCAATGATGGCCGAAGCCTGCTGTCTCTGCAGCATCGCCGCAGCGATTTCAGGAGCGTATGCCAGATGGCTGAGCCTTGCTTCTTCGACGATCACGCCTGCCTTGCTGAGCCGGACCTGGAGCTCCGCCTTCAGCGCTTCCGACACTTCGTCCGCGCTGCCCCTGAGGGACAGATGGTTTTCATCGCTGGAATCATACGGGTAGAGACCCGCCAGGTGTCTTAATGCAGACTCGCTTTGCGTCTCCACGTAATCGATGTAGTTTTCCACATCAAATACCGCCTCCGCCGTATTGTTGACCCTCCAGACGATAACAGTGGCAATTTCAATCGGATTTCCCATCTGATCGTTTACTTTCAGCTTTTCTCCGTTCAGGTTCCTCTGCCGGAGGGAAATTTTCTTCTTCGTGTAAAAAGGATTCGCCCAGTGCCAGCCCGGTATCTTCACCGTGCCCTTGTAAGCGCCGAAAAGGATGATGACCGCAGCTTCATTGGGCTGAAGGGTAAAGAAGCCGGCCAGCATGATGATCCATACTACCAGCGCAAGACCGCCTGCAATTGTCAGCAGCGCCGTTTCATAAGCAATGCCAAGGACAAGCGCCGCAATGGACGCCGCAAAGAGAACGCAGGTGATCACAAACCACGCCAACCCGGAATGTACTTTTTTATTCAGTTCTTTCATCGGAAAGCCTCCAATCAAAATTATATTAATTTGATATCATTATTATATCACTTCAGAAATAGATTGCAATAGGAAAATGGAAATTTTCCCAGCACTATGCCCCATAAATAAAAAAGGCGTCTAAAAGAACTTTAGATCGCCTTTGGATACCATGAATTCGATGTACAACAGGGCCGGATCATTTGTTTCCGGAATCCTTCGATTTAAAAATGGAAGCCGATTCGGCCGGATTGGAAGCCACTTCGGCCGCACCGGTCTCCTGCTGCAGGACGGACGCCCTGACCATGCCGTATTTTTCCGCCTGACTTACGATCTGCTGCTCGGTCAGTTCTTTCATCGGATCCCTGCCCGACAAATAAACCAGGCTGATTGTGGCGGTAATGATAATGCCGATTCCTATCCCAAGCAATACGCTTTTTATGTGAAAATTGCTCATACGTCTTTCCCCGGCTACCTTCTCAGGCCAAGGATCAGTTCCACCTCACCCTTGCCCATGTTCAGTCTTTTGGCGATTTCAAGGCTTTGCAGCCCTTCCTGCGAAAGCCGGATAACCTCCGAATATTTGTTGTGGATCGGGATGATCTTGTCATTCTTCCGGTACTGGAGTTTCGGGGAGGCTTTCCTTTCGGAAATACCGCTGTTTACGGCTATCCCGGCTATGCCGGCCATTTCGGCCATATCGGCGGAAAATTCCGCCCTTGCGCCGAAGCCCTCGGCCGCCTGCACGGAAGCTCTGCCTGCCGCTACCGCGTGATAGCGGGCTTCCTCCTCATATACGGCCGCGTCCCGCGCCGCCGCTGCTTCCCGCACAACAGCCGCTTCGCCTGCGGCGTCCGCTGCCGTAGTGCGTACCGCCGGCGCTTCGGCCGCTGCCGCGCCTATCCGGCCTGCGGCGGAAGCACCCCTCGCGGCCTCGCCGAAAGCGGCCGCGTATTCGTCCGCGGCGTTTTTCGCCCTGCCGCCCAGCGCGTTGACACGCTCCTCCGCATCCTTCAGGTTCTTGCACAATTCTTCATTTTTCAGGTCCATCTGATTGACGATATAGTCGGAAAACCGGTTTAACTCCTCGATCATCTGCTCCGCATCCTGGATGATCTCCACCAGTTCCTGCTTCTTATCCTCGAAATTCCGGGTGAATTGAAAGACTTTCCGCTTGTCCAGAAAAATGCAGGCAAGGGAAAACAAGACCAGAAGGATTCCGATAAAAATCAGACTTACGTAAAAACCGCTCATTTCCGCACCTCGTACGGCTGCTGCCGCCGTTTTTCTCTTTAGTAAGCACCGTATTGCCGAATCAAATTTTTATATCGATGGTACTGCTCTTTATTTCCTTCTCCAGCAGGCTTTTCCTTTCCTCGTCGTTTCCGTCCCGGCCTCCGGATTTCTTGCCCTTGCCTTCCTTCTTGCCGTTTTCCTTCTGCCGTTCGTTGATCCGGGCGTTCTGGGCCTGCGTACGGGAATAGACCTGCCGGAGGGAATCCTCCGCGCGGTGCTGCGTCGCCGTGGCCTGCTGCTGCTGAGCCATGGTATTCTTTTGATTGATGTCGTTGCTGATTTTTGCAGCCTCCATGGTCCTTGGAACCATCACCTGCATATCAATCGGTTTGATCGCCATGCAAATCACTCCCTGCCGGTTCAACCAAAACTACCGCTTATTTGTCAATGCCGCCGACCCGGATGTCCGCTCCGTCCCTGTATAAGGTACAGTACTGCAAATTCTCCCGTACGAACATCAGGCACGATCCGATCGCGACCTTGGTGCCCGGATAGATGAAGTTGTAGCACCGGATCTTGCCATAAGCCTCCTGCTGCAGCTTGGACTCCAGTTGGGTCATCTCCTCCTTGAGTTCGAAAATCCGGTTGGTAAAATAGACCCTTGTCCGCACGCTTTTTGCCATGATCTCCTGCTTTTCGGGCGACAGGGTTCCGGTCATTTCAATCTTTTTCAGGATGGCAATGGCCTGCTCGGCCTTCTTCATATCGGATTCCATGTTTGCGATCTCATCCTTGACGGCCTTGTAACGCTCCCGGACGGTGGGGTCCGCCCCTACTTCAAGATCGGTGACGGTAGCCATGTGGGAACCGATCACCTTGGCGACGATTTCCTTGCCGACCTTGCAGGTCCCGCCCACCAGCAGCCCCTTCTTGCCGGACAGCTCCAGCTTGTTCCCGCACTTTACGTTGCTGTGCATGATCGCTTCGGACTTTATGTTATTGATTGCTTCCACGTTGCTGTTTTCGATATACCGGGCGATGATATCTCCGCCGCTGGAAAGGGCTCCCTTGCCCATCCCCTGCATGCCCCTGCGGAGAATGATATCCCCGCCGGCCTTGATGGACGCGCCTTCCACGACGCCCCACACCTCGACATTACCGCCTGCCTCGATGGAAAATCCGGACAGTACGTTGCCCCGGACAATCACGTTGCCGACAAAATTGATGTTTCCCGTCGTGTTGTCCACATCGGCCGGTACTTCATAAGTTGCAAATATATTGACCTTGCCGTCGAGATAGCTCACCTGACCGCTGATATTGGCGATCAGGCTCTGCCCGTCATCCGAAATGCTGACGTTGCGGCCCTTGGGCAATGTGGCTGGTTTCCCGTCCAGGGCGGGGATGTCGGTGCCGCTGACCGTCCTGCCGGGCGTGCCGGGAACCGGGGGAACAAGCCTGCAGAGCGTCTGTCCCTGGACCACGCTCTGGATAAGGTTCAGTTCCCGGAAGTCCACGCGGCCGTCTTCCAGAATGGTCGGCTTCGATTCCCTTTTCGTATCGAAAAAGAACTCCACCTTTCCGTTCTGTCCGTATACCGGCGGAACACCTTCCGCAATGCACACCATTTCATTATATACAGGATATTTTACGATGGTTTCAAGATTGGTCCGGTTGATTCCGAAAATGACCCCGTTCTTGCCCAGGGCCTCCAGAACCTCTTCCAAAGTCAGCATTCTGCCGTTGTCGGGCGGGGCGAAGGTCACATACCCTTTCATACGGTCGGGCGACAGCATGACCGTTACCGCAGCGTCTATTTTTAACTCTTCCTGCGGTTCGGCGATTTTGACGGGTGCCCCGTTTGCTTTCTGTACGGTCAGCTCGGCCAGATCGCGGTTGAAGTTCTTGACCCTCTTGTGCGCCAGCCTGTCAATCACTTCCCTTGCCTCCACCCGCCTGCCTTTACCGACGGGAGGATTGACCGTGAGAAATACGCCGTCGTTTTGAAACAGCAACTGAAAAAAGCCATCATTGATATTGCTGCCATTATCCTTAGTACCAATCAAAGCTGCACCCCCCTGTCAACCATTTTCGAATGAACACCGGGATCGTTGAATCTATTTTCAGCCGACCCTTACCGGGCTCGTTGAAATACCATTTCAGCCCTTAATCGTCAAGAAGCGACCGGTGTCGTGCAAGTTTGCCTCTCAGCCGCATGATTGCCTTGGTGTGGAGCTGAGAAATCCTAGATTCTGACACCTTCATTATCGCACTTATTTCTTTTAATGTCAATTCTTCATAGTAGTAGAGGGAAAGCACCGTTTTCTCCTTCTCCGGGAGCTTGTCGATGGAGTCTCCGAGGATCGTTTTCAGCTCGCCCAGCTCCACTTCCCGCTCCGGCCGGTCGGACCGATTCGAATTGGGGATGTCGGCGCCGATCTCGTAATTCTGCTCCAGAAAGTCTTCCAGGGAGACCATTGAGGTTACGTTTACTTCATTGAGGAGCTTATAGAAGTCTTCCATTGAAATGCTGAGCTTGTCGGCGATGTCCCGGTCCGTTGCCGAATGGCCCAGTTCGTTTTCCACTTCCCAGTACGCCTTTTCCAGTTCCTTGTTTTTCTGGCGGAGGGACCTGGGTACCCAGTCCATTTCTCTTATGCTGTCTATTATGGAGCCTCTTATCCGCAAAGAGGCATAGGTTTCGAATTTTACGCCCTTGTTGATGTCGAATTTGTCGATGGCGTCAATCAGGCCGAACACGCCAAAGCCGACAAGATCGTCATATTCGACATTGGAGCCGAAATAGATGTTCAACCTTCCCGCAATGAACTTGATCAGATGGGAATATTCAAGTATCAGGGCTTCCCGGACGGCCGGATCCCTGGCTTCCTGGTATTGCTTCCACAGTTCGTTCTGCTTGCTGCTGGCCTGCATCAAAATCCCCCGTCGAACGATTTCCGGCGTTCCTCCCCCATACCGGCGGCGCCGTCGCAAATCGCTTTGTCAATTATTCCTTCACCTTCGAGCTGATCACCCTGCTGACCGTCATCGGCTGGAATTCTTCCATTCTGTCTTCCGCCACCAGATCCACATTGTGGCCTTTGCCGCCCGCCTGCAGTTTTGCGGCTTCCTCCTCCGCACGTCGCTCCTCGTGCTCTTCCCGGATACGCTGCTCCTCTTCCAGAAGCCGTTGCCGTTCTTTTTCCTTTACCTGCTCATCAATGGACAAAACCGTGTTTCTTATATATACCCCAATTATGAAAAAAATCGTCATTACGACAGCCATTCTCAAAAAAGTGGTCTGATTATCCGAACCCGCCCCGTAGTTTGCAATTCCAACTGCCATTGCCGCTATGCACCCCAGGATGAACGGCAGCTTGCGGATACGCTCCATATCCTCAAATCTCCTTTATTCCATGGCCGATGGTTTTTATAAAAAGAACTCCGCTGCCGGAATTGATCTCGATGGTTCTACCGTAATTTCCGCCCGTATCCTCCGAAATGACCGGAATCCGAAGGGCTTGCAGGATTTCCTTTGAGGCGGCGACGTTTCTCGCGCCGATCCTCATCATTTCGGAAGCTTCATTGAAGGAAAACATCTGTGCTCCTCCGGCCAGTTTGGCTACAATCCGGTTCTTTGCGGCGCCGAGGCCGACCATGTCGTCCAGCAGCTTCACCACCGCCGTATCGGCAAACTTTGCGATATTCGAATTGTTCCTGGCCTGCAAACTGGATGGCAGCATGACATGCGCAAGCCCCGCCACCCTGGTGACCGAATCGTACAGCGCGATCCCGACGCAGGATCCCAGTCCCAGTGTGGTGATGATGCATGGATGCCTTGATGACTGCAAATCCGCCATACCAACTTTAATAATGTTATCCATCAACTAATTACTCCCAATGCTTTCAATAAAACGTCATAGGTGTCAATATCCGGAATGAGGAAAAAGTCGCCTACCACCTTGTCCGTCCCTTCCGAAAACTCCGTTTCAATATACAGCACCGTATCGCCGACTTTTCCGAATTCGATGGCCGGAACGCTCAGGATCGCCCCCGCCATATCAATCGCCATGTCCGGTATGGAAGGAAGGATCTTCAGATTGGTAAGCGCGGACAGCGCCGAGAGATAAGAACCCGCCAGAATATTTCCGATTTCTTTCAGCGCCGATACTTCAATTTCCGAAAACGTCTCGATGGATTCCGAGGCCTTCCCCATCAGCATACTGACAAGCATGGCGGCAGCCTGCTGCTGCAGGATGAACATGATGTATCCCGTCAAATCGCCGGTCACCTTCAAGAGGATACCGACTACCGGCAGCTCGGCGCTGCCCAGTGTGTCGCTGACTTCCTTGAATTCCAGGATCTTGGCTCTCGGAACGTCCATGTCCACCTTGCGGTTCAGCATCTTTGCGAGGGCGGTGGCGGCATTGCCCGAACCGATATTCCCTATTTCCCTCAATACATCCAACTGGATATTGCTTAAATCATCAATCCCCGATACCATAGCACTCTCCTAAACTCTTAATCATCACTCAGGGTTACAAGCTTTTCAAGGTTTAAAAGGGTAATGATCCTGCCCTCCGCCTTGCCTACGCCGGTAATGTATTCGAGGGAAAGATCGCCTGCAATATTCGCTATGCTCTCCGTTGCCTCCTCGTCCAGTTCCAGGACCTCGGCGACGGAATCCACGATCAGCCCCACCGATGTCTCATCCAGCTTCACAATGATGATCCTGGAATCCTCGGTGAACACATCAACTGCCAGTCCGAAACGGATGCGCAGGCTCATGATCGGGATGATCTCGCCTCTCAGGTTGATGACGCCCTTCAGGAAGGCGGGGGTTTTCGGGACCCGTGCGATATTCATGTCCTTCTCGATGATGGTGGTGATTTTGTGGATATCTATACCGTATTCTTCGTTTCCAAGCCGGAATACCAGATACTTTTTCGCTTCCAGAATTTTATCTGCCATGTCAATGCCTCCTTATATCATCCGGATCGTTTAATGCGCCAATGAATTTACATCGAGTATGAGGGCCACGTTTCCGTCTCCGAGGATCGTTGCGCTGGTAATCAGCTTTATGCCGGAAAGGAACTTGCCCAGCGACTTCTGAACGATTTCCTGCTGTCCGATGATCTTGTCCACCACCAGGCCCGTCAGCCGGTCGCCTCTTTTGACGATAACCAGGGTCAGGGTCTTCTGTTCCTCATCCTCTTTCGGCACCTCCAGCACCCTGTCGAGCCTTACGATCGGGACCACTGTATTCCGGTACAGCACGACCTCCTGCTTCTGGACCAGCTTGATATCATTGGGGGTGATATTGGTGATCTTCTGGATCGAGCTGAGCTGGATAGCGTACTTTTCATTGCCGACCATGACAAGCAGCGCCTGGATGATCGCAAGGGTAAGGGGAAGCCGGATAAAGAACTTGCTGCCCTTGCCCAGCTCGGTTTCCACTTCCACGATGCCGCCCAGGGCCTCGATCTTTGTTTTGACCACATCCAGGCCCACGCCCCTGCCGGAAAGGTCGGTGACCTTGTCCGCCGTACTGAAGCTGGGCTTGAAGAGGAAGTCGATAATATCCTTTTTCGTCAGGTTAGCCGCCATATCTTTGTTGATAAGCCCTTTTTCAATGGCCTTCTTCTTGACCTTGTCGATGTTGATGCCCTGGCCGTCGTCCTCCACCTCGATGACGACATTGTTGCCGTCCTGATATGCGCGGAGCGCTATGTTACCGGTCTCAGGCTTTCCAAGGCTCTTTCTCTTTTCGATGGATTCCACGCCGTGATCGACGGAATTCCTCAACAGGTGGATCAGCGGATCGCCGATCTCGTCGATAACGGTCCTGTCCAGCTCGGTCTCCTCACCGGACATGGTAAGCATAACCTCCTTGCCGAGGTCCTTGGAAATATCGCGGATCATTCTCGGGAAGCGGTTGAAGACCGTTTCCACCGGAACCATCCGGACCTTCATAACCGCGTCGTGCAGGTTGGTGGTGATCCTTTCGAGATATTCCACCGTTTCTACGTAGTCCTGCGTCCGTTCAATGCCTTCCAGCCCTTCCAGCCTCGTTTTCTGTATGATCAGCTCGCTGACCAGGTTGAGCAGGACGTCCAGCCTGTCTATATCCACCCGGACCGTCTTTCCCGTTTTCGCCTTCTTCATCGCGGAATCCGCCTTAGCCTGTCCGGCCTCCGCCTCCGCGCCCGCGTCCGCCTCTTCCTGAACCGCCGCGGCCGCCGTTCCGGCGGCCGCAGTCTCACCGGCAGGCTGAACGGCGACCTCACGCTTGGTTTCCAGCACCTTGATCAGGACTTCGTCCACTTCCGCAATCGAATTCAAATCCTTGTCGAATACGGCCGCATCTTCCTTGGAGACGACGACGACCGTAAACTCAAAGTCGAATTTTTCATCTTCGATGTCCTCGACCTTCGGTTCCGACTTGATGATTTCAGAATGCCTTTCCAGGGTCTTGAAAATGATGAAGGCTCTCGCGGATTTCAATACGCAGCCCTTGTTGAGCCGGATGGTAATCTGGTATGTATTGTTTCCCAGGTCCGCGGCCTTGTTGATCACGCCGATATCATACTGGTTGAGCGCCAGCGTACCGACCGTTTCGCCGCCGCCGGCACTGCCCGCTGCAGCCGCCGGAGCTTCTGCCGGCGCCGCGGCCGGAGCCTCATGGGGCTCTCCTTTTATGATGGAGGCCAGCGTCTGGATAATGGGCAGGTTCTCCTCGGTTCCCTCGCTGCCGGTCTCGACAACCATGGTCGTATAGCTGTCCAGCGCATCCAGGCATTTGAAAAGCGTATCGATCAGTTTCGGGCTTGTCTTTATTTCATTGCTGCGCAATGCATGCAGCACATCCTCCATGTCATGGGTCAGCCTTGACATCCTGGTGAAGCCCATTGTGCCCGACATTCCCTTCAGGGTATGGGCAACCCTGAAAATCTCGTTCAGCATGGAGCTGTCCTCCGGACTCTTCTCCATTTTCAGCAGGCATTGATTCAGGCTCTGCAAATGCTCCCTGGTCTCCTCGATAAAAATCTCCAAGTATTGACTCATGTCCATACTACTCCACCCCCAAATATTTGACTATGACTTCCGCGATGTCCTTCAGTGGAACGACCTCATCCACTACCCCGGTATTGACTGCCGACTTCGGCATTCCATACACCACGCACGATTTCTCGTCCTGTGATATAATAACGCCTTTATTTGAATTTTTAATATTCACAATTCCCTTGCTTCCGTCGGCCCCCATGCCGGTCATGATCACGCCGATCACCTTCCGGAAGCCGGTTTCCGCAACAGAATCCATCATCACGTTTACGGCCGGCCTGTGGCCTCCTACGGGCGGCTCCTGCGTCAGCTTGATTTTCAGAACGCCCTTTGCCGTCTTCTGGACCTCCATATGATAATCGCCCGGTGCTATATATGCGTATCCCGGCTTGATCACCTCGTCGTGCTCCGCTTCCTTGACGGACAGATCGCTCAGGGTATTGAGCCGGTCCGCAAGGGATTTGGTAAAGCCCGGCGGCATGTGCTGCACAATGACCACCGCCGCCGGTATATCCCCCGGTATGTAGGGAATAACCTCCTGCAGCGCCTTCGGCCCTCCTGTGGAAGTACCGATGGCAACCAGCGTTTTCAGTTCGGTACTCCGCTTGCTCTCCCGGTCCGTGCGAACCACGGGCCTGACCGGCTCAACCCTTGCCGTTTCCGCCCGGATCGCTCTGCTGACCTTCCTGCGGACGCTCTTTGCCATCCGGATCTTTTCGATGATTTCCTTCTTTTTGGCCTCGCCCGCAATATCGAACAGCCCTGTCGGCTTGGTGATAAAGTCGATGGCGCCGGCCTCCAGGGATTCGATGGTCGCCTTTGCGCCGCTGGTGGTGAGGCCGCTGAGCATGATCACCGGCACATCCGTAATTTTCTGCAGTTCCTTCAGACAAGTAAGGCCATCCATGGCAGGCATTTCGACATCCAGCGTAATAACGTCCGGAGAAACGGTCCTGACCTTTTCAAGGGCTTCGCGGCCGTCTTTGGCTGTCGCCGCAACTTTGATCTCATTATCACTTTCCAGTATGTCGGTCAAAATCTTCCGCATGAATGCGGAATCATCGACCACAAGTACACTGATGCTTTTCGCCATGAATCAAATCAATCCTTTTTTGCGCATTTTTCGCTGCTCTTCGAATATAAATCTTACTACTGTTTCCCTGTCGCTTTCATTGATCCTTATATACGCAATTCCTGCTTCGTACTTGAATCTTCCCTCGCGCTCGCTTTTATCGTACCGGACCACCTGCCCGAAGAACCGGATCATCCGGTCCCCTTCCGGGTGAACTTCACATTCCAGGATGCTGCCCACCTCCACCTTGTCCTCCAACAGCAAGCAGACGCCGCCGCCGCTGATGTTACGGGCAAAGGTCCTTTTAAAGCCGATATTTTCATTATATACTTCATTCAGGTAATCTACAATTCTGTACCGCACCTCCACCGAACAGCTCAGCCTGTAGTACTCCCGTCTCTGAACCTTCTCCGGCTCCCCCTGTATCCGGATTCTCAGCAGGTGAAGGTTTTCGGAAGTCTCCCGGGCCATTACTTCGGCCTCCAGCTTATACAGATGAATATCATTTTCCCTTTTTTTAATAAAGTAAACATTCATAATTGTGCCGATGTGCAGGGGAACTACGCTCCCCTCGAAGATCGGGGCCGCTATGACCGCCTCGTTTTTCCCCGCAAACCATTCCAGCTCGCTGACCAGAATCGGTTCAAGCCTTTGGCCCTGGATATCCGTCAGCTCAAGCTCGAGCTTCGTCCCCATTTCTAGTTCGGACAACTTCATAGATTACCCCCTGAAGGTTACTGTCAAAGTACACTCAAGTCTTCATGAACCCGACCAGCTTGTTCAGGAAGCCCTTGATACCGGCATTTGCCGTGGAATCGGCCGACTGGCCGTTCTCAATAAGCTTTGCGGAAAGCTCCCGTACATTCCTGGCCGCCTGGCTTCTCGGAAAACCGATCGAGAAGGGCTGCTGCTGCTTGACCGCCTTTACGACGGCATCGTCCTGCAGGATATAGCCGGCAGGCTCCAGCGACAGATTCAGGAATTTTTCCGCCACCAGCGTCAGCTTGTTCATGACATCGTTTGCCTCGCCGGTGCTTTCCGCCCTGTTTACCACCACCTTGATCTTCTTGGTCCGGTCCCTGTTGGAAACCATCTTGATCAACGCATAAGCGTCCGTTATGGACGTCGGTTCCGGCGTTGTCACGAGCAGGACCTCGTCCGCTGCCATGATAAAACTCATGACGTTCTCCGAAAGCCCGGCCCCCGTATCCACGATAATAATGTCGGCCAGCTTGTCCAGCAGCGCCATATTCTCCACAAACTTCAGGAGTTGCTGCCGGTCCAGCTTCACCAGGTCCTCCACCCCGGACCCTCCGGAAATGAACTTCGTGTTTTTCGGTCCGTCCGAGAGGATTTCCAGAATGTTCTTCCTGCCTTTTATCACATCCAGCAGCGTGTACTGGGGAATGATCCCGAACAACACATCAATATTGGCAAGTCCGAAATCCGCATCCAGGATGACCACTCTAAGTCCCTGCTCGCTTAACGCGATCGCCAGGTTGATCGTAATGTTGGTCTTTCCGACGCCGCCCTTGCCGCTTGTTACCGTAATGACCCTGGCCGTGCGCTTGACGGGAATCTGGGGCGCCACCAGCTGATTCACCGCCTGCTTCAGCTTTAAATTATCTATCACCTGTCGTAATTTATCTGCCTGATCCTTCATCTAGCCGACGCTCCCTATCAAATTCTTCGTAATCTTCTCGATGTTGGCCGTTTCGATATCATCAGGCACGCTCTGTCCGGTGGTAATATACGACAGGCTTTTCCCGGTCAGATACTTCACGTTCAGTATGATGCCCTGCACCGGAGCCTCGTCCGTTTTAGTGAAGATCAGTTTGTAATTGTGCAGGAACTCGTAGCTGTTCAAAATCTCCCTGCAATTGCGTATGCTGGTAGTCGCGCTGAGCACCAGGTAGACATCGTCCGCCCCCGACGCGGCAATCAGCGATTTCAGCTCTTCAAACTGGGCCTTGTTCCTGTGGCTCCTGCCGGCCGTGTCGATCAGGACGATCTCCTTGTCGGCGTGCTGGCCGATGGCCTCTTTCATATCGGCTGCCGTGTAGACCACCGATACGGGTATCCCGAGGATTTCGGCGTAGGTTTTGAGCTGTTCTACGGCGGCAATCCGGTAAGTGTCGGCGGTGATCAGGCCCACGGATTTCTTCTGGTTCAGCAGATAGTTCGCCGCGATTTTTGCCAGCGTGGTGGTCTTCCCCACCCCCGTAGGCCCCACAAAAATCACGACGGTGGGCTTCCCGGGCATGCCGGGCCGGATGGTCTCCGGCTTTCCCAGAATTCCGGAAAGAATGCCCGACAGTTGCGCGGCGGCGTCATTTACGCCCGCCGCCGGTCCAAGCCGGGATGCCGCCGTATCCACCATCTTTTTCGCAATATCCGCGTCTACCTCGTTCTTAATCAGGTTGCTGTAAAACATCCCCAGTATTTTGGAATAAGCCTCCGACCGGTCCTCCGCCAGCCTGTCCCCTGCCGGGACCTGTCGCACCTGCTGCGGCGGCGGTGCCTGCGATACTTGCGGCGCCTGAATTTTCGGCTTTTCACCCGTTTGCATCTGCTGGTAGATCTTCTGGATGATTTCCTCCATACTGGATATTTTATTCTCCAGATTAGCGATTTTTTCCTCTTTTTTGTCGAAATTTATTTTATCACCGGATTCGCTGGTATTGGCGGGCTTTCCAGCCGGTTTTTGCGCATCGCTTTCCGTCTTTGCCCCATTGTATTCATCGACGGCCGCAAGCACTTCCACCATGGGCTTGGCAAACAGGCCAAGAAGGCCTTTCTGCTTCACCTTTCGCGTATTGAGGATGAGCGCTTCGCTGCCAAGATCCATCTTGACCTTCAAGATCGCTTCCTGCGTGTTTTTTGCCATGTAACGGCGAATCTTCATATTTCCCTCTTTTTCAACATATTGTCGCTTTTATCATACCATAAACAATAGCAACTTATCTAGACGCTTACCACTCCGATCGACTGGATCTCCAGATTCGGATCCAGCTCGTTGTAGGACAGCACGATCAGTCCCGGAATCGTCTGGTCCACCAGCTTCTTGAAATAGAGCCGTACCACCGGCGAGGCCAGCACGATGGGCTGGTGTCCAAGCTGCATCAGCTTCTGCACCTGTTTGGACAGGCTTCCCAGGATCGTATTGGTAACGTTCGGCTCCAGCGTCAGGTAAGAGCCGGTTTCCGTCTTCTGCAGCGAATCCATGATCATCTGCTCCAGCTTCGGATCCAAAGTGATGACGCTGGATTTCGCATCGGTAAAGAACTTTTTGGAGATGGCCCTGCCCATGGCCTGGCGCACATATTCCGTCAGCATGTCGGGGTCATGGGTGACCGGCGCATAATCGGCCAGGGTTTCCAGTATGGTGACCATATCCCTTATGGAAACGCCTTCCCGGAGCAGATTGGCCAGCACCTTCTGGACCTCTCCGACGGTCATGAGCTTTGGAATCAGCTCCTCGACGATCACCGGGTAATTCTGCTTAATGTTGTCCAGCAGCACCTGCACTTCCTGTCTTCCGGTCAGCTCGTGGGCATACTTCTTGATGATTTCGGTAAGATGGGTAGCAATGATCGAAGGCGAATCCACAACGGTATAGCCCAGCATCTCCGCCCGGTCCCTCTGGCTCTCGGTGATCCAGATCGCCGGCAGGCCGAAGGCCGGCTCCGTGGTCTTTATGCCGTCCAGTTCCTCCTCCACGAGGCCCGGATTCATGGCCATGTAGTGGTCCAGCATCAGGTCGCCGTGGGCAACCTCAACGCCTTTGATCTTGATCTGGTATTCGTTGGGCGCCAGCTGGATATTGTCTCGCAGCCGGATAATGGGCACGATCATGCCCAATTCGAGGGCAAGCTGCCTTCGGATCATAACGACCCGGTCCAGCAGGTCTCCGCCCTGGTTCACGTCGGCCAGCGGAATGACGCCGTAGCCGAATTCCAGCTCGATCGGGTCCACCTGGAGCAGGGTCACCACATTCTCCGGTTTGCGGATTTCTTCCACTTCGCTTTCCTCGACCTTGACCTCTTCCTGCTTGATGGCCGCCTTCTGCTGGTTTGATACGTTATAGGCGAGAAACGCCAGAATCGCCGCCATAAGAAGGAACGGTATGGTCGGCAGGAAGATTGCCAGAATGGCGCTCATGGCCGAAGCCAGATACAATACCTTGGGATTGCTGAAAATCTGCTTTATGAAATCCTGGCTGATATCGGAATCGGAAGCGGCCCTTGTGACGATCATGCTGGTGGCGGACGAAATCATGAGGGCCGGGATCTGGCTGACCAGCCCGTCTCCGATCGTCAGGATCGTATAGGTCTGGATGGCTTCGTTGAAGGATTCGCCCCTGGAAACCATCCCCATGATCAAGCCTCCGACAATATTCAATACCGTTATGATAATGCCCGCAATCGCGTCGTTTTTGACGAATTTGCTGGCGCCGTCCATTGCGCCGTAGAAGTCTGCTTCCCGCTGCACCTTTTTTCGTCTGTCCTTGGCTTCGGTGTCGTTGATCAGTCCGGAGTTCAGATCGGCGTCGATGGCCATCTGCTTGCCCGGCATGGCGTCGAGGGTGAATCTTGCGGCAACCTCCGCCACTCTTTCGGAGCCTCTGGTAATAACCAGGAAGTTTACGATCATGATCAGCGCAAACATGATAAAGCCGACTACGAGGTCGTTTCCGCCTACGAAGGAGCCGAACCCGGCTATGACGTCCCCCGCCTCTCCGTGCCCCAGGATCAGGTAGGCCGCCCTGATATTCAGCATCAGCCTGTACATGGTGGTAATAACCAGCAGGGACGGAAAAATGGAGAGCTGCAGAGGTTCTTTCAGGTAGACTGTGTTGAGCAGGATGATCACCGTGATCATCAGGTTGACTGCAATCAGCACGTCAAGAATAAAGCCCGGGATCGGCAAAATAATGGATATGACGATTCCAACTACAATAATCGGTACGGATGCATCTCTGAACTTCAACCTCTTCAACCTCCCTTCCTGCTTTTCCTGCCAAAATCCCGAGGCATCGAGCCCCATCATTAGCCTGCCTTATTCCCGCCCTTCAGGTTGTATACAAATGCAAGGACCTCCGCCACTGCCTGATACAGCTCCGGAGGGATTGCCTGCCCTATTTCCACCGTTTCGTATATGCTTCTGGCAAGGGGCTTGTTTTCCACAATTTCCACCTTGTTTTCCTTTGCCGTTTCCCGGATCCGCATCGCCAGATAATCCTGGCCCTTGGCCACAAGGGTCGGCGCCGGGGAAACCTTCGCGTCGTATTTCAAAGCGCAGGCGAAGTGGGTCGGGTTCGTAATGACCACATCCGCCCTCGGAACCTCCTGCATCATCCTGCGCATGGACATCTGCCTCTGGGTCTGCCGGATCTTCGACTTGATCTCCGGATTTCCCTCGGTCTGCTTGTATTCCTCCTTGACCTCCTGCTTGGTCATCCTCAGGTTCTTTTCGTAATCATACCACTGGTAAACAAAATCAAACGCCCCGAGCAGGATCAAGACAACGCAAATTCGGATCGCTATATTCAATGATGTAGTCCCTATGAACGCGGCTATGCTCATAATGTCCATGTCCATCAGGCTCATGATGGTCACGGCCTGGCTGTTTATATAGGCATACGATACGTACCCGATTATGGAGACCTTCAAGACCGACTTCGCAAGCTCCACCAGCCCCCGCAGGGAAAACATCCTTTTAAAGCCGCTGATCGGGTTGATCCGGTCGAATTTCGGCTTCAGGGGCTCCAGCGTAAACAGGACCCCCACCTGGGCGTAGCTCGCCACCAGCCCGGCAATCAGCGCCACCGCCAGCAGCGGACCCGTGATCTTGAAGAAAACGATCACGGAGTCTATAAAAGCGCGGAGCAGGATATCCGGCATGTAAAAATCGTCCATTTTCGGATACTCCGTCAGCACTTTTTTCATATACGCGGTAATCTCGGCGTATATGGTACTGCCGTAAATCCGCAGCGTCACAAAAACGAACATCAGCACCATGGCCGTGGAGATTTCCCGGCTTTGGAACACCTGGCCCTTTTTGCGGGCGTCCTTTCGCTTCTTGGGCGTCGCTTTTTCGGTTTTGTCGCCGCCGCCGGCGCCTGCCGCAAACAGCTGGAGATTAATTCGATAGATCATCCCGGTTTCAAATCCTTTATGAACTCCAGCACGCTGCCGTCCATCAGGCTGAAAAGCCCTTTCATGACGGCAACGAAGGCCGGTATTGTCACCATCAGCACCAAAAGTCCCATTAAAATCTTCAACGGCATCCCGATGACGAAAATATTCAGCTGGGGCACCATTCTGGATATGGTACCCAGCGCGATATCGGTGACCAGGACGGCCGCCACCACCGGCGCGGCGATCTTGAAGCCGGTGGCGAACACGGTGGCGAATACGTCCATCAGTCCGTCCGCCAGGCTTGCATCGAAGGAGGCCGTCCCCAGCGGCAAGCTGGCGAAGCTGTCAAACAGGGCCTTGATAAGCATGTGATGCCCGTCCATCGCAAGAAACAGCAGCATGCTTATAATAAAATAAACGTTGGAGGTCATTGGAATCTGAACATTGCTGATCGGGTCCATAACGTTGGCGATGCTGAACCCCACCTGCATGTCGATA
Source organism: Bacillota bacterium (assembly GCA_023411575.1). Classification (GTDB taxonomy): domain Bacteria; phylum Bacillota; class Clostridia; order Acetivibrionales; family DTU013; genus UBA1305. Next base: position 55,604 of record JAEYOP010000071.1, on the reverse strand, counting down.
ATCTCCCCCGCAACATATACGGCCGTAATGACGACATAGGCCGTAAATCCCATGGCCAGCCCTACCATGAATTCCTTTATGACCAGCAGCACATAAGCCAGGATCGTGTCGTCGTATTGGACGGCTTGAACTGCTGAGGTATTGACAAGGATCAATGCCATAAAAAACGAAAATCCGATCTTGAAATAAGTCGGTATATTTCTTCTGCCAAATACGGGCGCCACTACAAACAGGCCGGTCATGCGGACAAACACGAGCAAAAACACATCAAAACCGTTCAAAAGCAACCCTGTCGGTATGGACACCCGCGAAACCTCCCCTTCCGCATGCTGCAAGCCTGCTTGCCCTAACGGATGTACTGGTTTATGTTCTGGTACAGCCCCTGGGTATACTCCACCAGCAGATTCAGGATCCAGGACCCGAATGCGGCGATGGCGACGATGACCGCCAGGATCTTCGGGATATAGGAAAGCGTTTGCTCCTGTATCTGTGTCGTCGCCTGGAATATGCTCACCGCAAGGCCTACAATCAAGCTGATCCCAAGAAGGGGAGCCGATATGTACAGTGTAACGAGCAACGCATTCTGGGCTATATTGATTACGGTACCCTGATCCATGCCTCAACCTCCACTCCCAACCATTCCGCGCCGGTCCCGCTACAGGAACGACGATACCAGTGTTTTCGCCACCAGCGTCCAGCCGTCCACCATGACGAACAGCAGGATCTTGAAGGGCAGCGATATCATGACCGGCGGCAGCATCATCATGCCCATGGACATCAGGGTGCTGGAAACGACCATGTCGATGATCAAAAACGGAATATAAATCAAAAAGCCGATCTTGAAGGCGATCGTCAGTTCATTTATGATAAAAGCCGGGATCACCACCGTAAGGGGCAGATCCATCGGATTTGCTATCGGCGTTTTTATTTTTGCCAGGGATACGAAAAAGGCGAGATCCTTCTCTTCGTTTCCAAACTGCTTCAGCATGAAGCCCTTTATCACATTAGAGGAGTTGTCCAGCGCCTGCTGCTGCGTGATATCCCCTTTGTTGAACGGTTCATAGGCCTTGGTATTGATATCGCTGATCACCGGCGTCATGATAAAAAGCGATAAAAATAAAGCAAGCCCAATCAGAACCTGATTTGGCGGTATTTGCTGCGTGCCCAGCGCGTTTCTCAGAAACGACAGGACGATTATGATTCTTGTGAAGGAGGTCATCATGATGATGATGGAGGGAGCCAGCGACAAAACCGTCAGGATCAGCAGGATCTGGATGCTTGTGGATACTTCCTGCGGCGACGATGCAGGCTCTACGTTGAAGCCGAACTTGAAAGGAAATGTCGCGTCGGCTGCAAAGACATTCGAACTCAAAACTATGAAAATCAGAAATACAATGGCGACTTGCAGACCTCTCAATCTACTCTTCATTCGTACCGTCATCCCCGTTTTCTCTCGTCTGAAATTCTTTCTTTTGTACAATTGTCCGAAGTCTCCCGAGGTTTGCTCTAAAATCCCGGTTCCCTTCCATATTCGGGGGAACATTGTACCCGTTCACTCCGGGCTCCTTTTCTCTCTTTCCCTTGTACGCCCCCATGTATTTGTCAAATAACGCCTTAAAATCAAACAGAGTAACGTTTTCCTGCGGAACCGCCTGCTCGTCGGTCAATGGCTCTTCCAGATCGACTGCCGTCAGGAACTCCACCGTTTTGGAGGTGGTGGCGATCAGCACGTACTGCTTCCCGGCCTTTACAAGGTGCAGACGCTTATCCGCGCCCAGCAGCACGGTTTCCATTATACTGATATTTTTGCCCTTCATGGCCCTGTTCTGTTTTCCGCCGATGTATCTTGTCGTCACATAAGTCAGAAATAGAAGAGCACAAAAGCCAATCAGAAACAATATGACCTTCAGTACATCCATTCCCCCCATAATAATCCCCCGGTTCCCAGCCGACCGTCTCTTCCTGCCCGAACCGGCTTCGGTATGTAGCCAGACTGGTCAAGAATATCAGCCCAACACTTTCTTGACAGCTTCTATAACTCTTTCCGCCTGGAACGGCTTGACAATAAAGTCTCGCGCGCCTGCCTGGATCGATTCGATAACCATGGCCTGCTGACCCATGGCGGAGCACATGATGACCTGGGAGTCTGAATTGATTTTGCGGATTTCCTTGACTGCCTGGATTCCGTCCACTTCAGGCATGGTAATGTCCATGATGACAAGATCCGGTACCAGTTCCTTGTACTTTTCAATTGCACGCCCGCCGTGTTCGGCTTCTCCTACTACTTCATAGCCGTTCTTGGACAGAATGTCCTTGATCATCATCCTCATAAAAGCAGCATCGTCGACAATCAAAATTCTTTTACCCATAAATCTCTCCCCTTATTGTGTGAGTATAGAGCTGTCTACGTTTATGTTAACATTTCACCGCCGTATAATCAAGGAATAATTGTGCCATGATTATACTTTATATTACACCAATTGACATAATTCCGCAATGTGCTGTCCCTTTTTTCCCATTAAAGCCGCTTGCTCGGATGGATGATGTCCGTGATCCTTACGCCGAAGCTTTCATCGATAACGACGACCTCGCCCTTGGCAATCGCCTTTCCGTTGACGAGGATATCCACCGGTTCGCCGGCCAGCTTGTCCAACTCGATGATGGAGCCGGGGCCGAATTCCAGGATGTCCTTTATCAGCTTCTGGGTGCGGCCCAGTTCTACGGTTACCTGGAGCGGTACGTCCATGATCAGGCTGATGTTCTTCTTTTCCAGGACGATCCTGCTTTCATCGAAGCTCTGGAAATGAGCCGGCTGAACATTGACGGGCTCCCTGGGCTGCCTTGGCTCGTTGTGGCTCCAGACGGCAGGCTGCTCGTAGCCGTAATCGGGCTGATAATTCTGAGGCGGCATGTGCTGCGGTGCAGGCTGCGGAGGCGCATACTGCGGCTGCGGAGGCTGCGGCGCGGGAGGCGGCGTCATGGTCTGCTTCGGCGGTTCCGGCGCTTTTTTCGGTGTGGAGGGAATTTCATAGGTACCGGAGCCCGTGTCGAGGTTCAGCAGATTATCCACCAGCTTCTTTGCGAAGGAGATTGGCAGCACCTGCATGATCTCGCTGTCGATGAGGGTGCCGATGATCATTTTGAATGCGATCTTCACCAACTGCTCGCTGCCGGTTATCCCGGAATTCTGCTGTAAGCTTTCCAGGTCGAGGATGAAGGCCTTCGGGGGAGAAATGTCGATCCTTTTGTCGAACATGGCGGACATGGACGTCGAGGAGGAGCCGACCATCTGGTTCATCGCCTCGCTGATGGCGCTCAGATGCAGGTCCGACAGGGGCTCCGACGTATTGTTTCCGTCCCCGCCCATCATCAGGTCGGTGATGATTTTGACATCCTGCTCCTTCATGATCAGCAGGTTGCTGCCGATAAGGCCCTGGGTATATTCAACCCTTACCGCCACATAATTTCTCGAAAACTGCTCCGCGATTTCATCCCAGTTGCTTAGCGTGACCTTGGGCGTCGTAATAACGACCTTCTGCCCGAGCAGGGTAAACAGCGTGGTGGCGGAGGTCCCCATGCTGATATTGCCGATCTCGCCCAGGGCGTCGATTTCCTGTGCCGACAGATTTTCGGAGGAGCCGACGGAATCGGTCGGAAGATCCAGTGACGTACCGTTCAATAATGCATCTATTTCCGCTTGCGACAACATGTCTCCCATCTTATTCATCCTCCTTTTTCAGAACCTTTGAAATTTTGATGGCCACCTTGTTCTTCTTGACCCCTGGGGTTGCGAAAAATTTCAAAAGCTCTCCCACGTGCACTTCCATATCTTCGTTGATACCCGTATCCAGCGGCAGGACATCCCCCGGCTGAAGCTCGATGAAATCGCTTACGGATATGGTGGTCTTCCCCAGCAGCGCCTTGACGGGCACCAGCGTGTTCCGGACCCGGACCTCTATGTTTTCCTTCATTTCAGGAGTTGCTTCCTTTTCCACGTTCGAGAACCAGAATTTCGTGCTGAGCTTGGATACGATCGGCTCCACCACCATATGCGGAATACAGATGTTGATCATGCCGTCCACGTCGCCGACCCGGGCGCTGAGCGTTATCAGGGCCACCGTTTCGTTTTGCGCCACGATCTGGGCGAACTGGGCGTTGGTCTCGATCTTGTCCAGCCTGGGCCGGATGGAAAGAACGTTTTCCCACGGCTCCCGCATCAGGTTCAGGATCTGGATGATGATTCTTTCTATAATCGCAAGCTCTATCTCCGTAAATTCGCGGACCCTTTCCATTGAAGAGCCCTTGCCTCCCAGGATCCGATCCACCAGCGCGAACGCGATGTGGGGCTCGATCTCCAGGATGATGGAACCGGACAGCGGAGCAAAATCGATGATCGCCAGAATGACCGGATTGGAGACCGAATTGCTGAAGTCGCTGTACGGCAGGGCTTCCACGGTTACGACATCGACCTGCACCAGGGTCCGGAGATAGCCGGTCAGGAAGTTTGTCACAAGACGCGCATAGTTATCGTAAATAATATTGAGGGTTTTAATATGGTCCTTGGCAAATTTGCTGGCTCGTTTAAAATCATGGCTCTTGATCTTTTTTTCCTGGGTTGTGGTTTGCATTTCGTGAGCGCTTATCTCACCGGAACTTAAGGCTTTGAGCAGATCATCTATTTCATTTTGAGACAGAATATCTCCCACTAAAAACCACCTCCTACTGGAACAGCCACTGCGAGAAGATGACTTTGTAGACGATGTCTTCCGGATGCTTGTTGCCTTCGTTCAGAAGCTCGTTGATCTGTTTCCGGAGCTCTTCTTTCGCCTGGTCCATCACTTCAAGATTCTTGACGTCTTCGAGGGTCTCGGACAGGAAGAAACGGCTGACGAGCTCCTTTATTTCATCGGAATAAGCGTCAATTTTCTCTTCTACAATGACTTTTTTATTTTCTTTTTCCTTGAGGGTTTTGTAGCACTTCAGCGTCACGTTGACCTGCATCATGGCGATCTTGTTGGGATCGTCGTTTTTCAGGTTGAAATAGCTCTTATCTGCATAAAGAGGAATTTTGACAAGATCCTCTTCCTTGGGAATTTCCTTGACTGTAGCTTCGGATGCAACTGAAGTTCCGCTGCTATTGGACGTGCCCTGCACCAGGAACAGGTATCCTGCAAGAGCTGCCAGCGTTAGCGCCAGGACCGCAACTACTATGATTAATATGAAAAACGTACCTTTTGACTCCAAAACTTATGCCCCCTCTATCATTTGTGTGTGTTTGCAAAGATCCGTATCCTGCCTTTGTACTCGATTACTCTGGCAATGACCTCATCCACGGATTCCCTGCACACGTATTTTTTTGCGTCAGTCGTCGAGATCACCGTATCCGGCGTCGCTTCGACCGTTTCGATCAGTTCGCAGTTCAGGACATAGACCGAGCCGTTAAGCCTGGTTAGTTTAATCATAATATGTTTACCCCTAAAACTCAATACATAAATTCTATTTTTGACGAATATTGTATATTCCTGCAGGTGTGCCGTTTCCGGCGCACCTGCAGGATTTATCCATTCACCGTGTTACCGTTTAAGGTTTACCAGTTCCTGCAGCATCTCGTCCGAAGTCGTTATGATCCTGCTGTTTGCCTGGAAGCCCCTCTGGGTGACGATCATGTTGGTAAACTCGGCCGACAGGTCCACGTTGGACATCTCGAGGGTTCCGGGATTCAGCGTGCCTACGCCGTTGGAGCCCGCCTTGACCGCCTTGTAGTCGCCGGAGTTCGTCGTCGGGATGTACATGTTGTCTCCCACCTTCTGCAAGCCCGCGGGGTTCTCAAAGTTCGACAAAGCCATGAGGCCGAGGGATTGCTGCTGTCCGTTGTCGTAGATGCCGGTCAGGATACCGTCCGAACCTACGCTGAACGTTGTCAGGCTGCCCGAGGTGTAGCCGTCGACGCTCTTCGGTTTGACCGAGCAATCGCTGGCGTAGGAGGAAATTTTTGTGAAATCCAGTGTTATGATGATATCCTCCGCTCCATTATCCGGATCATGCTTCAAAGTCAAGGGGTCGGTTGCTGTATTTGATACGAATACTCCATCCGTACCAAATGTCAGTACACCGGTCTCTCCCGAATCGGCTGTATAACCTTCTCCATCCGCTACCGCCCATGTCCAGGTAGATCCGGTTGCTGTAGGTGCGTCACTTTTGCTAAACGTAACATTGACCTTGTAATCATTGCCCAGCGAATCGTATACCGTCATCGGCACGGTAAATGTATCCAGCGTGCCGGTGCCGACGGTATCCGGATCGTTAAACGATGCATCCAGATTTCCCGTCAGGGTTGCGCTGGAGGTCGCCTTTGCCGCAATGATCCTTTTGTTCCTGTATTCATCGGAATACAGGTTGATGGGCTCGATGGGCGTTTCCGTGTCAAACTCGCCGCTGCCGTCGTTCTTCAGCGCCTGCCAGCCGTAAACGTTCAAACCGCTGCCGGTCACGAGGTTTCCAAGCTTGTCTATGCTGAAGTTGCCCGCCCTGGTAAATTTGTATGTATCTGCGCTGCCGCCCTTGCAGATGAAGAAGCCTTCTCCTTCGATCGACATATCCGTCGGATTGTCGGTCCTCTGCAAACTGCCTCTTGTTGTAATAGTGTCAACCGCTCCGACGCCAAGTCCAAGACCGATCTGCATCGGGTTCGTACCGCCCCTGCCGGTGGTGGAATCCGGCGCGCTGGCGCCCTTGAGCGTCTGGCTGAATATTTCCTGGAAGGTTACCCTTCCCGATTTAAAACCGACCGTATTGACGTTGGCAACGTTGTTGCCGATTACGTCCATTCTGGTCTGGTGGGCCCTTAAACCGGACACACCGGAGAACATTGATCTCATCATAGTCGATGTTCGACCTCCTTCATTGTCACGAACCCATCCCGTCCGTCGTTCAGGGATGGTCAGCCTCCCGAAAGGGTCCGGCTGCTACACGATTACCGCTCCGTCGATGTTTGTAAACACATTTTCCTTCAGTTCATTGCTGTTGGCCGCCGTTATAACCGTTCTGTTCTTTACATTCACGACGAATGCCAGATTGTCCATCAGCACCAGGGAATCCCGGACGCCTTTCGACTCGGCTCTTGCCACGGCTTCCTTCATTTTGTCCTTCTGTGCCTGGGTCAGGCTGATATTTCTGGATTGCAGCCTGAGCTCCGCGTGCTTGGAAAATTTGATCTCCTCGCTCTCTTCCAGCTTTTGCTTCAGAACGCTGTCGAAGCCTTCCGCCGGAGCAGTAGTCCGCCTTCCGCCCGCCAGCGCGTTTCCGCCTGCGATCGCCGGTTTTCCGGTAATGACGGGTCTGTTGATGCTATTGCCCGAACTGTCGATTACCACCTCAAACACCCGCCCCTTCCGCAGTACCGCTATTCGTTGACGTTGACGCTGTCTCCGATGTTGATGTCGCTGCCGCGGCCGGCTTTCTTATGTTGGTGATGCTGTCAATCGGCACATGCAGGTCGTTCAACACCGCCGTGATCTTGCCGCCTGAAGAAATATCGAGTTTCGCGAGCTTTGCGGTAACAGGGACATACTTCCCTGTGCTGCTGTCCTTGATGATAATGTCAATACTCTCTCCGTTGGCATAAGCCGTCGTCAGCTTGTTCTTTACGTAGTCGGGGTCCGTTGTCTTAACGGTGGTATTCAGGCCGGAAATCTCGACGCTTACGCCGTCCATCACCGCGTAATCCTCATATACGCCCTTCTGCAGGGACTTGACCGTTCCGCTCACCTTGATCATGTCGCCGTCTTCCGCGTTGTAAACAATGCCGTTGACGTCGCACCCGATCAGGTTCATGAAATTGGAAAGATTGCTTGAGGAAGCGTAGCTGCTTTCCGTAACGTTTGTAATGCTCTCGATGGGGATATCCTTTCCGTTGACTACGACGTAATAGGACCCGGAGCTTGCCTTTACGCTGGTTACGTTGCCCGACACCTCGGTGGTCTCCTTTGTGGTCTCATCCTGGATGGCGGCGGTAATATTCCGGCCGATCAGGCTGTATGCCTTAGTGGCGGCAAAGCTGGTATTCAGGTTCTGCATCTGCTCCAGCGCGCTGAACTGCGCCATCTGCCCGATGAACTCCTTGTCGTCGGTCGGATTGAGCGGGTCCTGGTACCGGAGCTGTGTGACCAGAAGATTCAGAAAATCGTCCTTCCCGAGTTCTCCCGTATTGCGCGTGTTTTTGGACGAGGAATTCTCATCGATGATCTGCTGTATTGTCTTTTGCGTACTGCTGACGGATTCGGTACTCAATTTTCTTCACCTCCTATGCCGTTAAATTGATTGTACTGCTTCCCCAATTGCCGCCGTACGGATTGTTTCTGACGGCAGGCTCAAACGCTCCTGCAACGCCGCCTTCGATTCCTGTGGTCCGGTATGCCGCCTGGTTGAAGCCCCGGCTCCTTCCGCCGTCCTGCCGGGTCCATCTGTCCGCCGACCCGTTGGAATCCTGCCTTACGGAAACGCTGAATCCCTGGACGTTCATGCCCTGTCTTTCCAGCGAATCCTTCAGAAGGTTCATGTTGGATTCCAGAATCTGCTTCACCTGCTGGCTTTCCGCAACGAACTTCGCCATAACCGATCCGTTTTCCGTAACGATTTTGAGGGAGAGCTTTCCGAGGCTGTCCGGCTTCAGGTCCACGACCATTTCGGATTTATCCGCCGTCAGGACCACCTTGGCCTTTTCCATCACCTGGCTGATGATTTCCTTTGCCGTAACAGGGGTTCTGGCTGCTGCCTTCTGGACCGCCTCCACCTCCGGCGCGTTTTCGGTCCGCACTGCCGTAAATACCGGCTGTGCCACGGCTTCCGACCTGCCGGCCGTTGACTGCGGAATCACCGTCGCCATCTCCGGCTTTGCCTTCGTTTCCTTTCCGGCGTCTTCCTCTTTTCCCGAGTCCTCCGCAGCAGCTGTCGCGGCGATTTCCGGCTCTTCCGCCGGTACGGCCTCACTTGCCGGGTTCTCCTGCAGGAAGGTTTCCTGGACCTTTGGGGCCGCTTTCTCCTTCAGCGGCTGGAGCAGCTTCTCCAGTTCCGTTTTCACGGAGCTTTGATCGTTTGCGAGCTGTTGGCCGAGCTCATCCAGTTTGGTCTTGATCTCCGCATTCAGCTTTTTCAGCAGGGAATCCAGCTGTACCGCCGGTTGTTCCGTCTTCTGCCCTGTCGCCTCCTGCAGCTTCGCAAAAGGTGTTTCTTCCGCCCGGACAGGCTGTTCCGAAGCTTTGCCGACAGGCTGCCGCTGTTCCGTTCCCGCCGCCGGCTTGTTTTCCGTTGTCGCGGCAGAAGCCGCCGTATCCGGAATACCAAGGGTCTGGGCAGTTAATTCAAGAAGCTTCGAAAGCGTATCCTGCTGTTCGTTGTTCAGCCCAAGCAGTTCCGACAGCTTTGAAACATTCTCGCGGATGGCTTCCCGGTTATCGAAAGATTCAGGCGCAATGCCGGCTGCTTTCAACAGTTTCTGCAAGTCTTGCATGCCGATCCCCATCACCTGTGCCAGCGCCTGGAGCATGTTTCCGGCTTCGTTTCCCCTTGCCGGCTTCTTCCCGGCGTCGTCCTCTTCCACCTTGCTCCCCTTGTCGTCGGACCGGTCCGCCGCGCTGCTCCTCTGCAAAGCCTTTCCTTCGCCGATTTTTTCCTTTGCCGCATTCTCGCTTGCTTCCCTGTAGCTTACATACCGGGGTCTGCTGTCCTCCCTGGAAGCAACCGGCTCCGTGCTCTTTTTGCCGATTGTCGTACCGGAATTGCTCCTTTTGGTGCTGTCCTGGCTTTCCCTGCTGCTGAGCCTGCTTCCGAAAATTTCCCCGAAATCGGAGCCGCCGGAGCTGCCGCCGGTTTTCTGTGCGGACTGGGAGCCGAGCTGCAGGATCGCGGTATTCTGGCCGGACGAAAGGTTGCCAAGCATCAGTTCCTTCAATGTCATCTTTTCACCTCCTCTCGTTTTTTGTCTGCATCGCCGCCATAGCGGCGGCTTTATGTCAATTCCCCCGGTAAAGCGCATCCAGCTTTTTCGTTACTTCCGCAGCGAATGCAGGGGTCATTGATGCCAATATTTCCGAGGAGTTTTCCTTGCTCATGGTCTCGAGGGTCTGCGCGATCATATCGATCTGCGTTTTGCCCAGCTGTTCGAAGATCGAAGCCGCGGCGGAGGCATCCATTGCCGCATAAATCTGGGCGAATTTCTTGACGTTGGCGTCGGCCTGCTGCTCTTTCACGACCTCCGCGTAGATCGCCTTGGCGGTTTCCGCGTCAACCGACTCAAAATACTCCTTCAAGCCTTCCTTGTCGCCGTTTGCGATCAGCTCGTTCACCTTTTTTTCCAGGTCCTTGAGCTCCAGCTCTTTCTGATCCAGCGACCCCTGGCGGTCCTTCACTTCCTGCCGGATCTTCTCCGACTCCTGCTTCATCGCATCATAGTCCGTTTTGTATTTTTGTGCTTCCGTCAGCTGGGAATTGGCTTCGGCCAGCTGCTTCGTCAATTCTTCGTTCTTCTTCCGGAACTCCTGGTATTTCTGCCGGATCTCCCCTTCCGTCAGGTACTTCGGATCCAGGGGGTCCGCTACGGCGGGGAGTGCCAGCTTCAGCACCGGAATGCCCTGCAGGGAGGAACGGTATCTTTCCGCAAGTCCGTTCACGTTGTTGTGGATCACAAAATAAAAAACCCCTCCGAACACCGCAGCGATCACGACAATGACCGCCAGAAACGTCAGAAGTGTAGCCAGGATGCCTTTTCCCTTATTTCCGCTTCCCTGCGGTTTGGGGTTCGCCGTACCTTTTTTGGCCTCGTTTTTCGCCATTCCTATTCTCCCGTGCCGCTTTCCGAATGTTTGTAGGAAACAATTTCATCATTGGTACGCTGTTCCAGCCGCTTTTGTTCCTGGAGGTACTCCTCCAGTTTTTTTTCCCTGTACTTGTCGAGGATTTGCCTTTCCTTTACCGCCTGGACTAATGCTTCTCTTACTTTATCGACATTTTCGGCGGCGTTATTTACATTTTCTTTTTGGAGCTTGATGTTGGAATGAAGAAGAGACAGGTATTCATTGTATTCGATCAGGGAACGCACCGTTGTTTTTTTGGCTTTTTCGTTGAATTCGCGGACAAGCTCGCCCAGCTCGCCTTCCAGCCGGCGCAGCTTCCCTTTCTCCGCCTCCAGCCTCTGGATCGCCTTGCCCAGTTCATTTTTCAGATTGTCTTCCTGCTGGCTCCGGACATTTAGAAGAGGCTGGAGCCTGAAATCGAACTTTGCCATTTATTCACCCCTGGCCGCCGCTGCGGCCCTATTTTTCGAAGACGCCGTGGAGCAATCCCAGCATTTCTTCAAAAGTGTACTTCTCTTCCGTGGACTGCAGGATAAAATCGTTTATTGCATCGATCCGGCTGATGGCGTAATCGATTTTTTCATTGCTTCCTTTTACATAGGCCCCGATGTTGATCAGATCCTCGGCGTCCCTGTAAATCGCAAGCGCTTTTTTCAGTTCCCCGGCCGCCTTTTTATGCTCCGGCGTTATAATGTCCGACATGACACGGCTGATGCTGGCCAGCACGTCGATTGCCGGGTACTGGTTCCGGTTCGCCAGGGAACGGGAAAGGACGATGTGCCCGTCCAGAATGCCCCGGGCCGTGTCGGTAACCGGCTCGGTCATATCGTCGCCGTCCACCAGCACGGTATACAGGCCCGTTATGGAGCCTTTGCCGGAATTGCCGGCCCTCTCCAGGAGTTTGGGCATGACGCCGAAGACGGAAGGCGTATAGCCTCTTGAAACCGGAGGTTCTCCGATGGCAAGGCCGATTTCGCGCTGGGCCATGGCAAAACGGGTGAGGGAATCCATCAGCAGCAGCACGTCTTTGCCCTGGTCCCTGTAGTATTCCGCAATCGCCGTTGCCACCATGGCCCCTTTCAGCCGGACAAGGGCCGGCTGGTCGGAGGTCGCCACAACGACTACGGAGCGGGAAAGCCCCTCCTCCTTCAGATCCTTCTCGATAAACTCGCGGACTTCCCTTCCGCGCTCTCCGATCAGGGCGATCACGTTGACATCCGCCGTGGTGTTCCTTGCAATCATGCCCATCAGGGTGCTTTTCCCGACGCCGCTGCCGGCAAAGATGCCGATACGCTGGCCCTTGCCGACGGTCAGCAGGCCGTCGATGGCCTTGACACCCAGCGTCAGCGGCTCCGTGATTCTTTTGCGGTTCAATGGATGGGGCGGCTGGTTGTGGATGGGAACCTTCTGCTCGGGCTTGACCGGCGCCGGATCGTCTATGGGAACACCCATGCCGTCCAGTACGCGGCCCTGCAGATTCTTTCCTACACCGACCTTGAGAGTGGTGTCCGAGGCAATCACCAGATTGCCGGGGCCCACACCGGTCATTTCGCCAAGGGGCATGAGAAGAACCCTGTTGTCCTTGAAGCCGACCACTTCGGCTTTGATGACGCGCTTCCCCCGCGAGGCATGCAGCAGGCAAAGCTCGCCGATATCGACCTCGGGGCCGTCGGATTCGATGGTAAGGCCCACCACCTTCGAGACCCTGCCGTAATATTTGATGAAATCGGATTTGTCCAGGATGTCCCGGTATTTCTGAAGGTTTATTCGCATAGAATCATCTGCCTTCGAGCTGCTCCCGGAAGGCTTCCTCGATTTTCCCCAGTCTGGTTTCCACTCCTGCATCCACGCTTCCGAAGGAGGTTTCCACAATGCAGTCCCCCCGACCGAGCGTACTGTCCTTCCTGATATCCAGGCTGTCGGCGCCTTCAGCCGTACTCAGCAGCATTTCCCTGCTTTCGTCGAGGGCTTTGTAATCCTCGGGAGAAACCCGCAGTACGGCGCCGTCTTTAGCGGAGCAGTTGTCCATCGCTTCTTTTACAAGCTGCAGGATGACCTTATCATTGACCGCCAGTTCGGCGGAAACCACCTTGCGTGCAACCTCCAGCGACAGCTCCACGATCTCGGCTTCCATGCCGGCCATGATGCTGTCATGCTCTTCGGAGGCGCTGCGGCGTATTTCCTCGGCTTCCGCCAGAATTCCCTCGTTTTGCAGGCGGGCCGCTTCCATTCCTTCGGCATAGCCCCTCTGCCAGGCCTCCTCCATCGCCTGCTCCGCGTTCCGCTCCGCTTCCTGCCGGGCCTGCTCCAGCAGCCGGTCCGCTTCCAGGCCGGCTTCCCGGAGCATCAGGTCGCACTCCCGCCTCGCCTTCTCCAGAAGCTCTTCGGGGCTAGGCTGCGCGACCTCAACGTCGCCGGCTTCCTCCATCCCGTCCTCTTCGCTGTCCGCAGCTTCCTGCGGAAGGTTCTGGAGCCGGAGGGGGATTTTTATCTGAAACGGTGCGCCATAGGTTACCTGGTCATTCTTGACGATCCTGTTATACAATGATTTCATCTCCTCCGCCTCTGGAAATGACGATCTCACCTGCATCCTCAAGCTTCCGGATAATATTGACGATCTTCTGCTGCGCCTCTTCCACATCTTTCAGCCGGACAGGGCCCATAAATTCGATATCCTCCCGGATCATCTCGGCCAGACGCTTGGACATGTTGTTGAATATGGTCTTCTGCACTTCTTCCGTAGCGCCCTTGAGAGCGATGGCCAACTGGTTGTTTTCCACATCCCGGAGGAATCTCTGGATCGAACGGTTGTCCAGGGTAAGGATATCCTCGAAGATGAACATTCTCTTCCGGATTTCTTCCGCAAGGTCCGTATCCTCGATCTCCAGGGTCTCCATAATGTATTTCTCCGTGCCCCTGTCCACCGTATTGAGGATGTTGACGATGGCCTGGACGCCGCCGGCGGCGGTAAAGTCCTCCGTAACCAGGGACGACAGGTTCTTTTCCAGGATCCGTTCCACTTCCTTGATGACTTCCGGCGAAGTTCTGTCCATGGTGGCGATACGTCTGGCAACATCGGCCTGCTTGTCCTGCGGCAAAGCGGCAAGGACAACGGAGGCCTGCTGCGGCTTGAGGTAGGCCAGGATCAGGGCGATGGTCTGCGGATGCTCCTTCTGGATGAAGTTCAGCAACTGGGACGGGTCCGCTTTCCGGACAAATTCGAAGGGCCGGACCTGCAGGGACACCGTCAGCTTGTTGATGACATCAAGGGCCTTCTGGGTTCCCAGGGCTTTCTCCAGGATCTCCTTGGCATATCCGATACCGCCCTCGGCGATGTATTCCTGGGCAAGGCAGATCTGGTAGAACTCCTCCATGACCTTTTCCTTTTCCTCTGGAGATACGGTCCGGATATTCGCGATTTCAAGCGTAAGCTGTTCAATCTCCTCTTCCTTCAAATGCTTGAATATTTCCGCCGATTTTTCCGGGCCGATGGAAATAAGGAGCATCGCCGCCTTTTCACGGCCGGAGCGTTCGGTTTTCGTCCCTGATGACCTCGCCATATGCAAAAGCCTTTCTTAAAAAGGTATTATACGCTGTATTAAAAGCCTAGCCGTCCCATTCGTCGGAAAGCCAGTTCCTCAAAAGCTGGGCGACGGCATCCGGTTTCTGCTTGACAAACTTGTCGATCTGTTTCTTGATTTCCGACCGTTCTTCCAGTTCGATTTCCGGCAGAGGCTCCTCCTGCTCCGGAACGACGAACTTCGGTCCGGACCCGGTAGCCATGGCCGGCTGCAGCGCCTCCGGCTCGGGTTCCTTCTTTTTGCGCGGCATTCCGGCGATCAGCAGTCCGATGATCAGGAAGAGCATCAATGCAAAGAAACCGTAGTCGGAGACCATCTGCTTGATCCGGTCGTTGAGGGTGGTCTGGACCACCTCGGGCGCCGCAAGCTTCATTTTGCTGACCGATATGTTTTTGACCGGTATTCCGGTCGCCATGCTCATGCCGTTTTTTATGTCATTGATGAAGGTGTCGTCGATCTTGGAGCCGTCCGTCACTTTCTTCCCATACCACAGGGAGATGGCCAGGCCGGATTCGGCCGTAAGGAGCTTGCCCGTGGCTTTTTCCGTTTCACGGAGCTGCTCGTCGTAGCCGAAGTTGGTTTCCGCCGACTTGTTGGAATAGTCGGAATTTCCGCCGTTGCCCATTGCATAGGAAGTGTTGTTGGTATCGCCGGGGTTGGCTTCCTGTCCCGGCGTTCCGGACGCGGAGCCGTTTTTGACGGTCTCCTCGCTGGTCTTGCTGCTGATGACCGCGCCGCCCTCCATTCCTTCCGGATTGGTAATGGATTTGATCTGGGATTTGTCCTTGTCGAAGTCCAGCGTCGCATTGGCCACCACCCGGAGGGTATCGAAATTGTCAAATCCGCCGACATTGAAATAATTCAAGACCTTCTGCTCCAGCTCTTTTTCCCTTTTCTGCCTCAATTCCTCCTGGTTGTTGGCGGCGCTGACGGAATCATCCGAAGCATTGGTGTTCAGGATATTGCTGTTGTTGTCCGCCACGGTGACATCCTTGGGATTCAGGTTTTCGACGCTCCGCGAAACCAGCATGACAATGCCTTCGATCTGGGCATCCGTAAGCTTCTTGTTGGGCTTGACCATGACATAGGCCGTCGGTCTGGGCTGCTCCTGCCCCTCCGTGTAAAACATCGTTTTTTCCGGTGTAGTCAGCGACACAACTGCTTCGTCGATATTGTCCAGCATCTTGATCTTCGCTTCCAGGTCCGAGACCTGCTGCTCTTTCCAAATATGCTTCTTGTCGCTTTCCGCCGTGGTAATGCCGATTTTGGAGATGGCGTCCTCGAAGGTCATTCCGTCCTTCGGATACCCGGCCTGCGCCAGGATCACCTGCGCCTTGTTGTTGTTTTTCGAGTCGATGAGGATGCTGCCCCCGTCGTTCCCCGCCGAATTCCAGATGCCGTTGTCATCCAGGATCGTGATCATTTCACCGATCTGCGCCTTGTCGGAGCTGGAAAAGAGGACGATCCGGTTGGGCTTGGTCAGCATGAAAATACTGACTGCAATGACGGCCACCACAATTGCGGAGGTTATGTAAAGACGCGTTTTTTGCGATTTGTCAAGACTGTTCCAGAATTCCTTGAGCTGGTCAAGATATTTTTTAATGAAATCCGGCAATGTCCCACCACCCTGTAACCGTATTCTTCCTTCGTAAACCTGCCTTCAGCCGCCCGTCAGATCGTCATGCGCATGATTTCCATATAGGCGTCGAGGATCTTGTTCCGGATCTGCATGGTAAACTGCAGCGCGAGATCCGCTTTTTCCGAGGCAATCGCCACCTGGTGGATGTTATCGGTCTTTCCGGCGGCAAATTCGTCCGCCAGCTTTTCGGAATCGAGAAGCAGGCTGTTGGTATTGTTCAAAGCCTGGTTCAGGTAATCCGAAAAGGGGATCGTTACAGTGCTTGCGGAATTCTGCTTTTCAGCCGTTTCAAAAAGAGAACGGGACGGTGCAAGCGAACCGACGGTTCCAATCTGGTTAAGGGCCATACCCTGTTACCCCCTTTATCCTTTGCATCCTGCCTGATCTATCCTTCCATGCTGTTTGCCGATCCCAATTTTTCAACGCCGCATTTCCGGCGTATTATCTTCCAATCTCCAATGCCTTCAACGCCATGCTTTTTGTGACATTGATCGACGTTACGTTCGCCTCGTATGCCCTTGTTGCCGAAATCATATTGACCATTTCCGTTACGGTATCCACGTTGGGCATTTCTACGTATCCCTTCGCGTCGGCGTCCGGATTTCCGGGATCATAAATCCTCCGGAAGGGACTCTGGTCCTCCACGACCGCGGCCACCTTGACTCCCTTGCCGATATAGCGGTCCCGGCTGCTCTGGGTCAGGTATTCCGAAAACGAAGTGCCCTGGGGCTGCTCCTGGAATACAACCAGCTTTCTCCTGTAGGGAGTGCCGTTCTCCGTCCGGGTAGTATTGGCATTGGCTATATTCTGCGATATGGTATCCATCCGCAGTCTTTGTGCGGTTAATGCCGAAGCTCCTATGTCAAGCGCGCCGAAATAACTCATATCCTATGCTTCCCTTCCTTTTTCTTTCGTTCCTGCTACTTTCCTTCCCTGATCACGGACCGCAGCTTGGTAAAGCTGCCGCTGATGCTCTGGGTGATCGCATTGTACCGTATATCGTTCTTGGCGAGAGAAGCCATTTCACTTTCGATGTCCACATTGTTGCCGTCCAGCCGTGTGCTGAGATTCGAATATTCCGTCGTAATTTTGACTTTTGCCTGGTCTGCCGAGGCCGACCCGATCTGGATATGCCTTTTGTCCGTTGTATTCCCCTTGAAGCCGTCCTTGTCTAGGGCATCCTCCAGGTATTCCTCAAAACGGACCGTTTTTTTCTTGTAATTCGGCGTATCGACGTTGGCGATATTCTGCGCGATTACTTCATTCCGTGTCCATGCCGCGTCCAGCGCCTTTTCTCTGAGCGTCAGATTGCTTGTCAGTTTTTCCAGCATACAGCCTGCCTTCCTTTCGCCAAAACTCAACAAAATCCATTCATATCTATTTCGGCATAACACGGCGATATCCTTTATGAAAAGTTTGGATACCGGTAAAGCACGCATACATAATATTCCATATAGATACAATGATTTTAACACATTGGCAGGACAAATACAACTATATAATGTGTCATTCTTATGCTTTCCGACAAGATATTGTGGGATTTTTGACCGATTTTGGATTTTAGAAGGGAAATAAGCCGTCAAACGCCCGCATTCTTTATTTGGGACAGAGCGTTTTCCGCGATGGCAAGATATTTTTCCTGCTTCTTCCTGAACTTTCCGGCAGGCGGTTTTATCAGGCCGAAGCTTGCGTTCATGGGCTGGAACCTGCCGACCGCGTTTCCGGAAACATAGGCGGCCAGGGAACCGATGGCCGTTTCGGGCGAAAAGACGCAGTCCGGCCTGCCAAGGATGGCCAGCGCCGCATTGATCCCGGCAACCAGGCCTGACGCGGCCGATTCAATATAGCCCTCGACCCCGGTGATCTGCCCGGCAAAATAGAGTTCCGGTCTGGATTTCATCCGGTAGGTTGCATCCAGCAGACCGGGAGAATGAATATACGTATTCCTGTGCATGACGCCGTAACGGGCGAATTCCGCGTTCTCAAGCCCCGGGATCAGGCTGAACACCCTTTTCTGCTCCGGCCAGCGCAAATGGGTCTGAAAACCGACGATATTGTACAAGGTCCCTTCCTTGTTGTCCTGCCTCAGCTGGACCACGGCGTAGGGCTCCTCCCCGGTGCGCGGGTCCGGCAGGCCGACGGGCTTCAGCGGCCCGAACCGCAGAGTATCGTAGCCTTTGGAAGCCATGCTTTCAACCGGCATGCAGCCGCTGAAAAGAATCTCCTTTTCAAAAACCTTGAGGGGCACCACTTCCGCATGGATGAGCTCGTTTTGAAACCGGTCGTACTGTTCCCGGCTCATCGGACAGTTGATGTAGTCGTCCGACCCCTTCCCGTAACGGGATGCGCGGAAGGCTACCTCCATATCGATGGATTCACAGGTTACGATCGGCGCGGCGGCGTCATAAAAATAGAGGGATTCCCTGCCGGTCAGCTCCGCTATGCACTCCGACAGAGCGTCAGAGGTGAGGGGGCCCGTTGCGATGATCGTCACGCCATCCCCGGGAAGCTTCGAGACCTCTTCCCTTATAACGGTGATATTGGGATGGCCGGTCAATTCGTCCGTGACCATTTCGGAAAAGCCCAGCCGGTCGACGGCAAGGGCTCCTCCCGCGGGCAGCCTCGTAGCGTCGGCGCAGCGCAGGATGAGGGAATCCAACTGTCGCATTTCCTCCTTGAGCAGGCCGACGGCGTTTTCCAGCCGGTCCGACCGGAGCGAGTTGCTGCACACCAGTTCCGCAAAGGCTTCCAGGTGATGCGCCGGAGAAAACCGACGCGGCTTCATTTCGAAAAGCCGCACCCGGACGCCTCTTTTGGCCGCCTGCCAGGCCGCTTCGCTTCCAGCAAGCCCGGCTCCTATGATATTGACGAACTGTTCCGACATTCTTCTGCTTCCCCGCCCCGGGCGATTTCCCCGTTTCTTATTCTTTCGCGTGTTATTCTTTCGCGTCTTGTTCTTTGATGTCTTATCTTGCGCGTCTTATTCCTTCGCGTTGTCCTTCACGTTTTCCCTTGTGTAGTCGCAGCTTTCACTGCTGCATTTCAGCGTCAGCTTCTTGCCCGTATATTTCTTCACCAGGAAGTTCCCGCATTTGGGGCAGTTTTCCCCGGCCGGCATATCCCATGTCATAAAGCTGCATTTGGGGTTGTTTTCGCATCCGAGATACCGCCTGCCCTTCCGGGTCTTTTTAAACAGCACCTTGCCGCCGCATTTGGGACAGCTTACGCCGGCCTCTTCCAGGATCGGCCTCGCGTTCCTGCATTCCGGGAAACCGGGACACGCCAGGAATTTCCCGAACCGGCCGCTTTTGATCACCATGTTGCGGCCGCACTTCTCGCATTTGATATCGGTTACTTCATCCGGGATCTCGATATGGCCGATCTTGTCTTCCGCTTCCTTGAGCGTATCCGCGAAGGGCCCGTAAAATTCCTTCATGATCTCGACCCACTTTTTGGCGCCTTCGCCCACATCGTCCAGCTTCCTTTCCATCTGGGCCGTAAACTGCACGTCCACAATATCCTGGAAATTGGTCTTCATCAGGTCGTTTACGATTTTTCCGAGCTCGGTGGGCAGAAGGAACTTCTTTTCCTTCTCCACGTACCCTCTGGCAAGGATGGTGGTGATAATGGGGGCATAGGTGCTCGGCCTGCCGATTCCTTTCTCTTCCAGCACCTTGACCAGCGTTGCTTCGGTGTAGCGGAGAGGCGGCTGGGTAAAGTGCTGTTTATCCTCCATTTTTTTCAGATCCAGCTGTTCCTTTTCGGAAAGCTCGGGAATCGAAACCTCTCCATCGTCCGTTTCTTCATCCCGTCCTTCGGTATATACGGCGATGAAGCCCTGGAACTTTATTTTGGAGCCGTTTGCCTTAAAGAGGTAATTCCCGGCCGTTATGTCCGCCGATACGGTGTCGTATACCGCCGACGCCATCTGGCTTGCGATAAACCTGGACCAGATCAGCTTGTAAAGCTTGTACTGGTCGTTTGTCAGGGAATCTCTCACGCTTTCCGGATCCATGGTCACGTAGGTCGGCCGGATGGCTTCGTGGGCGTCCTGGGACGCGGATTTGTTCTTGTAGACCCGGAATTCTTCGGGCAGATACTTCTGTCCGTATTTTTCCGAGATGTAGTTTTTCGTGTCGTGCTGGGCTTCCGTCGAGATTCTCGTCGAATCGGTACGGATATAGGTAACAAGACCCACGGCCCCGTGGCCCTTGACCTCGATTCCTTCGTACAACTGCTGGGCGACCATCATGGTCTTTTTCGTGGGAAAGCCGAGCTTCCTGGCCGCTTCCTGCTGCATGGTGCTTGTGGTGAAGGGCGGAGCGGGCGATTTTTTCTTTTCGCCGGTTTTTACCTTCTGGACGATGTATTTCTTTCCTTCCAGCTGCTTTAGGATGCCCTTTACCTGGGCCTCGTTGGTCAGCTCGATCTTTTCGTCCGCCGTGCCGAAAAATTTCGCGTCAAAGGAAGGTCCCGCTTTTTTCCTGGAAAGCCGGGCCGTAATGGTCCAGTACTCTTCCGGATCAAAATTCTCGATCTCCTCCTCCCGGTCGCAGATGAGCCTTGCCGCCACGGACTGCACGCGTCCGGCGCTCAGACCCTTCCGGACCTTCCGCCACAGCAGCGGGCTGATCTTGTAGCCCACGATCCGGTCCAGCACCCTCCTGGCCTGCTGCGCGTCAACCAGATCCATATCGATCTTCCTTGGCGCCTTGACGGCGTTTTTGACGGCGTTTTTCGTTATTTCATTAAAGGTGATCCTGCATTTTTCGGTTTCACTGATATTGAGCAGGTTCGCAAGGTGCCAGGAAATCGCTTCGCCTTCGCGGTCGGGGTCGGTGGCGAGGAAGACTTTTTCCGCCGATTTCGCTTCCTTTTTCAGCTTGCTGATGACATCTCCCTTGCCCCGTATGGTGATGTATTTGGGTTCAAAATCATGCTCGACATCCACGCCGATCTGACTTTTGGGTAAATCCCTGACATGTCCTACGGAAGCAATAATCTTGTAATCCTTCCCGAGAAATTTGCCGATCGTGTTCGCTTTTGCCGGAGACTCGACTATTACCAGGTTGTTTGCCATCCTATCCTCCATCAACGCATGTTCTTTAAAAAGGTATTTGATACAAATCATATATTATCACATTTTTAAATAAAATCTACAACTTGTTTCTTTTTATTATTTGCCCTTGTTCGAATCCGAAAATTCGTATTCGCCCTTGTTCGAATAATAAATATAAATTCCTTTTTTCCATACGCCGCGGTAAAAGCCATTATTTCCCGGCTTGAGCCGGCGGTAAAGGCCGCCGTTATTTCCGTGCCTGCTCCAGCGTGTCCTTCAACGTTTCCTGGAACAATTCGTAGGACCAGGTCGCCCCTGAAATGGCGTCAACCTCGTCCACAGCCTGTTTCTCCACCAGCTCGCCTTCATATTTTTCTATGCCCTTCAGTTCATTCTCCGTCTGCTCCTGGTATCCTGGCGCCGTTTCATATACCTCGTTCTTATAGGTCTCATCCAGCAGCAGCTCGTCCGCATCCTTATGCTTCGAGTTGCCGAAAGATTTAAAAACAGCGGTGTCGTAGATTTTAAAATCCACTTTGTCGATCCTGCCCTTTTTCACCGTTACATTTGCTTTTCCGTAGTACCCCTCCGTGGTCGCCCCGGATTTCCCCTCGTACTCTCCGTCCTTGTACGGACCCTCTGCATTTCCGCCGCATCCCACAAATATGGAACACAGGGCAAACAGGACTGTCAAAACGGTCCATCCTCTTTTTTTCATGGATAATCCCCCATCTCTTTTTTGGCTTCATTTTACATTCTTGTCAAAGGAATATACAGTAGGTTTTTTTAGCCGATTTGGTACTTTATTTTCAGATTTTGGCCGGATAGGCCGGGCCGACGTCGGTAATGCTTATAAAAAGGGAAGAGGTTCATGATTCCCCCTTCCCAAAATTATTTGAACAGGACTAAAAAAGCGATAAAGGAACAAAACTGGAAAACTGTATTTATAGGGATCGCATTACTGGATAATAGAATAAATCGTAAAGGTCTTTTTATCCGCCGCCAGCACTTTAAGCTTCATCCCTTTTGCCATATTCCCGCTCACTACTGCCGTTTTTCCGTCTGCTTTCAAAACAGTAAAAACAGCCCCTTTTGTTCCTTTGATATTGTTTTTAAAGGCCAATACGGATACGCTGTTTTTCCCGATGGCAATCGTGTCTTTCGTATTGTCTACCTTGTATTTACTGCTTGATACACTGGAGTTCGTACTTCTCAGCCATTCGATAATATCCTTGCGAATCTGATCTTTGTTTGCAGCTTTTACCACCATGCCGTCCCCATGGGCCGGATCCGTATTTGCAACTACTTTTTTGGGGGCTGAAAGCAAATCAGCGGCAACCATTTTGGTAGTGGAAGCATACCCCTCGCCCAGTTCGTCCTTTAAAGAATAGTATGCAAGGACCGGCGGGTGTTTCCCTGTCAAAAAATCCAGATTCATTTCAGCAAGACTGAGCATAACAAAATTTTTCACCGTATACTTCGAACTTCCTTCTGTAAAAACCTGAGACAGCATCAGTGCGCCATGACAGCCACCTACAAAAGAAACGTTTTCAGTGTCGATTTTATCTGCATATTTCTCAAGGGTATACTCTATGGCAGATGAAACATCGCTTTCATATCGATAAGTGATATTTACGGCAAAAAAGCCTGCATTTGCAATCTGTTGGGGGAAATCGCCCCAGGCCGTTCCGTCATGGTCTCCGTTGTGTGCCAGAAATACTACAGGCAGCTTTGCTTTTGGAACATTTTGATAATAAACATTTTGTTTCAAATCGCTATCCTTCAAATAAGCATCCTCGGATGAGATGAATTGCTGCTCGGAAGAAAACGCGGAAATACTATTGCAAAATAAAAATAAAAAACCGAAAAACAAGATGTAAATCCTTTTCAAACTTGTCATCTCCTATCTCAAATAGTCTGGGCATTTTTCTAAAGGGTAACAAAAACAGACGATGGAAAATAGTGCAGATGGAAAAGGATATGCAGCTAATAGGAAATGAACCATGAGTCAATAAAGCATCCAACAATTTCGCTCCCGGTATTCGGATGGGGAACATTGAATATGCTTCTTGAATATTCTTCCAAAGTGGGCATCGTCCTTGAAACCCACCATAGACAATATTTCCGATATGGAAAGCAGCGTATTCCTAAGCATAGCACAGGCAATACTGATTCTAAGCTTATAAAGGTAATTCATGGCGGTTACACCGGTAACCCTTTTGAAATGTATATTTAATGTGGTCTTATTGGTATGAAAATCTTTTGACAATTTTTGCAGCGTAATTTTATTTTGATAGTTTGCATGCAGGTACATTAAAACCGGGTCGATCTCACAGGATGAATCCGTTACGTGGAAAATCGGATTGCCGCTTGGGCAATCGTATATTCTGCATAAAAACATTAAAAGCTCAATCAGAAAAGCCCTGCTTCTGCATGGCCAGCCATCATCCGGCTGCAGCTCCAATTCCTTTCCTATATTGGTTAGCATCCGGGATAAGCGGTTCAACAAGGAATCCTCCACATGAAAAATCCCCGGATATTTCGAATCACGCAAATAAAACGGGCGCAAATACCAGCGGTCCTGAGAATCCGTCAAAGCCATTTGGGCAGCCTCGTCATGCATATTGTCAAAGCTAAGGCTTTTATTGATGATATCCGGGCTGAAATAAAGAGATCTTGCCTTAATATCTGCGGATTTTTCGATTTCCACCCGCTCTTTTTCATTTAAACAGCAAATCATAGGGGACAAGATAACACTGCGGGTCTCTCCAACCTTTAGAAATCCGCAGCCCTTTTCAATGAGAATGATCTGGTATCTGCAATCGACCTCTCCTTGATTTTGAAAGGTTTCATTATTACAAAAGTACATATTCGCATAATAGTCAGGGTAAAAAACTTTGCCTTTTGTAGTATATTTCATTTTCATTCTCCTCATGAATCCTGTTATCATATTACATCCTCAGCAATTTATAGTACAATACCTTTTTTTCTATATGAAAGTGTTTTGTTTTCGGATTCATGAGATTTATTCCGCCAATTTGTAATACTTTCCCGGCAACTGCTCGACAAAGCCGCTCAATTCAAGCATGACAAGAACTGAACTTACAAGCTGCACACTTATGCCGCAATCCCGTGCGATCCCATCAATATGGGCCGGCCCTTCAAGCAGTCTTTGGGATATGGTGCGCTCCTCCTTCCCAAACAGGGGTTCCGGGAACTGTTTTGTACCGGTTCCCTGCAGCCGGTTCCACAGGACTGCTCTCTTCCCATCCCCTGGACGGCATATCCCCAGCTCCTCCAGGATGTCCGCCGCGTCCGTCACCAGTCTGGCCCCTTCCCGGATCAGTTTGTTCGTACCGAAACTGTTCCTGCTGTTTATATTGCCGGGCACTGCAAAAACCTCTCTGCCCTGGTCCAGGGCAAAATCCGCGGTGATCAGCGAGCCGCTTTTCTCACCCGCCTCGATAATGGCCACTCCCTGCGAAAGACCGCTTATGATCCTGTTTCTAGCCGGGAAATTGGCGGGAATCGGCTGTGTGCCGGGTACATATTCGGAAATTACCGCGCCGGATTCGCAGATTCGATTCATCAAGTCCCTGTTTTCGAACGGATAGATAACATCCACACCGCAGCCGAGCACGGCAATCGTCCGCCCTCCCGATTCCAGCGCCCCCAGATGGGCTTTGGAATCGATTCCCCGGGCCATGCCGCTGACGATCGTGACCCCCTGCTTTGCCAGATCGCCGGAAAGGCGCTTTGCCATATCCAGCCCGTAGCAGGTCGCCTTTCTGGAGCCGACCACTGCGACGCAGGCCTCTTCCTTTTGCAGCTTTCCTCTGCAATATAGGGCAAGCGGCGGGTCAGGTATGTTTTTCAACAGTTCCGGATATCGTTCATCCGTTATGGGAATGATATCAGCTCCGTATATGCAGACGGCTTCCAGGATTCCCGCCGCATTATTCCTTAATCGGCCGTCCAGGACCGCCTCGACCGTTTTCGGAGTACAAAAGGGAAGCTTCCGCAGCTCCGCCTCCGGGCACTCCCACAGCAGCGCCGGTTCCCCGAAGTGCTTCAGGAGCTTCAGGCGTCTGCGCGGCGTTATTTTTACAAGGGAACTGAACCAGGCCCAATATTTCAAATCCTTTGACAAGTTTTCTCACTCCTGTGTCTTATTAACGACATCATGCCGGCATGTCATCCGATCTGTATCCCTCCGGTACGTCCTTCGAATTACATGTTCCAGACCTTCCGGTCCAGGCTGCGGTACTGGATCGCCTCGGCCAGGTGGATGGGACGGATCTCCTCGCTGCAATCCATATCCGCAATCGTCCTTGCGACCTTTAAAATCCTGCTGTACGCCCTTGCGCTCATCCCCAGCCGGTCAAAGGAATTTTTCAGGATATTCCTGCATTTTTCATCCAGCTTGCAGAATTTACTCAGCATCACCGGCTGAAGCTGCGAATTGGAATATATCTTCAGCCCCTTATACCGTTCCAGCTGAATCCTTCTAGCTTTTTCAACCCGTTCCCGGATTACTCCGGAGGATTCGCCGGCGGAGCCGCCGTCTATTTCGCTGTATTTCACGGACGCGACTTCTATATGGATGTCCATCCGGTCCAGCAAGGGGCCGGACAGCCTTCCGAGATAGCCCTGGACCTGCTTCGGAGTACAAGTGCATTGCCCCGTGGGATCGAGATACCGCCCGCATTTGCAGGGATTGGCCGCACAGACCAGCATGGATTTGGCCGGATAAGTCAGGCTGGCATTCGCCCGGCTGATGGTGATCACCCCATCCTCGAGAGGCTGTCGGAGCGCCTCGAGGGATTTTTTGCCGAACTCCGGCAGCTCGTCCAGGAATAAAACCCCGTAGTGGGCCAGGCTGATTTCGCCCGGCTTCGGCATACTCCCGCCTCCTACGAGGCCGACATCGGAAATGGTATGGTGAGGGCTCCGGAAAGGTCTTGCCGTCACCAGCGACAAACCCGGAGGCAGAATGCCCGCAATACTGTGTATCTTCGTGACCTCAAGCCCTTCCTCGAAGGTCATGGGCGGAAGGATTGTGGGCAGCCTTTTGGCCAACATGGTTTTGCCGCTACCGGGCGAACCCAGCATAATGCAGTTGTGTCCCCCGGATGCCGCCACCTCCAGTGCCCTTTTGACCGTCTCCTGGCCTTTTACCTCCGCAAAGTCCACATCATATTCCTGCCGCACAGTTGCCATGCAATCGCCGGAGGACACATACGGAACTATGCTTTCTTCCTGTTGGATAAACCGGACGGTTTCCTCCAGCGTATGAACCGGTATGACGTTCAGTCCTTTGACAACGGATGCCTCTTCCGCGTTGGCGGCCGGCAGGACCAGATTGGCTGCGCCGCTGCGCCGGGCATATGCAGCCATCGGCAGGATGCCCTTTACGGGCTTGATTCCGCCGTCCAGGGAAAGCTCGCCGGTAAACATGGAATGGGCCATCGCCTCCGGATTGACCACATCTGCGGAAGCAAGCACGCCAAGGGCTATGGCAAGGTCGAAGGAGGAGCCCTCCTTCTTCAGACTTGCGGGAGCAAGATTTACCGTAATTCTTCGAATGGGAAATTCAAATCCGGAATTCCGGATCGCAGACCGGACCCGCTCCCTGGCTTCCCGGACGGCCACATCCCCGAGACCTACCAGGTCAAAGACCGGTATACCGCTGCTGATGTCCGTCTCGACCTCGACGGTGTAGCCGTCTATCCCAAGCAGACCGCAGCTTTTTAGTTTGGAGTACATACTCGCATCCCCCGAAAGTATTATGTTGTTACTAAATACATTTATTTCCAACACAATACTACTATAAATGCCTGCGTTTGTACATACTATATTTACATTTTTTTCAATTCTTCCATTTAACCGGTATTTCAAGCCGTTCCGTTCCGTATTCGATGATGACCGTTTCCATGGAATCCAGCATAACCGGCTCACTGAACGACGCACCCGAAGTGAAGGATCCGTCGGCATTTCCGTAATCGCAGTAGCTGAATTGAAAATTGCCCAGTACGGTCTTGTCCTTCAGCCGAATGGAGCAGTTTCTGGCAGCATCTATAGGGGATTTGTCCTTGTCTGCGAATCCCCGGATGTTAATGGAAAGGGGCGATATTCGGATGCTTTCGAGCCTGACGCCACTCTGCGCCGGCGGAGCTTGACCATCGGTATCCAGTTCTTTTGTCCGGTCGGTATAGGACAACGGGAAGCTGAAATGATATTCCTGCCGCATCACGATTTCAAAATCCTCCAGCTGGTCCGCGCTTTCCATCTCATATGGGTAGTATTCGGCACCATTTCGTTTCACCGACAGGTAACCATCACACCGGGAATAAATCCGGCCGGTTTGTTTGCTGCGCAGGAAGATTTCCGGGATCTCATAATACCCCGAGGAATCGACTGCCAATACCAGCCTGTTGTTTACAAAACCGATGGAATTCAGGAGGATTTTACCCCCATATTCGTTGTTGAACGGCATGTTCATGCGGCAGTCGGGAAGGTCGTAGGGGTCTTCCCTGTTTTCGGCCGGTCTGGCGCCGTATTTTTTATAGGCCTCCGCGAGATTGATCTCCGCGGCGGAATAAATCCCACTGCCTTTCATGACAAAAGTGGCGGTTTCACCGGCTATGGACCGGTTTGCATCCACGTGGTACAGCGCCGCCTGGTCCACCCGTCCGGGCTTGTCTTCGCCCAAAACGGAAACCGTGCTGCAGGCCGCAGGCAGGATGCCCTTGACCATATCCCCGATATAAAGCTTTGGCGCGGCAAAAGCGGTTTCCGTATCCTTGTCGTACTTTTCCGCCCGCGATATGGAATACTTGAGGTATAGATAATTGCTGTCCCCGATCATTCCTTCCACATTCAGGCTTACGCCGTTCCGGACAAACGACCCGACAGGGCCTGCGCCGTTTTCCTCCAGAAATCCGATTTTCCCCGGATCCATTCCACTTTTATCCGTAGAAAACAATTGGCTGTAAAAATCCCTGAGAACCCCGGCAACGCCGGGATATGCCGACGCCGACACCGTTATGGCCGACGCCGCCAGTAATAACGCGACGGGAACAAGCAGCTTTAAGCGTTTAGCGCTTTTTCTCCGTCTTTCTTCCCGGATACGGTCCGCCTTTTCAAGAACCCCGTCCAGAATTTCAGGGGAAACGGTAATATTTCGAAATGCGTTTTGATACACTTTCCTATTCATAGATCAAATCCTCCCTCAACCTTTTTTTCAGCATCTCCCGCGCCCTCTGGAGCTGGGTGGAAACGGCAGTTTCCGATTGCGAGGTGATTTCGGCGATCTGCCTGATTTTGTACCCTTCATAATAATAAAGGTGTATAACCGCCCGATATTTCAGCGGCAACTCCATAACGGCGTAAAACAACCCGCTTTCTTCCGCTGTCTCAAAGCTCAGGTTTTCATCCAAAGAGACCGTTTTCCGGAACCAGCCGGACAGCAGCGTTTTTTTGCTGCAATTAATGGCAACCCGGATAAACCAGGCTTTTGCATGGTTTTCGTCCGAAAAACGGGGCATCTTTTTTAAATAACGGAGGAATACCTCCTGAAAGACGTCCTCCGCGTCGCTTCTGTTTTTGCAATAGGCATAGGCCACTTTGAAGACAGTGTCTTTATAGCGTTCTATCACGAGCTTCGGGTCAGCCGTTCCGGCTATAGGCTCATTCACTCCTGTTTCTCCTTTATGTGTCGTATTGGCGTGTACAAAGAACCGGTTCATCTATAAAACCTTCCGGGAAGATGAAAGATCACATGGGAAATAAAAAATAATTAAGAAAAAGCAAAAAACCATCCGGAGCCGGACGGTTTCTTCTGGGCAAATTGGCTTGGCACAGGCTGCAAGCTGCTTCGGCTGTTTTGGAACGCTACTTGTCCTTGAGGAGCTTATGGAGCTCGTCCATGAACGTATTGATGTCTCTGAACTGCCGGTATACGGAGGCAAATCGGACATAGGCCACTTCGTCCAGGTCTTTCAGCTTCGCCATGACCATTTCGCCGATCTCCTGGGAAGTGATTTCCCTTTTGAGGGTATTGAGAATCTGGCCTTCGATCTCATCCACTGTTTTTTCCAGATCGTTGATGGAGACAGGCCTTTTTTCGCATGCCCTTAGCAAGCCGTTCAGCAGCTTTTCCCTGTCGAAGGTCTGACGGGTCTTGTCCTTCTTGACCACCATCAGCGGCACGCTTTCCACCTTTTCGTAGGTGGTGAAGCGCTTCATGCATTTGGAGCATTCACGGCGCCTTCGGATCGCGGCATTTTCCTCCGTGGGCCTGGAATCGATCACCTTGTCCTCTACAAAGCCACAATATGGACACTTCATTTCAGTACCTCTCTGCTTTCTCTTTTGTATCTGCTCTTTCTATATATCGGGAAATCCGGGAAAAGCTTTATACCCCATTATTTGCGGCAAGATATCACTATGCCGCGTTAATCAAAGTATTTGCGGATGAATCGCTCGTCCAGGTCCACAAGAATAATATCCTCCCCGATTTTCTGGATTCTCTCCCAGGGGATTACAAACTCGCTTTCCTTGCCGAGAAGGCCGAACAGCCTGCCTACCCCCGGCAAAATAATGGCGTCGATTTTGCCGGAATCCAGGTCGATCTCCACGTCCGACACGAACCCGAGCCGCTTGCCGTCCGCAATATTAATGACTTCCTTCTGTCTGAAATCGGAGGAACGATTCATCCCCTACACCAGCCGTCCGTTTCGTTATTATAAATATATGTGGCTTGCAATAAAAAAAACACCTCCCGGTGTTTTATAAAGGGTCAAATATACTTTTTCATGTGCAGGAGAGCCGTTTTTTCCAGTCTTGACACCTGGGCCTGGGAAATCCCGATCTCCTCGGCCACCTCCATCTGCGTCCTGCCTTCGAAAAACCGCAGGTTCAGGATCAACTTTTCCCGGTCGTTCAGCTTTCTCATGGCTTCCTTTAAGGAAATACCCTCAAGCCAGTTTTCATCGATATTTTTCTCGTCGCTGACCTGGTCCATCACGTAAATTGCATCCCCGCCGTCATGATAGACGGATTCGAAAAGCGAGATGGGGTCCTGTATGGCATCCAGCGCAAACACCACATCCTCCTTCGGAAGCTGCAGCTCTTGAGCGATTTCCGCTATGGTCGGCTCTTTCGAGTTTCTGCTGGTAAGCTTTTCTTTGGCCTGAAGCGCCTTATAGGCAATATCCCGCAGGGATCTGCTGACGCGTATGGAATTGTTGTCACGAAGATACCTTCGGATTTCGCCGATGATCATGGGAACGGCATACGTGGAAAATTTTACGTTCTGGGATACGTCAAAATTGTCGATCGCCTTTATCAGCCCGATACAGCCCACCTGGAAAAGGTCGTCCACATATTCCCCCCTGTTGTTGAACCGCTGGATCACGCTTAACACCAGGCGGAGATTCCCGTTTATGAATTCCTCCCGCGCGCTGGTATCCCCTTTGTGCATCCGTTCAAAAAGGACCTTCTTTTGATCATTGGATAAAACCGGCAGTTTTGAAGTATTTACACCACATATTTCAACCTTGTTGACCAGCATAAAAAACCTCCCGGCAAAGTATCGGAACGGTGCAAACCAACTTCGATCGAAGTTTGATTTACCGCCTCCTTGAATAGTAACATTATTGCCATGGAGGTTTATTTTATACTGCGTCCGTCCGCAAAAAATATTTGTCAAAGGCCTTGACAAAGCGGCTTTGGAGGTTCATACCATTCGGTTGATCTCCTTCTTCAGGCGGCTGATGATCCTTTTTTCCAGCCGGGAAATATACGATTGGGAAATCCCCAGCATGTCTGCCACTTCCTTTTGGGTCTTCTCGATCCCGTTGGAAAGGCCGAACCTCAATTCCATGATTTTCTTTTCCCGGATGGAAAGCTTTTTCATGGCCGTGTTTAAAAGCTCCCTGTCCACCTCGTCCTCCAGGCTCCGGTGAATAATATCATTCTCGGTGCCCAGAATGTCGGAAAGCAGCAGTTCGTTTCCGTCCCAATCGATGTTGAGTGGCTCGTCGATGGAGATTTCCGTCTTCACCTTGTTATTTCTTCTCAGGTACATCAATATCTCATTTTCAATGCACCTGGAAGCATAGGTGGCAAGCTTGATGTTCTTGGACGGATTGAAGGTGTTGATGGCCTTGATCAGCCCGATCGTCCCGATGGATACGAGGTCTTCCACCCCAACCCCCGTGTTCTCGAACTTTCGGGCGATATAGACCACCAGCCTCAGGTTGCGTTCGATCAGTATGCTCTTTACGCCGTAATCCTTTTCCACCAGCCTGGACAGCAGGTAGTTCTCCTCGTCCGACGTCAGCGGCGGCGGCAGCGCCTCGCTTCCTCCTATATAATGAACGGGATAGCTCCTGCCTGCTCCTATCCTGTTGAGCAGGTTCAGAAAACGTATCCTCAGGAACAGCCTCCACTTCCTAAAAATGCCCATTTCCGATCTCCTTTCGCTGCATGATTTACATTAATTCGGGATTAAGCAATGCCCGGTACTTCTCATTTCTTGACAAGGATCTGTTGTAGATTCCGATGATTACATCACTGACTCCTTTCCTTTCGCTGTCACTGCCTATCTCAATATAGTCCGGCCTGAATCCCAGCAGCATCCCGTTCTCCTTCCCGAGGGACGTGAACGGAATAAGCCTGAAACGTGAAAACCATGCGGAGCATGAGATAGTGTCGGTAATGCTTCCCAGATCATTTTCGGAATCCCTTTCAAAAATGGCCCGGATATCGTCCGGAAGGATCTCCCGGATCGCCGAGAATTCGACCACCACCACCGGCATGTTGGTCAGGGGGTCGTGCAGCGAATTGCCCGTATCGACAAGGGCGCTGAGGTCGGTGGTTTTTTTGTCAAAGGAGATGCAAACCCGGACGAGAATCTTTTCCCTCAGGAACCGGTTCTGAATCACATCCCACACCACCCGCAGGAGAATAAACGTAACGGCAATGGCAAGCAAAAGCTCCGACCATTGGGTATTTAAAAAGGAAATGGGCGAAAGCACAACGCCGTTCCGCACTACTCCCCCGCTGTTGTTGAAAAAAAGCAAGGCGAACCCGGCGCCCGCGAACAGGAACGTGGAGGCATAGAATATGGCCAGCGCCTTCAGGAAGGACGAGAGCTTGCCGAAGCTGAACGCAACCGCCACCATCGCAACCGATAACAGCAGCTTGGATAAAACGGTCGTGTAGATCTTCATTTCCGGCAGCAGGATCATCAGGACCAGGTAGGCGGCGCCCACGAGCGCGCCCAGCAACAGTCGGAAGTGGACTGCCCTGTTTTTTGAAAATTTTGCGGTTACCAGTAATATTAAATAATTGATGACAATATTTTCAAGGATAATGACATCCAGATAGATTTCCACCCGTCTACCTCACAGCCGTACCAAGCGAGACATCCCCTATTTTAGATAT
Organism: Bacillota bacterium; assembly: GCA_023411575.1. Lineage (GTDB taxonomy): Bacteria > Bacillota > Clostridia > Acetivibrionales > DTU013 > UBA1305. Next base: position 23,024 of record JAEYOP010000071.1, on the reverse strand, counting down.
ATTCGTATGCCTGTACGTTTATGCAATGGGCAGCAAACAAATATATACAAATTATAGTTGATTGAAACGGATTTTTGTGTCGCTTGACCCTGTAGAAAAATGGAAAGTATACGACAAGAACAGCCAGGATGAGATGGCACTACGCCTCATAAAAAAGCAGACAATCGGTAACGATCATCTGCTTTGGAATCTTATGGCGTATGGTGCCGGTATTATTTAAAACGGTTCTTCCGGAGGAAGGTGGGTATCTCGAGTTCATCCTCGGATACTTCGCCCGCCACATGGCGTTTCACTGCCGGCTGTGACACCTCCGGCTTGATGGAAGCTCTTTCAACGATCTTTTCGATCTTCTTGATCACGGGCCCCTTTTCAAAGCCCGTAGCAATCACGGTGATCAGCATTTCATCCTTGAGGTTTTCGTCGATGACGGCGCCGACGATGATGTTTGCATCCGGGTCGGCCGACTTCTGCACCAGCTCTGCAGCCAGATTGACTTCGAACAGACCGAGGTCTGCGCCGCCGGTGATATTCAGCAGCACGCCTCTCGCCCCTTCGATGGAGGTCTCGAGCAGCGGGCTCTGAATGGCCTGCTTGGCCGCTTCTTCCGCCCTGCCTTCGCCGGCGGCTCTTCCGATACCCATATGGGCAAGTCCCGTATTGAGCATGATGGTCTTGACATCGGCAAAGTCCAGGTTGATCAGTCCGGGTACCGCGATCAGGTCGGAAATGCCCTGCACGCCCTGGCGGAGAACATCGTCCGCCATCCGGAACGCATCGATGATGGAGGTTCTTTTTTCCGCTACCTGCAGCAATCTGTCGTTCGGTATTGTTACAAGGGTGTCTACGACGCCCTTCAGATTTTCTATGCCCTGTTCCGCATACTGCATTCTCTTCCGGCCTTCAAACATGAACGGCTTTGTTACGACGCCAACCGTAAGGATTCCCATTTCCTTTGCGATCTGCGCTACCACAGGAGCCGCGCCGGTGCCGGTGCCGCCCCCCATGCCGGCCGTTACGAACACCATGTCGGCGCCCTTTACGGCCTGGGCGATCTCATCCTTGCTTTCATTGGCCGCACGTTCTCCAATTTCCGGGTTTGCGCCGGCTCCGAGACCTTTTGTCAGTTTATCGCCTATCTGAATTTTTGTATTTGCTTTGGATAAAAAAAGAGCTTGTTTGTCAGTGTTGATTGCGATGAATTCCACTCCGCGAAGTCCGGCGGTGATCATCCTGTTGACGGCATTGTTGCCCCCGCCGCCGACGCCTATGACCTTGATCTGGGCAAACTGTTCCATGTCGATATCAAACTCCAGCAAATTGAATCCCCCTTCGTCATTCGTTAATCACACGGTCAAGGGTTCTGAAATGAACATAAACCTCTTCCATACATTACTTCAATAATATCTTATTCCATTCCTGAAAGCAAGCTTAGTTTTTTTCGCAAAGGACAACCGAAAAATTAGTTCCGGTTCTTCTGGCAAAAGATCGGCGGTTCTACGATTTTTGCCGGAAGATTTACCGGAAATTATTTTTCGCTTGTCCTAAAAAATTTCCCTGAAGAAACGGAGAATCTTCTCCAGCACCGATTCCTTCGGCTGCGCAACGCCGGGCTTTTTCAGCTTCAGCTCGCTTGCGTGGCTGGTCCCTTTCTTGATGCTGGCCACATACCGGATGATTCCGGCCGAAGGGATGAATTCCGGCTTGGATACCCCCTGGATCTGCCCTGCCTGGACGACTCTTACGGGCACTTCGAAAACCTCCTGGGCCAGCTGCCTGCTGCCGTCCACATAGGAAATACCCGCGCCGGTCAGAACGACGCCCCCGCCGGGCTTGAGCAGGGCTCCCGCCTTCGCAAGCTGGTTCCGGCTGAGGGAAAAGATCTCATAAACCCTTGCTTCAATAATTTCCACGACCTCGGAAACCTTTACGTTTTTCTTCTTGTTTTCGTTGATATCGAATACGGATATTTCCTGATCGTTTTTAATCAGAGAGGTCAGGGCCAGTTCAAACTGGCGCTTGATTTTCTCCGCTTCGGTATTGGATATTCGAAGCCCTATGGCGATGTCGTTGGTGATATGGTCCCCGCCGACGGGGATGGAATCATAAAAGACCAGTCTCTTCCCCTGGAACACCGATATATCGGTCACGCCTCCGCCGATATCCAGGAGAATGACCCCCATGTCCCGCTCATCCGCGGTCAGGCAGATCTCGCCTGTGGCAAAGGCTTCCGCGACGATGCCGTCCAACTGGATTCCCGCCCGCTCCACGCTCTTGACGATATTTTGGACGGAAGTGATCTTTCCGACGACGATATCGGCGTCCACTTCCAGACGGGTTCCCACCATGCCGATGGGATCAATGATCTCATCGTAGCCGTCGATGATGTATTGCCTGGGGATTACGTCGATCAGCTGCCTGTCCTCCGGAATTTCGATGTCCCTCACGGAGTGCAGGATACTGTCGATATCGCGGTGGGTAATTTCCCTGTTTCCATTGGATATGGCAAGCCAGCTCTTGTTGTTTATGACACTTACATGCATGCCGTGAATATTGATAAAGGCTGAACCAACCCTCATATTCGCGGCCGCTTCCGCTTCTTCAACCGCACTTCTGATACAGGCGGCAGTGGCTTCGATATCCACGATGACGCCCTTTTTCAGCCCGTTGCACGGGGACATGCCCCTGCCCAGGATTTCCAGTTGGGAATTCTTATGAACCCTCCCAATGATCGAGCTTACCTTGGAAGTGCCTATATCCACACTTACAATCAAATCACCCAAAGAAGAAACCCCCTACCAATTTTGATTGCAATCATATATTATCTTTTTTGACAGACTTATTCAATATATATCTGCGAATAATTGCAAAATTGAGGAACAGCCTGTTGCCGAAGGCAAATATGGCCGCCAGGTAGATCTGGATGCCGAGCTGATCCCCTATGTAGGCCAGAATAGCCGCCAGCAGGGCGTTTCCGAAAAAACCGGATATGAAGATCTTCATATCGAATTTTTCCTGCAGGGTGGCTACGACCCCTCCGAAAACAGAGTCAAGGGCGGCTAGTATGGCTACCGCCACATAAGTCGAATACTGCTGTGGAATATTTACCGGAATGAAAAAAACCCCGATAAGAATCCCGATGATCATTCCCAAAATTGGCAACATGCTGTCTACCTCCCGCTTCCAGGTGTAAAAACCGGATTCCCGTCCGAAGTGAATTCCAGTTTACCCTTTTCATTCTTTTTAATATTATTTGAAAACACCGTATTGACCGCATTCAGCTTATAAACCAGGTCATCCATCCCGCCCAGGCGCACCATGATCCTGGACTGGAGCAGGAATCCCACGTTATCCAGATCGGAGACATCAACATAGTCCACTTCCGGCAGAAGCCTGCTTTCCTGCCTGCCGTCCATCTTCCGGATTTCCTCGTAAATCTTGAGGGCCGTCGGCATCTCGTTTTCCTGCAGGTCCAGTTTTTTGCCCGGTTTGAGCTCCTTGGGCTTTTTGATCCGGATGACCGGCAGTTCCAGCTTTTTCGTGTCCGGGTCCACCTCCAGGAGAAATTCCTCCCGGTCGGCCAGCAGGCTTGTCCCGTCAAAGGTCAGGATCGCCGCGGCTTCCCTTTCCTCGACCTCTATTGACGCAGTAGACGGCACCACATACCGTACCTTCGCACTTTTCACATACGGGCAGCTTTCCAGGATAGAGCTTTCAGCAGCCCCGATGCGCAGGAACCAAAACTTTCCCGGTCTGTCGAATAAGAGCCGGAAGCCGTTCACCCCCGGCAGGATTCCCGATTTAGCTTCCAGCGTTTGATTGTCGTAATGCACGGCTTCCTTTGCCACTTTGACTTCCTTTATATTGAAAAACGGTGAAAGAGCCCCGTAAACCAGCGTTACCGAAAGCAGCACCGTGATCAGCAGGAATCTTATCCAACGAAACAGCCTTTTATTCTTCTTTTTTTTGCTTTTGTGCTTTTTCTGCGCAGACTCCTGCACATCCTGCATCCTTCGTACCTTCATGAACTTTCCTTTCAATTCAATTGACCCGCTGAATGTCCGCGCCCACCTGGCGAAGCTTTTCCTCGATATTCTCATATCCCCTGTCGATATGCTTGATATCCGAAATCACCGTCTCGCCATCCGCGGCCAGTCCTGCCAGCACAAGCGCCGCGCCGCCCCTCAGGTCCCTTGCGGTCACGTTGGCGCCAATCAGCTTTTTGACGCCCTTTATGACGGCCAGTCTTCCCTCCAGCTTGATGTTGGCGCCCATCCGGAGCAACTCATCCACATGCTTGTACCGGTTTTCGAAAACCGTTTCCACCACAATGCTGGTTCCCCTGGCCACCGTCAGCATTGCGAGGAGCTGCGCCTGCATATCGGTGGGAAAGCCCGGGTAGGGCAGCGTCCGGAGGATATCCACCGCCCGCAGCCTCAACGGCGCTACGATATACATGGTGCTTCCCCGGATGCTGATCCGGCATCCGCTCTCGCGAAGAATCGCCGTAATGGCGTGCAGGTGCTCCGGTATCACATTTCGCAGCAGCAGCTCCCCGCCGGTGATGCCGGCGGCCGCCATGTATGTACCTGTCACGATCCTGTCCGTAATGATGGTATGCTCGGCATTTCTCAGCCTGTGTTCTCCGCCGCATATCCGTATCATGCTTGTTCCGGCTCCCGTCACCTGTACTCCGGTCGCCTGAAGGTAATTCTGCAAATCAATGATTTCCGGTTCCTTGGCTGCATTCCGGATCAACGTCTCCCCCTCGGCAAACACCGAGGCCAGCATGATATTCTCCGTCGCGCCCACGCTGGGATAATCCAGCTGGATATCGCAGCCCTTGAGTCTTTCCGCTTCGCAATAAATGAAGCCCCGCTGGGCGTCCTGCACCTTTGCGCCCATGCTCCGGAGCGCCTTGAGGTGGAGGTCGATGGGTCTCGGGCCTATTTCGCACCCACCTGAGTGCATAACCATACGGAAACGTTCATAATAATTCTACCACTCCTAAAAATAGGGTTCAACAGAAGTTGTAATTTTTAATGAATTGCGATAAAATATTCAGATATTGATAAAACATTGGGAAAGCAGGAATGCCGAATTTACTTTTACCAGCAGGTGATACTTTGGAAAAAACAATCGTACAGCCCAGAACGTTAAAAATCGCTTTGAACCCGTCCCATCTATTAGAAATTTCCATCTGGCTTGTCTTTCTTCTGGGAATGATGATGAAATGCGCATACTTCCAATTTTCGTCCAGACTGAATATCAAGCCGTATTTCAATAGCTTCAACAACAACATGCTGCTGGCGACTTTCACCTCGATCCTGCTGATCGTCGTTTTCGTCCTGCTGTTCTTCAACCGGCGCAGGCTTTTTGCACTTTTTATCATGGATATCCTGTTCAGCGTTTTGCTGTTTTCCGATACCTTGTATTTCCGGTATTACTACAACGCGATAACCGTTCCCGTCCTTTATCAAATCGGCTATGTCGGCGATGTGTCCGACAGCATACAGAGTCTGCTGAACGTCCGCGATTTGATTTTTATAATAAATATCCCCGTGTTTATAACGGCCCTGCTGTTGTTCCGGAAGCATCCGGCGTTCAAGGTCGAACGGATACACCCCGTCAAACGGATCATCTCCGTCATTATCGTCTTCTGCCTGAGCTTCGGCCTGTTCCAGTACGCTTACGGGAAGTCGTCCCACGAGGTGTTCGAATACGATAACAATTATGTCATCGACAACCTGGGGATTTTCTACTTTCATTATTATGACGTAAAAAGGAATATCCAGGAGCGCTTTTTTGCGGACCACAAGCTGACCAGGCAGGAAAAGAGCGAGCTTGACCAATTTTTCAGCGAAAAGGCCGCTGCCGCGAAAGCAACCGCTGGCGCGCAATATGCCGGCATAGCCAAAGGCAAAAATGTAATCGTCATTCAACTGGAAGCAATCCAGCAGTTTATTATAAACGCCACCTTCAACGGCAAGGAGATTACTCCGAATCTGAACAAATATATAAATGACAGCGTTTACCTGGATAATTTCTATTACCAGGTCGGCACCGGAAATACCGCGGACGCAGAGCTCCTGTCAAACGCCTCCCTGTACCCGCTGAAAGACGGCGCCGTTTACTTCAAGTATCCGAGCAACACCTACGAAAGCCTGCCGAGCCTGCTTAAAAAGGAAGGTTATTCTTCTTATGTCTTCCACGCGAACAACCCGAGCTTCTGGAACAGGACGGAAATATACAAGGCCATCGGTTTCAAGCGGTTTTTCAGCCAGAACGACTATGAACAGGACGACCATCTGGGCTGGGGCCTGAGCGACAAATCCTTCTTCCGGCAGAACATGGAGAAGCTTGATACCCTTTCCGGGCCTTTTTACAGCTTTATGATCACTTTGTCCAGCCATCACCCCTTCACTTATTTTGAAGGCTTCAAAGACTTTGACGCGGGCCGGTATGAGGAAACGATGGCCGGCAATTACATGAAGGCGGCCAATTATGTGGACCAGGCCCTCGGCCGGTTCTTTGAGGATCTGAAGAGCAAAGGCCTGTACGAGAATTCGGTCATTGTCCTTTACGGCGACCACCATGCGATGCTGAAGGAACAGACGGACAGCCTCAAAGCCCTGGTAGACGGGTATGAGTTTACCGAATACAACTGGACCATGCTGCACAAGACGCCTTGCTTTATCCGCTTCCCCGGCATGAAGGAAAAGGGTGTAAACCATACGGTATGCGGGGAAATCGACGTGCTTCCGACGATTGCAAATCTCCTGGGCGTCAAAGCGCCCCATGCGTTGGGCAAGGATATCCTCAACACTCCGGAGGAAAAGGGGTATGCCGTACTCCGGGATGGGTCCGTAATCACCCGCGATTACGCTTATGTCAGCGCGGATGATACGGTTTACGGCGCGGACGGGCAGCCTCTGGAAAAAGGCGCTTTTTCGCAGGAGATCGAAAAGTACCAGAAAGAGCTGGACATATCCGACATCATTCTCCAGAAAAACGCGCTGGCCAGCTATAAATAATCTATTACGGGCGGTGGAATTGTGAGCGGCAGGAATCAAGCCAACGGAAGTGAATTGAAAAGAAGCCTTATGCTGGTCACCATGGCCTCCGCATTCGGGCTGCCCTTTTTTTCAGTAGTAAACGGCGCTGCCCTGACCGGTTTTACCAGGATGCTCGGCGCCAACGATTTTGTTTATTCGGTCATCATGGCCATGCCGGTGATCGGCGCGGTGGTCCAGGTCCTGATCTCCTTCTGGATGGTAAACTCCGGGAAGCGCAAGCCCCTTTTCCTTGCGGCGGGCTTCATCCACCGCCCCATGTGGTTTGTCATCGCCTTTATTCCCTTTCTGCTGAATCCGGACAAGACAAGGGCAAGCATCGTTGTCGTGACCGTGCTGATCGCCATTTCCTCCGTGGCCAATTCCGTCGTCGGACTGGCGTTCAACTCCTGGATGGGGGATCTGGTCCCGGCGGAAGCAAAAGGCAGGTTCTTCGGCAGAAGAGCCATGATTTACACCATAACCGGCGGCACGGCGGCTCTTTTGTGCGGGCTGCTGCTCGACAAGATTCACGGGTACGCGGGCTACGCCGTTGTTTTCGTCTTTGCCGCCATCTTCGGCACCATCGATATCGTGCTGTTTTTCTGGATCAAGCATCCCTCCATGGAAGCGCCGAAGGCAAAGCCGGCTTATGGAAGCCTGTTTCTTGAGCCCTTTCGGGACCGGAACTACTTGAGATATACCCTGTTCGTCGCGTTTTGGTATTTCTCCGTGAATATTGCCGGTCCCTTTTTCAATGTATTCATGATCGAAGAACTGAAAATGAATTACCTTACCATTTCCCTGTTCACGCAGGTTACGGCCAATGTGCTGACGGTATTCACCATCAGCCGGTGGGGCAACCTTTCCGACAAATACGGCAGCAGGCCGGTCATGTTCCTGTGCTGCGTGACCATATTCGCCCTGCCGGTGATCTGGCTCTTTGCCACTCCGCAGACAGCCTGGGTCGTGCTGCTGATCAATATTTTCAGCGGAATTTTCTGGCCGGGCTTTGAAATGATGGCCTTCAACCAGTCCATCTGGCTTGCTCCCGAAAAAAGCCGCTCCATTTATATAGCCGTTTATACCATGGTGGTCGCACTGATCGGAACGGCGGCCGCGTTTCTTTGCGGAGGCGCGTTCATGCAGATTTCCCGGGGTATCATCCCGAAGAACGGAATTCCCATTTTCGCCGGCATCAAGCTCGGCAGCTATCAACTGCTGTTCATCCTATCGGCCGTTATCCGGCTGCTTGTGCTGATCTTTGCCTTCCGAGGATACCAGGAAAAGGATTCGAAGAGCGCGGGGCAAATGCTGCAGGATATGAAGAGTTCCCTGTCCGGCATGATCCGGCTGCAAAGGTGAGAATAACGGAAAATCCGCCAAAAGATCAGGTGTCAACAGCTGCTGAACAGGTTCTAAAGGGAATAATACATAAAAGGAATAAATGAAAGAGGTTTACCGCTGGAAGGAGTTTCTATGGCAAAGGCAATACTCGTCAAGGGCAAGGAAAAAAGGGTGGACTACGGTCATCCCTGGATATACCGGAGCGACATCGCTTCCGTGGAGCCGGAGGCAAAGCCCGGGGATATCGTGGATCTCTATACAAGCAGCAGCCGCTTTCTCGGCAGGGGCTTTTACAATCCGAAATCCCAGATCACCGTGAGGATACTTACCTATGAACAGGAAAAGATCGATTACGGGTTTTTTTACAACAGGATCAAGGCCGCCTGGACCTATCGAAACAGAGTCGCCGATCCGGACAGCTGCAGGGTCGTGTTCTCGGAGTCCGACTTTTTGCCTGCGCTGATCGTGGACAAATTCTCCGACGTGCTTGTCCTGCAGACTTCCGCCCTTGGCATCGAGCAATACAAGGCGGAGCTTGCCGATATCCTGATGGACATCATAAAACCCCGGGGAATCTATGAAAGAAACGACATCCCCGTACGGGAGCTGGAGGGTCTGAAGAAGGAAAAGGGGTTCCTGCGGGGCAATTTCAATACCAATGTGGAAATGAAGGAAAACGGCATCCGTTTTGTGGTCGATGTCGCGGAAGGCCAGAAAACCGGCTATTTCCTGGACCAGAAGGAAAACCGCGCCGCCTTGAAGCCCTTCGTGAAGGACGCCAAGGTGCTGGACTGCTTCAGCCACACAGGCTCCTTCGCTTTGCACGCCGCAGCCTATGGAGCGTCCAGCGTACTTGGGCTGGATATATCGGACCATGCGGTGGAAACTGCGACGGCCAACGCTAGGCTGAACAGCCTGGACTCGGTCTGCCGCTTCGAAAGCGCGAACGTGTTCGACCGTTTGAGGGAGTATCATGATCGCGGAGAGCATTTCGACACGATCATCCTGGACCCGCCTGCGTTCACCAAGAGCAGGAGTTCGGTGGAAGGCGCGGTGCGCGGTTACAAGGAAATAAACCTCCGCGCCATGAAAATACTTAACAGCGGAGGTTTCCTGGTCACCTGCTCCTGCTCCCACCACGTCGATCCGGAAATGTTCATGGACATCGTTTACAACGCCGGGATTGATTCCCGCCGGAAGGTCCGTCTCATAGAATACCGCTCCCAGGGCAAGGACCATCCCGTTTTGCTGGCCTCGCCCGAGACCGAATACCTGAAATGCGCAATCCTGCAAATCGTATAGGTCGGATCAAAGAGTCAAAACAATACTGCCGTATTTCACAGAGGCCGCGACAAGCGCCTCTTTTTGTTTCTCCGGCATATTATTTCCGATCACAACTCCGGCAACGCCCCTGTAAATTCTGAGGGTCTTTTCGAGGGCCACCGGATCGCCCGTTTCCAGGATCAGCGGGTCCTTGATGTACCCCTGCGCCCTGTTGACCACTTCCGCCAGCAAGCCGGAATCGCCGCCGGCCGCATCAACATTGACACAAACCGCATCATACCCTTCGGACGCCAGATCGAGGGCCGCTTCTTCCACAAAAGACAGGTCTCTCCCCTTCAATGCCTCCATCAGAGCGGCATCTTGGGATGCATCCAGCCGTCCGACATTGTTCCGGTCCAGCTTTTCCTTGTCCAGAGACCGTACATTGGAGGTTAATGCGTTCCTGTTCCAGTCCTTTACAGGCGAAGGCGTGAGCATACCCGCCCTGTCTTTGAGCGCCCGGATGAATTCCGGCGTGGAACCGCAGCAGCCTCCTATCAGCCTCGCACCGTATTTTGCAAATTCCGACGCCAGTTCCGCGAAATGTGCAGCGGTTTCGGAATAGCTCACCTTGTCGCCGACGACCTGGGGCAAGCCTGCATTGGGCTTGACGCTGAGATAGCCGCCGCCCGCTTCGTACATCGTCTTCGCGATGCCGACCAACTGTTCCGGGCCGAAAGAGCAGTTGGTCCCCACCAGATCGGCGCCCAGGGACCTGAGCACCGTTACAGCGACAGCCGGGTCCGTTCCCATAAGGGTGCGCCCGTTGTTTTCAAACGCCAGCGAACAGATCACCGGAAGGGACGAAGCCTCTTTCGCCGCCAGCAGCGCAATGCGCAGTTCCGCCAGATCCGTGAAGGTCTCGAAATTAATAACGTCCGCGCCGCCATCCGTAACGGCCTTTACCTGCTCCTTGTAAATCTCATGCGCCTTGTCGAAGCCCAATTCTCCCGCCGGCTCCATCAGAATGCCCGTCGGGCCTATGGAAGCGGACACGTAGGCCCTATCTCCCGCCTCTTCCCGCGCCAGTCTTGCACCCCAGTAATTGATTTCCGCAGTTTTGTCGTCCACGGAATATTTATGCAACTGAACCCTGTTGCCAGGGAAGGTATTTGTCTGGATCACATCCGAGCCTGCCTCCAGATAGGCGCGATAAATGCTCCTGACCGCGTCCGGGTTGGTCAGGTTCCAGTATTCGCCGCACTCTCCGCCTTTCATTCCAAGCTTTTGCAGCATGTATCCCTTTGACCCGTCATGGATCAAGACGCGCTTTTCGATTTCCTTTAAAAAATCCTTCATACAATGGCCTCCATAATAATCCGCTCGGATCTTTATGCTACCATTATACTATTATCTTCCTCCGGCTAACAACCATACTCTTAATTAAGCGCCTACTTTGCGAATTGGTCCATTAGTTGAATGATGACTGGTCCAAGTAACACGATAAACAGAGTGGGAAATATAAAAATAACCATTGGAATCAGCATTTTGATGGGGGCCTTCATCGCCTTCTCTTGCGCTCGCTGCCTCCGTTTCTGACGCATCTGCTCCGCCTGGATGCGAAGGATGTTGGCAATCCCGACGCCAAACTGATCCGCCTGGATGATCGCGCCAATAAATGTAGTCAGATCCTGAAGCCCAACCCGGTCGGCCATATCCTTCAGGGCATCTTTTTTCTGTTTTCCGACTTTTATTTCCTGCAGTACTTTTTCAAACTCGTTTGCCAGCGGTCCCGTCTTTTTATCAACGACCTTCATGAGTGCACCGTCAAAACCCAGTCCCGCCTCAACGCTTACCGTCAGCAGGTCTATGGTATCCGGCAGGGAGTTCTGGACCGCCTTTTGCCTTTCCGCCATTTTTTTCCCTAAAATAAAGCTGGGAATGACATAGCCGAATATGAGCTCAATAAAAACAAGCATCAGGAGGCTGCCGATTTGCGCCCCCAGATAACCGCCGATTGCAAGAGTAAGGACGGGAAGCCCCAGCATGAGACCAGCTTGAAGATTCACCCAGTCCTTTACGGTCATATTTCCCGGATAACCTGCCTTAACCACTTTTGATTCGAGGGAGGTGACCAGTTCTTTTGGAGTTATTTTCATCACGGTTTTTCCCATACTGTCGAACATGGGCCTGAGCACCCTGGTGAACAGCGGCTGATTGAGTTCCTCATCCACTGTTTCCATGCTGTACTTTTTGATATTTTCCAATCTTGAATAGACCGCGAGTTTATCTCTTTGAAAGTAAGCCAACAAGGAATAAACGATTAAAAACGCCGTGACGAACACCAGCACAAATATTAGGGTTAACATGGTGCAAGCCTCCTATATCTCAATTTTAACCACTTTTTTGATCATCATTATCCCGATCAGTTCCAGAACAGCCCCGACACCAAGCATGACCTGTCCGACACTTCTGGTGAACAGGAGACTCATCTTGTCCGGGCTCAGCATATAGAAAATCATGCACAAGATAACTGGTAGCAGGGATATGACCCATCCCGACATTCTACCTTGTGCTGTAAAGGTTTTTATCTCGCCCAGAATTTTTACTCTGTCCCTAATCGTAGAGGTGATACTATCCAGCACTTCAGCGAGGTTTCCGCCGATCTGCCTTTGTATCATAACCGCCGTTACAACAAGCTCAAGATCATCACTTCTAACTCTTGCGGCCATGTTTTCCAGTGCCTTTTCGGTTGTAAGGCCAAGGTTTATTTCTTTCAACAATGTGGCAAACTCTTCGGCAATCGGACCTCTCGTTTCATTGACAAGCATGTCGATCGCCTGAAAAAAGCTGTATCCGGCTTTAAGCGAGTTTGACATCATTGATATGGCATCTCCAAGCTGTTCATTAAGAATTTTCATTCTTTTTTTGATTTTGCTTTTAACGACCAACACCGGTAAAATCCAGCCGCCGATCCCAAACATAAGGGCAAGCGGCCACATTCCGATCCCCTTAATCATTACGATGACCAGTGTGAACAGCAAAAACAGAATTAAACCGAGGGCCATGAATTCCTCGGCTTTCAAAAGCAAATGTGCTCTGGTCAGATCAGCCTGGAGTCTTTTTTTGTAGCCGTCCAGCAGTTTCACCTTTCCGATGCCCCGTGAAAGTGCTTTTCCAAAAACCCCGTTCCCCTTTTTACTCTCTTTTTTTCTTTCTTCTTTTGCTTCTTCTATATTGGTATACCGGTTCAGCCTGGACATATAGTCCCGGCTGCCGAGCAACCCCTTTAGTAGCTGGTATGACAGCATAAAAATTGAAGCGAAACCAAGCAATACCAGAAGTCCTTTCATCGTCATACCTCCTTTTTATTTCCGGATAAATATATCGTTCGGTAATGAAATACCCGCATCTTCGAGCTTTTCAACGAATTTCGGCTTGATCCCCGTCGGACTCAGGGCCCCGAGGATTCTGCCCTTTTCATCCCTGCCGCTTTGCTTGAATAGGAAGATATCCTGCATGGTAATGACTTCGCCTTCCATACCGGCGATTTCAGTAATATGGGTAATTCTACGGCTGCCGTCCTTCAATCTGGACTGCTGCACGATCAGGTCGACCGCCGAGGCGATCTGCTCCCGGATGGCTTTTACGGGCAATTCCATTCCCGCCATCAATACCATCGTTTCCAGTCGGGACAGCATATCTCTCGGCGTATTTGCATGTCCTGTCGTCAAAGACCCGTCATGTCCAGTATTCATAGCCTGCAGCATATCGAGCGCCTCTCCGCTTCTGACCTCGCCTACTACGATCCGGTCGGGACGCATACGGAGAGAGTTTCGAACAAGATCCCGGATCGTTATGGCTCCCTTTCCCTCAATGTTCGGCGGTCTGGTTTCCAGCTTGATGACGTGCTCCTGTGCAAGCTGAAGCTCTGCTGCATCTTCTATGGTTACAATTCTTTCATCTTCCGGAATAAAAGAAGAAATGACGTTCAGCGTAGTTGTTTTACCGCTTCCCGTGCCGCCCGATACGACGATATTCAGCCTGGCTTCGACGCAGGCTTTCAGAAGCATTGCCACATCCGGCGTAATGGTTCCGAAATTGATCAGATCCTTTACCATGAACGGTTTTTCGGAAAATTTACGGATGGTGATCGTCGGGCCATTCAGCGCAAGCGGCGGAATGATCACATTCACACGCGAGCCGTTCGGCAGTCTTGCATCGACCATTGGGGAGCTTTCATCAATCCTTCTGCCTAACGGCGCGACAATCTTTTCTATAACTCTCATGACATGCTGATCATCTTTAAAAGCCACGTCACTTAAGATCAGCTTGCCTTTTTTTTCAATATATACTTGATCCGGGCCATTCACCATGATCTCCGAAACCGACGGATCATGCAGCAGCTGGTTGATCGGCCCGAAGCCGATGGTCTCGTCGATGATTTCCGTAATGAGCTTTTGTTTTTCGATTTTAGAGATAAAAGTCCCTTCCGAATCCAGGAACTTTTCGACAATATCGGAAATTTCCTTTTCCAGGGTTTCCTCGCTGTTTTCCGTACCGATTTCCTTCAATGTGCTGGTATTAATCTCTTCGATAATTTTCGCATGGATTTTCAGCTTGATCTCTTCGAACGGATCAATCTTGGGGACAAGAGGCTTGCGGGTCTTTTGAACGCTGCCCGTGTCCGGCATTTCATTGTTTTTTTCTTTTTGAATTCTTTCCAGCAGCGACATAATCCTGCACCTCCTTTATCCCCTGCCCTTTTAACCAAATAGCTTACGGATGGAAGGTTTCTGGCCCGCAGCGCTGTCTAAATCGCTGATAGCATTCTTGCAGATTTCCATGACGGCTTTTGCAACCTTTGTCTCCGTCCTGGTCATGACAAACGGGAAGCCCTTGTTTGCAGAAGTAATCACTGTCTGGCTGTCTTCCGGTATATAAGCGGATATCGGATGCCGCAATGTGTTTTCGAAATCCTTATACTTGATGCCGTACTGCTCGGAAGCCTTGTTCAATACGATGTGGATTTTCTCCTTCGGATAATGAAGGGTTTCCATAACATCAAGACCGGCCTTGACATTTTTAATCGTCGGAAGGTCGAGCGTCGAAACAAGAAGAATTCGATCGGACATATCCAGGGAGGTAAGGACGGTTTCGTGAAAACTGGCCGAAGTATCGATCACAATATAATGGTAATACTCCCGAAGGGTATTGATGATCTTTTCCACGTGATTCGACGTAATATATTCGGCATATTCGGGCTTTATCGGGGCGGGAAGGACCTTTACCCCTGAAAAATGGGTGACCAGATATTCTTCCATTATGCCGCTGTCGATCTGGCCGATTTCCTTTATAAGGTCGCTGATGGTATTTTTTACAGAAACATTCAGCATAATTGCAATATCACCAAACTGCAGGTCCAAATCGATCAGCGCGACCCTTTTCTTTGTCGTACGAGCAATACAGACAGCCAAATTGGATGCTATGGTTGTCTTTCCAACGCCTCCTTTGGTACTGAAAACCGTTATGACCTTGGATTTGATTTCTTCATGCGGTTTGGGAACAGCAGACTTTTCCCTGCGTCTGGCCTCCAGATCATAGGTCCGGAGGATGGTTCTTGCCAGTTCATCCCCATTGAACGGCTTGCTGAGAAAATCCCGGGCACCGGCTGTCATGGCTTTTTTGACATATTCCATTTCACCTTGCACCGACATGATGATAACGGTGGTTTCGGGTACGCTCATGGATATTTCTTCTGTAGCCCTGATTCCATCCATTACAGGCATGTTGATATCCATCAGCACGATATCCGGTTTTGCTTCCCTTGTTACAAAGACTGCCTCTTCGCCGTTTTCCGCCTCACCTATGACCTCGATCCTCCTTTCGAAGGACAGCAGCATTTTTATGTTATTTCTCGTCTCCATCGAATCATCTACTACGACAAGCTTAATTCTTTCCATAATCATTCTCCTAACATAGCGTTATAAATAATCTTATCAATTTGACCCTTGATTGGAGGTGCTTCCGGATGGCTTGGAATAGACACCCTTGGTTCCTGTAACATCTTCCCTTGCAATCCCCTGCGAAGAAGTCTGTGCCTCATCGCCTACAGGCCTCAACGCAAGCCTTAGAACAGCATATTCGGAGGCGTATACAAACTTTTCCACGTCCTCCTTTTTCACTGCAAGCGTCACGGTCACAGGCAGTTCCGCCAGCTTATCGACCGGAAGGGTCATATCCTGCCCAAGAGCGAGTACTTTCACATTTTGCAAAACCGTTCTGGTTATCCTGGGGTAGGTTTTAACGGTCTGTCCGTTATCCTCTTCCTCTTTTTCAAAGCTGGCTATCACATCTACAAAATCGCCTGGCCTCAGCAAGCTGGCTACACTGATCTGCTCATTTACATTCATACTCACCGCTCTTGTCCCCTCAGGCAGGCTATATGAAAGAAGTACCGTTCCTTCATCGGCCAGACGCTCCTTAATGATCTGTTCTCCAGCTATGATTCTGTCTACTGTGAGCTTTCCGGTAATTTCGTTTGCATCGGACAATGTACTTTCATTCAATAGCTCTTTAGCGATTTTCACTTGCTTGATGTCCGCCGCTGTGATTTTATATCTTGCAGGCATGGTCTTTGCAGCAACATAAACCGTTGCGTATTCTGTTTTGGGCGCATCGGTTTTAGTTCCTGACGACATGTAGATATATATGAGCATTGCTGTAATTAGCGATAAAAATAAAGCGATTATAATGATCTTTTTATTAGCTTTCTCCATAGGTACCTCCAAGATTATTCGCAGCGCATTGTAGAAGCTGCTTTGAGCTGGAATGGCCCGGGGACGATATCTGCGATAACTGGAGTAATCATACTATAGGTATACTTCACTGTTACCGTTACCGGGTTGCCTGAAGTTCTTCCAGTTGTACCGTTTGGTGATATTACCACGGTTAATTTTGTGCTATCAAGCACAGCGGCCACCTGATTCACTTTGGCCGTAATCTGTGCGTCCGTACTGCCTATTGCTGCGCTTCTGGCTCCCTCACGGGCTGCGTTGCCGATCAGCAGGTAATTGTTGAACATGATACCGAAATCAATGATGCTTGCCAGGATAAGAAGCAGAATCGGAAGCACCAAAGCGGTTTCAACAAGCGACTGTCCTTTACTATTTTTTCTACGTTTTATTTTCATTGCAGTCCCCTCTTTTTCCCAAACAATAGGCCGGTTCGTTTTTGCTTCGTTTTCTTAAAAAATTACCCTATCTGGTATCAGATAGGGCAAACTGTTATCTTTGATTTTTACGTAATGTATTATCCCCCTATTTGGTTGTCTGTAAGATAGCCTGCAATGGATGAAAAAAAGTTCTGAAGCGGATCACTGAGGAAAGTGAAGCAAGCGACGATTATCACTGCGATTGCTCCAATAATCAGTCCGTACTCTACCATGCCCTGTCCCTTCTTGCTGGAAAACCTGTTCCTCAAATACTTCACTGTGTTCATCATTGTGCTCATCATAATTATTTACCCCTTTCATAAACTTGTTTATTTTTAATGAATTTTGTGTGCGTTGCTCACCGTCTGACTTTATTATAAGACGGTCAAGCTTTTAAAACTATCCGCCAAGGGACCTTTTTTCCATGAAGAAATAGGCCTAAAAAAAGCCCCCGGACCATATCATCCGCGGGGCTTACCATTATTGGGACCATCGACCCATATCCCGGACTTCCGTACTGAGCCGGAAACCGTGCCTTTTCGGGCGTCAGCTCTTGATATTGTGCTTGAATGCATAGATTGCAGCCTGGGTACGGTCCGAAACATTCAGCTTCCTGAATATGTTCGACACATGGTTCTTGACTGTCTTTTCGCTGATATAGAGCTGCTTGGCAATTTCCTTGTTTATCATGCCCTCCGCGATCAACTGGAGGACCTCTATTTCCCTGGAGGTGAGATTGTTGTCATCGTGCTTTTCCTTTTCATGCAGAGTGACCCTGTTGAATTCCTTGACCAGTTCCATGGTCATGTTCGACTGTATATAGGACTTCCCGGAGTAGACGCTGCGGATTGCCTCCAGCAGGACCGAAGGCTCGGCGTCTTTGAGCACATACCCCTCCGCACCCATTTGAAGGGTTTTAAAAAGATATTCCCGGTCTTCATGGATCGTCAGGACAATGATTTTACAGGCAAGCTTGTCCTGCTTGATTTCCTTGATGGCCTGCAAGCCGTTGGTTCCTGGCATATTGATATCCATCAGGATAACGTCCGGCATATGCTGCTTCGCCATCTGGACGGCTTCGCTGCCGTTGGAGGCCTGGGCGACGACAGCAATATCGTTCTCCAGCTCAAGGATCTGCTTCAGTCCCTGTCGGATCAAGGAATGGTCGTCCGCAATCAACACATTGATTTTATTTTTCATTTGTAACCCCCTCATCTTGCACAAAAGGTAATGTTATATTCAACCGGGTGCCTTTCCCCGGTTCGGAACCGATGCTTATTGCCCCGTCGAGCAGTTCGACCCGCTCCTTCATGCTGGAGAGCCCGAAGCCGCTGCTGATATCGTCGCTTTTTTCCTTCAGCTTTTCCGTATTGAATCCGATGCCGTCGTCATGGATGTTCAATTTCAGTTCGGTCCCCGTAAATTCGAGGACGATGTAAACCCTGTGCGCCTGTGCGTGTTTCTTGATATTGTTTACGGCTTCCTGCACAATACGGAATACCGTAATGGACAGAACGGGCTTTATATCCGCCGCCGTCCCCCTTGTCTGGAAGGAAACCGCAATGCCCGAATCCTCCTGGAAGGTCAGAACATACCGCTGCAGGGTCGGGATCAGGCCCAGGTCGTCCAGCGACATCGGCCTGAGGTTGTAAATGATCTTCCGCACGTCCTGAAGGCTGTCTCTTACGATTTTCTTCAGGTTCCTCAACTCTTCCCGGGTCTTTTCCAGATCGACGTCGATCAGCCGTTCACAGATTTCCGCTTTCAACACCACATTCGACAGCAGCTGTGCGGGACCATCGTGGATATCCCGGGCCACTCTCTGCCGCTCATCCTCCTGGGCCTTGATGATCTTGATGCCCAGCAGTTGCCGCTGCTGCATGTCTTCCAACTGGCTGCTCACCTCGAGCAGATCCCCGGTCAGGTATCCCAGCGCCGCGCCTACCTGGGTGATCAGATTGTCGGCTTTCTGTACGGTCTTTATAGCTTCCTTGATGCGAATTTCAAGGTCGTTTCTCCGCCGGATGAGGAATTGCTCCATCTCTCTCTTGACTGCAAGCTCAACACGTTGATTATCGGCTTTTTCGTACGCTTCCTTAAGCTCTTCCTGCGTATAGTTCGAAAAGTTCTTGTTGATCAGCATCAACCGGCGTTTGCTTTCCTTCAGGGAATCCTCCAGTGTCTCCACTTCCGTGATCAGTTGCTTGACCTGCTGCTTGAGCGAATTGAGCTCGTCTTCAAGCCTCTTGCATTCCCTCCGCGAGCTCTCGGCGATGTCGTAAATCTCCGTTTTACTGTTGTTGATCGCTTCTATCGCCTTTTTAACAATCTGATCCAGCTTGCCCAAATCCAACTTGTTGATCGACAAGAAATCCACCTGCACCTTCCGGTCATTGTTCCCATCCAGCATAACATCTTATTATTCTACATTCATTTTGCGAAATCCTTTGTATATACCTGTAAAACAGTATATTTTCTGTTAATTGAGGCAGTATTTTTTCGAATTTTTTGATCATTTGCGTTAAAAAGGTGGTTGACAAACAATGCGGATTCCGATTATAATAGGGAAGTGCCAAGCGAACGGGTAAAAACCGCAAGGCAGAAGGAATACGCGCCATTAGCTCAGTTGGTAGAGCACCTGACTCTTAATCAGGGTGTCCTGGGTTCGAGTCCCCGATGGCGCACCACAAGACTTTCGATCTGAATCGGAAGTCTTTTTTCATTTTGTTTAAACACAGGGCAAGAGAAATTATTTCCTGATTCACAGGATAGAACAAATTATTTTATAAAGGAATAAATATAAACAAAAATCCCTTTTGCTTCTGGGAAATTATTGTAGACATTGACATATTTTTCTTTTGGTGATAATTTAATTGTGTTAAAAAATGAAAAAGGGGTAATTGTATTATGTTGTCCTTACTTACCGAATGCTCCGTACTAATGCTGCAGGCCATATGTGAAATGTACAGTGTACAAGGGATAACTTATAGTGAATTCATAGATTATACCGAAAAAAAGATTCAGTTCCTGAAAGATAACTTGGACAGCTTCCCAACGGAAGCCGGGAGAACCAGGGCATTGGATATCCTGAACAGGTGCAAGGCCCTTATGGCCAAGGAAAGCTGTGTCCGCACAATAAACTTGTCCCAGCCTGATATGAATATTCTCCAGTAGCGGTCCGTTATAAACCGGGGCTATAGACCGGATTCATGACAAAGCAAGATAAACAGAGTATCTCCGCAGCCTCTGCTCATTTTTTGATTTCGTTTTCCAATACCTTTATGACCTCCGGCGTACCCATGGTTATGCTTCCTGCATTCATTGCATTCCGGTATCCGGCGGCATTTTTGTTCAATTCCCGCAAGGCTCTCAGCAGTGTTTCGTCCTCCAGCATTTCTTCCTGAAGAACCATACTGAAATTCTGTTTTTCAAAAGAAGCGGCGTTTAGAATCTGGTCTCCCCTGCTTGCCGCTTTGGACAGCGGGACAAGCAAATTGGGCTTTTTCAGGGCAAGCAGTTCAAAAAGCACGGTAGCGCCCGCCCTGGACAGGACGATATCCGCGGCGGAAAAAATAGGTGGCTGCTCCTTGCTGACATATTCAAACTGCTTGTATCCTTTTTTCCCTTCCAGCTCCGGCTTAAGGTTTCCCTTGCCGCAAATGTGGCAGACGTTGAAGTCCTTCAAAAGCGTGTCCAGGATACTCCTGACCGCTCCGTTGATCTTTTCCGACCCGAGGCTTCCCCCGATAACCAGCAGAACGGGCTTTGCCTCCGTAAAACCGCAAACCGCCCTTCCCTTCGAAGGGCTGCCGTTCAGAAGCTCTTCCCTTATCGGCATTCCGGTCCGGACTCCCTTGTTGGCCGGAATATGGGAAGCCGACTCGGGGAACGTATAGCAAACCTTCCTGGCAAAGGGCATGGACAGCTTGTTTGTCAAGCCCGGGGTGATATCCGATTCGTGTATGACGACGGGTATTTTTCGGAGCCAGGCGGCCCAGACTACCGGACAGGAGACAAAACCGCCCTTGCTGAATACAATCGAAGGCTTCAGCCGGCCGAGAACTGCGAATGCCTGCCGGAAGCCGTCAACCACCCGGAAGAGATCCGAAAAGTTCTTCAAGTCGAAATAGCGCCGGAGTTTTCCGGTGCTTATGGAATAGTAGGGAATGCCCTCGTTTTCGATCAGTTGCTTTTCAATTCCGTTTTTTGAACCAATATAGAATATGGTATAGCCGTTTCGCTTCAGCTCCGGCAATAAGGCGATATTGGGCGTTACATGCCCGGAAGATCCGCCGCCTGTCAATACAATCGTTTTCATATCAATCCCTGCCCGCATTCCATGGCTTCCTGCTAAAAGGCAAAAAAATGGTGGAGCATAGGGGATTCGAACCCCTGACCCCCGCAATGCGAATGCGGTGCACTCCCAACTGTGCCAATGCCCCATCTCGTAATATTCCGGGGCATTCGGCCCCGCTATTTCCGGGCAGGATTACACCCCGCCCATCCGTCACCACCTATTATACCACCCTCCTTCGGCATAATCCAGTGTTTCTCTGAGATTCATAAGATATTTATTCGCTACTTGCCTTCATTACCGTTCCTGTCCCTGTAATATTCGATGATCAGGTTGTCTATTTCGCGGCTCAGGCACAGCACTTCCTGGGAATCCGTCGAGGTATCGGCCAATAGTTCATCCAATTTCTCTCTAAGCTTTTGTAAATTGTTGCTCATCTATTTTGACCCCATATATACAATTTTTTTATAATACTACATTATTCTCCATGATAGTTCAACATATTTCCCGGAATATTAAGAATTGTTTTCGTTTGATTGTAAACCAATTTTGCACATATGGTTGACAATTGTTTTTCATTGGGCTATTCTTATAGAAAAAGACAAAAGAAAGGGTTCGGTTGGTTCCATATGAAGCTTTCAATCCGCGACATCATGCTTGTTTCCCTCTTTACCGCCCTCATGGCGGCAGGTGCGTTTATCCGCATTCCGTTTCCGCTTCTTCCCGTCACGCTGCAGGCCTTTTTCTGCGCTTTTGCCGGATTGCTGCTCGGTCCCAGGCTTGGCGCCCTGTCCATGGCCGTATACGCCCTTCTGGGGCTGGCCGGCGTACCTGTTTTCGCACAAGGCGGCGGTATAACCTACATATTCAACAAAAGCTTCGGCTTTATCCTGGGCTTTATCGTTTGCGCCTATATCGTCGGAAAATTGTCCAGGAAAGAAAAAGACCCCTCCGTATGGCGCAGCCTTGGGGCTGTTGCGGCGGGTCTGCTGCTGATGTATGCTGTCGGGATCGGCTATATGCTTATGATTATAAGGCTCTATCTGGGAAATACTCAGATCGGGCTTTACTATGTAGTGACTGCCAATATGCCCTATTTCGTCAAGGACGCCATTCTGTTCGCCGTCGCGGCGCTATCCTCAAAATCGATCCTGCCGGCTGTGTCCCGAATCGGGATTTAGTAGATTTTTTTGGCCAGATCGTCGTAATTGAAGAGAAGATTTTTTTCTTCCAGACTGCGGTCCTGTATGTACCGGAAGACATCCGTCACTTCCTTGGACTGGAAGGTCTCCTTGCACTGGTCGCAGTAATAGACCGGCGCATTGGAAAGCGTTACGATCTTGCCTCTTATTCTTTTTTGGGCGTTAATAATATGTATGGTGGTATTCTTGCTGCAAAACAAGCATTTGATGATTTTCATGATCCGGTTCTCTCCTGTTTTGGGCATCGTTAAAATATAACTTCCGCTAATCTTTTACGGGGAACTGCACTAACCGCTCCATTCCCCGTAAAAGAAGCGGAAGTAATATTCTAGCCAAGCCTTAATTAGCTCTATTATAATCTTTTGGTTCGTCCAAATCAATCTTCAATCGAAAAAACCAGCTGGTCGTTCAGGATATCGGGCGGCGATCCAAGCTCCTCACAGAGACCCGCCTCCCTGGCCAGCAGATTGGACGCCTTCTCCCCGGTCTGGACTTCAACGCGGGACTTGTCCAGAATCCTTACCGGTATGGCGGACAGGCCGGTCAATTCCCTTCCTTTATAATGCATATCCACAATGAAGGATTCCATGTTTTCCGCTTCATTCTGGTCGAAGAGGAAGTTTCCCATGCTGTACAGGATCGGTTTGCCCTTGTAG
>JAEYOP010000067.1 GCA_023411575.1 Bacillota bacterium | reverse complement strand
ATTTCTTTCGACATGATAACTCCTTTCCAATGCAGGCAGGAAACCAACCTTATTGTACAGGAATTTCATGCAATACTAAATTCTACTTCTCAACCCAAATGTGGAATTTACTTTTTCATTTAAGCCTTTCGAGGTTTATTGAAAAATCGAATTTACAAATCAGAACATCTGTTGTATAATAAGTCAACCAAAGCAAGGGGGCTTCGACATTTTTGTCGAGGCCCTTCGTTTTTCCGAGGCCGACACTTTTTTCAAAGGGGGGAGATAGCGTGAAAACGTTCCTTTTATCGGATACGGATTTTAGAATCTACCAGCCGTTGTTTAAAAAACACGTAATAGGCTTTGAGCAAGAGATGTTGTTTTCCCCTGTTCAAATGCGGTGCTATCACTTTTTCATGCCCCAAAATTATCTCGCCAGGAACGAATTCAGCTGTATTCCGGACGGGTGTGTCGATGTTGCATTCATTTATGATGAGAAGGATTATTGGGTGGAACTAATAGGCTCTCCCACAAAGAAAAAAGCACTCAAATGTTATCCGGGCTGCAGCTATTTCGGCGTAAGACTTGCGCCCGGGCTGTGCCTGAGTCTTCATGATTTCTCACTGGCCGAGATCACGGACAACGAGATCTTCTTTTCGAGCACGGATCTGAATATCGATTTTTTTATGGAAAGGTTGAGAAAATGCACTTCCCTCGGCGAAAAGAGCGGATTATTTCTCAACGTGTTTGGGTCGTCTATTACCAATATGTTTATCAGTCCGATTGTACATAACATAATCCACACAATCAACAAGAGCAAAGGGAACATCATGGTATCGGAGCTTGCAAATGATGTGTGCTATTCGGAGCGTCAGATTTCCCGGCTGCTGTACACAAGTATAAATTTAAGCCCCAAAACCTTTTGCAGGATCGTCCGCTGTCAAAATGCAATCCATAATATCATAAACAATCCAAACATGGATAATGTACATTACATCTCCAAGCTTTCATACTCCGACCAGGCGCATTTCCAACGAGAGTTTAAAGAGTTTACGGGGTTGTCCCCACAGGAGTTCAAGCGTAGTTACCAGCGTATACCCACACACGCATCCAATTAAAATCGAATAGAAATCATGGGAAAGATGGGCGGTTTGCTCATCTTTTTTCATGCATGCGGGTTTGTCCTGTGTGCAATTTTTCATGTCCGATTTTTTCAATCCGCCGTCCGATATTTTCAATCTTTCCAACGGCCGATCCCTTATACTGTGTGCATGGTAAACCTATTCTGCTTTAGGGGGTGTCGCTTTGAAGTACAATCCGTTCACAAACGTGCAGAATGTAATGGAGCAGGCGAGGAAAACCGGCAATATCGACAAGCGCTATTTTGAGATTATCAAGCACCCCCAACGGGAGACAAAGGTGTATCTTCCCGTGGAGATGGACGACGGTTCCGTTCAAATTTTCGAAGGATGGCGCGTTCAGCATTCCAATATTCTAGGGCCGTTTAAGGGCGGCATAAGGTATCATCAGGATGTCAATCTGGATGAAATCCGCGCTCTGGCGACGTGGATGTCGCTCAAATGTGCCGTGGCGGGCATCCCGTACGGCGGAGCGAAGGGCGGCGTGCGAGTTGATCCGGGAACCCTGTCAAAACAGGAATTGAAGCGACTTACACGCCGCTACACCTATGCGATCGAACCGATTATCGGGCCGGATTCCGACATTGTGGCGCCTGACGTAAACACCGATTCGCAAATCATGGCATGGATTTTGGATACCTACAGCATGTTAAAAGGCAAGCCCTGTCCCGGGGTAGTAACGGGAAAACCGGTGGAACTCAGAGGTTCCAAAGGGCGTACATCGGCAACGGGACGCGGGGTCGTGATAAGCGCGATGCTTGTACTGGCGGAGCATGGAAAGACGCTTGCGGGCATAAGCGTTGCGATTCAAGGCTTTGGAAATGTCGGACGGCACGCGGCGAAGATCTTTTCCGAAAAAGGAGCGAAGGTGGTTGCCGTCAGCGATGTGAGCGGAGGCGTATACAAGGAAAGCGGGCTGAATGTGGAGGAGCTTTCGGAATACGCCAAAAAGGGCAATCTTCTTGCGAATTACAGCGCCGATGGCGTGGCGCACATCGATAACCGCGGGATTTTGACCTGTACGTGCGATGTCCTGGTTCCCGCCGCGCTGGAAAATCAAATTGACGAAGAAATCGCAAAGGAACTGAAGTGCAAGTTCATCGTTGAGGGCGCGAACGGGCCTACGACCGTGGCGGGAGACGCTGTGCTCGAGCAGCGGGGCATTACCCTTTTGCCGGATATTTTCGCGAACAGCGGCGGCGTTATTGTCTCGTACTTTGAATGGGTGCAGAACATACAGGAGCTCACCTGGGACCGCGACCAGATTAATGTAATGCTTGAGGACATCATGTCGCGCTCCTTTGAAACAATCCTGGAAGAGGCGGAGGGCTGCGGATGCAATCTTAGGATAGCGGCGTATATTGTGGCAATTCGCAAGCTCCTGTATGCGGAAGAAATAAAAGGGATTTTCCCGTAAGGAAGGACGGAGAGGCAACATGAGAATCGAGAAGCATCCCATTATCAGCGACTACAAAAAAGGCAAAACCGTACGCTTCTTCTTTAACGGCGAGGAAGTGGAAGGATGTGAGGGAGAGCCGATTGCGGCGGCGCTCAAGGCGCTCGGCGTCAAGATTCACCGCTACACGGTCAAGCGTCACGAACCGCGCGGGATTTTCTGCGCGATAGGCAGATGCACGGACTGCGTAATGGTGGTGGATGGCGTGCCGAATGTGCGCACCTGCACGACGCCTCTTGCCGGCGGAATGAGCGTGGAGACGCAGAACGGGTTAGCGCCTGTGAAAGGAGGTGAGGGGAATGAAACGCTATGAAATGATTGTGATCGGCGCGGGCCCCGCAGGCTTGTCGGCGGCGTGCATCGCAGCCGAGGCGGGAATGGACGTGGTCGTATTCGACGAAAACCAAAGACCCGGCGGACAGCTGTTTAAACAGATCCACAAGTTCTTTGGAAGCAGAGAGCATCAGGCCAGGATCCGCGGCATCAAAATAGGGGAAAACCTGCTGGAGAGCGCGAAAAAGCTTGGTGTGAAAGTCGTGCTTGGAGCAACGGTTCTCGGCATCTTCAAGAACAAAGAGGTTTCTGTCCGGCTGGAAGGCGAGGTCCGCAATTACAAAGCCGATTCCATCCTCATCGCAACCGGCGCAGCAGAGAACATGATGACCTTTGACGGATGGACAAAACCGGGCGTAATGGGCGCGGGAGCCGCCCAGACTCTGATGAATCTGCACGGCGTAAAGCCGGGCGAAAGAATTCTGATGGTCGGTTCGGGCAATGTCGGGCTTGTGGTTTCCTTCCAGCTATTGCAGGCGGGCTGCGAAGTCGTCGCTATCGTAGACGCAGCGCCAAGAATCGGCGGCTACGGCGTTCACGCGTCAAAGCTTGCCCGGACGGGAATCCGTTTCTACACATCCCACACCATCGTGAAAGCGCTGGGCGAAGAGAGCGTAGAGGGCGCGGTAATTGCCGAGGTGGACGGTTCCTTCACTCCCAAACCGGGTACCGAAAAGGCGCTTGATGTGGATACGATCTGCATCGCGGTCGGGCTGTCACCAATGAGCCAGCTTGCCGACAATGCGGGCTGTGAGATGGTATACGACGGAGCGAAAGGCGGATACGTGCCCATTCTTTCGGAGGACGGCGAAACGTCGTTAAAGGGAATCTTTTGCGCGGGGGATGTTTGCGGGATAGAAGAAGCAAGCTCGGCCATGATACAGGGCAAGATCGCGGCGGCCGCGGCGGCCCGTGACCTCGGCTATTTAAGCGAAAAAGACTTCCTTGAAAAAACCGGGGAATATAAAGGCTCTCTGAAGAAGATACGGGCAGGCATGTTCGGTCCCGGCAGCAAGGGGCGCGCGGACATCGTAAAGACAGACGAGGGCTACCCGCTGTCCCAGTCGCTTCTGAAAAACGGCTTTGTCGCGGACGACGAGACAAAGGACTTCCCCTCGTTTTCGCACGGAGGCGGGATACGCGTTGTGATGGAGTGTACGCAGAATATTCCATGTGATCCATGTCAGGATGCCTGCCCGCAAGGCTGTATAAAGGTAGGCAGGGATATTACCCTTCTGCCGTCGCTTCATACGGATAAAAAATGCACAGGCTGCGGCTTATGTGTCGGAGCGTGCTCCGGCCAGGCGATCTTTCTTATAAACGATACGTTTGAAGAGGGGTACGGCACGGTAGGGCTTCCTTATGAATTCCTTCCGCTCCCGGAAAAAGGCGATGCCGGAAGAGCCCTCGACCGAAGCGGCAGGGAAGTCTGCGACGCGGTCGTTGTAGACGTAAGGAATTCCAAAGCGATGGATAAAACGCCGATGCTTGTGATGAAAGTGCCGAAAGCCGAGCTTGGCAGGGCGAGATTTTTTAAACCCGGCGCGGGCAGCATGGGGAAAGGAGCGTAATATGGCTGTTATTGTAAGGGAAAAGACAACGAGGCCCTTCATCTCTCATCCGGACGATCATATGCTTGTTTGCAGGTGCGAGGAAGTGACGAGGGGAGATGTTCGCAAGGCCATCCACTCCGGGCTTCGGACGTTCGGAGAGATAAAGCGTTATTTGAGAGTGGGGATGGGACTTTGCCAAGGGCAGACCTGCCAAAGGCTTGTACGCTCTATCCTGGCGGCCGAGCTTGGAGTACCGGTTGGCGAGGTTGGCAGGGTTAAGGGCAGAGCGCCGGTGAGACCCGTCATTATGAAAGAGCTGGCACTCAGCACGGAGGACTCGAAGGGGGTGGAAGACTATGCCGAATAGCTACCTGGGTAAAAGAAGCGCGGACGTAATCGTAATCGGCGGCGGCGTAATGGGGTGTTCGGCCGCTTACCAGCTCTCAAAGGAAGGACTGTCCGTTATTGTGCTGGAGAAGGACGAACTCTGCGCCGGCGCTTCGGGCAGGAACGCCGGCGGCGTGAGGCAGTCCGCCCGCGACGTAAGAGAACTGCCGCTGGCGATATACGCGGTAAGGAACCTCTGGCCGATGCTGGGCGAAGAACTCGGCGTGGACGTGGAATACGTCCAGAAAGGGAATCTTCGTCTCGGGCGCACGGAAGCGCATGTACAAAAGCTGACCGCATTGGTCGAAAGAAACGTAAGTGTCGGTTTGGACGTTCGTATGGTCAGCGGCCGGGAGGCAAGAGAAATCTGTCCTTACATGTCGGAGGAGGTGATCGGCGCAAGCTGGTGCCCCACAGACGGCTACGCGAACCCCCTTGTTACTACCTTCGGATATTATCAGCGGGCCCTGGATAACGGCGTTACGTTCATAACCGGCATTGCTGTAACCGGCCTTGGCAAGGCAAGAGGAGCCGTCCGGAAGGTATATACCGACGATGGGGTGTTCGAGGCCGACAGGGTGGTGCTGTGCGCCGGATACTATTCAAGGGCGATTGCAAGTACGGTGGGGATAGAGATTCCCGTCGAGCGGGAGGATGAGGAGGTGTTTGTTACAGAACAGCTTCCCCCGATGTTCGACCAGGTGCTGGGTACGGCGGAGGCGGATTTTTACGGACACCGGACGAAACACGGCTCGTTTCTTTTAGGGGGAGTGAGCGGACTGCAGCATTTTACATCCAATCATGACGGCTATCCCACGGAAGCGTACACCGCGCCGTCGCTCGTAAGAGCAATCATCGGGTTCTTCCCCTCTTTTGCGGGCGTTAAGATCATTCGGAACTGGAGCGGGCATTTCGACGCCTGTGTGGACGGCGTACCCGTAATCAGCAATGTGGAGGAAGTACCGGGCCTGACAATCGCGTGCGCGTTTACGGGCCACGGCTTCGGAATATCCCCCGCTGTGTCAATCGCGATAAAGGAGCTTGTGATGGACGGGGAATCGCACACGATAGACATTAGCGGTCTCAGGTATGACCGCTTCAAAGCAAAGCAGTAGCAGCAATTAATATAAAAAATAAATTTTGAGGAGGCGTGCACATGTATAACAAGGTAGAATTTCTTTATCTCTCACAGGACGAGTGTGTGAAGGCGGGCGGTTTGGACATGAAGGGAACGCTGAAAGCGACGGAGAGATCCTTTTTCCTTCACGGCAAGGGCGATTTCATTTTACCTCCGAAGCCGGTCATCCGGTGGGGCGGCGAGGACAGCGAGGAGACGCTGGGGCGTATTATGTCCATGCCGGCGTGGCTCGGCGGCATAGAGTACAAGGAGGAGCTTGAAAAGCGCGGCCTGCTGGGTCCGGTTAATACGTCCGGAATCAAGTATATTCCCAGCAAGCCATGGAATCCTTCCAAGTACAATCTACCCCGGGCAAACGCCATTGAAATCATTGTGAATTCCGAAACCCTTATGCCGGAGTGCATTATGGACGGTACCCTTGTCAGCGCAATGCGTACGGGAGCGGCTTCGGGCGTTGCGGCAAAATATCTGGCGAAGCCGGGCGCGAAGTCGGTCGGCATATTCGGCTCCAGCATTATCGGGAAGACCAACCTCCTGGGGATTGTGAACGCCATACCGGGACTGGAAGTGGCGAGGATTTACAGCCCCAATCCCGATCACGTCAAAGCCCTTGTCGAAGATGTCAGGGACAAGGTCGACGTTGAGGTTATCGCGGGCACGTCCGTTGAGGAGGTCCAAAAGAATTCCGACATCATCGCTACGGGTACGATGGCACGGTCTTCCTATATCAACCATGAATGGTGGAAGGAAGGGGTGGTGCATATTGAAACAAGCTTTTGGGATACGCCCACCGAGGCGCTCCCATACGTGGACCAGATTTACTGCGACGACTACAAGCAGGTGAAGCACCACGGAGCCGACGTATCCTGGCGCGCGGTGCGCGACGGCATCATCCCCGAATCGGCGATCACCGGCGACCTTGGCAAGGTGGTTACGGGAGAGCTGCCCGGCAGGACTTGCGACAAGCAAAAGATCTTCTTCAACCCCATCGGCATGGGCATTCACGATTTGTCCGAAGCGTTCCGCGTTTTCACAAGCGCGAAGGAGCTGGGGCTCGGCGTGAGACTGCCGCTTTGGGAGAACTACGCGCTTTAACAGCGATTTGATTGCGAGGTGTTCAATATGTTTAGCGGAAGCGATACTGCCTGGGTCTTGATATCGGCAGGGCTCGTTATGGTAATGATACCGGGGCTTGCGTTCTTCTACGGGGGACTCGGCCGCCGTAAAAACGTCATAAGCATTATGACGAATTCGATCTTTAATATGGGAGTGGGAACCTTTCTTTGGGTAGCAATCGGATATGCGATGACCTGTGGCGGTTCCGGACCGATCATTGGTTCCTTCGAGCATATTTTTCACAAGGGAATCGGAATGGATGATATGACAGGCACGATCTCCACTCTTTGCTACTCGGCGCTCATGATGATGTACGCCTTGATCACGCCGATGATTATTTCCGGTTCGGTTAGCTGCCGTATGCGGTTTAAAGCGTTTTACCTGTTCGTGATCGTTTGGTCGATTATCGTGTATTATCCGCTGGCGCATATGGTATGGGGCGACGGAGGTCTGCTCGGCCTGAGCGAAACAAGCTGGCTGAAGGCGGCCGATTTCGCGGGGGGGAACGTGGTGCATATCAGCTCCGGCGTCAGCGGGTTGGTGCTTTGTATGCTGGTCGGCAAACGCAAAGGGTATGGCGCACTTTCGTACCGCCCGCACAACATCCCCTTTGTCCTTCTGGGACTTGGCATCCTGTGGTTCGGCTGGTTCGGCTTCAACGGAGGCAGTGCGCTCGGGGCTACCAATCTTACATCGCATGTATTTTTAGCTACGGCGATCGCCGGCGGCTGCGCGATGTTCAGTTGGACGCTGATCGAGGTCATAAGGACGGGGAAACCGACCATAGTCGGCGCCTGTACAGGCGCTTTGGCGGGACTTGTGGGCATTACGCCCGGCTGCGGCTTTATGCCGCTTTGGACGGCGGTGATCATTGGGTTTATCGTTTCGCCGATCTGCTATTTTGGGATTATCCTCGTTAAGAAGGTTCTGAAAATCGACGATGCCCTTGACGCGTTTGGCTGTCACGGAATCGGCGGCATATTCGGGGGCCTCATGACGGGGCTGTTCGCAGAAGCGAGCATTGGCGGGGTGAACGGGTTGTTCTTCGGAGATCCCGCGCAGCTCTGGCGGCAGACGCTTGCCATTTTAATCTCCATTGCCTGGGCTGCTGCCGGCACATTGATAGCGGCAGGAGTTGCGAGAATCTTCTCGCCGCTGCGGGCTACGCCGGAAGACGAATCGATCGGGTTGGACCGGCCATACCATGACGAATCGGCTTACCCGTCGTTCAACGGTTTGGACGGATAGGAGGAGGTGCTGTTATGATAATGATTGAAGCGGTTGTAAGGGAGGAAAAGCTGGAGGCGGTGATGGCCGAACTGAATAAGATCGGCGTCAACGGGATCACGGTTTTCCAGGTCATGGGCTGGGGCCAGCAAAAGGGGTTTACGGAGCATGTCCGTTCCATCGAGGTGGACGTCAAGCTCATTCCGAAGATCCTGTTCAAGATTGCGGTCTCCAGTGAGGAATGGGAAAAGAAGACGATCGAAGCGATAAAGAAAGCCGCTCTCACAGGCAATATGGGAGACGGGAAAATATTCAGCTACGAATTGCGGAGCGCTACCCGCATCAGGACAGGCGAGACAGGGAACAGCGCGCTGTAGTAGCACAGCAAAAAGGGCATATCTCAAATTGGGATTATGCCCTTTTGCTGTGCCCAGGCGCCTTATTTCCTTCCGAAACTCCCGTGGCAGCCGGTTTACAGAACCGGGAAATAGGGATATACTTAAAACGAGAAACAGAACAGTTGGAGAAATACGGATGAATATTGACGTAATAGGAGTCCCGGTGGATCTGGGAGCCGACCGGCGGGGCGTTGACATGGGCCCGAGCGCGATCCGCTACTCCGGCCTGATGCAGGCGATCAAAAAGCTGAATATCCGCTATAGGGACCTGGGCAACATCAGCGTGCCGGTACCGGAGGAAAGCAACAACGATACTTTGGCCTCCAGGCCCAGGTATACAAAGGAAATTGCCGAGATAAGCAAAACCCTGTCCCGCATTGTCGCCGAAAGCCTCACGGCAGGCAATATGCCGCTGGTGCTCGGAGGAGACCACAGCATTGCGACAGGAACCCTTCTCGGAGTCCAGAGCGTCTATAAGAACATTGGCGTGATCTGGATGGATGCCCATGGCGACTTCAATACGGAAAAGACCACCCCTTCCGGGAACTTCCACGGCATGTCGCTGGCTGCCGCCGCGGGCGTCGGGGTCTTTGACGTGACCCGGTTCAAGCCGAAGGACGTCAACTATATCGATCCCCGGAAGATCGTAATCATCGGCGCGCGCTCCATTGATCCGGAAGAGTCCGTTCTTCTGAAAAACAGCGGCGTCACGGTTTTTACCATTGAAGATATTGATATGTACGGACTCAGGAACATCATGCAAAGAGCGCTGGACATTGTAGAAACGGATACGGAAGGCTTCCATCTCAGCTTCGACATGGATGTGGTCACCCCTACGGACGCACCCGGAGTCGGAACGCCGGTAAAAGGAGGCATTACGTACCGGGAGGCCCATCTTGCCGCCGAACTGCTTTCCCTCCGTCCAAAGCTCCGATCCATCGAGTTCGTGGAACTAAATCCCATACTGGATCATGCGAACATGACGGGAGAACTGGCCGTGTCCCTGATTTGTTCCGTACTGGGAAAAAGGATTCACGTTTAATCCGAATGCTTTGCAGCCGTGTTCAGCGTCCGGAGATTCCGGAATTCTCCCGGGGTCACCCCTTCGAATTTCTTGAAGAAGCGGGAAAAGCTCTGGTCATTGTTATAGCCTACATTCAGAGCGATATCGGTTATGTTCATGTTGGTCTGCCGCAGCAGCCTTTTGGCCTCTTCTATGCGCAGGCCGTTAATGTATTCCAGCACATTTTTCCCCGTCTTGTTCCGGACGATCCGTCCTACGGAAGAATAACTTATGCCGGTATTGCCCGCAATAGCTGTCGTATCGATATTCGACCTGTAGTTCTGGTGGAGGTAGTCCAGTACCTTGTCCGCCGCGCTGGATTTGCCGGTGTCCGTGTAGTCCGACATATACTGGAGGATGCCGGAGTAGAAGCCGGAGAGCCATACGCGGATATCGTCCAGCGTTTCCTTCGTCGCCAGCTTCTGATAGATGTTGTAGTCCGTTCCGAAAATATTGCCGATGTTGATGTTCATCTCGACCAGGAACTTGACCGTATTGCCGATCAACTGGATAAAGATCTGGACCACATTGTCCGGGGAAATCCCGGAACGGTTCCGGATATCGTAGATCAGTTCATCGATGGCGCCGCTGAGCTCCTGCCGCGAACTCAGCTTCAGAAAATTCAGGATATGGGTTTCGATGTGGTAAGGATAGAAATATTTGTATTCCACCTCTGAAATATCGTCATAAAAGGTGATGCTGCCGCTGCCCTTCATAATCCGGTTGGACAAAGCGTCCCTGGCTTCGGAAAACGAGGTGCTCAGAGAATAGATATCGTCGTAGCACCGGCCGATCCCGAAGGAAATCGTATTGTTCATGATTTTTCCGATTGCCTTCTGAAGAGCAGCAAAGCAGGACTGCAAGTTTCTGCGCGTTTCCACGGGATGGTAGTCCCCGCTGTTGATCACCAGGGCGATCTTATTCTTTTCGAACAGCACGCCCCGGGTCTGGAAGAAGGGCTCCGTGATCTCCTCGCAGGTTTTCAGAATCATCATTTTCATATAATACTGCTGATCGGGGGAGTATTTGTCGGAAAAGGTATCATATCGGTCGATTGCGATCAGGACGCTGATGAAATATTTGTTTGTAAATTCCACACCGGTTCTGTTTTCCCCCAGGCCCGCCTTTTCCAGATTCCCGTCCAGCAGATCCGTGATGTATTTGTCCTGCAGCTTCTGCTTGTTTTTCTCAAGCTCGTTGGAAAGGGTGTCCTCCTGCCGCGACAGGGAGTCGAAAACCCTGGAAAGGATGGCCATCTCATCGCCGCCCGCCCTGAAATCGATCCCTTTGCGTTCCTGGATATCCAGCATCAATTTTTTAACCGGGTTGTACATCCTGCTTGAAAAGGCGTAGGACATGATGAGGCCGGCCAGTATCAGCCCCAGCAGAATCAGGAGGATGCGGCCGATGAGGGCGTTTGTCTTGCCGAACAGGTTATCCATCGGCATGACGCCGATGTAGATCCAGTCGTTGAACTCCGATTTGTAGTAGCTGAACATCTGGCTGCCGGCTTCCGTGTCGCTGATGAGATATCCGGTAAGATCAGCCGAATCCAGTATACTCCGGATATACGGCCTGTCTATGATGCTCTTGTTAATAAGGTTTTTATCGGAATGGGAAACCACCGTGCCGTCCTTATTAATAATAAAAACATATCCGTTTGTTTCCACGTTGGATTCGTTCATAAAGCTATAGAGCTCATGTTCATAAATATTGACCACAATAGCCCCGTCATAGTCGATCATCAAAAAGGATTTCATCGGAAGGATGCAGGTAATGACATTATTGCTTATGCCGCCGGTGGATTCATCGACAGCTTGCCTGCTGTTCAGCCAGAATGCGCCGATTCCGTCTTTCTTGGCTTTGTATTCATCGATCCAGGAATTGTCGGCGAAGGCGCTCTTTTTAATAACGCTTTGCTTGGAAGTAATGACATAATCCGAATTATCCAGGTAAACGTAGATGGAATGGATTCGATAATTCATGTTGACCATTTCATCCAGCAGCCTGGTTACATTCATAAAGCTTATCATTTTATCCGGATCGCCCGTGATTTCATTATAGCGTCGAATGTCCAGCACCTTCTGGAGGACAATATCCAGGGAAAGCCTTATTGTCTGCTTCGTTATGGATTCCACCAGCTGATCGTTGAGCTTTTTGACCGTCTGCAAATTGTTTATGGAGGATTTGCTGATTTCATTTTCGGAATATTTCACCAGGTTATAGTAAAAAATGAAGCCGGCAGCAATAAGTGGAATGATCAAAAAAGAAGACACCCCAAGAAAAGATTTTGTTAACATTGGAAGCTTTTTCATCTCTATCTCCTAAAATGTGACAGTAAATTACCGTGGTAAATTCAACTAAATTCATCGAGGAAAAATCACTTTTTGTTGCCACCTTCATTTTTAATTATATACCTGAAAATCAAGAAATTCAAGGGATGCGCCACAGGTTTGCAAAAAAATCAGGCCCTGGAAAAAAATCAATACTCCTTTTTTGGACATTGATTTTAATCAATAGTGCAAATTTTGAAGGTGACAAGAAATAGTGATCGTATACTGGAAAACAGGAGTGAATTATAATAAAACTGTCCGTACAAAATGATAAAGTTAGGAGTATGTTGGCGTGAATAATTTAAGTAAAGCTGAAAACAGGAGTGCTATCAAGAATTATAGTAGTAATAAAAGCATATTCTCGTTTATTAAGCGGGACTGGATGCTATATGCTATGCTTGTTGTTCCCATGGTTTTCCTCTATCTCTTTTTTTACAGGCCGATGTCCGGGTTGCAACTGGCATTTAAAGAATATAGTATTTCCTCCACCATTGCTGCAAGTCCATGGGTAGGATTGAATGTATTTAAGGAAGTATTTTCGATGAGGGAGTTTCCCCTCGTATTAAGAAATACGCTGGGGCTGAGCCTGCTGGACCTTATTTTCGGATTTCCGGCGCCCATCCTCCTGGCGATCCTTTTAAATGAAATAGGAATGAAGTCGTTCAAGAAGGTATCCCAGACATTGCTTTACCTGCCTCACTTCCTTTCGTGGGTTATCATTGCGAGCATCATGTACCAGCTTTTTGCTCCTCAATCCGGCCTGGTCAACATATTGATCCGGAATTTGGGCGGGGGAACCGTACCGTTTCTTACTGAAAATGTTCATTGGGTGTTTACATACGTTATGGTCGGCGTCTGGCAGAATGTCGGCTGGGGCACGATCGTTTACCTTGCCACGATCGCAGGCATCAACTCGGAGCTGTACGAGGCCGCTGTTGTCGATGGTGCGGGCCGCCTGAGAAAAATCTGGCATATTACCCTGCCGGGCATGAAATCGACGATCATTGTCCTGCTGATTATAAATCTGGGCAGAATCATGGGTTCTTCTTTCGACCGTTCGCAAAATATGGCAAATCCTCTCGTCATGGACGTGGCGAATGTTATCAGCATATTTGTTTATGACGTCGGCTTAAAGGCGCTCCGGTTCAATGTTGCCACTGCGGTCGGTCTTTTCCAGTCGGTCATCGGGTTTATTCTTGTAATACTGACGAACTTTATTGCCAAAAGGGCCGGAGAACAGGGCATTACCTGATCGGATAAGTTGAACAAGCAGAAAGAAATAAAAGATTGATTGGAGGAAGGGTACGTGAACTCTAACACGAAAAGCAAGATATTCGATGCGGTTGTTTACATATTGGTCACAGTAACGGTTCTGGTTTGTATTATCCCGTTTTTGCATGTTATTTCGATATCGCTCAGTGCGAACGAGGCGGTTCTGGCCCAGAAGGTAACCATATTTCCTGTCGGAATTACATTGAATGCATACAAAGAGGTATTTTCCGACGCTTCTATGTTAACTTCGCTCTGGGTGACCGTATATATGACTTTCATTTTCACCATTATCGGGCTGATTATTACGGTGCTGCTGGCGTACCCGCTGTCCAGGAAGGGACTGAAGGGAAGCAGCGTCTTCATGCTGCTGATCCTGTTCACCTTCTACTTTAACGCGGGCTTGATACCGAACTATATCAACATCCAGGAACTGGGCCTTCTGAATAATATATGGGCGCTTATCCTTCCGGTCGTATTGAGTCCCTATAATATGATCCTCATGAGGACCTATCTCATGGCATCCATACCGGACAGCCTTGAGGAATCGGCGAAACTTGACGGATGCAACCATTGGGATATCCTGATCCGAATTATTCTCCCGCTCTCCAAGCCCATGCTTGCGACGATCGCGCTGTTCTTTGCAGTGGGCAGGTGGAACGCGTTCCAGGATGCATTCTTTTACATTAATTCCAATAAAGAAATGTGGCCGCTGCAGTTAAAGCTTTACTATCTCGTAAGTGCGTCCCAGTCTACGGAATCCTTCAGTTCCGAAGCCAATGCCAACGCTTACGCGCCGGAGGTCATAAGGGCGGCGTCCATCATGTTTGCGACAATCCCCATTCTTATCGTTTATCCCTGGCTGCAGAAATATTTTGTGAAGGGTGCGATGATAGGAGCGGTAAAAGGATAAATAGAAAAGCCGGTGAAAAGATCGTTGTCATTTTGCAGTTCAAGGAGGTGAAAAAAATGAAATGGAGTAGATTTTTGACGATTGGAATCGCGCTCATTATGATATTCAGTCTGGCTGCCTGCGGTCAAAGCAAGGAAGCCTCATCCGAAGGGTCTGTTTCGATCTCTACCGCTGACCAGCAGGAAGTCGCGGACCAACTCGCAGAAGAGGCGGCCGCCGTGCCTGAACCGGATACGCAGGCAGTTCCGGAAGCATCCGCTGCATCCGATTCCTCTTTGGCAAGCAATGAGGATAAACTGGTGGGCGAATGGGTGGACATTAATGACGCCACACGCACGGTCAAGATTGCTTCCAACGGAAGCGAATATCAATATACCGATGCCGACGGAACTTACAGCGGAACGGTGAAAGACGGCGTACTGACCATTAAGATTTCCGATGCGGAAGGGGATACTGCAATGGTATTTATTGACGCAAAAACCGGGAATATGGTCACGAATTACCAGGGTGACATTTACGAGTTCACCAAAAACGTGCAGCAGCAATGATTATAGCAAACCCAATTGCAGTTCAGGGAAAGTGAATAACAACGATAGTTGTTGTTAATAAAAAAAGGGAGGTATTTTTTAATGAACCGTAAGATTTCAGTAGTTACCAGTCTTGTTCTTGCAATGTTCATGCTACTCTCGACGTTTGCTTTCGG
This sequence comes from Bacillota bacterium, assembly GCA_023411575.1. Lineage (GTDB taxonomy): Bacteria > Bacillota > Clostridia > Acetivibrionales > DTU013 > UBA1305. Next base: position 76,462 of record JAEYOP010000067.1, on the reverse strand, counting down.
TTTATCGAAAACAGACATCACCAAAGTTGTATTTGACAAGACAAGCATCTCGTTGGAGGTGGGGGCGACCTTCACACCGATTGTTACCCTGACTCCGAGTACGGCCCTGAAGAATCAGTTGCAATGGACTTCCAGCAATGCCGGGGTTGCCGTTGTCAACTATTCCGGAACGATATCGGCTCTGAAAGCGGGAACTGCCAAAATTACCGCAAAAGCTTCCAATGGAACTGCTTCCGCTACGATTACCGTTACGGTAACGGCAAAACAGGCGGCCAAAGAAATCAAAATACCGATTTTTGAAAGAGGCAGAACCGGCGAACAGCCTGCAGACAACAGCTATTGGGCAAAATGGATTGCAGATAAGGTACTGAAGGACATTAACGTAAAAATCAAGTGGGTTTCGATTGCCAGACCGAATCCTGCTGCAACGAAGGATGCATTCAATTTGCTTATCGCATCCGGAACGGCTCCCGACCTCATCGGTGAATACGATCAGTCCCCGGGTTACATGGCCTGGCTGGGACAGGGAGTTTATCAGGAAATAGACGTTAAGATGCTGAATCAATATGCGCCGAACTATGTGAAATATGAAGGCGCGAATGTAATCAAGCTGGGCAAGATCCAGGGCAAGCAGATGTTCCTGCCCGCAAAGAGGCCGATCCCGCTGGATGCTACATACGTTATAATGTACAGACAGGACTGGATGGACAAAGTCGGAGTTGCAATGCCCAGGACAGCAGATGAGTATTTCAACATGCTGCTGGCGTTCAAATCAAAAGATCCGGGTAATGTTGGTTCAAGGCTGGTTCCTGCGACGCTTGACCTGAATGGAGCCACCAATTTTGCGACGGGCAACTATACATTCAGGCCGTCCAACATGTCGGATCTTGAAAAGTATATGTATTCCGATATTTCTACTCCGGCCCTGACCTGGGAGCCTGAAAAGAAACGGCTGCAGTTCCTGAACAAGCAGTACAATTCAGGCCTCATAAGCCCTGAATTCATGCTGGATACCAACAGCAACGCCGCCAGATCCGCATTCATGAACGGTTATGCCGGAGTCTTCGGGGAATATATCCCGCAGGATGCCAACTACATAACGGAGCTCATGAAGAATGTTCCTACAGCCAAGCTTTCCACTGCAATGCCGCTTACGCAAGTAAAGGGCCAGATTGCAACCTCCTACTACTATACTCCTGCCGTAGGCCTTATGAACGGCATCAACAAGAACACCAAGAATGTTGCTGAAGTATTGAAGTATCTTGATTGGCTGAGCAAGCCGGAAAACCTCAACGCAGTTATGTGGGGAATCGAAGGCAAGACTTATAACGTCAAGGACGGCGCGAAACAGCTTGTAGCAGGTTATACGGGCAATGACAGACTTGTCAACGGCAGCAACAAGGATTACTTTGCGATGGTTGTTGAAGGTACGGATGCCGGAAGTGACTGGGACAACATGATGCTGGCTGCTTGCCCTCCCGGCGAACAGTTCAGGTATCTGATGCAGGATCAGTTCAAGTATCTGAGATCTCCGTATAACGTTGGTGTACAGAACATCTTCATTCCGAAGGTTATTGCTACCCAGACTACTTACGGTTCTTCCCTGGTGACCAAGTACAAACAGTACGCCACCCAGTTGATCGTTTGCAAACCGAGCGAATTTGAAGCCAAGTACGAACAGTTCTGCAAGGATTATCTCGAGAGCGGCTACCAGAAGATCCTGGACGAAAAGAAAGCTACTTATCAGGAATGGTTCAAGTAAAATACGGACCCTGACATAAATTCAAACCGGAATAAGCCTATAATAAGCCTATTATAGGCTTATTCCATATCATATGAGCATTATGGAGGAGAAAAATGCAAAAATTGCAGTTTGACGAGCAGCAAATACGGGATACCATTGACCGCGTGGTCAAAAGGACGATGAACATCGATCTCACGTGGAGCTGGCCCTGCGGCGTGGCGTTTTACGGCATCAGCAGAGCATGGGAAGTTACCGGGAAGCAGGAATATATCGATTTTCTGGTCAAATGGGTGGACGAATACATCGAAATCGGTCTGCCCAGCTTCAACGTGAACGCCTGTGCCATGGGACACACCATGATCACCCTGCATGAGGCTACGGGAGACCAGAAGTATCTTGACATAGCAGTTAAAAAGGCGGAATACCTCCGCAAGGACGCGCTCCGTTTCGGACAGAACGTTTTCCAGCACACGGTTTCCAGCAAGAATGATTTCCCGGAGCAGGCCTGGGCGGATACGCTGTTCATGGCGGCCTACTTCCTTCTGAGGCTGGGCTTCAAGCTCAACAACAAGGAATATATTGAGGATGCCCTGAATCAGTATTACTGGCACGAGGAATTCCTGCAGGATGAAACCGCGAACGTTTTCTATCATGCGTGGGACAATGTCAACAAGAACCATCTGTCCGGCATCTACTGGGCGAGAGCCAATGCCTGGGCGGCCTACACGATGACCAGGGCATTCGGGATGCTGAACTACCTGAACCCCATGTGGATGCAGCTGGACGGGGCGGTGAGCGATCAGCTCAGCGCGCTTGTGAGGCTTCAGTCGGAAGAGGGCATGTGGCATACGGTCCTCGACGATGAGTCGTCGTACCTTGAAACGTCCGCGTCCGCAGGCATAGCGGCGGCGCTGGTGCTGAAGGGCCATCCCCTGCACGCGAAATATGTGCAGAAGGCATTGAAGGGCATTTTGAGCAATATAGCCGAGGACGGAACGGTAAAGAACGTTTCTGCCGGCACCGCAGTCATGCTGACGGCGGAGGATTACAAGAAAGTGCCCATCAAGCGCATCCAGGGCTGGGGACAGGGGCTGGCCCTTGCCTTCCTGAGCGCGCTGCTGGAGAAGAAGGAAAAGGAATAGGGCGGCAGCCGATCATAGCTGTACTATTTCCGGTGCCCGTTGACGGACAGAGCTCCGCCGGACCAGTTCGGCCGGCACGATCGTCCTGGCGGGCACCGGTTTGCCGTTTATGGCGTCGATCAAAAGGCAGGCCGCATTCGTGCTCACGGAATCCACCCGGTTGTCCATCGAAGTCAGCTCCGGCATGGTGCACTGGGCGATGACGGAATTATTATAGCCGATGACGGAAACGTCCTCGGGGGTTTTGATCCCTGCTTCGTGGAGCGCCTTCAGGGCGCCTGCGGCAAGAATGTCTTCGGAGGCCAGAAGGGCGGTAAATGGGGTTTTCTCCCGAAGAAGCCTTCGGACGGCTTCATAGCCGCCTTCGATCCCGCGGCCGGTTTGGACCGTCATCCGGGGATCCTGTTGCAAACCAAGCTCCTGGGCCGCTTTCCGGAAGCCGTTCAGCTTTTCCATCCCGCTGAAGGTTTCCACGTCGTAAAGATAGGCGACCTCCCGGTGCCCCAGGCCCGAGAGGTATGCGGCGGCTTCCCCGACGGCGGCGCTGTCGTCGCACATGATGGAATAAATGTTCCTGCCGTCCATATGGCCGTTGATCATCATGACCGGCACTTTTTCGGCAGCATCCGTAATATGGCGGTTATCCGACTTTTCCCGGAACACGGAGCCGATGAGGATGATGCCGTCCACCCGTTTCTGCAGCAGAAGCCGGAGATATTTCTCCTTTTCCTGGATGTCCTCTCCCGTGTTGCACAGGATGACGTTATAGCCCATCCGCCGCGCCTCGTTCTCGATGGCGTGGATGGAACGGGCATAATAAAGGTCCCGCACGTCTATGGTCATAACGCCGATGGTCTTCATGGAATTGACCATGAGCCCCCGTGCGAATACATTGGGCGAATAACCGGCCTCCGCCATGATCCGGCTGACCTTGCGCCTGGTTTTTTCGGATACCGAGCTGCTGCCGTTGAGGACCCGCGACACCGTAGCGGTGGATACCCCGGCCTTTTGAGCAATATCATATATGTTCAACGCTGTTCCTCCCGGATCGGATAGGGACAAAAACCGATCCCGTATGCTTAATCAATATCGTATTCCACTTTTTCGGGCGGCGTTTCAAGCCTTTCGGGGTGCTGCACAAAGCCTTTGTACAGCTTGAAGGCCGAAGCGTAGTAGTGGCCGTCCACAGTCCGTTCATCCGTTACCACCTTCAAGCCCACGTATTTCTTTTCGATCACGCTGCCGGCCGAATCGACGGACTTCTCCCTGGATTTCGCCCCGAAGGCGATGAAGATCGAAGTCGTGCCGAAATCATACAGGTGATGGTAGACCGGCTGGATGCCGAGGGAACCGAGATCGGTTATGAAAACGCTGCTGTGGAAGGGGCTGACGTTCAAAAGCGCACGGGGGGCGATGCCCATATGGTCCAGCACCCGGACGGCAAACACCAGGAACCGGATCAGGAGGCTGGGGCAGAGCATAAACAGGCGAGCCGCATTGTCCGTGCCGTTCTGGGTCTCAAGGGCCTTGTTTTCTTCCACTTTTTCATTGATTTTCTTTGCGATGTCGAAAAGGGTGTCCGTGGGTTCAAAACGGAAACGGATGACGGTTTCCGGGCTTTCCTGCTTCAGTTCCTTCTTGATGGCGAGGGACACGATGATTTCATTGCGGGCATAGATCCTGCGGCCTGCGATAAAACGGTTCAAGCCCGGTCTCAAGGCAATGGTCCTTACAATCGCGGCAACGAGGACATGGAGGAAGCTGAGGTTGATTTCCATATCCTTTCTTTTCCGTCGAAGATAATTTTCCGTATGGCCGATATCGATCCGGTCCTCGTAGAAATTCTGGGAATCCGAACGGACCCGCATGATATACGGAATGAGCCCGTACAAGGGCTCCAGGGTCCTTATCCTCCTGCCGTCGCTTCTGTCGCCGAACCTTTTTCCTGCTGCCATCAGATGCACCCTCCTGATTTTCTGTAGTCGCCCGGGGTTTTCCCGGTTATTTTCTTGAATACCTCGTAAAAGAACTTCATGTCCGTAAAGCCGACCTGCTCCGCGATATCCCGGATCTTCCCGTCCGTCGATCTCAGGAGGCTGCAGGCCTGTTCCGTCCGCAGGTATTGTATGTAATCGCTTACATTGGTCCCGGTCGCTTCCTTGAAAAGCCTGCTGAAATAATTCTTGCTGAGCAGGGAATGAAGCGCGAGGTCCGACAGGGTGATCTCCGACCGGTAATTCAGCTGCATGTATTCTATGGACTTCTGGATGAGCTCCGCATTCCTCCGGGTGATTTCCTTTTTGGAAGGATCGGGCGCATACCGGAATATTTTAACGACAATTTCGATAAGATATGCACGGATGATATCCGTATAGCCCTTGCTCCGCTGTTTGTATTCCGTATACATTTTATCAAAAAGCTCGGAGATTTCAAACAGCCTCGTTCCGCTCAGCTTCAAGTCGGGGGTCGGCATAAAGTTTTCCGGCACCAGGGATTTGAAAAGGAACGAGGAGGTGATTTCCTCGAAATGGCTTGCGCTGAACAGGGACAAGTCCAGGAACTGGGGCAGGAAGACGCAATTGTAGACAACCAGCGGATCGTCGGAAGCCTTGTTCTGGAAGAAACCGTGGGGGACGTCGAAGTTGACGATGAACAGGTCGCCCCTGGTGGTTTCGTATTCCCGGTTTCCGACCCGGTGGGTGCCGCGGCCGGAAATGACAAAGGCGATTTCCAGGAAATCATGGCTGTGCATGACGTTGCAGTACTCCTCCAGCTCGTCGGAGCGGTTGATATAAACCAGTTCATCCTTTCGGAACAGCGTATTGCCTTTTAATACGGGATAGTTTTCCATGTGCTCTCCCTCTGGGGATAATGAAAAATGGCCATATCATCCCCCTGCTAAAACTGTAATAGAGTTGATATTACAGGCGGGATAATATATCCTAATAAAAGAATAACATATACCAATGAAATGTTGTACGAGTTTTTATAAAATTATAGATAGATCATATTATGGATTGAGGTGGTTCCATGTTAAACTTGCTTGCCTTTGACTATGGAGCAAGCAGCGGCAGGGCGATGGCGGGGATTTACGACGGAAGCGTGCTGAAACTGGAGGAGTTCCACCGGTTTGCCAATGAGCCGGTGATGACCAACGGCAGCTTGAACTGGGATATCCTGCGGCTCTTTCATGAAATGAAGCAGGGGATCGGCAAAACGGCAAAAGCCGGCCTGGGCGGGATCGCGTCCATCGGGATCGATACCTGGGGCGTGGATTTCGGCCTGCTCGATTCGTCCGGAAGACTGCTCGGGAATCCTTTCCATTACCGGGACGCAAACACGGAGGGCATTCTGGAGGAAGCCTATGGGATCATACCGCAGAAAGAGCTGTATGAACGCACGGGCATTCAGTTTATGGAATTCAATACCCTGTTCCAGCTTCTCTCAATGAGGCTGAAAGGGATTCCCATCCTGGAGAAGGCGGAAACGCTGCTATTCACTCCCGACCTCCTGAGATACTTCCTGACGGGCGAGAAGAGTACGGAATATACGATAGCCAGCACTTCACAGATGCTGGATGCTCAGAAGGGCGGGTGGGCCTGCGATCTGCTCGAACGGTTCGGCATTCCGACGAAAATCCTGACGGAGATCGTGGACGCGGGAACAATGGCCGGCAGGCTTTCGGAAGCCGTCGCCTCCGAACTCGGAACCGCAAGGATTCCGGTCGTCGCGGCTGCGGGACATGATACGGCAAGCGCCGTTGTTGCCGTACCGGCTCTTGAGGGGAAATATGCGTTCCTCAGCAGCGGCACCTGGTCGTTGCTTGGCGTGGAGTCTCCGACGCCGGTCATCAACGATTCGACCTTCAAGCTGAATTATACCAATGAAGGCGGCTATGGACGGAATACCAGGCTGCTGAAGAATATCATGGGGCTGTGGTTGTACCAGGAATGCAAGAGGGAATGGGACCGGGCAGGCGGCAAAGAAAGCTTCGACGAACTGGAAGCGGCCGCCGCGAATTCCCCGAAGTTTGCTTCCCTGATAAACCCGGACGACATCAGCTTCCTGAGGCCGGGACACATGTCCGACAAGATCCGCGAATATTGCGGGAAGACCGGGCAGAAGCAGCCGGAAAGCAAGTCCGCCGTGGTGCGCTGCATCCTGGAAAGCCTTGCGCTGAAATACAGGATGGCGATAGAAGGCCTGGAGGAAATCCTGGGCTACAAGCTGCCCGTCCTGCATATGGTCGGCGGCGGCTGCAAGAACAGGCTCCTGTCCCAGTTTACGGCCAATGCGATCGGAAGGCCGGTTATAGCAGGCCCCATTGAAGCGACGTCCACCGGAAATATTGTAACGCAGCTGCTTGCCCTCGGAGAGGTGGCGAGCCTGAAAGAAGGGCGTGAGCTGGTCCGGCGCTCGTTCCCCGTCGAGGAATACCTGCCGGAGGATACGGCGCAATGGGACGAAGCATACGGTCGGTTTGTCGGCCTGACGCGGGCGTAACGGCAATAATTTACGATTCGGAAAATAGGAATGGAGGTATTATTTGTGAAAAACGTGGAAATAGAAGCAAGAATCCAGGAAGGCTACGCCTATGCGAAAAAGGCTTATGCGGCATTCGGCGTCAATACGGACGAAGTGCTTGAAAAAATGAAAAGCAGGCAGGTGTCGCTGCACTGCTGGCAGGGGGACGACGTAAACGGCTTTGAAGTAACGGCGGGCGGTACGTCCGGCGGCATCCTCAGCACGGGAAACTATCCCGGCATGGCCAGGAACGGGGAAGAGCTCCGGGCGGACTATGAAAAGGCGTTGAGCCTGATCCCCGGCAAGCACCGCGTCAACCTGCACGCCATCTATCTGGAGACGGACGGCGAAGTGGTGGACCGGGACGCGATCCGGACCGAGCATTTCCGGAAATGGATCGACTGGGCCAAAAAGCTTGGCATAGCCATCGATTTCAATCCCACCTGCTTCAGCCACCCGATGGCGGCTTCGGGCTTCACCCTCGGAAGCAAGGACGAGAAGGTCCGCAAATTCTGGGTGGAGCATGTAAAGGCCTGCCGGAAGATCGCCGCCGATATCGGACGCGAGCTGGGCACCGCCTGCATCATGAACATCTGGATTCCGGACGGCATGAAGGATATCCCGGCGGACCGCTTCGGCTACAGGGCGCAGTTTAAAAAATCCCTCGACGAAATATTTGCCGTGAAATACGACAGGAAGCATCTGATCGACGCCATAGAAAGCAAGCTTTTCGGGATCGGAGTAGAATCCTATACCGCCGGTTCCCATGAATTTGTAATGGGCTATGCGTTGAAGAACAACATTACCATGACCTATGACATGGGCCATTTCCACCTCACCGAGAGCGTAGCTGACAAGATCTCGTCCGCCCTGCTTTTTGCAGACGACCTTCTGCTGCACGTTTCACGGCCGGTCCGGTGGGACAGCGACCATGTGGTCATCCTGAACGACGACCTTGTGGCCGTAGCCCAGGAGATCAAGCGCTGCAATGCATTTGACAAGGTATATTACGCCCTGGATTTCTTTGACGGCAGCATCAACCGGATCATTGCATGGGTGACGGGCACAAGATCGGCCCTGAAGTCCATCCTTTACGCGATGCTGGAGCCCACAGAGTACCTCGTCGGAGCGGAAAACAGCGGCGCGTACGGCAACAGGCTGGCCCTGATGGAAGAATTCAAGTCCCTGCCCTTCGGCGCAGTATGGGACAAATACTGCCTCGACATGGGAACTCCGGCCGGAGCGGCCTGGCTGGAAGAGGTAAAGGAATATGAGGAAAGGGTACTGTCCGGGAGGGGATAAAGAATATGACGGAACAGGATTTCAAACAATATGAAAGCGGTCTGAAGGACCTGGAGTATATATCAAAAGCCGTAGGCATACCGGTGGACTATACGCAGGGCGGCGGCGGAAACACCTCCGTCAAGCTGGACGGACAGTTCATGGCAGTAAAGGCTTCGGGCTGCAAGCTGAAGCAGATCACCCCTGTCGAGGGCTATGTGATCATCGATTACAAGAAGATTAAAGAATATTACGATCAGGTGGACCTGAGCCGGGACGCGGATTTTGAAAAAGAGAGCGCCGACATGGCAAAGCAAAGCGTTCAGCAGGCTCCGTGGCTCAAGGCCATGAGGCCCTCCGTGGAGGCAGGCTTCCATTCCGTGTTGAAAAAGGTTGTCATCCATACCCACGCTGTTTACGCCAACATTTTGACCTGCGTCGAAAACGGCAGGGAGCTGGTGGACAAAATATTCAGCGGCAAGGCTTACGAAACCGCCTGGATTCCGTACATCAATCCCGGCTTCTGCCTGACGCTGAAGATCCAGGAAGCGGTCCGGGAATGCACCGCCCGCACCGGCAAGGCGCCGGAAGTGATTTTCATGGAAAACCACGGACTGATCGTAACCGGGGACGACTGTGAAAAGACGGTCAAGCTGCACGAGGAGGTCAATGAAACCATCAAGGCTTATTTGCAGATCACGGAGGAGTTTCCCGCTTTCGAGCTGTTCCATGTGGATGACAGCACGGTGATCAGCAAAACGGCCTATATCCGCGATTTCATCCGCAGCGGCGGGATGAAGCCGGGCTTCTTTGACGAAGTGGTGCTTTATCCGGACCAGTTCGTGTACCTGAACGGAGCGGTGGCTTTCAACAGCCTGGAAAACAAGCTGAACATCATAACGGAAACGGGCGAGGCGATTTACAAGACCGGGGCGGCGGAGGCGCAGACCATGGAGGAGACCCTGCTGGCCTGCGTATACGTAGTGAATGAAATCCGCATAAGGAATCTGCCCTTAAAAACCATGACGGAGAAGGACATCGATTTCATAAGGAACTGGGAAAGCGAAGCGTACCGCAAGAGCCTTGTAAAAGAAGCAACCAAATAAAACAGGGAATCACGGGGACGGTTCTCATGATCAGTGTCCGGAATCACGGGAACCGTCCCCACGATCATGCCGGGTGAAAGTAATCAAGAGAACCGTCCCCATGATCCAAAGAATAGTTGGAGGTGTCGATATGGAAAACAGCAATAAGTTTGCATGGACGTGGTATGTAAAGGAAGAATGCCTGGAGGAGTATGTCAAAATGCATCTCGAGCCCTGGCAGGAAATCATGGAGGAGCACAGCAAGGCCGGTATAAGGAATTATTCCATATTCCAGAACGGAAACCAGTTCTTCTATTGTTTCGAATGCGACGATGTGGACGCGGCATTCGCATATATCGCCAAGAGCGACGCGTGCAACCGTTGGAACGCGATCACGTCAAAGATGGTAAAGGGCTCTTTCGATTTCAACGAAGCGGAGCCGATCAGGCCCCTAAAGGAAGTATTCTATCTGAAGTAAATCCGCAGGGCCCGTCCGGCTGGGACGGGCCCGAACTTTTCCCGCGAGGAGGGTGAATGTATGCAGGGATTCAAGCTTCCCGACCATTTCCTCCTGGGCGCGGCTACGGCGGCGACCCAGATCGAGGGCGGAGACACCAACAACACCTGGTATGACTGGAGCGTCAAGGGCAAAATAAAGGACGGTTCTTCCTGCATCCGGGCAAACGACCACTGGAACCGGTACCCGGAAGATACGAAGCTCATGAAGCAGCTGAACCTGGAAATTTACCGCATGGGCCTGGAGTGGAGCCGTATCGAGCCTGAAAACGGCCGCTTTGACGGCGAAGTCCTGGAGCGTTACCGGAAGGAAATCAAGCTGCTGCTGGAGAATGGGATAAAGCCGCTGGTTACGCTGCACCATTTTTCAAATCCCCTCTGGTTCGCTGCCGAGGGCGAGTTTGAGAAGCCTTCCTGCGTACGCTATTTCGAAAGATACACCCGGTATGTCGTGGAGAAGCTGGGGGATCTGGTCTGTGAGTTTGTTACGATCAATGAGCCCAATATCTACATGGCAAACGGGTATTATTTCGGCGACTGGCCGCCGGGGAAAAAGGATTTCCGGCTTTCCATGAAAATCGGCCGGCACATGACCCTGTGCCACATCGCGGCCTACAAGGCGATACACGAAATAAGACGGAAGAAAGGCTTTCCGGGGAAGACCATGGTCGGGGTGGCGAACCATCTCCGCGTATTCGACCCCTGTTCCGGGAGTCCGCTGGACCGGCTCGCCGCAAAGCTCATGCGGCATATTTTCCAGGACGCCGTCATGAAGGCGATGTCCTCGGGTTTCCTGGTCCCGCCCCTCGGGTTCGGGGCGCCGGCCGGAAGAGGGCGTTTCTACGACTTTGTCGGAATCAATTATTACAGCCGGAGCGGGGTCCGCTTTAAAGGCTTCAAGGATGTAACCCTCCCGGGCAATCCGCAGAACGACCTGGGGTGGGAAATCTATCCCGAAGGGCTGACGAGGCTGTGCAGGTATTATTCCCCAAGATACCGGGCGCCCATCTGGATCACGGAAAACGGAACCTGCGACGCCAGGGACGCGTTTCGGACCGAATATATCCATGCCCACCTCCGGGAGATTTCAAAGCTCTGTGAAGAAGGGATCCCGGTAGAACGGTATTACCATTGGACGCTGATGGACAATTTCGAGTGGCTGGAGGGAGAGGCCGCCCGGTTCGGCCTGGTGGAGGTCGATTTTGAAACCCAGAAGCGGACGATTCGGAAAAGCGGCCGCTTCTATGCCGGCATATGTGGGACCAAACGCTTTGCGGGAGGTCCTTTCCCGGATTAAAAAAGCGAAGGGAAATTTAATTTTGATTGTATATCTCCAAAATATGATATAATTTTACATAGAACGAGCATAGCTTTGGAGGGGAATATGAAAATCAAAATGTTTTCCAGGTTTTCCAACAGGGCGGGGCGTCCCGAAAAGCAGAAGATGCCCGGCAGGGAGCATATGGGCTTCCAATCCATTCTTTCGGATCTGACATCCACCAAAAGCATTTTGCCAAAAATGATATTGGTGTTCCTGATGCTGATCATCATTCCGGTCACCACCATCGGTTTCATTGCCACCAGTTCCGCTTCCAGGGATCTCCGCGAAAGCGCGGAGCAAAGCGTAGTCAGCGCGACGAAGCAGACGTCCGGTTATTTCGACGCCTTTCTTGCAAAGGCAAAGGACATTTCCATCCAGATCATCGGGGACACCTTTATCCGGGCCTACTCCAGCATGAATCAGGATACGGCGGATCCGATGGATTATTTGACGGCGCAGATGAATGTGAATTCGATCCTGACCGGAATGAATACAGCTTCGTCGGATCTCAACGCAAAACTGCTTTTTAACAACGCAAGAGCGTTTGGCGACATGTCGCCTCCGGAAGACATGGATAAAATGACCGCCACCGCCTGGTACAAAAAGGTGCTGGAGGCGGATGGGAAGCCGGTATGGGTGGACTACGGCGAGAGCTTCCCGACCATGGCCGGGAAATATGCCCTGTCCCTGGTGCGCATTTATAAAAATTCCGTGTCCGGCAAGGTGTCGGGAACGATTTTTGTTGATGTCAACTATAAGCCGGTTACGGATGTACTGGCGGGAATCGACCTCGGAAAGGGGGATTCCACCTATCTGGTCACCACCTACGGCAAGGTCCTTTCCAAGGAAGGCCAGAGCGAGGGGAAAAACACCACGGCGGACAGGGCCTTTGTCAAGGAAGTCCTGGAGCGCAGCGCCCAGAAAGCGTCGGACTTTTTCTATACCTCGGTGGAGGGGGAGAAATCCCTCGTATCCTATTGCAAATCCGCCTCTACGGGCCTGATTGCCGTCATGGTCGCGCCGGAAAAGAACATTCTTGCAGGCGCCGATAAAATAAAAAGAACCACGATCCTGACGGGAGTCCTTTTCGTATTGGTCGCCGGCGCCTTCGGCTTCCTCTTCTCGCTGGGGATGACCTTTGCGCTCAAGTCGGTGATGGGAGCCATGTCGAAAGCGCAGCACGGCGATCTCACGGCAAGCCTTTTCATGAAGCGGAAGGACGAATTCGGGAAAGTGGTGGCCAGCTTCAACGATATGATGGCCAACATCAAGAACCTGGTTTTCGAGAGTAAGACCGCCGTAGGAGAGGTAGCCGTCTCCTCCGAAAAGATGGCGGATATTTCCTCCCAGTCCTCCCGCATTTCCTCCGAAATCGCCCACGCCATTGTGGAGGTGGCTTCCGGTTCCGCCAACCAGGCTTCGGAAATCGAGGCCAGCGTGAAAAACGTGACGGAGCTGGCGGATAAAATTTCCCTGGCTGTGGAGCGGACCCATACGATGGAAGCGGACTCCGATTCCATGAAGGAATTGTCGGCCTACGGGCTGACGACGATCGAAAGCCTGAGCGACCAGAACGCGAAGACGAATGAAATCACGGCAAACGTCGTTCAGGAAATTTCGAAACTGAACCAGTATGTAAAAAATATTAATGTGATTACCCAGGTGCTGCGAAGTATTGCGGACCAGACGAACCTGCTTTCCCTCAATGCGGCGATTGAAGCGGCAAGGGCCGGGGAATCGGGCAAGGGCTTCGCCGTTGTCGCGGAGGAAATCCGGAAGCTTGCGGAGCAGTCCAATAACCGCACCCGCGAAATACAGGTGCATATTGAAAATATCTTCAAACAGGCGCAAAGCTCCACGCTGCTTGTGGGAAAAGCGGAAGCCAGCATCCGGGAGCAGAGCGAAATGGTGGCGCGGACGGCCGAGGCCTTTAAGCGGATCAATGAGACCACCGCCGCCCTGACGCGGAACATTCAAAACATCGGCAGCATGATCGGCGATATGGATTCCAACAAGGAGAAGGTGCTTTCCAGCATGGAAAACATCTCCGCCGTTTCCGAACAGGTTTCGGCCTCCACGCAGGAGGTTTCCGCCTCCACCCAGCAGCAGCTCGCCTCTATCGAGCAGCTTGACGACATGGCGAAGAAACTGAACGAGCTTGCGGAAAAGCTGATCCGGCAGATGGAGAAATTTAAAGTCTAGCCTTCGTTTGTTCACAAAAAGGCCCTGCAAAGTTCCGTTGATCTTTGCAGGGCCTCTTTATCATTTTACGGGTTTTATTTTTTCCGGGCTTCCTTGATCTTTGCCACAAATTCGGCGGACAACCTGGTGATGCTCGCAAAATCGCCCGTTTTCGCGCCCGCGGTCAGCGCGCCGCCGACACCGACGGCCACGGCGCCGGATTTGATCCATTCGGCGACATTGTCAATGCTCACGCCGCCGGTCGGCATCAGGCTGGCCTGGGGCAGGGGACCCTTGATCGCCTTGATGATTCCGGGGCCGAAGGCTTCTCCCGGAAATACCTTCAGGATGTCCGCGCCAAGCTCCATGGCTTCGACAACGCCTTCCACCGTCATAACGCCCGGCATGCAGGGGACCTGGTACCGGTTGCAGAGCTTCAGGGTTTCGCGGCTCAGGTACGGACTGACCACATACTGGGCGCCGGCGAGGATGGCGATCCTTGCCGTCTCGGGGTCCAGCACCGTGCCGGCTCCGATGATGATCTGGCCGGCATATTCCTTCGCCAGTTGTTCTATCACCTGCGTGGCGCCCGGAACCGTATAGGTTATTTCAATTGCGGCAGCGCCGCCTTCCAGACAGGCGTCGGTGATCCTTCTTGCCATGTCCGGATTTTCCGCCCGGACGACAACGACAAGACCGGTATCGGTTATCTTTTTGATAATTTCCCATTTTTTGCTCATTTTACAGCCTCCTTGATTGGTTTCTTCCTCTGTTTTCCTGTTCCTATTATAAACTTTTCAGTGCCTTTTGTCTCTAGTTCCTTGGAAATGCGCTGTGAAACATCGACGGATTTCAAGCATATCATAAAAGGGAATGGAGGGGTGATCATGCCGAAAGGAAAAATCAGGCACATGTTCCCCGGCGGGAATACGTCGAAGGGCTTTTTCAGCTTCTACAAATACATCCTTCGCCAGGAGGACGCCAGGAGGATCTTTATTCTGAAGGGAGGGCCGGGCGTCGGAAAAAGCACCTTTATGAAAAAAACAGCCGCGGTTCTGGTTGAAAAAGGCTACGATGCCGAATTCATGCACTGTTCCAGCGACAATAGCAGCCTTGACGGGCTGGTGATCCCCAGGATCGGAGTAGCCATGATAGATGGCACATCGCCACATGGCGCTGTCTCCTGAACACAACAAAACAAGGTGCGAAAGGCCGCGTCACAAGGCCTGCACCCTGCTCTGTTGCATCAAAAGCGCTTTTTAACGGAAAACCTTCACCCGGTCCTCCACGGGCAGAAAATCCTTTTGCGCCGGGGCCGCGGTCGGCTTGCCAAAGGGCATTTGCGCAATCAGCTTCCAATACTCCGGGATGTTCCATTCCTTTTTCACCTTGGCGTCAATGAGCGGATTGTAATGCTGGAGCGAAGCGCCGAGCCCTTCCAGTTCAAGGGCGGTCCATACGATAAACTGCAGCATTCCGGAGGAGTGTCCTGACCAGATGGGGAAATTATCCCTGTAAAGAGGAAACTGGTTCTGGAGATTCTCTACGACGCTCTGGTCCTCAAAGAATAAAACGGTGCCGTACCCGTTCCGGAAGGAGTTTATTTTTTCCTCCGTCTGGGAAAAGACATTGCCGGGGACGATTTCTCTGAGCGCTTCCAGCGTGAGGCCCCATAATTTGTCGTGCTGTCCCCCCAATAGAAGAACCGCTCTCCCACTCTGGGAATTAAAAGCGGAGGGGGCGTGTTTTACCGAGTCCTGAATAATTTCAAGAATTCTTTGCTCTGAAATACCGGATTCCTTACTGATCCCATAGACGGATCTTCTATTTTGAATCGCTGCTAAAAAGTCGTTTGTCATTTTACTTACCTCCCCAATACTTTTATACTCTAAATATTATATATATATACCCGTTTTATCTTCATATAATCTTCACAACCCTTTGCTATGATGAAGGAAACAAAGAAAATGGAGGATTCCGCGATGGGCAGAACCAAGTTATATGCCGTCCTGGGCGCCGTTGTCATATTGGCGGCCATTACGCTTGCCGTGAGAGGCTTTGTGGGAAGAAATGAAAATGCCGCCGCTCCGGGGGGCGATCTCCTGATCCGGAAAAGCGATATCACCGAAACAGTCCGGTTTTATCCCTATAAAGCGGATGGAACAAAAATGGAGGTCCTTGCGGTGAAAGCAAGCGACGGGACGATAAGGACCGCCTTCAATACCTGCCAGGTATGCTACGATTCCGGGAGAGGCTATTACAAGCAGGAAGGGGATACCCTGGTCTGCCAGAACTGCGGCAATGTATTCGCAATGGACCAGGTGGAAAAAATCAAAGGCGGCTGCAATCCGGTGCCGATCCTGGACGAAAATAAAACGGAGGACGGTACGAATATAACGATATCGAAGGACTTCCTGGTACAGTATAAGGAATTGTTCAATAACTGGAAGCGGTAATGGCGCGAGGCGCAAGGTATAAGGCACAAGGCAGTTCGGAGGGAAATTCATGGAACAGAAAATATTGCGCAAGGTTGTCCCGGTGGGCGGAATGACCTGCGCCGGCTGTGAAGCTCGAATCGAAAACAGGCTGAAAAAGCTGGAGGGCGTCGTCGAAGCAAAGGCTATTTACAGCAGCTCCAATGTTTATGTAACTTATGACGCCAATGTGGTCTCCCTGGATGAGATCCAGGATGAGATCGAAACCCTCGATTACACGGTCAAGAACAAAAACAGGGACCGGGTGAACGGGGCAGGGGCGGTACAGGCGGGGGCGGCCCGGAAATCGGCAGAGGCGGAGGGAAAGCCGTCCGGCGGGAAAACGGAAGACAAGATGACCGTCCCCCAGTTGGCGGGTATCGCTGTTATTGTTGTTGCGCTTTATGTCATTATCCAGAATACGGTCGGCTTTAACTTTATACCGCAGGTAAACCCGAATATGGGGTACGGCATCCTTTTTGCGGTCGGCGTGATAACGTCGCTCCACTGTATGGCAATGTGCGGGGGAATCAATCTTTCGCAATGCATTTCCTACCAGTCCGGCAGCGGCGAACCCGGCAAGGCGGCAAGGCTGAAGCCAAGCCTGCTGTATAATGCCGGAAGGGTCGTATCCTATACGGTGCTGGGCGGAATAGTAGGAGCCCTGGGCTCCGCCGTAAGCTTTTCCGGCATGGCCAAGGGGATTGTTGCGGTCCTGTCCGGCGTTTTTATGGTGATCATGGGGATCAACATGCTGGGCGTATTCCCGTGGCTGCGCAGGCTGAACCCGAGAATGCCGAGGTTTTTCGGGGATAAGGCCCGGAATGCCGGCGGAAAGTACGGACCGTTTTATGTAGGCCTGTTGAACGGCCTCATGCCCTGCGGGCCGCTGCAGGCGATGCAGATTTATGCGCTGGGGACGGGCAACGCCCTGGCCGGCGCGGCGTCCATGTTCTTTTTCAGCCTCGGCACACTGCCGCTGATGTTCGGCTTCGGCGCCGTCAGTTCCTTCCTGAGCGGCAAATTTACGCGCAGGATGCTGAAAGCCAGCGCCATGCTGGTTGTCATCCTCGGCGTCATCATGCTGAACAGGGGGCTGAGCCTGTCCGGGATCAGCCTGCCCGGCATTCTTCCGGGCGGCTCGGCTTATGCCGCGTCGGCTGCCGGAAGCGTCGCCCGGATGGAAGGGGATTCCCAGGTGGTGGAAACCAGGCTGGAGCCGGGCAGGTATACGCCCATCATCGTCCAGAAAGGGATTCCGGTCAAATGGACGATCCGGGCGGAGGAGGGGGATATAAACGGATGCAATGGGACTCTTATCATCCCCGGGATGGACATTACGCGGAAGCTGGTGCCCGGCGACAACCTGATCGAATTTACGCCGGACGAGGCCGGGACGATTCCCTATAGCTGCTGGATGGGGATGATCCGCAGCACTATAAAAGTCGTCGAGGACGTGACAAACGTTTCGAATAGTGATATAGTGCAATCGGCGGGGTCCGGTTTGGCCGGAGGCGCTGCCGATGATGCGGGCGGCGCCATTGGAGGCTGCTGCGGCGGAGTTCTACCGCAGACCGGGACCTCCGGCGGATGAGCATTTTGCTTTCCGGTGTGGCAGGAACCTGCTTCATGACTACGCAAAAGTGGTAGATACTATGTGGTGGTACTATTAAGGCATTGGGATAAATCGACAGAACATAAGGGAAGTGAATATATGGTTCGAAAGGAATCGTTGAAAATATCGGGCATGTCCTGCGCCGCCTGTGCGGCCAGGATCGAAAAGGGACTTGGAAGGCTGGAGGGAGTCCGTTCCGCCAATGTCAATTACGCAATGGAAAAGGCCACCGTCGAGTATGAGGATCAGCAGGTGGAGCCGAAAATGCTGGAGGACGTGGTCGGCAAGCTCGGATACGGCGTTATTAAGGAAAAGGAAGCCGGCGGCGGGAAGGCCGTATTGAATATAACCGGCATGACCTGCGCGGCCTGTTCCGCGAGGATTGAAAAGAAGCTGGGCCGGTTGGAAGGCGTCGTTTCCGCCAATGTCAACCTGACGACCCAGAAGGCGACCGTCGAATACGATCCCGCCCGGATCAGGGTTTCGGAGCTGGCCGACGCGGTCAGGACCCTGGGATATGGCGCGGAAAAGGCGGAAGAGGTGACGGCCGACCGGGAAAAGGAGCGAAGGGAAAAGGAAATCAAAAGCCTGAAGCTTTCGCTGCTGGTTTCGGCCCTGCTGAGCTCGCCCCTGCTCCTGGCCATGCTGCTGTCCATGCTTGGGAGCGATGTTCCCTTCCTTCACAATCCGTATTTCCAGTTAGCCGTTGCGACGCCGGTCCAGTTCATTATCGGCTTTCGTTTTTACAAGCATGCCTATTATGCGCTCCGGTCAAAAAGCGCCAACATGGACGTTCTGATCTCCATGGGAACGTCGGCGGCTTATTTCTATAGCCTTTATAATGTGTTTTTCGAGGAGCCGGGGATGAACGGCATGAAGGATCTGTACTTTGAAGCGGCTGCGGTGATCATCACACTCATTTTATTGGGTAAATATTTTGAAGCGGTGGCAAAGGGCAAAACCTCGGAGGCCATTAAAAAGCTGATGGGTCTTCAGGCGAAAACGGCGAGGGTACTCCGGGACGGGACGGAAGTCGATATTCCCATTGAGGAAGTGGAGGCCGGCGACATCGTTGTGGTGCGGCCGGGTGAAAAAATACCGGTGGACGGCAGGATCCTTGAAGGCCGTTCGTCCATCGACGAATCCATGCTGACGGGCGAGAGTCTCCCGGTGGAAAAGAAGCCGGGCGATCCGTGCATCGGCGCTACGATCAACAAGTTCGGCACCTTCCGGTTCGAGGCGACGAAGGTCGGCAAGGATACGGTATTGTCCCAGATCGTCAAGATGGTGGAAGACGCCCAGGGCTCGAAGGCTCCGATCCAGAAAATCGCCGACCGGGTATCCGGAATATTTGTTCCCGTTGTTGTGGGGATCGCCCTGGTGACATTCCTGGCCTGGGTCCTGGTTACAGGGGATATTACGAAGGCCATCGTCAGCGCCGTGGCGGTGCTGGTGATCGCATGTCCGTGCGCGCTGGGCCTCGCCACCCCGACGGCGATCATGGTCGGTACGGGAAAAGGCGCGGAAAACGGGATTCTCATAAAGGGCGGCGAACACCTGGAAACGGCGTACAAGCTCAATGCGGTGGTGTTGGACAAAACCGGCACCATCACCAACGGCAAGCCCGAGGTCACGGATATCATCTCCCTTGCCGGGATGGACCGGGACGAGATCCTGCGGTATGCCGCCATGGCGGAAAAGAATTCCGAGCATCCGCTGGGGGCGGCCATTTATGAAAAAGGGAAGCAGGAATTCGGCGCGGTTCACGATCCGGAAAGCTTTGAAGCTATTCCGGGGCGCGGCGTCAAGGCCGTTGTTTACAACAAGGCGCTGTATATAGGGACAAGAAAGCTGATGGAGGAACAGGCCATCGATACGGCTCCGGTGGAGAACCTTCTCGCCGAACTGGAGGATAACGGAAAAACGGCCATGCTGCTTGCTTCCGGGAAAGGACTCGAGGCAATCATCGCGGTTGCCGATACCCTGAAGGAGAGCTCGGGGTCGGCCATAAAAGAGCTTCAAGGCATGGGGATCGAAGTCTATATGATCACCGGGGACAACCGGAGGACGGCGGACGCCATTGCCGGACAGGTCGGCATCAAGAACGTGCTGGCGGAGGTCCTTCCCGAAAACAAGGCCCGGGAGGTTGAAAAGCTCAAGGCCCTGGGGAAAATCGTCGCCATGGTCGGCGACGGCATCAACGACGCTCCTGCACTTGCCACCGCCGATATCGGCATGGCCATCGGAACCGGCACGGATGTAGCCATTGAAGCTGCGGACATCACGCTCATGCGGGGAGACCTCCGGACCATACCGGCTGCAATACGCCTGTCCAGAAGGACCATGAGAAAGATCCGGCAGAACCTGTTCTGGGCGTTCTTTTACAATACCATCGGCATTCCGTTCGCGGCCTTCGGCCTGCTGAACCCGATGATCGCCGGCGGGGCGATGGCGTTCAGCTCTGTTTCGGTCGTCACGAATTCCCTGAGTTTGAAGAGCTTTACGCCGGACAGCGGTCCCGGAAGCGTAGAGGAATGGAAAAACCAGGAGTGGATAAAATGAGTTACAAAAAAATAACAGGAGGGATATAGAGTATGGCAAAGGAAATTACGACTTTAAACGTTCAAGGAATGTCCTGCGGGCACTGCGAAGCCAGCGTCAAAAAGGCGGTCGGCGCCCTGGGCGGAGTGGAAAGCGTCTCGGTGGACCTGAAGGGGAAAACGGTAACGGTGGATTACGATCCGGGCAGGGTGACCCTGAAGGCGATCAAGGATGCCATCGAGGACCAGGGCTACGACGTAGGATAGGGAAATGGTTCAAGGCAGAAGAATTCTGGTTGTGGACGATGAACTGAAAATCGTAGAGGTAGTCCGGTCCTACCTGGAGAACAGCGGGTATGAGGTCAGCTCGGCCTATACCGGAAAAGAGGCGATCCGTCTGTTCGATGCCGCCGATCCCGCTCTGGTTGTACTGGACCTGATGCTTCCGGACATGACCGGCGAAGAGGTCTGCAAAGCGATCCGGAGAAGGTCGGCGGTGCCGGTGATCATGCTGACGGCCAAGATAGGGGAGGAAGATATCCTGAAAGGGCTGGACATCGGTGCCGACGATTATGTCACGAAGCCGTTCAGCCCCAGGCAACTGGTTGCCAGAGTGGCGGCGGTACTGAGAAGGACGGAAGCCGGCGGCGGATATAAAACGGATATTCTTCGCTTCAATCAGGGAGAGCTGTCCATCAACGCGGCCAAATACGAAGTCAAACGGCTGGACGAGACGGTGGGCCTTACCCCCATCGAATTCAAGATGCTCATCACTCTGGTGGGGCATCCCGCAAAGGTATTTACCCGTGATGAGCTTGTCACCCTTGTTTTGGGAGAGGATTTCGACGGGTATGACCGGACGGTGGATACCCATATCAAAAATTTACGGCAGAAGATCGAGCCCGAGCCTAAAAACCCCAGGTATATCCTGACTGTTCACGGCGTTGGCTACCGATTCGGAGGGGAGCAGGATGAAACAGGGGCTTAGAACAAAGCTGTCGCTTTCCTATGTTGTCGTTACGCTGGTTTGCGTGGCGATCATCATGCTGCTGTCAAACGTATTGCTGGAAAAGCAGTTCCGGGAATACATCATCCGGAATCAGGAGAATAAAAACACCTCCATCGTCTCCCAGATCAGCCAGCAGTACGGCAGGGACCTGAAATGGCGAAGCGATGTGATCGAAAGCATCGGGGTCAATGCGCTGGAGGAAGGCCTGATCGTGAAGGTGACCGACAAGGCCGGCGCCGTGATCTGGGACGCTACGGTATACAACAACGGCTACTGCCAGCAGATGATCGAACATATGTCCCGGAATATGGCCCGGCGCATGCCGGATATGAACGGCGGCTACGTGTCGGTGGAATACCCGGTCAAAAGCGATTTGAAAGAAGTGGGGACCGTACAGATCGGCTATTATGGTCCTTATTACTATAACGACAACGATCTGGCCTTCATCAGCACCCTGAATACGCTCCTGTTCGGCGCGGCGATCTTTTCTATGCTGTTTGCCCTCGTCATGGGGGTTTTTATGGCAAAGCGGCTGAGCATGCCCATCCAGCGGGTGATAAAAGCGGCGCGGATGATCTCCAGGGGAACCTTTTCAGACCGGATCACGGAAACGACGGACACCCGGGAGATCATGCAGCTTACCACGACGATCAACGATCTGGCGGAAACGCTTCAGAACCAGGAAAATCTCCGGAAGCGGCTGACGGCGGATGTGGCCCATGAGCTGCGGACGCCGCTGGCAACCCTCCAGGGCCACCTGGAGGCCATGATCGACGGCATCTGGAAGCCGGACGCCGAACGCTTGAAAAGCTGTCACGAGGAAGTGATCCGGATCAACCGGATGGTGGGCGACCTGGAAAAGCTTGCCCGGTTTGAAAGGGAAAACCTGATTCTGGACAAAACCGAATTTGACGTAACGGAGCGGATTCTCAGCATTATAAAGGCGAACGAGGCGGAATTCAGCTCCAAGCATATCCAGGTGGACTTCAGCGGAGAAAAACAGGGCATCCACGCGGATCGGGACAAGATCAGCCAGGTGATTGTCAATCTGATTTCGAATGCGCTGAAATATACGCCTGACGGCGGGAAGATCGGGATAAGGGTCCGGGGAGACGAGGATACGGTTAAGATTACAGTCTCCGACAATGGAATGGGCATCCCGCCAGAGGATCTGCCCCACATCTTTGAGCGGTTCTACCGGGCGGACAAGTCCAGAAACCGGTCCACCGGCGGAGCCGGCATCGGCCTTACCATATCCAGGGCCATCGTGGAGGCGCACAAGGGGACGATAACCGTTCAAAGCGAGCTGGATGAAGGCGCCGAATTTACCGTGTCGCTTCCAAGGAAGCTGGAATGACGGGAGATCCTGGCCGGACCATTTGGATCAGGTCGGCGGACAATTGCAGAATGAACATGGTCGTATGAGTAATAACGGCCTGCTTCCACTGCTCTCTGCTGAACATGTGGTCAGCCCCGCTGATCACCTTCAATTCCGCTTTTGCGCCATAATACTTCAAATATTCTTCTGAGGCGTCAATGGACACAATCTCGTCTTCATTGCCGTGAAGCAGCAGTACTCTCCCGGGATAGCCGGAGGCTGTCTTGTAAATATTCAGCTTCTTTATATTTTCAATAAAGCCTTTTGCGACGAACTGACCGTCGAATTCATACCGGCCGTTGTCGAAGGGGGAAGGCTTAAAATCCTTCAGGGCGATCTCCGCCATGTTGCCGGCCGGAGCCCACAGGCACAGTCCCCGGATGTCATTTGCATATATGCCCGCCAGCATACTTGCCACAGCACCCCCCATACTGAAGCCTGTAACAAAAATTCTCCGGGAATCAACCCATTCCAGCTTTTTGACAAAATCCAATATGGCCTTTGCATCCTCCAGTTCGCCGGACAGGGTCATGCCGGAAAACTCGCCGTCGCTCTCGCCGCTCCCCGCAAAGTCGAATCTTACACTGGCAATTCCCTGCCTCTCCAGTATCCTTGATAATCTTACGAATAGAAAATGGGGACCGGTCTTATTGCCGCCAAATCCGTGATACAGGATGACAATAGGCATGCTGCCGCTGTTATGCTCCGGAATATGAAGCGTGCCTCTTAATACAAAGTCTCGGCGTGTTATCTCAATGGCTGTTTGCATAATTGCCTCCTTTTTATAAATAGAAGTAAACATATAGAAATAATATACTTTATTTTAGTCAGGATCGGACCGGTTGTCAAGGATTCTGAAAAATAAATACGACAAAACATATAGGAAATATAAAAATTATTTTTCAAAAGCTATTGACAATAAGTTGATCCAGTACTAAAATGTTCATAACCGATAAAACATATAAGATTACTCATAAATAATAAAACAAGGAGGCGGCGTTATGTCGAAAATCGCAAAAAATCTGACGGATCTCATTGGGAATACCCCTCTGCTGGAACTGGCAAACTACAATCGGGCGGGCGGCCTGGAGGCAACCATCATCGCAAAGCTGGAGTCTTTCAATCCGGCGTCCAGCGTCAAGGACAGAATCGGATACGCAATGATCAAGGATGCGGAGGACAGGGGCCTCATAAACAAGGATACGGTTATTATAGAACCGACAAGCGGCAATACCGGCATAGCCCTTGCCTTCGTGGCGGCCGCAAAGGGCTACAGGCTGATCATCACCCTGCCGGAGACCTTCAGTATTGAAAGAAGGAACCTGTTGAAGGCATTGGGCGCGGAGCTGGTGCTCACCCCGGGCGCGGAAGGGATGCCCGGCGCCATCAAAAGAGCGGAGGAGATCGCGGCACAGACGCCGAATTCCTTTATTCCACAGCAGTTCAAGAATCCTTCCAATCCGGAGATTCATAAAAAGACCACGGCGGAAGAAATCTGGCGGGATACGGACGGCCAGGTGGACATCTTTGTGGGCGGCGTCGGCACGGGCGGAACCATTTCCGGCGTCGGCGAGGTTCTGAAGCAGAAGAAACCGGGCGTACAGATCATTGCGGTAGAACCCTTCGATTCACCCGTGCTGTCCGGCGGAGCAAAGGGACCCCACAAGATACAGGGGATCGGGCCGGGTTTTGTACCGGATAACTTCAACCGGGACGTGGTGGACGAAATCTACAAGGTGAAAAACGAAGAAGCGTTTGAAACCTCCAGGAAGCTGGCGAAAACGGAAGGCTTGCTGGTGGGGATTTCCTCCGGCGCGGCCGCTTTTGCCGCAACGCAGATTGCGAAAAGACCGGAAAACAAGGGAAAGAACATTGTCGTACTTCTTCCGGACACAGGGGAAAGATATCTTTCCACCACCTTGTTCCAGGAAGCCTGACCGGAAACGGGCCGTATCGTATCAACCGGATGGGATTGGGGGCTGGGATGGGGATGCAAAGCAAGGGCATGGATGATTTGCGGACGAGAAACCGAATGAACGAAATCCTGTTTAAAAAACTGCATGATATGCATAACGGCTCCATTACAATCATAAAGCAGGATAATACCGTTATACAGATAAACATACGGAACCGGTTCTGCTTTACGGAACGGGACAATACGGATATTTTTATGGAGGAGGTCGTATCATGAGCACGAGCGAAGAATCCCAAGCGCCGAAGGTTCAGATATCCGAAGAGGAACTGCAGGTCCTGCTGCAATATATCGACACGGTGCAATACGGCTCCGTTACACTCCATGTGCAGGGCGGCCGGATCGTACAGATTGAAAAGAGCGAGAAAATCAGGCTGAAGTAGCCCCAGACAAAAAAATACGATAATCGGACCGACCAGAAATACTGGAGGCCGGATGTGAATACCCCCTATGGAAGGGGTATGTCAATCCGGCCTTTTTTATTATCCGGCATAGTGTTTGATTCTGCCGCAACAGGAGTGAACGATATGAGCACAAACCTTTCCGACGCCAACCGAATACTGGAGGAAAAGACGCTGAGCCACCCGTGCTACAGCGGGGGCTGCCGCAATGCCAGGATCCACCTGCCGGTAGCGCCGGCATGCAATGTTTCCTGCAACTACTGCAACCGGAAATACGATTGTGTCAACGAAAGCCGTCCTGGAGTGACCAGCGAAGTATTGTCGCCGGAACAGGCCGTGAAGCGGTTTGTAAACGCAAAAAGCAAGCTGCCCAACCTGAGGGTGGTCGGTATTGCGGGCCCCGGGGATGCGCTTGCCAACTTCGAGAATACCAAAAGGACGCTGGAGGGGATACGGGAAGTCGATCCGGACATCACCTTCTGCCTTTCCACCAACGGCTTGTATTTGCCTCAGTATGCGGACGAACTGGCAGCGCTGGGCGTTACCCACGTGACGGTGACCATCAACACGGTGGACCCGGAAATCGGGGCCCGGATTTACCGGGAAGTGCATTATGAAGGACAAAGATATACGGGGAAGGCCGCTGCCGCCCTCCTGCTGGCAAATCAACTGGAGGGGCTGAAGCGGCTGGCGGCCCTGGGCATTGTAACGAAGGTCAATACGGTAATGATCAAAGGACTCAATGATTCCCACATTGAGGAGGTCGTCAAGACGGTCAAGGGGTACGGGGTTTACATAGGAAACATCATGCAGCTCATTCCCGCCCCCGGCAGCGTATTTGAACACAGGCCGCTGACTACGAACAAGGAATTGAACGATTTGAGAAAACACTGCGCCGTCCATTTGAAGCAAATGTACCATTGCCAGCAGTGCCGCGCGGATGCGGTCGGAATGCTGGGCCAGGACTGCTCCGCCGAATTCAGGGAGTCCGCCGGGAAGTCCGGCGGCCCCGGGGAAGCGGAATCGCCCGGGATCCGTTTTACGGCGGCCGTGGCATCGGCGGATGGAAGGCTGGTCAACCAGCATTTCGGCCATGCCCTGCAGTTCCGGATCTACCGGTACGACAACGGCAGCGTGCGGTTCCTGGAGAACAGGAGTGTGGATAATTACTGCAAGGGAGCGGCCGAATGCGGCGACGCGGAGGAGCTTCTTCCCGGAATAATCCGGACGGTGGAGGACTGTGAGGTCATCCTGGTGCAGCGGATAGGCCCTTTCCCCCATAAAATGCTGGAAGCCGGGGGAAGACTGGTATTCCAGACCTATGGGGTCATTGAAGAAGAAATGGAAAAGGCCGCAAAGGCCTTTCATGCAAGAAATTCATCCAGGGAAAAGGTGGTGTGAGCCGATGGCCAAAGTGGCGATTGCCAGCTCGGACGGGGTTCTGATCAACGAGCATTTCGGCAGTGCCGAGGAGTTCCTCATATACGAGGTGTCCGAAGACGGTTCCTACCGGCTGATCGAACGCAGACCGCGCCAAAGAGGCGGGGAAGGCGGCGCGGATCACGGGGCCGCCGTGCAGGCTGCGGAGCTTCTGGGGGATGTGGAGGCCGTTCTGACGGCACAGATCGGAAGGAATGCGGAGAACATCCTGCAGGGCAGAGGGATAAAGGCCTACGCCATTACCGGGACGATCGATAAAGCGCTCTCGGCCTATGGCAGGAAGAGCAGGCTGATCCGGAACCTTTCCATAGGCGCTTCCGGGTGCGGACCGGCGGGCGGCGGATGTTCCGGCTGCGGGGCCAAAGCCGGAGGAGGCTGCGGCGGACAGTAAAGGAGAGAGCAGTATCAGTAAGGGGACAAAGGAATGGACCAATAAAAAGACGGACTATACCGGGCCAATACGACTGGAAAGTCAGGTTGTCCTGTATAAATAAAAATTATTTTTCTTAAAATGAAGGGGTGTATGAAATGAAAAAATTATTGAAAGCGCTATCCATTATTCTGAGCCTGGCTGTGGTGCTGGGAATCCTGTTCCAGGCCACCGTAGTCAACGCGGCCACGAAGAAAACCACGGTAAGAACCATCACGATCGGCACCGGCAACGCCTTCAAGCCGTATTGCTACCTGGACGAGAAAGGCCAGCTCCAGGGGTATGAAAAGGAAGTCCTGACAGCGGTATTCAAGAAGCTGCCCCAATACAAGATCAAATTCAAGACCTCCGAATTCAAAAACATTCTGCTGAGCCTGGGCTCCAAGAAAATCGACCTCGCGGCCCATCAATTCGAAGTGAACCCGGAGAGAAAGGCAAAATTCCTTTACGGCGATGAAAGCTATACCACTTTTATCCTCCGGATCGTCGTGAAGAAGGACAATACCACAACCAAGGGAATCGCAGACCTGGCAGGCAAGAACGTCCAGGTATCGCCGGGCTCCAATGAAGCGTATGTGCTGGAGCAGTACAACAAGGATCATGCGGATAAGGCGCTGAAGCTGATCTATTCCTCCGCCGACCAGGCGACCACGGTAAAGAACCTGCAGGACGGCAAGATTGACGCGTTTATCTCCATCACAAGAATTGTCCAGGCGCTGAACAAGACCTTCGGCGATGTGATCAAGACCGTCGGCGATCCGATCGCATCCTCCAATACCTATTTCATCTTCCGGAAGGAAGACAAGCAGCTCAAGGCGGATGTGGACAAAGTGCTGAAGGAGCTGAGGAAGGACGGTACCCTGTCCAAGATTTCCATCCAGATTCTTGGCGGCGATTATACCACCAACGACTGATTTCTTTGACCGATATGGCATGGCGCTTTCCGGGCGGGAAGACCCGGAAGGTGCGCCGTGCGGGAGGGGCAGGTGTTATTATCAAGGACTTGTTTCAATTTCGCTATGTATGGGAGTATTTTCCCCTGATCCTGTCAAGACTGCACATCACCCTGTTGATTGTCGTATTCGCCACGATCCTCGGTTTTATTCTGGCAATCGGCCTTGCGCTGTCCCGGCTTTACAAAATACCGGTGCTTGCCCAGTTCTCGACGGTATACATTTCGTTTATCCGCGGAACGCCGGTGATCGTACAGATGTACCTGGTCTATTACGGCCTGCCGGCCGTGCTGAGCACGATCGGAATCGATCTGAGCGAGTGGGATGCAATGTATTTTATTATTGCAACCTATGCGTTAAATGCGGCGGCCTTTTTATCGGAAATCATCCGGGCCTCCATCACGGCCATTCCCGCCGGACAAACCGAAGCGGCCGTTTCGGTCGGAATGACCAGGCTGCAGACCTTCCGGCAGATCGTCGCGCCCCAGGCGCTGGTCATCGCGCTGCCGAGCCTGGCGACAAGCATGGTCGGACTGCTGCAGGATACTTCCATCGCCTATCTGATCGGTACGCTGGACATCATGGGCAAGATCACCACGCTGGGAGCCAATACGTACCATTACCTGGAGGGCTATTTCGTAGCGGCGGTCATCTTTATTGCATTCAGCATCGCAATTGAGAAGGCCAGCAATGGATTGGGCAAAAAGTTCTCCTTTGGGAGGGCTTGCGTATGAGCTTCGATTTTTCCGCAATGGGAACGGCGCTGGGGGCGGCGCTGAAGTATACGCCGGTCACGCTTCTGCTGGCGGTGGAGGCTCTGGCGGCCGGAATTCTCTTCGGTACGCTGATTGCCCTTACCAGAGTGTATAATATCCGGATCCTGGACCGCGTATCCCAGGTTTTTGTGGTGACGGTCAAAGGGATTCCCCTGATCCTGATCCTCCTGGTGATCAATATCGTGTTCAGTCAGGGCTTCGATTCCCTGGCGGGAATTCTTCACCTGGGGGTGCGGTCAAAGGATGTGGATCCCATTTTTCTAGCATTTGCGGGGCTGACCATTTTTTCCTCCGCAACGATTTCGGAGATCGTAAGAGGCTCCCTGCTTTCGGTGGACAAGGGGCAGTACGAAGCATCCTACGCCGCGGGCATGACAAAGGTGCAGACCCTCCGGCGCATTGTCCTTCCGCAGGCGGTCACCGTTGCCACGCCGATGCTGTGCAATACGTTCATCGGTTTGCTGAAGGGCTCTTCCCTTGTATTTATCCTCTCCATAACGGATTTATACAATGCGGCTCAAATTACCGCCACCGCAAACTACTGTTTCCTGGAAGCCACCGTTGCGGCGGCGATTGTCTACTGGGCCATATGCGCGTTGATCGAGCGACTGTCGGTGGTTCTGGAAAGAACCCTCAGCGCACATTTGGCGAAAACATCATAAAAACGGAGGGGATTTGATTTGATCGAAGTGAAGGGAATCCATAAGGCATTTGGGAAAAATGAAGTGCTCAAAGGTGTCGATGTAGAGGTGGAAAAGGGGGAAGTGGTGGTGATCCTGGGCCCCAGCGGTTCCGGAAAGACCACGCTGCTGAGGTGCATCAACTTCCTGGAAAAGGCGGATGAAGGAGAGCTTGCGGTGGGAGACGCCAGGGTCCAGTTCAAGCATGCGACCCGCAAGGACATCTTGAACATCCGGCGGAAAACGGCGATGGTGTTCCAGAACCACAACCTTTTCAACAATAAAACGGCTCTTGAAAACGTGACGGAAGGACTGATCACGGCCCGGAAGGTGCCGAAGAAGGATGCGGAGGAGATCGGGCGAAAGGTGTTGGACAAAGTGGGCCTGTCCGACAAATACGACGCCTATCCCTGCCACCTGTCGGGAGGACAGCAGCAGAGGGTGGGAATTGCGCGGGCTCTGGCCCTGAACCCCGAGGTGATCCTGTTTGACGAGCCGACTTCGGCCCTGGACCCGGAGCTGGTGGGAGAGGCCCTGGCGCTGATCAAAAAGGTAGCGAGGGAGGGAATCACGATGATTGTGGTCACCCATGAGATGTCCTTCGCCTCCGATGTGGCCAGCAAAGTGATTTTCATGGACGGCGGGGTGGTGGTGGAACAGGGCACTCCCCGGGACATTTTCGTCAATCCGAAGGAAGAACGCACCAAGCAGTTCCTGAAGAGGATCCTGCCCGGCGAGAGCTATGAAATCTGACGGAAAGCAAAGGAGTCTGAAACATGAGCAATTATTCGGGAATACGCGAATCGCGTCCCTATACGTACAATGACTGCATCGGAAACAGCCGGGAGCTGTCGGGGAATTATACGAAGCGCTGCTTCAAAATGGCCGACCGAAGCTTCAGCCAGGGGCTGCAGTGCCAGCAGATCAACAGCATGTCCGCGCTGCTGTCCATGGAAGAATCCGCCTTTGTCGTCCATTCCCCGCAGGGCTGCGTGGGCTGCGCCTCCTTCATGAACGACATGTACCGGGTCGGGCAGGCGCACCGGGGGGAACCGGTGATCCGGAACGCCAGGATCCTGGTAACCAATCTGGATGAGAAGGATATCATCCACGGAGGGGAAAAGAAGCTCCGGGAGGCCATAAAACTGGCGGATGAACGATATCATCCGAAGCTGATTTTCATTTTTACCTCCTGTGCCTCGGGCATCATCGGGGACGATGTGGACGCGGTGGCCTCCGAGCTGCAGAAGGAGCTCCGGCCGAAGCTGGTGCCCATCCACTGCGAAGGCTTCAAATCCAAAATCTGCGCATCGGGCTTTGACGCCGCTTTCCTGGCCATATCAAAGCACCTGCTGGACAGAAGCCGCCCGGCGGAAAAGGAAAAGGGCCTGATCAACCTGTTTGCGCCGACCAGCGTAAGCTACAAGGACCAGAAGGAAATCGAGAGGATGCTGGCCGTGCTGGGACTGCACGCCAACTACATTCCGTTTTACAGCTCCTATGAGAAAATTCAGAAAATTACGGAGGCGGAGGCCTCCACGGCCATCTGCAAGGTTTTTGCCGATGAATTCATGAAGGAGTTGGAGGAGGATTATCATATTCCCTTTTCCCACACGGTCATGCCCATCGGCGTACGCAATACGGACAAATGGTTCAGAGGGGTTGCCGCTCTTTTCGGAAAGGAAAAGGAAGCGGAGGACTATATTGCAGCGGAGCATGTGAGGGTACTGCCCAGGCTCGAAGCCATCCGCGAACGCCTCGAGGGCAAGCGGGTGTTTATCTGCGGCGGCACCGGCCGTTCCTTTGCGGCCGCCTCCCTCATCGACGATTTCGGCATGAAACTGGTGGGCTTTGAGACACCGACTTACGACGAGGATGCCCAGATCGATATCGAATACCTGAACGGCATTCACGGGGATTACATTGTGGATGTCGCCAACATGCAGCCCTTCGAGCAGGTCAACCTGGTCAACAGGCTGAAGCCCGACGTATTCATCGGCGTTCCGACCTGGTCGGCGAGGCTGGGGATTCCCACGACCCACGTTCTGGACATGAAGCGTCCGACCATGGGCTATGACGGAATCCTGTACCTCGGCAACAAAATCGCGGACCAGATCGAGAACCCGGGGTTCAACAAAAAGCTGCAGAAGCATGCCCGGCTGCCTTACAAGGAATCCTGGTACGGCGACAATGCGTTTCGATTCATAAAAACGTTTGAGTAAAATCTAGTTGGAACGGAGTGGAAAGATGTCAATCATTACAGAAGGTCCACGCGGAAATTGTGCTCTCGGAGGCGTCAACGCCGTCCTGTCGGCGATCAACAGGGTGATTCCGATCTACCACACGGGCCCCGGCTGCTGCATGCAGACCACCGCCGGAGAAGCCGGCCAGTCGGGAGGCCGGGCCCCGTTTTACGTATCGGGGGTATCGACGCCCTGCACCAATATGCTGGAACGGGAAGTCGTATTTGGCGGACTGGACAAACTGAGGGGGACCATCGACGGCTCCCTGGAGATCCTGGAAGCGGACGCCTATTTTGTCTTGTCGGGGTGCACCTCGGGCATCATCGGGGACGATATCGTCAGCGTAACGGAGGAATACCGCCGGAAGGGGTATCCTGTTTATTCCGTGGATTCGGCGGGCTTTCTCGGCGAAAGCTACCGGGGCTATGAGATCGCGTTCAGGGCGCTGACGGACCATATCGTAAAACCGGCCCCGCGGCAGGAAAACCTGGTCAACCTGTTCGGCATCATGCCCTATCACGATCCCTTCTGGGAAGGAAACTTCGAGGAACTCGTCCGAATCCTCCGGCTGCTGGGGCTTGAGGTAAACACCTTCTTTACCCGGCACCAGGGCATCGCCGATATTGAAAAATCCGGCGGGGCAGCATTGAATATCGTGATTTCGCCCTGGCTGCTGAAGAGCGCGGCGGCCGAATACGAGACCCGGTTCGGCGTCCCGGTTCTCCGGTGGCCCGGACTTCCCGTCGGCGCGACCGACACGTCGGCGTTCGTCCGCGCCGTGGGAGAGGCCCTTGGGCTTCAGGAGCGGGCGGAAAAGGTCATAGAGGAGGAAGAGGATTACGTATACAGCTATCTGGAGACCGCCATCGGCGCGCTGAGCTGGAAGCGGTTCGCCGTGGTCGGTGATGCAAATACGGTGGTGGGGATCACCCGGTTCCTGGCCAATGATTTCAGCTTTACGCCGCGGTTGTCCATCATAACGGATCCGGTTTTCCGGCCGGAGGATAAGAAACGGATCGTGGATAGTATTACCAACCTGGAATACGCACGCCCTCCGAGAGTCGTTTTCGAAACGGATCAATGGAGGATCCGGCAGGAGCTGGAGACGGACCCGGACATAACGCTGCTTATAGGCAGCACGAACGACCGCGAGTACGGCATGGAGAAGAATATCCAGTGCAGCGTCGTCGCCTATCCGGTAACGGACCGCCTTATTTTCAACAGGACGTATGCGGGATACAGGGGCAGCCTGACTTTGGTGGAAGACCTTTACGACAATCTGTGACCCACATGAAACGGGAGCTATAAATGTGATCTACAAATGCGACCTATAAACGGGACTTATAAATGCGACCTATGAATTGGGACCCATATAAGAGAGGATGATACTATGTCAATTAATCTGGAAACCTCCAGTACCGGTACCAGGGAAAACCGGCTGGGGTCCATTACGGGGTATACCGGCGACCTGCACGACCTGGTGAACCAGTCCAAATGCGGCACCCTCAAGGACCGGGGACGCTGCTTCAGCCAGTCCAGCACCTGTCTTTCGGGATGCGCCCTGGGGACGCTGGCGGGCATAAGGGATATCGCCATCATCAACCACGCGCCTTCGGGGTGCACGGCCGGAGCCGCCGGGGCGGACGTCCTGACGAACCAGCTGGCTACCAAAATCGGCGTTACCACCAATACGGTCTTTCTCGGGACCGATATGGATGAAAAGGATACGGTTTTCGGCGCGGTGGGAAGCCTCCGGGAAATTGTGCGGGAAACCTATGGACGATACAAGCCCAAAGCCATCTTCATCGGCACCTCCTGCGTAACGGGAATTATCGGGGAGGACGTAGACAGCATCGTAGAGGAACTGAAGGAGGAAATCCCCGTCCCCATAGCGGCGGTCCATTGCGAGGGCTTCAAGTCGAGAATCTGGGCGTCGGGCTTCGACGCGGCGGATCACGCCGTTCTGACCAGCATCGTCAAGCCGCCGGAGAAGAAGAGGGACATCATCGTTTTCAAGAATTTCTTCGAAAGCGCCAGGGTGGAGATCACCGAGCTTTTTGCAAACTTCGGCGTGAAGCCCCAGTTCGTGTACATGAATTCCACCGTGGAGGAACTGGAGCATCTTTCGGAGGCCCTGGCCACCGTCTGCATCTGCGGTACGCTGGGAACGTACCTGGGGAATGCCCTGGAGGAGCAGTACGGCGTCCCCTATGTCCGGACCATCAATCCCATGGGAGTCACCGGCTATGAAACCTGGCTCCGGGGCATTGGAAAGGCCATCGGAAAGGAAGCCGAGGTGGAAGCCTATATCGAAAGGGAAAGGGCGATCTATCTGCCCCGGATCGAGGAAGCCAAAAAGGAGCTGAAGGGGCTCCGGGCGGTCATCGGCATGGGTCCCGGATATACCTTCGAAGTATCCCGCGTGCTGCAAGAGCTGGGGATGGAAGTAGTCTGGGGGGCGGCATGGCATTACGACAAGCAATATGACAACGGGGAGCTTCCCGCGTCGCTGGATTACCTGAACAAAACCTCCCCCGTCAATATCAAATTGAGCGTTGCGGACCAGCAGAATTTCGAAGTGCTGAACATCCTGAACGAATACAAGCCGGATATTTATTTCTCCAGGCATCCCGGTACGACGGTCTGGGCCATCAAGCAGGGAATGGCGGCCCTTTACGTGGCGGACGAATATATGATCTTCGGGTACAAGGGTACCCTCAACTTCATTTATTCCATCCTGGACACCGTGAAAAACAGAAGCTTTGAACGAAATCTCGCTGCCAGAGTCAAGCTTCCTTATACGGACTGGTGGTATTCCCAGAACAGCCAATCGCTCATCAAGGAGGAATAGACATGGCCAAAATACTGGACCAACCAAGATATAAATGCGCAATGTCCGCCATGCAGACGGTCCACGCGATCACCCGGGTGATCCCGATCCTTCATTCGGGACCGGGCTGCGCGGAAAAGCTGGAAAGCGCCGCCGGCAGCTCGGGGTAT
Source organism: Bacillota bacterium (assembly GCA_023411575.1). GTDB lineage: Bacteria > Bacillota > Clostridia > Acetivibrionales > DTU013 > UBA1305. Next base: position 41,757 of record JAEYOP010000067.1, on the reverse strand, counting down.
TTTTCCCCGCATATTTTCCCCTGCACCAACATCAGCGAAAAGGAAGTAATTTTCGGCGGAGACGAGCGGCTGCGGGAAACCATCGAAAATGCGCTGAAGGTGGTGGACGCCGATCTGTATATCGTTCTGACCGGCTGCACCTCGGAGATCGTGGGCGATGATGTAGAGGAGGTCGTCGGCAGCTTCCGGGACGCGGAAAGGCCCGTGATCTTCGCCTCCACCCCCGGCTTTAAGGGGAACAATTACGCGGGCCACGAGTGGGTCCTGGACGCCATCATCAACCAGTACCTGAAACCGACCGGGAAAAAGACGAAAGGGCTGGTGAACATCTGGAGCGGCGTTCCCATGCACGACCCCTTCTGGCTCGGAAACCTGCGGGAGTTGGAAGCGCTGGTCTCCGAACTGGGACTGATCCCCAACACGATCTTCGGGCACGGAAGAGGCATTGAGAACATCGACCGGATTCCCGACGCGGAGTTCAACCTGCTGGTGTCTCCCTGGGTCGGACTGGGCAATGTGAAGCTGCTGAAGGAAAAGTTCGGTACGCCGTACCTGCATTATCCCACGCTTCCGGTGGGCGCCTTCGAGACCAGCAGGTTTTTAAGGGCGGTGGGCGAATTCGCAGGGGTGGACAGGAAGAAGACGGAGGAGATCGTCAACCGCCATGAAGCGGAGTATTACTACTATATAGAGCGGTATGCGGACATATTCCTGGAAACCCGCGTCATGGCCAAGCGGTTTGTCACGGTGTCCGACGCGCAGTATTCCCTGGCCTTCACGAAATTCCTCGTGAACGACCTGGGGCTGTTCCCGTCCAAGCAGTATATAACGGACGATACTCCCGAACAGTACAGGGAAGCCGTATCGGGCTATTTTAAGGAATTGAACTACGGGATTACGGCGGAAGTGGAGTTTTCCAGCGACGGGCGGAAGATCCACGACGAAATCGAGCACACGGATTTCTATGGGTATCCCCTGATCCTGGGGAGCTCCTGGGAGAAGAAAGTGGCCCGGAAAACGGCGGCCCACTATCTGACCATATCCTATCCGATGATTGAAAGACTGGTCATCAACAGCTCCTACACCGGCTACAGGGGAGGCCTGAAGCTGCTGGAGGACATGTATTCGGTCGTTTTGACCAGGTTTAATTAAGGATCGGCTAAAATAGTACTTCCGGTTCCTTTTCGAGGAAGGGAGCGGCTAGTGGAATTCCTCGAAAAAGATTATCGGAAGTTCTAGTTTAACGAGTCCTAAGTATAAAAAAAGGAGAATATTCATGGCGAAAAAGATCAAACAAATTGCAATTTACGGCAAAGGCGGAATCGGGAAATCCACCACCACCTCCAATATCAGCGCGGCGCTCTCAACGGCGGGCTACAAGGTCATGCAGTTCGGCTGCGACCCGAAGAGCGACTCTACCAATACGCTGCGGGGAGGAAGATACATCCCGACGGTGCTGGACACGTTGCGGGAGAAAAATTCGGTCAAGGCCAGTGAAGTGATTTTTGAAGGCTTCAACGGAATCTACTGCGTCGAGGCGGGCGGACCGGCTCCCGGCGTAGGCTGCGCGGGCAGGGGCATCATCACTGCGGTGCAGCTGTTCAAGCAGCAGAAGGCGTTCGAAGAACTGGACCTGGACTACGTGATCTACGACGTCCTCGGGGACGTGGTTTGCGGCGGCTTCGCCGTGCCGATCCGGGAGGGGATAGCGGAGCATGTATTTACCGTATCCTCTGCGGATTTTATGGCGATCTACGCGGCAAACAACCTGTTCAAGGGCATACAGAAGTATTCCAATTCCGGCGGCGCGCTGCTGGGCGGGGTGATCGCCAATTCCATCAATGCGCCGTATGCCAAGGATATCATTGACGATTTTGTCAAGCAGACCAATACGCAGGTGGTGGAATACGTGCCGAGATCGGTCACCGTTACCCAGAGCGAGCTCCAGGGCAAAACCACCATCGAGGCGTCTCCGAATTCCCAGCAGGCCGCTGTATACCGGAGCCTGGCGAAAAAAATTGCGGAGCACACCGAGTCCAAGGTGCCGACTCCTCTTGAAGTGAGCGAGCTGCGGGCCTGGGCGTCCAAATGGGGCGACTACCTGCTGGCCCTCGAGACCGGCGAAGTCCGCACGGAAGCTTACGGAAACATATAGGCGGAAGAAGCGGAGGAAGAAACGCGGAATAAATTTTCAAAGGACTATTGACAACAAAAGGACAGTAGAGTATATTAAACATTAGTAATCATATATGTTTGCTAATAATAATTTCAAATCCGTAGTTGACCATACAAATGGAGGCTGAATCGATTCTCTTGAAAGGGAGAATTGGATTCGGCCTTTTTTGTCTAGAGGCATAGTGTCATCTTGCCTCGAATACGGTGCATTTTGCACAGGCAAATTGCGCTAGCGAACGGGGCTGGATGCCCCTGAGATTTTGCCACACTTCAAACAATATTTTATTTTTCAGGAGGTCTATTATGAAGAGGTTTATATCCGTTTTACTGGCGATTGCCACCATTTTTTCTCTTACCGTATCATCCTTCGCCCTTAAGGAAATCAAGCTGACCGGGCTCAAACTGAACAAAAGCGCTGTTACGCTGACGGAAGGCAGTGTATTCAAGACGGCGGTCACTTTTGTTCCGGCCAATACCACCCAGAAGCTGGTTTCCTATTCCACCAGCAATAAAAATGTAGCCAGCGTCGATACAAAAGGACAGATCAAAGCGGTTTCCAAAGGAAAAGCGGTTGTCACCGTCGCCAGCGCCAAGAACAAGAAGATCTTTGCGTCCATCACCGTTACGGTAACCGCGAAAGAAGTCGCAGAGAAAAAGCCCAAGGTGGTCCGCGTAGGAACGGGCAATGCGTTCAAGCCCTTCTGCTATCTGGACGAGAACGGCAAGCTCCAGGGCTTTGAATACGAAGTGCTGAAGGAAGCCGACAAGAAGCTGCCGGAGTATGAATTCACCTTTGAAACCTTTGATTTCGTCAACATCCTGCTGAGTCTGGAATCCGGGAAGATCGATCTGGCCGCCCACTATTACGCAAAAAATGCGGAGCGTGAGAAAAAGTACCTTTATACGGATGAAGGCGTCTGCGTTGCAACCATGAGGATCCTTGTCGCAAAGGACAGCAACAAAATCAACAATATTGAGGACTTGACCGGCAAGAACGTTTATGTCTCGGCCGGCTCCAACAACGCCTACCTTGCCGAAAAGTACAATGCGGAGCACAACAACCCGCTGAAGCTGGTATATGGAAATCTGGACAATGCCACCATCGTACAGGGACTGGTAAGCGGTACCATCGACGCCACCTTCGGAACGGAAAAAACGCTGAGCGACTGGAACACGGCCTACGGCGAAAAGCTGAAGCAGGTCGGGGACGCGATCTACGATTCCTACACCTACTATATTGTCAAAAAAGACAATGTTGAGCTGAAGACGGCTATCGACAAGGCGATCAAGAGCATGAAGGAGGACGGCACCCTGGCGCAGATCGCCATAAAGACGGTTGGCAAGGACGTAACAAAAAGACAGTAAGGAAGGGAAGAACGGGGTAGCATTATGGTCGAGCAAATTTTGAACCACGCCTATTCGATTGAGGCGGAACTGACAGAGAACCGGAGAACCCTTCACAAAAACCCGGAACTCGGCACGCAGGAGCATGAAACCTCGCGGTTTGTCCAGGAAAAGCTGGAGGCCCTCGGGATTGAATTTGCAAAACAAAAGTCGAATACGGGCGTCGTGGCGCTGCTAAGGGGAGCGGCCCCCGGCGGGACCGTCGCTTTGCGGGCGGACATGGACGCACTGCCGATAGAGGAGCAGAACGAACTGGAATACCGCTCGCAGAATAAAAACGTCATGCACGCCTGCGGGCACGATGCCCATACGGCGATCCTGCTCGGGGCGGCCAGCATCCTGTCCCGGCTGAAGGGAGACCTCCGCGGAAACGTCAAGTTCCTCTTCCAGCCCGGCGAGGAAATCGGCTTCGGCGCGGCGGCCATGATCAACGAGGGAGTCCTGGAGGACCCGAAGGTGGACGCCGCCTTCGCCCTTCACGTGGACCCCCTCCTGGAGAGCGGCACGGTGGGCTACCGGGAAGGTCCCATATGCGCGCTGGGCGGCGGGTTTGAGATCGAGGTAATCGGGAGGGGCGGACATTCCGCCATTCCCCACCTCTGCATCAACCCGATCCTCGTTGCGGCGGAAATCGTCCAGGCGCTGCAGACGGTCGGTTCCGTCCGCATGAACCCCTCCGAGCCGTTTGTCCTTACCGTAGCGACAATCAACGGGGGCTCGAAGGCAAATATCATACCGGATACGGCAACCATTACCGGCACGGTGAGGGGACTTGACAGAGCGCTCATCGAGGAGAGCCTCAAGCATGTGGAGGCTATTGCGGAGCATATTGCAAAAGCTCATGGCGCGCAGTGCGGCATTCAGCTTCGCAGTTGGGGCGTCCCGCTGACGAACGATCCCGCCATGACCGGAATCGTCCGGGAAGCGGGGATAGAGGTGGCCGGAAGGGAGAAAGTGATCCGGGTTCCGCCCTACCTGGTGGGAGAGGATTTCACCTTGTTCGCCCAAAGGGTGCCCGCGTCTTTTGCTTTTTTGGGAGTCGGGTTTGCGGGAGCCGAGAATTTTCCCCTGCACCACTCCCGGTTCCGGATCGATGAAAAGGCGCTGCCCGTGGGCGCGGCGCTTCTGGCGAATACCGCGGTGAAATTCCTGAACGGCGCGGCAACGGACGAAAGGAAGGGGAATCGGCATTGGGACAATTATTCGACTACCGATTGATTTTTAGATACTTTCCGCTGATCCTGTCAAGGCTGCATATCACCGTACTGATCGTGGTGGTCGCCCTGCTGATGGGGCTTGTGCTCGGCATTCTCCTGGCGGCGGTCCGGATGTACCGGATTCCTGTATTAAGCCAGCTGTCCGTCTTTCTCGTTTCCTTCAACCGGGGGACGCCCATCCTGGTTCAGCTCTTTATTGTGTATTATGGCCTGCCGTTATTGCTGCTGCCGCTCGGACTCGATATTAACAGATGGGATAAACTCAGCTTTGTTATGATCACCTACGGCCTGAACGCGGCGGCCTTTCTCTCAGAGATCATCCGGGCGTCCATTCTGAGCGTGCCGGGAGGACAGACCGAAGCGGCCTATTCCGTCGGGCTGACCAGGAGCCAGACTTTTTCCCGGATCGTGGCGCCCCAGGCCGTCGCCATCGCTCTGCCGAGCTTCGGCGTCAATGCCGTACGGCTGCTGCAGGATACGTCCCTGGCCTTTTCGCTGGGAATCCTGGACGTAATCGGAAAGGTAAGGTCCATCGGCTCCAGCACGTATCATACGATGGAAGGCTACATCGGCGCGGCGATTATCTTCATCGCGCTGAGCATCCTTCTGGAAAAGGTCTTTTCCGGGATGGAAAAAAGGCTGAAGCTGAAAAAGGCATAAACGGGAAGGACTTGCAGAAAGGAAGTGAAACCAATGAGCTTCAGTGTGGATTTTATGTTCGTCTGTTTGAAGGAAGCGGTAAAATATGTGCCCGTAACGCTGCTGCTTGCATTTGTGCCGCTGCTGGTCGGCCTTGTGTTCGGAACGCTGATCGCTTTGGTCCGGCTGTTCCGTATCCGGGTTCTTTCCGGCATTGCGCAGGGGTTTATCGTGATTTTTAAAGGGATTCCGGTGGTGCTGCTGGTGCTGATGACCTATTTCCTCTATCTCCAGTATTTCGATGGAATCGCCGGGGGGCTTGGGTGGACGGTCCGGTCAAAGGATATCAACCCGATTTGCGTGGCATTCGCGGCCCTATCCGTTTTTGCGGTCGTCAATCTCTCGGAGGCGATGCGGGGCGCGCTGCTTTCCGTGGAAAGAGGCCAGTTTGAAGCGGGCTATTCCATCGGGCTCACGAAAGCGCAGACCCTGAAGCGGATCATTCTCCCGCAGGCCCTGCCCGTGGCGGTCCCCATGCTCGGTAATGGCCTGATCGGCCTGGTCAAAGGCTCGTCGCTGGCCTTCCTGATGGCGGTTACGGATTTGCTGAACGCCGCCCTGATTCCGGCCAATGCCAATTATCGATTTCTGGAGGCGTACATTGCCGCAGGCATTGTGTACTGGGTGATCTGCCTGTCCATTGAAAGGCTGTCCGCCGTGATCGAGAAGAAGCTGGGCTACTTTGTAAGGAAGGCGATTGTTTAGGGGAATGTCGGAGGAATATCAGGCGAATGCAATTATAGGAGAGCACAAGGAGGGATTTGGAGCGATGGAGCTTGTTGAATCAATCCGAAGTCAGCTTCCCGCGCTTCGGAACACGGTTTTCATGAATACCGGAGGGGCGGGACCGCTGCCGCTTGCAGCAATGGAAGAAATCCGCCGGCAGCAGGTTTTTGAGCTGGAAACCGGGAGAATGGGGAAAGAGGCGCTGGGGCGGAGAAGGCTCCTAACGGAAGGTCTGCGCGGCCAGATCGCCGGACTGCTCCATGCGCAGCCGGAGGAAATCGCGGTGACCCGCAGCACGACGGACGGGATCAACCTGATAGTGTGGGGGATGAGCTGGAACGCCGGAGACGAAGTCATTACATCCGACGCGGAGCATCCTGCCCTGCTGCTTCCGCTTTTCCTGCTGAGGGACAGGGAGGCTGTCCGGATCAAAACCGCTCCTTCCGCGCCGGACCCGGTTGAGGCGGTAGCATCCCGGATCACAGCCAGGACCAGGCTGATCGCCTTATCCCACGTCTCCTTCAGCAGCGGCGCCGTCCTGCCGGTGAAGGAGCTCATCCGGCTGGCCCATCAGCACGGGGTACCGGTTCTCCTGGACGGAGCCCAGTCCGCCGGTGCGATTCCGCTGGATGTAAGGGACCTCGACGTCGATTATTACAGCATTCCGGGTCAGAAATGGCTCTGCGGCCCCCAGGGCACGGGAGCGCTGTTTATCCGAAAGGACAGGAGGGAAGAAATCCGGCCGCTTTTTGTGGGATACGGCTCCGTCGGAGAATTCCGCTACAGCGGGGAGTACCGTTTCCACGACGATATGAGGCGTTTTGAGGGGGCGTTGCCCTATATGCCTGCGCTGGCCGGCCTTCAGGCCAGCCTTGGCTGGATCCGGGAGGAGGTGGGCCTGGAATGGGCTTACCGGCGCATCCAGGAATTGAATGAGCTGCTACGCAGGGAGCTTGCCCGGATATCCGGCATCTCCCTGGTCACACCGCTTGCGGCGGCGGGCCTGACGAGCTTCCGGGCGGAAGGACTCCAGCCGGCCGCCGTTGTGGAATCCTTGGAGAAGCAGGGCATTTCCATTCGCGTTATAAATGAGCTGAACAGCGTCAGGGCTTCCGTGTCGTTTTTCAATACGGAAGAGGAGGTAGAACGGCTGCTGGACAGTTGCCGGCATTTGAAATAGGGAACGGCAACCGACAGATATTGTGCCTTCTATTGAGAGGGTCCGCAATAGACGGATAGGGCGAATAAGGCGGATAAGGCGGATAAGGCGAAGTAAGCGGATAAGGCAAATTAAGGAGGAAGGGCGAAGAAAAGACCGCGGGTAGGAAACGCCTCAGGGATGAAGCCGGCAGGGGCCGCTTGTTTCGATCCTGTTTTAAAGCACCTGCTGCAGTGGTTCTACTCCGCCACCAAAGCACAGTTCAGCATAGAAGTCCTGTCTCCCGGGTCTTTCCAGTCGCTCTTCATAACACTCGTACCAGGCAGCTTGGCTTCGGAGCATGAAACAGGATGCTCAACAAGCAGCCCCTGCCGTTTCTTACAGCAAGCACCTCCGCAGATCGCTTCGAAGTCACCGGCGACCCGCACGATACTCCGCCTTATCCGTCTATTGCGCCTTATCCACCAAGGTTGCTTTTACTTTGCCAACTGAGGATTGATGAAAATCAGTGAAAATGTTATTGAGAATCGTTGAGAATTTTCATAAAGCATTGACAAGGATAGGGAAAGGTGGTAGAATCATTTTCAATAACCGACTAAACAAATAGAAATACTAAGGAATACATACAAACACAGCGCAGGCAAAATCCTTAGGCAACTGTTCCCAATGGGGGCAGTAAAAAGAAAAAATTTTTCACCAAAACCCGAGTAAACATATATACTTACATTTAAAAGTGAGGGCCGGCATGATTACGATTACAGACTTAAAAAAAGTGTATACCAGTGATTCGGGTTCGATAACGGCTCTTGACCAGATCAATCTGCAGGTGGAAAAAGGAGAAATTTTCGGAATCATCGGATTGAGCGGCGCAGGGAAAAGCACCCTGATCCGCTGCATGAATCTGCTTGAAAAGCCCACCTCCGGGAGCATAAGGATAGACGGCCGGGAAATCACGGATTTGAGGGGGGCGGAGCTGCGAAGCCTGAGAAGCTCCCTGGGGATGATTTTCCAGCACTTCAACCTGCTGATGCAAAGGACGGTCGCCGGAAATGTGGCATTCCCGCTGGAGATCGCAGGCGTTCCCAAAAAGGAAATACGGGAAAGAACCGAGGAACTGCTAGAGCTGGTGGGCCTGTCGGATAAGACAAAAGCCTATCCGTCCCAGTTGAGCGGCGGGCAAAAGCAGAGGGTTGCCATTGCCAGGGCCCTGGCCAACAAACCGAAGGTGCTGTTGTGCGATGAGGCGACCTCGGCGCTGGACCCCCTGACCACAAAGTCCATCCTTGAACTGCTGAAGGAAATAAACCGGCAGCTTGGACTGACCATCGTCCTGATTACCCATGAAATGGGCGTCATCCGGGAAATATGCGACCGGGTCGCCGTTATAGACAACAACCACATTGTAGAGGCCGGCTCCGTGATCGACGTATTTTCCTTTCCGAAGTCGGAAGCCGCCCGGAAGCTTTTCGGATATTCCGGCAAGTCCCTGCCGCAGGATGTGGATTCCCTTATAAGAGGGAACGGGTTCAGCCGCCGGATCCGGGTGACCTTTACCGGAAAATCGGCGCTTAAGCCGGTGGTTTCCACGCTGGTCAGGGAATTCGGCATTGATGCGAATATCCTCTTCGGAAATATCGATTATATCCAGGGCGCTCCGCTGGGAGAACTGGTTCTGGAACTGACCGGAGAGGAAGCTTCGGTGGTAAGGGCAATGGAGTATATACGGGCAATCAATCTGACCTATGAGGTGTTGAAGCATGCTGAACAGTAGCGTTATTGCAGAATATCTGGATATGCTGGGAAAAGGTACGATCGACACCCTCTACATGACTGTGCTGGCAACTGCATTTGCCTATCTGTTCGGACTCCCCCTCGGCGTAATCCTTGTCATCACGGACAAAAAACATATATTGCCCAATCCAAAGCTCAACAGCATTTTGGGCTGGATCATCAACGTCACCCGCTCCGTTCCTTTCATAATCCTTCTGATAGCGATTATTCCCTTCACCCGGTTCGTAGTCGGCACCACCATCGGACCGACGGCGTCCGTCGTCCCCCTGGTGGTCGGAGCGATCCCGTTTGTCGCCCGCATGGTGGAAACCTCGCTGAAGGAAGCGGACCGGGGAATGATCGAAGCCGCCCAATCCATAGGGGCGTCCCCGCGGGAAATCATCGGGAAGGTCATGATCCCTGAAACAATGCCGTCGCTGATCCTGGGGCTTTCCATCACCACCATCACCCTTGTGGGATACTCGGCCATGGCCGGCGCGGTAGGCGGGGGCGGGCTGGGGGATATTGCAATACGCTACGGGTATTACCGGTACCAGAAGGATCTGATGATCCTGACCATCCTGCTCCTGATTCTGATTGTCCAGGTAATTCAAAGTACGGGAAATTTTTTGTCACGTAAAATTGACAAGAAAAATAAATAAAAACCACTATATTAAAGGAGGTCATCAAGAATGAAAAAGGTAAAAATCACGGCGGTTTTATTGGCAATTGGTCTGCTCCTGACAATGGGGCTGGCTGCATGCGGCACAAAAACGGAGGAGGCCGGCGCGACAGAGACGCAGGCGGTGGAGGAGACTTCCGCGGCGGTGCAGGAAACCTCTGCTCCGGCGGAACAAAAGGAACTTAAGGTATTGAAGGTCGGCGCGGTTCCCACGCCTCACGGAGAGATTCTGAAGTTCATCACCCCCTTGCTGAAGGAAAAGGGAATCGACCTGCAGATCGTCGAATTCACCGACTATGTACAGCCGAATCTGGCCCTGCAGAACAAGGAACTGGACGCTAATTACTTCCAGCACGTTCCGTATTTGAATGATTTCAACAAGAAGAACAACACCCAGCTGAGTGCCACGGTTCCGGTCCATTTCGAACCCCTCGGACTTTATCCGGGCAAAACGAAGACCCTGGAGGAACTGAAGGACGGCGATACCATAGCCGTGCCGAACGATACGACGAATGAAGCCAGGGCGCTGCTGCTGCTCCAGTCCGCGGGAATCCTGAAGGTCAAGGACGGAGCCGGGCTGGAAGCCACCGTCAAGGACATCGTTGAAAACCCCAAGAACATCAAGATCCAGGAGTTGGAGGCCGCACAGATCTCCAGGTCCCTGCCGGACGTCAACCTTGCCGTCATCAACGGAAACTACGCCATTGAAGCGGGGCTCAATGCGGCAACGGATGCCCTGAAAGCCGAGGACAAGGATTCTCTGGCGGCGCAGACCTTTGCCAACATCATCACGGTCCGTACCGGCGATGAAAACAGGGAAGAGATCAAGCTCCTGGATGAAGTGATTACTTCACCGGAAGTCCGGGATTTCATCAATGAGACCTATAAAGGGGCGGTAATACCGGTATTCTAAGGAAATTCAGGGCTTGGCGGACCGATTGCCGGTCCGATGGATCAAGAGTACTTAAAAATCAGCAGAACGGGAAACGGCCGGAAATGGACTTCAGACCGACGAATTGCGGGGTCGTTCCTTTCCGGCCCGTTTATTGAGGAGGAAGCCATGAACAGTATGGAATACAGGTCCTGGATATCCGGGTACCTTGAAATCAGCAGGGAAGTCCTGTATCTGACGCAGGAGGAATGCAGAAAAATACCGATCACCCACGAGGAAATCCTGGAAAGCACGGAAAAGGCGTTGGTCGCATACAGCACCAAAAAGGCGGAAATGCCCGCCAAAATAGGGATCCATCCGCTGAAAAACACCTTTTTCCATGCAATGCCCGCCTATATACCGGAAGCCTTCGCCAGCGGAATCAAATGGGGCTCCTGCTACCCGGACAACAGGGAACGCTTCGGATACAGCCAGGCGAACGGCCTGATCCTATTCAACGACCATGAATCCGGCTGTCCGCTATGCATCATGGACTGCATCTACGTAACGGAAATGAGGACGCCCGCCGTCAGCTATGTTGCCGCAAAATACCTGGCCGACGCCAATGCGGAAAGCTTCGGCATGATCGGCTGCGGCGTTCAGGGACGCCAGCATGTAGCCAACATCAGCAAGGTCCTTCCGCGGCTGAAAAAAATATATGTCTTCGATACCTACGAACCGGCGGCGGATAAGCTGATCCGGGACCTGCAGCCCGGAATCGGGGCGAAAATCGTCAAGGCGGAATCCTTTGAGGAGATCGCAAAAAGCTCGGAGGTCCTGGCTTCCGCCACGGTGATTACGGAAAAACCGGAGCCGGAGATCAAGGATGCCTGGATCGGGAAAGGGCAGACCCTTCTTTTGTGCGATTGCCATTCCCTGTATGAAGATGCTACAATGAAACGGGCGGACAAGTATTTGCTGGACAGCGTCGAGCAGCACAACCTGCTGATCGGCTATGGGTACTATCCGGAAGGCCTGCCTGCCGTTTACGGGGAAACGGGGGAGGTGGCGGCCGGGCTCCGGAAGGGGAGGGAAAACCCGGAGGAGCTCATCGTCTGCAATAACGTGGGCATGGCCGTGGAAGACATGATGATGGTCCGGGTCCTGTTCGACCGTGCGCTGGAGCTTGGAATCGGCAGAAAGCTGCCGCTGTGATCGATAATATTGGGGCTGGAGGCGGGTATGAAGGAATTAAGCGGTAAACTGGACTACTTTACGGATTCGGTGATCCGAAGGATGACCCGGATCGCGCAGCAATACGATGCAATCAATCTTTCCCAGGGGTATCCGGATTTTGATCCGCCGGAGGAGTTGAAGGAAGCCCTTGAACGGGTCGCCCGGGGGAGCATCCATCAATATTCCGTAACCTGGGGCGCCCGGAATTTCCGGGAGGCCCTGGCAAGAAAGCAGTCCCGGTTCATGGGGCTGGAAATCGACCTGGACAGCCAGATCGTCGTTACCTGCGGAAGCACCGAAGCAATGATGGCGGCGATGATGACCGTTTGCAACCCGGGGGACAAGGTCATCGTATTTTCCCCCTTTTATGAAAATTATGCCGCCGACGCCATCCTTTCAGGCGCGCAGCCGATTTTTGTCCCGCTGAAGCCACCCTATTTCGATTTTGATGTAGACCTGTTGGAGGCGGCTTTCCGGCAGAATCCCAAGGCTTTGATTCTGTGCAATCCCTCCAACCCGACCGGCAAGGTGTTCTCCGAAGAGGAACTGGCGATCATAGCCGGTTTCGCTGAAAAATACGATACGTATGTCATAACGGACGAGGTGTACGAGCACATCGTATTCAAACCCTATAAGCACACCTATTTTGCATCCTTGCCGGGGATGGCGGAAAGGACCCTGTCCTGCAGCTCCCTTTCCAAAACGTATTCCATTACGGGCTGGAGGCTGGGCTATATCATCGCATCTCCCAAGATCATCGAGGGAGCCCGGAAGATACATGACTTTCTTACGGTCGGGGCGGCGGCTCCGCTCCAGGAAGCCGCTGTCACGGCTCTGAACTTCGGGGACGGATATTACGAGGACCTGCAGGCGTTTTATGCGGAGAAGAAAGAGTTGTTCCTGAACGGCCTGCAGCGAATCGGACTGGATTATTCCACGCCCCAGGGCGCCTACTACGTCATGGTGGATGTTTCGAAATTCGGCGTGACGGAGGACAGCCATTTTGCGGAATGGATGGCTTCGGAGATCGGAGTCGCCGCGGTTCCCGGTTCCAGCTTCTTCCGGGAGAATGTCCGCCATTTTGTCCGGTTCCATTTCGCCAAACGGAAGGAAACCCTGGAGCAGGCGCTGGAACGGCTGTCGGTTCTTCCGGCCCGCGCCGCGGAGTACCGTTTTAAATAATTCGCCCGTTCCTAAATCTTTTTGATAACTTCATAAAAACTACATATTCTTCTTTTATAATTGGATCAGTTATGATTGGGTCAATAATGTACAAAAAGGAGAATCGATATGGGAATGACGAATGCAATGACACACTATATGGAGCTGCTTGCGACGAATCAACCCTGGAACTTGCTGATCTTTATGGCGGTCCCGGTTATTTGCGCGGAGACGCTGGCCATATCCGAACTGATCATCCTGTTCACCCGGAACCTGAAAGGCACGGCGAAAAAAGTCAGCAAGTTCACAGGCATATTTGCGGGGCTGTATTTCCTGGGCATCTTCATTTATCTCCTGTTCAACGCGGTGATCCCGCTGACGGCGACGGGAGGCTGGAGAGGAATCGCGGACGTGATCGCCGTCGGCTTCTACCTGGCGGGGATCGTTCCCTTCCTGGGCATGCTGCTGCTGGATACGGGCATAATCGGAAGAAAACGCGATGAGATCGGGAAGCTGAAGCTTCATGCCACGCTTGTGGGGATATTCCTGGTGGTGGCCCATGTGGCCATGATCTTCGGCATGCTGAACCCGGAGCTTTTTATAATGAAAATGTAATTCGGCAAGCCGGATCATTCGAAGGTGAGGAACCGGCAAGCCGGATCATTCGGAGATGTGAGGATCCGGCAATCGTGCCGCAAAGGGGGGACTGTCCTGAAAAACTTTAAGACAGTTCCCTTTTTGTCTATAGAACATTCTTATTGTTTTACAGCACCGGTTGTTTTACAGCACCGGTGTTTTGATGCCGAAGTAGCCATTGGCCATTGCAAGCAGGATAATGAATATTCCAATCACGATGAACGCGCCTATCATTCTGCCACCTTTCAATTTTGCCACTTCACGCAGGTAAAGCACATAGAGTACCGTTTTCCAGAGCAGGATACCCAAGAACAGGATATTAAATACCATGCCCCAAATCATACTGTTCCAGAAAAAGTAAAAGTAGGCTTCCGTAAACGCAACGACGATAGCGCACAGGAGAGTAGGGAAATAAGTAAGTCCCCAAGATTTTGCATAATCCCCGAAGGTTGTTTTACTGCCGAAGCCTTTGCATACCAGCCAAATCAAGGCGCAAACTGCAAGGTAGGTAACTGCGCCCAATAGGGCTGCCAAGGCGGTGCGCTGCCAGTCAAACGTATAATTTCCTGTGTCGCTTGCAAACTGTAAGAGCGGCTCAAATACCGTATTTACCAGTATTGTGAAGACGACAAGCCCCCATGCCACCCATTTATTCTTAATTTTAAAAGCGTCTTCCGGTTTATTCAAAGCCTGCATAATCGTTTTCATATCTCAACCTCCAAACATGCGCAGAAACAGGTTTGTATATCCCGTCCCGAATAACGAGGTACACACTACGGCTTGTGCGGCCGCAGCGCCAAACGCAAACCTCCAGGGGTAGTCGGCAATCCACCGGAATATTTTTTCCCAAACGGATTTTTCTTGCAGCCTATCGCTTCCCGATAGGACATAGTCCAGCATTTTCTGCTTTTGTTCGTCCGTGGGGGACGAATTGTCCTGCAAGCCATCAAATATACCCTCGAACGGGTCCTGTTTTTTCTTCATATCAGCATTCCTCCCTTTCCTTGGACAACTGGTATTCTTTGATAAATGCGCTTCTGGCTCTTTGCAGCATTCTCTCTGTGGCCTTGGGCGTCTTGTTGGCTATCTCTGCAATTTGCTTAACGCTTTTACCATCCACATATTTCATCAATAGGGCCATTCGATAATGGGCCGGCAGTTTGGTAAGGCATTCACGGACAGATTGATTCTGAAAGGATTTTTCCATCTGCCAATCCATGGTTTGCTCCCGGTCGGCAAGCGGTTCTGCCTCGTCGATTTCACAGACCTCAAGCCTTTGGCTGTACTGCTTGCGGAAAAAATCGTTCAATTTGTTGCGCGCGATCCGAAAAACCCAGGTGCGTTCGGAACATAAGCCTTTAAACTTATCCATTCCTTTGAGAACATCAAGGAAAATGTCCTGGGTGATGTCCTCGGCCACGGCGGGAGCGAAGCCGGAACGTGCATAGATAAACCGGTATACCTCGTCAACATAAGCGTTGTATGCTGTTATATATTGTTGCTCCTTATCTGTTTCCCGTGCCCTCATAAGTATCCCTCACTCAACGGACAATTCCTTTGAAAACAATACATCATCCTTATATACAATTTCAAACTTTAACTTTCCCGCAATTACCTTATCGGCTTCCAGTGCAAAGAGGATGATGCAGCTTTTGTCTATTGTTGTTTCTTTCGTTTCGTTTTTAACCTCGCTGCCGTCCATATACCACCTTGCGGTATATTCCATGCCCAAAGGCGATTCAATAAAATTGACACTCGCATAAACGGCTTGACCGACTTCGACGCTCTCCGGCTGCTCTGCGCTTTCGAGCAGGTCCTTTTCGGCATATTGTTCATTTGACAAAATGCATGTTTGAACCGTGTTGGTAATCCCACCGCACCCAACAAGCATAAATGACACAAGCACCAACAGCCCAAGTAAATTTGCTGCAATTTTATTCCCTGTCATTGAAAAACCTCCTTATTCACCGTAATTCAATTCACTCCTTTTGTATCGCCAACAGGCGGTCACTATGGTAGTCGCAATAAACGCAAAAATCCCCCGCACTTGTTATTTTTTTCGGTTACAGAACTTACTTTCACATCGTGAATCCGTGCAGGCTTATTTGACAATTACATTATCACGTGGTAAAATAAAAATCTTGAATAAGCTCGTGAGGGAGTAGTTAGCGCCTCTGGCGTGACAAGTCAACATGCTGACCGTTCATGGTCTGGCTTGTCTTAAAAAACGAGACTCATGTATAACTTTTACAGCTATACATGGCCTTTAATTTTATCAATTAAGCTCAGGTATATGCTGAAAAAGTAGTACCTGAGCTTTTTCATTGCGATTTTTTACAACACATAGGAGGTCGAAAATGGGTACATTAGAACTACTCCTCATCGCAATCGGTCTTTCAATGGACGCATTTGCTGTTGCTGTCTGTCATGGATTGTCCATGCAAAAAGCAAGCTTTAAGAAAGCATTGATCGTCGGACTGTATTTTGGATTTTTCCAAGCTGCCATGCCATTAATAGGATACCTTGTCGGCTCACAGTTTTCTGAGGGGATTGCTCGTTTCGACCATTGGATTGCTTTTGTGCTTCTGGCCTTTATCGGGGTAAAAATGGCGATTGAGAGTTTCAAAAAAGAGGGTTGTACCGATAGGGAATGTCCTGTTGAAACATGCACCGATAGGGAATGTCCAGGAGGGAGACGTCCCGACGTGGAAGAAGCCTCTCTAAAACCTGCAAAAATGCTTCCCCTTGCTCTGGCAACGAGTATTGACGCCCTGGCGGTAGGGGTATCATTCGCCTTTCTCCAGGTTAATATTATTCCGGCAATTTCCTTCATCGGCATTATCACGCTCGTTCTATCTATGGCTGGTGTAAAAATAGGCAATGCGTTCGGCACTAAGTTCAAATCAAAAGCGGAGCTTGCCGGCGGTATCATATTGATATTAATAGGTCTGAAAATATTGCTTGAGCACATAGGGCTTATTCACTTCTAATCCTATAAACTTTTTCGCAATAGTATGCATGCTTTGCTATTTGAATTTACCATGCCAAGAAAAAGGGACCATCCCAAAATCAGTTTTTTCTGATTTTAAAGACAGCCCCTTATGATGTGCGTTCTTACAGTGCGGACACGCGCGTTTTCCTACAAATCGTATTTTGACGGGTCCAGCTTGCCTGACGTGTCTCTTTCCAGCATTTCGGCGATGAATTGTTCTTCGTCGTCCGGCACCTCTTCCAGCTGGCCTTCCATGGTGTCCAGCCAGACGGCCTCCCGTTCGTCGATGTGAACCTTTTTGCCTTCGATCGCCCGGCGAAGGGTATCGATTGCGGCAAAGGCGGCGACCTTGGAACGCCGGAAAGGAGTATCTTCCTCGATGATCTTCCTTGAAATGTCGATGACCACATCGGGCCTGAGAACGTATGCCTGCGGGTCGAACCTGCTGTCCGATTCGCTCAGCCAGTCCCTCATCCGAAGGGCATTTTCTTTTCCGTCCAGGGCGGCCGTGTTCATGAGTCTGCAATCATAGGCAAGCTGCTCCATGGATACGGTTGGAGCCATACCGCCCAGGAGCTTGATGTTTTGCACGGACTCGTTGCTCCACAGATCCGTCACGCACGCCGCGATATTCCCCAGGGGGCTCAGATGAGCGCAGGCGCTGGATTTCCCCTCCATGGAGATGGGCGTGCCGGTGATGGCTTTCACGTATACGCCTTCGTAGCCGCAATCCTTGTGAGGGCCTACGGCGCCTTCTTCTATCGCAACGAGGCTCCGAACGGCGGAAATGACCCGTACGACGGCGGCAAAGACCTTGGGAACAAGGCCCCTGTCCGCCAGGACCATGGCCGTATTGGCAAAGCCGCAGGCGGAATCTCCGGCGGCAATGGTGCCTGTCGCGTCAGCGATCCTTTTGATTTCCTTCCAGAGGACGGACATATCGCGAGCACCCAGTATTCCCAGTGAAAAAAGGGATTTGTCGATCTCGCAGAACATCACGGCATCGTCGTGCATGTCCTTGCCGCCGATGGACTCGATGGCCAGCAGCTCGGCGCCCGCCTTTGCGCAGCCTTCAAAGGTTTCCATGATGGCGTCCCAGTGGCTGCCCCTCCACATATGGGGCGATTTCCTGTCTTCCCGGATATCGACGGGGGTGATGCGGACCACGCTTTTCAGTCCGTGCTTCGCTTCGTATTCCGCCATGATGTCCCGGACCGTTTTCGTAATTTCGATCCCCCAGGCGGGCTGGTAGGTGGTCGGCGGCAGGAGCTCGATTTCCGCGACAAAAGCCGGAACAAACAGCTCTTTTGCCCTCTTGCAGGCGTCCTCGATGATTTCCCGGTACTGCTTGATCACCTCGGGCATGGTTTCCTGGGAAATGGTCATGGGGGGCAGGGTGAAGTTCAGCTCCGGGTACAGGGTTCCGCCTCCGATAACCATGCCGTTTTTGCAGTAAACCGGTTTTTTGGAGCACCCGTAAATGAATTCGTCCGTATTGGCATAGGCTAGACTTTCATACTTTTTATAGCTCATAGTCGCATCGCCTTTCGATTAATTAAGTTTTTGTGCTGGCACCATCGCATTGAGTTAATTTTATTGTACCGGTGGCGGTACAATCTTTCTTGTAGTTTATTTTGAAAAATAGGAATTCCTTTTGAATATGAGTATACCTATAACAATAATCGTATATAATCTTCAGGAGGCTTGTACAACTTTAATAGAAGTGATAAGCTATAAGGGATGACCGAATCATAAATTCCGGTTCCGGAGCGGTTATTTTCCGCCCTTACTTCGTTGTCGTCCGTTGCAATAAAACCAATTATTGCGCCGTCCTCCGCCTTGTAAGGACGAAAAATCCCTCGCTCCAGAATCCGTTTTTATGATTCGGTCATCCCTAACTACCATATATATACTTGGAGGCATTGGAATGAAAATTTCAACAAAGGGCCGGTATGGGTTGGAAGCGATTGTGGACCTGGCAATCCATGCCGGACAGGGACACGAAAATCTGAAAAATATTTCCGAGCGGTGCAATATATCCGAAGCCTATATCCTTCAGATTTTCCTGGTTCTCCGGCGGGCGGGGATCGTTGACAGCATAAGGGGCGCCCAGGGCGGATACGTTCTTTCGAGGGAGCCTTCCGAAATCACGGTGGGAGAAGTGCTGACCGCGCTGGAGGGACCCCTGGCCCCGGTAGCCTGCGTGGCCGAAGCGGAGGAAAATACCTGCGCGCGGTTCAAAAGCTGCGCCACGAGGGTATTCTGGGAGAGCATCATGAATACGATGAACGACGTTGCCAATTCGGTCACCATCGAGGATTTGGTGCGGTGCCACGGCGAGAATCAGGCGCAAAACAACGAAGTGGAATATTATATCTGAAAACATATTGACAAGATGATTTCCTGAATTTATAATATAAAACATATAAGTTTAGTCGGGATAAAGAAGGTGAACAAATGAAGTTCTCAACGAAAGGCCGGTACGGACTCAGGGCAATGGTGGATCTTGCCGTATATTCCAAGGGAGAGCAGGTTGCCCTTTACAGCATTGCGGACAGACAGGGCATATCGACAAATTATCTGGAGCAGGTCTTTTCGGCTTTGAAAAAATCCGGGCTGGTCAAAAGCGTAAAGGGCGCCCAGGGCGGCTACATCCTGTCCGAGCCTTCGGCGGATATCAAGGTCGGCCGCATTTTGAGAGCTCTGGAAGGCCCCCTTACCGTTATTGACGAGAATGCGGAAAGCGGCGGCAATGAAACCACCATACAGCATTGTATAAAGGTGAATGTGTGGGACCGGATGAACGAGGCGCTGAATGACCTCGTAGATTCCGTCACCCTGGAGGATCTGGCGGACAACTACCGCAGGATGAATGGAATTGAGGAGATCATGTACTATATATAATTTTTTCATAAAAACACGACTAATAGTATAGGAAATATAATAATTGAAAGGGGATTTTGCGATGAGTGAAAGAAAATTGAAGTTTGACACCTTACAGGTACATGCGGGCCAGAAGGCGGACCCGACGACAAACTCCAGGGCAGTTCCGATTTACCAGACGACCTCTTATGTTTTCAATGATACCGAGCACGCTTCCAATCTGTTTGCCCTGAAGGAATTCGGCAATATCTACACGAGGATCATGAATCCGACCAGCGATGTATTCGAGCAGAGGATCGCAGCACTCGAAGGAGGGATAGGCGCTTTGGCCGTTGCGTCGGGCTCGGCCGCCATTACCTATTCGATCCTGAACATTGCCGGCAGCGGGGATGAGATCGTTTCAGCCAGTACGCTTTACGGAGGCACCTATAATCTTTTTGCCAACACGCTGCCGAAACTTGGCATCCATACTGTATTTGTAAATCCGGATGATCCGGAGAACTTCCGGAAGGCCATCAACGGGAAAACAAAAGCGGTCTTTATCGAATCCATCGGAAATCCGGGGATCAATATCATCGATATCGAAGCCGTTGCAAAGATTGCCCATGAAAACGGCCTGCCGCTCATCATCGACAATACCTTCGGCACCCCTTACCTGATCCGGCCCATTGAGTTCGGCGCGGACATCGTCGTTCATTCGGCCACCAAGTTCATCGGGGGACACGGCACGTCCATCGGCGGCGTTATTGTCGATGCCGGCAAATTTGATTATGCGGCCAGCGGAAGGTTTCCCGGCTTCACCGAGCCGGATCCCAGCTATCACGGCTTGAAATACGCCGAGGCCCTGGGACCTCTCGCCTATATCCTGAAGGCAAGGGTACAGTTGCTGAGGGATACCGGCGCGGCTTTGAGCCCGTTCAACTCCTTCCTTTTCATCCAGGGTCTTGAAACCCTCTCGCTCAGGGTGGAAAGACATGTTTCGAACACGAACCGGGTCGTGGACTTCCTGTTGAATCATCCCCAGGTGTCCTGGGTAAACTATCCGGGCATCAAGGAAAACAAGTACTACGATCTTGCGCAGAAGTATTTCCCGAAGGGAGCCGGCTCCATTTTCACATTCGGAGTGAAGGGCGGTTTCGCAGCGGCGAAGAAATTCATTGAAAGCCTGGAATTGTTCTCTCTGCTGGCAAATGTGGCCGACGCCAAATCCCTCGTGATCCATCCTGCCTCCACCACCCATTCGCAGCTGACGGAAGAGGATCAGAAGGCCGCCGGCGTGACACCGGACCAGATCCGGCTTTCCATCGGAATCGAAGACGCGGAGGATTTGATTTACGATCTGGATCAGGCGTTGAAAAAGACGGTATAGGAAGGATGATCAACATTGGGAATGCGTCGCAGAAAAAGATAGGCACCACCGTGGTACATGGCTGTAAAGGCTATGACCCGCAGACGGGAGCGGTCAGCTTCCCGATCTACCAGAGCGCGACCTTCAGGCATCCGGGCCTTTATCAGACCACCGGCTACGACTATTCGCGCCTCCAGAACCCCACGAGGGAGGAGCTTGAGAACACGGTCGCAAACCTGGAGGGCGGCCGGTTCGGCTTTGCCTTTTCCAGCGGAATGGCGGCGGTATCCACCATACTTGCCCTTTTCGCGCCGGGAGAGCATATTATCGTATCGGACGACCTTTACGGCGGTACTTACCGGTTGTTTGAAGAGGTCTATAAGAAATACGGCATAGAGTTTTCCTATGTGGATACGAGCAATATCCGCGATGTGGAAAGCGCCATCCGGCCGAACAGCAGGGCGGCTTTCGTTGAAACGCCCTCTAACCCCATGATGAAGGTGGCCGACCTTCGCAGAATCTCGGAGCTTTCCAAAAGCGCGGGCATGCTGTTCATCGTTGACAACACGTTCCTGACGCCCTATTTCCAGAGGCCCCTGGAGCTTGGCGCCGACATGGTGCTCCACAGCGGGACGAAATACCTGGGCGGGCACAACGATACCCTGGCAGGCCTGATCGTTACTGACGACGAGGAACTGGCGGAAAGGCTGAAGCTGGTCCAGAAATCGGAAGGCGCCGTCCTTGCGCCATTCGACAGCTGGCTTATCCTGAGGGGAATCAAGACACTGGGGATCCGCCTCGAAAAGCAGCAGGAAAACGCCTTGAAAATTGCCGA
The DNA here is from genome assembly GCA_023411575.1 of Bacillota bacterium. Taxonomy (GTDB): domain Bacteria; phylum Bacillota; class Clostridia; order Acetivibrionales; family DTU013; genus UBA1305. Next base: position 19,963 of record JAEYOP010000067.1, on the reverse strand, counting down.
ATGGCTTTCCGGCCACCAGAAGGTTTCGAAGGTCAATTATGTCGGGCTGCCCGGACACGAAGGCTATGAGATATCGAAGGCCCAGACCTCCGGCTTCGGCGCCATGATTTCCTTCCATGTCGCGGACAGGGGCATGGTGGAGAAGGTGCTGGAAAAGGTCCAGGTGATCATTTTTGCCGAGAGCCTGGGCGGGGTGGAAAGCCTGATCACCTATCCGGTGGTGCAGACCCACGCGGCCATACCGGAGGAAATCCGGGAGAGGATCGGCGTAACCGACACGCTGCTGCGGCTTTCCGTGGGCATCGAAGCGGTGGAGGACATCATTGCCGATCTGGAACAGGCTTTGGAATAGGGGGGCTGAGCATGAAATTCGGAACAAAATTGATCCATAACGGCAATGAGGTGGACAAAGGGACCGGGGCGCTCAGCGTTCCGATTTACCAGGCGTCCACCTATCACCAGGAGGATATTGACAACCCGCCGGAATTTGACTATTCCCGATCCGGGAATCCCACCCGGAAGGCCCTTGAGGACACCATCGCCAAACTGGAGGGCGGAGAGAGGGGATTTGCCTTTGCCTCCGGAATGGCGGCGACCTCCTCGGTGCTTTCCATTTTTTCGGCGGGGGACCATATCATTGTCTGCGAGGACGTATACGGGGGAACGTACCGGATATGCAACACTTTTTTCAAGCGGTTCCACCTGGACGTCACCTTTGTGGACGCATCCGACCTGGAGCAGATCCGAAACAGCATTAATCCGCGGACAAAGGCGGTTTTTCTTGAAACCCCTTCCAATCCGCTGCTGAAAATAACCGATTTGAAGGGCGCGATCCAAATTGCAAGGGAACACGATCTGGTCACCATTATCGACAATACCTTCATGTCTCCCTATCTGCAAAGGCCGATCGAACTCGGCTTCGATATCGTGATCCACAGCGCCACGAAATTTATCGGGGGACACAGCGATGTGGTCGCCGGGCTGGTGGTGGTGAAGGACGCGGAGCTGGGCAGGAAGGTCTATTCCATGCAAAACGGCTTCGGGGCGGTTTTGGGCCCCCAGGACAGCTGGCTGCTGTTAAGGGGCGTGAAGACCCTCAAGGTCCGGATGGACTATCAGCAGGGCAACGCCCAAAAGCTTTCGGAATGGCTGGCCGGGCACAATCGGGTGAAGCAGGTGTTTTATCCGGGGCTGGAGAAGCATCCGGGCCGGGACGTCCATTTCGGCCAGGCCGACGGCGCGGGAGCCGTACTCTCCTTCAAGGCCGCGGACGAAAATATTGCAAGACATTTCATGAAGCATGTAAAAATGGCAGCGGTGGCGGTCAGCCTGGGCGGGGTGGAGACCATTGCCTCCTATCCGGTGCGGATGTCCCACGCCGCCATTCCTAAAAAGGAAAGGGAAAGGCTGGGCATTACCGATGACCTGATCCGCGTATCCGTCGGGCTCGAAGAGCTGGAGGATTTGTTCGAGGATTTCGACAGTGCGCTATCCGACTAGAAAATGAGTCTTGAGAAAAATGCATCCCATGGACGCATTCTATTTTCTTTAAAGAATCCTTCTGTTCCGTTTTGCCGGAGCAGGAGGATTTTTTTTGCGGCGGGCGGTCTCTTGCCGGGAAAATCCGGAGAGGCCCGATGACCCCCGAATTTTGCATGTCCGCGGAAATAAGCGGACGGCGGGAAACATAGAATGGTATGGGGGATCGAGGCTATGGGACGAAAGGCATCTGTGACGGTAGAGGAAGTCTTCAAATCAACGGATGCGGAGGAAAGGAAAAAGGTCTTCAATGCGCTTTTCATCCGGGTCATCCAAAAATCCGGTGCGGCGGTCGCCGTCGGCGGGGACGGCAGCCCAGGAGCGCCGTCTGGTGAACAGGGTGGCGGTCTATTGCCGCCTGTCCGATGAGGATCGGAACAAAACCAGCCTTCTGGAGGATTCCGAGAGCATTCAAAATCAGAAGACCCTGCTGGCCCGGTATGTCCTGGACCAGGGCTGGGCGCTCTACCGGATCTACTCCGACGAGGATTACTCGGGCCTGGACAAGGACAGGCCGGAATGGAACCGGCTGCTGAAGGACGCGGAGGCCGGGAAATTCGATATCGTCCTGTGCAAAAGCCAGTCCCGGTTTACCAGGGACATGGAGCTGGTCGAAAAGTACCTCCACTGCAAATTCGTGGAGTGGGGAATCCGGTTCATCGGGCTGACGGACCATTCCGACACCTGGGACAGGGGAAACAAGAAGCAGCGCCAGATCCTCGGCCTTACAAACGAGTGGTACTGCGAGGACGTATCGGAAAACATCCGGGCGGTGCTGGACGCGAAACGGAAGGAAGGCAAATTCATCGGTTCCTTTGCATGCTATGGCTACAGGAAGGACCCGGAGGACAGGAACAGGCTGGTCGTCGATGAGGCTGCCGCCTTGAACGTAAGACGGATTTTCGACTGGTACCTGGAAGGGTACGGTACGCACCGCATCGCTTCGATGCTGAATGAAGGCAGGGTCCCCAGCCCAGCGGGCTATAAAAGGGATTCCGGCCTTTCTTTTGCCTGCTGCGACAGAAACAACGATCCCGGCGGAAACGATGGTTCCGACCTCTGGAGCAGGACGACGGTAAAGCGGATTCTGACGAACGAGCTGTATGCCGGAAACATGGTGCAGGGAAAAAGGCGGAAGGTGAACTACAAATCGAAGAAAATAGCGGCGGTTCCTGCAAATCAGTGGTATAGAGTTGAGAATACCCATGAGCCGATTATTGAGAAGAGGATTTTCGCGGAGGTCCGGAGGAGGATGGGCGGAAGGCAAAGAAGCACCAGGGAAGGGCAGACGCATCTCTTTGCGGCAAAAGTACGGTGCGCGGACTGCGGAGGCGCGATGAACAAAGTGACGGCCTTCCGGGGCAATAGGAGGCTATACTCCTATCTGCGCTGCAAAAGATATGCTGCCGCGGGAAGCGCGGCTGTATGCGCCAGCCATTCGATCCGGATGGATTTGCTGCGGGATGTTGTTGCGGAAAAGCTCCGGGAATGCATCCGGAGATATCTCGATGAAAACAGCGTTGCAGACGGCCTGGAAACGCCCTTCGCTGCAGAAGACGAAATTGAAAGGCTCCGGAGGGAGCTGTGCGGCATTGAAAAACAACTCCTGCAGAGTGCCAGAGTATTGAAAAGTCTGTATCTCGACAGGGTGGAAGGCCGAATTGCGGAAGAACAGTTTGCTGAATGGAATCAAAGCTTCTCCGCCGACAGGCGTCGGCTTGCCGAAAGGAAGGAGGAACTGGAAAGACACATGGCGGAAATAGGCGGCGAGTCGGAGAGCAGGGACAAACGGCTTGAAATCATAAGACAGCACAGGGACTTCGAGGAGCTGACCCATACACTGGTCGCCGAACTGATCGACTATATCGAGGTGGGCGAAAAGAACAGGGAAACAGGGGAGCAAACGATAAAAATACACTGGGCTTTTTGATAGCTCCGATTGTTCCGGCTATTTGCTTGTTCCGATTATTTGGCGGTGAACAGGTTTGTGCTCAGGTACTTTTCTCCCCGGTCGGCGAACAGCACGACCACAAAACCGTCCTTCATATCCTTTATGCATTCCAGGGCGGCCAGCATGGCGGCGCCGCTGCTCATGCCGACGAAGATCCCCTCCTGCAGGACGATGGCCCTGGACATCTCAAAAGCGGCTTCCGATTCGATCATGACGGTCCGGTCGATCCTTTTGGGGTCGTAAATTTCGGGCACGATGGCCTCCTCCATGTTCTTGAGCCCCTGGATATAATGCCCGCGGACAGGATGGGCCTCTACGATCTGGATGTCTGGGTTCCTGTTTTTCAGCCCCATTCCGACGCCCATGATCGTTCCGGAGGTGCCGAGGGCCGAGACGAAGTGGGTGACCTTTCCTTCGGTGTCCTCCCAGATTTCGTTGGCGGTGGTATAATAATGGGCGAGCTTGTTGTATTCGTTGGAGAACTGGTTGGGCATGAAATAATTGTCCGGGTAAAGGCGGCAGAGCTCGTGGGCCTTCCGGATGGCACCGTCGGTGCCCAGGGAAGCCTCTGTCAGCGTTATTTTGGCTCCGAAGGCTTCGATCATTTTACGGCGTTCAACGGAGACGGCCTCACTCATGACGATTTCCACAGGATACCCCTTTACGGCGCCGATCATGGCCAGGCCGATTCCCGTATTGCCGGAAGTAGGCTCGAGGATCGTCTTGCCGGGGGTCAGGCTGCCGCATTCCTCCGCCTGCTCGATCATTTTCAGCGCGATGCGGTCCTTTATGCTGCCGGTGGGGTTGAAGCCCTCCAGCTTGGCGTAAAGGGGAATCTCCGGCCTGGGATTCAGCCTGTTGATCTTTACCAGGGGCGTACGCCCGATGGTCTCAAGAATGTTATGGTACATTTGCTTTTTCCTCCCCGTTTTCTAGTAATACTATACTATGGAGCGGCAAAAGGTTGCAATGAAAAATTTTAATCCACTTGAAAGCTCGCTCTTTTGTGTTTATGGGACCCCATCCCATGTAGTCGATCCCAAAAATCCCGGGGTGGTGGATGAAATCCTTCATCTCGGCGATTTCTGGAATGAAGGGGAGATGAAAAAGGGAAGGGCCGACGTATTGAGGATCAACGCAAAGGTGGGTACCCTGTTCGAGCGGGCATACCGGTACCTTGGGGCTGCGGCGCATATTTACGAGGACATATCCGGCATCAATGCGCTCGCCCATGATACGGCCGGGGTCAACCGGCTGGCAAGGAAACTGGCGGACGAGGTATTCGGCGATCTTCCGCAGGCGGCGGCAACCGGCAGGGAGCGGTGCCTGTTTGCAAGCGCCATCACGCCGGACGGGCTGAAAAACTATCTGAACGACCTGATCGGTACGGAAAATGTTTATATGCTGGAGGGAGAACAGGGCACGGGGACGGAAAAGGTGCTTGAAAAGATGAAAAATGAAGCCCTTGAAAGGGGCTTGTGCGTGGAGTCTTACTATTGCGCGTTCAACCCTGGAAAGCTGGAGCATCTGATTATCCCCGCGCTTGACACGGCATTTACCACCGGGAACCAATATCATTCATTCGATGGGTGCGCCTATAAAAAGATCGGCTTTACCGACCTGCTGGACGGGAACGTCCTCGATGGCTTCAAGGAAGAGCTGAATTTTGACCGCGAGGAATTCGGCAGGCTTCTGGACAGGGCGGTGCATACCATCCGGGGGGCCAAAGCCCTGCATGACGAAATGGAAAACTATTACATACCTTATATGGATTTCAACGCAGTGCAAACCTGCTGGGAGAGGACCATGAAGAGAATCCTGGGATATGCCGGCGAAAGCGGGGCGGAAAGCTGAAAAAGCAAAGGGGAGCAGTAGGTACATACGGTTCAATAGGAGAAACTAATTGCATATACCCAAACCGACACAGAGAAGAGGCAAAAGAGGTATTATCCACAATAATGCCTTTTTTGCTTTCGATATCGAACCAATGGGGAGCAGATTTACGACGCAAGGTGATTGATATTGTCCAAAATTGGAATATAATTCTATCACTGGAATGCTTGGGCGGATGAAAGGTGCCAAAAGGTCAGTAATAACCGGGCTCTCCTAAAAACGTCGATAAGTCAGGCGCCCTTGAAATATCGCTGGGTGACGGACTCGACTTCGTTTTGTTTTTTTGGTGAACCCATGAGTGCAACTATGGAAATTCAGCGTCAAAAAATCTTATTGATTATGCTGCTGGCTATTGATAAAATAAACCACAGGTCTCACTTAAAAAAACAGCAAAAAGTGCAAGTGCTTCCTACACTTTGGAGTTTTGCGGTATAATGTAGATGCTTTTGGTAAGACAACAACCCTTGAAACAACTGGAATAGGACGGTGGTGATGATGCGCGAAAAGAAAAATTCACTTATACCGCAGAAAATAGCACTTGTTGACGAAACCGCTCTTTTTGATCAAGTTGCTTCCATCATTGAAAACCGCAAACATCGTGCTGCATCACATGCCAATCAAGAAATGACGTTAATGTTCTGGGAAATAGGGCAGTATGTAAATACCGCTGTTTTGGGGAAACAACGTGCCGCATACGGAAAAAAGATTTTGACGGTGTTGGCGGCAAAATTAGTAGAAAAGTATGGAAATAATTTTTCAGAACGAAATTTATACAGAATGACGCTATTTGCGGAGCGCTTTCCCACTGCGGAGATTTTGCCGCCACTGGCGGCAAAATTGAGCTGGTCGCATTTTATTGAACTGTTATCACTTAAATCAGATGAAGCCCGGATGTTCTACGCGAACGATGCAGTTGCCCGGAATTATGGTACAAAAGAACTGCGCCGTCAAATCTCGCGTAAAGCGTATGAGCGGCGGGAAATCGCCAATACGGAATTGTCAGAAGAAACCGTCGTGCCATTTAATGTGTTCAAAGACCCGTATTTACTGGATATGTTCGGATTAAAAGACAATTATCTTGAAGCGGATTTGGAGAAAGCCATACTGATGGAGCTTGAGGCATTCATTCTTGAATTCGGACACGGATTTTCATTCGTAGAGAGACAAAAGCGCATGATTGTGGGCGGTGAGGATATCGTTCTTGATTTGCTGTTCTATCACAGGATATTAAAACGGCTCGTCGCCGTTGAGTTGAAGCTCGGCGAATTCAAGGCTGCCTATATGGGACAAATGTTATTATACCTGAAATGGCTTGATAAACACGAGCGGCAAGAGGGAGAATCTGCTCCGATTGGCATTATCCTTTGTGCAACAGCAAACCGCGAAAAAATTGAACTTCTCGAAATGGACAAGGCCGGCATCGCCGTTGCAGAGTATTGGACTCACTTGCCCTCCAAAGTGGATTTTGAACACAAAATCAGGGAAATCCTGATTGAGGCAAAGGAGCGTTTGGAACGCCGCAAATCTCTTGCAAAAAACGAATTAAAACGGCAGATTGAGTACTTCATCGAACCGAAAGAGGATGAGAGTGAATAAAAATATCTACGCCACTTGGCGCTGATGTTGGCGTAGATACTGGCATAGAAATAAATGTTTACAGGAGGCACATCATCGGGATAATGCCTCCTGCTCCGCTTTTTCTGTATCAGTTTGGGGTATGGTTCAAATAGTTTCCCTACTAAACCGTGCCTTTAATGCTCCCCTTTATTCTCCATAATGACCGTCTCCAGATACTTTGGCGCATATCACATTGCCGAATAGGACATTTTGGGGCTGCAGGCCTCTATGATGGTGCCTTCGTCGACGTAGGCGACTTCATCCTCGCTGAGGCCTTCGTTGCTTACGGTGCAAAGGGACTTTACCACCGCATTGCTTCCGACGATGGCCTTACGGACCGTGGAACCGGCTTCGACCGTGGCGTTGGACATAATGACCGAGTCGTAGATTTTGGCCCCCCGGCCGACAAATACGCCGGGGAACAGGACCGAATTGTAGACCTCGCCCTGTATGTAGCAGCCGTCGCCCAGCAGGGAGGCGTTGACCTTTGCCGTGTGATTGATGTAAAGCGGGGGCTCGGAAGGATTTTCGCAGAATATTTTCCAGCTCGGATCGTGCAGGTTCAGGCTGTTGCTTTCGTCCAGGAGATCCATATGGGCCTCCCAGAAGCTTTTGACCGTGCCGACGTCGCGCCAGTATCCGTCGAACCGGAAGGCGCAGACGTTGAAGTTTCCGGAGTTGATCAGCATGGGAATGACATCCCGGCCGAAATCGTTTTTCGACGAGGGATTGGCTTCGTCCAATGCCAGCGCTTTGACCAGGATATCCGTCCTGAAAATGTAAATGCCCATGGAAGCCAGGTCGTTTTTTGGGTGCTCGGGCTTCTCCTCGAATTCCAGGATGCGGCCGTCCTCCTCCACGTTCATGATGCCGAAGCGTCCGGCCTCCGCCATGGGAACGCGGGTGGCGGCGATGGTTATTTCGGCGTTCTGGGAGATGTGATACTGCAGCATTTTTGAATAATCCATCTTGTATACCTGGTCTGCGGACAGGATCAGGACATGCTCGGGCTTGTACAAATCGATGAATTCCAGGTTCTGATAGACTGCGTTGGCCGTGCCCCGGTACCAGCCGCCGCCGTCTTCGTGCATGTGGGGCGGGAGGACCGTGATGTAGCTCCGTTGAATGCCGGGGTTGTACAGGCTGTTGGTCGAAATATAGGAATTGATGATCAGGGGTTCGTATTGCACCATGATGCCCATGGTATCGATGCCGGAATTGATGCAGTTGCTTAAAACGAAGTCGATGATTCGGTATTTCCCGCCAAACAGCACAGCCGGCTTGGCAACTCTTCTGGTCAGCGGCTTGAGCCGCCTTCCGCTGCCGCCTGCAAGGATCATGGCAATGCATTCCTTACTCATTTCAAAGCCTCCTTGTCTCTATTTATAGATGGCCGAAGGTTCTCACGATTGAAGGGCGTACATCCCAGATATCATTGGCATATTTCTGAATGGTATCGTCGCTGTTGAAGGTTCCGGAAAAGGCGATGTTGTTGATTGCCATTTCCGTCCATGTCGCCCTGTCGCCGTACAGCTTGCCGGATTTCGCCCTCGCTGCGGAATAGCTCTGGAAATCCTTCAGGACAAGGTATTCGTCATTATAGTCCAACAGGGACTTTCGTATATCGACAAATTCGTCGGACCGGACCGTATCGAACCAGCTGCTGTCAAGTTGGTCCAGGATGGTCTTCAGGGTGAGGTCGTTCCGGTAGAGGTCGTAAGAGGAATAATTGCCGCTGCGGCTGAGGGAAGCGGCTTCTTCGGCGCTCAGACCGAAAATGAGAATGTTCTCCGCGCCGACCGCCCTGCTGATTTCCACATTGGCGCCGTCCATCGTCCCCAGGATGACCGCTCCGTTGGCGACGGACTTCATGTTGCCGGTGCCGGAAGCCTCCTTGCCCGCGATGGAAATCTGCTCGCTGATATCGGCGGCGGGGAAAATGAGCTCGCCCAGGGTGACGTTGTAGTTTTCCAGGAAGATCACCTTCAGCTTGTCGCTGACCGACTTGTCATTGTTGATTTTGTCCGCAAGCGTATTGATCAGCTTTATGACCTTTTTGGCGTAATAATAGCTGGGCGCCGCCTTGCCCGAGAAGATGCAGGTCCTTGGATGGAAATCCATACCCGGGTTTTCACGGAGTTCGTTGTATGCGGCCATAATATTGAGGATGTTCAGGATCTGCCGCTTGAAGCCATGGATTCTTTTGACCTGGATATCGTAAATGGAAGCGGGGTCGATGCTGATGTCCAGATGGGCTTTGACATAGGCGGCCAGGTTCTTTTTGGCCGCCGATTTTACCTGGTTGAAGCCGTCCTGGAACGCCTGGTCCTTATCGAAGCCGTCCAGCACAAGCTGGGAAAGATCCAGGGAATGGTTGATCCAGCTGGGGCCGATGGCGCTGCTGACAAGCCTGGACAGCCCGGGATTGGCCTTCAGGAACCAGCGCCGGAAGGCGATGCCGTTGGTCTTGTTGTTGAACTTGTATGGGGTGATGAAGTAAAAGTTCTTTAAAAGGTCGGTCTTCAAAATAGTGCTGTGAAGCTCGGAGACGCCGTTCACGCTGTGGCTTCCGACAACGGAAAGGTAGGCCATGTTGACGTTTCCGCCGGCCACGATCGACATGTCCGAAATCCACTTCCAGTCTCCCGGCCTTTTGCTCCAGAGCTCCCTGCAGAACCGTTCGTTGATCTCGATCAGGATCATGTAAATGCGCGGGAGCAGGCTGCGGACGATGTCCTCCTGCCACATTTCCAGCGCCTCGGGCAGGACGGTGTGGTTGGTGTAGGAAACGGTCCTGGTGGTAATGTCCCATGCCTCGTCCCACGACAGCCCTTCCTCGTCCAGCAGGATCCGCATCAGCTCCGGGATTGCCAGGGCCGGATGGGTGTCGTTGATGTGCACGGCGACCTTGTCCGGAAGGGACCGAACCCCTGCCTTGCCTTTTTTCAGGCGGCGGACGATGCTCTGGAGTCCGGCGGACACCAGGAAATATTCCTGCTTGAGGCGGAGCTCCCGGTTGCGGTAGTTGGAATCGTCCGGGTAAAGGACCTCCGTAATGGCCTGGATGTTGTTCTTGTACTCCATCGCCTTGGAATAATCGCCGCTGCTGAAGGAGGCGAAGTCGAACTCCGCATTGACCGGCTCGGCGCTCCACAGCCGCAGGGTATTTACCGTATTGGACTTGTATCCGAGGACGGGCACGTCGTATGGAACGGCCAGTACCGGCGTATAATCCTCCAGGAGATAACAGGTCCTTCCGTTTTCGAAGGATTGGGCAACATGCCCGCCAAACTTGACAAGGATAGCCTTGTCCGGTTTTTTAACCTCCAGTACGTTTTCATTGCTCAGCCAGTTATCCGGAAGCTCCACTTGATAGCCTTCCACGATTTTTTGCTTGAAAAGCCCGTATTTGTAGCGGATGCCGCAGCCGTGGCCGGGAATCGCAAGGGTCGCCATGGAATCCAGGAAACAGGCGGCAAGCCTGCCCAGACCGCCATTGCCGAGCCCCGCCTCCGGTTCCTGGCTCTCCAGGTCCTCCAGCTCGATTCCAAGCTCCTGAAGGCCGTTTTTGCAAACATCCCTGGCGCCGAGGTAAATTAGGTACATATCAAGAAGCTTGCCTATCATAAATTCCAGGGAGAAATAATAGACCTGCTTGTGCACATTTTTAAGGTAATGGTCGTTGGTCTGCATCCAGCGCTTGTTGACTTCGTCCCGGACCATCAAGGCAAGGACGGTATACCGGTCATAGCTTGAGGACTCTTCCAGGGTTTTGCCGTATACGGAGGAAAGTCTGGACTGAAATGCCCGGATGAACGATTTCTCCGATGTGAACATATGCATTTCTCCTTATACTCTCTGTTTTATTGTACTATTCCGGAAAAAGTAAGAATATGGATGAAAATCTGCGGACAACCCTATTTTCTGTATGTTTACCACCATTTCCGGAGGTTAAACAACAGTATTTCAGGCAGATAAGATTGGCGTTTCTATGATCTTTGCGGTTTTACAGGCCTGCCGTCGAGATCAGGTCTACCGCAACCTTGGCATTTTCACGGGCCTTTTCCTTCAGAGCGGGGATATCCGCTTCCAACTGCCGGCTGATTGCTTCGCGGTTTTCCCAGACCCGGTCCGCCAGCGCGATCAGGTTTCCGTATTCCAGCAGCCGGACATCGCCGGCGGAGGGCTGGCCGATGCAGTCCAGGAAGCCCTGGATCTTCGGGTCGTAAACAAGGCCCACCATGGGAACGGCGGCAACCGCCGAGAATACAAGGGCGTGAAGCCTCATCCCGAGGAGCATGCGGGTTTTGGAAATGAGGTCGTAGGTCTGGTATACGTTGAGTTTTTCCTTTACGATAAAGCTTTTGCTCTGCATTTTGGCGGCGACATTTTCAAGGATGGGGATATCCTCGGGATGCTGCATGGGGATGAACACCGGATAGGCCCCGTATTTGGAGACGATATGGTCCGCCGCCTGCGCGATGACCGTTTCATATTTTTCGTGCTCGAATTTCTCATGGCCGGGGTATTTCCGGAGGGATATTCCGAACAGGGGCTTGTCGCTGTCGATGTGCAAGTACTCCAGGATATCCGTGTCAAATGCGGCGCCGCCGTCCTTCACCGTCAAGGCGGCATCGGCCGTCAGCAGGATATGGGGCTTGCTGATGTCCATATGCTCCAACTCGGAAAAGGAAAGCTTTTCCCGGAGCGTGATCACGTCCACCTTGTTGATGATTTTCTTGGTCAGCATCCGGTTTACGCTCTTCTTCAAGGGCCCGATTCCGTTGGCATAGAACATGACCTTCAGCTTCAGCATGTTTGCCAGCCAGACCGTACTAATATAGAAGAACAGGGAACGGGTGCTGGTGTTGTCCTGCAGAAGATTGCCGCCGCCGTATATGAAGGCGCGGGCGTTTCTCATCGCCCGCAGGATCCCCAGCATGTTTACGCGGCTGATGGAAGCCACCTGAAAATCCCTGGAGGTAACGGCGGGCTGCTTTGAAAGAATGAGCAACCGGATGTCGGGCTTGAATTCCTTCAAGTCCTTGATGATCGACATCAGCAGGGCGTCGTCGCCGATGTTCCGGAAGCCGTAATAGCCCGAAATGATAGCGTCGTACAGCTTATGCCCCTTCTTTTTCGCGGCCTGCTTCTCCAGGATCCGGTTATAAATATCCCGCTGGGTTTTCGCCATGCTTTCTACGGAGAAATCCCCCAGGGCTTTTTCATACAGGCGTTCTCCCATGGCAACACGCTTGCCCTCGTCGTCGGCGAGTTCCAGGATCAGCTCGGAAAACCGCCTGTAGTCGCCGGGCTCGAACATATAGCCGTTTTTGCCGTTCTCGATGAGGTCCGGAATGCCGCCCACCTTGCTGCTGATGGTGGCCTTTTTGAACTTTGCGCCTTCCAGAATGGAATAGGGAAAGCTTTCGCTGATGGAGGTCAGCACGCTGATGTCGATGCTGCTCATCAGCTCGTTGGGATCGTCCAGCCAGCCGATGAAGAAGACCGTATCCGTCAGGTCCAGGCTGGCCGTCAGGGCTTCCAGCTCCTTGCGGTCCTCGCCGTCGCCCCCGATGAGGAATTTGACCCTGCTGTTCCGGTCCTTTACCAGGCGGGCGGCCCTTACGATCGTATCGATGCTCTTGACCGGATAAAGCCTTGCCGCAATACCGACAATGACATCCTCCTCCCGGATGGGGAGCTTGTATTTGGCGATCAGCTTCTCCCGGGAATATTCCGCCTTCGGGACCGAGAAATCCATGCCGTTGTAGAGCACATAGATATCCAGCGGGTTGAAGCCCCTGTCGATGAGCATTGCCTTGAAATTGCTTGATACGCCTATGTAATTGTGCATGAACCGGAGAGCCACGGAATTGGTCAGTCCTATGGTCATCCGCCGGACGAGGCTGTGCATGTAGTCCAGCCGGTAATCGCTATGTACGGTCGTTACGGTAGGGGGGCCGCATCTGCGTCTGGCGGCCAGGGAGAACATATTGGCTTTTGCTCCGTGGGAATGGACGATATCGTAGCCGCCGTCCCGGATCATATTGGATACCTTGCGGATATCGGCAAAAAGGCTGCCGGACTTGACGACGGAGACATCGATGCCCAATGCCTGCGCATCCTCCGCGAAAATGCCGGGACGCAGGCTGATCAGCTTCACCTCCATGTGCCGCGACAATTCCTCTAAAAGGTATAATACATGGGTTTTCGCACCGCCGATATCACCGCCGCCGATAAGGTGAACGATTTTCATAAAAAGCCTCCTGTCATGGGTTTCCCAGTTTTTTCGCCGCTACCGACCGGCAGGCCTTTTCGAACAGTTCCGAAAGCTCCTGCGCGTTGATCTCCGGATTGTCCGGAACAAGAATATCGGCAGTTTCCCGGATTCGGGCCAGCAGTTCCCTTTCACAGCTTCGGAGCGCAGGGCCGGACGGTCCGAGATCCGCCACCCAGGGCAGATTCGGATTTTTTTTCTTCAAATGCAATCCGATCCGGTGGGAACTGTAGAAAGGGGAAACCGTATAGATCAAATCGGCGCCTCCGTTTTTGACAAGGCGCGACGCTTTGCTGCGGGAAAGAAATTCCCAGAGCTTTTGCCCGTTTCGTTCCAGCAAGAAGCGGAAAAACCCCGGAAGGGCCTCCGCTTTTGTAAATCCGTCCCCAAAGGGGCCGGTACGGATGATGTCGATGTCCTCGGGCAGCTGCAGCAGCCTTTTTTCCTGGGGCTCCGTCCCCGTGCCGCGGGTCAGCACCACGGGCTCCCACCCGTAATTCCGAAGCTGGCCGATCACCGCCGATAACCCGCCGGCTTCGGAACAGGGCGGCGCCGAAAACGAATAGACCGCCATCAATACGCTCTTCATTTCGATCAGGCCTCTGGCTTGTAAGGGAAGACCCTGTTCAAGAGAAGAATGATCAGGTAAAACAGAATCAGCACGGCGAAAACACCCAGCATGCCGGTTATGGTAACAAGGACGCCCGGTCCCATTTTGGTAGATAATAAACTGTTAAAGAAATCGTTCATATTTTCCTCCTGTAATACACTTTAAAACGATTCGCGCCTCAGCGGCCTAACGCACGAGCATCGGCACGACGGCAAGTATGAGACCACCCGCAATGATGGAGCCCAGCTGCCCGGAAACGTTGGCGCTGACGGACTGCATCAGGATGAAATTCGTCGGATCCTCGTCCTTTGCCATCTTCTGGATCACTCTGGCCGACATGGGGAAGGCGGAAATTCCGGCGGCGCCGATCATCGGATTGATCTTGGTTTTACGGAACAGATTCAGGAGTTTTGCAAAGAGCACGCCGCCCGCCGTATCGAATACGAAAGCCACGAGCCCCATCAGAAGGATCAAAATAGTCTGCCACTGCAGGAAGCTGTCCGCGACCATCGTAGAGCCTATGGTGATGCCGAGCAGCAGCGTAACCAGGTTGGCCAGTTCATTCTGCGCGGCATTGGAAAGCCTGTCGAGGACGCCGCATTCCCGGATGAGGTTGCCGAACATAAGGAAACCGACGAGGGGAACGCTGATCGGCGCGACCAGGCCGGCGATGACCGTAACCGTGATGGGGAACATGATCAGAACGATTTTGGATACCTTGACATCCTTGTACTCCATCCGGATCATACGCTCGCTCTTCGAGGTCAGCAGCTTGACGACCGGGGGCTGGATGATCGGCACCAGGGACATGTACGAATAGGCGGCCACGGAGATCGGACCGAAATATTCCTTGGCGAATTTGCCGGCCACGTAAATGGCGGTGGGACCGTCGGCGGCGCCGATGATGCCGATGGCCGACGCGACCTTCAGGTCAAACCCCAGCGCCAGCGCCACCAGCAGGGTTGCAAAAATACCGAACTGGGCGGCGGCGCCGAAGAAGATCATGACCGGATTGCGAAAGAGCGGGGTAAAATCGATCATGGCGCCGATGGCCACAAAAATGAGAACCGGGAAAAGCTCCGTCAGGATGCCCGAGTGAAGCAGGATGTCCAGGACGCCCGGCTCATAGGTGTAGGCTTGTCCGGCGCTGTCGAAGACAAAATTCAGCTTGTCCTCGAAAAGGCTCCTGGAAGCGGGATTGTTCTTTACAAATTCCGTGACGAACGGGTTCAGAACCTGTTCGGAGGCAAACTTGACCACCGACTGGGGGAGGTTTACAAGAATGGCTCCAAAGCCGATGGGAAGGAGCAGCATCGGTTCATAGTCCTTCTTTACCGCAAGGTAGATCAAAGCAAAACCAATGACAAACATGATCAACATTTTAATGTTGATGGCTGCAAAGCCGGCATACAATTCTTTAAATTCCATGATCATTCTCCTGCTGAAAGGTCTGATAAGTAAACAGGCTGATTTTCCGGCCCGTTTCCATTAATAGTATACCGAATGGAAATCAATTTATCAATTGGGAACAAGCGAAAAATAACTTCCGATAAACCGAAACTGCTTTTTCGGGTGTTTCTTGCGAAATATGTTTATGCGGGATTATGGAAATTAAAAGGCTCTATTGGTATAATATGTGGGGGTACCCGTAGAGAAGGGCGGCCCGGAATGCCAGGGCAGGGCAGGTGTCCGGGACAGCCGGGAACGATTGGAGGGCGCTGATGATCGAAATAAGGGCGGAGTCCGGCAGGATTGCAATCGGGCCGATCGACCGGAGGTATTTGGACGGGGTCGTGGATTTATACAATTGCAGCGAGGGATACCGGTATGCCACGGGCATTTCGTATCCCGTCACACAGGCTGATATCGCATTGAAGCTGGACGTGCTTGCGACCAGCAGAAATGAATTTTTTACGGGCATCTATGAAAAAGAGCCGGGGGGCGGTGCTTGCCGGCTGATCGGAGTCGTGTCGGGCCTGTTGTATGAAAACACCCTCTGGATAAAGCTAATCGCCATATTGCCACAATTCCAGCATCAAGGAATCGGGAGCACCACCGTGGAGCTGGTGGTCCAATGGAGCAAGGCGGTTTTTAATACTTCGGACGTCCTTCTGTCCGTCATCGAAAAGAACGACGAAGGCGTGAAATTCTGGCGGAAGCTTGGCTTCGGCGAAACGGGACGGTTTACGAAAATGCTCTTCGGCGATAAATCGCCGTATGAGGTCATTATCATGCATAAAAGCCTGCAGGAACCGTCTGGTAAGAATTAGGATATAAAAGTTAACATAATGCGTGCACAGAAGCCGGTTTCCGAATTTGACAAACTTCAATCCAATCGGTATAATAATTATACATGCTTCAGGCAGGTAATTGTTTCCTGTCTGGACTTTGGCGGAAACAGACCGTTCGCAGTCTGCGACCGCCGCAAAAAATGCTGAATCTCCTGAAAAGGAGTACGGAGGAACCATTAAAGGGGTTAATCCGTCCGGCGGGAATCCGGGAAATCGGGAAATATTATGTTCTCCGGTTTGCGCGTTTTCCGAGGACGGTAGGGTGATCCTATCACCCGCACCCGGCAGCTAACTTCGGAAGCTGAATATAGGAGGGCTCCATGCCAACAGTTCGAAAGACGTTAGTATCCGTTCCAGTTATTCTTTTAACCATTTTTCTTTTGTCGGCGGCCGTTTGCGCAGCCGCTGCAAAAACCGGCATCATCACAGGCGACATTGTTAATTTAAGAGCAAACCCCAATACCACCTCCAAAGTCCTCATGCAGTTGGAAAAAGGAAAACAGGTATCCGTTCTCGGCAGCGAAGGGGAATGGTTTAAGGTCAGTGTGAACGACGAGACCGGCTGGATCAGGGACGATTATCTTGTGATCCGCGATACGGTTTCTTCTACCGGTACGGTATCCGGCTCGGTGGTCAATGTGCGGTCGAAACCGGACATTTCTTCGGAAGTCCTGGCAAAGCTGGACAAGGGGACGAAGGTAGACATTTATGAGCGTTCGGGAGAGTGGTACCGGATTTCCATCGGCGAAGAACGGTTTGGATGGGTGAATGCGGAGTTTCTTACCGTCCGCGGCGATACGGTTTCAAGAGGCGTCACTTCCGAGCTTCAGGTTCCCGCAGCTCTGACGGAGGAAGTCGAGGAAGAGGAAGCGGACGGCGGCAGCGTCGAACAGGATTCCGCCTCAGACTCCGGGGATGACGCGGCCGTGGATGAAAATACAAGCGATATCCGGCAGCAAATTGTTGCCTATGCAAAGAAATTCATAGGAGTAAAATACGTATTTGGCGGTTCGACCCCGAAGGGCTTCGACTGCTCCGGCTTTGTAAGCTATGTATACAAGCACTTCGACATGACGCTGGCCAGGGCCTCCAGGGATATGGGCGCCGCCGGGACCGTCGTCAAGAAGGCGGACCTGCAGCCGGGCGATCTCGTGTTCTTCGATACCAACGGCGGACTCAACGCCATCACCCATGTAGGGATTTATATCGGAAGCGGCAAGTTCATTCATGCCTCTTCCACCAGCGGCAGCCGGAAGGTCAAGATCAGCAATTTGAATGAAGCCTATTACCAGAAGCGCTTGATGGGAGCCAGGGATTATCTGACGAAATAATCGGAGCAAACAGGCCCGGAATCCTTTCGAAGCCGGGAAATAACAAACAGAAAATACAATATGGTTGAAATGGACCGGCAGCACGTCTTCAAGGCGATCTGCCGGTTTTTGTTTATTTTACATATATTTACAATTCTTTTTCACCGGGATACAATAGGGACAAAAAGGGTGCTGGCATGAGTATTGTTTCCAAAAGACCCGTCGTCTCTTTTTGCATTATGATGATCCTTGGAATTCTTTCGGCTTATCTGTCGGATTCGGTCCTTGTGCCCGTAGGCCTGGCCCTGCTGCTGTCGGCAGGCTTTTTTGCGGCAGGATTTTTGCGGAAAGGCAGGCTGTTTCTATCCATTGGGATGCTTGGCTTTTTTGTTCTGGGCTCCGGGGAGTTTATCGCGGCCGACCGGCTTCAGGACGGCCGGTTTGGCGCCTTTGACGGCCAGGAGGTCGCGGTGTGCGGCCATATCGCGTCGGAGCCGGAAATCAAGGGCGAACGGGTGACGTACGTGGTGAAGGTGGGGAGCATAAGGAAGGGCTACGACGGAAAGCCTGTAAAGACCGGGGGAAAGCTCCTGTTCAGCACCATCCGGGGAGGGGATAACGCTGTCCTGGACTACGGCCGGGAGATCGAGTTCGAAGGCACCCTTTATCTGCCGCAGACAGTCCGGAACCCCGGCGGCTTCGATTACCGCAGGTACCTGATGCAGAAAGGCGTCGGGGCCTCGGTTTTTGCCTATCCTTATGCGATTGAGCGAAAGGACGGAAATCGCGGCAATTTTTTTGTCCGCTTGGGCCTGGATATACGGAAAAGGGTCATTCATGTCATAGAAAGAAGCCTGCCCACTCAACAGGCGGGCTTGCTCAACGGCATGCTCATCGGTTACAGGGAGGGCCTCCCGGAGGAGGTGCAGGAGGCGTTCAGCAATTCCGGATTGACTCATATCATGGCGGTTAGTGGAGCCAATGTGGCGTTCCTGATCCTGCCGCTGAATTTTCTGCTGAAGCTGGTCCGGGTGAAAAGAATCGTTGCAAACCTGCTGATTATAGGCTTTTTGATCCTGTTCGTTTTTGTTACGGGCTTTGAGCCTTCCGTGCTGAGGGCCGTTATTATGGCAATTATCCTCCTGGTTTCGGCAATTCTCTACAGGGAGCCGGATACTTATGCGGCAATCGCTTTATCCTGCATCGTCCTCCTGGCCGTCAATCCCTGCATGCTGTTCAATATAGGCTTTCAGCTGTCCTATGCGGCCACGCTTTCCATTGTCATGCTCTACAGGAATATCAAAAAGCCGGTCAGCCGGTTTGTCAAACAGGAATGGATTGCCGAAATACTGGGGGCGACTGTCGCGGCGCAGCTTGGTGTGCTGCCCATAACCTTGATATGCTTCAACAAGGTCTCTGTGATTGCCATCCTTCCCAATCTTCTTGCAGTGCCCATGCTGGAACTGATTACCATACTGGGGTCCCTGATGGCGCTATTAGGGCAGGTCAGCCTGTTTTTTTCCCAGCTCATCGGATACCTGAACTGCATTTTTCTCAGCGCCGTTCTTTATATAACCAAAATGGCTTCAAGCATCCCTTTTGCGGTGCTGAAAACCGCGACGCCGTCCATAATCCTTGCCATTGCGTATTACATCGCAATCTGGTTTTTGCTCTGGTACAAGCCTTCGAAAAATATTTCCCTGAAACCGCGCCATGCGGCCATCGCCCTGTCCTTTACGGCGGTCTTCGTCCTTTCTATCGTCCTTCAACCGCAGCGGCTGGAGGTGGTTTTCCTGGATGTGGGGGAAGGGGACTCGGCCTTTATCCGGACTTACGCCGGTAAAACCGTATTGGTTGACGGCGGAGGCAGCGCGAGCCCCGGACGGGCTTCCGCCATCGGCCGGTCCGTTGTGGTGCCCTTTCTGCTTGACAGCGGCGTGAGCCGGTTGGACGCCATAGTAGCCACGCACCCGCATACCGACCATATCCAGGGGCTGGAGGATGTGCTGGAGCAAATCAGGGTGGACAGGCTGATCATTCCTTCCATGAGCGACGAAAGCGGTTTTGCGGAGCTGTTCGAGATTGCGGGCCGAAAAGGGGTGCCGGTTTCCAGATGCAGCAACGGCAATGTGATCCGGCTGGATGAAAAAACCCGGTTTGAGGTAGTGAACCCGGAAAAAGACTGTCTCGTTGACGACGATACTTTAAATAACGCCTCGCTCGTGTTAAAATTGATTTATGGCCGGACGGATATCCTGTTCACAGGGGATGCCGAAAGCGCCGCAGAGGAGGAAATGCTCGCCGGGGGAGCGCCGCTGGACGCCGATGTGATTAAAATCGGACATCATGGGTCCAAGACTTCCACTTCGGCGGAATTCCTGGAGAAGGTGAAGCCGCAGGCGGCCGTCATCAGCGTGGGACACAATAATTTCGGACACCCGTCGCAAGCCACGCTGGATTTGCTGGAACAGA
>JAEYOP010000030.1 GCA_023411575.1 Bacillota bacterium | reverse complement strand
GTTGTTTGCATGGCTACCTCCAACATAAAAAATTCCCCTTTCGGGGGAGTCACCAAGCAAATATTATATATGTAACCTGCTCAAATTTCTCCGCCGAAAGTGCACATTTTTATTATGCCGGTAACAGAAAACATATGAATATTCAATGTGCACAATGGAGCGGTATCTCTCTCATGGAATGAAATTCTTACAGCATTTAGAGATGGAAGAGCTTTACGACATATCCGGGCTTGAAGCAAAACACATATTCAGCTACATTAGTACACTTGAAGACTATTCGGCAGTCAGTATCAAGCATATGACCGGTGCCCTTCGTTTATTTGTAAGATATCTTTATCAAAATGGATATATCCAGCATGACCTATCCAACAAAATAGGTTCTGTTCGTAGATGTCTTTCACGTAAGCTGCCCTCCTACTGGACAAAGGACGAAGTCCTTACGTTATTAAATTCCATTGATAAAGGAAACCCAAGTGAAAAACGTGATTATGCAATGATTTTGCTGGTTGCAAGGCTTGGACTTCGTTCAGGTGATCTAAAAAAGTTGAAATTCGAAAATCTAAAATGGTCATCCAATACCATCGAATTGGTACAGTCAAAGACTGGCGTACCAATCTCTCTGCCACTTCTTCGAGATGTCGGATGGGCTATTATCGATTACGTGGAAAATGCCCGGCCGCAAATTGATTCGCCCTATGTTTTTTTATCTCACAATGCACCGTACCTCCCACTGTCTGAACAGAATCATCTTTACAGAACTCTGGAAAAATATATGCAAAGAGCACACCTTCCGATTGTGGGGAAACGTCGAAGTGGCATGCATTCACTCCGTCATTCGCTCGCTACAACACTCATTGAACAGAATACGTCCCTACACTTAATTTCAGATGTTTTGGGACATACTTCATCGAATTCCACAGCCATTTATCTGCAAACGGATATTGAGCGACTCCGTGACTGCGCGCTGAGCCTTAGAGAGGACGGTGAATAACCTATGGCTGAATTTAATAATTTTGTTTTTCAAAGTGGTTTCAAGGAAGCTATTGCGGGTCTGATCGCGCTGAAGCACGGATTAGGGTTAAAATACTACGGACCAGCGGTGGTTCTCAAGCGTTTTGATAGCTTTTGCACTGAACGTTATCCAGAACAAACTATTCTCAGCAAGGAATTGGTATCTGATTGGTTCTCCTTGTGTCGTAGAGGTAAGCCAAAAACTGTCCGGCTTTCAATGACGCCGATTAGTCACCTTGGAACGTATCTATGCAATATGGGGACTTCCGCCTATGTTTTCCCGGTAAAAACACTTCCTCCCGATCACCGGTATACGCCGCATATATACAGCATGGATGAGCTTCAGAGATTTTTCGCTGCGACAGATGATTGCCGATATACATGCGCGGCGCCGCTTCGCCATCATATCATGCCGTTATTCTTCCGCTTGCTTTACTGCTGTGGTCTTCGCAGCTCCGAGGCACTATCGCTTAAAACCAGTGATGTTGATTTGACTCACGGAGTTCTCACAATCAGGGAATCAAAAAACGGCGGCGAACGTTATGTTCCTATGTCGGAGGAAATGCGGTTGCGATGTGTGAGCTATTGGAATGCGGTACATAACGGCAGGCAAAAGCATCTTTACTTCTTTCCGTTACCGCCACGGGAAAAAATCACTTACATGAACATCTATGGAAATTTCCGCAGATTTTTAAGAAATGCCGGTATATCTCATGGGGGACGCAGAAAGCCGATTCGGATTCATGATTTCCGGCATACCTTTGCAGTACATTGCCTCAAACGGTGGGTTGAAGAAGGCAGGAACCTGAACACCTGTTATCCTTACCTGCGGGCTTACATGGGGCATACGCTTTTTCGCTATACGGCGTATTATCTGAGACTTACTGCCGATCTGTACCCCAGCATTTCCAACAAACTGGAGGAAAGCTATCCTCACTTGATACCGGAGATTGGAGGTGAGATGTGTGAAACCGAGTGATTTTTCTTACCACCTCACCCGCTACCTGACCGACTACCTTGCAGGACAGCGCAATTCCAGCCGCAACACCCTTAGAACCTACAGGGACACCTTTAAGCTATTCTTGATTTTCTGTAAGACAGAGAAAGGTATCCAGCCGGAACGACTGACGCTATCCAAGATTTCAGATACACTCATTAGAGAATATTATGACTGGTTGGAGAAAACACGCGGATGCAGTCCCGTTTCCCGCAATAATCGGAGAACAGCCATCAATTCATTCTTCAAATACATTCAGATTGAGGCACCAGAGCATATTCTTCTTTGCCAGAGAATTCTGTCTATCCCCAAAAAACGGTGTGTAAAGCCGGTGATAGGTTACCTTACTCCTGACATGTTGAAACTGCTTCTTTCCATGCCTGACAAAGCAAATGTTTATGAACGCCGGGAGTTGGTGCTTATGACTGTCCTGTATGATACCGGGGCGAGAGTACAGGAACTCTGCGATTTACGCGTCAGGGATCTCCGGCTGGAGTCACCTGCCATAGCGACGCTCACTGGCAAGGGGAGAAAGACAAGACATGTCCCGCTCATGAAAAATACCGTCAGTTTATTGAGCCGATACCTCGAAGATCAGCGAATTGAAAATCCATCCGGGTGTGACCGACCATTATTTATGAATCGGCATCATGCGGCGTATACCCGCAAGGGCATATCGTATATCCTTGAAAAGTATGAGAAACGCGCAAGGGAGGTGTCTTCATTACTACCCGACTTTACAATTTCGCCGCATATTTTTCGTCACTCTAAGGCGATGCATCTTTACCAGGCTGGGATTGACCTTATATACATTCGCGATATCCTTGGCCATGTTGACATTGCAACTACGGAAGTGTATGCACGTATTGACACAGAACGTAAGCGAGATGCCTTGGAAAATGCATACCCCGAAATTACAGGCTCCACCCTCGCCGACTGGAATAATGATGAGGATTTGATTCGAAAACTCTCAAGGCTTGTGTGAAAAGCAGAGTCATATGCGACGATGGCAATATCATTAATGCAGGTATTAACCAGCTTTCTGGTCTGCTTCGTCGCATATTATTTTTCGGTACATAACCATCACTCGCCTGACCAGTCACAAATTCTAACAGTTCGGCTGTTTCTTCACCAGAAAGGGGTTCTTTAAGCCCTGCGGTCATGACTCCCCACAGCTCGCCGTCGACAATCTCCACTGACGGGTACAGGCTATACACCTTTTTCTTGAGAGCCTCATCGTGGATATACTCGGCAAGACCGCGGTCATTTTCAAAGTGCCGGTTCTCCTTTGCGATGGCGGCGAGAATTTGATCCTCATATGCTACCGCCTCCCTGGGTGAGATATCCTCCCGTTCATCCTCCGAGCAGTCATACTGAGGATAGGTGAATATCTTCAGAGGGAAAAAGATACGCATTGTTTCGTTTGCCATTTTGATTTCCTCCATTCCTTTTAATTTGATAATCTAAAAAAGGGCATAAAAAAAGAGGGGTATCTTCGTTAGAAAATACTCCCGCTGATTTTGCCATATTTCTGTATTCAGTTGCGTACGATGGTTCAAATCTCTTCGGAATTCCTTAAAAGCCGGTTGTCATCTCTAAAATTGAAGGGTAAAAATCGGGGGGCAAATATCCCAAAATGGCTGATGCCATTATTTTAATTAAATTTGTAACGATCATCCTTCAGACTACATTAATTTCATAAGGTCGCCGAGTTCTTTTTTATCAAATCCGATATGAACGAATTCAATTTCTTTAGTGGTTTTGGGTGATAGAATACTGATGCTGTTTCGCTTAATAATAATCGGTTGCTTAATGGCCCCTATATTTGCTTTGATCCATTTGTCATCACCAACTGTCGTGCCAAAGAATTCGTCAAGTGACATTTCCTGAGATACGGCTATTTCCTTCAATAATTTAACCGTATCATCGTCGGGTTTCAGCAGGCTGTATAGATATAAAATATGATTTTCTTTAAGCCAACCGATTAGGTCTCTTATGCCGGATAAGTCCGAAAACACTATATGTAACCGTGTTTGAGGGGCAAGATCATTCCAAGTCGTCCAGTAATATTTGTCTATGAGTTTTTCTATTTCTCCTGCAAATCTGTCGTAGAACTGAGAAAACGTATCGTAAACTTCATCCGGATTTGGGTGCTCCTTGATCCGAAGATCACTTGTATCAGCTTTCGCATCTGCGATACGCTTTCCTGAATCTATTTTACAAATATGTTGATGGTTGCTGCGTATAGAGCTAATCATATGGATAACCATTTGCATGTCGGTACTACTGGCGCAATCGAATAGGCTCTGTAAGCAGCTTGCTACATTCAGCATTTCAAGTAAGCAATCGCTTAACTTGCTGGGGAAGTTTACTGTGCTTATGGCAGTTGTGATTTCTCGTGAAAAATTGTCTAAGCTCATTCGATCAAGTTCATTCTGCTTTTTGTCTGTAACCGGTATTGAATAAGCAATTGGCCGGGACCAGCGGAAACGCTCTTTGAGCCTAATACTGTACTTCCTTTCGTCATGAGGTTGAAGCGCAGGCAACGCGATATTGTAAGCACACCAGCCGTTGGTAATCGCGCTTGTTTCAAGGCAAGTGAAATAAGTGATGCCCTGCACGGTATCGGAGTTCCGCTGAATCCACTGCATAAGCATTTGCGGAATAATGTATTCCTGCTTGTATGGAGCGTTACCACTCGCGTTGACAAACGAACACGCCAATGTCAACGGATATGCCTTAATATAACGAGCTATAACTCTGAGCCAAAGATCAAAATTATTATACTTCGTTGCCGCTCCCCAATTAACTATCTCGTTTGGCGAATACAGCGAGACGAATTGCAGTTCATTAGACACTTCACGGTTTCCCAATGAGTCGTCGTACTTGTACTCATATTGATACTCGGAGTAATAGTATTTATTGGGATAACCAGTCTCCTGCCATGCCAAAGGGAGCATAGTAGACAAATATAGGCTTGGGAATCCCGCCAAGCTAAACCTTGCGTTACTCGCGTTTTGACGTTTCGAAATAGGTATATGAAACAGTTCGTCAGCGTTGTCGCTAATCTCATTAGAAAAAGACTCCACCGGTCGAACCCTGAAAAACTCACTTCCTCGCGTGATACGAAAACCGGTATAATACGATTTATCTCCCAAGTCAATTCTTGTCCAGTCATCTATTGTCCCGATAAACAAGTCGTCTTTAATATTCTCCATCAGCATGTCAAACGCTATCTGAGCCGCTTTGGGGTCAGCGTTTTCGTGGTGCGTTAAAACTTCTGAGATAAATGCGAAATTTTGCTCTATCGAGTGTCGGATGTCTAACAAAACAGCCACAGCTTTTTGATGATTAGGTTCAGAGAATTCGCTGCCATTGCATTGCTCAAAGCTTTCAAAGAATGACGTCTTTTCTTCTTCATATTTTTCTGCAATGACAAAATCACCGCCAAAGTATCGCTTCGGCAGAGATATTTTCCGCAAAAAATCTTCGATCCTCATATAATTAGCAGACATAAGCTTGTCAGATAAATTCACTTTGTTTTCCTCCTCGTACGCTAACCTAAAAATACAAATTGTTCATTATAATAATCCAGATATACAACGAGTAG
This sequence comes from Bacillota bacterium, assembly GCA_023411575.1. Taxonomy (GTDB): domain Bacteria; phylum Bacillota; class Clostridia; order Acetivibrionales; family DTU013; genus UBA1305. The sequence continues at coordinate 322,257 of JAEYOP010000030.1, read as the reverse complement.
ATAAATCAATTGCACTCAATCGATTTATTAGCCGACATTAGTTTGTCTCCCGAGCTCCGGCGCAATGGAAACATCAATTTTCTCCGATTTAATAAATCCTAGAAAATCAATGACAATTTTCTCTATCTCTATCCGGAGACCTTCAAGCCGTTCCCTTAGAGAAATATGAGTTTCAAGGTATTCAGAGAATGCAATGAGCATAATTTCTATCAGTTCGTATAAATGTGTACAAAGATATCGATCAATATAATAAGCATTCATATTGATAACCAGCGGCTTGGTGTTCAATTCCATCATACACTTTGTTTCATCGATAAACTTAAGGTATACATTCCAATTTGCCTGATCAGGAGTACAATGGCTATAGTTATTAAGAGCGTGTCGAATTATTTTTCGATACTCACTAAGATAAATTCCATCAGATAGCGTTAAGTTCACGGCGTTCGTCCATATTTTTGCGGCATCGCTGCTCTTTAAATTTCCTTCAGCCCAATTACTCGCGGCATTAACATCCAGTGCAACCGCAGCAAAACAATCGGTAGCATCTTCAATGGGGCGAAACATTGTAATCGCAGCGGAATGATAGCCACGACAATTAATTAAACCGGTACTATCACATAGCCCCAATAAGTGCGTCAAAATAAGAGCGGAAGTTGATCTGGATTGATCTGAATTTGCGTTTGGCATCGGTTTTTCATCCGCTAATATACGAAGGTGCTTTAATGCCTGCTGTACCGGGCTATCAGCACCGACTATATCTTGAAAGGGCATCTGCAAATTGTTACTCATCGTTTCGCCTCCATTTCGCTTTTCTGTATGTATTCGATTCATCCGTAGATAATATGTATATTTTCAACTGCTACACCATTTTTCAATGCTATGTCTTGCCCAATTCTTTCCCCAGAGTTTCAAGTGCTATCTGGAAATAATCTAGCTCTCTTGCGATACCATGCAGAGTGTATAATCCCATATCACTATAAATCTTTGATATGCTACAGCTATGCATCGCTTCTTCTTTTTTTCCTGTCATCATTTTTTGCAGCAATTCAAAGCATCTATCTCTATCCGTTGACCATAAGTGAAACATTATCTCGAGTTCCAGTATGGTCATGATATAGCAGCTATCGTCAATCCCGAACACTTCCGGTAAAGCTGCTTCAATTAAGCTGATATTTTCAATCGTTTCAAACAATAGGATTATTTTTATAATCGGTTTTGAGAGATTAATTTCTGTACATGTGGCTTGAATTTGTTTATATGCCTCTGTAATTGCGTTAGCAAAAAACCTGTTTAGCGCATCTAAATCAGGAGCCTGTTGCTTTACCGATAAGCGGATTAGTGAGGATTTTTGTTCAATAACCAATATCGCATCTTCTAAATCAAAGTAGAAATCAGCGCTTTTCTTTTTTACAGTAGGGATGACTTTCCACTGTTCTGGTAGAAAATGCTTCCCGGCCAGTTCTTTTAGATAGTCTTCGAACATTGTCCCAAAAGCATTGACAAACTCTTGGCTGCCTAAATCGTTGTAATAATCTCTCATCAACCAATAAAAACTATTACTGATCATCCAAAACACTAAATAAAAATTTGAAGCGATATATGCTCCAGATTTATCAGTATGAATGAATGGCTTTGAATAGAAAATTTGTTTCTTAATCGGAGAATGTCGTACGTCATCGTAGTTGCACGAATAATATTTGATATATTTTTCAATATTCTTTTTGGTTAACACTGTATCATTCTGTTTTCTGTATATTTCCTCTGGTGCAGTAAGCGGGTCACTATGTTGCATGCATAGCCAATATACGATCAACTGCACAGATATGTATTCATTAATAGACCAGCCGAACTTTTCTCTTATTATTTGCTCCAAGCCAGTTTTCAAGTTTCTATTTACTTTATCTGAGGCCACCAATATGTGAAAATTTCTATTGAAGTTTTCATATATCCAGCCCATGTTTTGAAAAGGTAATTGTTCAGAGACCATTCCGAAAAGTATCTTAAAAACTCCGCTAAGATCGGCTTTCCGCAGATCCTCTGCAGGGGATTCCTCATTTCCAAATTGGCGATACAGATCAACAATCTGTCCAATAGTATAATCAGTGATGGAATTCCGATAATCATTACTATTGCAAATCGCATGATACTGAATTCCATGAATGTCCCATGCCGACAATTTAACTGTCATGACTCTTCTTACAAAACCTTGAAAGATTGGAACGTCAATATCGTGTAAGTATTCTTGTTTCTTGCACATATCAATTGAGATTTCTGCAAATTGATGTATAAGCTTTTCGGTACTTATTCCTTTTATGGTTTGGATAAAATTTTTCATATCTGTCATCACCAACTTTAGCTTTCTTAATAAAAAGCACTCATTGCAAGTAAAATTACCTTAATACATTCCTATAATATCACAGTAAAATTCTGTGTGGTGTTGTATAATAAAAATATCCTTATAAGGAAAGGTTTCAACATGCATAATTTTTATTTAGATGTTAAGGACATCAATCGTGAATTATTTGATTTTTACGAATATCGCTATGACATTTTGGATTTTAAGTTGTTGAATTATACAGACTTTTTTTATCTCGGTAGTGTTGAACAAAAGATCTGTCGATTCTGCGGAAAAAGTGAGCCGGAAGTAACGTTTGAGAAAATTGCTCATGCCCTTCCGGAATCTACGGGTAATCATTTCTTAGTATCATATTATGAATGTGATAAATGCAATAAGCTATTTGCGAGACAACTCGAAAACGAATATGCTAATTTTTTTAATTTTTATCATAACGCTACCAACATATCAGGGAAAAAAGGTGTACCTATTTATCAATCCAAAGGGGGCAAATCAAAAGCAATCTGGAAAAGTGTTGATGGTTCAGACAAAATATTCGTTATGAATGACACAACTGATGACATCACTACTACTTTTAATGCTGAGACGAAAAAATTAATTCGGACCGGAACAATTCCTTCATATATCCCGATAGCGGTTTTTAAGTGTTTTGTTAAGATGGCTATTAGCGTAATGCCTGAAGCAGAGGTCAATAATTTTGTTAGAACTATTAGCTGGATAATGGAGAAAAGGCATGCCAATTTCTATTCTGATGAAAAAAAACTCTTGGTAAGGTATAAGATGATCCCTGGTTTTAATGTTACAAAATATCCTTGTTGCATTTTATACAAACGAAAACCGAATATCTGGCAGGGCCCATATATGCTCTTTAATCTGACTTATGGTTGCTTTTCGTATTTAATTGAGGTCCCGACATTAAAAGATGCATCATATCACCATATAATGAATGTACCGTTTCCTCCCATTCCATTTAATACTTCTAGTGAAGATATTTTTGACCTCACCTCATGTGAAAGACAAAAAACAGCTATACAAAGTATTGAATATGAATTTGGCGATATAAACGAAATTACAGAGCAAATGAAAGATGTTACTGCAGAGTCACTTTAAGAACAACTTTTTTTGTCGCTGAATATTTTCTTAATAAATAGGCTGGATTATCACCATACGACAAAAATCTCTAATGTCATCTATAAAAACCATCAAAAAAACGGGCTGAAAAATGCACTTTTTCAGCCCGTTTTTTACTTATTTTTTCCCCAAAAACCACTACATATAGTGGATAACCTGCCTTATTTGCCCTTCGAACCACTATTCGTCATCAGAATTACTGTCTCAACGTGTGCCGTCCAGGGAAACATGTCAACAGGCTGGGCTTCAACAGCCTTATATCCATGTGAATCCAGGTATTTCAGGTCCCTGGCTAGGGTAGAAGGATTGCAGGATATATACACGATCCTTTCAGGACGCATATCGGCGAGAAGCTGCAGAAGGGATTCTTCGCAGCCTTTGCGTGGCGGGTCCAGGACGACGACGTCGGCGCGGATTCCCTGTTCATAGAGCCGTGGCACGACCTTTTCCGCTTCACCGGCGATAAATTCGGCGTTTGCAACCCCATTCAGGTCGGCATTCCTGCGCGCGTCGCCAATAGCCTCTTCCACTATTTCCACGCCATAGACCCTGCCGGCTTTGCCCGACAAAAACAGCGAAATCGTTCCGATCCCGCAATAAAGGTCGAAGACGGTCTCGCCGCCTGTCAGCCCGGCATATTCAAGCGCCTTGGAATAAAGCACTTCCGTCTGCGCCGGATTGACCTGGAAGAAGGAATGGGGAGAAATCATAAACCGGTATTCGCCGATGGTGTCCGTTATGGTTTCGCTGCCATGGAGAAGCATATTTTGAGGCCCCAGGATGACATTTGTTTTTTCGGTATTGATATTCAGATAGATGCTTTTTATATCGCTCCCGATCAGCCTGGCAACCAGCTCTTCGGCAAACGGAAGCTTTTTGCCGTTAATAACCAGCACCACCATGATCTCGCCCGTATGGAATCCGACCCGCGTGACAATATGCCTCAGAAGTCCCTTTCCGGTGGCCCCGTCATAGACGGGGATCTTTTTCTCCTCAATAAACTGCCGGATGATTTTCCGAATCCTGTCGCTTGCCGCATCCTGGATCCCGCATTCCTCCGAGTCGATTACATCGTGGGAGCGTGCCGCATAGAAGCCCGTCGTAACGGCACCGTCGACCATGGCAATGGGATACTGGGCCTTATTCCTGTAATTCAGCGGCCGCTGCATTCCGATGGTGTCCCGCAGTTTAAAGTCCTTCAGGCCCCCGATCCGTTCCAGATTGTCCCGGACTAGCTTCGTTTTGAACGCCAGTTGGGCGGAATAATCCATGTGCTGGAGACTGCAGCCACCACAGCGCCTGTATGCGGGGCAGAAGGGTTCTGTCCTGCCGGGCGAAGGCTTTAGGACGGCAAGCAGCTTTCCGACGGCATAGGTTTTGTTGACCTTGATGATCTTCGCCTCGACCTGTTCCCCCTCCAGCGCTCCGTCCACAAACACCGCCAGTCCTTCGATCCTGCCGACGCCCTGTCCTTCATGGGTCATCCCCGTTATTTCAATGATATGGTTCCTGTTTTTTTCAACGGCCGACATGTTTTCACTCCGTAAATTCAGAAAATTGCACTTCACATAAAAAAATTGCCCCTTGAACAGGGGCAGTAAAAATATCAGATAGAATCAGTATGCCATATTCTTATTGTTCCATTTTCCCCCAATACTATACACACCCGGTAACCAAATTATCGAAAATTATACCTTGAAGCTTTTTACCAGATTATCCAGGGAACCGGAAACCTCATCCAGCTTCTTCGTCATTTCTTCCATCTGCTTCATATTCTTCTTCTGCTGCTCCAGCTCCACATCGATTTCTTCCTTCGACGCAACGGTCCTGTTTGCCGCTTTCGAAATCGAATCAATGGCGCCGACCAGCTCGGCCGTGCTGTCCTGCTTCGCCCGGACCGCGCTTGCCGCTTCCTTCAGCGTCTCGACGATGCTATTTACCGTTCCGGCAAGCTGGAGGATGCTTTCCCGGGCAGAGTTGATTTTCCCGGCGCCTTCATCGACACTGCTTACGCCGTCGCCAATCTTGTCCACCGCATACTGGATCCTGCCCTGGATCTCCTTGATAAGCTGCTTGATTTCGCCGGCGGCTTTGTTGCTCCCCTCCGACAGCTTGCGGATCTCGTCGGCAAGGACAGTGAAGCCTTTCCCCTGCTGTCCCGCCCGGGCCGCTTCAATAGCGGCGTTGAGCGCAAGCAGGTTTGTTTTGGATGCGATATCGGTAATAGTATTGGTGATCGCGCCAATCTTGCTTGAAGAGTTCTCGAGGTCGCCTATGGAATCTGCAATCTGCTTTACGGTCTCTGTTGCGTTCCGGATCACGTGCTCTGCCTCTTTGACGGACTTTTCACCGGAAGCGGCTATTTGCATCGCCTTCATGCCATCCTCCACCGCTTTTCCAGTAGTAAGCGCCAGTTCCTCCGTGCCCGCGCCGAGAGGAGCTGTTTTGGCGAACTCTTCACCGGGCCGTTTGACTCCCGATATAATACCGTCCATGATATTTTTCAGGCCGCTGGAAACCTTTCCGGCGTTCTCCCTGCTGTGGGCAAACAACTCCGAAAGACTCCTGCGCAGGACTCCGATGTCGCTCGAGGTAGACCGGACCTGCTCCAGCATTTTCTGCTGTCCGTCCAGCACGCCGTTCACACTGGCTCCGAGCTTGCCGATCTCATCCTTCCTTTCGTTCCGGACCCGGTCGGTCAGGTCGCCCTTGCCGGCCTTCTCCAGAAGGCTGGTCATGTTCCGGATCGGATTCAGGATGTTCTTTGAAAGCAAGAATGCAAGAAGCATGCCTATGAGCAGCGAGACGGCAACAATGACGGCAAGCGCCAGCATAAGTTTGCTCTCAAGCTGTCTGGACTTCTCCACATCGGCTGCAAGATAGTTTTTATATGCATTTTCAAGCTTCGTAAGGCCCTGCTGCTGCTGCTCGTATGCCGCAACGGCCTTTTCGTAGCTCTCCTTCAGCCCATTGTTCGTCATGGCCGACTTTTCAGCCAGAACCTTCTCCAGGTATCCCGCAAGCGCGGCGCTGTCCGCAGCCGCTTCCTTTGCCAGGGGGGCGTTCTTGGCCGTCATCAGGCCGGAAAGCTTCTGGAGCGCCTGCTCCACGCCCTGCATGGCCTGTGCAAACTCCGCGGCACTGCCGCCGTCCGAAGAGATGGAAGCTTCCGCTTTCGCATAGGCTGCCTGGGTTTGCGTGAGCGCGTCATTTACCGCCGTCAGCTTGGCCAGGACATTGTTCAGTTCTGCCGGGCCCAGTCTGGCAAGTACTTCCTGCCTGTCCTTCTCATTCTGCGTCATTTTGTCAACGGAGGCTTCCGCCGTTGACAGGAGCAGATCCGAACCCGCCGTATCCGGGCCCTGTACGCCGGCCGCCGGGCTTTGATCCGCAGAACCGGCCTGCTGCGCGCCGTTCTCCGCCCGCAGCTTTTCTATTTCTGCTTTAAGCTCGTCCACCGTTTCCTTCAACTCACGATATTTCCCGGCAACCGAATCCAGAGCCGGCGCCAGTTTTTCCAGCGCCTCCAGCTGCTGCCCCGATAAATCCTTCAATAAAGCCGTGTTGCCGGCTATGGCCCTGATGCAGTCGTCCAATTGCTGCAGTATCCGCTTTTCCAGTTCATTTTCCTTCGAAGTCAGGGACGCGTATTGGCTTCTGAAATCGGCCAGGGCGCTCTCATAGGCGGCCGGATCCGACTTTTTGATCCCTTCGGCGATCCCGCCCTTCAGCAGGTCGTCAAGCTGGGTATTCAGCGTTTTCAACTGCTCCAGTTCCGTTTTTTCGCTTTGTGCGGACTGTTTGGAAAGCCTGTCGGCCTCCTGCGCCAGCGATTCGCCTCCCGCCGCGGCTTCCTCTGCCGCTGCGGCGTCCAGTCCCGTTATGGCCTTCGCGACGGACTGCATTCTGGCCGCGGCCAGATCCTTCATTCCCCGGACACTTGCCACACGCGCATTATTGCTGTCCGCACTGGCTGCAATCCCCTTCACGACAAGATTATAGCCGCCGAAGGTGATGGCAAGCACCATGGCGGAACACGCCAAAACCGTTATGACAAATGCGAGGACCAGCTTTGTTCGAATATTCATCATCCGATTCATCTCCGTTGTCTTCTGGAAGAGTCCGAAAGCCAAAAGCCCTTTGCTTCAATTTTTCATAGGATATTCCAAATAAATCGCTTGGCTTATCCTATATTATTCGATATAATAATACAAAATCCTTCTTCTGTCAGAGAATAAAAATTTGACAAAGCGGCACGAATCGTTTATAAATAATAATTGCAGAAAAGGACCGGGAAAAAAGGATTTTTTGAACAGGTGTAGAATTAATACTGTACCCCGTTCCACTGACCGGTACTGTACAAAAGATAAATACAACGAGAGCATTATCATTTATACAGGATGGTAGGGAATGAACAAGGGAAAGGCAAATACCTCGGAAAAAAAATATCTTTCAATCGTTTTGGTTCCTCACTCCTCCAGTAATGTCAAAGTGCTGCGTTTCACTTCTCTATACGCAAAGCTTGCCGCTGGCCTGATCTTACTGATCGCCGTATTCGTCGGCGGAGGCCTTTATATTTCCCGGACAGTCGAAGAAAACAAATCGCTCCGGCAGAACATTAATGAGCTTTACAGCGCAAATTCGGAGCAGCGCAAGCTGATCGACGAAAAAGACAGCGAAGTGGAAAAGCTGAAGGAAGAAAGCAGTGCTTTCAAGGAAAGCGTAAACGACAAAATAGAAGAATATACGGAGAATTTCAATAAGCTTACGGACCAGTACCTGAAAGAGCAGACCTCCACCAAGACCAACCGGTCCGGCAACCGGAACGGCAATGCCTTCACCAGCGACATCCGCGATCTCAAGACAAGTCTTGACGGTCTCACCCGGCTTTACAGCCGGTCCGATACCCCGGTGGCCGATCTGACGGCTGCGGAGGAAAAGCTCGAAAAGTACCTGGATACCATACCGACCCTCTGGCCCTCCTCCGGCGATATCACCGACAATTTCGGATACCGGAAGGATCCGTTCACGAGAAGGACAAGATACCATGAGGGGATCGACATCGGCGCTCCCTACGGCTCCGATATAAAAGCCGCCGCAAGCGGCACGGTCATATTTTCAGCACGCACAAGCGGTTTGGGCCGTACGGTGAAGATTGATCACGGCCGCGGCATTGTCACCCTGTACGGGCATGCGTCAAAGCTTGTCGCAACGGTCGGACAGAAGGTCAGCAAGGGCGACGTAATAGCAAAGGTAGGCAGTTCCGGCCGCAGCACCGGTCCCCATGTGCACTTCCAGGTCAACCTTTACGGGACACCCGTAGACCCGCTGCAGTATCTGGACAGTAAATAAGGAATGATCGAATCATAAAAACGGATTCTTGAGCGAGGGATTTTTCGTCCTTACAAGGCGGAGGATGGCGCAATAATTGGTTTATTGCAACGGACGACAACACAGTAAGGGCGGAAAATAACCGCTCCAGAACCGGAATTTATGATTCGGTCATTCCTAAGGTCATTTCAGTATTCGGCGCAAAAGGAGGCAGTTGCCATGTTCAAGAAGAATGCGGGCTTCCGCGAGGGAGTCGACACACTGATCGGTTTTAATACGACTTTCACGGGAAATATCGTATCCGAAGGGTCCATGCGGATCGACGGAAAGGTAAAAGGCGACGTCAAGGTGACAGGCGATGTCTATATTGGGGAAAATTCCACAATAACGGGGAATATTGAGTGCTCCAATGTGCATCTGTCCGGTACGGTGGAAGGAAATATCACAGCGAAGGGCCTGCTGAAAATCCTTTCGACGGCGAAGCTTTACGGCGATATCCGGGTAAACAGCTTTGTAGCCGACGAGGGCGCTTTATTTCAGGGCAAATGCAGCATGATGGAAGCCTCCTCCGGAGACGCGGTCCCGGAAAAGAGCAGTTCCAAAAAGAATTATAAAAAGAGCAACGTACTCGAAGAAGTCTATGATGATAAATAAGTTCGTCCGGAAGTAGCTTCAAAAACCAAGGGCGGACAGGATATCCTGCCGCGACAAGGTGAAAACGGCCCACAGGATCGCGGCGGCAAGGGCAAGGCGGAGCAGCAGGTGGATCTTCTTTATGTTCCGCTTCCTTACGTACCACAGCCTGCGGTAAAGAATGCTGTTCCTGAGCATAAAATCACCCCCGTGCCATAGTATGCAGGGGGGTTTCTGCCGGTGCATGGCCTATTTGCTGTTCAGGATAATTTCCATGGCCATATATCTTTTTAGCGTATTTTCCAGTTGTATGCTGAGATCCTCCAGGAACAGGCTGTACAGGTTTTTATCTTCTATCAGGTACTTGCACTCGAGAGTCCGGTCCAAAAGGCTGCTGACCTTCCTTTGCACTTCCTTGTCCTCAAGGACCTTGAGGTTCCTGTCCTTTGCAATGGCAAGCCGCAGCAGCGAAGGAATCCTCAGGGCCGGGGATTCGGGCTCCTGCTCCAGTCCGAGAAGCATGTCGAGGTCGATATCGAGGGCCTGCGTGATGCTCAGCATGATCTCCAGCTTCGGATTCTCCTTCCGGCCATTTTCCAGTTGGGAAAGGTAAGCTGGCGAAATCCCGATCTCCCGCGCAAAATCAACCAGCGATATCTTTTTTTCTTCCCTTTTTGCCTTTATGACCTCTCCAACCTTGATCCGCACTGTTTTATTCCTCCCATACGCCCGATTGCCGCAAATTTGCGCCATCTTTATTTTACAGAATCCCCCTGCGTTAATCAACACAAATTCCTTAGGGATGACCGAATCATAAAAACGGTATTTATGATTCGGTCATCCCTAAGTACCCCGCAAAATCGGAATTATGGCATATTCCCTGTATTTTTGCAGGAAAAAATCATTTGTGTTATAATGTAAAAAATATGTGCGGGAACGGCCGGAAGATAGTCCGGAACATATTCAAGCACCGATTAGTCTAACCACATTATGGATGGTTTACTTTTTATTTATAAGGAGGACGTTCATGGGCTCCACTTCCAGGCCCTCTCCCAATGGGGCGGCGAAAAAAACGAAAAAAGCATCTTCCGCAAGGAAGTTCCTGTTTACGGTCATAAAATTCCTGGTCATTTTCTTTGTAGCGCTGGGCTGCGCCCTGGCCGGCATCGCAGGCGGCGCCATATACGGCTATGTAAAGACGGCGGAGCCGATCCGGGACGAGCAGCTGGAAACAATGATTTCCAATAAGACCACTTTTATTTATGACAGCAGAGGCAATGTGATCCAGAAGCTGACCGGCAAGGACAACAAGGACAGTGAACCGATCACGGACAAGGAAGTCCCGAAATACCTGAAGGACGCCATTGTCGCTATCGAGGACGAACGCTTCTACACCCACCCGGGCATCGACCTGAAAAGGATTTTAAGCGCAGGCTTCACATTTGTCACCGGAAAGGGAAGCACCCACGGAGGCAGCACTATCACACAACAGGTCGTCAAGAACATAACCGGAAATGATCAACGTTCGCTGCAGCGCAAGGTGCAGGAATGGTACATAGCCATACAGCTGGAGCGCAAGCTGGAAAAGTGGCAGATCCTCGAGCTCTACATGAATGTGAGCTATTGGGGCCACAGCTGCTACGGCGTCCAGTCCGCCTCCAAAAAATACTTCGGGAAGCCCGTCCAGGAGCTGACGCTTGCCCAGTGCGCCCTGCTGGCCGGAATTACCAACAGGCCCGGGACCTACGATCCGTTTACGGAGCAGGGGCGCAAAAACGCCAAGGACAGGCAGGAAGTCATACTGGGCCAGATGCTGGAGTTCGGGATGATCGGCCAGACCGAATATGACACGGCCATGGTGGAAGACCTCAAATATGCCTCCCAGGAGCAATCCAAAAAGGTTACCAGCGTCCAGAGCTACTTTGTGGACCAGGTGATCATCGATGTGCGGAACGCCTTGATGAAGGATTACAACATGTCCTCCACAATGGCCAATTACATGATCTACAACAGCGGTTTGGAAATCCACACGACGCAGGACCCTTCCGTGCAATCCGCCATGGACCAGGTATTCAACGACGACGAATATTTCCCGCTGATCAACGAGACGGCCAAACGGCAGCTGGAGCACCCGCAGTCGGCCATGGTCATCATTGATGCGCAAAACGGCCAGGTCAAAGCGCTGTATGGGGGGTACGGCAAGAAGGAGGCCAGCAATACCCTGAACAGGGCCTCCTCCTCCCTGATGAAAAGACAGCCTGGTTCCAGCATCAAGCCTCTTGTGGTATATGCCCCGGCAATCGACCTGAAGCTGATCACGCCGGCAACCATTATCGATGATGTGCCGGTATACATGAAATCGCCCTTGGAGAAGGATTCCGACAAGGAATACCCCAGAAATTACGACAATGAGCACGATGGCCTCACCTCGGTCCGAAACGGGCTGAAGAATTCGGTGAACGTCGTTGCGGCAAGAATATGGAAGGAGATCCTCGGCGCCGACAGTTCCGTCGATTACCTGAAAAGAGTGGGGATTGACCGGGAAAAGGAAAAATACCTCTCCCTGGTCATGGGCGGTCTGGAAACCGGCGTCAATCCCCTTCAGATGGCCGCCGCCTACGTTCCTTTCGTTCACAAGGGCATGTATTACGAGCCCACTACCTTTACCCTGGTGAAGGACTCCTCCGGGAAAACGCTGATCGACAAGAAACCCGCCTACCAGGCGGCATACAGCGAGCAAACCGCCTTTCTCATGCGGGATATGATGAAAGGCGTCACCACGGGCAAGGAGAATACCTATCCCCACTCCGGTACTGCGGCGGCTTATGTCAATGAGAAAATCATCGGAATGCCTGTCGCCGGTAAAACCGGTACGACCAGCAGCAACATAGACAAGTGGTTCGTAGGCTATACGCCTTATTATACGGCGGCGGTCTGGTACGGATACGACAACAACGGCTCCGAGCCGATTGCCCTGAAAAAGGACGAATACAACCAGGCGATGAAGATTTGGGCCGCCGTTATGAAGAAGGTGCATATAGACCTGCCGAAGAAGGATTTTGATCCGGTGCCCTCCGGTATTGTCCAGAAGAAGATCTGCGTCTATTCCGGCAAGGTTGCCACCGCTTTGTGCGAGCACGATCCCCGCGGGAACGCGACCCGGGTGGAGTATTTTATCAAGGGAACGGAACCACGGGATGACGATCCCTGTACGCTCCATGTGGAAGCTTCGGTCTGTACGGAAAGCAAGGATGTCTATGGACGCAATCTTCTTGCAGGCCCGAACTGCCCGCTGGACAAGGTGGTGACCCAGGTATTCATTCAGCGCGGCACGCCGTATATGCCCACGAAACCGGGCGAACCTGCTCCGAAGGATATAAAATATGAGCTGCCCGCAGGTGAATACTGCACGGTTCACGGCGGTACCCCCGCTGTGAATTCAAGCATAACGACAAATACTGCTCTGCCGGGTGTGGGAGGAAATGCGACCGGTTCAGCCATACAAACCCAGCCATAAGGCAAGCGTGGTACGGCAGGGCAACGAAGCGGACAAGCAGGTAGGATAGGCGAAACAGTGCAAAATAAAAGGACGGCCTTTACTTGAACCCCAAAATCAAGGAAGGACCGTCTTTCTTGTTGTGCATTTTATGCCTATGCATCTTATGCCCTTGAAAAATAGGACAAAACGCCTAATTGGCGGTAAAAAGGGTTCCCACCTCAGCGCCTGCGATCACGTCCAGGATGATTCCCGGTTCCGCCCCGCTGGCCAGAACCATGTCAAACCCTTTTGCAAGCGCCAGCTTCGCAGCCGCAAGCTTTGTGACCATTCCGCCGGTTCCCCTTCTGGACCCCGCCCCGCCGGCGCATTTTTCCACCTCCGGCGTGATTTCGCGGATAACGGACAGCAGCTTCGAATTGCTGTTGCTTCTCGGGTCGCTGTCATAAAAGCCGTCTATATCGGACAATATGATCAGCAGGTCGGCATTCACCAAATCGGAAACGATGGCCGACAGCGTATCGTTATCGCCGAATACCCGCTTTTCGCCGTATTCTATTTCATCGATGGATACGGAGTCATTTTCATTTACAATGGGCACTATTCTGCTCTTTAAGAGGGTTTCAAAGGTATTGACCACATTGTGCCTCGTATGCTCCTCCTCAATGACGTCGCGGGTAAGCAGAATCTGCCCCACCGTATGGCCGTATTCGGAAAAGAATTTGCTGTAGATATGCATCAGCTCGCATTGTCCGACCGCGGCAACGGCCTGCTTTTCCTGGACGGTCTTGGGTTTTTCCTTCAGCTTCAGCTTGCCGACGCCCACGCCGATCGCGCCTGAAGTGACCAGGACAACCTCCTTGTCCTGGTTCAGCAGGTCCGACAATACCCTTGCGAGCTTGTCTATCCTCGTAAAGTTTACCTTGCCGTTGTCATAAGTAAGCGTTGATGTTCCGACCTTGACGACAATCCGGTTCGCCTTGCCCAACGCTGATCTCTCGTTGCTCATTTTACCGTCACTCCCGGTTTTATTGATCCTGCCGCAAAAGGGATAAAGCGGCAAAAGGGGGCGTTTCCATTCTCTCTCTGACGGAAGCAGCCCCCTGGTTATCCATATTCGGCTTTGGAATTATTTCTTGGCGTACTCGGAAATATTATCCTGGTAAACCACCATCAGATGGCCTGTAGCCGCATCGATGTAAGCGTCGGCCTTATCCGTGTCGGATACGCTGATTTTCAGGACGCCTTCTTCAAATGTAGCGGCGAGTTTTCCTTCGTTATCTTCATAGGAATAAGCAGCCCCATCCGCTGCTATATTGACAAACCGGTCCGCAGCGTTTACGTCTACCCAGCTGCCAACCAGGTCTTCCGCCTTGGTCTGGGTATTGGCCGCTTCTGCTATCTGTTCCGTGGCAGCCTGTTCAACTGTCTCCGCCTCGGCAGGAGCAGTACTTTCTACAGCGGAATCTGCTGCAGCGCTGTCGCCGGAATCCGAACCGCCGCATCCTGCAAACGCCAAAAGCATAACTGTCATGAGCATGCCAACCACCAATAACTTTTTCACTTTCATTTCTGCATTACCCCTTTTGTTTAATATAGTTTTTAGAATACACCTCGTAAAAAGTTTATCACAAATTCAATCTTTTTTATAGCTTTTATGTATAATATTTCGATATTTATTTTTGTACACAATGTACAATTCGCCTGCTTCCCCGGTTGTATCCCGTTTCCCTGCATCGAATTTTACTCTTGACAAGAGCCATGGTATAATATAATTTATTATGAAAGCTTTGCGCCGCGGGAAATCCGGGTGTTAAGCGAATGTGCCGCGAGGTGTAGTTTATGAATGTGAATCAAACCTGCCAGCAGGTCAAATCGGCCTCCCTCAAGCTGGCCGCCGCAGGAAGCGAAGAAAAAAACAGGGCTTTGCTGCGGATAGCCGATGTACTGCTGGAAAACAAGGAAAAAATATTCCGGGCCAATCAAGAGGATCTTCGCCGGAGCGAGGCGGAAAACATTCCGTTTCCTTTGCTCAAGAGGCTCAAATTCGACGAGACCAAATTATCCGAGGTCATCGACGGCATCCACAGCCTTGCCGGCCTGGAGGACCCCGTGGGGAAAACCCTCCTGTCCACCGAGTTGGATGAAGGCCTGGAGCTTTACAAAGTCACCTGCCCCATCGGCACCATCGGTATCATATTCGAATCCAGGCCGGATGCCCTGGTCCAGATATCCACCCTCTGCCTGAAGAGCGGAAACGGCGTGCTGCTGAAAGGCGGCTCGGAAGCCATGGAAACCAACCGCATCCTGGCCGGTCTGATCATCTCGGCCTCCGAGGCGGCCGGAATGCCTGCGGGATGGTGCGCGCTGCTGGAGACAAGGGCCGATATCAATGAACTGCTCAAGCAGGATCCCTTCGTGGATCTTATCATACCAAGGGGCTCCAATGAATTCGTACGCTATATCATGGACCATACGAACATCCCCGTCATGGGCCATGCCGACGGCATCTGCCACTGCTACGTTGACGCCGGAGCCGACCTGGAAATGGCGGTCGCCGTGACCATGGACTCCAAAACGCAGTATGTCGCCGTCTGCAACGCGCTGGAAACGCTGCTCGTGCACAAGGACATCGCAAGAAGCTTCCTGCCCCTGCTGAAAAAAACGGCGGACGAAAAGAAGGTCGAGCTGTTCGGCTGCCGCGAAACAATGGCTGTCATTCCGGTCGCGCCTGCGGCGGAGGAGGACTGGAAGACGGAGTACCTGGACTACAAGCTCTCGATAAAGGTGGTCAAGGATCTGGACGAAGCCATCGATCATATCAATACTTACGGCTCGGGCCACACCGACGCCATCGTCACATCCGACCGGGAGCACGCCGCCCGCTTCATGTCCCTGGTGGATTCGGGCAATGTCTTCTGGAACTGCTCCACCCGGTTCAGCGACGGCTATAAATACGGACTCGGCGCCGAGGTCGGCATCAGCACCGGCAAGCTCCATGCGAGAGGTCCGGTGGGTCTGGAGGGCCTTGTGATTTACAAGTATAACCTGATCGGCCACGGGCAGATCGTTGCCGATTATGCGGCAAGGAAAAGCACTTTCAAGCACAGGAACCTGAACGGGAATTTCCCGCTTTAGCCTTCAAGGCCAGGGTTATGCCCTGGCCTTTCTCTTTTATGCGGCATAGTGTCATCTTGCCGCAAAATCAAGGGGGCTCGATGCCCCTGAGATTTTGATTGGAAATAAATCAAAAACGACGTTGCTGCTTCCGGCAATATTGCCCATTTCGGGCAGCTAACCTTTTACTGCGCCGACCGTCAGGCTTTTCATAATCTTGTCATTCAGGAAAATATAGGCGATCAAAGCCGGCACCACCATGATGACAATGGCGGCGAGCTGGATGGACCAATTGGTGGAATACTGCCCCCTGAACCGGGTAAGGCTGACCGGCAGCGTCATTTTATTCACGTCCGGCAGGAAGATCATGGCAAACATCAATTCATTCCAGCAGTTGACGAAATTGAAAATGGAAATGGTGGCAATCGGCGTTTTGGAAAGGGGGAAAATAATCTTCCAGAAAACGCCGCTCATCTTGCAGCCGTCCATTACCGCCGCTTCCTCGATCTCGCCCGGGAAGGCGGACATGAACCCGCCCAATATGAAAATCGACGTGGGCAGGGCAAAAGCCACATACGGCAGGATCAACGACAGGTAGTTGTTGATCAACCTGATTTTGTTGAAAGCCATAAAAAGCGGAATCAGGGTGGAATGGATCGGGATGAAAACGCCGATCAGGAACAGGCCCATCACCAGGGCCGAGCCTTTCCACTTGAAGCGTTTGATGGCAAAAGCCGACATGCTGGCGGTCACTATGGTAAGCCCTACGGAGACAAGCGCAACCAGAGCGGAGTTCAGAAAGCTTCTCCCGATTTTGCCCGCCGACCACGCGGTGGCATAATTGCCAAGCTGTATGGCCGTGCTGAGGGACCACGGATTGGAGAACAATTCCTGGTCGGTTTTAAACGAACTGATGACGAGCCACAGCAGCGGATACAGGTAAACGATCGAAATGACCGAAAGGGCCGTATATACCAGGATCCGGCTTATGGAAACCTTTTTCCTGCGATAGTTCTTTTCTGGCATTGACATTTCTCTCTCCTCTAGGAATATTGGATCTCTTCCGACCGGAACAGCCTGTTCATAACGGCCGTGATGACCAGACACAGCGCCAGAAGGACCACGGCGATAGCGCTTCCGTAACCATACTGCATGTCGCGGAAGGACTTGTAGTACATATAGAGCGCCAGCACTTCGCTGGAATGGTTCGGGCCGCCGTTCGACATGACATAGATCAGGTCGAAGAAGCGAAGGGAGCCGGTCACGATCAATACCGCATCAATCCCGATGATCGGCTTGATCAAAGGCAGCATGATGAAGCGGACTCTCTGAAGATAGGTTGCCCCGTCTATCGTCGCGCTTTCCTGCAGACTCTCGGGGATCCCTTCCACGGCAGCCAGGTAAATGATCATGTGATACCCGACAAACTGCCAGCAGATGACGACGATGATCGACGGCAGCACGCTCTTCTCGTCCGCGAGCCACAAGCCCTGAAGGCTTTCGAGACCGATGGCCTTCAGAAACTGGTTGACGATTCCGAAATCCGGATTGAAAACAAACGTCCAGAGTAATCCGATTGCTACACTGGAGAGGATATTGGGGAGAAAGTAAACGGTTTTGAAATATCTTCCGCCCTTCAGTGTGCCGGACAGGGCCAGAGCCAGCGCAATCGCCACGGGCGTCTGCACTATAAGGGACAGCACCGTCAGCAGAAGGGTATTTTTCAGCCCGGTCCTGAAAATGTCATCGATGGTAAAAAGCTGTATAAAGTTGTTGATCCCAATATATTTCTTTACATCAACCAGATTCCATTTATAAAAGCTGTTATAAACGGTGCTGCATACGGGCAGGGCCACTATGGCCAGATAAACGAGGGCTGCCGGTAAAAGAAACAAAAGGATGGTTTTCTTATTCCTGCGCATGGAATCCATGGGGGTCTCCTTTAAAAATCCCGGCGGCCGGCAATGATTCCGGCCACCGGGTTTTCAGACAAACTTTCTATTCCTTGTTCTGTTCGGTGAACTGCTGAAGCTTCTTGAAGGATTCCTCCGGAGACTTTCCGGCGGTAATTGCCTGGATCGTGTTGTTGAATTCGTTGCCGACGGTGGCGCCAAGTCCTACGTCATAGAATATGAACAGCTCCGTCATGGATTTCTGGAGATCCGCCACCTTCATGGCGATAGGATTGACCTTTGTGGCATCCAGCGGGATATTCGTCGCTACAAGGTTTCCTGCTTCGGCAAGTTTGGCCTGGATCTCGGGATCGGACATGGTTTTGATGAATTCCGCCGCGGCCGGGATCACCTTGCTGCCGGCGCTGATGGCAAAGCTCTGGTCGGGCTGCCCGAGCCATGCGTCCGCACTGCCCTTGCCGCCGTCGTATGCGGGGAATTTGCAAACGTCGAGCTTATCCTTGATGGCGTCTTCCGCCATAAGCTGCTGGATCGCCCAGCTTCCCATGACATGCATGGCCGCCTTGCCTTCCACGAACATCGCTCTGGAAGGATCGTTGTCCAACGCGTTGAAGCCCTTCGGGAACGCATTCATATCCGCAAGCTCCTTCATCGCCTTGCCGGCTTCGATAAAGGAAGGATCTTCCCAGGTACCGGTACCGTCATACACCTTGTTGAAGGGTTCGCTTCCGCCGATGCGGTTCGCAAGGAGCTCGCTGTACATTGCTCCCACCCAGGGCCCCTTGTTGCCCAGTGCAAACGGGACAACGCCGTTATCGTTCAGCGTCTTTACGATATTTTTCAGGTCCGCATAGGTCTTCGGCTCGCTCAGCCCGTATTTCTGGAATATTTCCTTGTTATAGAACAGACAAACGATCGTTTGGGTGGTGGGCGCCGCGTAAGCCTTTCCGTCGAAGGTCAGGGAGGACATGACGCCTTTCACATAGCGGCCGCTCCATTCGGCATCCTTGTCGAGGGATTCGCTCAGCGCATAGACCTTGCCGGCCTTTACAAAAGGCTTGAGGAAACCGGCGGCCCAGGTATTGAACACATCCGGAATTTCATTGGCGGCCATCTGCGCCGCGATCTTGGTCTTGTACTGCTCCTGCTCGGTGAACTCCACCGAAGCCGTTGCATTTACGGTGTTCTTCTGATTGAAAAGGTCCACTGCCTGTTTGATGATCTGGGAGTTGGGGTCTGTCTCAATTCCCCAGCAGGAAATCTTGACGGCTACTTTTTCAGCAGGCTCGGCGGGAGCCGTTTCGGCAGGAGCTGCCTCCGCGGATTCCTCCACCGCCGGGGTCGATCCTTCGGGCGGAGCGGTTTCCGTCTTGGTACCGCAACCGGAAAGAACCATTGAAAAAGCAAAACAAATACAAAGTGCAACAACAAAAATTCTCTTCATACTGCGCATTTCCTCCTCTATATTCTGTATTGCCAAGTATCAGCTGATCCTTTTTCATTATAAATCCGGATCGGAAAGGAGGAAATGCCATAAAATAAACTTAAGAGTTAAAAAAATAAACTTTATTCGCCAATCGCCGGAAATTCGCCCCCGTCCAGGCCGATTTCCGCGGCCACCGTCCGCATTCCCAGGATGGTTTGTCCGATAATGTAGTCCAGGTCCAGGTTCAAAAGCTTCGCCCCGTCTTCGATCACTTCACGGTTGACGCCGGCGGCAAAGCCCTTCTGCTTCCATTTCTTCCGGACGGATTGGACACCCAGGTCCGCCAGGCTCCGGCTCGGCCGCAGCAAAGCGGTAGCGGCGATCAGCCCCGTAAGCTCGTCCGTGGCATAGAGCACCTTTTCCATGACATGGATCGGTTCGACATCGTTCACCAGCTTGTAGCCATGGCTCTCGACCGCCCGGATGGTTTCCTCGGGCCAGCCGGCGCCGGACAGGATTTCCCGCGCCTTGAAGCAGTGCTCGTCGGGATACCGCTCATAATCGATATCGTGCAAAAGCCCGACGATTCCCCACTTGTCCTCTTCTCCCACCCCCAGCAGGCGGGCGAAATGCCTCATGACCGCCTCCACCGTCCATGCGTGGCGGATTAGGCTCTCGGATTTCACGTATTCTTTCAGCAGCCTTATCGCCGCTTCCCTGTCGTTTGTGCCATTATTCAAATTACTCCACTCCCTGTTTTGTATAATATATGCTATAATTCCAATAGGCTAACTTCTGTTTATAGATTACCGGATTTTCCACCGGGATGCAATGCTTTTCCGGAAGAATGCCAAAAAAACAAACCTCGGAAGAGGGGGAGGCCGCCTTGAATATTCGGCAAATTTTCGCGTCCTATGAATACCAGAACAGCTTCGGGCACGATGGGATGAGATACTGTATAGTATTGCTCGCCCGCGTCGAGGGCGGCGCGGAACAGCCGGGCGACGACATCGCCCGGCTGGGATGGTTTGCGCCGGACAGCCTGCCGGAGCTGGCGTTTGAAGCCGACGCCCATATTATTGAACGGTATTTTGCCGGAGGAATTCCCCTGCTGGAAACGGACGACCGCTTCGGCGGGAAATAGCCGCGGCGCGGCACGCTTTCCGACAGTTCTGGGAGGCATAGGCGTCCGCCGCTTCCTTATTTCGCGCCCTGCACACCGGCATCCGTAGTGGCTGTGGTCCCATCGGCCGTACTGCCGGCGGTCTCCGCGGCCGTATCCGACTTGATCTGGGTCCTGGGGTCGATGGGCGGCTCCACTGTGCCCCCGATATTGTCCGGAACGCCTTCCAGCTTCAAGAAGCTGTTCTTCGCCAGCTGCACCTCATCCGTATCCTTCTTGATCAGGCCGAGCTTCTTCATATCCAGGATGTTCCGGGTCAGGGCTTCGTCCACGCCGCTTACCGAAGGCAGGTATTTGTATGTTTTCAGCACCTGCCTGTCAATCGCCAGATCGCCGACGAGCCATTTGTTGTCCAATTGGATTTGCGCCGCCAGATCCAGGTTCTGTCCGACCCATGCCGACGCCTTCTGCACTGCCCGGGTGACCCTGGCGCATTCTTCAGGATATTTCTCCAGCACCTCGTTCCGGAACCAGAGCGAGCAGCAGTACTCGTCCTTCAACAGATCGTCCGTGGCCGAATTGAAGAGAGGCACGGCCGAGCCTTCGTTTATGAGGATCGTGGCCTGCGGATCCCCGAGGGCCGCGGCGTCTATCGCCCCCTTCTTCAGCGCCACAGGCAGATCGTCCTTGTTGTATACGACGAACTCCACCTGCATGTTGTCGGCTGTCGTGCCGATGCCGACGCTGGCCAGGGCGCGCTGCGATATAATATGGGGGGAGGAGGCCAGCTGGGAAACGCCGATCTTTTTGCCCTTCAGGTCCTTCAGGGAGTGGATGCCCGCATTGGCGTTGGCGAGGATCTGGATGCAGCCCGTATGGATGCCGATAACGGTTTTGGCTTCCAGGCCGTTGTCCAGCGGAGCCAGCATGGCCGCCACGAGGCCGAAGGTAACGTCCGCCTGCTTCGTGGACAGCATCTCGATGCCCGGCGTGCTGGAAGTGAGGAATTCATAGCTTTCTCCCTCCACCAACCCCTCGGCCTCGAAGAACTTCAGCTGTTTTGCAATATGCAGCGGAATTCCGCACAACGATGCGCTGTACATGATTTTGATCTTGTAAGTGTCCCCGGAGGTCTTTTCCCCTCCGGCAGCGGTATTCTCCGCCGCTGTAGCCGCGGTGGACGCGGCTGCCGTGGGCGATGCGGCCGCCGATGATGCCTCAGAGACCGCGGCGTCCGCCGTCTTTTCCGCGGAGCCGCCTCCGCACGCGGCCAGCATTCCGCCCAGAAGCGCCAGTGCGCACAGAATGCCGATCCCTTTCCGAAGCAATACGGATTTCTTTCCATTCATCCTAAATGAACTTTTCATAAAATACCCCCTTAAAGATAATATTCCAGTTGTTGGGACTTCCCGGTAAAATCCAGGATCTGCAGGATTTTTGAACGCAGCCGGAGAAAATCCACGCTGTCCCGCTGTCTGCCTCCATTTTCACCGCGTCCGATCTCCACCTGGATCACCTGCTCGATTTTCGCGGGACGCGGCGTCATGACCAGCACTCTGTCGCTCAGGTAAATCGCCTCGTCCACGTCATGGGTCACCATGATCATCGTCGTGCCTCTTTCCTTCCACAGCCTCAGGATTTCGTCCTGCATGTTCATGCGGGTAAAGGCGTCCAGGGCGCCGAAGGGTTCGTCCAGCAGCAGCACCTTCGGATTGTTCACCAGCGCCCTCGCCAGGCTCGCACGCTGGGCCATGCCCCCCGAAAGCTGGTGCGGGTAGGCTTTTCCGAAGCCCTCCAGCCCCACCAGCCGAATGAATTGATCCACCTCTTTCTTTTTTTCCTTATACACGTGACGGATTTTCAAGCCGTATGCCACATTTTCAAATACGGTCAGCCAGGGAAACAGGGTAGGGTCCTGGAACACCAGGCCGCGTTCGTAGCCCGGCCCTCCGATGGGGCTGCCGTCCAGGGTCAGCTCTCCTCCGGTGGGCGGGATCAGTCCGCCGACGAGCCGCAGGAACGTGGATTTCCCGCAGCCCGAGGGGCCGATCAGGCAGATGAACTCCCCCGCGTCGATGTCGATGTCCAGATTGCTCAGCGCCGTGACCTTTTCGCCGTCCGGATGCCAGAATTCCTTGCAGACGGCCCTTGCCGATATGGCCCCTGTGCTTTCCGCCCCGAAGCTTGCCGTTTGAGTTCCTACCATTTGATAACCCCCTTCTGCCAGCCGAGCAGCTTATCCCTTACCTTGAATTGAATGGTGATGAACAGGTAACAGAACCCGGCGATCAGGACCAGCCCCGCGTAAACGTTGGGATACGAGACCATTTCCTTCTGCCAGTTGATGTACCAGCCGATGCCGGATTTGCAGCCCAGCATCTCCGCCGCCATCAGCGCCACAAAGGAAGTGCAGGTGGCGTTGAAGAAGCCGAGGAATACGGAGGGCAGCGCGTCCGGGATGGCAATCCGGAACAGATTTTGAAGACTGGTGGCCCCCAGCGTGGAAGAAACCTCGAAATAGGACTGTTTCACGCTCTGGATCCCCGAGCTGGTCAGGATGGTCAGCTGGAACCAGACGCCGAAAGCAATGAGGAACACGGCCGCCCACCGCGGCGTCGGAAAAATGATCAGCGCCAGCGGAATCCACGTAGAGGAGGGAATCGGTCCCAGAATGCGGATGACGGGGTAGATCCAGTAGTTCCAGTGCCTGCTCCAGCCGACAGCAATGCCGGTCACGATCCCGACAACAGAACCGATGATCAGCCCTTCCACCAGAAGACTGAAGGAGCTGCCGAGACAAGTGAGCAAAAACTGGTAATCCGTGATGTAGACGTTCAATATGCGGTTCAGACTGGGGAAATAGAGCTGGGGCAGCAGCAGAAATTTTACCGTAACCAGGTTCAGGACGTTGAAAAAGGTAAACAGACCTCCGATGAACCACGCCTTGTCCGCGTATTTCGAACGGACGCTGCCGCTGAACCGGGAAAGGGCGAACAGCAGTGCCGCAACCGCCGCGACGGCGGTCGTAACCGTGCTGAAATTGGTCAGGTCCCTGTACTTTGCGTCCGGATGGTTGGGAATCAGCCCGTCCGCCAGCAGCGTAAGCCCCGCGGCGGCAAGAGGGATCACGGTGCGGTAGTCGAATTTCACTTCAAGCTGCGAGAGCTTTATGCGTTCGTGAACGCTTATTTCTTCCATATGCTTCTCCTTTCCTGCGGATTTCTTTCATCCGAATTTATGCTTCCGGTAGGCATGGCGGATCCGTTTCAGGGCCTCGTCCACCGCCCCCTGGTATTGAAGCCCGATGAGCCCCCGGTGGTTCAGCTGCTTCTCCGACCAGCCGCCCAGCTGCTTCACCAGAATGATCCGACAGTCTCCAAGGGCGTCGATCTTGTCCCGGATCTGCTGCTCCCGGTGCTCGCCGCATCGGGACGAGCAGGGGGTGAACCTCTCCCCCGCGACGGTGATTTCATCCTTCTCCTGGTCCACATCGATGAGAAGGAAACGCCCGCATTGCCCGAAATGTTCGGTCACATTCACATCATCCTTTGTGCCGACTGCGATCCTGTACTTCATGGCGCACTCCTCTCCTTTAATACCAGTACCGGCTTTTTTCCTCCACCGCCTTGTTAAACAGCTCGGTGGACAGGTAGCGCTCGCCGGTGTCGGGCAATATGGCTACGACGGTCTTTCCCTTGTTCTCGGGGCGGTTGGCCACCTTGGCCGCCGCAAAAGCCGCTGCTCCCGAGGAGATGCCCACCAGCAGCCCCTCTTCCCTGGCGAGCACGCGGGAGGTGTCGATGGCCTCCTCGTTCCACACCCTGTAAATTTCATCCACCAGCTTCAAGTCCAGCACGCCCGGGATGAATCCGGCTCCGATCCCCTGGATCTTATGCGGCCCTATGGGCCCGCCGGACAGCACGCTTGAGGCGGCCGGCTCCACTGCCACGATTTGAACGCCGGGCTTTTTTTCCTTCAGATACCCACCGGCGCCGGTGACGGTGCCTCCCGTGCCGACCCCCGCCACCAGGATGTCCGCCTCGCCGCGGGTCGCCTCCCAGATCTCGGGGCCCGTGGTTTTCCGGTGAATCTCCGGGTTGGCCGGATTGTCGAACTGCTGGAGGATGATGGCGTTGGGAATCTGAATGCTCAGTTCCTCCGCCTTCCGGATGGCGCCCTTCATCCCCAGGGCGCCCGGGGTCAGGACCAGCTCGGCCCCCAAGGCCGTCAGAAGGCTCCTTCTCTCTTGACTCATGGTATCGGGCATGGTAATGATCAGCTTGTATTTCCTGGCTGCCGCCACAAAAGCGAGCCCCACCCCCGTATTTCCGCTGGAAGGCTCGATGAGGACGGAGTCGTGGGTCAGGAGCCCCCTTTGCTCTGCATCCGTGATCATCGCATAGGCGATCCGGTCTTTTACGCTTCCGAGGGGGTTGTAATATTCCAGCTTCAGCAGCAGCTCCGCTTCGTTGATCCCGGCAAGCTTTTTAAAGGCGGCCGGCCTCAAGATCGGCGTATTGCCGATTAATTCCGTCAGGTTGTTTACGATTGCTAAATTGCTTTCTGCAACGCACATGGCGATCCTCCGTTTCCTGCTCCTTCAATAAATTTCGTTCTCCTTGATATTGTCCGCGGGATTCTCCGCGAACCAGGCCTCGCTCAACGGCAGCCGCACATGGGAGGAGATGTTCCGGACGAAATTGGTGTTTTTGAGCACCTTGGCCGCCTTTCTGGCCAGCTCGAAGGCGCCCGCATATCCCATGTAATTCAGGGTCTGCCCGAAGAGGGGAAGATTGGGGACGCCCAGCCTGGACGCCCAGCCGTTGGCTCCCATATGGCCGACGTACAGATCGGGCTTCAGGCGGTTGAGGTGATTCAGTTCCTCCGCCGGCTGGCCCGCGCCTACCTCCACCACCAGGTCCGGATGGTCGATATCGTCCAGCATCTCCTCCACGAACCGGTCCACGTTGTGGGCCTTGACGCCCAGGGGCTTCATACCCAGGGAGGTGAAAAATTCCGCCGTGGTGATGATCCGGGTCTCTCCGCCGCCGACATAGATGGTCTTGCCCGCCAGCACCTTTTTGATGGGCTCCAGCGCTTTTCCCAACTGCTCGTTCTCAAACCGGATAAGCCGTTCCGCCTCGTCCTCCAGGTGAAAATACCCCGCGATCCTGCGAATCCACTGGTTTGTATTTTTTATGCCGATGGGCAGCGTGTCGATGAGATAGTCCGTTCCGAAGCGCTGCTTCAGGTGTCCCAGGAGGTAATCGTCATGGGTCGCGCAGATGCTGACGTTGAGAGCCGCTTCCCCGATGCGGGCCAGGTCCTCCAGGGACGCGTGAAGGGGCAGCACCCGCGGAATCAGCCCCAGGGCGCTTACGAGCCTGGAAAGCTCCGCTTCGTCCCCGCTGCTGTTGGAGCCCACATTAAAGAGGTTAACCGTCCGGCTGATCTGCCAGCGTTCCCGGGCATCCCGCTCCTCCCGTGGAACCGGGCTTTCATAGCGCTTGACCGGTTCCAGCAAATACCGGAGGAAGCCGTGGTAGGCCGAATCGTACCCGGAAGCGACGAATTTGCTCTTGAACCCCTCGCAGTGTACCGGCACGATTTTGGCCGAAATCCGGCCCGACAGCTCCGTGACCAGGGAATCCACGTCGTCGCCGATAATTCCGGGCACGCAGCCGTTGGCAATGAGGATGGCCTCGGGGTGGTATTCCTTTTCCGCATAGAGGACCGCTTTCCGGAGTTTTTCCACACCGCCCTGGACCACGTCGTTTTCATCCAGGTTTGTGTGAATCCACACAAAATCTTCGTCCTTTTTGCCTTTCGACGCGCGCATGGTCTTGCGCAGGCCGCCGGTGCCGACGAAGCTGGAGCAGCAGCCCAGGGGGGAATGGATGATTATGACCACATTGGTCAGGCTGCTGACGATGCCGACGGCCAGGGTCAGCTGGCAGCCGCCGCTCTGGGAAAATTTCCGGCTCTGCAGCTGGGCGCAGCCCGAGCGGATGCCTTCCTTCAGCTGCCCGCAGGAGCCGCAGAAGGCGATGCAGGCGCCGATGCGCTCCTCCCGGGTCGGCGGGGCGTCCGCCTTCAAAAAATCATAGGTTAACGTATCCGAATAATTGGACATAAAAGTACCCTCCTTCTCAATTTAGGGGCGGCTATGCCCTTAGCGCGCCGCCACCAGGGACGACAGCAGGTCCTCCACCAGCGTCAGCGCTCCCCGGAAGCCGGTGTAGCCCTTGCTCAGGACCACCCGGTTGCTGACCGGGAAAGCCACCGCCAGGAAGCCCGCGCCGATCTTCTCCGCAATTCCCCGCTCCACGCCCGTCCCGATCACATAGGCGGGGCTGAAGGCGTCGTAATATTTCTGGTTGTTGTTATAAGGCCAGCTGTCCCGGATGTTCTTCGCCAGCGCTCCCACGTTTCGCTCGAAAAGGACCAGGGGCTTTGATTCGGAATCGATCCCTTCAAATTTGGCGCGGTATTCCAGCTGTTCCTCCTCCGATTCAATATCGTTGATGGAGGTCAGGTGGGGGATCCACCCCAGGTCATTGGCCAGGAAGCGGGTCAGCGGAAAGGCGTAATAGCTGTCCGCCGCCACAACGGCATACCGCTGGAAGTCAATATCCGAATAGATGTCTACGATCCGCTCCAGGAAGGAATAATAGGTATCTTCCTCCTCGCGAAGGACTTTCTCCACCGTTTTCTCGTCCACCTCCAGCGCCTTCCCGACCTTGTGCAGGAATTCCCTGGTCCCCGTGGGGCCCACGGGCAGATCGGCGAAAAGGTACGGGATGCCGTGCACGGCTTCAAAGGTCCGGGCAGGCCCGACTCCGGCCTGGGTGGAAAAAACGATGTTCAGGGAGGCTTTCCCGTATCCGCGGATGGCGGCGACATTCTCTCCCGTTCCGAAAAACGTGTTGGCCCTGACGCCGATCCGCTCCAGGAGCCTTTTGATTTCATTCAGGTTGCCGAGATAAAACACGTCGTGTCCGGGAACCGTCCCCAGGAGGTTGACGGTTTTTCCCTCCTTCGCCGCCGACGGCTCGACCACCTCTGAAATGAGCGTGTTCAGCACGGAGTCGTACCCCTTGAAGGAATTCCCCAGGAAGCCCGGGGTGCTTGCCCCCACCACTTTCCGGTCCCGGAATCTCCGGGCGATGCCGACGGCGTCGTCCCCGATGATTTCCACCTGGCAGCCCGTTACGACCACATAAAGGTCGCCGTCCAGGATCCGCAGCGAGTGTTCGATCTGCTCCTCCAGCCTCTTTTCCCCGCCGAATACGATGTTGTTTTCGGAAATATTGGACGTAGGGATCATGGTCCCTCCGCAATACCCCACGCCCCGGTAGCCCGACGCCAGGTTGTAGGTGTTGGACAGGGCCGTGGCGCAGCCTCCCGCCGCATGTACGATGGGAACCACCCGGGGGATCCCCGCGATGGTGGTCAATGCTCCTCCGAGAGCACAAGAAAATTTAGCGCGTTCCATAAATTCAGCCAAGCTTCTTCCTCCATTCTTTTCTTTGTTGGAAACCTGCGGAAATCCGGCTCCGCTTCCTCTGCAGCAGTTTGCTCCCCGGGCCGCTGTCTGCTCCCCGAAGGCCGCAGCCCGGCTCCTGCGGCGGCAAATACAAAAAGGCCAAGCTCATGTTTAGATGAACTTAGCCTCCAGTTTTCTGGTCAACTTTGCAACGTGCTATTCTCTTTTAACCAAAGTATACCTATCGTTTTTATATATTTTATGCTGCAAATTGAATTTTGTCAAGTACGAAAGTATAAATTTCCCAAAAAAATTTAATTCTGCTCCATGGGAAGAACCGCCCGCACCGTTGTTCCGCTTCCGGGAACCGAAGCGACGGAAAGGCCGTATTGCTGCCCGTAATACAGCTTGATCCGGCGGTCCACATTTTTCAGGCCGATATGGGTATGGTTGTCGCCGTGGGCGGCTTCCTCCCCGCCGTCGTCCAGGATGACCGCCGCTTTCTCCTCCTCCATCCCGACCCCGTTGTCGGCAACCGTAATGACGATGTTGCCCTCCTCCAATACGCCGGTAATTTCAATCCGCCCATTGCCAACCTTCTCCTCCAGGCCGTGAACAATGGCATTTTCGACGATGGGCTGCAAAATGAGCTTCGGCACCAGGATCTTTTCAATGTCCGGCTCAATATGAATCCGGACCTCAAACCGGTCCCCATACCGGAAATTCTGTATCTTGAGGTAATTGACGACGTTTCCCACTTCCTCCCCGACCGGGATGAAATCCTCGCCGCTGATGCTCACCCGCATCAGATCCCCCAGCGCCTTGACCATATCCCCTATTTCGGGCGCGCCTTTGATGCGGGCCATCCAGTTGATCGATTCCAGCGTATTGTACAGGAAATGGGGATTGATCTGCATCCGGAGGGATTTGAGCTCCGCCTTCTGGGTGAGGTATTGCTCCTGGTAGACCTCCTGGATCAGCTTCTGCACCTGGGCGACCATCTTGTTGAAATGGCTGCTCAGGATCCCCACCTCATCCTTCGAATCATAGGAAATCGATACGCTGAAATCCCCCTTTCCGACCCTCTCCATCATGGAGGAAAGCTTGCGCAGCGGCAGGGATATGCTGCCCGACAGGGCCAGGGAAATCAGCAGGGCCAGCAGGCAGCAGGAGGCGCAGATGATGATCGTCCAACTGCGGAGCCGGAGGATGTCGCCTTCATACTGCTCTGTCGGGATGATGGCGATGATTTTCCAATGGGCGTTGTTGATCGCCCTGGAAGCAATATAATACATCTTTGAGTTGACGGAGGCGGTGATAAAATTGTCCCGCAGGCTGTCGAGGGTGATCCCTTCCGCCGCGTCGCCGACAAAGGTGTTCAGAAGCTTCTTGTCCTTGTGGGAAAGGATGGACCCTTCCTTGTCGATGATGTAAATCTCCCCGTTTTTGAACAGCTCCGTCTTTTTATAAATGTTGTAGAGGGAGCTTTCCCGGAGGTTTATGAACAGAAAGCCGATCATTTCCTGGTTGACAATGCTGTTGATGGCCCTGCCCACGGTTATGGTGCCGTAGCGGGGCTCCGTCTTGAACCATACGGCGCTTCCGACCCCTTTCTCCAGAATTTCCTTTTCGCCGTCGACGTTGCCGAAGGCAATGGAACCCGGATTGACATAATAGGTGATCCCCGAAAGCGAGATGATCCGGATGGCGGCAATGTCCAGCTCCGGCGTAAGGAAGCCCTTCAGCTGGGTATCGATCGTCTGTTCCACATCGATTTTTTCATACTCGTCCGTGACCCCCTTGTTGGCTTTCCGCAAAGACTGCTGGATGGGCATGCTGGACACGATCTGAAAGGACAGCCGTTCGATTTCCCGAAGCTTCACGTCCACATTCTCGCCCGTTTCCATAAGGACATCGCTGGTATACTGTTCGGTTTTCTGCTTGAGCAGGCCCTTGGAGGTGTAGAAGGAAAAAAAGCCGATCAGCATGACCGGCAGGATGATCAGCAATAGAAACGCAAGCAGCAGCTTGTTTTTGATGGGCATGTCATTGAGGCGCTTCGCTATGATTTTCATCCCTTTGACCTCGTTGAAGACAATGCGTTTTCCCTGTACTCCGAAGGCGTTACCCCGAACCGTTTCTTGAACACCTGGCTGAAATAGCCAGAATCCTTTATGCCGACCATTTCGGAGATTTCATAGGTTTTCAGGCTGGTTTCCCGCAGCATTTCGCAGGCTTTCCGCAGCCGGGCGCGGGTCAGGATGTCGATGAAATTCTCGCCGGTTTCCTTCTTGATCAGCCGGCTTAAATAGATATGGTTCATATAAACGTGCTCGGAAGCCATAAGGAGCGTAATATCCTCCATGAAACGGCTTTCGATAAAGTCCAGGATGTTCTTGACCGTAGCGTTCCTGGCAGGAATCGTTCCGGTCCGGATCGCGTTCAGCGCCTGGAGGTAGCCCCTGTGGAGCTCCGACGCGCTCCTGCAGTACATTCCCGTTCCGACGCCGGCATGGATGCCCAGGAGGCTTTCCAGATGATTCCGCACCCCCGCCGCCATGGACAGGACAATGTCCTGTTCCGGCACCGCCGCCGCAGGAAATTCGATAACGGCGCAGACGGAGGTGGAATCCATATCGACGGTATATACGGTATTCAGGTCGGACAGCACTCCCCGGATCTCCTCTTTCAGCCCCGGCATCAGCCCGCCGTCCGGTTCCCGGCCTTCCAGGCCGGCTTCGACGAGCAGGACGATGGCGTTGCTGAAGCAAATATCGTATTTCCGGCAGGTTTCGGAGATCACGGCGGCATCCGTGATCCGCCCGTACAGCAGATCCGTTAAAAAGGACTGGATCAGAATATTCTGCACCCCGTCGATCTGCTGGCGGATCCTCTCCCGGCTGCGCTTTTCCGCCTGCTCGGCGTCCACCTGCTCCTTGGCCTTCAGGACCGTGCGGATGATCTCGTCCGGATCGGAAGGCTTCAGGATGTAACCCATGGCGCCGAGCTGGATGGCCGAGTGGGCATAGCCGAAATCCTGGTACCCCGTCAGCAGGATGGACTTGATGTCCGGCAGAAGCTTTTTGGCCGCCTGGATCAGCCTCAGGCCGTCCATTCCGGGCATCCGGATGTCGGTCAGGAGTATTTCCGGAAAAGTGCACTCAATCAGGGAAAGGGCCTCCGTCCCGTTGGATGCGATCCCCTTGATTTCGATGCCGTAATCGGTCCATGATATGGTTTGGAGCCCTTGCCTTATAAGCAGTTCGTCGTCTGCGATCACCATTCCAGTCAAATAAGACCACCCCCATATCAAGTATATCCCAATTCGCAGCCCTGTGACAATATGTCGTTTCCGTAAAATGGGACCGGCATGTGCATCCGGCATATTCACCGGTCCGGGAACGCAACATTATCGCAGGTTTGACATAATATAAGGTAGTGAAATGGGAAACCGGTGATAGATCGATGGAACAAAAAATGGATATTGAAACGATTACGAACGCATTGCTCGTCATACAAAGAATGAGACAGCTGCAGAATCCCGTCCGGGCGGACGAAAACGGGCAGCCCGTTGAAATTCCGCAGCCTGACCGCCTGACGCTCCTCCAGGATACCCTGACCTCCATTTCGGACATTTTCCCCGCGGTGAGGGGCGGCTCCTTCGGCGAGGCCTTCCGGCTGAGCAGCCATTACAGCAGCACCTACCGGGGAATCAAGCATCATTTCCGGGAAATGGGGAAAAGCGGCGGCGCGGGCGGCGCGGGCGGCATGGGCATAGGCCAGCTGCTCCAGACGCTGAAGGTGATTGCCCCGGCCTTTAACAGCCGCCAGAAGGTTTACATGGATAAGGTGATCAAAATATTCGACATCCTGGTGTCGTAAAACATTATCCTCTTGATTTTCAGACGTTCCGGCAGCATAATACCAGTATGGTACTAGGAATGAAAAACCTTTCATTCCCTATTTTTTGTCGGAGGTAAACCGAATTGGACCGAACCGGCCGCATCCATTCCTTTGAAACCTTCGGGACGCTGGACGGACCCGGCATCCGTTTTGTGGCGTTCCTGCAGGGCTGCCCGCTCCGCTGCCTTTACTGCCACAACCGGGATACGTGGGAACCCCTCGGCGGCCGCGAATATACGGTGGACGAAGTAATGAGGGAAATCTCCAGGTATACGGGCTATATGAAGTTTTCCGGCGGCGGCGTCACGGTTTCCGGCGGCGAACCGCTGCTGCAGCCTTCCTTTGTGGCGGAGCTGTTCCGCAGGTGCCGTGAAAGCGGCATCCACACCGCCCTGGACACCAGCGGCTTTTCCGGGCCCGACAACCTGGACGGGCTGCTGTCCTGCACCGACCTTGTGCTGCTCGATATCAAGCATGCCTGCGACGAAGCCCATCGGGAAATCACCGGCGTCGGCCGGGAAAAGCCCGCCGCATTTGCGCGGCGGCTGTCCGATCTGGGCATCCCGGTCTGGATCCGCTATGTGCTGGTTCCGGGATATACGGATTCGGAGGAGGATTTGAAGGCGGCGGCCGCTTTTATCCGAACGCTCCGGAACGTACAAAAGGTCGAGGTTCTCCCCTACCATTCCATGGGCTCGTACAAATGGGAGCAACTCGGCCTGGAATACCCTCTTGCCGGCGTTTCCCCGCCGGACGGCCAAAGCATCGAAAAAGCCCGCCGGCTCCTTGCAGAATGACGCTTTCGACAACTTTCAGTTTTATATCGTAAATATTGACAATAAACGGTCATTATGTTTATAATAAATTGTTTTGTAAGTTTAGTGTTTCTAAACAAAATGTTTAGTATTTTGAGCAAGGAACAAGCGGAAAATAATTTTTCGGTTGTTCCTGGGCAGGTGGAACATGAAAATCGGCAATAAAATCAAAATGCTCCGGGTCAAGAACGGGTTGACCCAGGAGGAGCTTGCCAACCGGAGCGAGCTGTCGAAGGGCTTCATATCCCAGATCGAACGGGATCTGACCTCCCCGTCCATCGCAACCCTGGTGGACCTGCTCCAGTGCCTCGGTTCGAACCTGAAGGACTTCTTCAATGAAGCGGTGGATGAAAAAATCGTTTTTAGCAAAGAGGACGTATTCGTCAAGGAGGACGGCGAACGGAAGAACGAGCTCCACTGGATCGTGCCGGATTCGCAGAAGAACCGCATGGAGCCCATCCTGATGGTGCTGGCCGAGGGCGGCGCTTCGGAAATCGACGATCCCCACGACGGGGAGGAATTCGGCTACCT
The DNA here is from genome assembly GCA_023411575.1 of Bacillota bacterium. Classification (GTDB taxonomy): domain Bacteria; phylum Bacillota; class Clostridia; order Acetivibrionales; family DTU013; genus UBA1305. Next base: position 288,996 of record JAEYOP010000030.1, on the reverse strand, counting down.
CCTTTCCGGCAGCATCCACATTCACCTGGGAAACAAAAAATACCGGGTCAAAAAGGATGAGAGCTTTTATTTCAGGCCCAACGCCGTACATTACATATCGAATGCGGGCAAGACCGCCGCAAGGGTTTTATGGGTTTCGACCCCTCCGAGCTTTTAAGGGCCGGCTGCGAAACACAGAAAGAAGGAGCGAAGGATATGTCCAACCATATTATCGAACTGGTCGATCTGACAAAAGAATACGACGGACATGAAGCCCTTAAGGGAATCAACCTTTACATACGGCAGAACGAATTCATCACCCTCCTGGGGCCCAGCGGCTGCGGCAAGACAACGACGCTGCGGCTCATAGGCGGCTTTGAGACCCCCACCTCGGGCTCCGTTCTGTTCGAGGGCGTAAACATCAACGGCGTTCCTCCTTACAAAAGGAAGGTCAACACCGTATTCCAGAAATACGCCCTCTTCCCCCATATGAACGTTTTCGAGAACATCGCCTTCGGGCTGAAAATAAAAAAGACGGACAAAAATGTCCTCCGGGAAAAGGTGGGCGAAATGCTGGCCATGGTCAACCTTTCCGGTTTTGAAAAAAGGACCGTGGACACCCTCAGCGGAGGCCAGCAGCAGCGGATCGCCATCGCCCGGGCGCTGGTGAACGAGCCGGAGGTGCTCCTGCTGGACGAGCCCCTCGGGGCGCTGGACCTGAAGCTCCGGAAGGAGATGCAGTCGGAGCTGAAAAACATCCAGAAGCGGCTTGGCATCACCTTCATCTACGTCACCCACGACCAGGAGGAGGCCCTCACCATGTCGGACACCATCGTCGTCATGCAGCAGGGAACGATCCAGCAGATCGGAACTCCGCAGGACATCTACAACGAGCCAAAAAACGCCTTTGTGGCGGATTTCATAGGAGAAAGCAACATCATTGACGGCGTCATGGTCCAGGATTTCCGGGTGGTATTCGCAAACCGCGAATTCGACTGCGTTGATAAAGGCTTCGGCCCCAATGAAAATGTGGATGTCGTCATCCGGCCCGAGGACATCCGGCTGATGCACGAAAATGAAAACCTGCTGCAGGGATGGGTCAAATCGGTCACCTTCAAGGGCGTCCATTACGAAATGCAGGTCGTCGGGGAAAACGGCTACAGCTGGATCGTCCACAGCACGGCCATGGAACCGGTGGATTCGAAGGTGGGGCTGAAGATACAGCCCTACGATATACAAATAATGAAAAAGGTGCAGCCAACATGAAAAAAGGATGGACATCGTACCCATACGTGGTCTGGATGCTGATCTTCATTCTGGTGCCGCTGGTCCTCGTACTGTATTACAGCGTCACCGTCAGCACCGATTCCGGCAAGGTGCTTTCGCCGGAAAACTTTGAAAAATTCATGCAGCCCATTTATATCAAGGTATTGGTACGTTCTGTCGCCCTGGCGCTGATCAGCACGTTCATCTGCCTCATTCTCGGATACCCTGTGGCCATGATCCTGGCCAGCAAGGATTTGAGCCGGAAAAACCTGATGGTGCTGCTTTTCGTCATCCCCATGTGGATGAATTTCCTGCTGCGGACCTACGCGTGGATGACGCTGCTGGAGCGCAAGGGCCTGGTCAACACCTTTCTCGGCGCCCTGGGGCTTCCCCAGCTGAACATCCTGTACACCGATTCGGCGGTGGTACTGGGCATGGTCTACAACTTCCTGCCGTTTATGGTCCTGCCGATCTTCTCGGTCATGAGCAAGATCGACTCCAGCCTGGTTGAGGCGGCGGAAGATCTGGGCTCCGATTCCCTCACCGTTTTCCGGAGGATCACCTTTCCCCTGAGCATGCCCGGAGTCGTTTCGGGGATCACCATGGTGTTCATGCCGGCCGTAACCACCTTTGTCATTTCCAAGCTCCTCGGCGGCAGCCAGTACACCCTGATCGGAAACCTCATCGAAGACCAGTTCATGCGGGTTTACGACTGGAATTTCGGTTCCGCCGTTTCCATTATCATGATGCTCCTGATCCTGGCCAGCATGGGGATCATGTCCCGGTATGACAAAGAAGAGGCGGGAGGTGGGCTGTTTTGAAAAAAACCGTCAAGAAGGCCTATTTGTTTCTCATGTTCGCTTTCCTGTACGCGCCGGTTTTCGTCCTGATCATTTATTCGTTCAACAACTCCAAATCCAGGGCGCACTGGGACGGCTTCACGCTGAAGTGGTACGGCGAGCTGTTCCGGGACACGCAGATCATGTCCTCGCTGTATTACACGCTGGCCGTGGCCCTGTCGGCTTCCTTGATCGCAACGGTCATGGGCACTGCCACTGCGGTGGGCATTCACAATATGGGCAAGCTTAAAAAGTCCCTGATCATGAACCTGACCTATTTGCCGGTGTTGAATCCCGATATCGTGACCGGCATTTCCCTGATGATCCTGTTTATCTTCGTGAACCTCAAGCTTGGGTTCCTGACGCTTTTGCTGGCGCATATCAGCTTCAATGTGCCCTATGTGATCCTGTCGGTGCTGCCCAAGCTCAAGCAGCTGAACAACAACCTCAGGGAAGCGGCCCTCGACCTGGGCGCAACGCCTTTGCTCGCATTCCGCAAGGTAATCCTGCCCGAGATCATGCCGGGGGTCATCACGGGCTTCCTGCTGGCGTTCACCCTGTCCCTGGACGATTTCATCGTCAGCTTCTTTACAACGGGTTCCGGGGTCTCCACCCTTTCCATCACGATCTACTCCATGGCAAGGCGCGGGATCAATCCGAAAATAAACGCATTGTCCACCATCATGTTCATTACGGTGCTCGGACTGCTGCTGATCATAAATAGAAGGTCCTCCGGCCCGAACCCGGGCGGGGGCGCCAAGGAAACCGCCAAACTGAGTAATTTGATATAGCTGTTTGCAGCATTTAAAGGGGGAAATAAAATGAAAATGAAAAAAAGCTTCGTTGTTTTTGCCGCACTGGCTGTCTGCGCATTCGCACTGGCCGCATGCGGCGGTCCGGCAACGGCCTCGGGCGGCGGTACCGCTTCGGACGGCCAGGTCACGATCAATGTATTCAACTGGGGCGAGTATATCGGCGAGAGTACTATTGCCGATTTCGAAGCGGCCTATCCCGACATCAGGGTGAATTATGAAACCTTCACCACCAACGAGGACATGTATGTGAAGATCAAGACCGGCGGCTCGGCGTATGACGTGGCCATTCCTTCGGACTACATGATCAAGCGGATGAAGGACGAGGGCATGCTGAATAAAATCAACCTGAACAATATCCCCAATTACAAATACATCGGCGACCGGTTCAAAAACCTGTCCTATGATCCGAACAACGAATATTCCGTTCCTTATATGTGGGGCACGGTGGGAATCCTGTACAACAAGACCATGGTTTCGGACCCGGTGGACAGTTGGAAGATCCTATGGGATAAAAAATACAACAAGCAAATCCTCATGCCGGACAGCGAACGGGACAGCATCGGAATCACCCTGAAAATGCTCGGTTTTTCCATGAACACCCAGGAGCTTTCCCAACTGGAGCAGGCAAAAGCAAAGCTGACGGAGCAAAAGCCCCTGGTCTACGCCTATGTGGTGGATGAAGTAAAGGATATGATGATAGGCGACGGGGCGGCGCTTGCGGTGGTATGGTCAGGAGACGCCTATTACTGCATGTCCGAGAATGAAAACCTCGCCTATGCGATCCCGAAAGAAGGCACAAACTACTGGTTTGATTCCATGGTAATCCCCAATACCAGCAAGCACCAGAAAGAAGCCGAAACCTTCATCAACTTCATGTGCAGTACAGATGCGGCTTATAACAATACGGAATACATCGGCTACGCCACTCCCCAAACGGAAGTGATGAAAAAGCTGGATCCGGCGCTGACGTCGGACCGGGCGGCCTATCCGCAGGACGAGGACCTGAAGAACTGCGAAATCTTCGAATACCCCGGCGATGAAATCAACAAGGAATACAGCAAGATCTGGACGGAAGTGAAAGCCAACTGATCCGCGGGGGCGGATATCGCCCCCGCCTTCAGCTTTTCGTCGTCCCGTAAAAGACCAGGCCCCTGTCGGCATCCACCGTCACCACGGAGCCGGTTTTCAGAATATGGGTGGCGTTCGCGGCCCCGACCACCACCGGAATTTCCAGGGTCAGGCCGACAATGGCCGCATGGGAAGCTATTCCTGGCTCCTCCACGATCAGGGCGGAGGCCATTTTCATAATGGGAAGCATCTCGTTGTTGGTATAGGGCACGACCAATATGGACCCTTCCGTAAACTTCTCCTTTGCTTCCACGACGCTCCGCGCCACGCAGAGCTCGCCGGTTATGGAACCCGTCCCGGTGCCCATTCCCTGTGCAAGCACCTTCCCAACGATATGCACCTTCAGGATATTGGTCGTCCCGCTTACGCCGATCGGCACGCCGGCCGTAATCACGACCAGTTCCCCGCTTTTCACATGTCCCGATTCCAGCGCCTTTTCCACCCCCATGTCGAACATTTCGTCCGTAGACGAAGCTTCCTTGACAAGATACGGCAGGACGCCCCAGGAAAGCGACAGCTGCCGCAGCACCCGCGAATCGGTGGTGGTTGCGATAATGGGACATGCCGGCCGGAACCGCGAGATCATCCGGGCGGTATGGCCGGACTGGGTGACCGTGATGATGGCGGAAGCATTCAGGTCCTGCGCCGTCGTACAGGTCGCATGGCTGATGGCGTTGGTCACGCTGGCCATCATGTCGTACTGCATGGAGGAGAACCTTTTCCAGTAATCCATGGAATTCTCCGCCGTCTCCGCTATCCTGCACATCATTTCGAGGGTTTCCAGGGGATACTTCCCCGCCGCCGTTTCCCCGGAAAGCATGATGACGCTGGTTCCGTCATAGATGGCGTTTGCCACGTCGCTGGCCTCGGCCCTGGTGGGCCTGGGATTGCGGATCATCGAGTCCAGCATCTGGGTGGCCGTAATGACCGGCTTGCCGTTCCGGTAGCACTTCTCGATCAGCTGCTTCTGGACCACCGGAACTTCCTGCACGGGGATCTCCACGCCCAGGTCGCCCCTGGCCACCATGATCCCGTCCGACACCTTGATGATTTCGTCAAAATTCTTTATGCCTTCCCGGTTCTCAATCTTGGCAATGACCTTTATTCCGTGCCCGCCATGCTTTTCCAGCACCTTCTTGATCTCGATCACATCGGAGGCCTTGCGCACAAAGGAGGCGGCGATAAAGTCAAATTCATTTTCGATTCCGAAGACGATGTCCGCAACATCCTTTTCCGTGATCGACGGCAGATGGATCTCCACATTGGGAACGTTGATCCCCTTGTTGTTGCCGATGACGCCGCCGTTGAGAACCCGGCAGGTGATGTCGGTGCCCTCAATGCCGCAGACCTCGAGCTCCACCAGCCCGTCGTTGATCAGGATCCGCCCTCCCTTTTTTACGTCCTTATACAGCTCTTTGTAAGTAACGGTGGCCCTGTGGCAGTTTCCGACGATGTCCTCATTGACAAGGGTAATGGTGTCCCCTTCCTTCAGCAGGACTTCACCGGTCTCGAATTTTCCGGTCCGGATCTCCGGCCCTTTGGTGTCCAGGAGCAGCGGTATGGGGAGTTTCAGGCTGTCCCTCACCCTTTTGAAGGTCTCCACCCTCTTCTTATGCTCTTCGTGGGTCCCATGGGAGAAGTTGATGCGGGCGACATCCATGCCCAGAAGCATTAATTTGCGCAATATATCTTCATTGTCAACAGAAGGTCCCAACGTACAGATGATTTTCGTTTTTCTCATGATTTTCCTCCTAAAGCCTTCGCCCCGCTTGCCAGGGCGCCCTGCGCATCAAAAAAGCACAAGACCGACGAAGCCGCCGGCTTGCGCTACGATGCGCCGTAACTGATCCATATTCTTTGATTTTACACCAGCCGGACCCCAAAAGCAATCGTGTTAATTTTTAGATAAGGATGGATGTTTCCCCGGGCTTGTGATAAAATGAATTCCATTATAAAAGTTGTTCTGCGAAAAACCCCGGGAGCAACGGAGCATCGAAGCATGAAATTGAGAAAATACAGAGCGGGCAAGCTGTTCAATAAATTTCTGAAACTCACGCTGGGCGGTTACATGAAGCTCCTGTTCGGCTACAAGATCGAGAACGGAAAGCTGGCAGGCCTTAAACCGCCTTATATCGTCCTTGCCAACCACACGAATTTCTGGGACCCCTTCCTTCTTTCCATGTGCTTTCCGGACCCCGTTTACTTCATCACCTCGGACGCCTATTTCCGGAGCCCGGTGCTCAAGCAACTCCTGAAGCTTGTGGGGGCCATTCCGAAGACGAAAAACGTGGCGGACCCCCAGTCCATACGGGGAATCCTGGAAGTGGTCAAAAGCGACGGCATCGTGGGCATATTCCCCGAAGGCCGGAGAAACTGGGACGGCAGGACGCTGCCCCTTCTCTACGCCACCGCCAAGCTGATCAAAGCCCTGAAAATCCCCGTAGTATCAGTGGTATTCCAGGGCGCCTGTCTTTCCATGCCCCGGTGGGCGGCCTCAACGCGGAAGGGCGGGCTGACCATGACGCTTTCCCGGGTTTTGGAGTCCCAGGACATCGCAGGCCTGACCGCCGACGAAATATACCGTGCCATTTCCGAAAGCCTGGCCCATGACGAAACGGATTACCAGCGCAGCCGGATGATCCCCTACAAAGGCCGCCGTCCGGCGGAGAAGCTGGAGCTTTTCCTCTTTACCTGCCCCGAATGCGGAGCCATAGGAGGTCTGAAATCCAACGGCAGCCATTTGCGGTGCGGAAACTGCTCCTATGATGCGGTGTACAATTCCTACGGCTTTTTGGAGACGGACGGGGCCAAACTTCATTTTGACAATGCACGGGATTGGAACTTGTGGCAGTTGGAACAACTTGAGGCGCTCGCTGCAGCACGGATTTCCTCCGAACGCGGTGAACCGCTGCTGGCCGACAGGGAAATCGTCCTGCGGACGGGGCAAAAAACCGGGACGTTGAAAACGGAGGAGGAGGGCGGAATCCTGACCCTTTATCCCGGCAGGATCGAATACAGCCTTGCCGGCAATGTACTGCACCGATTTCATTTGCATGATATAATTGGAGAGAATATTCAATTCAACAACCAGTTGGAAATTATAGAGGACGGTATCCTGTACCGGTTCAGCAGGAAAAATGGGGATTTTTCGGCCTATAAATGGGTCATGGCAATCGGATTTTTGAAAAAACACCAAGGGGGGAAACGGACATGAGTTCAGGCTGGTCTTACATCTGGGATATCTTAATGCTCTCATTATTCATGGGTCTGGCAACCTATCTGAAAAGAAGCTTCAAGTTTTTTGGACGGTTCTTTATACCCAATGCGATCATAGCGGGGTTCATCGGCCTCGTCCTGGGCCCGCAGTTCCTGAATCTGACGCCGTTCAGCGCGGAACACATGGGCAACATCCTGTACCACCTGATGTCCGTCGGGTTCATTTCCCTTGCCTTAAAGGAGCGAAACACCGAAAAGAACCGGGATATTGTAAATACGGGGATCTTTATCGTAAACGGCTATGTGCTGCAGGGAATCATCGGTTTCGGGCTGTCCCTCTTCCTGGCCTATACCTTCTTCCCGGACCTGTTCCCCGTATTCGGCATGCTCCTGCCCCTGGGCTTCGGCCAGGGTTCGGCCCAGGCCTATTCCATGGGCAGGTCCTGGGAAGCGCTGGGCTTCGTCAACGGAGGCAACATCGGCCTGTCCGTCGCCGCGATGGGCCTGCTCTGGGCATGCATCGGCGGAATCCCGCTGATGAACTACCTCATCCGGAAACAGAAAATCAAGCCCTCCCACCTGCGCGACAAGAATTTTGTGCCGGACAAGGCAATCCACAAGGAGGATATCGGAGACGCCGAATCCGTCGACGGCTTCACGATCCAGTTGTTCACCATCGGAATCATCTACCTGGCGACCTATCTGGTATTGAGGGGGCTTACCACCGTCCTGGGCACCATGGGGACCTTTGGCCAGACCCTATCCACCATGCTGTGGGGCTTCAGCTTCATCGTCGCCTCCCTTCTTGCCATCCTGTTCCGTTTTATTTATGACCTGCTGAGAAGGAAAAAAGTCATCGTCCGGGAATATACCAGCGACTTCCTGCTGGAAAGAATAGCCGGCGGCGCGTTTGATTTCATGATCACCGCTTCCATCGCCGCGATATCCATTTCCATCCTGAAGCAATATCTGCTGCCCACCCTCATCATCTGCACGCTGGGCGGCATTATCACCGTATTCTACATTGTCTTTGTCTGCAAGCGGATTTACAAGACGGATGTGCTGGAAAACATGCTGGCTTTGTACGGCAACCTCACGGGAATCGTCTCAACGGGCCTTGCCCTTGTTAAAGAGATCGATCCCCGGTTCGAATCCTCGGCAACCAAAAACCTCGTTCTCGGCAGCGGCGCGGGCCTTTTCGTGGGCTTCCCCCTCATGCTCCTGCTGAACGTTCCCGTGGTCGGCTTTGTTACACATGCCCCCATAATGTACCTTTATACGATGCTTGGGCTTGTGGCGTACTTTATAGGCCTCTCCGTGCTGCTGTATATCCGCAGACCCAAATAGGGACCGCGCATTCCGGAACGGCATCCAGGAATGGCCAGCTCCAATGATGTTAAAATAGGCTTCTCTTTTAACCGATAAAGAAGTATAATAATATTATATTACTGGAAAACAATATAAACGGAGTAACGGAACGAACCCGGTGAGCATATGAAAATAGAAAAAATAAGCGAAAATATTATAAAGGTGACCATTTCTCTCAACGATCTGGAGGAGAGGAACATCGATCTGAATACGCTGAATTACAACACCCCGGCCGCCCAGGAGTTTTTCTGGGACATGATGGAGCAGGCCGAGGAGCAGCTCGGCTTCAGCCTGTCCGATTCCCAGTTGATCATCGAGCCCCTGCCGGATACCAGCGAAGGATTTATCATCACCATCACCAAGGTGGATGAAGACGGCGATTTTGAGTCCATCCAGAAATACATCAAGAGCAAAATGAAAAAAAGCGACCTGCGGGTGAAGAAAAAGAGCCGCAAGGTCTGCTCTTCTCTTTTTATTTATTCCTTCCGCGATATCGACGATGTCTGCAGCCTTGCCAGAAAGCTGGACGGCCTTTACATCGGCGACACCACCCTTTACCGGTGCAAGGATACCTATTATCTCGTGCTCTCGAGAAGCGGACTGACCGCCACCAATGCCAAGCTGTTCGAGCTGACCCTGAACGAATACGGGACAAAGGTGGGGAATATAAGCTTTTTCGAAGGATATCTGAATGAGTATGGAGAGAAGATCATGGAATATAAGGCGCTGGAAATGCTCCGGCAGTATTTTTGATTATTTTCCGTCCTTTTTCCATTCGGTGCCGGGCCCTATTTGAACAATGGCCTTCTCGGCCTCATATTCGTCCGTATTGACCACTTTCCCGCCCTGGAGCACATTGACCACGACCCCTTCTCTTCCCGGGTTCAAGACCACTTTTTCGCCCGGCTTGAGGCTGTCGTTTTCCACATTGTACACCGGCGGTTCAATTCTCTGGGTAATTTCCGTCGTAATTTCGCTGTTTTCCTTCCGATCCCTCGCGTCTCCGGCAACCACCACCTTGACCCGGTTGCCCTCGATCAGCGCGAAAATGGCCAGCTTGTGGCTGAAAGGATTGATGAACTTCAAATCCCCCGCGCTCCCCGATATCCATGCGTCAAGGCCCGGATCAATATAGTCCGCCGTCATCGTGTGGCGCAGCCGCGTTATGGAGTCGTACGGCACGCCGGCGGTCAGAAGCGCGGCGTACAGAGTGGAGGCGACCTGGTCGTACCCTTCGTTGTCGTTTTCAAAATCCGCATTTTCTTTCATAAGCCATTCCACAAAGGAAAAGGGCTCGGCATCCGCCTTGTTGACGGTGGCCGGAAGGACGATGCCGTTTATGCTGTCCACCGCCAGGCTTATGCTGTCCATAAGCTCTTCCTCCACGATTTTCGTCGAATAGGAAGCCAGTACCTGTTCGATTTCTTCGTAATCCTTAAGCCGGTATTCGGCTTGAACCGGCTGCAATTCAAAATTATGGGAACGGTCCAGCCGGATGGGCTGCCACGGGTTTTCCGCAGCCTGCTTCAGAATCAGCGCCGCCGCGTTGGAAACGTTCAGCGCAACGCCGTCGATCTCCGACTTTTTCTCGATTGTGCCGTCCTTGTAAATGATCTCCGCATCGACCGGATCCTCATGCAGTTTCTCGGCAATCGGAAGCAGGGCTTCCCGCAGCTTGCCCTCGTTCAAGTTGACAACGGGAGTGAGAGACGGTTTCTTTTTGCCAAAATAAGCTTCGAGAAGCATCGAAATGCCGGACAGGCTTTTCTCGGCCCTGAAGGAATCGACGGTAGCGGCGCCGTCTACTTTTGCATTAAGCTGTGAATAGGGAATCTCAAAGGATTTTTTTTCGGTCTCCAGCTTGATCGAGCCGGTTTTGAATTGATCCGCATAGGCGTTTTCCAGAGCCTTCGCCGCTTCGGGGTAGCTCATGCCGCCGATGGAAACATCCCCTGCCGTTACACCGGACGGAAGGGTTTCCTGCGACACGGCATACAAAGCCGCAACCCCGGCAAATACGGCAATTGCGCTCTGTACCGCTATTAGCAAAAAAACAAGAAGCATGTTGCGGCGTTTACTCACAAAAAACAACTCCATCTGTTTTTCTTTGGTTATCGATTTTTCCAGCCCTTATTAAAAAGGTATAAAGCACTTGTGTACTTTATACCTTCCCTTTCTCATACAACTATGCCCTGTTGTTCATGACAAGCTCAATCAGCTTGCCCTTGGCTTTTGCTTCGTCAATGATATCGTCATCGATCTGCATGCCTTCGTCCACGATGATATTGCCCAGACTGTCGATGATGGCCTTTGTGGCATATCTGCCCTTCAGGTACTGGCGCTGCCGCTGTTCAAACAGCACGGACGCATTGTCGCCCGCCTCGTCCGCAACGGGAACCTCCTCGTCCTCATTTACGACGCTGACCGGCTCCGGCTGCTGGTTGGCAAAAGCAAGCCTGTCCACGTCGTCTATATAAGCGCTATTTTTTTTTTCAAAATCGGAAAGTCCGAAATCCGTATCCAGCTGCGCCGGCGTATCCAGCAGGGAAGACTCGATGTCCTCTTTTACCACCGTCAGGTTCTTGCCGAAGGTAATCACCGTGTCGCGGGGAATCAGCCGGATCTGCTTTTGCGTGATGTCGGCGATAAATTCAAGGCCGGTGATCTTGCAGTTGTCATTGTCATCGAGATAAATATCACCGATCTCACCGATCAGTCTGCCCTTCTTGGTCAGCACCTTCGTTCCTTTTACCCGGATGTCGTTCTGGAGAAGCTGGATGGCTGCCGGTATCCTGCTGATATCGGTTATAACGCCTTCATTCTCTACGGTAAGAGCATATTCGCCTATGCCCAGGACATCCTCCGTCGGTATGACTCTCGCACTGAATATCTGTATACCGCTGTCTACAACGATATAGTCTATGGCACCCTTGTCCGCATTGATTATGATGCTCTTGACCTTGCCGACCTCAAGACCATCGGAGATGCTGATTATAGGTAATCCAAGTATTTTTTGAGTCTTTTTCATAGTGAAGATGCCCTCCTTATTTCATGCAGATCAAACTGTCCGTCAAGCCTGAATGTCAAACAAGTTGTTCTCGATCTCTGTCTTGACCGAAGCATCCATCATGTCTCCGAAAGCTTCATGATAGCCGTTCAGAATGTCATAGGCCAGATCAACCTGCCCAAGGTCTTTATATAATACGCATATATCCAGTACAATCCAGAAAGCAAGCTCCCTGTGGGGATTCCGGTCCAGCGCTTCAATAAAATGCTGCACCGCGCCTTCCAGATCACCCGTTTCTTTTCGGGTGAAGGCTTCCGCGATACACTCGTCAATGGTCATAACTGTACTATTCTGCACTATATTTTCTATTCCCATTTTATCAATATTTTCACTGCTGTCAACAGATTTTTCTAAGTTATTTTCGGCATGATCCCCGTTTTCTTCATTTTTCGGCGTTTCACCATTTTTTTCCTGGACCAGCTTTTCATAAATCTTCTCAAGGTAATTGTCATTTTCCGCCGCGGCAGTCTGATCCCCCGCCTCCGACAGCTCGGCGGCCGTCTGCGCAGGTGCTTTGATAAATCCGCGGAACACAATGGACAAGAGAACGCTGAGAAGGAACGCAAGCGCAAGACAGCCTGCCAGGGCAAGCGCGATAACCGGAAGGAGCGGTTTCGGATCCGAACCGCCGTTCAACCATTGCGAAAGCAGGTCATAAACAAACGGAAACGCGGCAACAGTAAGCAGTGCAGCCAGTGCCACCGATACCAGGGTCAATGTGTTCAGCAGCTTGAGCCTGCCGAATACGAACAGGATCAGCATGGTGCACAGGATCACTGCTCCAGCAGCGGCAGCGGCATATATGGGCATCGTATGCCTCCCTTTTCAAGGTTTTTTAACGAATTTTACGAACACTTTTGCAAACTATACCATAATTCGATATCAACCCCGGGAATTCCTTTATTTCGAGTAATTTTTTTATTTTCGGAATTCCACGGCCACCAGGGTGACATCATCCTTCATCCGTTTGCCCGAGCAAAAATCGAACAGGTCCTCCGTGATCAGATTCTGCTGTTCGACCAGCTTCCTGTCGCGGCTCCGGGAAATCAGCCCCACCAGCCTCGAGCTGGAATACATGTCTCCGCCGGCGTCCCTGGCTTCCGGCAATCCGTCCGTATACAGGTACAGCCTGTCCCCATTCTTTACAGGGATTTCATAGTCGGCAAACTCGGGAACGCAGACCCCTTTCAGCTTGCAGACCGGGAAGCCGGCCAGTTCAAGCTCCCGGATGGTGCCGTCGCTTTCGACCAGCAGCGGCTTGGCATTCATTCCGGCGGAACTGAGCATCAGCTTTTTTTCTTCCATGTCATAAATGCAATAGATCAGGATAATATAGACCTCATCGCTGAAATTGGAATTGTTGAACGCCTCGTATACCTGCTGAAGAACGTCGGCAGGCGACGTCAGCGTATTATTGCGCATATCCGCCTTCACGATATTATCGACGCATTGCTTCAGAAATACGGTCAGCATGGCCGCCGGCACGCCGTGCCCCGACACATCGCTGATATAGAAGCCTTTATAGCGGTCCCCTATCCGGAATACGTCATAAAAATCGCCGCTTATTCTCTCCGTCGCAATGTAAACGGCATTGACCGCAATCTCCTCGTTGTCCGGCAGGAATACGGGCAGAAGCGCCTTCTGTATCCCGCGCGCGTATTCCAGGTCCTCCATGAGCCTGGAATTCATGGCCCTCAGCTGTCTCGTCCTCTGCTCGATCATCCCGTCCTGGTTGGCCGAATGCTCCTTCAGCGCTCCCTGGGCCTCCTCCAGGGCAAAAAACGGTTCCAGCACATTCCGGGCAATGGCGTTCCGGACGGCCATATACATGGCAAGGATGCCGAGGGCATGTCCGATATAGTCGTAAATCCCATAAACATTTACATACAGCACAAATGAAATTTCGCTGAGAGCACCCATTGCCAGCGCGCAGGCGAACACCTGCAGCATCTTGTCCTTCAGCCTGATCCCGTTCCGGAAGTACATTCCGGAGCAGACCAGAAGCAGCAGACTGATAACACACTCGGCAGCCGTTTTTACCGGCGTCAGCCCTTCTCCGTCCGTGTACATGGCCGGAAGCACTGCCGGGAAGCGGGTCACCACAATGAAAATACCGCCGGCAACCACTAAGGAGGCGGCAAGAAAATAATCTCTGTTTCTTTTGCACTGAATGTTGGGATGGATATTGGCCGTCACCAGAAAGGTAAGGACAAAAAAGCTCCTGGCCAGGATCCAGTACGTCGCGGAGCGGTTTGCGTCCGGCGCCGTGAAAAAAGCCGGCATACCCTCGAAGGTGAGCATGTGCAAAGCATGCAGGATCCCGACGATCAGCAGCATGTTTCCAATGAGGATCGTTTTCAGGCGGGCTGTTCTGCTGTAAGTGTGGTATGTAATCAGGAATATCGCAATAAATCCTACGACGAAGGACATTTCAAACAGATTGTGCCAGGCCAGGTAGGTGGGCGCATCGAAGATACGGTCAAAAGGGGCTTCGAAGAACCGGGCAAACGCAAGCAGGGGGATTGCCAGGATAAGGAATACCGATGGTGCAACCAGATGTCTATAGATTTTAATGCACTGCAAGAGCTTGCTCATCCGTATCCCCTTCTTCTTTTGCAACTATTTTATCACACTGCATTGTCGCAGACAAGAAAACCTGTGTCCGCCGTATTTCCCTCCCTGAACTCCACCGCCAGCAGCGTGACGTCGTCATCCGCCTTTTTGCCGGCGCGGAAATCGGCAAAATCGCCCGTTATGATCCTGCACTGGTCAAACAGCTTCTTGTCCCTGTTCCGGGCAATCAGATTTTTCAGCCGTTGATTGGAATAATATTCTCCGCTGCCGTTCAACGCTTCCGGAAGCCCGTCCGTATATAAAAACAGCTGGTCGCCGCCCCGTACCGGAATAATATGATCGTAGTATTCCGCCTCACAAACCTCACTCAGCTTGCAGATCGGGAAGCCGTTCATTTCAATTTCCCTGATGCCGCCGTCTCTGCCGGACAGCAGGGGCAGGACATTCATTCCCGCCGAGCAGTAGATCAGCCTTTTTTGTATTCTATCGTAAATGCAGTACACCAGGACAATGTAGACATCATCCTTGAAATTGGTATGGTTGAACGCTTCATAAACCTTCAGGAGGACCGCCGACGGCATGGATACCGTTCCTGCGTCCCTGTCGGCTTCCACGATATTGTCGATGCACTGTTTCAGAAATACGTTCAGCATGGCGGCAGGAACCCCATGCCCCGATGCGTCGCTTACATAAAATCCGATATAGCGGTCATTGAGCAGGAATACGTCGTAGGAATCCCCGCTGATCCGATCCGTGGGAAGATAGACGGAAACGAAGGAAATATCCTTTGTATCCGGCAGAACCTGGGGGAGGAGGGCATCCTGAATTTCGCGGGCGTACTCCATATCCTCCATAAGCTTGCTGTTCATCACCTGCAGTTCCCTGGTCCTTTGCTCCACCGTCCTATCCAGATTGGCGACATAATCCTTCAGCTCCTTTTGCGCCGAGGTCAATTCCACGTGGGGATCGATTACATTCCGGTATACCGCCGTTTTGAACGTGGCGTTGATGGAAACGAATTCAATGATATGACCAATCACATTGACTACGTCGTATTCGGCTGGATAGAGGAGGAAGCAAAGAATACCGAAGGCGCCCATGAACAGTCCCAGGGACATGGTAAAGGCGATCACGTCCCCGCCCCTCCTCCCGTTCCGGAAATAGGAAAGGGCGGCGATTAAAAGCATGACCATGGTGAGGTACTCCAGTACCACCAGCGAAACGCTGGCCCCCTGTCCGTCAATATACAGGACCGGTAGTAAGGATGGCTGCCAGGTCACCACCTCTATCACGGCCAGGGTAAGGAATATGGCCCCGGCAAAGAAATAGCCTCTCCGGACCGTGCATTTTCTTTCATTGGACAGATTGCCGCCGATCAGAACCGTAACGGCAAAAACCAGCCTCCCGACGATCCATAAGGTCGCCGTCCGGTTTGACGTATCGTTCGCCGTCAGGAAATCCGGCATCCCCTTATAGGTGAGCATGTGGAATACATGCATGCCGCCAACCACAAACAGCAGGCTCCCGATCAGGATCGTCCGGAGGCACCTGTTTTCATTATAGGCATAGTAGGCAAGAAGAAAAATGGAGAAGCAAAATGCGGCTATGGAAAATTCGATGATATTGTGCGCCGTCAAAAAGACGTTTTCGCGGAGGGGATTAAAATGAACGATTTTAAGGGGTATGGCGAAGAGCACGAGGAAAATGGAGGCCAAAAACAGGACCAGGAGCGGCAATAGCTTATTTCTTTTTATAAACTGCGCTATCTTTCGAATAATGATCCCCCCCTATCGATGTTGCCGAAAATTTTTTGTACGCGGAAGGAATATAGCCTGTTTGTTACAATTTTACCATGACACTCTACCCTGCACAATAGTAAAATTGTGTCATCTTTTGGGCTATAAGGAATAAGAATGCAGGGCAATCAAAATCTCAGGGGCATCGAGCCCCATCGATTTTGCGGCAAGATATCACTATGCCGTATAAAAAAGTACTCACCCTTTCGGATGAGTACTCGGCTTTCTTCTATATTGCATTTTAATGGGCCTGATCCTGATCGGGCAGAACGGAGTTCTCCTCACTGAAAAGGGCTTTTTCCGGCCCTTCACCGGCTTCCTTCAGCTCGCCGCGGCTTTTCCGGTGAGCCAGCGCCGTCTTCAGCACGATGTCCATATCGGCGGCAAAGACAAATTTCAACTGCTTTCTCACATTTTCGGGAATCTCTTCGATGTCCTTCCTGTTTTCCACCGGAACGACAATCGTATCGATCCCGGCCCTGTGAGCGGCAAGCACCTTTTCCTTCAGCCCGCCGATGGGAAGGACCCTTCCCCGGAGGGTGATTTCTCCCGTCATGGCCACGTTTCTCCTTACCGGAATCCCTGTAAGCGCCGACACCATGGCCGTCGCAAGCGTTATTCCCGCGGAAGGCCCATCCTTGGGGATTGCGCCTTCCGGCACATGGATATGGATATCGTATTTATTATGGAAATCCTTGTCGATTTCCAGAATCTCCGTCCTGGAGCGGATAAAGCTCATCGCCGCTCTGGCGGATTCCTTCATCACCTCGCCGAGGTGGCCCGTCAGCTCCAGCTTGCCGTTTCCGGCCATCAGCGTCACCTCGATCACCAGGGTGTCGCCGCCCACCGGCGTCCAGGCAAGTCCCGTCGCCAAACCGACTTCATCCTTCTCGTTGGCCTTGTCATACCGGTAACGCCTCGTCCCCAGGTATTTATCAAGGCTTGCGGGAGTGACCGTAACGGATTTCTTTCCGGTGGAAACCAGCAGCTTCGCCACTTTCCGGCACACCGTCGCGATTTCCCTTTCCAGATTCCTTACGCCGGCTTCCCTTGTATAATAATTGATCAGGCAGCGCATCGCCTCTTCGTTCATTTTCAGGTTTTTCTTCTGGAGGCCGTGGGCTTCCCGCTGCTTGTCCAACAGGTACTTCTGCGCAATATTGACCTTCTCCTCCTCCGTATAACCGGAGATGGCGATTACCTCCATACGGTCCAGAAGCGGTCTCGGAATCGTATCCAGGCTGTTGGCCGTGGTCAGGAACAGAACGTCGGACAGGTTGAACGGCAGCTCCATGTAGTGGTCCCGGAACGAAAAATTCTGTTCGGCATCCAGCACTTCCAGCATGGCCGACGCCGGATCGCCCCGGAAATCGCTGCTCATCTTGTCGATCTCGTCCAGCAGGATCAACGGATTGTTGGAGCCGGCCTGCTTCATGGCCGTGATGATCCTTCCGGGCATCGCGCCCACATAGGTGCGCCGGTGTCCCCGGATTTCCGCCTCATCCCGCACACCGCCCAGGGACATTCTTACGTAGTTCCGGTTGAGCGCCCTTGCAATGGATTTTGCAATGGAGGTCTTGCCCACGCCCGGAGGCCCCACCAGGCAAAGGATCGGTCCCTTGAGGTTCTGGGTGAGCTTATGGATCGCAAGGTATTCGACGATTCTCTCCTTGACCTTCGCCAGACCGTAATGGTCCTCCTCCAGGATGGCCTCCGCCCTTTCGATATCGATGATCTCTTCCGTTTTCGTATTCCACGGAAGATCGAAGATCCAATCGAGGTAGGTCCGGATCACCGAGCCTTCCGCCGAGCCCGAAGGCATCTTCAGAAGGCGGTCCAGCTCTTTGAGCACCTTTTTCTCGGCTTCTTCGGGCAGGTTCGCCTTCAGAAGCTTTTCCCTGTATTCATCAACCTCTCCGACGACGCCTTCCTTGTCGCCAAGTTCGGTCTGGATTGCTTTGATCTGTTCCCTGAGGTAGTATTCCCGCTGCATTTTGTCGATCTGCTTGCGCACCCGGACGCTGATGTTCTTTTCGACCTCGAGGATCTCAATTTCCTTCATCAGCAGCTCCAGAAGCTTTTCCATCCTCGCGGCGGGATGGAATTCGTTCATGATCTCCTGCTTCTGCTCCACCTTCAGGAGCATGTTGGAGGCGACTATATCCGACAATTGTCCGATGTCCTCAATGGTGCCGACGGAGGTCACCGTATCCGGCGAAATCTTGCCGCTGAGCTTCGCATATTCGTCGAAGGAGCTCAGCACATTCCTCTTCAGGGCTTCATATTCGACGAGCTTGCTCTCCTCCGGCGGGATCATTTTTTCCACCACTTCCGCCACAAAAAAGGGCTCCGTCTGCAGGTATCCCTTCACTTCGGCGCGGCTGATCCCCTCCACCAGCACCCGGATCGTATCGCCGGGCAGCCTCAGCAGCTGTTTGACCCTCGAAATCGTACCGACCGTGTAGATGTCCTCTTCTTCCGGTGAATCGTTTTTGGCATCCTTCTGCGCCACGAGAAATATAAGCTGGTTGTTGAGCATTGCTTCGTCCAGCGCCTTTATGGACTTTTCCCTGCCCACATCAAAGGTTAGTATCATATATGGAAATACAGTCAGACCTCTGAGAGGCAGAAGTGGAAGAGCCTGCTTTTTTACATTCTTTTTCATATCCGGCATTTGACCATCCCCTCACTAAACTAAAAAACCGGCCTGTTGCGGCAAAATCCATTATAACGTGTACCGTCCGCTTTTTCAATTGTTTTATCTGGTATGACCGGTAATCCCTTCCCCTTCTTATTCATTACCCTTCTAAGGAAACCCCAATCAGCCAAAACCATTTAAAGCCATTTCTTTCTTTTGAAATAGGTCAGCATGGCCGCGGCGATCACCGCCATTACCCCAAGCGTCGCAAAGTATCCCCAGGGCCATTCCAGCTCGGGCATGTTCCGGAAATTCATGCCGTATATTCCCGCCAGGAAGGTAAGAGGGATAAAGATAGTGGAAATGATCGTCAGTACCTTCATGACTTCATTCATTTTATTGCTCAGGCTGGACAGATACATATCCAACAGGCCGGACAGGATATCCCGGTATATTTCGCAGGTATCCATCGCCTGGATCACATGGTCGTACAAATCCCTTATAAACAGCCGGGTGTTGTCCTGCACCAGTTGGGATTCGCCCCGTTCCAGAAGATTGATCACTTCGCGGAGAGGCCATATGCCTTTATGGATGAAAAGCATATCCCGCTTCAGGTCGTTTATCTTCCGGAGCGTATCCGGCACAGGTCTGCTGATGAGCAGCTCTTCGACTTCCTCGACCCGGTCCCCGAGCCTTTCCAGGACATCGAAATAATTGTCGATTATGGCGTCCAGCAGGGAATACGCCAAAAAATCGGCGCCCAGCTTCCGGATCCGGCCGCCGTTCTCCAGCCGCTCTCTTATAGGCTTGAACACCTTGGTCCTGCTCTCGCCCGCGGAAATAACAAAGCCGTTTCCGAGAACGATGCTTTGATGATCCGTAAGGATGTCGCCGGTCGCTTCGTCGAGAAACAGCTGTTTGATGGCAATATAGACATATTTCCCGTAATCTTCTATTTTGGGCCGCTGATCCGTATTGACAATATCCTCCATAACAAGGGGATGGAGCCCGAATACGTCGCCGATGGCGCCGAGAAGGGAGGTGTCGTGAAGGCCGTCGATGTTGACCCAGGAGGTGGCGCTGCTGTCCTTGAAATAGGCCAGATCGCCGGGGTCGTCCACGTCGATGTGCCGGATGGAATCGTCGTCATATTCGATTACGGATACGTTCGTTCGCTCTGTTTTTCGGCTTCCGATATGGACAAGGGTCCCGGGAGCCAGGCCGGTTTTTCTCGATCGCTGCCCCGCATATCTGCTCATAATTTCTCCTTGGTGCTTCCTTCCAACTTTCTGCCACCATTATATTATTTCCCGTCCAATACTTCAACTGCCTTGTCAAAATGGCCTTCCGCCCTCTGCAGCGCCGCGCCGTCGGGCACCTGCTCCCCGTACCGCACGCAATTGTATATCCCGGTGAAGGGTGCAAGCTCATCGGATATCTGCGGTGAAACGGAGGCCTTTTTAAGGATGTCCGCCGTCGTATCGCTCTGTTCGGTCCGGACGCCAAGGAGCGGCAGCATGGAAAGGATCGACCCGTACATGAATCGTACCCGCTCCACCGGATCGGTGATCCCTTTCAGGGTCCGGCTGCTCTTCTTCATCTTCTTTTTCAGGCTCCGCTTTTGTTCCTGCTCCTGCACGGGCTTTACGGTTTCCGTCTCATCGCTGTAATCGGCGGTTTCATAGGAATGCTCTCCTTTCCGGAAGGAAAAGAGCCTGCGGATTTGCTCCGCCAGCTTCCGCAAAAGGACCGGGATCCATTTTGCAAGCGACAGCAGCAGCCGGTAGGCCAGGTAGAACAGGACCGCATTTTTGACCGTATTGGAGAGCAGGTTCTGGAGAGGCCGGATCGCTTCCACGGCCGCTCCGAAAAAGCCCGGGTCCGTTGCGGCCCCTCCGGATTCCATCGTGCTCGTCGGTGTGAAAAGAAGGGATGCGAGCCAGAAGACCGCTGAAATAATAAAAACGGAAATTTGGGCGGCCAGCCGAAGCAGCCAGATGATCACGGGCTTCAGGTTAAAAAGCAGCACGACCGCCAGAAACAGCATACACACCCAGAAGGTGTTGAACCGTCTGAGGTTTCGGGGTAGTATGGACTTTTCGATATGCTTCTTGTCAAAAATATTGCTGTCGATGTCTTCCTGGTTTTTTGCCAGCAGGTAAACCAGGATGTAATAATAGGAAATGACCAAGAGCCACGGCCGCAGGTAGGAAATGCTCTCCAGGAAATGGAGGCTCTCCAGGCAAAGGGCCAGGAAGACGAAACCGGCATACGCCTTATAATTGCTCATGATCCTGGAAAACGGCTGCAGCGAATGCTTTAAAGCAGTGGCATACGCCAGGATGACGACGAAAAGCTCAAAGGGCAGCCGGAGAAAGCCGGAGCCCGCAAATGCAAGGAAGGCTGCAAGGAGCGGGAGCAGCGCGAGAAGCCAGGCCGTTACGGCGGCAACCGAGCCGGCGGCATCCTTTGCGCCCAGCATGAACAAGACAAATTTCACCGGCCTGGCGGCAGATATCCTGATCGCAAAGGGCGGCGTGCTCCGTAAAAGCCTCCTGCCTGCCAGATAGCCGAACCCCATTGCCAGGGCAAAGCCGGCGGCGGGAAGAAAGCCTCCGGCCGTGCCGAAAAGAGCGGCCCGCAGGGTGAGGACCACGGCGTAGAGAAAGGCGCCTATGGCCGATGTGGCCAGTATTTTAAGAAGAGCCGAATAAAGAGGGCGTTTCACTGCACAAGTCCCCCCTTCAGCTCCTCAAAGCCGCATTTGCTGGCCAGAACATACAGATCCGCTATTTCGGGCTTTACATCCGCTTCAAAAACCGTATCCAGCAGGACAATACTGACCGTATTGCCTGCCAGTGCAAGCCGGTCCGCCTGTTCGCACATTCTCCTGCTCATATAGGCGGTGATGATGACCGCCTCCGTATTCTCCAGAACCGGCAGCGTGTCGTCCAGGAGCGCTTCAAAATCCTTTACGTTCTTCATCAGAAGCCGGGCCAGTATTTTAAAAAGCTCGGAGATATGGTCCTTGTTGGCGGCCTCTCCAGTGAAAATAGCCGTTCTGGCGTCGGCGGCGGTGCAGCCGTTGGTGACAAACCGCACGGGCGTGCCTTCCTTCAGCGCCCGGTCAAAAAGCGTCGCCGCCGCCTTTATCCCGAGTTCCGCCAGATTTTTGTTTATCGTATCGGCATATTCGTACAGCTGGGACTGCATGTTGAGCAATACCGTCAGGCTGCGCTGGGACGTAAATTCATTTTTCTTCACCAGGAGTCTTCCCGCCTTTGCGGTGGCAGGCCAATGGACGCGGTTCATGGGATCTCCGGGCACATATTCCCGGACGCCGGAAACAAGAAAAGGATCGTCTACGATCCACCGGTTGACGGTCCGGTCGCTCTGGAGCAGGTTCACGGGCGTGAACAGCTCCTCCAGGTCCACGATTTCCGGGTATACCATGAGCTGTGCATTGACCGCGGCGGGAATCGATTCGACCCGGAAATTCAGCAGGTCGCCGCTGACCAGGGTGACGTTTTCGGTGGTGAAAACGCCTCTTTTGAGGCATTTCAGCTTCCATTTCCTCGTAATCCGCTGGTAGCCCTTCAGGGTAAAGCTGCTGGTCACCCGCCTGTCGTCCTGTGCGATGACGGAACAGGTCCCCGCAAAGTCCAGCCACCGGGAGGAATGGATATCCACCTTGAGCCAGGGGACCGGCAGCGGCTTGCAGTTGTAGACGGTCTCCACCAGATACAGGCTGTCCCCTTCATGGGCTTCGGGAACACTGAACTCGCATTTGTAAAACAGCTTGTGAAAGCAGTATTTGCAAAGGATAGCCATTTGCAGGCCCAATATGCAGATAAAGATCACTACCAGCGCAATGACGTCCATGTGTTCACCTCAGATTTCTTCCGTCGGTACCGGGACCCTTTTCAGGATATCGCGCACGGCCGTTTCGGCCTGCTCTGTTCCGCCGGATATGGCATGGCCTTTCAGGATCATCCGGTGGGCCAGCACCGGAACGGCCACCTTTTTGACATCGTCCGGCATGGCGAAGTCGCGGCCTTCCAGCACGGCGTTCGCCTGGGCGGCCCTCATCAGCGCGATGCTGCCCCTGGGACTGACGCCCAGTGAGATTTTTTCATCCTGTCTGGTTGCTTCTATGAGGTCAATTATATATTTTTCGACCGCTTCGGATACCTTTACCGCGGAGAACGACTCCTGCGCCTCGGTTACAGCCGCACCGGAAGCGGCTACTTTCAGGGCGGCGGCCGGATCGGAGCCCCGGAAGCGCCGGAGGATTTCGACGCCCTCCCCGGGCGAGGGGTAGCCCATGCGGAGCCGCATGAAGAAGCGGTCCAACTGCGCCTCCGGCAGCGGGAAGGTGCCCCTGGTCTCCACCGGATTCTGGGTCGCTATGACGAAGAAGGGCCGGCCCAGCTTCCTTGTCTCACCGTCCACCGTCACCTGGCCTTCCTCCATGCACTCCAGAAGGCTGGATTGGGTTCTCGGCGTGGCCCGGTTGATTTCATCCGCCAGCACCACATTGGCGAAAAGGGGGCCCGGCCGGAAAATGAATTCCCCCTGCTTCTGGTCGTAGTAATTGATGCCCGTCAGGTCCGAGGGCAGCAGGTCCGGCGTAAACTGGACCCTTTTGAATTCGCAGTCCAGGGATCGGGCAAGGCATTTGGCCAGCATGGTTTTCCCCACGCCCGGCACATCCTCCAGCAGCACGTGCCCCCCGCAGATCAGTGTGATCAGCACCAGGTCGATGGTCTCATCCCTTCCGACCAATACGGTGGATAGATTGCTTTTTATTTCCCCGGCTATTTTTTTAATTCCCGACAGTTCCATTCTGTGTCCCTCCTATAATATCTTCCGCAATGATTTCTTCCCTGGCCTCATCGCCTATGGACCGCGCCTCCGGGAGGCTGGTAATAACCGCCACAAGGCCCAGCTCGGGTATTACCGTTATGCTCTGCCCGCCGTATCCCCGCGCCGAATATTCATGGTAGTCCGTTTTTCCGCCTATCCACCATTTATAGCCGTATCCGTTTTCCGGAAGCTTCCCGCCGCTACCGTCCTGAGCATCTGCGTCACTTTTTGCAGTGCTTTGCTCATTGCTTAGCACTCCGGCATCCGCCTCGGCCTCTTTCTCTTTGTTGAAGTCATATTGGACCTTCGTGGAGTCCGCCACCCATTCCTCCGGCACGATCTGCCTCCCGTCCCATTTTCCGCCGGAGCAGTAAAGCCAGCCGAATTTCGCCAGGTCCCGGGGCCTGAGGTAAATGCCGGCATAGCCCGCATAGTTGTCCTGGGGATCCGTCATCCACTGGGGGTCCGTAATATCAAGGGGGGTAAAAAGATATTTCCCGGCAAAATCCTTTGTGCTCATTCCGGTGGACTCCGACAGGATCACCGAGAGCAGGTGGCTTGCCGAATTGGCATACTGGAATTTTTCGCCGGGAGCATAGTTCAGCGGGAGGTCGAAGGTATACCGGACCCAATCCCCGCTTCCGGTCATGGCGTTCAGGTCTTCGAGAAAGCCCGGTGTCATGGTGAGCAGGTGTTTCAGTTTTATCTCGTGCCAACGGGGGTCGGTCAATTCTTTATAATACCTGGGAAGGTATTTTTCAACCGGGTCCTCCACGCTGTCAATATAGCCTTCCCGGATCGCTATTCCTACCAGGGAGGAGATAAAGCTCTTTGTAACGGAATAAATATTATTTCTGCTGTCTGCGGAGCCATTGCTGCTGCTGAAGTATTTTTCATAGACCAGCTTTCCGTTTCTCATGACAAGAAAGCTCTGTGCTGAGGTCCGGCCGAGCTTTTCCGCCGCCAGTTCGAGCTTGGCGGCATCCAGGCCCTGATTTCCGGGCGCATCGACGGCAAAAAAGCTGTCCTGGTCTTTCAGTCCGGCCTGCTGGACCTTTGCCGCTTCAACGTCCCTGAAATACTGCGGAAGGCTCAACGCCAGAGAGACGCAAAGTATGACGGCAATGATAATGATTTCCCGGATTGTTTTGGGCGACATCTCCCTGAAACGACGCCCGAGCCTGCGAAAGAATTTCATATGCTCAGCCCCTTGCCTGCGGAAGGTTTATTTTAGCCGATCTCTAGAGTAATACTATCATTCTCCTTATCCGGGGGCAAGTAGGTTTTTTACATAAAAAAGGAGTGAAAAAATCACTCCTCCTGTTTACTTCTCTTGTTTACTTTCCCTGCATCGCCCTGGCAAAGTCCTCGCCGAAGGCCCTGCATTTCGCATATTCCTCCTCCGTCGGCCGGTAGCGGAATCCCAAAGGCTCCTGCACGATTTTCAGGCCGGCTCCCTCGAGAGCCGCACTGATGTGCTTCGGGGCTTCGCCGCTCCAGCCGTAGCTTCCGAAGCCGGCTCCCAGCTTGCCTTTAAACTTGTGTCCCTTGATTTCCTCCAGCAGGCCTGCAGTAGGCCTCAAAACCGTATTATTGACCGTGCAGCTGCCTATAAGGACGCCCTTTGCCTTGAAAATCTCCGTCAGCAGGTCGCTCTGGTCCGTCAGCGCCACATTGAACAGCTTGTACCGGGCGCCCCGGGCCTCCAGTCCCGCCGCAATGGCCTCCGCCATCCACCGGGTGGCATCGTACATCGTATCGTAAATAATTGCCGCAAAGCCCTCGTTATACTCCTGGGCCCATTCATAATACTTTTCGATGATCTGCATCGGGTTCTTGCGCCAGATCACTCCATGGCTGGGAGCAATCATTTCGATCGGAAGGTTCAACGCCTTGATCTGCTCGACCTTTTTCTTGATTAGGGCGCTGAAGGGGGTCAAAATGTTCGCGTAATACTTGAGCGCTTCCTGATAGAGTTCACACTCATCTACCTCGTCGTTAAAGAGGGAAATACCGGCAAAATGCTGCCCAAACGCGTCGTTGGACAGGGCCGTCGCCGCACCCTTTACATAGGTGAGCAGGCTGTCCGGCCAATGCAGCATCTGCATGTCCACGAATACCAGGTCGTATTCCCCGATATTGACGGAATCCCCCGTTTTCACGATCTGGAAGTTAAAATCCCGGTGAAAATGCTTTTTGATAATCTCTGCGCCGTTTTTGGTGCAATAGACCGGGATGTTGTCGGACGGCATCCTCTCCAGCAGGTATTCCAGGCTTCCGCCGTGATCCGGCTCCATGTGGTTTACGACGATCATGTCGATGTTGGCCAACCCGACGTCCCGCTCAAGCTGCGCCGTAAATTCTTCCTTGTACGGATCCCATACCGTATCCACGAGCACGGTTTTCTGGTCCTTAATTATATATGAATTGTAGCTTGATCCCCTGTGAGTGGACAGCTCGTGCCCGTGAAAATGCCTCAGTCCCCAATCCCGGATTCCAACCCAGTATATGTTCTTTTTGATCTCTATCATCTTTCCAAGCCTCCCAGTCAATTCTTTTTAGTACCTATTGGTACCTATTATAATACCCTTTTGACCGGCGGTAAAACAAAAGATATGCCGGCCGGGAAAAGAAAAGACAAAAGAACCGCCTGATTCTTCAATCAAGCGGTTCCTTTTCGTCATTGTTTTTGCAATTATTCGATGATCCCAGTAACCGTACCGGAACCAACAGTCCTTCCGCCTTCACGGATAGCGAACCTCAGGCCCTCTTCCATAGCGATGGGAGTGATGAGCTTGATCGTCATTTCGATGTGGTCGCCGGGCATGCACATTTCAGTACCTGCGGGCAGTTCGGCTACACCGGTAACGTCGGTGGTTCTGAAATAGAACTGGGGCCTGTAGCCATTGAAGAAAGGAGTATGTCTTCCGCCTTCTTCCTTGGTCAGAACGTAAACCTGGGACTTGTAATGCGTGTGGGGCTTAATGGAACCGGGCTTAGCAATAACCTGGCCCCTTTCGATTTCGTTTCTCTGGATACCTCTGAGCAGGCAGCCGATGTTATCGCCGGCAACAGCCTGATCCAGGAGCTTCCTGAACATTTCAACACCGGTGACAACGGTCTTTCTCGGTGCATCCATCAAGCCAACGATTTCAACTTCTTCGCCAACCTTGACCTGTCCTCTTTCAACCCTACCCGTAGCAACCGTACCACGGCCGGTGATGGAGAATACATCTTCAACAGGCATGATAAACGGTTTGTCGGTAGCTCTTTCAGGAGTAGGAATGTAAGCGTCAACAGCGGCCATCAGTTCGCCGACGCACTTGTATTCCGGTGCGTTGGGATCGTTGGAGGTGCTTTCGAGAGCAACCAGGGCGGACCCTCTAATGATCGGAATATTGTCACCGTCGAATTCATAGGAGCTGAGGAGTTCCCTGAGTTCCATTTCAACGAGTTCGATGAGTTCTTCGTCATCCACCATGTCGCACTTGTTCAGGAATACGACGATGTAAGGAACGCCAACCTGACGGGCAAGGAGGATGTGCTCCCTGGTCTGGGGCATCGGGCCGTCTGCTGCGGAAACAACGAGGATGGCGCCGTCCATCTGAGCGGCACCGGTGATCATGTTCTTAACATAGTCGGCATGACCGGGGCAGTCCACGTGGGCATAGTGCCTGTTCTCTGTCTCATATTCAACGTGAGCGGTGGAAATCGTGATTCCACGTGCCTTTTCTTCCGGAGCCTTGTCAATCTGGTCGTATGCGGTATAGTTCGCTTTGCCCTGGAAGCCAAGAACCTTGGTGATAGCAGCTGTCAAAGAAGTTTTGCCGTGGTCGACATGACCAATCGTTCCAATGTTAACGTGGGGTTTCGTTCTTTCAAATTTAGCCTTACCCATTGTTAAATCTCCTCCCTTTGTTCAGTACAATACTGAATAAATTTGTAATAATTTGTTTTTTACATTATTTGCAGCCCTACTTCAGAACAGATTCCTGAATATTCTTCGGAACCTCTTCATAGTGGCTGAATTGCATTGTGAATACGCCTCTTCCCTGAGTCCTGGAACGAAGCTCCGTAGCGTAACCGAACATGTTTGCAAGCGGGACATGCGAGGTGATGACCTGCGCGCCGGACCTGCTTTCCATGCCCTCGATCCTTCCCCTGCGGGAATTGAGGTCGCCCATGACGTCGCCCATGTACTGCTCGGGAACGACAACGTCTACTCGCATAACAGGCTCGAGCAGGACGGGATTCGCCTTGCGGCAGCCTTCCTTGAAGCCTATTGAGCCAGCGATCTTGAATGCCATTTCGGAAGAGTCCACTTCGTGGTAGGAGCCGTCCACCAGGGTGACTTTGATGTCAAGCACCTGATAACCGCCCAGCACGCCGTTCTTCATAGCATCCTGTATACCGTCGTCGATGGGTGAAATGTATTCCTTCGGGATTGCTCCCCCGACGATCTTGTTGACGAAGGTGTATCCGCTTCCGGGCTCCTGGGGTTCGATCTCCAGTACGCAGTGTCCGTACTGGCCCTTGCCGCCGGACTGCCGGACGAATTTGCCTTCCGCCTTGACCGCCTTGCGAATGGTTTCCTTGTAGGCAACCTGAGGCTGTCCCACATTCGCTTCCACCTTGAACTCCCTCATCATCCGGTCGACGATGATTTCAAGATGCAGCTCACCCATGCCGGAAATGATCGTTTGACCGGTCTCCGGATCGGTGTGCGCCTTGAAGGTCGGATCCTCCTCGGAGAGCTTCATGAGCGCCATTACCATCTTATCCTGTCCGGCTTTGGTCTTGGGTTCCACCGCGACATGGATAACCGGTTCGGGAAATTCCATGGACTCCAGTATAATCGGCGCATCCTCGCTGCAAAGAGTATCGCCTGTGGTAGTGTCCTTGAGACCCACTGCAGCCGCGATATCGCCCGAATAAACCATGTCGATGTCTTCCCGGTGGTTGGCGTGCATCTGAAGGATTCTTCCGATGCGTTCCTTCTTATCCTTCGTAGAATTCATTACATATGACCCTGAACTCAACTTTCCGGAATAAACTCTGAAAAAGCAAAGTTTTCCGACAAATGGATCCGCCATGATCTTGAAGGCCAGCGCAGAAAACGGTCCGTCGTCGTCCGCAGGTCTCTCAAGATCGGTTTCTCCATCGGTGGATACCCCTTTTATCGGTGGCACGTCCAACGGAGAAGGCATATAATCCACGACAGCATCCAAAAGCTGCTGTACTCCCTTGTTCCTGTAGGATGACCCGCAGGTAACGGGAATCATGTTTACGGAAATGGTAGCCTTTCGGATGCCTGCACGTATCTCCTCTTCGGTCAGTTCTTCCCCTTCAAGGTATTTATTCATCAAGTTCTCGTCTTGTTCAGCAACAGCTTCAATTAAAATGTTACGATATTTATCAACTACATCGGCCATGTCCGCCGGAACAGGCATTTCTTCTACTACTTTGCCCATATCATCCCTGTAGTAGGAAGCCTTCATGGTGACCAGGTCGATTATCCCCTGGAAATTGTCTTCCTTGCCGATAGGTAACTGAATCGGAACGGCATTTGCCTTCAGCCTGTCCTTCATCATCTGGATGCAATTGAAAAAGTCTGCACCCATAATATCCATTTTATTCACATGCGCCATACGAGGGACGTTGTACTTGTCCGCCTGCCTCCAAACGGTTTCAGACTGAGGTTCAACGCCTCCCTTCGCACAAAAAAGTGTTACTGAACCATCGAGAACCCGTAGAGATCTTTCAACCTCGACCGTAAAGTCAACGTGCCCCGGCGTGTCTATGATGTTGATTCTGTTCCCCTTCCATTGCGCTGTTGTAGCAGCAGAGGTAATGGTTATACCCCTTTCCTGTTCCTGCTCCATCCAGTCCATGGTAGCGGCGCCTTCATGAACTTCTCCTATTTTATGCAGTCTACCCGTATAATACAGGATACGTTCCGTGGTCGTAGTCTTACCGGCGTCGATGTGTGCCATGATGCCGATATTCCTTGTATTTTCCAAACTGAATTGCCTGGGCATAATTGCCTCCTTTCTTCCTCGATAAGTTCAATTCGCATAATGCGTTTTGCATTACGCCTTATTACCAGCGATAGTGAGCGAAAGCCTTGTTGGCTTCTGCCATCTTGTGGGTGTCTTCCTTCTTTTTGAAGGCGCTACCCTGTCCGTTGACAGCATCCATGATCTCGCCCGCCAGTCTTTCCTTCATGGTCTTTTCGCCTCTCTTGCGAGAGTAATCCGTCAACCATCTCAGACCAAGAGCCTGCCTTCTTTCGGGTCTGACCTCCATGGGCACCTGATAGGTTGCACCACCGACCCTCCTGGCTTTGACTTCCAGTACAGGCATGATGTTGTTCATGGCCTGCTCAAATACTTCAAGCGGTTCCTTGCCGGTCTTTTCCTTGATGATGTCAAAAGCTTCGTAGCAGATTTTCTGGGCTACGCCCCTTTTGCCGTCCAGCATGATATTGTTGATCAGCTTTGTGAGGACTTTATCATTGTAAATCGGATCCGGCAGAACGTCTCTTTTTGGAGTATGTCCTTTTCTTGGCACTTTACTTCCCTCCTTGTCTACAAATTTTTTTCGGGGCACATTCTCCCCGTTGAGGTACTCGGGACCTTGCGGTCCTCGTCAGCGCTTCCGTACATGTAATCTATAATAAACATATTATTTACACAATACTTGGCACTTTCGCTTTTGCCTCTTCAAACGCATTATTTCTTGACTGCGCCTGCCTTCGGCCTCTTCGCTCCGTATTTGGAACGACCCTGCATTCTCTTTGCAACACCGGCTGTATCGAGGGTACCCCTTATGATGTGGTACCTTACGCCAGGGAGATCCTTAACCCTGCCGCCTCTGATGAGAACAACGCTGTGTTCCTGGAGATTGTGGCCTATACCGGGAATGTAGGCAGTTACTTCGATTCCGTTCGTCAAACGCACCCTTGCCACCTTCCTCAAAGCGGAGTTCGGTTTCTTCGGGGTTACTGTACGAACTACGGTACAAACACCTCTCTTTTGGGGAGAGCTGGCGTCAACCGTCCTTTTTTTCAAAGAGTTCAAGCTCTTTTGAAGCGCCGGGGCGGTGGATTTGTACTGAACTGTTTCCCTTCCTTTTCTGACCATCTGATTAAATGTAGGCATCCATGCACCTCCTTTCTTGGCGCCTGCATTTTCTGCGGAAAATGCGGGCATTTTTATTTAGTCAAAAATGCGAGGCGCCTCACAGGGGCACTACGCATTTAATCCGCTATCAATTACTTGACTTTAACAAACAAACAGCGGATGCGCCTACTTCGATGCCGCAGGCCTTGCCCAGCTGCTTCATCGTGTCCACATATTCCAGTTCCACCGATTTGGAGAGGCAAAGCTCCTTCAGGCCTGCAACAATTTTCTCGTCTGCATCCCTTGCGATAAAAACGGTTTTGGCCGTATCGCCTTCCACCGCCTTCAAGGTCTGTTTGATTCCAATTGCCTTACTGCCGCCTTTCAATCCCTCGAGCACTGATCTACACCTTTCCCTATTACAAATTACAAAATGAGCATCGGGGACATTCCTTGGAATGGCATTTGAAGGTGTGTCCCCATTCCCTGAATCCCCCCCTGAAATTCGCACTGCAATATTCTATCACTGCAAGGATTTGTTTGTCAAGATAAACGTATCCGTGTGTGTCGCAGCTCGCAGCACTTCAGGTGGGACTTTGGCGTCCCACCTGCTGATTCTCTTTATTCTACCACCGTGCTTATATTGATATCCTTGTACCGGCTCATGCCTGTTCCCGCCGGAATCAGTTTTCCGATGATGACGTTTTCCTTCAGGCCCACCAGCGGATCCACCTTGCCCTTGATGGCGGCTTCCGTCAGGACCCTTGTGGTTTCCTGGAAGGAAGCGGCCGAGAGGAAGGATTCCGTAGCGAGGGAGGCCTTGGTGATGCCCAGGAGGGAACGTTTGCCCTCCGCCGGCCTCAAGCCCTCGGCGGTCACTTTTGCATTCTCTTCCTCGAAATCAAACATATCCACCAGACCGCCCGGCAGCATGTTCGTGTCGCCGGCGTCGTCCACCTTGACCTTGCGGAGCATCTGGCGGATGATGACTTCGATATGCTTGTCGTTGATGTCAACGCCCTGCAGCCTGTAAACCCTCTGCACTTCCTGCAGCAGGTAGGACTGAACGCCCTTGATGCCCTTGATCTTCAGGATGTCGTGGGGGTTGACGGAGCCTTCGGTGATCTCATCGCCGGCTTCCACTACGTCGCCGTCTCCAACCTTGATCCTGGAGCCGTAAGGAATGAGGTAGGTGCGCGCTTCTCCGTCCTCGGAGGTAACGACGACCTCTCTCTTCTTCTTGGTCTCATTGATCTTAACGGTTCCGGGTATTTCCGTAATAACCGCAAGGCCCTTGGGCTTTCTTGCTTCAAAAAGTTCCTCGACACGGGGGAGACCCTGGGTGATGTCATCGCCGGCAACGCCGCCCGTATGGAACGTTCTCATGGTAAGCTGCGTACCGGGTTCGCCGATGGACTGGGCGGCAATGATGCCGACCGCCTCGCCCACATTTACGTCCTCGCCGGTGGCAAGGTTTGCGCCGTAGCATTTTGCGCATACGCCGTATTCGGAATGGCAGGTCAGCATGGAACGGATCTTGACCTTCTTCAGGCCGGCCTTCACCGCCCTGTCCGCCTCGGCGTCCGTTATTCTCGTATCGCCCTCGATCAGGACCTCGCCCGTTTCCGGGTGAAGGATCGGATCGACCGTATATCTTCCTACCAGTCTTTCTGCAAGACCTTCGATGACCTCGCTGCCGTCCTTGATGTCGCTGACTTCGATACACTTCCTGGTGCCGCAGTCGATCTCTCTTACGATGACATCCTGGCTGACGTCGACCAGACGCCTGGTCAGGTAACCGGAGTCGGCCGTTCGGAGGGCGGTATCGGCGAGACCTTTTCTGGCTCCGTGGGTGGAAATAAAGTATTCCAGAACATTGAGGCCTTCGCGGAAATTCGCCCGGATCGGGATTTCCAGCGTCTTACCGGAGGTATCCGCCATAAGTCCCCTCATGCCGGAGAGCTGCTTGATCTGGCTGATGCTGCCTCGGGCTCCGGACTGGGACATCATGAAGATCGGGTTGAACCGGTCCAACTGGGCCAGCAGGGCCTGGGTCAGATTTTCGCCGGTCTCGGTCCACGCCTGGATAACGGAGTTGTACCGTTCTTCCTCGGAGATAAGACCCCTCTTGTACATCTTCGTAATATTGTCGATTCGTTCTTCCGTATCGTCGATATATTTCTTTTTGACATCCGGAATGACCATGTCGGACACGCTGACCGTGATCGCGCCTCTGGTGGAGTATTTGAAACCGAGGGACTTGATCCGGTCGAGAACGATGGCGGTATCCGTCGTTCCGTGGGCCTTGATGCACTTGTCGATGATCTTTCCGAGTTCTTTCTTCGTCACCAACTGGGTGACTTCCAGGGCAAACAGGTTGTCGGGGTTGGAGCGGTCCACAAAGCCGAGATCCTGCGGGATCGCTTCGTTGAACAGCAGCTTTCCGACGGTGCAGTCGATGATCTTCCGGACCTTTTTGCCGTCCACTGTTTTTTCAAGTCTTACCTTGATTTTTGCATGCAATCCGAGCTCGCTGGATTCGTAGGCCATGATCGCCTCGTCGAGGGATCCGAATACCTTGCCCTCCCCGGGCTCGCCATCGCGTTCGATGGTCAGGTAATAGCTGCCGAGAACCATGTCCTGGGTAGGAACGGTGATCGGCTTGCCATCCTTCGGAGCCAGCAGGTTGTTGGCCGAAAGCATGAGGAACCTTGCTTCGGACTGCGCTTCCGCCGACAGCGGAACGTGTACGGCCATCTGGTCGCCGTCGAAGTCGGCGTTGTATGCGGTACAAACCAGCGGATGCAACTTAAGAGCTCTGCCTTCCACCAGTACGGGCTCAAAGGCCTGAATGCCGAGCCTGTGCAGCGTAGGCGCACGGTTCAGCAGAACGGGATGCTCCTTGATGACTTCCTCGAGGACGTCCCAGACTTCATTGCGGACTCTTTCGACCATCCGCTTGGCGCTCTTGATGTTGTGTGCAAGCCCGTCGTTGACAAGCTTCTTCATAACAAACGGCTTAAACAGCTCCAGCGCCATTTCCTTCGGCAGGCCGCACTGGAAGATCTTCAGTTCCGGTCCGACAACGATAACGGAACGGCCGGAATAGTCCACGCGCTTGCCCAGCAGGTTCTGACGGAAACGTCCCTGCTTTCCCTTGAGCATGTCGGAAAGGGATTTCAACGGCCTGTTGCCGGGGCCTGTTACGGGTCTTCCCCTCCTGCCGTTGTCTATGAGAGCGTCCACTGCTTCCTGCAGCATCCTCTTTTCATTTCTTACGATAATATCCGGCGCACCCAGGTCCAGGAGCCTCTTGAGGCGGTTGTTCCTGTTGATGACGCGCCTGTACAGGTCGTTAAGGTCGGAGGTTGCGAACCGGCCGCCGTCCAACTGCACCATCGGGCGGAGTTCCGGCGGAATAACCGGCACCACGTCCATAATCATCCACTCGGGCCTGTTCTGGGAAAGCCGGAAGGCTTCCACCACTTCCAGCCGCTTGATCGTACGGATCCTCTTCTGGCCCGAAGCATCCTCCAGATCGCTCCGGAGTTCCTTCGAAAGCTTTTCGAGATCGAGCTCCGTCAGGAGATCCTTGACGGCTTCGGCGCCCATAGCGGCCTTGAACTTGTAGCCGAACTTGTCGACGCTGTCCCGGTATTCCTTCTCGGTCAGGATCTGCTTCTTGGAAAGCGGAGTCTGTCCGGGGTCGATTACCACATAGGAAGCAAAATACAATATCTTTTCCAGCGCCCTCGGGGACATGTCCAGGATCAACCCCATCCTGCTGGGGATGCCCTTGAAATACCAGATGTGGGAAACCGGGGCCGCCAGTTCGATGTGGCCCATACGCTCTCTTCTTACCTTGGAGCGCGTTACTTCAACGCCGCACCGGTCGCACACGATGCCCTTGTACCGGATCCTCTTGTACTTGCCGCAGTGACATTCCCAGTCCTTCTGCGGTCCGAAGATCCTTTCGCAGAAAAGGCCGTCCCTTTCCGGCTTCAGGGTTCTATAATTGATCGTTTCCGGTTTTTTCACCTCGCCCCTCGACCATTCCCTTACTTTCTCGGGGGATGCCAGACCGATCTTTATCGCATCAAAATTATTCATTTCAAACATGGCTTAGTCTCCCTTCTAGAAATCTTCATCATCCAGGCTGTCCGCAAAGTCTTCCTCTTCGGAGAACAAATCCTCGCCCAGCGATTCCTCCAGGCCTTCTCCGGTATTTCCGATTTCACCGAGGTCGAAATCGTCCATATCCATCTCTTCATCCATGATATCGTCGCCGATCTCCTCATAGTCGGTAAGGGGCGTTTCGTCCTCACGGCCTTCGATATTGACGTTCAGCTCTTCCAGTTCGTCCTCTGCGGACTCCTTGATGGCAATTTCTTCACGCTCTTCGGAGTAAACCTTCACATCCAGCGCAAGGCTCTGCAGTTCCTTGATCAATACCTTGAAGGATTCGGGAATGCCCGGCTCCGGTACGTTCTCGCCCTTGACGATGGATTCGTAGGTCTTGACCCTTCCCACCACGTCGTCCGACTTGACCGTCAGGATTTCCTGCAGCGTATAGGCGGCGCCGTATGCTTCCAGCGCCCACACTTCCATTTCTCCGAACCGCTGTCCGCCGAACTGGGCCTTACCGCCGAGAGGCTGCTGGGTAACCAGGGAGTACGGGCCTGTGGAACGGGCGTGGATCTTGTCGTCGACCAGATGCGCCAGCTTCAGGATATACATATAGCCTACGGTTACGCGGTTCTCAAAGGGAGTTCCCGTTCTTCCGTCATACAGGACGGTCTTTCCGTCCGGCGAAAGGCCGGCCATTTTCAGCGTTTCCACAATATCATCTTCGGTTGCGCCGTCGAATACCGGGGTCGCGATCTTCCAGCCCAGGGCTTTTGCCGCGTAGCCGAGATGCACTTCCAGCACCTGCCCGATGTTCATACGGGAAGGAACGCCCAGCGGGTTGAGGACGATCTGCAGCGGAGTGCCGTCAGGAAGGAAAGGCATGTCTTCTTCCGGGAGCACTCTTGAAATAACACCCTTGTTGCCGTGTCTTCCTGCCATTTTGTCTCCGACGGAGATCTTTCTCTTCTGTGCTATGTAGCACCGGACAAGCTGGTTGACTCCCGGCGGCAGCTCGTCGCCGTTCTCCCTGGTGAATACCTTGACATCGACGATGATACCGGATTCGCCATGGGGAACCCTCAAGGAGGTATCCCTTACTTCTCTCGCCTTTTCACCGAAGATCGCCCGGAGGAGCCTTTCTTCCGCGGTCAGCTCTGTCTCTCCCTTGGGAGTGACCTTGCCGACCAGGATATCGCCTGCACGGACTTCCGCGCCGATTCTTATAATACCCCTGTCATCCAGGTCCTTGAGGGATTCCTCGCTGACGTTGGGGATGTCCCGGGTGATTTCTTCCGGTCCGAGCTTCGTATCCCTGGACTCGGCTTCGTATTCCTCAATGTGGATGGAGGTGAACACGTCCTCCTTCACCAGTTTTTCGCTGATCAGGATGGCGTCCTCGTAGTTGTAACCCTCCCAGGTCATGAAGCCGATGAGGATGTTCTTTCCGAGGCCGATTTCGCCCATGTCCGTGGAAGGACCGTCGGCAATTACGTCGCCCTTTTCAACCACCTCGCCCTTTCGGACGATGGGCCTCTGGTTGATGCAGGTGCCCTGGTTCGAGCGGATGTATTTCAAGAGCTTGTAAGTGTCTTTCTTGCCGCTCTTGGTACGGATCACGATCTCATTGGCGGAGACCTTCTCGATCGTACCGGGGTTCTTTGCCAGCACAACGGTGCCGGAATCCTTGGCGGCCTTGTATTCAATGCCCGTGCCGATGACCGGCGACTGGGGCTTGATCAGCGGAACCGCCTGACGCTGCATGTTGGAACCCATCAGCGCACGGTTGGCGTCGTCGTTCTCCAGGAACGGGATCATGGCGGTCGCTACGGAAACAAGCTGTTTCGGCGAAACGTCCATGAAGTCGACCCGGCTGCTTTCCACTTCCAGGATATCGTCCTTGAAACGGCAAAGCACCTTTTTGGCGACGAACTTGCCGTTTTCATCCAACGGTTCGTTTGCCTGGGCTACGATATATTTATCTTCTTCATCCGCCGTCAGGTAGATGATTTCTTCGGATACGACGCCCTTTTCCTTATCGATCCTCCTGTACGGAGCTTCGATGAAACCGTACTCGTTGATCCTGGCATAGGTGCTCAAGGAGCCGATCAAACCGATGTTCGGACCTTCAGGCGTTTCAATCGGGCACATGCGGCCGTAATGGGAATGGTGAACGTCACGGACTTCGAAGCCTGCGCGCTCTCTGCTGAGACCGCCGGGTCCGAGGGCGCTGAGCCTTCTCTTGTGGGTCAACTCGGCCAGTGGGTTCGTCTGGTCCATGAACTGGGACAACTGGCTGCTTCCGAAGAATTCCTTGATCGCCGCCGCAACCGGACGGATGTTGATCAGCGCCTGGGGCGTTACGATATCGATGTCCTGGATGGTCATTCTTTCCCGGACCACCCTTTCCATCCTGGCAAGACCGATCCGGAACTGGTTCTGGAGAAGCTCGCCGACACAGCGCAGTCTTCTGTTGCCCAGGTGGTCGATGTCGTCATGGGTGCCCACTCCGTAATTCAAGTGGATCAGGTAGTTGATGGAGGAAATAATATCTTCCACCGTTATATACTTGGGCACAAGGGTGTCCACGTTCTCCAGGATGGCCTTCTTCAGGTCCGCCTCGGACGGGTTCTCCTGCATCAGCTTTTTGAGAATGTCAAAACGGACTCTTTCCGTAATGCCGGTATCGGTTATGTCAAAGCTGACGTGCGCTTTCAGATCAACGGTGCCGTTGCCGAGCACCCGGATCTTCTTGCCCTCGATATTCAGGTAAACCGAGTTGACGCCGGAATTCTGGATCGCTTCCGCCTTTTTCTTGTCGATGAGCTCATCCTCTCCGACGAGGATCTCGCCGGTCAGGGGACTCACGATCTTTTCCGCTGCTTTGAAGCCGGCGATCCGGTTGACCATGGCCAGCTTCTTGTTGAATTTGAACCGTCCGAACTTGGCAAGGTCGTACCGCTTGGGATCGAAGAACAGGCTGTTCAACAGCGTGGTTGCGCTCTCGACCGTCGGCGGTTCGCCCGGCCTGAGCCTTTTATATATTTCAATCAAGCCTTCGTCGGCAGTTTTGGCATTGTCTTTCTGGATGGTGGCCAGGATTCTTTCGTCGTCGCCCAGCAGCTCGGTGATCTGAAGGTCCGTTCCCCAGCCCAGGGCGCGGAGCAGTACGGTGATGGGGAGCTTCCTGGTCCGGTCGATGCGGACGGACATGACGTCGTTGGAATCCGTTTCGCATTCCAGCCATGCGCCGCGGTTCGGGATCACGGTGGTGGAAAACAGCTGCTTTCCGGTCCGGTCCACCTTGGTAGAGAAATAGATGCCCGGGGACCGTACCAGCTGGCTGACGATAACCCTTTCCGCGCCGTTGATGACAAAGGTTCCGTTATCGGTCATCAGCGGAAAATCGCCCATGAAGATTTCCTGTTCCTTCACTTCGCCCGTTTCCTTGTTGATCAGGCGCACTTTTACTTTAAGAGGAGCGGAATATGTAGTATCTCTCTCCTTGCATTCTTCCACACTGTACTTGGGGTTGTCATCTTCGAGCTTGTAATCCGGAAACTCCAGGATCAGGTTGCCGGTGTAATCCTGTATCGGCGAAACGTCCCTGAATACTTCGCGCAGGCCCTCTTCCAGAAACCATCTGTAGGAGTTTTTCTGCACCTCGATCAGATTGGGCATATCCAGGACTTCGTCAATCTTGGAATAACTCATTCTTGTATTCCGGCCCATTTGAACGGGATGTACCATTAAAAATCACCTCATAAATTATGACTTGTACAATTGAACCGGCGAAATTTTCATACATCATGATGAAAAATTCGCTTAGCTGAAAATTTCCGCTTCTTTTGGCAATTAGTATTGATCGCCAGGCAAACGGAAGCTTTTCTTTTTTCACGCCGCTTGAAAGTTGCATTCATGCAAGCTTACCGGACCACCGGCAGTTTCAGTCCGACACACCGGTGTATATTTAAAAGCTTTTAGTAGTATTATTAAAAGCTCTTGGGGCAATTCCATCCGCAATATTGCCGAAGTTCTCCGAACACTTTCGTCAAATTGCACAAAACCAATAATTAGTTATTAACAATTCTTGTGTATTTTATTCCTTTATGCTATAATCAATCTTGTTTAAAAGTCCTGAATATTTCAAAAAATTTATACAAGTTCAATTATAACGCAGTTTATAATTTTAACATACCGTTGTCTACTTGTCAACGGCTTTTTTATTGGGATAGGGCGTTTCAGGAAATTGATGATGGAACACAGAAAAAGACGGTTCGGGATTTCTTTGGATCCCAAAACCGTCTTTTTTGATGTAATTTCTACATTTTATAAACTTTTATATTTGAAAAGTTTTACGGAGCCGTCCAGACTTCCACCTCGATATAGTGGTTGGCCGGAGCGTACGGGCCCGTGCTTCCGTTGGACCAGAGCCTTATATACCGCGCGTTGGCGGAAGGGAAGCCGATGGTCTTGCCGGCGGAGGTTTCCGCGTATTCTTCCTCCGTTCCCGTCCCCTGACCGGCGCTGTTGTCCTTGTCGTTATTGAATACGGTCGTCACGCCTGCGCTGAAATTCACATCGTTGGATACCTGCACGATAACGTCATGGTACGTCCTTCCATCGTCGAAATAGTGCCACACTTTTACCGTGTCGATGTCGTAGCTTTGTCCCAGGTCGATCATGATCCATTGCAGGCCGTCGCCCGCTCCTGCGAATTTATCGGAGCTCTTGTCCCCGTCCGTTATTTTTTGCGCATCCGCGAGGGACAGCACTTCCGAAGCCGCCGTGGTTGTTTTGTCCGCCGCCACGTTCGCGGGCTCGCCGGCCTGCGCCATGACAATGACGGAAAGCTCCAGGCCCGGCATTGTTCCGGAGGCGTTCTTCAAATCGGCCCGATACGTGTATTTTCCGGGCGCTTTACCGCTGGCTGCATACGTAAATTGCTGCGGCGACGGCGAATTTTCAGTCACCGCCTGATGATCGATGACCTTGGAGGCTCCTTCGAACAAATCCAGAGAGGTAGCGCTATTCCCGGCCGGTACGGTAACGGTGACCGTATAGCTGCCATCGTTGATGGCATGATCCACGCTTAAAACCGCAGGCTCCGGGATACTGCTTACCGTAACGGCCAGGCTTCCGCTCGCCAGAGTCCCTTCCGGACCCGTCAATTCCGCCTTGTAGGTATACACCCCGTCCGCCTTTCCGGCCACGGGGAAGGTAATTTCCTGGATTTGTCCGCCTGGCGTCAGCGGCTGAGCATCGATCACCCGGACATCGTTTTCATAGAGGCTGATCGCAGTTGCCGTACTGTTCGCGGGAACAGCGGCGGTAACCGTGTAATTTCCCCTATTATAGACTTTATCTGCGGAGAGCTTTGCAGAGCCTTCATCGCCGCCGACGGACCAAACCTGGACTTCCACATAGTGGTTAAACGCATTTTCCCGGCTTCCGTTGGAGTAGAGGCGGATATACCGCGCGTTGACCGTGTTGAAATGGATGGTTTTCCCGCCGGCCGTCTCCGCATATTCCAGATCCGTTCCGGCACCGAGTCCGGCCGAATTGTCCCGGTCGTTGTTGAAAACCGTCGTGACGCCCTCCGCAAAAGCGTGATCGTTGGAAAGCTGGATAACGACGTCTTTGTAAGTCCTGCCGTCGTCATAATAGTGCCACAGCATGACCTTGTTCACGTCATAGCTCTTTTTGAAATCGATCTGCGCCCACATCAGGCCGGAGCCGTTCCCCGAAAAGGCGTTCGAGTCATTGTATATCCCGTCGTTGATCGCGGTGATATTCCCGTACAGCGTACCGTCCTGGCCGGTGGCCGGCTTGCCTGCGGCAATGTTCGCCGGGAAGCTGCCCGCAACCACCTCCACGATAAGATCGCTTGTCGCCGTCGTCCCGTTGGCATTGGTGAGCTCCGCCCTGTAGGTATACTGGCCCAGCGCCTTGTTCTCCGCGTTGTAGTACGCAAAAGACTGCACGCCGGAGGAATCCGCGATTAGCTCCTTTCCCAGCACCAGTTCGTCATTTTCGTACAGTCTCATGGATTTCGCCGTGTTATGGGCCGGCACGGTCACAGAGACCAGATAGGTACCATTGTTCATGCTGCTGTCGGCACTCAGGCTCGCGGCTTCCGGGCGCTCTCCGGTTTTCTCCTGCACGTTGTCAAATGCGGTGACGGAGTCCGTCCTATAGCCATTGACGATCGCTTTCACCTGCTCCGTGGTAAGGGCCTTGTCCTCGGCAAAATAGACCCAATCGATGTCTTCCTGCCACTTTCTTGTTTCACTGGAATCCACCGTGGTCAGATTGATGAACCATTGGTTGAAGTCAATGATCATCGGAATTTCCGGGTAGTACTTTCCGAAGTGGTCGGCGAAGAGGACCCCGTCAATGTAGTATCTGGAGTGTCCGTCCTTGATGGTCAGCACCAGATCATGCCATCCCGCATAGGAACTGCTGTCCGACTTCGTCACCCGGTCCGCCCACCACGGGTCGGGAATGACATTCTCCCAGGTGGTGGCGTACAGGATGCTGCCCGGTTCTCCCCAGCCCCCGTTGGGCAGGTATTCAAAATCATGCTCCCCATATGTGGGATTGTTCTCGTTATGCAGCGTGATGTTGAAAAACGTCTGGACCAGGGGGTCCCCGTCGGGCCCGGATGCGGGCGTGTCGCTGAACTTGACCCTTGCGGCGTAGGTCCCCTCGTAGAACTTGCTTGCGCCGGTATAGATCTCACTCTGGGTGGTGCCGCCGACCGTACCGTCCGTGGAGGAGGTCAGCCTCGCCAGCTTGTTGCCGGTCAGGTCGGAGTCGCTTGGAAAAGACACCCCCTCCTTTTTCCAGGTGTTTGCAATGCCGGGGCCTTCATCGACGTCGTTCTTGAGGACCCATCCATTTTCCGAAAGCTTCGGGTCGTTGCAATCCTCATAATTGAAATCGTCGAACATGGCCCGGATCACGCTCACCGTCACATCCGCGCCGGCACGCGTACCGTTCGCGTTGGACAGCTCCGCCCGGTAGGTGTAGTCGCCGGCCGCCTTGCCGGTTACCGGGAAGGAGATCTTCTGCTGGGACGCGGAATTGGCCGTCACGGCGGCCGCCTTCACCAGAATATCGTTTTCATAAAGCCTCAGGGAAGTGGCCTTGTTATTTGCCGGGACGGTTGCCGTTATGGTATAGTCTCCGGTATTTACCGCTTTATCAGCGCTGAGCTGCGCACTGGAAGGAATATTGGCGAAATTTTTCATTTTTACCGTATCCGTTCTCCTGGTCACACTGCTTCTGTACCCGTTAACCGCCGTTTGCACTTGCTCGGGAGTCAGTTCCGTGTTCTCCAGGTAATAAACCCAATCGATGTCCTGCTGGTACGTACGGGTCCCGGACAGGCTTGAATTGAAGCCGCCGTTGATGAACCACAGGTTGAAGTTGACGGACATGGGCACTTCGGGATAGTATATTCCCCCGTGCGTGGCCACATTTACGCCGTCAATATAATATTTTATCACGCCGTCCCGGATGGTCAGGATCAGCGTATGCCAGCCTTCCAGGCTGTCCGGCTGATTTCCGTGCGTGTTTACCGCAATCCAGGGATCATTGCAATACGTCTCCCAGGAGGTCTCGTACATCATGCGCGAGTCTCCCCAGCCGCCGTTGGGCAGGTACTCAAAATCATACTCGCAATAATCGGGATCCAGATCATAATTCAGAGGGGTAATCGTAAAGAACGTCTCGACGACGGCGTCTCCGTCCATGGCCGCCCCTTCCAGCGGAAGATCGGCAAATTTGACTCTTGTCGCATAGGTGCCCTCATAAAATTTCTGGGGCAGGACGATTTCGCTTTGATACGTGCCCGCTGCCGTGCCGTCCGTCGAGGAGGTCAGCCTTGCCAGCTTGTTGCCGGAGTTTTCAGCGTCGTCCACAAAGGCGACGTTGTCCCTGGTCCAGGTGCAGCCCGCCGGGCCCGGGCCTTCCGTATTCGTATGCTTTACATGCCAGCCCATGCCGGCCAGCGCCGGATCGGAGGAGTTCGCATAATTGAAGTCGTCAAACAGCTCGGCTTTGGCGTCCGGCGGGGAATCCGGCGTCGTAGTCCCGTCGCTGCTCCCCCCGCCGCCGGTGGAAGCGGAGGCTCCGGTGGTTACCGCTCCTCCCACCGTCGCGGTAATACCGGCCGCGATATTTACCGCAGCGGGCTTTTGCTCCAGCGTAACGCCCGGTGCGTTGATGGTAGCGGAGGTGATCGTTCCCTGTCCCGTCACCGCAGCAGCGGCTCCGAGCGTCAAATTGCCGATTCCGGCGTTTTGCGCCACATGGATCTGCGCACCGTCCGCGCCGCTCGCAACTTCAAGGCTGCCGACGGTTCCGCCTGCGATTTCCACGCCGACGTGATCCGCCTCGATGCCTACCCGGTCAAAATCCCCGTCCAGAATAATCTGCTGGCCCGCTTCGACAATGCCCAGAATTTCCACGCCGCCGAACCCGCCGCCGGTAAGGCCCGATTCCTCCAGCCTGGCGCCGGACCTCAATTCAACGCCGTCGATTACCGTAGATCCCTCCGCGACGATCCTTATCTGTCCGCCCACCTTTATGACGACCAGAGAACCCGCAAGGGAGGAATTCCGGATGTGGATGCTGTTCATTCCCCCGCCGCTTACGATGGTCTTTCCTTTAACGGTAACGCCGTCCAGGGTGACATTTCCGTCGCCGATCCCCTGGGTTAGATATAGGTCCCCGCCGATGGTCATGTTGCTGAGAACGACATCCCTCGTGTTGACCACCAGATTGCCCTTTACATTGCCCGTATAGGTTCCCTTGGCATTTTTCAGCTCGCCCATGGCCATATCCAGCATTTTAACGACTTCCGCCCGCGTCGTCCCGTCCAGGGGAGCCAGAAGCCCGCCGGACCGGCCGGAAATGCAGCCCTTTTCAACCAGGGCGCAGACGGCGTCCCGGTATGGGGAACCCACCCTGCCGGAATCCGGGAATTTGCCCAGGCGGCTTAAATCCGCCGCTTTCCAGCCGAAGGCGGCGGCGATCATCCGGGCGGCCTCCTGCCGGCTCAGCCGGTCGCCGGGGCCGATTTTGTCCCCGCTTTTCGCCTGGATAATCCCGGCGGCGACCGCTTTTGTGATATCGTCCCGGTACCATGCCGATGCGGGAACATCCGCAAAGGTAGCTTCGGCCCCTTCTGTATACCGGAAAATCCGGTTCAGGAACACGGCCAGCTCCGCCCTCGTCACGCTGTCGTCCGGTCTGAACGCGCCGTCCGCGCCTCCCTTTGCAAGGCCCAGGTCCACCCATTTCTGAATAACCGCCGCCGCC
Source organism: Bacillota bacterium (assembly GCA_023411575.1). Classification (GTDB taxonomy): domain Bacteria; phylum Bacillota; class Clostridia; order Acetivibrionales; family DTU013; genus UBA1305. The sequence continues at coordinate 244,871 of JAEYOP010000030.1, read as the reverse complement.
CAATGTCCCTGAATGCCGCTTCCTCCGGCGGCGTAAACGGGGAACAGGGCTGAGGACAGCAGGAGCAACGCGACAAATAGAGCCAGAATCTTCTTTGAGCTTTTCAACATCCTCGAATCCTCCTCTTTTCAAATCAAATAGAGTAGAAGCATCCTGACGCTTCTCTCCGGATGATCATATCACCGTCCAAAATCCGTTCCTATCGATTGACCTTATAACGTATACGGACATAAGTTAGAATAAATTTTCCTAGGGAACCGCCTAAAGAAAAAAATATGAGAATAATCCATTCGCCCTATAATTGCAATCCATACGGGCGCTGCCCCTGTACCCGTATGTAAAGTCCGGGCCTCCCCAGGCTGTCCCAGGGCAAAAAGAGGCGATTTTGCCCCGTGCTCCCGCAATATTCGGTTTTTCCTGGGACTCCGTCCACAAGGAAGCTCAAAGGTCCGCCGCCCAGGTATTGATACTCCAGCGTGACCCGGCAGCGCCGGATTTCGATTTCCAGCTTCATTTCCGGGAAGGGGGACCATCCGGCGGGCTGGAGCCACAGGCCGTCAAATCCGGGCTCGATTCCGAAAACATACCGGGCGAAGATCTTGAAGATCACGTTGGAACTGCCCGTCTGCCAGTCGTGCATGGATTCTCCGTCGATTCCCAGCTCTTCGTTGCAGCCGTAGGAATTCGGCATTACGAAGGGAGAGCAGGAAATCCGCTCATGGGCGAACGGCAGCAGCTTGTCCAGCTGCTCCCACGCCTTCCGGGGCTCCCCCATGCAAAACAGGGCCATTACGGCAAAGGTGGAGGCGTGGATGTATACGGCGCCGTTCTCCGCTGTTCCGGCCGGCAGCTTGGGGATTCGCCCCACGCCCGGCGTGTTTTTCGCGAAATGGGGTTCGAAGGTTTTATAGCCGTATTTGGAATCCAGCTTTTCAAACGCCTCCAGAACCGTATCCCGGATGGAGGGGTCCCTGTCGTACAGACCGGAAAGGACCCAGAAGGCATTTGAGGTAAGACTGTACCTGGATTCTTTATCCGGATCCTCGAAGCTCCCCACAAGATAGCTCCTTTTGTCGCCCCACCCGTGGAGGATGCGCCTTTCCCCGGCTTCGCCCCCCACGACCGCATACTTTTCCAGGCTTGCCGCCAGTTCCTCCCTGGCCGACCGATAGCGGTCCATTTTCGGCAGGTATGCGGCATTTCCCGTCCATTCAAGGATTTCAAGCATTTCCGACAGATTCTGGTACACCTGCAGCGAGGCCATGACCGAAACCCCGGTTCCGAACGGAACGCCGGGATCGCCGCTTACGCCGAGCCCGTCGAGGGCGTCGTTCCAATCCCCGTACAGGGCCCTCACGCAGCCCGTATAATCGTGATCCCGCTGCTCCAGGAGGTAATCCGTGATCCGCAGCAAATGGTCCAGCACGCTGTCCCGGAACCCGCTGTCCCTGGCAAAGGAACCGCCCCCGTCCACGATTTCGCAGTACCCGCACCTCCTGTCAAGAAAACCCCGGTCCCCGGTAAATTTCAGGTACCGGGAAACCGCCGTGACGACCCACGAGCCCTGGTCCACGAAGGGCCGGAGATCCATGGCGGAAGGCTGTCCGGCCACCGCGGGCAGCGTATACTGCCGCGGGCACCGGCCGTCCTCCAGAACAAAGTCCAGGGCCTCCAGCATTTTGTCCCCCGCCGCCCCGGGATCCCAGAACAAAAGGGCCTCCAGGGCCTGGAAAATGTCCCGGAACCCGATCATGGACAGGGCGCTCAGGTGGACATAGCCCTTGATCAACGCGCAGAATTTCACCTGCTTCATCAGATGGCGGAAAAACTCGCCGAGCACCTCTCCGTCCGGCGCACTTCCGTTGACTTTACCCTCCTCGCCCCTCTTCCCGGCGTTTGGGAGAAAGGCCGCGCGAAACGCGCCCGTCGCCCTTTCCTCTTCCCGTTCCATCGCCTCCAGCATCCTGTCGGTTTCCCCCGGCTCAGCCGCCCTGCTCCCCGATGCCCGCAGCAGTGCGCCGAGTTCCTCCTCGTTCCGGCAGAAGGCTTTATAGCGGAATTCCAGCTCATACCGGAAGGTGCCGCCCGCGGGAACCGCAAGATGGATGATATCCCCAGCCGCTCCGGTTTCCGTGAAGGCGCAGACGCGGCGGCTTCCGGGGAAACGGCCCGAAAGCAGGGCCGCGGGCCGATGGAGGCTTCCCCTGCCACCGCCCACGTAATCGTATCTGGAGGTCGTCTCCTCACGGTCCAGGACTGCGGCTCCCCCGCCCAAAGCCATATTGCGGGTGAGCACGCCGTAGTTGGAGATGGATTCGGTGCGGCTGACGTCTTCATTGACCTTGACCAGGAACAGGCCCGGCTGTTCTTCCTCCTCTCCGGGCAGGCAGCGGACCTCCCTGAACCACCGGTCTTCCGAGCTTTCAAACAAAGCGTGCTTTAGAAAGGGGTTAAAATACGACGAGACAAACAGGCGCGCGTCCCCACCGGAACGGTTCTCGATTCCGACCGTGAAATGCAGGACGTTGGAACGGTCCGGAAAGACCCGGACGGAAAAGCGGAGGCCGCTCCATTCCGTAATATAGTACGCGCAGGCGCCGCTGAAAACCGTATACCGCTCGGCCGGCCGGAAGCGGTCCGCCTGGAAATCGGGAACGGGCAGCAGCGGAAGCACCTCGAAGCCGGGTGCGTCCCCCTGCCGTGGGAAGCCCGCAAAAAACGCTATTTTCGGCTCCTGTCCCTCCGAGGCCTTCTGGAATATGGAAAAAAGCCCGTCGTTGCAATGCAGGTAGCCGGAGCCGTGGGCCCAGAAATTGATGCCGCCGGAACCGAAGGGATACCGGCAGTCCCCGTCGTCCCGGGGAACGGAAAATAGTTTCCCGCCGGTGAAAAAAACTCCTCCGGGAAGGCCCTTCCTTCCCGCCTCCTTCCCGCTTTGCCTGTTCCGGTGATATTGCCCGCTCAAGCTTTCAACCACAGAAAAGTACATATCCATTCTTCTGCTCCTGTCCTCCATCCTTTTCAATGTTCCGGTTCCATGTTCAGAAAAGCTTTCATCTCCGCGAGGACCGCGGCCGCCTCCGCCCGGGAGTCCATTTCCGCAAAAATCCGCAGCAGCGGCTCCGTCCCCGAAAACCTCGCGACGATCCAGCCGCCGTTTTCAAAATACACCTTGAGGCCGTCCATATAGCTCACCTTGCGAATAACGTGCCGGAAGCCGGGGACGAGCTTTTGGCGGAACAAAAGCCAGCTGATTCTTTGCCTCTCCGCGTCGGTGAGACGGAAATCGGCTTCCTCCATATAGAAATAGCCGAACTCTCTGCCGATGTCCTCCAACAGCCCGGACAGGCTTCTCCCGGTTACGCTCAGCAGCTCCACCAGCAGGGCCGCCGCAAAAACGCCGTCCTTGCCCCGGATATGCCCCCGGATGGTCAGGCCGCCGCTGCTTTCTCCGCCCAGCAGGGCGTTTTTTCCTTCCATGGCCGCGCTGATATGCTTGAAGCCGACGGGAACCTCATGGCACTCTTCCCCGAATGCGTCGGCAATCCGGTCCAGGAGGTGCGTGGTGGCGAGGTTGCGGACAACGCCGCCCTTCCATTTTTTATATTTCAGCAGGTAGTAATACAGCACCACCAGAATGCTGTTGGGATGGATGAATTCCCCCTTTTCATCCACGATGCCGAGCCGGTCCGCGTCTCCGTCCGTGCCGATCCCCAGATCGTAGCCCTTTTCGGCCACCAGGTCCGCCAGCTTGTGCAGGGTATGGCTGCTGGGAGAAGGGAGTCTTCCGCCGAAAAGGGTGTCGTGCCGGTCATTGATTACATCCAGTTCGCACCGGGCGGTGATCAGGACGGTCTGCAGGCAGGTCTTGGACACGCCGAACATCGGGTCCAGCAGGACCTTGAGGCCTCTGCTGCGGATCGCCGCCGTGTCGATCATGCTTAAGACCGAGTCGATATAGTCGTTGAAGGGATCGATTTTGACGACGGCCCCGTCTGCCAGGGCCTTGCCGAAATCCAGAGATTTCACTCCGTCGGCGCCGACGGCACGAACCGCGTACTCGATCTCCTGTACCGCTTCCACGGAAGCGTCCCGTCCGCCTTCCGTAAAGATTTTTACCCCGTTGTAATCCGCGGGATTGTGGCTTGCCGTTACGGCCGCCCCGTAGCGTACGCTCATATTTTTTACGGTGAACATGATGAGCGGCGTGGGTGCGATTTTTTCAATGAAATAGACCTTGATGCCGTTGGCGGCCATTACCTCGGCGAACCATACGGCGGCCTTGTCGGACAGGAACCTCCTGTCGTAGCCGATCACAAAGCCCTCTTCCCCGCGTCCGCCGGACCGGATCGTATTTGCCAGGCCCTGGGCCAGTATCCGGACATTGTCCCTGGTAAAGTCCTCTCCGATCAACGCTCTCCATCCGCCCGTTCCGAATTGAATCATTTCCGTCCCCTTTCCCTTCTCATAAGAAAGAGGTCCGGGGCTGTTCCCCAGACCTCTCCGAAATTTTGCCGCATGTTAGTTCAGGCCCATTGCCTTGGCCTTTTCGTTCACTTCGTCGATCATTTTGCTGAGGCCCTTGGATTCATAATCCTTCAGCAGGCTGTTCCACATATCCTCTACCGGCTTGTTGCCCATCATGATGTTGAGCATGAAATCATGGTCGAATATGGTGAACTTGTCTTTCGTCGGCGTGGACACGTAGGTCAGCTTCACTTCATAGTCGGGCTCCCTGGTTTCGCTCTTTGCCACTTCCAGGTCCTTGACCGCGGCTTCCCGGATAGAGGCGTCCACCGCGCTGTTATTCGGATCGTAGAAATACTGGTCATCAAACTCCACCAACTGTCCGAGGGTTCCTGCGCCGGGCTGCTTTTGCAGGAGTTCCTCATTGGTGGTCTTCAGCGTGATCTTGTCCCCGTCCTTCGTATAATCGACGTCTTTGACGCCGTAGCGGTAGAACTCCTTGGTATCGGGCTGGAGCAGGTAATCATACATCCTCATGATCCGGTCCATCTTCTTGTCGTCCACTGTCGCGCTGAAATAGCTTTCGGACCAGTACGTCTTAAAGGTGCAGTAGTACTTGTTGCCATCCGCGGCCGGGAAGTATTTCACCCTCTTCACCGCATCCGTCAGGGAGGTATCCGGATAAAGCTGCTTCCAGCGGGGCAGGAGCAGATTGTTCACATTGCCGTATCCGACCTCCAGGAGAGCGGCGGCCTTGCCGGAGGCGAACTTGTCGTAGCCCTGCTGTCCTTTTACAAGGGCGATGTCCTTGTCGATGAGGCCCTGATCATACATCTCCCGCACATTTTGCAGAGCCGGAAGCGCATACTTGGTATCCAGTACGGCCGGTACATATTTGCCGTCGTCCTTGATCCATTTGTAGTCGCTGCCGCTGCCGTCGCTGGTGGCCGCGGGATCGCTGAACAGCCAGAAGAAGCCGCCGATCTGCTTGACGTTCACGGCCGTCAGCCCGCCGATCTGCTTCTTTTCCGGGTCCTTCTGGATGATTGCCTTCAGCATCGCCTTAAATTCATCCCAGGTCTCGGGTTCCTTCGTAATGCCGGCCTTCTGCGCCAGGTCCCAGCGATAGAGCACATTGCGGTCGTGGGCGCAATAGTACATGCTGTCGAACTTGCTCCTGGGCACCGTGTACAGCTTGCCGTTTTCGACCAGGGCGCTGATGTCGGGTTTATCCAGGTACTTTGCCAGGGTCGGGTACTGCGACAGGTCGGTCGGGAGAGCCCTTACGATCCCCTGGTCGATCCAGTTGCGGTAATTCTGGGTGCCGACGGCGTCAATGGCGAATGCGTCGGGAAGCTGCGCCGAAGCGGCCCACAGCTGAATTTTCTGCACATAGTCGTCCCAGGTGATCTCAAAAGGCTTCAGGGTGACGTTGAGCTTTTTCTCCAGGTCGTCGACAAACTGGTCTTCGGCCGCAAGGGCGGCTTCAATTCCCCAGAAGGCAATGGAAATTTCTACCGGGTCCTTAAACACATCCTGGCTTTGCTCCGTTGTGGCCTCCGGGGTGGATTCCGCCGGGGCTGAGGTAGCGACGGCCGGTGCGGAGCCCGTGGCTTCCTGTGCCGTCCCGCCCTGTCCGCAGGCTGTGGCCGAGCCCAGCATGGCAATCGCCAGCAGGAGCGCCATAACGAGTTTCAACTTTTTCATACATTTTCCTCCATTCGGTTTTTATATTTTTTCAGCATGGGGCATGCCAAACTTTTTTACTCTTTGAGGGAGCCGATCATAATTCCCTTGACAAAATGCCTCTGAAGGAACGGATACACGCAGAGGATGGGAATGGCGGAGATCACGATGGCGGCCATCTGGGTGGCGTAGATGTAAACGCTGGACATCCGGCTTTCGATCACCGCCTGCGCCGAGGAGGTCAGCTGTACGCTCATGTTGACCAGCAGGTTCCGCAGGAAAATTTGCAGGGGCGTTTTGGAGGTTTCGTTGATGAAAATCATGGCGTTCCACCACTCGTTCCACCGCTCCACCGCGTAAAACAGGGCAAAGGTGACCATAAAGGGCTTCGATATGGGGATAATGATTTTTGCCAGGATGTAAAATTCATTGGCGCCGTCCATTTTTGCCGATTCCTCCAGGCTCTCCGGAATCGTGTGGAAGTAGTTCTTCATAATAATCAGGTACATGGTGGAAAAGCCCGCGGGGATCACCAGCACCAGAATGTTGTTCAGCATGCCCAGGGCCTTTATGACAAGGTAGTACGGGATCAGGCCGCCGGAGAAGAACATGGTAAAGATAACCATCCCCAGCAGGAGGTTCCGGCCCGGCAGGCTTTTCTTGGAAAGGGCGTAGGAACCCGTCACGGACAGAAACATATTGAAAATCACGCCCATTATGGTGATCTCCACCGTGACCAGGAAGCTCCTGTAAAACTGGACCTCCTTGAACAGATTTTTATAGGAGGTCAGGTCGAAGGAGTACGGCAGGATATAGAAGGAGTGCTCGGCCAGGCCCTTGATGCTGGCAAACGACGTAATCAGCACATTATAAAACGGAAACAGAACGACCAGGGAGAACAGGGTCAGGATCGAAATCAGCACAATATTTATTTTTCGGTCGCTCCTGGTCTTGCTGATAGGGGTATTTTTCATTTTTCTTTCCTCCTAGAACAGGGACTCTTCTCCGAATTTTTTGACAAGGGTGTTGGCCAGGAAAATCATGACCAGGTTGATAACGGACTTAAAAAAGCCGACCGCGGTCACATATCCGAAGTTCGCGCCCATAACGAAGGCCGACCGGTAAACGTAGGTGTCGATGATTTCGCCCACGCTGTAAACGGGAGCGCTATAGAGGTTAAATACCTGGTCGAAGGTATTGCCGAAATTCAGCATCTGGCCCACGGTAAGGATCAACAGGATGGCCACCGTCGGCCTCAGCCCGGGCCAGGTAATGTTCCGGATTCGCTGCCATCTGCCGGCTCCGTCGATGTCGGCCGCTTCGTAGAGCTCCGGGTTGATCCCCGCAAGCGCGGCGATATAGATGATGGAATCCCAGCCGATTTCCTTCCAGATATGGGACAGATACAGGACCGGCCTAAAATAGAGGGTGCTGGTGAGAAAGGAAACGGAATCCCCGCCCAGGAGCACGATGATCTTGTTGATCAGCCCGTCCTGACCCAGAAAATTGATCAGGATGCCGGAAAGCACGACCCAGGAGATAAAATGCGGGAAGGTAAAGACGGTCTGGTAAATTTTCTTTGCCTTGGGCAGGGTGATTTCAAACAACATGATCGCCAGGATGATGGGGGTGGGGAAGTGAAAGGCAAGCTTTCCGAGGCTGATCACGATGTTGTTCCGGAAGGCGGCGATAAAGCTGGAATCGTTAAAGATTTGCCTGAAATTCTCCAGGCCGATCCAGGGACTTCCGAGGATGCCGCCTTTGAAGGTATATTGCTTAAAAGCCAGGGTAATGCCGTAAATCGGCGCGTAGGCGAAAACAATATACCATACGAGCACGGGTAAAAGCATCAGATAGTAATATCTATAATAATAGATTTTTCCCCGGATACTGCTTTTTGTGAGTACTGTAGATTTTGCCGCCATGTTGACCTCCTGCATGCTGACCTCCCATCGGATTCTTGATTTTATTGTAGCAGCGGTTTGCCGCCAAACCTATAAACCAGAGTTATATCCGGTATTGAAAGGATTAGTCTGTAAAAATCGGCGCCGGCTGGAGAAGCGGATTTCAATAATTTTAGTCCATAAATTTTATAAGAAAAATCTATTCGCCCGCAGGATGGCAAATCAAATATCATCAGCGAACTCTTTCCCTTGAGATACCCCATTATCTCAGATACACTGTACTTCGGCGGTATTCTCACCAGCATGTGTACATGATCTTTACAGCACTCTGCCTCAATTATTTCCATGCCTTTTCTTTCGCATAGTTCCCGTAAAATCTTGCCGTTGTCCTGCTTTATCTTCCCATAGATCACCTGGCGCCGATATTTTGCTGCAAATACCAAATGGTATTTGCAGAACGACTTCTGGTATTGGCGGAGGTCGAGCTTCTTGTTTCGCACAGGTTGATTTTTATCGGCATTCATCAACTGCAAGTTGCTTGTAAGGTGACAAAATTTCTGATATAAAATATATAGTCGGAGGTGGTCAACTTGAAAGAACTGAATTTAGCGGAAGTCTTAGCCGCCAAACGCCGCGAGAAAGGCGTTACTCAAGACGAACTCGCCGTATACGTCGGCGTTTCCAAAGCGTCGGTATCAAAGTGGGAAACGGGGCTTAGTTACCCGGATATTACCTTGCTGCCCATACTTGCGTCGTACTTCGACATCAGCATTGACAAGCTGATGGGTTACGCGCCGCAACTGAGTCACAACGAAATTAAGCGGATTTACGACAGACTATCTGCGCGGTTTGCGGAAGCGCCGTTTGATGCAGTTGTCGCAGAGTGCGAAACGCTTACTAAGAAATATTATTCGTGCCATCTATTTTTAATTAAAATGACGCAACTCTATGTCAATCACGCATCGCTCGCGGGGAGCGCCCAGCGGGGGAAGGAACTGCTTGTGACGGCGGCTAATCTGTGCGAGCGCGTTAAAGTCTCTTGCCAAGACGCTAATCTAATAAGCCACGCGGAAATGTTCCAAGCGTTGTGCTACATGTCCCTCGGAGAGTCGGGGCGTGTGCTTGAGGTTTTGGGTGATACGGTAAAGCCCCGTATAAATGTCGCGACGTTCATCTCGCAGGCGCACCAAGCGCTCGGAAACGCCGAAAAAGCAAAAGAGGTCATTCAGATTGAGCTATACCAAGACCTTATGGGAGCGTTCGGCGGTTTACTCGCCTGTATTCAAGCTAATATGGGGGACCTTGACACCGCTCTCGCCGCGTACACCCGCGCCGTAGGCTTAAGCGAATTGTTCAATATGCGGAGGCTCAATCCAAATAACGTGGCTGTGCTTTATGTAATGGGGGCGCATATGTTTCAGGCGGCGGGTAAACGAGAGGAAACGCTCGCCACGCTTGAAAAATACGTTGATGTGTGTGTTCACGGATTCTTTCCGTTCGAGCCGAGGGGCGACGCGTTTTTTGACCGAATCGACGCTTGGCTGAACTCTAACAAGGACAATATGCCGCGAAGCGATGCGGTTATCAAGGAAAGTATGCTGAACGACGTGCTGCTCAACCCCGCATTTGACAGTTTGCACGACTTGCCGGAATTTACAAGACTAATCCGCAAACTGCGCGATTTTATCGGAGGTAACTAAAATGCTTAGAATTGAACACCTGACAAAAATATACGGCGACAAACGCGCAGTTGAAGACCTTACGCTTTCAATCAACGAGGGCGAAATCTGCGGATTTATCGGTCACAACGGCGCAGGCAAGACCACGACAATTAAAGCCGTGTGCGGCATACTTGGCTTTGACGAGGGTGAAATCTACATCGGCGGCAAATCAGTAAAGAAAGATCCAATCGCCTGCAAGCAAATGACAGCCTATGTGCCGGATAATCCCGACCTCTACGATTTTCTTTCGGGCATAAAGTACCTGAATTTTATCGCCGACGTGTACGGCGTTTCCGGTGACGAACGCCAAAAGCGTATTCATAAATACGCTGATATGTTTGAACTCACCACCGACCTCGCATCGCCTGTTTCGGCGTATTCTCATGGTATGAAGCAAAAACTTGCACTCATTTCTGCGCTGATTCACGAGCCTAAGTTTATGGTACTTGACGAGCCTTTTGTCGGCTTAGACCCGAAAGCAAGCCGATTAGTCAAGGACATAATGCGTAAAAAGTGCGATAACGGCGGGGCGATGTTCTTTTCCACGCACGTCCTTGAAGTCGCAGAAAAACTGTGTGACAAGGTGGCGATTATTAAGGACGGGAAACTCGTCGCTTTTGGCGATATGGACACGGTGCGTGGTGATTCGTCGCTGGAAAAGGTATTCTTTGAGCTTGAGGAGGGCAAACAAGATGATTAAGAAACTCTTTGTCCTCAATATGAAAGTTTTGCTCTCCGGCGTGTTGAAATGGAACTCTGGCAAAAAGCAGTCGAACATGGGTAAAACGGCATTTACAGTGTTTATAGGTATCGTCGTCGCATCGTCGTTATTCTCAATGTTTTACTTTTGGTTTAACACAATGTGTGAGCCGTATTTTGCGGCGGGTATCGGATATATGTACTTTTCTTTGCTTGCCGTTACGGTGTTTGCTCTGTGCGTTATAAGTGCAATTTTTACGTCGGCTGCGGTTGTTTTCGGCGCGAAAGATAACGAGTTACTTCTGTCAATGCCGATAAAACCGTCGGCTATTTTAATCAGTCGATTGTCAGTTCTGTTCACAGCGGAGTACGCCATAACATTTTTAGCGGCGTTGGCTGCGTTCATTCCGTGGGTGGCGGGTGGCTATGCGACCGGATTAGGTATTTTGTTCTTCGTAGCCGGCGTAATCTTCTTACCATTGTGTGCGTTGTCGCTCGCGCTGTTGCTCGCGTGGGTGTTGGCGTTGGTATCGTCACGACTGCGCTATAAGAATATTATTACGCTTGTGATTTCAGTCGTTTTCCTTGTCGGATATCTGTATGTTTATATGAATATGCAGAGCTACTTGGGCGAACTTGTAGCAAAGGGGAGTGAACTTGCCGAGGCGTTCCGTAAGGCGATGCCGCCGTTCTATGCGTTCGGTGTCAGCGTTGCGAATGGAGATGTGGTGAGCGGTCTGACCTTTGTGTTGTGGGCGGTTGCGCCGTTTGCCGTCGCCCTGCTGTTACTCGCGTCGAATTACAATAAAATACTCACCACAAACAAAGGCAGTCTGAAGGTCGTATACCACGAAAAGCGAGTCGCCGCCAAAGGCGTACTATCCACACTTGTCGGCAAAGAAATGGCGAAGTTTTGGAGCAAGCCGATAGTCATTATGAACTCGTCCATCGGCTCGTTGTTTTTGATAATCTCACCGATTATATTATTTAAGCAAACGAGTATTCTCGTCCAGCTTGAAGCGGTTGCGCCGATGGTAAACGCCGCGCCTGTGACGCTAATTGCCGCTGTTCTCGCGTTTCTCGGCGTATCGAACAGTCTAAGCGCGTCGCTCGTATCATTGGAGGGTAAAAACCTTTGGATAGCGAAAAGCGTTCCGGTTTCACCGCAAGCTGTGCTTCGCGCTAAAATTATAACGCACTTGCTGTCAGCATCAATTCCGTGCCTGTTTGCGGCGATATGTTTCGGCTTCGCGTTAGCGGGCGGTCTGGCAGACTGGCTGTTGCTCTTGATTTTGCCGCAGACGGCTATCTTTGCTTCAGCTGTTTTGGGGTTAACATTGAATCTGCATTTTCCGAAACTCGACTGGACAAACGAGATATATGTCGTCAAGCAAAGCGTGTCGGCAATGCTCATGCTGTTCGGTTCGTGGGGCGTTTTAATTGCTTTGGGACTGCTATATGCGTTCGAGTTAAGCGGTATTTTGTCGATTATTGCGTATCTGTGGTTTTGCGGCTTAATATTTGTCGTAGCGGGCGCTTGCGTCTACTTGTGGCTGATGAAGCGCGGCGCGAAGAAGTTTGTTGAATTATAATTTTCTGTCGTGCAGTTTCTTATAAACTGATCGGAAAGGAGAGATTAAATACAAATGGTAAAGCCCGGATTTTGTAAACTTAACAAACCGTTCTATGTCATTCTTGCGGTTATCGCGCTGCTTGTGGTCCAGACATTTGCCGGTAAAGCCGGACGGGCAATCGCGCATATAAAATGGTCCGTATCCCCTTTTACAGTGGATGCGAGTATCTCACAGCTGATTTACGCTTTTGCGATAGGCACCGTACAGGGAATGGCCTATCAGGAGAGCCGCAGCGTTTTATATCCCATTTTAATGCACAGCGTCAGCAACGTTCTGATGGTGGGGACGGGTTATCTGTTCGCTGTGTTGGCATAATCGAAAGGAGGAATGCTTCATGTCATACTTTCATGAAAAGCTAAGCAGCAACAGTCTGAAGGAACGAATTTTCTGGGCGGTTATTTTTTTTCTGCTTCTATTTTTTGGCGTTACTATCCTGAGCTTTTATCTTCTTCCCGAGGGGCTGCTGAAAAACAGGCACCCGCTGCAAAACTGGGCGGCATCCGACAACACGATCGTTCTTGCGCTGCAGATTTTCTTTTACAATATGCTGTCTGTTCTAGTCATTGTTCTCGGCAGTCTGTTCGGTACGAAAAAAGAAGGGGAAGCAAACTATTTTTCATATGGGTACCTGGCTTTTTATGCATTGATCTGTATAAACGCCGTCGTACTTGGTACGTGGTCATTTTCCGTGGAAAGCGAACCTGTCAATCTACAGGGAAGAATTCTCCGCACCTTTGACCTTGCGCACAGGGCGGGACTCTGGGAAATGTCGGGACAACTTCTGATTGCCTGCTCCGCCGCGCATATCGCCACAATACTCACCAGCGGGAAAAACACCGTGACAAGAAAAATCAGGGATATCCATCTTTCCGTATCCGAAAGGACTGTTTTTGCTGCGGGGATTATCCTCATGCTGATCGGCGCCGTGGTTGAAAGCATAGCGATTGGAAGGCAGTCAATATGAAAAGGAGGCGTACAAAGATCATTCTTATTATTGTCGGGATTCTTTTCTGCGCAGCGGGCGTCATAACGCTATTTTTCAATGTTCCCGGCTCAAAGACGAAAATGGAATTTGATGTGGCCGCAACGGATTTAATTGCCAAAGCGGATCATCAGGAAAACGTGTTTATGGAAGAGGATATTGCCGGATTGCCTGCGCCTGTTCAGAGGTACTTCAAGTATTGCGGCTATATCGGTTCTCAGAAAATGTCCTATATAAAAATAGATTATCAGGACGTCGATTTCGTGTTCAGCGAAGATACGCCAATTAAAATCGACTATACACAATATGACTTTGTGAATCAGCCGAACAGAATTGCATACATAGACAGCTCAATGTACGGCGTCCCCTTCGAAGGATTAGACGTATTTCTTGATGGAACCGGGACTATGAAAGGTGTTATTGCAAAGCTTTTCGTATTGTTCAATCAGACGGGGGGCGTCATGGATCAATCAAGCCAGGTAACGTTCCTTTCCGAAATCCTGCTTTTCCCCAGTGCGGCTTTACAGGAGTATGTTACATGGGAAACAATCGATGACCTGCATGCGAAGGCAGCGATGTCTTGTTACGGATTATCTGTCAGCGGTACTTTTACCTTCAATGAAGCCGGTGAAATGCTGTCTTTCGAAACCGACGACAGATCGGCGGTCGCATCCGACGGCTCAAGCAAAAAAGTCAGATGGTCTGTGGTTCTTGATGATTATATGGAAGTAAACGGCATTAAGAGACCGACCGCTTTTCGGGCTGTCTGGCATTATGACGACGGTGACATGGTTTATTTTGACGGGAAAGGTACTATAACCGAATAGGATTGACCGTCAGGGTTTAAAGCAATGTACTATTGCGGCTTATGCTCTACGAAGTTCCCGGCGAATCCGGAATATCCAAGTAAAATAATAGAACAACAAAAAAAGGAGTAATTTTTATGAACTATACTGTACCAACACTATCCATCGTATGTATGGCAATTAATGTCCTGGCGGGTATAGCTATACCAGTTGCACTGTTCCTCGTCTGCAGAAAGAGATACCGGGCTGATATTCTGCCGTTTTTTATCGGCTGCGCGGTTTTTATCGTATTTGCATTGCTTGTCGAGGGTACAATCAACAGATTCATCTTATCATCAAGCGTTGGCCGGACAATCCAAAGCAGCATCTGGTTCTACGGTATCTTCAGCGGCCTGATGGCTGGGCTGTTCGAGGAAACCGGCCGCTATACCGTCTATAAAACCGTACTGAAAAAGAAGTGCGGCAATGACAGAAACGCCTTAATGTACGGCGCCGGGCACGGTGGATTTGAGGCGTTTTACATTCTCATTTTCAGCTTTGTGCCATATATCTTTATGGCATTCAAATTGAACGCCGGCATGGCTGACACGATTACTTCCGGCGTTACCGATCCAACTGCATTACAGACACTCAACGCCACATTCGCAGCGCTTTCTGGAACCCCGTCCGCCGCTTTTCTGATGAGCATCGTCGAGCGCATCGCAGCCGTAGCCCTTCACATTTCCCTGTCGGTTCTCGTTTGGTTTGCCGCGAAGGACGGAGGGAAACACTTCTGGTTTTATCCCCTTGCGCTTATATTGCATGCGTTCATTGACGCGGTTGCCGTCATTGCCTCACGCTACGTTTCGAATGTCTGGATCGATTTATTCGCGGTTTATATTATCACAGCTTGCTGTGTCGTGATTGCAGTAGCAGTATGGAAGAAATGCGCTTCAAATAAAGACGCCGCGATACCGATTGGAGAAGAGGCGTAATGGATCAGCACAATATAGTAAAGAAAGGCGCTGCTAATTACTTATTTAAACTGCTACTACAGCGTGTAATAGGGTTCGTCCTTTTCATAGCAGCCTCCGGAACAGTTAAAAGCGTGCGTGGCGTTAAGCGCTGGGATAAGGTGCTCCTGCCTGCTTACGTCCTGTTAGCTTATTTCGGAATCTACTTCTTGGCCGGATTAGGTATTCGGTTTCTATGGCCGCCGTGATTATAGTGGTCATAGGGTTAAGAACTTATTTGGAAAATACAATGCTGAAAAAAGAACTGCCCGGTTATCTTGATTATGCAAAAAAAGTTAAGTACCGTTTAATCCCTTATGTCTGGTAAGCCAAAATAATCCTCAACCTACGCCATTTGGTTGCGCGGATCCCTCAATACCCTGCCTTTTCCCCATTTTATAAACGCAGCTGTAATCACAATGTATTTCTTCCGTTATCTGAAAGTTATATGTGCAAAAATACTCTTTTTTATCGGCCGCAATAAAGAGTTTAAAAGGCTCTGGCTCAAGCATTTTAATCGGAACAAATTGAATCTTTTTGATGGTCTCCTGCGGTTTTTCCCACTCCAAAACCAAAAGACACCCTTTCTTTTTTAGGACGCGGTATGCTTCCCGCAAAATCCTTCCGGTCAATTCGGTATCTATTTCATGCAACACCAATGCAAGCACGACGATATCAAATGAGTTATCTTTAAAAGGGGTTGAACTCGCATCAGCCTGCATTATCTCAATATTGCTTAAACGACTTTTTTGGATTTTATCCTTCGCTATTTTCAGCATGTCAGCAGAAATATCTATACTGGTTATTTTTGCATTACTTCTATATTCAGCAATCAGCAAACTATTTGATGCGGTTGGCAGACCCACATTATTCTAACATTGGAGGTTTTCTTTTTCTACTTGTAGCTAAAGCTTTCTGGCTCCCCTTGCAGAGCAAGGGCTTTATTAGCTACGCTAACAAAAGGAAACAGGCGGAACGCTGTTTCCTCTAACTCCGATCCAATTCTTCTATTAAGATTTGTCTATGTCGGAAAATTGATCTATACCGGCGGGACCGGCTTCAGTTTATGCCATGCTCCGAAGCCCAGGCGTTGACCTCCCGTATGACCTGGTCGAGGCCCTTTGCCTTGTATCCTTCCACAATCCCGGCCCATATCCGGCCGACGGGTTCCTCGCTGAGCATGACCTTGATCATGTCCTCATAGTCGTAAATCGGGAATTTATCCTTGGCCGGCGTGGAAAGGTAAGTGAGCCGGTCCTCGAACGCGGGGATTTCCGTGGACCTCATGTCGATTTCGATGTCCCTGGCCGCCATCCGGCGTATGGCGGGATCCAGGGTAAAATTATTCGGATCGTACTGGAATTGGTCGTCATATTCGACGAGACTTCCCAGGACGGCGGCCGAGTGCTGCTTTTCGGCCAGCTCCGCCTCGGGGGTGATTGGAATAATGCGGCCGCCATCCTTTTCATAATCGGTGCCCAGGACGCCAAACCGGTAGAATTCTTTTGTTTCTGGCAGGAGCATGTCGTTGTACAGGCTCAGGACCCTGTCCGTTTTTTCGTCGCTCATGCCGCTGTTGAAATAGCTTTCGGACCAGAAGGTCTTGAACGTGCACTGGTAGCTTTTTCCGTCAACGGCGGGGAAATTTCTCGCTCTTTTGACGCATTCCGTGAATTCCCTGCCGGGATACGTCTCATCCCATTTTGCCTTTACCATGGTGTCCAGGTTTCCGTAGCCCTTCATCAGGATCGCGGCCGCTTTTCCCGTGGCAAAAGCCTCGTAGCCCTGGGTTCCCTTGTTGGAAACGGCCTCCCTGTCAATCAGCCCCTGCTCGTACATCTCTCTCAGGTTGACCAGGGACGCCAGGGACTTCCCGGAAAAAACCGCCGGAATATACCGGCCGTCTTCGCGAATCCACTTGTAGTCGTTTCCGCTTCCGTCGCTGGCGGCCGCGGGATTGCTGTACAGCCAGAACAAACCGCTGATATGCTTGATATTTACCAGGGTCAGCCCTGCAATTCCCTTCCGCTCCGGGTCCTTGCCGATGATCGTCCGGAGCATGCTCCCGAATTCGTCCCACGTCTCCGGTTCTTTCCTGATTCCGGCCTGCTGGGCAAGGTCCCAGCGGTAGAATACATTCCGGTCGTGGACGCAATATTGGATCGAGTCGTACAGTCGGCGGGGAATGAAATACAGCTTCCCGGCATCCTTCAGGTTCTCGGTCCCCGCAGCCCGGAGGTATTCGTCGAGTGCCGGATAGCCGGACAAATCCGAGGGCAGGGGGCGGATCAGTTCCCGGTTGAGCCAGTCCCTGTAATAGTTCGTTCCGACGGCATCCATGGCAAAAATGTCGGGAAGGTTTCCGGAGGAAGCCCACAGGACAATCTTCTGCCCATAGTCGTCCCAGTTGATGGGGACCGGCGTGAGCTCGATATGGAATTTGTCCTTCAGGTACTGGTAGAACTGGTCGTTTTCCTTTTGGGACAGGGCGTCGTCAAGCCCCCACAACGCGACGGAGACCTGCAGAAGCTCGCTTCCCGGAACCTGTCCGGAAGCCCGCGCGGAATCCTGTCCGGAGGCCCCCGGCCGCGTGTCCGGCCGGTCCGCTCCACGGCAGCCGCCCATGGCGCAGAAGAAGAACAGAGTACATACTATTACCGCAATCGGAGCTTTCCATCGCATGTGGACCGCCGTTCCTTTCTCGAAAAGGCAGGCCGCCGGCAGGGACTACTCCCCGGCGCGCCTGTACTGCCCGGGACTGACGCCCGTATTTTTCTTAAATACCCGGATGAAATAAAAATAATCGGTATAGCCAGTTTTATTCGCAATTTCCTCCAGAGTAAGCTCCGTTTTCTGAAGCAGCTCCTTTGCGTAATGGATCCTTAAGCCGGTGACATATTCGGTGAAGGTCATTCCGAGCTCGCGTTTGAAAAGCTGGCACAGGTAATTCGGATTGATGATGTATTCGTGCGACAGGCTCTGAATGGAAATATCCCGGTAAAAGTTCTGATCCACAAAAGCAATGACTTTTTTGAAATACTCGTTTTTCACCTCGGCGGCCGGAGCGCCCTTTTTCCGTCCGACCATATTGGGAATGGACGAGCCGATATGCTCCAGCATCTGATCGATCCCCGCATAATGGCTGCAAAGCTCCTCGACGCTGTACACATATTCTTCGTAACACTCTTCGCCCAGGAGCCGGGTCGAAAAGCCGACATAAGCGTTGAAAATATTTACCGCGTGCTTTACGTTTATCCGGCCGCTTTTCGAAATTTCCGTCAGGTGGTGCAGCTGCTTCCGGATGAGGTCGATATCGACCCGGATCATGGCATTGTCGAATTCGACGATGAGCTTTTCGACGCTCCGGCCGTCGTTCCTCTCCCGGACGAAGGGGCCCGGCCTTCCGGCCGCAAAGTATTGATAGGCCAGGGTGGTGGCCTCGTCAATGACCCTTTTCAAATTTTTCAGGGAGAAAATGGCCTCGCTGATCCCGACACTCCGAATGCCTTCTCCGAGCTTGCCCGAAAAAAAGGCGGCGTAGTCCGTTTCCCCTTCATATTGCACAAAGTACATATATCTTTCCCTGCCGGTTTTAAAGCCTACGGATTTCACGCCGGCGAACAGCTCCGACGCCCGGGGGCCGATCACCGCTACGGGAAGCAGGCCCTTTTCCGTCTCGAGGCCGCTGGCGCGGAAGTACTCCTCTATCCCGGCCGGACTGCCGGCTTCCTCGTCCTCGAGGAGGGAAAGGATCTCCTCCCGGTTTTTCCGGGCTTCGTCCAGCAGGATCTTTGCCTTTTTCAGGACATTCCGGATTTCGTCCTTGTCAAAGGGCTTGAGGCAATACCCGATGGCGCCGTAATTCATCGCTTTCTGGGCGTAGGCAAATTCCGCATAGCCGCTTATGATAATAAACAGGACGCCTTTCAGGCTTTCGCCCACCGCCTTGATCAGCTCCAGGCCGTTCATGCCGGGCATGCGGATATCCGTAAAAACCACATCGGGCCTGAGCCTTAAAATTTCATTGTAGGCATCGACGCCGTCGTTGGCGCTGGCGAGCACCTCAAATCCGTTTTCGTCCCACGCGGTTCCTTTCACCAGGCTTTTTACCACGTACTCCTCATCATCCGCAATCAGAACTTTGTACATTTCCGCCCCCCTCCGCCGGAACGGAGATGAAGACCTCCGTGCCGACGTTTTCAATGCTGTGAATGCTTATGCCGTAATTATTGCCGTAGATCAGTTTAATTCGGTTGTCCACATTGAAAAGGCCGATGCTGCCCGTACCGGCCGCTCCCGCGGCAGAATCCCGCCGGCCGGCGCCGGACAGCTTCCGCCGGATGTCCGCAAGCTTGTCCGCTTCGATGCCGACGCCGTTGTCCATGACCCATATCCGCAGGGTGTCCCCGTCCAGCGAGCTTCCGATCCGGAGCGTCCCGAGGCCCCTTTTTGCTTCAAGTCCGTGGGATATGGCATTTTCCACGACCGGCTGGAGAATCATTTTGGGAACCTTCCTTCCCAGGGTTTCTTCCGAAATTTCATATTCCGCCTCCAGCCTTTTGCCAAAGCGGATCAGATGGATCCGGACATAGGCTTTTACAATATCGAATTCCTCTCTCAGTTCCACAATGTCGGACCCCTTTATGCTGTAGCGGAATACCAGCGATAGTGCATTTGCCATATCGTAGAGCTTTTCCACTTCCTCGTCCAGGGCGATCCCCTTCATAACCTCCAGCGTGTTGTACAGGAAATGGGGGTTGATCTGGCTGCGGAGGAAGGCAAGCTCGGATTTTTCTTTTTCAATTTCGGATTCGTACAGCTTGGAGTTGGTTTCAATCAGCCGATGAGTCAGATTGTTCAGCTCTTTCATCATAGCGTTGAACTCCCTCGACAGCTCGGTGATCTCGTAATAGCCCTCCAGCCGGACCTCCTGCTTCAAGCTTTTGATATTTCCGTCCGTCACCGTATTCATAAAGCCGATCAGCTTCTTTACCGGATGGGTGATGTTGTTGGTGATGAAAACGAACAGGACCGAAAGGAGCAGGATCGCAACCAGCAATACCGCCAGAACGATTCTCCTCACCTGGGCGATCTCCAGGAAAAGCTCCTTTTCCGGCACGAAGCCGATAATTTTGCCCTCGATCTGGGGGATATCGTTGACCAGCACGATGGTCCTCATGCCGTTTACCATATAGATATCCTGGCTGTCCGGCTTTTTTTCCTTTTCCTCCAGGATGCTGTTGATCCTTTCGGGATGGTCGTTCAGCTTCAGCGGATCCTTTTTGGAATAGACGTTCCCCTTCTTGTCGACGAGATAATACTGGATCTCTGTATTGTTGGTAATCGTACCGATTTCGTCAAAAATCGGATTCAGATCCACCACGATTCCCGCGAATCCGATCTTTTTTCCCAGGTAGCTCTGGTTGAAGGCCGACGTAATGTGCATTCCGTACAGGATGGCGATCCGGCCGTTGTTGTTGATGCTGCTGAGCTTTTCAAACTCCGAGTTGTAAATCTTTCCGTCCGCCGGAACGGCCGTCATGAAGTTTCTTACGGCGTTGTACTCGCCGTTCATGGTATAGTAGCTGCCGTTTTCTCCGATGATGACGATATCGAGGATGTCTTTTTTGATATTGATCATGTTGATGGACATGTACATTAAATTCTTGCTCAGATCGTAGGACTCCGCCGGGTCCTTCTCCGTCAGGTAATTCTGCGTGCTGAGGTCGTAGCCGATATTGTGGAGGATGTTGCCGATTTCGTCAAAGTACGTGCCGATGCTGCGCTTGATGTTGGAGGTAATTTCGGTGGAGTATTTTTTATTTTTTTCAATGAGAATGTCGGAGGTCTTGGAATAGAAAAAGCCGAACACGGAAACCACGACGCCTATAATGAGCACTGCGGTGATAACCAACTGTGCGGTTATAGTCAGACTTCGGAATCTCATGGCAACCTCGGTACCGCAATATTTTAGACCGGGCCGGATTCGGCATAATTCAACTATAATATAATTGGTGTGGAATGTCAATCGGCGGCCCCTCTGCCGATCGCGGCGCACGCATGAAATCATCTCCGGCAAGAGTTGCGACAGCAGCCGTAAAAATGATTTCCAGAAGGGATCTGAGATAAGAGGCTTGAGATTTAAGATCAGCCGTCTGTTCGAGGGCGGTCGCCCGGGAAAGGTTTGTCCACCAGCAGCGGGATCACCATGACCACCTCCGTGCCCCTGCCGGGAGCGCTGTTCACCGTGACGCCGAACCGGCGGCCGAATAGCAGCCGGATTCGCTTGTGCGTATTGGAAAGGCCGATTCCTGATGCACTGACCGGCCCTTCGTCCAGAGACCGGCGGATTTTATCCAGCGTAGCCCTATCCATTCCGCAGCCGTTGTCTTTGATTCGAATACACATATTATCGTATCTGCGCTCGATCCGGATGCGGATGAGGAATATCGGGGGTTCAGGGGCGGAGAGGTCTGCGGAGTCCACAGAATCTGCCGGGCCCGCTTCATCCCCGCCCCGGGGAACCGGCGCAAAGGCATGCTTCTGGGCGTTTTCAATGATGGGCTGGAACAAAAGCCGGGGAACCAGGTACTGCTTCATGACTTCTTCCACCTCCCATTCCATTCGGATGTCGGAGTTTTTTGCATGGCTTTGCAGCGCGAAATAGGAATCCGTATAGCGCATTTCTTCGGCCATCGTCGCCAGAGATTCCCCGGGGTGGAGCGAATAGGACAGAATTTTGCACAGATTCTCGACGATAGAGTTGAGATCGCCATATCCGTTGAACTCCCGTATAATCTTCCAGTTCAACATTTGCAGCGTATTCAGGAGAAAATGCGGATTCAACTGGCTTCTCAATAGTTGGAGTTCCAGCTTGCGTTCCTTGAGCTCCCGCTCCGAGAGGCGCAGCCGGAGATGATCGGTGAAATGGCTGTACTTCGACGCCGCCTCTTCCAGCGAATCCTCGGGGCCAGAGATCCCGGCATTTACGGAACCGCCTTCGTCCAGGGCGTCGATATAGTCTCCGATCTTGACAATGTCGCTGTATTTTCTTTTTGTGATGAGGACAATAACAACCCCTCCGATCAGAATGGACAGCAGCATGACGACGGTGTTAGCCGCCAGAAGGCTTTCGCTGGTAGCATAGACCGAAGCCCGGGTGCCCATCAGGTAGACGGTAAAGCCGTAATTGCTGACAACCGCCGTCGTCGGATAATACACGGAGCCGGACAGGCGAACGGTCTTACCATTCTCCACCGACTTCAGTGTCTGCGTAAGGGCTTCCTCCCCAAGCTTTTTGATTTCCGTACTGGCAAATACCGGACTGCCCGCCGGCCAGGCAATCAGGAAAATATCATCGGTCCTCTCGCGGATCCGGCTGTTCAGCAGAGATTCGATATACCGGACATCCATATTGACCGCCATGACGCCTTCCGTACGCAGGTGATCCACGCTCATCACCTTTTGGTACTTGGAAATCAGGGGTACCTCCGGAAGATTTCCGCTTTTGAACATTCGAACGGCCATGCCGCTTTCCTGGCTGTTGTTCTTCACTTCTTCGATATAGGCGCGGTCGGCATAATTGCGGGTGTTGTACGCTCCCTCGGTAGAAACCAGGAAATCCGAGTCGGACTGTCTAGAGTACGGAAGGCAGTAAACGGAATAAATATAGGGATGCACCTTCGCCGAAATATCCAAGGATTCCTGGCAGGTCCGCAAGGATTGCAGCTGTTCGTAAGAAAGGTCCGCCGCCCCCAGAACACTGCCAAGCCGCTTGAAATAATTGAGATTCGTCGTATAGGACAGGATCATCAGATCCGTTTCCCTCAGGATGTTATTCAGGTCAGCGCTCAGCTGACGGGCGATGCTTTCGGATATCCGGAGATTTTTCTCCTTGACGAAGCCGTTTATATAATAGCCCGACACTACGGTCAAAAGCGCTGTCACAGCCAGCGGCAGCAGAAAACTCGTCATGTACCGGAGATAAATATTTTTCCTGGAAACTCTTTTGATCATGTCTGTCCTATGCCGCCGTGCGCCTCCGCACGGCCTTCCCCGATCAGACCAACTCGCTGAGCATCATAAAGCACAGTCCCTGTCCGTAGGCGGTAGGACAAATTGGGATCTTCCGGTAAAAATCCATTGTTGTCCCCATACCGGTCCCATAGGAAACCCCCTGTACCGTCCCGTCCTCCGCGATTTGCCCGATCACCGCCTCGACAGCTTTCCTTCCGGTTTCCTCAAACCGACCGTCCAGCAGGCCGAGGCGCACTCCCTTCATGATGCCGTAAGCGATATTTGCCGTTGCCGAGGTTTCGCTGTAGCTCTCCTCGGAGTCCAGCAGCGTCGTAAAGAGCCCGTTTTCTCCTTGGTGTTTTTGCAGTTCCTTTACCTGATCCTCCAGGCAACTGCGCAGATACCGCATCACCGCGTCGTCCTCCCCGCAGATCTCCATGAACTCCACGGCGCCTGCGGTAAACCAGCTGTTGCCCCGGGCCCAGAAAACGCCCGCAAAATTGTTCTTGTAGTCGAAGGTCCAACCGTGGTAAAACAAACCTGTCAGCTTATCCTGAAGGTATTTGACGTGAAGGAGGAACTGGTATTTGGCCTCCTCCACCCACTCCTTCCGTCCGAACACCTTTCCGGCCTTGGCCAGGAACAGCACCGTCATGAACAGGGTGTCGTCCCACAATTGTTGATAATGCCGGTTCAGCACGGTCATGTGCTGAAGCCCTCCATATGTGGTGCGCGGCATTTCCGTCAGAATCCATTCCACCCATTCCAGAATGATTTCCCGCCATTGAGGTCTGGGGTCGTCCTCGTACAAACAGACCAGCGCCAGCATCGGCGCCACTGTGTTGACGTTCCGGTGGACGCAGGGTTCTTTCAGCTTCCGTTCAAACCACCGCAGCAGATATTGATGAAACCGTTCGTTGCCGGAACGCTTCGCGAAATGGTACATGCTGTACAACGCCACTCCTGTGGGCCATTCCCAATTGTTCAGCGTCAGATGGTCGTTGGCGTGCGGACCGTTTTCCCCGTCCGTCCGGCCTCCGGCCGCGCCTGAATTCTCCAGCAGCATGTGCAGAACCTTCTCCGCCAATCCGATATAATATTCCCGGCTGTTTTTCCCTGCCTGTTCCATCTCTGTCCCTCCGTCTTCATGACTTGCGATTCTTTTTAAAGCTTCCCGGCGCTTCCCCGTAATAGCTTTTAAAGCACCGGACAAAATTGCGGACATCACTGTAGCCCAACAGGTCGCTGATTTCCGCAGTACGGTAGGTGGGGTCTTCCAGGAGTTCCCTGGCTTTCTCCATCCGTACGCGGGTAAGAATGCTCCGGAAGTTGTCTCCGGTTTTACTCTTGATATAAGCGCTGAGATAATACGGATTGAACTGCACGATTTTTGCGGCGCTCTGCAGGGTAGCCGTCCGGTAGGATTTGGCCACATACCGCAGGACCTGGTTCACAACCGGATCCCCGTGCTGCTCCGCCTCTCCCGGAGAAACCGGCAGCACCCTACCTGCGACGGATATCTCCCTGTCCAGATCGTTTTTTACTTGGCGGAAGACTTCGATAAGCTCATTGTACCCCATATCCTTCGTGATATACCGCTTCACGCCGAAGCTCATTCCCCTTCGGGCATAGTCGAAGTCCTTGTATGCGCTATAGAAGACGACCGTCTCCAGCCTGCCTGCGTTTTTAAGATATTCCGCCACATCCAGGCCGCTGCCGTCGTCCATCCGCACGTCTGTCACAACAACATCGACCTCGGTGTCCTCAAGCCATTCCACCGCTTTCGCGCCGCCGGCAAAATCACGCACCACCTCGAAACCCAGTTCGGTCCACGGGAAGCACTCTGTCAAGCCCTTACGGATTTCATACTCATCTTCTATAATAATCAGCCGATACATAAGAATATTATGCACCTTCCCTTACCCGCCGTCAACACGCCATTCTAGAGGCCTTCCGCCGTGGCCGTTCCGATCTGCAGCGCCTTGTTATTGTCGTACGCCGCCGTGTCCCTGTTGCACAAAAGAAGGTTCTCATAAGGCAGGTCTGCCTGTCTATAGGAGGCCAAGCCGTAAGTATCCATCCGCTGCGCCACATGAATGATATGTGCCTCCTGAAAACCCGGCACTCTGCTGCGAAGCTCGTCCCTCAGCACGTACGCATATCTGTGCAGCGCCATCTGTGCTTTGGAAAGCAGAAGAGGATCGATGGTGGCAACTCTGCATTTCAAGCCCTGCACGATCATTTCGCGCCTTTTCACATTGCCCAGCAGCAGCAGTTCATCCGCCTCCAGGCTCAAACCGCCGACCGTACCGCAGTGCTGCAGCTTAAGCATGCCGATCATCTGCCGGTCGTCGAGGGAGAGGACTTTCTCGCATGTCCCAACTGCTGCTTCCATATTGATGGCGTTCAGCTTCATTCCGACCTGCACCCTTCCCGGCCTCAGCGTCTGTGGGATACCAAGCGCTCCAAGGCATTCCAGTCTCTCCGTGGCATCTATTATCCGCTTTGCGTGCAATTCCATGCACCCGGTCTTGCCGTATGCATAGAATCCTTTTAGCATTCCTTCCTCCATGATGGGCGAGGAAACATATACGTGAGTCAGCAGGGTCACTCCCTCGTCCCGCAGCAGTTTCGCCAGTACTATTTTCATATGCTGGTCGTTGTACAGGACGGCGCCCTCGGTGCAGGGCTTTTTCAGCCGCTCCAGCATTTCCTTCCTCATTTCCGCGGTCCGGTCGCCCGCCGTGCCGGAGGCGAACTCAGGAAACCACGAATGGAGCCCGTTTGTGGCCATCGCTCCTACCGAACCGCTGTTTTCAATCAGGATGACCTCCGCCCCGCTTCTGCCCGCCAGAGCCGCTGCAATACAGCCTTCCAGCGTTCCGCCCACTACCAGTATGTCGCAGTCCTTCCTTTTGGTGATCTGCACGTTATCCTTCATTCCGGCTCCCTCCCACTCCCTGCGCTTTTCGCGAGTTCTGAGTTTCCTGCGCTCCCTGGTCTTCCTCTCCTGCCAGGCCAAGTTCCATAAGCCGCTCCCCGTCCCCCAGGTACACATCCTGCCGGAGCAGTTCCTTCTGGAGTTCGCGGATGTCCAGCTTCCGTACGGCAATCCCTTTTCGTGCCGCCAGGGCGCCGGCGGCACCGGCGGCCTGGCCCAGCGCCATGCCTGCCGACTGGTACCGAAGCATCGTCTGGGGCACGCAGGATACGCTCTTTCCGCTGGCTACCAGCAGATTCTCAACCCCCAGCGGCAGCATGACGCCAAAGGGGATATCTACGGTATAATTACTGACGAATTCTCCCGTCAGCTTGAAGTTTTTTTGCGCAGGCCGGCATGCAATGACGTCGTCCGTCCGGATATTTCCTTCCTGCTGCTGCGCCGATTTCACATACCGGGGATCCGCCGCCACATCCCGCAGGATGCGGTACTCGATGTCCGTCCCGTTGGCCACGGCGTCGTCGGACTCGATCCTCCCGCGGACCGTTTTTTCATCCTTGTCGAAGGTCTCCTCCCCGATGATGCCGCGGCTGACCCGTATGGCGATTTCGTCGGAGATCTGTGCAATATAGGCGTTTTCAAAGCCCGGAATATTCGCGATCATAAAGTCGGCCACGTAGAAACATGCTTCGTGGGCTTCCATCTCCGCCGGCGCCACGATTTCCGGATCGATGGAGACGATGCGCCAGAACTGGGAGTTGATCACCGCCGTGTTATGGCCCTTCATTCCGATAATACAAGCGGAGTCCATTCCGAAAATATTGCCTTTTTCCTTTTGGAATTCGCCCCTGGCAATGGCGTTCTGGAACAAATCCCAGTCTTCGCCGCCCGAATGCGGGAAATAGAGCACTCCGCGGTTCAACCACACGTCTTCGAATTCGTGGAAGTCCTTCATGGCGTCGATGCCCGCCGGGAAAGTCTCCGGATGGGCTTTGAAATGCAGGTACAGCCTTTCCATATCCACATTGCCCATTTTGAACGTCAGGGTGGCAAGACCTGCCGCCTGCCGCACAGGCGCCTTGGCTGCCCACGCCAGATCGCATTCCCCCGTCGTGTCGATCACGACGCCGGCACGAATCATCCTGCGGCCCATAGCCGTATCCACGTGCACGCCGCGGATCGCGCCGTCCTCCGCCACGGGCTCCACCGCCAGGGAATTCAGGAGAACCTCAACTCCGGCCTCCTCCATCATCTCGTTAAAGACCAGCTTGAGCTGTTCCGGATCGTGCACCAGCCGCCCGTCCGGAAATTTCCAGTGGGGTGTCCCGGCGTTGCGTTTCACCAGCCGATCCGCCAATTCGGTACCGATACCCCGCATGACGATCCTTCCATCCTTCGCCACATAGTGGTTGTATATATTGGAAATCATACTGGTGCTGGCAATGCCGCCGAGAAAGCCGTTTCGCTCCACCAGCAGGACGGACGCGTCCGCCCTTGCCGCCGCGACCGCCGCGGCGCAGCCGGATACGCCTCCGCCGCATACCAGCACGTCTACTTCCTTTAAAATTTCAGCAGTACTCATAAATAACACCCAACCTTTCCTTTCATTAGTCAAAGCTCCAGCGGATTCACCCCTTGATTCCGGAGGTGGCGATGCCTTCTACAAAATACCGTTGCATAGAGAGAAACAGGAGAACGCAGGGCAGCATACTGACCACCGCCATGGCGATGATCTTGTTCCAGCTGACGGCGGCCTCCGAGTCAATGGCCAGCCGAAGCCCCAGCGCCACCGGAAACAGCTTTACCTTGCTGACGTAAATCAGCGGATTGGCAAAGTCGTTCCAGGTCCACATGAACTGGAAGAGCGCCACGGAAATGACCGGCGTTTTCGCCAGCGGCACAATGATCCGCATCAGAATTCCTCTTTTCGTACAGCCGTCCATATAGGCCGATTCGTCCATCTCTACCGGGATCCCCCTGAAAAACTGCACCAGCAGGTAGGTAAAAAAGGGATTGGCTGCCAGGGCTGCCAGGGCGAAAAACGGCTTATAGCTGTCCAGCCACCCGAAGTCCTTGAACAGGATGTATCTCGGGATCATAATGATGGTGTTCGGCAGCATCATGGTCGAGATCATGATAGCGAACCAGAATTTTTTCAAAGGAAATTCAAACCGCGCAAACCCGTAGGCGACAAGACAGCCGGACACGACTGTCAACAGCACGGTGGGGACCACCAGCTTGAAGGAATTGCTCAGAAACAGGGAGAACGGATTCTGCCCGATGCCCTTCCAGCCGTTCACATAGCCCTCCAGGGTGAACTGGCGGGGAATGGGATTCAGAGAGGCGAAAATCTCCGGATTGCTCTTGAAAGACGCTGTAAAGAGCCATATGATCGGATATCCGATGATCACTGCAAAAAGCAGCAGGAACAAAAAAGCAGTCAGGTTCTTTTTCATGGCTTAGTCCCCTCCATCGCTGTAATACACCCATTTCCGGGACGTACGGAAAAGAATGACGGTATAGGTAATAACAATGATAAACAAAATCCAGGACAGCGCGCTGGCGTAGCCCATTTTGAAATCACGGAAGGACACGTCGTACAGCATCAGCGCATACAGATATGTCGCCTTGATGGGTCCTCCCTGGGTGATAATATAGGCCGGGGTGAACAACTGGATGATCTCAATGGTCTGCATAATGAGGTTAAAGAAGATGACCGAAGTGATCATCGGAAGCGTCACGTGCATGAAGATGCGCACCTTTCCGGCGCCGTCTATGGTGGCCGCCTCCACAATTTCGCCGGGCACCGTCTTGAGCGCCGCAAGGAAAAGCACCATCGGCGAGCCCATCTGCCACAGGGGCAGGAGGATCAGGCAGATCAGCGCGTTGTCCGGGTCTCCAAGCCAATTGACGCCCGGCAGATTCAATACCGCCAGGAACATGTTGACGAGCCCGTCCGTTTTGAACAGATATTTCCACAGGATAGCCAGCGCCACGCTTGCGCCAAGGATGGACGGAAGATAAAAAAGCGTGCGAAAGACGCCGATCCCTTTTATTTTCTTGTTGAGCAGCACCGCCAGCATCAGGGCCACAAACAGCTTGGCCGGCACCGATATGCCGGTGTAGAGAAGCGTCCGGACCAGCGATCCGGTAAAAATCTCATCCTTGGTAAAAATATCGATATAGTTTTGCAAACCGACAAACTTAAAATGGAACATGTCGAAGTTCGTAAAGGAATACACAAAGGAAGTAATGAACGGGTTCAGTGTCAACAGGAAGAAGCCGGCCAGCCATGGCGCAATGTAAAGATACCCGTGATATTTTTTTAGTGTATTTCGGTGCAACCGCATGATGTCCCTCCCTTCGGGAATAAAAATACCATCGTCCGCAGAGTGCGGCCGGAGCAGGGCGGTACGCCCCTTTCCGGCCGCACACAGCCCTTTTATTGCCCCTTCATTTCCGCCAGCTTCGCCGTCAGGTCCTTGATCAGTTCCTCCGCGGCCTGATCGGGAGTTTCCTTTTTATAGATGACCTTCTCCGTCTTTTCTACAAAGATGGCATGGACGGAAGCATTCATCTCAATCGCACCGTTCTTGAAGCCAATGGTCGCGTTAGAAACATCAATGGCCTTGGCCATAATGGCGCTCAGGGTTCCGTTGCTCTTCAGGACCTCCAGTGCATCGGAGTTGGTGGGAACGCCCCGTTCCGTCTTGAGTACGGCGGCGGCCCCTGTGTCGTTCAGAAACCAGTTGACAAACTTCGCGGCCGCATCCTTGCTGCCCGACTCGCTGTTAATGGCAATCATCAGCGAGGGAGCGGATTCCTGGCCGGAGGTCTGCGCGTCCGCAAATCTGGGGAGGCTTGTCACATCAAAATTCTGCGTCAGTCCATGGGTTTCCTTGTCAATATTGGAGAAGAAAATAAACGCGCCGCCGATCTGCCCGCCCGCCCATTTGGGATTGTCGATGAGAGAATCCTTGTAAATGACGGATTCTGCATAGGGCTGCGCCGCACCGCTGTCAAATACCTCCAGGATTTTTTCAAAGGTCTTGGTCATGTCTTCCTTGGTAAAGCCCAGGGTATAATCGTCCTGAACGCTGATTTTATTCGTAATCTGCTCCAGGATGGGCTTAAGAAGGAAGCGGATATAGGCATCGGTCATATTTGTCGTCAGATAAACGTTGGAATCCTTCTGGTGCATTTCCTTTCCGATCTGAATGAATTCATCCCAGGTGAGCTCCAGTTTTCCATCCTTCAGGTACGGCGCCATTAGATCCTTGTTGTAAAGGAAGACCGTACCGTTGTAACCCAGGGGCAGTACGACTGTTTTTCCGTCGATCACGCAATAGTCGTTCAGCATGGCTGTGTTCAGCTTGTCCGTTTTAATGATGCCGGAGTATTGCCCGAGATCGGCAAATACATTGCCCCGCTTATAAAATTCCGTCGTCCAGCCCTGGTCCGACTGGAATACGTCGGGCGCAGTGCCGGAAGCCAGCTGGGTCACCAGCTTCTGGTAATACCCTGAAAATCCGCTGTATTCCCCTTCGATGGTTACATTTTTGTTTTGCTCCATATAGGCTTTTATTGCGTCGAGGGTCGCCTGATGTCTGGTATCTCCGCCCCACCACGAGAATCTGAGCGTGACAGGCTCATCAGAGGTCTGTGCAGTCGTCTGCTGTACGGCCTGGTCCTGGGATGTCTGCTCCTGCGTCGTAGCCGGCTGCTCCGCAGAGCTTCCGCCACAGGCCGCCAGTGTGGAAACCATCAGCAGACAGGCTATCATCATAGAGAGCATTGCTTTGACCGATTTCTTCATTTTCTTTTCCTCCTAGCTGTTTTCGTTACTTTGAAGCTTTCCGTTTTCCGCTTTTCATGATCCGTGCCGCAATACCGGACTGGCTGTCCAGCGGTACGCTCCTCCTTTCCGGCACTTGCCTTTTCACTTATAAGTATAAATGCGGGGACAGAGCGCCCACAAGCCACGAGAATTTAAGAAATATCGTCATTATTTTAGAATACCCCGAAACCCTCCCAAGTAGCGTACACGCAAAAAATCCCGGCGACGGGTGTCACCGGGATTTTTACTCTTAAGCTTATTTGCGGGCCTTTACTAACCGGTCCTTATTTGATTTCGACGCCGGCTCCGACTTCCTTGAACTTTGCTTCGATGGAAGCGGCTTCTTCCTTGGAAACGTTCTCTTTGACGGTCTTCGGTGCGCCGTCAACCAAATCCTTGGCTTCCTTGAGTCCGAGGCCGGTCAGTTCCCTGACAACCTTGATAACCTTGATCTTGTCTGCGCCGACTTCCTTGAGGATTACGTTGAACTCGGTCTTTTCTTCCACTACGGGAGCTGCCGCGGCGCCTGCTGCCGGAGCTGCCGCTACTGCCATGGGAGCTGCCGCGGATACGCCGAATTCTTCTTCAAGAGCCTTTACAAGTTCGGACAGTTCGAGAACCGTCAGTGCCTTTACATCTTCAATCAACTTTAAAACTTTATCGCTAGCCATTTTAAAATACCTCCATCAATTTTAATTTTAATTTTTAAATTCCTACTTGTTATGCTTCTGCTTGCTTCTCTGCGATCGCGTTCAATGCGCAGACCAGACCCCGGATGTTCCCGTTGAGAACATTGACCAGGCCGGACAGCGGGGCATTGAAGCCTCCGAGTACCCTTGCGATGAGCACTTCCCTCGGCGGCAGCTCTGCGAGAGCCTTTACGCCGTTTACATCAATTACTTTTCCATCTACAACGCCAGCTTTGATCTCGAGCTTATCGTATTTCTTTGCGTATTCGCTCAAAACCTTCGCCGGTGCTACTGCATCCATGGTGCTGGATGCCATTGCTGTAGGTCCGTTCAGATAGGTATCCAGTGCATCCAGTCCGTTTTCCTTTGCAGCAAAACGGGTCAGCGTATTCTTTACTACTTTGTAGTCAACGCCGGCTTTCCTCAATGCATTCCGGAGTTCTGTATCCTGTTCTACGGTCAAACCTCTGTAATCGGCAAAAACCATAGACTGTGCAGCCTTCATTTTCGCGCTGATTCCATCGACAACTTCCTTCTTCTGATTCAGGACTTTTTCCTTAGGCAAATTTTCCACCTCCTTCAAGCTTCAATTCAAATCAAAAACCCTTGTATATCTACATACACGCAGACACACAAGGGTCAAGCTCCTTAATCGGATTTACGCTTTCTACCTCGGCAGGCCGGCTTTCGCCAGTTACGCGGACGCACCTGCTGTCTGTGGCATGTGACATATTCAATTTGGCAGGAATTCATCCGCGATGAATTCCACGTTTTCCAACCCTGTCTATATTACAGCATTATTCCCCGGTTGTAAAGCGTTTTATTCCGAAACCTTAACCGGATTGACCTTGATGCCCGGTCCCATGGTCGTCGTAACAACGACGCTCTTGAGGTACTGGCCCTTTGCCGCAACCGGCTTTGCCTTGATGATGGCGTCCATCAGCGTGCGGAAGTTGTCCTGCAGCTTCTCAATGTCGAAGGAAGCCTTGCCGATGGGGCAGTGAATAATGTTGGTCTTATCAAGTCTGTACTCGATCTTACCGGCTTTGATCTCGGAGATGGCTTTTGCCACGTCCATGGTGACGGTGCCGGCTTTCGGGTTCGGCATCAAGCCCTTCGGACCGAGTACCTTACCGAGTCGTCCGACGACGCCCATCATGTCCGGAGTCGCTACGACCACATCGAAATCAAACCAGTTTTCATTCTGTATCTTTGCAACAAGGTCTTCGGCTCCTACGAAATCCGCTCCACCCTGTTCCGCTTCCTTCTGCTTGTCTCCCTTCGCAAATACCAGCACCCTTACGGTCTTGCCGGTACCGTGGGGAAGTACGACAGCGCCCCTGACCTGCTGGTCGGCATGTCTGGAGTCAACGCCGAGCTTTATATGCGCTTCGACGGTTTCGTCGAACTTTGCTTTTGCCGTCTTCTTCGCAAGGTCCAATGCCTGCGACGGATCGTACAGTGTTGCCCTGTCTACGAGCTTTGCGCTCTCGACGTATTTCTTTCCTCTCTTCATAATACTATCCTCTCCTCCCCGCTATTTGTCTTCAACAACAATGCCCATGCTTCTGGCTGTTCCAGCGATCATGCTCGTAGCCGATTCGATGCTGGCAGCGTTGAGATCCGGCATTTTCAGCTCTGCGATCTTCCTTACTTCTGCCATTGAAATCCTTGCTACCTTGTCCACATTCGGCTTACCGGAACCGCTTTCGATTTTGCATGCCTTCTTCAGAAGCACTGCTGCCGGAGGAGTCTTTGTGATGAAGGAAAAAGACCTGTCACCGTAAATGGTGATGACGACAGGGATAATCAACCCTGCATCCTTTGCCGTTCTTTCGTTAAACTCCTTGCAAAATCCCATGATGTTAACACCATGCTGTCCTAAAGCTGGTCCAACCGGTGGAGCCGGAGTTGCCTTCCCCGCAGGAATCTGAAGCTTTACATAACCCGTAATTTTCTTTGCCATGGCTTTCGTCCACCTCCCAATTCTTGTCGCATTCAGAGCGACCCTCTATAGAAAGAAACCTTTCGGTTTTCTTGCTACCTACACCACTGATTTTTTATAGCTTTTGTATCTGTGTGAGTTCCAATTCGACGGGCGTCTCCCGGCCGAACATCGAAACAGCCACCCGGACCTTCTTCTTTTCCATGTTGATCTCTTCCACGATGCCGATGAAGTTTTCCAGCGGTCCGTTAATGACCCTCACATTGTCGTTGACTTCATAATCCAGCATGGGTGCGAATTCTTCCACGCCCATGGTACGAACCTCATCATCCGTAAGCGGAACGGGTTTGGATCCCGGTCCTACAAAGCCTGTGACTCCTCTGGTATTTCGAACCACGTACCAGGACTCGTCCGTCATGATCATCTTCACCAGAACATATCCCGGAAATACTTTCCTCAAGGTGGCTTTTTTCTTGCCGTCCTTGATTTCGATCTGTTCTTCCATGGGAACGACGATGTCGAGTATATGCTCCTGCATGCTCCGATTTTCGACGATTTTTTCCAGGTTGGCCTTCACCTTGTTTTCATAGCCGGAATAAGTATGTACAACATACCATTTGGCTATTTCGGGCATATCATTGACAAGCATGTCATGTCCTCCCTCATTACTTCGTCAGAGTCCATTCCACTATCTTTGTAAGAACCTCGTCAGACACCCATATAACAATACCAACAAGCAGACAGACCATCAATACGGTAAACGTATTGTTGACCAGCTGATCCCTTGTCGGCCAGATGACCTTTTTCAGTTCATTCCTGATATCCTTGAAGAACTTGACTGTTTTTTTACCGGCATTCGCCAGTCTGGATGTGCGTACATTTTCAGCCATATGGGTGCACCTCCGCTCGTTTATTTGGTTTCCTTGTGTACCGTATGCTTGTGGCAGAACTTGCAGTATTTCTTCATTTCGATCCTGTCCGGATCATTCTTTTTGTTCTTCATCGTATTGTAATTTCTCTGCTTGCAATCCATGCATGCCATTACGATTTTGACTCTCATTTACGACACCTCCGGCCCCTTTTTCATAAAGGGTGTATTTCCGATTCGTCCAGGCGCCTGTTTTGAGCGCCTGATGAATCATAGCACAAAAAAAAGACCTCCAAGACGGAGCAATAAATAATTTAACATACAATGCTTCAAAAGTCAAGGACGAAACCGAAATTTTGCATTTCGGCGGTGCAGCCATCAAAAAAGACATATCATTGCGATATGCCTTTTTGTGCTTTTCCCTATTTCTTACAGCCTGATCTTCCGGATATCGTCTTTCAATCTTTCGATATCTCTCAGCCAGTCCTCAATGTCGTGCTCATGTTCCAGCTCATCGTTCAGGATGGTGGTTGCCATCTGATACGTGGCATGGTCCTTCCCGTATGTAAATTCAGCCAATCCTTCGTATCTCTGGATGGCGCATCTCTCGCCGCTGAGGTTCTGCTCCAGGATCGCCTCGATATAAGGATCCGAAGGCTCTTCATAAGCACATTTGGAAAAATCCTTCCACTTCTCGGGATTCAGGATCGGCGTCCCGCCCAACTGGATGATGCGGTTTACGACCAGTTCGGCATGCCCCAGTTCCTGCGTCGCATGCAGGAGCAGTTCCGGCTCGATCTCGCTTCTCATGGGACCTTCCATCATCCTGGCCCCGATCCAATACTGATAATAGGCGAGCCATTCTTCCGCCAGCGCTTCGTTCAGCATCTGGATGAGCTTTTCCACGTCAAGATTCGCAATAGCGACCGCTTTCTTACCCATAATAATCCCCCTTCAATATAATTTTTACGGATAATAAGTACCACCCGCAACAAGACTGAAACGGTTTTTTTCATTCTAACCTATTATACCATGATCTCCGTTACTCCTCAATCCATTCCTACTCCTCGATCAGTTCGTCGATGGGAGCGCCCGGAGGAACGATGGGGAACACCTTGTCGTCCCGGTCGATCTCGAAGTTGATCAGCACCGGTCTGTCTTTTGAAGCCAGGGCCCTCTTGAAGGCGTCGTCCACCTCCTCGGGGCGGGTCACGTTGATTCCCACGGCTCCGAAGGCCTCGGCCAGCGCCACGAAATCCGTACCCCGGTCGATGGTCGTAGCGGAAAACCTTCCGTCGTAGAAGAGCTGCTGCCACTGCCGGACCATGCCCAGCACATGGTTGTTGAGGATGGCTACCACCACCGGAAGCTTGTATTCGACTGCCGTGGCAAGCTCTGTGCAGTTCATGCGGAAGCTCCCGTCACCGGCAATGTTGATGACCTTTTTGTCCGGCCTTCCAAGCTGTGCGCCGATGCAGGCGCCGAGGCCGTAGCCCATGGTCCCCAGGCCGCCGGAGGAAATGAACTGCCGCGGCTTCGCATATTTGTAGAACTGGGCCGCCCACAGCTGATTCTGGCCGACCTCCGTCGTGATCAGCGCGTCGCCGTCCGTCAGTTCATACAGCCGTTCGATAATATAATGGGGCTTCAGCGGCCCTTCCTTATCGTATTTCAGCGGATACTGCGCCTTCCATTCGCTGATCCTCCTGTTCCAGTCCGTCCTGCCGCGGGCTTCCGCCCGGTCGGCCAGCTCCCGGAGGATTTCCCGGATATTGCCCACCAGCGGGTGGTGGACCGATATGTTTTTCCCGATTTCCGCAGGGTCGATGTCGATGTGCATGATCTTCGCGTTTGGCGCGAACCGCTTGACATTGCTGATGACCCGGTCGCTGAACCGGGCGCCCACCGCGATGAACAGGTCCGTTTCCGATACCGCCATGTTCGAGGTCCTGGTGCCGTGCATTCCCACCAGCCCGGTGAAAAGCTCGTGGGTCCCCGGGAAGGAGCCCAGGCCCATCAGCGTCGTCGCGACCGGGATCTGCGCCTTTTCCGCGAAGCGGAGCAATTCCGGGTCGGCGCCGGCGATGGAAACACCCCCTCCCGCCAGGATGAGGGGTTTCTTTGCCCCGCTGATCAGGGCCGCCGCCGCCGCCAGTTCCACCGCCGATACGCCTATAGGCTCCGCTTCCGGCTTGGGAGGCACTACCGGCTCATAATCGGTGACCGCCGCCGTCACATCCTTGCAGATATCGATCAGCACCGGTCCGGGACGTCCGCTTGCGGCGATCCGGAAGGCCTCCCTCACAATGCCCGCAAGCTTGCTGACATCCTTCACGATATAATTGTGCTTTGTAACGGGCATGGTGATCCCGGTAATATCGACCTCCTGGAAGGAGTCCTTCCCAAGAAGCGCCGTAGACACCTGCCCGGTTATCGCCACCATCGGCACCGAGTCCATATAGGCGGTCGCAATGCCGGTAACCAGATTGGTTGCGCCGGGGCCGGAGGTGGCAATGCATACGCCGGTCCTGCCCGTGGCACGGGCATAGCCGTCCGCCGCGTGGGACGCGCCCTGCTCATGGGAGGTAAGGATGTGGTTAATCTCATTTTGGGCTTTGTATAAAGCGTCATAAATATTCAGAACAGCGCCGCCGGGGAAACCGAATACGGTATCCACACCCTGTTCCTTTAAGCATTCGATTAATATTTCCGCGCCGGTCAATTTTTTCATAGGCCCCTCCTTACTTCAGTACCGCGCCGGTGCTGGCCGAAGTCACAAGTCTTGCGTACCGGCCGAGGTATCCGGCCGTTATCCTCGGCTGCGGAGCCTTCCAGGACGCCATCCTGCGCTGGAGCTCCCCGTCGGGCACTTCCACATTCAGCTTTCCTTCCGGAATATTGATGCTGATCACGTCGCCGTCCCGGACAGCCGCTATCATGCCGCCCTCCATCGCCTCCGGCGAAACATGCCCGATGGACGCTCCCCTGGAAGCGCCGGAGAACCTTCCGTCGGTAATCAGCGCAACTTCCTTGTCCAGGCCCATGCCTGCAATGGCCGACGTCGGTCCCAGCATCTCCCGCATTCCGGGTCCCCCCTTGGGCCCCTCGTAGCGGATCACAACCACGTCGCCTTTTTTTATTTTGCCTTCGTAAATAGCGGCAATCGCCTCGTCCTCCGAATCGAATACCCTTGCCGGTCCCTTGTGGACGAACATTTCCTCCGCTACGGCGGAGCGCTTGACAACAGCGCCGTCAACGGCGATATTTCCCTTCAGTACGGCAATGCCTCCGCTTGTACTGTATGGAGCGTCAATGCTCCGGATTACATCCCGGTCGATCACTTCCGCACTGCTTATATTCTCACCGACGGTTTTACCGGTTGCCGTAATCAGGTCCAGGTGGAGCAGGTTCTTTTTGGAAAGCTCCTTCATCACGGCCTGGACTCCGCCGGCCATGTACAGGTCCTGGATGTGGTGGTGTCCTGCCGGCGCCAGCTTGCACAGATTCGGCACCCTGCCGCTGATCTCGTTTATTATGTCCAGGTTGATTTCCATACCGACTTCATGGGCGATCGCAGGCAAATGCAATACCGAATTGGTCGAGCAGCCCAGCGCCATGTCCACGGTCAGCGCGTTTTCAAACGCCTTTTCCGTCAGGATGTCCGACGGCCGGATGCCTCTTTCCACCAGCTCCATGACTTTCATGCCTGCCTTTTTGGCCAGCCGGATCCGCTCCGCATAAACGGCGGGGATGGTACCGTTGCCTGTAAGGCCCATTCCAAGCACCTCCGTCAGGCAATTCATGGAATTGGCCGTAAACATGCCGGAACAGGAACCGCAGCCCGGACAGGCCTGGTCCTCGAACTCGGCGACCTCGTCCTCCGTCATCATTCCGGCCTTGCAGGCTCCCACCGCTTCGAATACACTGTTGAGATCCAGGGCCTTCCCCTTGCGGGTGAGCGAAAGCATGGGCCCCCCGCTGACGACGACGGACGGCACGTTGATCCTGGCAGCCGCCATCAGCATGCCGGGAACGATCTTGTCGCAGTTCGGAATGAACACCATTCCGTCAAAGCTGTGGGCCAGCCCCATGGATTCGCAGGAATCGGCGATTAGCTCCCGCGAAGCCAGCGAATATTTCATTCCCACATGGCCCATGGCGATCCCGTCGCAAATGCCGATGGCGCCGAATTCCACAGGCGTCCCGCCGGCCATCCGGATGCCGGCCTTGACGGCCTCCGTGATCTTATCCAGATGGATGTGCCCCGGCACGATATCGCTCTTTGAATTGGCCACGCCGATCAATGGTCTTGCAATTTCCTCGTCCGTATATCCCATAGCCTTGAAAAGCGCCCTGTGGGGAGCTCTTTCAACACCTTTTTTGACTATATCGCTCTTCATTTCATCAACCGCCTTTCTGCAACAAAACCCGTTCCTCATTAAGGAAATAGCCGGGCTTTTTATCCCGGCTATCATTATCGCTATTTTACTACTAACCCGATGCGACTGTCCAGCACATCCGGCAAAAAAATCAGAACCATTCATTTTTGCAATGGTACAGTACAAAATTCATTCAGGAAGAAGCGCCGGGAAACATCCAGCTGATAATGAAATTGTTCTCATAGAACCAACTGGCAAAGGTAGACCCGTCCAGCGCCGCAAACACCGGAGCAAAACCGGGATTTGCATTGAACAGCATCAATACGGCGCACAGGACAAACAGGACGAGAAAACCCTCCAGCGCGCCGAGCAGGAACCCGCCGGTCCGGTCAATCTGCTTGAACAGCGGAAGCCTGGAGATTCCCTTCAGGATCATGCCTGCAAACCCCATTACCACCCGGAGCAGGATATAGAGGGCAATAAGGCTGATCACCGAGATCACCGCCCTGGTCAGCTCATCCCCGATGGCATTGGTAATGCTCTGGAGATCGATGAGGCTGGAAGGGGACGGCAGCTTCTCGGCAAGGGTTTTCCGGAAGAATTCCGGCAGCGGCAGCGAACCCATGAGGGCGTCCGCTCCGGACGTTCCCGTGACCGGCGCCGCCGCGGAGGCGGAAACCTCCTGGCTGTGGAGCAGCAGCGTTTTCATGATGGATTTTTTGATTCCTTCATAGATTGGCGTTTTTTCCAGAAAGTCCGCCAGTACCGGATAGAACTTAATCGACGCAAAAATGCAGACAAAAAAGGACGCCACCTTGAATACGGACATCACAAAGCCCTTGGCAAGCCCCCACAGGGCAAAGCCGGCTATCAGCGCAATGACGGCATAATCGGCCCAGTTCATAATACCCCCTGCCCGCCGGTCTTCAGACCGGCTGAATGTATTTTATTCCTTACCCGTTTGTATTGACCACCTTCACCGTTTCGCCGGAGATCACGGCCGCCGTCTGCTTGTTGAAAAAGAGCACCTGGCGGATCTTCGAACCCGGCGAATACTTGCTGAAAGCATTGCCCCTGTCGTTGTAAAAATAGACGGTGTCATCCGAAAATGCGGCAATGGCGCCTTTTATGGCCGCCAATCCGTCCGGCTTGTAGGAAAGCCCGCAGGAAGCCGCTTCCTGCCCTCCGGCGTCGAACAGCTTCAACTGCACCCCGTCGCTGCTTTCCTCCACCACGGCCAGCTTTTTATCCCCCGCCGGACAGGCGCCCATCACGGCGGTAAACCGCTTTTCCCAGAGAAGCTTTCCGCTCCCGTCCAGACCGGCCGCCGAAGCGTCGCCGGCGGCAAAAAGACTGCCGTCGCCGTTGAACCAGAACAGGGGAAGCAATTCGCCGGACTCTTCAAAGGTTTGCACCGCCGGTTCACCCTCCTGGAAATCATAAAACTTGTATTCGGAATAGGCTCCGTACGAGCCCGTGTTGATGCCGGATACGGCCAGCGTCCGCTCCGTCGGCGCAATGCCCGCGTTCACGGCGAAATCGTTTGCGATGATCTTCCGGAAAAGCTCCACGCCGTAGGGGTCATAAACCCGGATCTCATTATTGTACCTTTTTGAAGCAACAATCACGGTGACATACCCGTCCTGACTGATATCCGCATTCAGGATCGACGTATCCAGCCGGTCCTTCCACCGGATCGTCCTGCCGTCCACCACGTACAGGTCGCTTGATCCGATGTCGGCCACAAGAAGCTGGGGGCCGTTGCTCTTCAGGACCGGCTTGTTCAAGGTCATGTTTTCGGACCAGATCGTCCCGCCCTT
Source organism: Bacillota bacterium (assembly GCA_023411575.1). Lineage (GTDB taxonomy): Bacteria > Bacillota > Clostridia > Acetivibrionales > DTU013 > UBA1305. Next base: position 204,485 of record JAEYOP010000030.1, on the reverse strand, counting down.
TTTATCCAGGAACCGGATGCCGGTGTTGCTGCACTTGGCTATATAGTCTCCATAAACGGCAAATACGGGGCTTTCCTTTGAATCGAATTCGAATTCGAACTGGAGCTGGGCGTTCCGGACCTCCCGGGCGCCCATGCCGGTAAGAGCCTGAAAAAGCTCTCCGGGGGTGGCGGAGGGATTGACGCTTTTGTACCAGGTATAATATGCGAAAGAAATAATACATACAAACAGCAGCAGCGCTGTAAGAATACCGGCCGTATTTCCGCCGGCCTCCCGGTCCGCCTTCTCCTGCGGTGCTTTTAAAAGGTTCACTTCAATTTACCTCTGTTTGTCTTTTGATAAGGGGTACGCCTGTAAAAATCATTTTATCACAGAATTCTATTTCCTGCCATACCTGCCGGAAGGAGGAGCACCCTTTCGCAGGCTCAGGATCCCGTGCAGCAGGATCACCAGGATCATAAAGAGCCCGAGATAGCCGAAAATGGGATATATGATGGCGATCAGCCTCGAAAAGCCAAGCATCGACAGCGGTATGCCGGATGCGCACAGGATCAGCGCAATCAGCCTTTTATCCGCTTTAAGGCTGTTCGCCGTCCTCTCCGCAAAGCAATATCCGGAAGTAACTGCGGAGGTCAGCATGGCAAGCCACAGGATCAGGGCGTAAAAATTACCCGCGGCCGGATTAAAATTTTTTAAAATGGCCAGCACAGGCAGTTCCTTTTCGTGTACCGCCGGATAGAAAACAAACAGCGCCCCGTTGATCACAAACGCCGCAAGGCACAGCATTCCCCCGCCCAGGATGCCGCCGATTCTGGCGGTCTTGACGGATTTCAGATAGGGCAGCAGGCTGCACATCATCACGATCGCAAGGATGCTGTTGTAGCTCACATACAAAATGGACGAAATGAACCAGTTTCCGGTCAGGCGGGTTATGAAGGCCGATACCTGAAAAACCTCCCGGTCGCTGAAAAAGAGAATATACAGGCCGGCCAGGATGATACCCGCTATGAGGACCGGGGTCACGAAGGTGCTTAGGGCGACAATTCCCTTGATATTGGTGAAGATAAGCACCATTGTTATAATTCCCATCAGAAGCACGGAATAAAAATAGGGAATGGCAAACCGGTCGGTGATGACGCTTCCCGCTCCCGCTATCATAATGCAGAAAAGGCAAAGCATGAAAACGGCAACGGCAATCTCGATGACCCAGCCGATGAACCAGCCGTATACGGGGAAAATAAATTCTTCGTAGTTCCGGATGCGGTCGCCGTAGACCCGCTCCAGAACAAAGCTTCCTATGATTGAAAAGAGAAAGCCCGCCAGGAGAATTCCGTAAAACCCTCCCGACCGGTAGATCGAAAAAAACTGCAGAATCTCCCGGCCGGATGCAAAGCCTGCGCCGATCACCGTTGTCGCATAGATGCAGGCCACCCGTATGATATTTTTCCATTCGTCCGCCATAAAAAAAGCTCCGAACATAGAATCCTATTGTATTCTATGTCGGAGCCGTTTTTCAAATGACTTCGAACGGATTACTGCTTCGCCAGGAAATCCACCATCTTTTTGTAAGAATTCTTCATGCCTACGACACCGAAGTCCTCTTTGGTCTTCTTGACCAGGATATTGGCATATTCCCCGTTCCGGAAGACGTAGTAGTAATCGGCATCCTTCGATACCAGTTCCACTTTCATGGAGCCGCTCTTCAGCGTATACTGGATCGTTATATCCGGATTCGCGTCAGCCGGCTGCGCTTCCGACAGATCCACCTCGTCGAGGCTGATTCCGATCAGCGACTGGTAGAATTCCCGGAAGGGCTGCTTGTCGTCCTCATTCTTCCCGGTAGCATCCTTGCCGTTGAAGGTGAATTTATCCTTGTCCGCGTCCGATTTTCCTTCCGCATCCTTGTAAACATCCAGCGTCATAACATCCGTTTTGCCGCCCATAGTCAGTTCAATTTTGGTGACCTGGTCGATGTTTACGATATAGGCAAACAGATCCACGATCTCCTTAAGCGGTTTGTCCAGGAAGGTGTAAGCCGAGCTGTCTATGGTGAACACTTCGTTCCTGCCTTCCAGCATGGCGTACATCGTGGACCCCTTGGTCTGGTCATCCCCCAGCTTCAGCTTGAAGGCTCCCGCCGTTGTCGTGCCGAAATCGAAGGTGAAGGAAGGCACATCCAGACCGTACTTGGAAAGATCAGCCGGATTTTCTTCAATGTATTCGGACACCTTTGTTCCCGCCAGCGCTTCAAACATGGGCGCGAGGGCGGAGGTATTAGCGCTTCCCCTGATCGGCTTGGTCATATTCCAGCTGCCGCTGTTCTTGGCATCCGCCTCGGCGCTGAAGACCACCTCGTTCTTCCGGTCCATTTCCAGCCGGTTGAACATGTCGGACGTGATGCCGGTGAAGAGTTCCTTGGATTTCATGCCGTTCCGCTTGGTCAGCAGGCTTTCCGCCGAATATTCATCCAGTACGTATACCTTGTTTTCCCCGGTGAGCTTTACATAGTAACCGCTCTTGATCGGGGTCAGATCGCCGATCTCCAGCGACTTCTCGGTTCCGTCCTTCTTTTTGACCGTCACGACCACCGGACTTTTATCCAGGCCGTATTTGCTCAGATCCTGAGCATTCTCTTCCACCAGCTTGCTTGCCGATACCGACGAAGCGTTGATGGCGATCGAGCTCAGGACGCTGGAATCGGCCTTGAGGTCCGTCGGGGAAACGAGAACCCAGTCGGTATCCTTATGGGTGATGACAAAGGTTCCTTCCTGATTTTTCAGCGTTACGTCGGTAACATCCGTTGTTGAAAAATCGATCAGCTTGATGGTGGAGGAAGCCGTATCGGTAGTATCCCCCTCCTCCTTCTTCATATTGCTGAACAGGAAGTAGGCACCGACAAGAAGAGCAACTACAACAACAAGTATAATTGCATTCCTGTATAATTTCATAAATGACGCCTCCTCAGGAATACGGCCAGACCGGTGCCGAGGATCAGCAGCGGGAATATAGCGATCAGCACGCCACCCATGACGCCGGACTGAAGCTCCGTGATCTGTATGGTGTTGCTTTCGTAATTCTTTGCCGGGACAATGACTTCATCCTTGCTGTCAATCATCCAGTTCAGCGAGTAGAGGAAGAAAGCCATGCCGTTATTGTAATAATCGCCGTAAGTGCTTGCAGCGTCATTGGTAATAAAGGAGGCGTTCCCCATGACCAGGATCTTGGAGGTAGCGCTTCCGCCCTGATTTTCCACTGCAACGGCAATATCCAGCGGCCCCTTCAGATCATTGCCCCTCGATTTGGTGACCATTTCGCCTACAGCCTTGTCGCCTGTGCTCACTAAGGCGGTCGTCTTGATATACTCTTTCGTATTCTTCAAAATGCTGACGCTTCTTGAATTATTGAGCACAACGTTGAATTCCTGAGGAATAATATCGCTGCTGGGTACGTCAAGCAGGATCGTATACTGGTCGTTGGGCATATGCCTGTTGTCGTCGGTTTCCTTGACCTTGTCGTAATCGACAGCGACATTAAAGCCGCTGAGCAGCTTGTTGAACTGGTTGTAGTCCGGATCGCTGGCCAGGTAATCGAACAGGAAGATGGCCTTGCCGCCGTTCTTGAAATAGGCTTCCATCTTGTCGCTCTCTGCAAGGGTCAAATCGCTTTTCGGCGACGCGACGACCACCAGCTCGGCATCCTCGGGAACCTTGCTTATGGTAAGCAGATCCAGGGATTTGGTGAGGTAATTGTTCTTTTCGAGGAAGGATTTCAGCGTGGAATACTGGGAATCGACATCGATTTCATTGTGGTTCGTCGTAAAGTATACCACCGGGGTCTTTTCCGACGTTACATACTTGATGGCGCCGGTAAAGCCCTGCTCCGCCGTGGAGCCGACCTTCTGGTACTGGTAGGAGGACTCGTCCATCTGGTATTGAAACAGATCGTAATAGCCCAGTTTCTTTTTCTTGTCTAATCCGTTCACTTTGCTCTTGACGATAAAATCGTTGGCCGCCAGATCCATCGTGCTGTCCGGATCGAGCTGCTTGATGATCCCCGGGTTCTTTTCAGGATCAATGAAGGTAACCTTTATATTCGAATTTTTCTTGTACAGGTCCAGCAGCTGGGTAACCTCGGCCATTTCATCGCCGGAGGACACCTTGGCGTCGTCAAACAGACCGATGATTTCGACCTGCTGCTTCAGATCCTTCAACTCCGTCTTGGTTACGTCGGAAAGCGAAAACAGCTTGTTGGGCGTCAAATCCAGCTTGAGGTCGGTCATACCGACCAGGACGTTGACGAATACGGCGATGACGATAACCGCAATAATGAGGATCATCGAATTCGATCCGTATTTTAAATTTCTTTTATTGAAAATATTCTTGAATGCATTGTTTTTTTCCATCATTATCACCCCTGACTCCAGCGTCTTTTTTCTATTACTCGGATTGTGAGGAACAGGAATACCACAATAAAGCTCAGATAATAAACAACAGGACTGAGACTGAGTATTCCGTTGTTGAAATCCTCATACCTGGTCGAAAGGGAGAACCAGTTCAGCACCTTCGACATAAAGCCGCCGGCCACGCTGCTCAAGCTCCCGGAAAGCCACATGATGAGGAGGGTTACGAAGCTGATGACAACTGCAACCACCTGATTCTCCGTCAGGGAGGAAGCAAATACGCCGATGGAGATAAAGGTCGCTCCAAGGAGGATAAAACCGACATATCCGCCAACCAACTGAGCTTCAAAGGTAGCGCCGAATGCGAGCTGCACTATGGGGAAAACGAAAGTCAGCACGGTTATGACCAGGAATACAAAAAGGGAAGCCAGATATTTGCCGACTACGATCGACGTGATGCTGGCCGGTGAAGTGACAAGCAGCACTTCCGTTCCGTTTTTCCGGTCTTCCGCAAGGATTCTCATTGTAAGCACCGGCACGATGAAGAGCAATATGAAGCCCATGGTGGAAAGGGTGCTGGTGAAACTACCCTGGGAGTACAACAGGTTCGGGTAGAAGAATATCGAAGTAAGCAGGAGAAACAAGCCGATGAGGATATAGGCCATCGGTGAATAAAAATAGGATTTGACTTCTTTCCAGAATATTGCTGCCATTATCAAACGACCTCCTTTTCCTGGGTAACGATCTGCAGGAATATGTCTTCAAGGCTCATGTCAAGGCTCTTGAGCTCAATGATCGGATAGCCCAGCTTCGCCATGGCGAAGAACAACGGCTTTCTCACATCGATCTCCTTGTCGGATTCGACGATATAGCTGACGGATTCCCTGTCCTTTTCCGCCGCGGTCTCGACATATTTGACGCCGTAGATTTCCCGGATTCCATTTTCTACGGAATTTTTGGGCCCGGAGATCGTCACAAGCAGCTTCGACGCCGCGCCAAAGCCCTTGGAAAGGTTTTCCGGCGTATCGATCGCCGCGATCTCGCCCTTGTTGATGATAACGACACGTTCGCATACGGCGCTGACTTCGGGCAGGATGTGGGAGCTGAGGATGATGGTGTGCTCCTTGCCCAGCGCCTTGATGAGCTTCCGGATTTCGATGATCTGCTTGGGGTCAAGACCAACGGTGGGCTCGTCCAGGATAAGGACCTCCGGGCTGCCTACCAGTGCCTGTGCCAGACCGACTCTCTGCTTGTATCCCTTGGAAAGGTTTTTGATAAGCCTGTTCCTGTGGTCGGTGATCTTAACCAGCTCCATGATGTCGCTGATCTGGCTTTTCCTTTGTTTTTTGTCCACCAGCTTGAGATCGGAAACAAAATTCAGATAATCCTTGACTGTCATGTCCATGTACACGGGAGGCTGCTCCGGCAGATAGCCTATGCGCTTTTTTACCTCCTTGGGAGACTCCATGATGTCATACCCGCAAACCTTTACGGAGCCTTCGCTGGAAGGCAGGTAACCGGTTATGATGTTCATGGTGGTGGACTTTCCGGCGCCGTTCGGGCCGAGGAAGCCAAGAATTTCACCTTTTTCCACAGTAAAATTCAAATTGTTTACAGCCTTGATCTGACCATATCGTTTGGTCAAATTCTGTATTTCTATCATCTCTTTCCCCCCTGCTATTTATGTCTGTTTTGACATATAACACTACCCCAATTATGAGAGATACATTTTAATAAATTGTGAACAATTTGTAAAAAATTTGCCCCTTAATTTATTAAAGCTGACGAGGCCGACCATTGCAAAGCGTTCCGGCAACAAAGGCCTTTTTGCAACAGATTAGCCTGAAAGGCCTCCGAAGAGACATTCCAGGCTGCAATCATTATATAGTTTTTCATAAGGCATTTCAAGAAAAATTTATTCCCAGAAGGGGAACGCAGGATACCCTCCATTCCCTTTGGAGCGGCCTATCGGCGGCGGCGTATGGAACGGACGGGGAAGAAGCTGGCCAGCACCGGCACGAGGAAGGAGAGGCCGCCTGTCACCAGCCAGCCGGTCAGGTCCAGGGGGACCGTCTTGAATATGGCCTGCAGGGAAGGAATATATACCACCCCGAGGATCATGACCAGGGAGCACAGCACCGCCAGCACGAGATAGATGTTGTCCAGCAGGTTGATCTGGAAGAGGCTCCTGGTTTCCGATTTGCATTCAAATACATGAATCAGCTGGGTCAGCACAAGGGTGACGAAGGCTCCGGTCCGGGCGCCCGCGATGTCGCCTGTATAGAAAAGCATGGTGGCGAATACCGCCAGCGTGGTCAAGCCGATCAGCACGCCCCGGAAAAGGATGATGCCCGCCAGCCCGTTGGAAAAGATGCTTTCACCGGGCTCCCTCGGCGGCCGCCTCATGACGTCCCTTTCGGGCGGGTCAAAGCCCAGGGCTACCGCGGGAAGCCCGTCCGTCACCAGGTTTACCCAGAGGATCTGGATCGGAAGCAGCGGGATCGGAAGCCCCGCCAGCATGCCGATGAACATGGTCAATACCTCGCCGATGTTGCACGCCAGCATATACCGGATGAATTTCCGGATATTGTTGTAAATAACCCTTCCCTCTTCTATCGCCGCGATGATCGTGGCAAAATTGTCATCCAGGAGCATCATGGAGGAGGCTTCCTTTGTGACGTCCGTTCCGGTCATCCCCATGGCGACGCCGATGTCCGCCTCTTTTACGGCAGGCGCGTCATTTACGCCGTCCCCCGTCATGGCGACGATATGCCCCAGCTTTTTTAGCGCCCGGACGATCATTAACTTGTGCTTGGGTGATACCCTTGCATAGACGCTTACATCGCCAGCCACCTGTTCCAGGCCGCGATCGTCCATGGCATCCAGTTCCGTGCCTGTAAGAACGGTCTCCCCTTCCCTGTATATGTCGAGTTCCTTGGCGATGGCCACAGCAGTCAGCTTGTGGTCCCCGGTAATCATGACCGGTTTTATGCCGGCCAGCCTGCATTTTCGGACCGCGTCTCCGGCCTCTTCCCTGGGCGGGTCCAGCATGCCGATGAGGCCGATAAAGATCAGGCCCGTTTCCAGGGCATTGCTCCGGTACGCCCTCGAATCCAGCTTCCGGTAGGCCACGGCGATGACCCGGAGCGCGTCCGAGGCCATTGCGTCGTTTGTCCGGAGAATTTTCAGCCGGAGCTCCTGGGTCATGGGCAGAATCCCTTTCACCCCTTCTATTTTGGCGCATTTTTTCAAAAGCTCGTCGGGAGCGCCCTTTGTGAAAACAAAAGACTCGCCGGCATGGTTGTCGCAAACGACGGACATGCATTTCCGGTCCGAATCGAAGGGAATTTCATCGATGCGGAAATAAACCGGCGCGAGCTCCTCCGGCGACAGGCCGGCCTTGGCCGCGGCAACCAGCAGGGCCCCCTCGGTGGGGTCCCCGGTGAATTCCCAGCCGCCCCCCGCCTTTTTCCGGCTTAAAGCCGCATTATTGCACAATGCTCCGACTTCAAGCGTTCTTTTCAACAAAATATCCTTCAGGGGATCGATCCTTCCTCCTCTGTAGAGGAAAGGAGGACCGTGGCCTTCATCCCGGACTTCGATCATCCGGTCGCCGGTATAAATCCGGCGGACCGTCATTCTGTTCTGAGTCAGCGTCCCGGTCTTGTCCGAACAGACCACTCCCGCGCAGCCGAGGGTCTCCACGGCCGGCAGCCTCCGGATGAGCGCGTTCCTCTTCAGCATCCGCTGCACGCCCAGGGCCAGCGCGATCGTTACCAGCGCCGGCAGCCCCTCCGGCACGGCGGCCACCGCCAGGCTGATACCGGACAGCAGCATGTTGAACGCGTCCTCGCCTCTCAATATGCCTGTACCCGCCACAATGGCGCATATCACCAGACAGCCCGCCACAATCAGCTTTCCAAGGTGCGCAAGCCGCTTCTGCAGCGGAGTCTGGTCCTCCTCGATATTCCGGATCAGATCGGCGATCCCGCCCATTTCCGTATTCATCCCGGTCGCATGGACAAGGGCCTTTGCCCTTCCGCCGGTGATCACCGTTCCCATGAAAACCTTGTTCCTGCGTTCCGCCGCCTCTGTACCGTCGGTGCTTCCCCGGCCGCCGGCGTTCCCGCCTTCCCGGCCGCCGGCCGCTTTCGGCCCCTTTCCCGCCGGCGCCGCAACCTTTTCGACCGGCAGGGATTCGCCGGTCAGCAGGGATTCGTCCGCCTGCAGGCTCATGCTTTCCAGCAGCGTCGCGTCCGCAGGGACCCGGTCCCCCGTTTCCAGCAGGATCACGTCCCCCGGAACGATCTGCTCCGCGGGAACCAGCGTCGCCTTGCCGCTCCGGAGGACCTTCGCCACCGGTGCGGCAAGGCTTTTGAGAGCCTCCATCGTTTTCTCCGTCCGGAACTCCTGAACAAAGCCAAGGATTGCATTCAATACGACGATTGCAATGATCGTGACGGCTTCCGTCACCTCGCCCATAAAAGCGGAAATAACAGTGGAAACCAGCAATATCAGCACCATAACGTCCGTGAACTGTTGGAATAAAAGCTTCAGCAGCGATATTTTCTCCTTTTCGGCCAGCAGGTTCGGACCGTGCTCCAGCAGCTTTTTCCGGGCTTCCTTTTCACTAAGCCCGTTGTGCTCTTCGGAGCCCCTCGGGCCGGGTTTCTTTAAAGGCTCATGCATGCTCAAATCGTGACACCCCTTTATCCATCCATTCGGTATTTCGTCCATCTGTCCTATTTTTATTCGGAAGACAGGCCGAATAGACCTTCGGGCGTCGCGCCGCGGCGCCGCGGGCCGCGCCGGTAAAATACGCTGCATAAAAAAAGACCCGTCCGGATAAAATTTCCGGCAGGCCCCGCTTCTTTTACACTCTTATCATACCACAAAACGGAGCAAATTACAAGTCTTGTAATACCTCTCCGATGCGGCTATGCTGTACTTTGGAGGTGATTGTGAATGGAAGGCGGATTTTCACTGACCCCTTTGGATATGCAAAAGATGCAAACCATGGAGGAGCTCCGGGAGTGCAACGACCTGACTGTTAAATACGGTCTGCAGCTTTCCGAGCAGCAGATCCGGGAATTGACCGAAAAGCGGTTTGCGGCGCTCAAGGACACGGGACGCATTGAGTTCGGACAGGGAATCCTCAAAAAACTGGTAACCGAATTCTGCGATTCGCCCTATATCCTGCAGGATAACTATGTGGATACGCTTCTGGAACTCCAAGATGCGTTCTATTATTTCAAGAACGAATCCCTGGATCTGTTTACCGACGACGAGCTCATCACCATGATGAAGAATTATTTTGACGGCGCCTGCCAGGGTTCGACGGACTATCTGAGCGGCACTTCCCTGGAAGACCTTTGCAGGGACGCCCGTTACGGCGACCGGCCGGAGGATGCCGGTCCGTACGGCCGGTCTTTCAGGTGAGCCTATGAGCGAAAACGAAAGCAAGGAGTTGGAACTCGTATCAGGCCTGAAAATGCCGGTGGACGCACTCGCAGACGAGGATATCCGGGATATCCGGTTCAAGCTGTGGAAATTGCTCGGCAAACGCACGGAATGCTTCACCATGGGGGACAGCAGCTCCGTTCCGGTTGAGACCGCCCAGGAATTGATGGAATCGATCTCTTTCACCATCGGCCTGTACATGAAGAGCAAGGGCGGCGACCCCGCATTGCTGCTGAGGACTGCCGATCTGCAGGAATTGCTGAAGGCCGGCTGGACGGAAATCGAAGCGCAGTTGAAAACCGGCAAAGAGCTCCTTCAAAAGGTCCGGGAAACCGCTCCGTCCGTCGAAAACCGCTCCTACAAGGACACGCTGAAGGGGATCGAGGTCTTTTTCAAAAAGTACGATTATCGTTTCTTCGCCCATGAGATTCCGGGCGATATCGATTATCAGCTTTGCCATCCCCTGCCGGGCGAATTGCAGGGTATTGAGTATATCAACGGCTATCTCCGCCGGTTATTGACCGAAAACAGGTTTTGCGGCTGCTTTGCCCCTGAAAGAATCGTCCCGCTCCTGAGAAGCTACTGTTCCGACTACAGAGGCCTGCTTATCAATCTCTATGAGCCGGTGGCCGTGAACGCGCTCGGGCTTGCCATGCTGGATGGCGATATCCTCTCGCTGGAGATCGGGGACGACGGCAGAAGCAAGCTGCTTGCCTTTTTCAAATCAAACTCCAGGGAGGATGTCCTGGAAGCGCTGAAGCTATCCGCCGACAAGCTGTACCGTTCCCTGCAGTTGGAGGATAATACAGTATCGGAGTATCTTCTGAGGACGGCGTCCGATCTGTATTGGCGGATAAATGCCGCCCTGCCTTCGGAATGCCTGGACGGCATCTTCCTTTCCCTGCCCGCCGAAGAGACAGAGGAGGCGCCGGAGGTGCTGTTTATAGACGGCGAAGCTATGGATAATGAACGCCTGCGCAAATTCATCGACGAAATCGGGGACTGCCGGTACGTATCCGACAAAATAGCCATGGTCAAACAGGATATCCATTCCATGAAGGATTTGATCGAGGTATTGAATATAGGCTTTTGGGGAGAAGAATGCATCACGCTTTTCGATACGCTGGGCGATCCGGAAATCGGGCTGCTTCTCCAGTTCGTCCGCAGCCACCCGCCAGAATGGCGTTCGGACTCGGGCTGGGAGCAGCAACTGATGAAGTATACCCGGCATTCGTAAGCTGTGCCGGTATTCGTAGATTGCCCTGCAAACAAACAGGCAGGCGACGCAGAGCACACATACCTTTTCCCGCAGCCTCCTTGTCCCGATCCACAGCCTGTCCCGATCTACCCGTGGTCCGGGCCGGCGCACCCGTCCCCGCAGCCTCCCTGTTCAGCCTTCCCCCGTTCACACACGGAAGAAGCGCCTCATATATATGAAAGACGCCGTATGAGGGGAAGGTTGGTATGGTTTTTTCGATTTTGCTGATTGCGCTGTCCTTGAGCCTGGACGCCTTTGGAGCCGGAATCGCTTATGGAATCCGGAAGATCCGGATTCCTCCGGTTTCAAAGCTTGTCATCTGCTTTATGTCCGTTTTCTATTCCGGGATCGCACTGGTTGCAGGGAAGGCGGCCGGCGGAATCCTGCCGCCCGCGGCGGCAAAAGCGGCCGGCACGGTCATACTGGCCTCCATGGGAGTATACATCATCCTGCAGACTTTTCTGAAAAAAGAGAAACCCGTAACGGAAAGAAGCCGGCCTCAAAAAGGCACGCTTCTGGAAATCGCGATCAAATCGCTGGGCGTGACGATCCAGGTGGTTCGGAATCCCGACAGCGGGGACATTGACCGTTCCGGCATCATCGATATCCGGGAAGCGCTGCTGCTTGGGTTCGCCCTGTCGGTGGACGCCATCGGCGTCGGAATCGGAAGTGCGCTTGCGGGAATCCATTCCATGATGATCCCTTTTGCCGCCGGCCTCTTCCAACTGCTGCTCCTCAGCGCCGGAACGCGCCTGGGCGGAAAACTGGGAGAAACCGCAGGCCTGAACAAAAAGGTGCTCGCCGCCGTGCCGGGAATCCTGCTGATCACCATGGCGCTGATCCGGATCCGTTAACGGGACCGGCACGATATCCCGCATCAATGCTGTACTGCTTCTATACTGCTGCACTGCCCCGCCGCTGCTTTACCGATCCATCGCACCGACCTACTCTTCGTAAACCTTTTTAATACCAGGGAGCGCATGAAGGTCGTTTACCAGTTGCATGCCCAGATCGTCGCCGGTCATTTTCACAATCGTCTTGATCATCAGGGCGTTTTCCTTGTTTTTATACAACTGGATGTTTTTCATTTCCAAACCGTATTTTTCAAAGACATTGCTCACATTACCTACCTGGCCCGCCAGATTGTCGGTTTCGACGATCAGCGTCCGGTACCTGTTTTTCCTGGTGAAGAGTTTCTCGGCCCGCTTCAGGGTAATCAGGGTGAGAAAGATCATAAAGGTTGCGGCGACCGCTCCCTCATAAAAGCCGATGCCCGCCGCAATGCCCACGCACGAAACGGCCCACAGGCTCGCCGCAGTGGTCAGCCCCCGGACATTGAAGCCGTCCCGTATGATGGTGCCGGCCCCAAGGAAGCCTATGCCGCTGATTACCTGGGCGCCAAGCCTTGCCGGGTCTATATTGGCCGCTACCCTGTACCGCTCGAATATGAATTCGGAGGTCACCATGACAAGCGCCGCGCCGACACAGACCAGGATGTGGGTCCTAAAACCCGCAGGCCTGTTGGTGTGCTCCCTCTCATAGCCGATAACTCCGCCCAGCAGCGCCGCCAGGATCAGCCTTAATACGATTTCGAGCGTATATGGCATCTTTTTTACCTCCCTGAAAAGGCATATTGTCCGTTCTTGTTTTCCAGCTGCCACTGGGCATAGCTTTTTATGGACTTGAGGTTGTGACCGATCACATCCCATACCTCCGGCAGTTCAAAATCCAGCCTCCACGCAGCCGCACCGGCCAGCTCATACTTGTGGACCAGGGAAGTCCTCAGATTCAAGGAGTTCCCGTCCTCCAGCCACACCTTGTACCGGGAGCCCTCCCTGGAAAACTCGCTGTAGAACTGGCCGCTTTCGATATCCCAGGTCTTCTGCGCGCCGCTCTCCTTGAGAAATTCCTGTATGCTCTTCATGGACAGGGCCTTGCTGGTTAATTCTATTTTACCATCTTCCGGCGTTTCCTTCCATAGTCTGGTATAAAAAGGCATCCCGAGAATCAGCTTTTCTGCCGGAACAGCCTTGAGATAACTTTGCACGGCATCCTCCGTCCAGCTCAGCTGCGCTACGGACCCGGCCACGCCGCCCCCGCTCCAATGCTGGTCGTAGGCCATGAGCGCCACATAGTCCGCCGCCTCTCCCAGCTCCTTCCTGTCGTAGCACGGCAGCAGGTTTATATCGACGGAAACGACGAGCCCCTGCTCGCGGAGCAGCGGGGACAGTTCCCGGACAAACTGGGTGAGGGCCTCCTTGTCGCTGTTCCTTATTCCTTCAAAATCGACATTGATGCCATCCAGCTTATACAGCGCGGCATATGCCAGAATCTGCTTTATGGCATTTTCCCTGGCATCGGTACTGTTCAGGAATTCCCCCGTGCTTTTGCTGTCGTCGAAGCTGTTGCTGAACAGCGCCCATACCTTGTAGCCATTACCTTGCGCCCATTTGACATATTTGCTGTCGGCGTGGTTCCTGACCTCTCCGTCCGTGCCGACCACCTGGAACCAGGTCGGAGAAATCACATCCAGCCCTTCAATTTTTTCTCTTTCGGACAAATTCGTCTTCACGGAATAAGCATAATCCCATGCCATGGCGATCCTGCCGTTTTCGGGTTTCCAGGCGGCTATGGGGCTTTCGCTCTGTTGCGGTTCGTCGGCCGGAACCGTCTTTACCGATACGAATTTCTTTTCAATATACCCTATGGTGCCATCGCTGCAGCGAACCTTGTACCATTTTTCAGATTCCCCGAACACCCTTAATTCCGCAGGCTTTCCTTCCGTCTCGTCCAATTTCTTCACAATGGGAAAGGCTGTTGACTGCCCGGTCCGGATAACCGCCCGCGGCTTGACCGGCACTGCGACCTTTGTATCCCCATTCCCGGAATCAATTATAATCACATTATTTTCTTCCACAAAGGTGATTTCAATACCATAATACTCGCTCAGGAATTCAATGGGTACCAGAATTTCGCCGTTTCCCTCCGATGCCGGAATATTCAGCGTTACGGGCCTGTTATTCACATACGCCTCCAGGCTTCCGGTCTTCATCCGGATCACCCGGTCCTTCGTGGTGATGGTAAGCTTGTGCGCCTTTGCATCCCAGTTTATGTCCGGATCGATAGAATCCCTCACCAGTTCCAGGGGCAAAAGGATCCGGCCGTCGGAAATCCGAGCCTCCCCCCTGTCCGCTATCACGTCGCCCCCGACCACCACATTCGTCTTTCCTTCGGCAAACGCCGGAACAACCCGGTCATTCGGCGCGAAGAAGGCTTTGTAAGCGCCATAAAGGAACCCCCCCGCCAGGACTGCCGTTATAAGGAATACCGTCAACCTCAAAAATGATTTTTTCAATTTGGCCCCCAGATAAAATAATTATATAAAATGCCTGCTTACTCTATCGTTAATTACAGTGATATCTCCTCCTATTATACCAACAAAATTCGACATATGACTGCTTCCAGAATTTAAAAATCAGTAAATGCTTGGGTAAAAAATGATTCTTATCCGTTTTATACCTGGAATTGCCCTTACCTATCCTTTATCATTACTGATAGAAAGGGATCCAGAGAACACTGTATTGTCAAAGGAATAAAGGAGGGCTTGCATATGTCCGTGCAGTTCAGAAATTATACGAACCGGGCCGGAATTACAGAGGACTACCACAAGGTCAGGGCGTTTTTTATAAAACGCGGATATGCTGAATATACATACGCCAGATGGGATTGGATGGCTACTCACGGCTACCTGGACAAATCCGCGGTGGGGCGGATCGGCCTGTGGGAGGAGGACGGCACGGTTGCAGGTGTGGCGACCTTTGACTGCAGGCTCGGCAATGCGTTTTGCCTGACTCTCCCGGGGTATGCTTATTTAAAAAAAGAAATGCTGAAATATGCAAAGGAGAATTTATCCCGGGACGGAGAATTCGGCATTGTCATCTCCGATACGGATTCAGCTTTTCAGGGTGCCGCAGCAGAGCTTGGCTTTGCGGCTACAGAGCATAAGGAAAACGATGCTGTATTTTATCTGGACAAAACGTCTATGGCCTATTCCCTGCCGGAAGGCTTCCACATCACGTCCATGAAGGAAACCTATGACCTGCGCCAGTACCGCCGGGTATTATGGAAGGGCTTTAACCACGAACTGAACGGAGAAGGCGCATTTCACTTTTCCGAAGAAGACGGACAGAAAGCCGGTGAAGAAATGCTCCGGCCGAATGTGGACCTGGATTTGAAGGTCGCCGTCGTTTCGCCGGAAGGAAATTTTGTATCGTACTGCGGCATGTGGTATGATCCGGATGCCGGATACGCAGTGATCGAGCCGGTGGCGACAGACCCCGATTACCGGAAAATGGGTCTGGGGAAGGCGGCAGTGTTTGAGGGAATCCGACGTGCAGGGAAACTCGGGGCAAAGATAGCCCTGGTGGGATCTTCCCAGCAATTCTACTACAGCATCGGATTACGCCCCTATACAACTGCCACCGTCTGGAGAGAAAAATAGCCTCACTCCGCCGCCCGAAGCCGCTCCACGATGCTTTCCCGGTCGGTGGCGGCATAGGAGGCCCGGGGGATCGCGACGCCCAGGACAAACAGAAGCGGGATGACGGCGAGCAGAGGCCAAAGTACAAAATGATAGCTGGTAAACCACATCAGCTCACATAATTTTTTTACCAACAAAACGGAAAACAGGATGCCGGCGGCAAGGGACAGCACGCAGGTACCCGCCGCATAATACAGCCCCTCGCAGCTCAGCATGCCGCGCAGCTGCCTGCCGGTCATGCCGATGCTCATCAGCATGGCGAACTCCCTTCGCCGGGTCAGAATGCTCGTCAGAACCGCATTGAGGAAATTGAGGATACCGACCAGGCCGATAATGAAGCTTAGAGCGCCGCCTATCATCACGACAGTATTTCGCATACCTTCGAACTCTTTAACGGATGCCAGCTTGGAGGAGTAACTCATCACCGGCTCGACTTTCTCCGTATACTGCTTTAAAAAGCTCTCCATCCCAGCTTCATGGGCATCGTCCACATTGAACGCATAGCTCATGGCGGCAGGCTGGTCAACCAGCGTTTTATAAACGTTAGCCGGCAGGTAAAAGGTATACGGCCAACTGATGCGGTCGCTGCAGGTATAGTATTTTACAGCCACATGCCCGATGACGGTGAATTTCCGGGCGGCATATTCCCTGTCTCTGCCTTGCTCCGGCGCTCCCTTGTAATTATGAAGCGTCACGGTGTCTCCTACTTTGAAGTGGGCAGTGTCCATTTTCGGATTATCGTAATCGTCCAACTGCACGCCTTCCAGGATATATCCGCCGCTAGCCAGCTTTTCCAGATCCAGTTCGCCGTCGATTACCTCAAGCCGCTGCATGGGAAGCTCTTCAAGCCCGTAAACCGCAGTGACGTAATCCCCGAACTGATTGGCATAGAGCTTGTTGGAGGCATTGGCCGTGTCTTCCGTGGCAAACCCGACGGAGCTTCCGCCAAACAGCCTCCCGCCCTTCTCAAAGCCCGGGCGGCTTTCAACGGCGCGGATAAAGCTTTCCGTCACCTGATTTCCCGGGCCGGTGAAATCATTTTTGAAATAATCGGCATGGGCAATCAGGTAATCCGTATCCACAAATTTGGAGAGATACTTGTCGAGGTCGATGCCCCTCGACAGGGTAAACACCGTATTCAGGAGCACCAGGCTCAGCGTCATGCTGATAACCACCAGAACGGTGCGTTTTTTGTTGCGTCCCAGGTTCGAAAAGGCCATGCGGAAGGTTTTTGCGCCGTGGGTCGATTTTTTCACCCGGCCGGCCCGTTTCAAGCCGCCCTCGGTGTATCGTACCGCATCTACCGGCGACACTCCGGCGGCGATCCTGCCGGGCCGGTAGGTGCTGATGAACACGGTAGCCAGGGCAAACAACGCCGAACCAGCGAAAATCCAAAGGCTTGGCGAAACGCTGACCTTGCTTCCGGCATACATCGACTGGTTGAGGATCATAGGCACAAAGGATTTCCCGATAAAAAAGCCGGCCAGGAGGCCGATGGGGATGCCGGCCGCCGAAAGGACCAGGGCCTGGCTGCGGATGATCCGGCGGATCTGCCTGCCCGTCGTGCCGACGGTTTTCAGCAAGCCATAGAACTGGATATCCCGGAGGACGGATATCTGAAAAATATTGAAGATGATCAGGTATCCGGTGAAAAGGATCAGCAGCAGCCCGCTGATCAAGGCGGTCAAAGTTCCTGGGTCCATCTGGAAATTGGCCGCCAGATACGCCCAGTTCACATTGTTGTAAAGATAATCCGGCGAGGACTCGTCAAGGGAATAGCCGCTGTCCGTGAGCACTTTATCCAGCTTCCCCTGGAGGTCGTAGCTGTTTTTGAACATAATATAGGCGCTGATCGTGCCGGTCATCGAGGTGTCCTGCTTGAAGGTACTTTTCAGTTCGTCCGGATGGGCGTCCACGTACGCCCGGGATGATATGATCATCCCGACGTTGAAGGCCGGGTCGCTTTCCCACCAGCCTGCCAGAACAAACCTCCTCTGAACCTCCCGGTCGCGGATCTGCAGCTTCAAAGTGACCGGAGCGCCTTCTTTCAGGGGCACGCCCAGCAATTCAAGGGTTTTCGTATCAGCGGCGATTTCATTCTCCGCCACCGGCTTGTGCCCGCCTGTGGGTTCGGAAAAGGTATGCCTCATCCCCGCGTCGTCCATATACCAGAATTCAGCCCTGCGTTTCAGGAACTCCTCATTTTTGACTTCGTCGCTTAGGATACGGTTATAGGCGATTTCCCGAATCAACTTGTGGCTTTTGATCCGGTTGAAATCCTCCTCCGTCATGTACTTGACGGCAGCATGGCTTTTCCCGCCGGCCTGCCGCATGGTGGCCTGCTGAAAGCTCTCGATCGAACCGATTCCCAGGGTAAAAAGAGTGGTAAAGAGAACAGCGGTGAGCGCGATGGCGTAAACGGCGATCAGGTTCCTCGACCTGCCTGCTTTCAGGCTTTTGTACGCTAGCCTGCGAAGGACCCTCCTGTTTGCCACTTTTATCATTTGTCCTCACCACCCACGATTCTGCCGTCTTCGATATGGATGATGCGGTCCGCCATCTGTGCGATTTCTTCATTATGGGTAATGATCACGATGGTCTGGCGGAATTGCCGGCTTGTCACCTTCAGGAGCCCCATAACGTCGAGGCTTGTCCTGCTGTCCAGATTGCCGGTGGGTTCGTCGGCCAGAATAATGGCGGGCTTGGCCGCAAGGGCCCGTGCCATCGCGACGCGCTGCTGCTGGCCGCCGGACAAGTTGTTCGGCAGGTTGCCGAGCTTTTTTTCAAGCCCCAGCACTGAAAGGATCTGGTGGATATAGGCCTCGTCCGGTTCGTTTCCGTCAAGCTGGACGGGCAGGACGATGTTCTCGTAAACGTTCAGGACCGGAACCAGGTTGTAATTCTGAAAAACAAAACCGATTTTCCGTCTGCGGAAGATGGTCCGTTCCTCGTCCTTCAGGGAAAAGATGTCCTTTCCGTCCACGGTGACCGTTCCCGAGGAAGGACGGTCAAGTCCGCCCATCATATGGAGCAGGGTGGATTTGCCGCTGCCGGAAGTCCCCACCACCGCCACGAATTCACTGTTCTCAATTTTCAGGCTTACTCCGTCCAGCGCATGAACAGCCGTGTCCCCGCTGCCGTAAACCTTTTTCAGGTCTTTTGTCTCCAGTATGGTCATTTTGCCGCCTCCGAAATCAACTATCCGGGCCGGGAACTTTCCCGCCCGGTGATATACAGATAACGCAAAAAAAATTGTGCTGTCAGCTTTTTTGCGCTTATCTTACCTACCGTACCCTGTTGCAAAAAATAATTCTTCCTTAATCCAAATCTTTTTTGCAACATATATAGACTATACAGCAGCAATCTTTCGGCGTTCTTTCCGAAATCTATCGGTTTTGAAAGATTTATCGGGCGATGGGCAAAAACACGGAGAAGGTGGAACCGCTTCCGGCCTGGGACCGGACCTTGATATAACCGCCCTGGGCCGACAGGATTTCTCGGGACAGGAACAGGCCGATGCCGACACCTTCCTGTCCGGCCACCGCTTTGGATCGGTAAAAGCGGGCAAATATCCTGCTTTGCTCCTCTTCCGCAATTCCAATACCTTCATCGATGATGTCTATCCGGCAGAAAAGCTCGTAGGTCACGGCATGGACCGTAATTTTACACTCTTCCGGAGTATATTTGACCGCATTGTCCAGAATGTTGTACAGCGCCTCGGTGGTCCATTTCAGATCGAACCGGGCAACGGCCCGGGTATTTGCCACGTTCAGGACGATCCGTTTCGCATCCGCCTTGGGCTTTATCTGCTCCGTGACAGCATCCAGCAGATTCTGGACGCTCTCGTCCCTGGGCGTCACCGTAATGATGCCCGTTTCGAGGCGGGATGTCTTCACCAGCGCGTCAATCAGGAAAGCCAGCTTTTCCGTCTGCGCTGTCAGCGCTTTTACGCAGTCCGCACAGTCCTCCGGCAGCTCGCGCTCCGCCAGCAGTTGGGAATATAGCAGAAGGTTGGAGATGGGCGTTTTGGTCTGGTGGGAAATATCCGAAATCAATTCCTTGATCTTGTCCTTTTCCTCCCGGAGGCTTTCCGAATCGGCCGCATACTGGGAAAGATGGCGGCTCAGCTTTGCCTCCAGCTCCGACAGGGCGGACTCGTCGAAGGTGGTCTCCTTGAAACGGCCGGCTATAGCCTCGTCCAGCATGCGGTTCATTTTAGCGAGCGTCCTTCCGGTCATACGGCGGTAATACAAAACAGCACAGGCGGCGAGAAGAATGGAAACAGCGGCGGCGGCAAGCAGGACCAGTTCCCTTGTGTTCATGTCATTTCACCGCCCATGTATAGCCTATTCCATAAACGGTTTTAATGTACTGTGGCTCGGATGGCTTATCCTCCAGCTTGTCCCGCAGCCGCTTCACCGTAACGGACAAAGCGTTTTCATCCACATATTCCGCCCCGTCCGTCCAGATATGGTCCACCAGATTTGCCCTTGCCAGGGTGGTCCCTCTGTTCTCCACCAGCATTTTCAGCAGCTTTTGCTCCGTTTTGCTGAGCTCGACGGGCTGGCCGTCCTTCCGGAACTCCATGCGGGCAAAGGAAAACCGGAACGGGCCGATCCGGATCGGGTCGGCCGGGACCTGCCCCGTTTTGCGGAGCTGTGCGTTCACCCGCGCCCGGAGGACCATCAGGCTGAACGGCTTTGTGATATAATCATCCGCCCCCAGCTCGAAGCCGGCGACGATATCCGTTTCCAGATCGTTGGCGGTCAGCAGGATCACCGGTATTGCACCGTTCTGCCGGATTTCCCGGAGGAAATCCAAGCCGCTTCCATCCGGAAGATTGATGTCCAGGAGGACAAGATCGAAGGCCTCCTGCTCTATCTTCCCCTTTGCCCCCGCAAGGTCGTTCGTCTGCGAAAAAGCAAAGCCGTCGCCCTTCAGCGCCAGCATAACGCCATTGCACAAGGACAGGTCGTCCTCGACGATCAGAATTTTTTTCACAGCCACCCCTCCCTTTTTCCTTCTTTGCCCCCGACAAAGGTTACAACAAAAGGCGCCCCTGAGAATTTCGCCCGGGAGCGCCCGCTTGACAGGCCGTTATGAATTAATTAGAAATTTTCCTGGGGATGAAGATCTTGAAATTGTTCAGCATTTTTTCATCCGGTTCGAAGAGGATGACGGTCTTTTCCCCTTTGTAAGACAGCGTTGCAAAGTAAGCATTCGGAGAGTCCAGCGAACTGGTGGCGTCGATCCGGTTCTTGATGCTCTGCACCGACTGGCTGAAGCTGTTGCTCTTGACCGGCGCCAGGACCTCGAATTCCTTGCAGCTTGCGCTGAAGATCCTCTTTCTTTTCCGCTGGGCGACGATTCTGTCGATATCCAGCTCGCCGTTGGTTACGATATATTCAAACTCCACGTTCCTGGCCTGGATCAGGCGGTATCCGAGGTACACGATGCCCGCCGCCAGGAATATTCCGATGCCAAGCTGGCTGAGTACCTTTACCGTAAGGCTGAGCATGATGAGAAGGATCGCGGCAAACACGATTCCCGCCGTAATCAGGCTATCCTTGAAGCCCTTCTTCCTCGTCACAAGCTTTTCTATAAATGTATCCATTAAAATGCCCTCCTGCATAAGCGTACAAAATAAAATTTTCCTGCAAATTTGATTTTAGCATACCTGCCGGAGAGAAACAAGCCGGTACCGGCGACCCGGGTTATTTGTTCACACTTTGTTCAAATATTTTGTCTTATCGTGCTAAAATTCAGCCCCTATAGATATGGCATCGGTAAAAAATTCTCTCTTTCTCCATGGAAAATAGTTTGTTATAATACTACTGTCCGCTTTACAAAAACTCCCACAAAAGGAGGAGGCATACTTGATTACCATCGGCATTGATTTGGGCACCACCAACAGCCTTGCGGCCTATTGGACGGAGGAAGGCCCCCGGATTATCCCCAATGCGCTTGGCTCCAGCCTGACCCCTTCCGTAGTGAGCCTGGATGACGACGGCAACCTTCTGATCGGGCAGATCGCCAAGGAACGGCTCGTTTCCCATCCCGACCTGACCGCAGCGACGTTCAAGCGATACATGGGAACAGAAAAGAAATACAACCTCGGGAAACATGCCTTTAGCCCTGAAGAGCTTTCCTCCTTTGTAATCCGCTCGCTAAAGGAAGATGCAGAGGCCTTTTTAAAGGATAAGGTAGGCGAGGCGGTTATCAGTGTGCCGGCCTATTTTAACGATGCGCAGAGAAAAGCGACAAAACGGGCCGGCGAACTGGCCGGACTCAAGGTGGAAAGATTGATCAGCGAACCTACGGCGGCAGCGGTAGCATATGGAATGCACCAGGAGAAATCCGAGACAAAATTTCTTGTATTCGACCTGGGCGGAGGAACCTTCGACGTATCCATTCTGGAGCTTTTCGAAGGCGTCATGGAGGTCAAATCCATCGCCGGCGACAACTTTCTCGGCGGGGAAGATTTCACAGTCCTGCTGGCAGCTTCCTTTCTGGAGCGGCATTCCATACGCGAGGACAAGCTGGATAACAAATCCCGCTCCCTCCTTTACAAGCAGGCGGAAATGTGCAAACTGGAGCTGACTCAAAGCAACGGCGGGAAAATGAAATTGCAGCATCATGGCGCTTTATTGGAAGCCGCATTTGACCGGCCGGATTTTGAAAAAATGGCCAATACGCTTATGCTTCGCCTTCGCCAGCCAATCGAGCGGGCTTTGCGGGATGCCGACATCGCTCCTTCGGATCTGGACGCCGTGATCCTCATCGGAGGCGCCACCAGAATGCCGGTTATCCGCTCCGCCGTTTCCAGAATGTTCGGAAGGCTGCCCTTCACAAATATCAACCCGGATGAAGCCGTCGCTCTCGGAGCCGCAATACAGGTGGCATTAAAGGAACGAAACGAAGCCCTCGAAGAAGTGGTGCTGACAGATGTCTGTCCTTACTCCCTGGGCGTAAATACCGCACAAGAGATTGGCAACGGCAAGTATGAACCAGGTTATTTTTTGCCTATTATCGAGCGGAATACCACCATCCCCGTGAGCCGGGTAGAGAGACTCAGCACAATTTCGGACCGCCAGACTGCTATTCATCTCGAGGTCTATCAGGGAGAAAGCAGGAGGGTGGAAAACAATATTAAGCTCGGCGAACTGAATTTGAAGGTGCCTCCGGGCAAAGCCGGCGAGCAGATGATTGATGTCCGTTATACCTATGATATCAACGGAATACTGGAAGTGGAAACTACGGTCGTAAAAACCGGAGAAAAAAGCCACATGGTCATTGAAAAGAGTCCCGGAAGCATGACAAAAAAAGAAATAGAAGCGCGTTTGAATCAATTGAAGGACATGAAAATCCATCCTCGCGACCGCATGGAAAACAGACTGCTGCTGGCAAGGGGAGAGCGCATTTATGAAGAATCCACAGGGGAACTGCGCACATATATCTCCGAGCTCCTGAGAAGATTCGAAACAGTCCTGTCGCAGCAGGACGAACGAAAAGCGAAGAAAGCGGCCGAAGAGCTGAAAAACCAGCTTGATGAGCTGGAAAGGCGGTTCGAATTCTGATGAGCATGTGGAATATACTGGAGATTGAAGCAACCAGCGATCTTTCCACAATAAAAAAGGCCTATGCCAGGAAGTTGAAGGTTCACCACCCTGAAGAGGATCCGCAAGGATTTCAGTCTTTAAAGGAGGCATATGATAATGCCGTTCGCTATGCCAAATACAGGAGCAGGCAAACGGTATATGCTCCTGAAAACGAATGGGACTATGAAGAATCCGAATATGACGAAGTCCGGCAGGAAAGGACCTCCGGTCCGGAAGCAAATGGGACATTTCCCGATAAGCTTTGCGGCAATCCTTCCGCTGATCCCTCCGATGCTCCTCTCGATGCTCCTTCCGAAGCTCTCCCCATGGAGCCGTCTTCCTGCCGGGAGGCGACAAATCAGGAATTCGTCGACCAATTGGACTGTCTCTATTCCGATTTTTTTGAAAGGATCAAGCTTGAAAATTGGACGGAGCTATTGAACAGAGAGGTCATGTGGGATATTGAGAACCGTTGCAGGCTGGAACCTATGGTACTTGGCTATCTTTCGGCCCATTACCTCCTGCCTCAGAATATCTGGAAGCTTCTTGACAGGAGTTTCAGCCTGCTGGAACGGGAAAGGGAGCTGTACCGCGAATACGATACTTCCTTTGTCCGGCATGTAATGAAGGTTTTGAAACAACCGATTCCATTGAACTATTCCTTTATAAAAGAGGTCGTCGGGCAGCAATATGACCGATATCTGGAGTTAAAGGAGAAGACCTTCGAGCTTCTGGAGGAAGACCCGCGGGCGGCGGAAAGCGACCTCGGGCAGGCAAGAGCCCTTTGTCCGAAGGATCCCGATCTTACACGCATGGAAGGTATTATACGCTACCAGACCGGCAAGTTCGATCCTGCCCTGCAACTATTCGGCCAGGCGCTTCTTCTGAATCCAAACGATATGGAAGCGCTCTACTACCGCGCTCTAATCTCATTTGTCCGATGCCGTTACAAATCAGCACTGGAAGATCTGGACAAAGTCCGGAGTGCTTATCCGGATCATCTGCCGTCGCTTTGGCTTTCCGCCAAATGCTGTCATGAGCTGAAGGATTCCTTCAGGGCGAAGGATTTGATCGAACGGGCATATCTGCTGGAGCCGGGAGGCGAAAAGGTAAAGTATGCCCGGGAGCAAATTGACAGGAAGCTGAAAGGAAAGCTATGGTTCCGGTTGTTCATACAGCCCTGGAAATTCAGGCAGACTACGCAAATGCTTCTGGCCCTTTATAAATTCTCGGAAAAGCGTGTTACTTCAAAAACCATTTTACACATTCTTGCGGTAATTGCGAAATGGCTTCTGTATTTGCTGATTGCCCTTTTTGCATTAGCCATGGCTTATGTAACAAAAATAGGAATCCTTATTTTAATTTTTTATCTGATTAAGCATTTTAACGAAAAAGAGAAATAATCCTTTTCCATGGCTCCTCCTTGCAAAAACAAATAAAAAATTGCTGTCCGGGGATACAATCGTACTTTAATATCCTCCCATTCAATTTGTTCACCGTATTTCTATCGCCAGCGCATTATGTCGGATAGCCGTTCCGTGTTATAATGACAGGATACGCACATACGAAAGGTAAAATGTCGATAAAGATGAATACGGCCCCGAAATACGAACTGGACATGTGCAATGGTCCGCTTTTTTCCAAAATCCTTCGGTATTCCATCCCCCTGATGTTGTCAGGAATCCTGCAGCTCCTTTATAATGCCGTAAACATCGTAGTCGTCGGGCGTTTTGTCGGAAGCCACGCCCTTGCTGCCGTCGGTTCCACCTCCGCCCTGATCAACCTGATCACCAACCTGTTCATCGGGCTGTCCGTGGGCGCCAGCGTACTAATGGCAAGGCATTACGGCGCCGGCCGGCTGAAGGACGCAAATGAAACCGTCCATACGGCCATCGCCATAAGCGCCGTCAGCGGAATTTTCCTGACCGTTTTCGGGGTCCTGGCGGCGAAGCCTTTGCTGCTGGCAATGGGTACGCCGAACGATGTATTGGAACATGCGGTGCTCTACATGAAAATTTATTTCATCGGCATGCCCGCATCCATGATCTTCAATTTCGGCAGCGCCATCCTGCGCGCGGTAGGCGACACGCGGCGGCCGCTCTATTACCTGTCCATTTCCGGCGTCTTGAATGTCGTGCTCAATCTATTGCTTGTACTGGTATTTCATATGAATATTGAAGGCGTAGCTTCGGCAACCGTGATTTCCCAGTATCTGTCGGTCGTATTGATCCTGATCTGCCTGGTCCGATCCGACGGCTGCATCCGGCTGCAATGGCGGAAGCTCCGCTTTTATAAGGACAAGCTTTTCGACATTGTTAAAATCGGGCTGCCCGCGGGAATACAGGGCATCATATTTTCCCTCTCCAACGTCCTGATCCAGTCGTCCGTCAACAGCTTCGGGTCCGCCGTCATGGCCGGCAATACCGCTGCGATGAACATTGAAGGCTTCGTCTACATGGCAATGAACGCGTTCTATCAAACGGCGCTGAACTTCACCGGACAAAATTGCGGAGCAAAAAAGTACCACCGGATGGGACGCATTCTTGTCCTGTGCTTGCTCTCAGTCACCTTTGTGGGAATCGCCCTGGGAGGGCTGAGTTATCTGTTTAGCGGAAATTTGCTCGGCATCTATACCGTAGATCAGGATGTAATCGCCGTCGGAATAACACGAATGGGATACGTGTGCCTGCCCTATTTCATTTGCGGCATCATGGACGTTATGGTAGGCAGCCTGAGGGGCATGGGGTATTCCATACTGCCCATGCTGTCGTCGATCATCGGTGTCTGCGGAATCCGTATTACCTGGATCTATACCATATTTGCCGTAAATCATTCCCTGGAAACCCTATACGTTTCCTATCCGATATCATGGGCGATCACAGCCGGGGTGCATTTGATCTGCTTTTTGGCTGTAAAGCGGAAATTGACCCATGAGGCTTGCAGTCAGCCCACCGTTTCACCGGCCGGCTTTTCATAAAGCCGGGTCGGCAATACGCCGGTACCCGCCGGTTCCGCCCGGCTTCATCGGAACTTTCCGCTGGCGGCGCCTCCGACTACTGGAGGTATTCGTCCCTGGCCAGCCAGAGTTCCTCTATCCGGTACATATGCCAGTATTCATGAAAAACCATATGATTCAGAACAATCGGCAGGTTATAGTTTATATACTCCGCATGGACAGCCTCTTTGGAGAAATCAGGCTCTTCCATCTGCTGGATCAGCCGTATTTGTTTTTCTCTCATTTCCTTATAATGAGAGAACGCATCCTTTACGGATTCATAGAGGTTTTCCCGCTCCTGTTCCTTGTCGGGAAAGTATGGCGTAATCACCGGTTTTTCTTCCTTGTGGATTGTCTGCATCCTTTGATAAAGCATCTCCTGCACCCCGATAATATGATAGAGATGCTCCCGGATCGTCCACGCGGCCTCTTTTCTTCTTATATCCAGGCAGTTTTCGGGTATGTTTTCAAAATAGGCTTCAACTATTTCAGGCAGCTTTTGAAAGGTAAGCAAAAGGGCTTCTTTGTTAAAGTGCATAATAATCCTCCCTGTTAATGCAGAATCGAGGTTGTTCACCCCGATTCCTCCGCTATATATGCCATTCCCTTCAGGATACGGTTCCGGCGGCCTTCCTTACAGCCACGGAACCTTCACTTTATTGCAGTATTCCTCCCAGGAAGCGCCAAAAATCCGGGACAATATTTGCTCCTCTTCTTTCGAAAACAACCGGGAGCCAATATATACGACAATCCCGATCAAGGCTCCCAACCAGGTGTTCAGCAGAAAGCCGAACCATGGCAGCACCAGAAGGGCGACGCCCGTATACAGGGGATGCTTCACCAGGGAATAAGGCCCGCCGGTGATCAGTTCTTTCCGCGGCACCTTTGTCAGGATCAAAGCCACGGACCATATCCAGATCACTACCCCGGGAATCATGAGAACGATCGAGACGGCCTTTAAAGTCGCCGGCGGACCGCCGACACGGAAAACCGCCGGAAATAAAATGTTCAGAACCAGGCCGACCGCCAAAAACGGCAAGGTCAGCAATCCGATCTTTCTTCCGCTGCCAACAAGAATTTTTAATTTCATAATACACCCTCCCCTACGCCGATTCTATGTAAAAATACTTGATGAGCCATCTTTCGGACGGTTTGTCATAAACCAGATGCATGTACTCCTTGCCTTCTTTCAGTTCATATCTTGTTTCTCCGTTGTATTGGTATTTTATAAAAAGATCATAGGTCAGATTGGCTTCAACAGGATTCAAATTTTCATCATACTTTGTATAATAGACCCTGAAATTGAACTTGTTCACCTCGTTTATAACAAGGGCTAGATCTCCGTACTGACCTGAAATTTGTTCATAACCCGCGGACAGATTGACTTTCCCGTCGATTTTCTTAACATATTCGGCATCTTTGCAATAGACTTCGCTGACCTCTACCGTGCCGTCGCCGGTCTTCAGGTTCTGCTCCCGCGCAACCAGGTCTGCAATCCCCTGTGGAACGGTTCCCTGCGCCCTCCCTTTGGAATTGCCGGCATCGGTAAAAAGGGTGTCATCCTTATAGCCGCTTTCCAGTTCACTGATGGTAATCTTCAATTCCTGTATGGTCATAGTCTGATTCTGGATAAAAATGAACATCGTTACGAACAAACCAAGCATGGATATAAAAAGGCCTGCTACGGTATAAGGTACAATCCTCTCCACCCTGTACCAAAATCCACGAGTGTTTGTTTTTGTGCTTGTTTCTGTGTCGTCCGGCATAGAATGCTCCTCCTCACCATTCAAATCGGATCGCGGACAGTTCGATCACACAGCCATCGGGATTGCTGTCCGATTTCGCCGTGCAGCAAAACCCGCCGATCAAGGAAAATACCTTTCTGCCCTCCAGATTAATCTCATAGGATTTCCAATCCTTCGAAAGCTCTAGCTCGCCGGATTCAGCGGCGGGATAGATCGAATCGGCATATTTGCCCTTTATTCCTCCCACCTTGAACTCTACCGTCTCCTTTCCCTTTTCGCCCCTGGCTTTGAACGTCAGCTTCTTTGGATAAAGCAGCTCAAGTCCCGGTTTGTCACCCCAGTTGTCGGCAGGGTATTGCCAGTATATCCCGGCCCACTGATCCGTCCGGTTTTTCTCCAGCAGGGTTACTTTCAGGTATTTGGCCTCGCCGGCGGCACCCGGGTCCATCGGTTCCACTTTGATGTTTTCCATATCGCCCATATAGCCGGACGGGATATAGATTCCGTCAATGTTCAATACCGAACCGAAGGGAATCACGGCGGGAGGAAGGTTTTTAAAAAGCTCCAACCCGTATTTCAATTCCCCGTTATTGTCCATAATGCCCCAATGGCCCCCAAGCTCACCTTCTTTCACCTTTTTCCAGGCTTCGTCGAAGCTGGAGAAATAGAAGAGCTTGACGTTCTTTTCCTTCGCCCATTGCAAAGCAGCCTTCAGATAGTTTTCCGCATTCTCCCGGGAGGGAATCGCTTTCCCGACGGTCTTTCCGCCGCTGGGCCATCCGGTTTCCGAAAGGATTACCTCTTTCCCCTTCGCGGCGCTTTTCGTCTTCTCATACATCCGGTTCAGCGCCGCAATGGAATCTTCAAAACGGATTCCTTCCCAGAAGGGATAGCAATTGATCAGCACAATGTCGCAAGCCGCCATCACCCCGGGATATTTCAGAAGGAACCCGTAGCCGTCCACTGTGGATACCTTTATATTGGGATTGGTCTTTTTCAATTCCTTCTTGACCCGCAAAATGTAGGAAATCAGTTCCTTTTCGCTCAGATCGCCCCTGAGCAGCACTTCGTTCCCTACCGCCACCATATCGGGGTCCCCTGCCTTTGCTGCTTTGATCAAAGCGGCGATTTCCTTTTCATTCCGGGCTTTATCCTTGTCAAGCCATGCGCCCACCAGCGTTTTCAAGCCCATTTCATGGGCGATTCCGCCGGTGTTCTCCATCCCGTTGGTGCAGGAAAAGGTCCGGATCCAGGTGGTATAGGGTTTGACAAATTGAAGCCTCATCCGGATCTGGTCTTCCCCGATAATCCAATCCGGTTTGGGCATCTGGCTGTCGGTATAGGGGCTGAAATTCAATCCGTAGAAGGGTTTTGCGGAGACAGCGCTTAAAGAGGCGGGAAAAAAGCCCGCCAAAAAAACGAAAATCAGAAAGGAAGCGGCCCATATCCTCTTTTTCATCGGCAATCCCCCTCGACATTTCCTCCTAACGGACATTCCCATTACAATCATACCATTTTATGTTTATTTTTACAAATCCCCAAGGAATGTCCCGGATTACTGGCAGGATACTACAAAGAATGCCGGAATCGGCCTCTGTTCCGGCGGTTGATTTGCGCCGTCCTACAGGCTATAATGGGCATATGGACAAAAAATACAGAGTTCTGATAAAAAATATTTTACTCGTTTTGGCAGGGAATACCCTTTACGCCCTTGCCGTTACCGCGTTTATTCTGCCGAGCAGCTTGATTACGGGAGGCGGCACGGGTCTGGCGCTGGTGTTTTATCACCAGTTTGGCGTTCCCATAACGGCGTTTATCGCAGTTTTTAATATTGCTATGTTTTTTCTGGGGGCGGCAGTGCTCGGAAAATCCTTTCTTTTTGCCACGCTGGTCAGCACGTTCTATTACCCGCTTATCCTTGGCGTGCTGCAGAAATTCCCGGCGTTGAATACCCTGACCTCCGATCCTCTCCTTTGCGCGCTTTATGCGGGCATCCTGATCGGCATGGGGATTGGAATCGTCATCAAGGCAGGCGCTTCTACCGGCGGAATGGACATCCCTCCCCTGGTATTGAACAAAAAATTCGGGTTTCCGATTTCCGCCTCCCTGTACGGCTTTGATTTTACCATTCTGCTGCTGCAAATGCTTTTTGCCAATAAAGAGCAGGTGCTGTACGGAATCCTTCTTGTGCTCACTTATACCATCGTATTGGACAAGGTTTTGCTGACAGGCCAGTCCCGCACGCAGGTAAAAATCATCAGCGAAAAATATGCCGAGATCAACCGGATGATTATCCAGCGCCTGGATCGCGGCTCTACCCTGGTGCATGCGGAAACCGGCTATCTGCACAACGAAAGCCTGGTGGTCCTTACGGTCATTTCAAACCGGGAGCTTCCCAAGCTGAATGAGCTTGTCCTTTCCATAGACCCGAAGGCGTTTATGATCATCAACCGGGTCAACGAGGTAAAAGGCCGCGGCTTCACCATGGAGAAGCTATATAAAAAGAATGGCGTGTGAGACTCCTACAAGATTATTTCGCAGACTCCGGCTTCGTAAGCTCCAGCAGCTTAAGCGCCGTATTGGCATTCCGGATGGTCACCCTGTCATAGGCGGAACTGCCGACGATTTTCGACCAGCGGGTCTTGGAGAAGGTTTTTATGGGGGCGGACCAGAAAATGACCCTTCCTTGGTAATCCACCTTCTCATATTCCGGTTTCGCCGCGCCTACCTGTTCCATTATTTTCTCCACCGTGGCGGGCGGTATGACGAAAATGGCATTGTGCTTGGATTCCGGGTCCGAGTTCCACCAGACCGGCGCATTTTCCAGCGCAGCGCGCAATTCTTCCGCAGAAATAACCGCGACAGCTATTTTAAACGGGTATTCGGCGGCAAGCAAGGCTTCGCATTCCTTCACAAGCCCCTCCCCGTCCGTCTTCCGGCTGGAAAAGAGCACATTGCCGCTATTGATATAAGTCGATACTTCGGTGAAGCCGTTCTTCTCGAACAGTACCGTCAAGTCCCGCATATCCACCTTGTTCTTGCCACCTACATTGATCCCACGTAATAAAGCAATATATCTTCCCATTCCTCAAGCCTCCCCTGCTCCGTCTATTCTTCTGTGCGGTCCATTTCCCGGATAATCTGCTCTTCGGATAATCTGTTCTCCGGACAATCCAGTTCCAGTATAATTTATTCTCCCATAGAATACCACCGATATCCCTCTGTCAAACCGTGGAAGAATGTGCTAAACTTATACTTGATGTCTGGGAAGGACAAAAGAACGGGAGTGGTTTGACATGCAGTTTGCAAAAAGAATGGATCGGTTCGGGGAAGGAATTTTCTCCAGACTGCTCGACATAAAAAGAAAAAGGCTGGAAAACGGACAGCCTGTCATCGACCTGAGCGTCGGCACGCCGAATATTCCGCCGGCCAGGCATATTATGGAGGCCTTGTGCTCGGCTGCCGCCGACGAACGCAACTATATTTATGCGATCAACGACCAGAGTTCCCTTCTGGAAGCAGTCAGCCTCTGGTACAAAAAAAGATACGGAGTGACCCTGGATCCCAGGACGGAAATCTGCTCGCTGCTGGGCTCCCAGGAAGGGCTTGCCCATATCTCGCTGTCCGTCGCCGACGAGGGAGACCTGGTCCTGGTACCGGATCCCTGTTACCCGGTTTTTGCGGACGGTCCGCTGATCGCGGGCGCCCGTCTGCATTTCATGCCTCAGAAGAAGGAGAACGGCTATGTCCTCCGGCTGGAGGATATCCCGGAGGATACGGCGCGAAAAGCAAAGCTCATGCTGGTTTCCTATCCCAACAATCCTACGGCGGCCATGGCATCGGACCGTTTCTACGAAGAACTGGTGGATTTTGCCCGCAAATACGATATTGTCGTGCTTCATGACAATGCCTACAGCGAATTGGTCTTTGACGGAAAAAGGTGCGGCAGCTTCCTCGCCTTCCCCGGAGCAAAAGAGGTGGGCGTGGAATTCAATTCCCTTTCCAAAACCTATGGCCTGGCAGGCGCCAGAGTCGGCTTCTGCCTTGGAAATGAGCAGGTCGTGTCCCAATTGAAACGGTTGAAATCCAATATGGATTATGGGATGTTCCTGCCGGTTCAACAGGCGGCCATCGCGGCCATCACTGGTGACCAGGGCTGCGTGGAGACCACCAGGAGGGCCTATGAAAGAAGAAGGGATATCCTGTGCGGCGGCTTTAACTCCGCCGGCTGGAGCATGCAGCCTCCTGCGGCAACCATGTTCGTGTGGGCGGTGATCCCGCCCCACTACGGGACCTCGGAGGAATTCGCCATGGATATGGTGCAAAGGGCGGGGGTCCTGGTAACCCCCGGCAGCGCATTCGGCCCGTCCGGCGAGGGCCATGTGAGGATGGCGCTGGTTCAGGAGGAAGAAGCCTTGAAAAAGGCTGTTCAAGCGGTGCAGGAAAGCGGAATTCTGAAAGGCTGCTAAGACGTACAAAAAGCTCGCAGTATAAAAGGCCCGCATTGTTCATGCGAGCCTTTTTATTGTGCTTCGATTCAATCAATTCCTATGGGAGCTACGTTTACGGCTTAGTACATTCCGCCCATTCCGCCCGGCATTCCGCCTGCAGGCATCGGGGGTTCCTTCTCCGGCTTGTCGGCCACGACGCTTTCCGTGGTCAGAACCATTGCCGCTACGGAAGAAGCGTTCTGCAGGGCAGACCTTGTAACCTTTGCGGGATCAACGATACCGGAAGCGATCATGTCGACGTATTCTTCCTTCAGCGCGTCAAAACCAATACCGGCCTTGCTGGCCTTCACCTTGTCAACAATGACGGAGCCTTCGAGGCCTGCGTTTGTAGCGATCTGCCGGATAGGCTCTTCGAGGGCCTTGACAATGATCTGCACGCCGGTCTTTTCATCGCCGTGAGTGGATTTAATAAGCTTTGCAACCTTCGGTATCGCATTTACATATGCCGTTCCGCCGCCCGCTACGATACCTTCCTCGACAGCGGCCTTGGTCGCTGCGAGAGCGTCTTCGATCCGGAGCTTCTTTTCCTTCATTTCCGTTTCAGTAGCTGCGCCGACCTGGATGACAGCTACGCCGCCGGAAAGCTTCGCAAGCCTCTCCTGGAGCTTTTCCTTATCGAAATCGGAAGTAGTTTCTTCGATCTGAGCCTTGATGGCGGCAATCCTCTTCTTGATGTCGGCCGCTTTGCCTGCGCCGTCAACGATCACGGTATTTTCCTTCTGAACCTTGATCTGTCTTGCTTTTCCGAGCTGGGCGATCTTGGTTTCCTTCAGGTCGAGTCCCAGTTCCTCGGAGATTACTTCACCGCCGGTCAGGATGGCGATATCCTTGAGCATTTCCTTCCTTCTGTCGCCGAAGCCGGGAGCCTTCACTGCCACGCAGTTGAATGTTCCGCGGAGCTTGTTCACGATCAGGGTGGTGAGCGCTTCGCCTTCTACGTCTTCCGCAATGATCACCAGCTTCTTGCCGGCCTGGACGATCTGCTCGAGAAGCGGCAGGAGATCCTGGATGCTGCTGATTTTCTTGTCGGTAATGAGAATGTACGGATCATCGAGAATGGCTTCCATCTTTTCGGTATCGGTTACCATGTAAGCGGAAACATATCCTCTGTCAAACTGCATGCCTTCCACGACTTCCAGGTTGGTGCCCATGGTCTTGGACTCTTCCACGGTGATAACGCCGTCGTTCGTGACCTTTTCCATTGCGTTTGCGATCAGGGTTCCGATTTCCTCATCGTTTGCGGAAATGGAAGCAACCCTTGCGATGTCTTCCTTGCCCTTGATCTTCTGGCTGCCGTCCTTGATGGCGTCCACAGCGACTTCAACGGCCTTTGCGATACCCTTTTTGAGGATCATCGGATTGGCGCCTGCCGCAACGTTCTTAAGTCCTTCGCGGATGATGGCCTGTGCCAGCAGAGTAGCGGTAGTAGTACCGTCGCCTGCAACATCGTTGGTCTTTGTGGCAACTTCCTTAACAAGCTGTGCGCCCATGTTCTCGAACTTGTCTTCCAGTTCGATTTCCTTGGCTATCGTAACACCGTCGTTCGTGATGAGCGGTGAACCGAATTTCTTGTCGAGAACCACATTTCTTCCCTTGGGTCCCAGTGTGATCTTGACCGCGTCCGCCAGCTGGTTGACGCCGCTTTCCAGGGCGCGCCTGGCTTCTTCACCGAATTTGATTTCTTTTGCCATATGCTTCAAACCTCCTTATATTCTGAACAAAGTTTCGACTGGTTATAATATTATTCAACAACAGCAAGAATGTCGCTCTGCTTGAGGATCGTGTACTCAATGCCGTCGATCTTGACTTCGGTTCCGGCATATTTGCTGATCAGGACCTTGTTTCCGACCTTGACTTCCATTTTGATTTCCTTGCCCTTGTCATCGTATCCGCCTGGGCCTACCGCCACGATTTCAGCTACCTGCGGCTTCTCTTTGGCGCTGCCGGGGAGAACGATACCGCTCTTGGTGGTCTCTTCGCTTTCGACCATTTTAATGACAACTCTTTCACCTAACGGCTTTATTTTCATAAATGAACCTCCTGTAAATGATTTTTGCATTTTATTAGCACTCGCTAATGCTGAGTGCTAATCACATTAATAATATAATATATTATCCAATTTCGAATCAAATATGTGTTTTTGCTAAATTGTGCCGTTTAAAGCACATTAGCGCCAATTATCTGGGAATAGGAAGCAATTTCATTGATTTTTATGGGCGGTAGACGGATATCACTCTCTTTTTTTCAATTCGCCGTAAATGTCTTCCATCGTCATTCCTTTTTCGACAAGAAGCACCATCAGATGATACAGCAGATCCGCGACTTCCGCCCGGATTTCCTCGCCGGAGCCGTTCTTCGAAGCGATGACCACTTCGCAGGCTTCCTCACCGACCTTCTTCAGGATTTTATCCAGACCTTTTCCGAAAAGGTAATTGGTATAGGAGCCTTCCTTCGGGTGGACCAGCCTGTCGGAAATAACGCCGAAGACCTTGCCGAGCACTTCCGGGCCTGCCTGGATGGCTTCATCCGGCACAGTCGCGCCGGACGCTCCGGCTTCAGGAGCGACGGATGCAGACACGGAAAAGGCGGCTTCCGATTCAGCGACAGTCTCCGAGCCTTCCCTTAAAGCATCCAGGTCCATTCTGGTAAAGAAGCAGGAACGATGTCCCGTATGGCAGGCGGCCCCGGTCTGTTCGACCTTGATCAGCAGCGTATCGCCGTCGCAGTCCACACTGATGGAACGGACCTGCTGAAAGTGGCCCGACGTCTCGCCCTTCAACCAGAGCTTCTGCCTGCTCCTGCTGTAATAATGGACCTTTCCGGTTTCAATGGTCTTCCGGAGAGATTCCTCGTTCATCCAGGCAAGCATCAGCACCTCGTCCGTCCGGATGTCCTGCGTTACGGCCGGCACCAGCCCGTCCGCGTTGAATTTGACCAGCTCAAGCATATTTGCCATTTTAACCCCTCATCTCAATTCCTTTTCCTTTTAAATAGGCTTTCAGGTCGCGAATCTCCATCTCACGGAAGTGGAAGAGCGACGCTGCAAGCACGGCGTCCGCCTTTCCGTCGGTCAGCGCCTCGTAGAAGTGCTCCATGGTGCCCGCGCCGCCTGAAGCGATAACCGGTATGTTTACGCTCTCCGAAATGGAGCGCGTCAGTGGAATATCGTATCCGTTCTTCGTTCCATCGCAGTCCATACTGGTCAACAGAATTTCCCCCGCTCCCAGCTTCGCGGCCTGCACCGCCCATTCCACGGCGTCCCTGCCCGTGTTGACGCGCCCGCCGTTCAGGTACACCTCCCAGCCGCTGCCGTCCGCCCGCCTTTTCGCGTCGATCGCGACGACGACGCACTGGCTCCCGAACTTGTACGCGGCTTCGGAGATCAGCTCCGGCCTTTTCAAGGCCGCCGAGTTCACGGAGATCTTGTCGGCCCCCGCCTTGAGGATTTCCCGGAAATCCTCGGCCGTGCGGATGCCGCCGCCTACCGTGAACGGGATGAACACCTGCTCCGCCACGCGCCGGACGACATCCAGCATGATGCCTCTGGCGTCCGACGACGCGGTGATATCCAGGAACGTAAGCTCGTCGGCCCCGGCCTTGTCATAAACGGAGGCGACCTCCACCGGATCGCCCGCATCCCTTATATTTACGAAATTAACTCCCTTGACCACCCTGCCCCCATGTACGTCAAGACAGGGGATGATTCTTTTGGTATGCATTGTTTACTCCTTTAGGGATGACCGAATCATCCCATTGTGCCGCATGGCCGTCATTTAGCGGCCGCTATTGCTTCCTGCAGGTCCACATCGCCTGTATAAAGG
The DNA here is from genome assembly GCA_023411575.1 of Bacillota bacterium. Taxonomy (GTDB): domain Bacteria; phylum Bacillota; class Clostridia; order Acetivibrionales; family DTU013; genus UBA1305. The sequence continues at coordinate 168,158 of JAEYOP010000030.1, read as the reverse complement.
GCCTTTCCGACGATAGCGCCGGACACGCCGATCTCTTTCAGGTTTCTGATATCCTGCAGGCTGGTCACTCCGCCGGATGCAATCACGTCTATTCCCACTGCTTTCGCCATATCTTCCATGGCTTTGAGGTTCGGGCCCTTCAGCATGCCATCCCGGGAAATGTCCGTATAGATGATGGTTTTTGCTCCGAGATCCTCCATCTTTTTGGCAAAGCCGATCGCCGTAAACTCGCTCGTCCTGGCCCAGCCTTCGATGGCCACCATGCCGTCCTTGGCGTCAATCGCCACGGCAAGGTTGTTTCCAAAAGAAGCCACCGCCTTTTTCACGAGTTCGGGGTTCTTCACCGCCGAAGTTCCCAGGATAACCCTTTGGATGCCCTTGCACAAAATGATTTCAATCATTTCGATGGTCCGGATGCCGCCGCCCAATTGCACCGGTATCCCGAGCTTTACCGCCATTTCGCTGATGGCGGCGATGTTTTGCGGCTCGCCGAGCCTCGCCCCATCCAGGTCTACTACATGCAGGTATTCCGCGCCCAGTTGCTCAAAATTCAAAGCCATTTCCACCGGGTGGTCCGAATAGACGGTCACGTCGCTGAATTTGCCCTGCACCAGTCTTACGCACCTGCCGTCCTTAATGTCTATAGCGGGATAGATGAACATTGTTTTCACTCCTGTTTTTGTGTTTTAGGAACAACCGAAAAATTAGTTCCGGCGGACCCTTACCCAATCCGGGCAGCCCAGTTTTTCAAAATCGTCAGCCCCGTTTCGCCGCTCTTTTCCGGATGGAACTGGGTGGCGAACACGTTTCCGCTGCCAATAGCGGCGTCAATGGTTGCGCCGTACTCGCTCGTCGCGGCAACGATCGATTTATCCTTTGCATCCAGATAAAAAGAGTGGACGAAATAGACGTACGGCTTTTCCGGAAGTCCTTTAAACAAAGGACTGTCCCCGGTTTTCAAGGAATTCCAGCCCATATGCGGCACCTTCAGTCCCCGGTCCTGCGGCAGTCCTTTGATCGCGCCGCCGAAAAGGCCGAGGCCGTCAACGGGTTCTCCGCCCTCCTCGCTGTAATCGAACAGAAGCTGCATTCCAAGGCAGATGCCCAGGAAGGGCTTGTTCTGCCTGACCGTCTCCCCCACAACCTCCACCATGCCAGCCTTTGCCAGGCTGTTCATGGCGTCGGAATACGCGCCGACGCCCGGAAGCACTACAGCATCCGCACACCTTACCTCTGCCGCGTCCGCTGTGATCGACGCATTCAGCCCTATATACTGGAGCGCCTTCTCGACGCTCCTCAGATTTCCTACCCCGTAATCAATAATCGCAATCATTTATACCAGCCTTTTACCTGTAATTCGTTCATACGCTTCCACATATTTTGCTTCTGTCTTTTGAATGACGTCCTCCGGCAATACGGGCGCCGGCGGCTGCTTGTTCCAGTTGCTCGCTTCGAGATATTCCCTCAGGTACTGCTTGTCAAAGCTCTTCTGCGGTCCACCCGGCCTGTATTCGGACAGCTCCCAGAACCGGGAGGAGTCCGGGGTGAAGGCTTCGTCCGCAAGGACCAGCCGGCCGTCGAGCATGCCGAACTCAAATTTCGTGTCGGCAAGAAGGATTCCCACGCTTTCCGCGTGCCTGCTGGCCGCCTTGTAAATCGCCAAACTGGCGTCTCTCAGCTTCGTGGCCAGTTCCACGCCGATCGTGTCGGCAAGCACTTCAAAGGTAACATTGATGTCATGGCCTTCGGAGACCTTCGTCGAAGGGGTGAAGATCGGCTCGGGCAGCTTGTCGCCCTGCCTCAGGCCAGCCGGCAGCCTGATTCCGCAGATGGTCCCGCTGGCGTTGTATTCCTTCAGGCCGGAGCCTTCCAGATAACCGCGCACGATGCATTCGGCATTGGCCATTTCTACCTTATGTACGAGCATCGACCTGCCCTGCAGCTCTTCCGCGTATTTGGACAGCCCGTTCGGGTATTGGCTGACATCGGTGGTAATCATGTGGTTTCCGATAATATTGGAGGTGTAATTGAACCAGAACTCCGAAATACTGTTGAGCACCCTTCCCTTATTGGGGATCAGGTTCGGGAAAACCACGTCGAAAGCGGATATTCTGTCGGTCACAACGATCAAAAGCTTGTCGCCGAGGTCGTATACGTTTCTTACCTTTCCCTTGATAAACAGGGGCATATCGATGAAATTCGTGTCATTGATCAACATTTGGTCTGCTCATCCTTTCCATTTATCTTTTTTCATTTTGTTTTCCACTTTGTTTTCCATTTTATTTTCACAGGACTCCCTTTGTGGACAGGACTCCCTCGATTCGGTCATCCTTCCTCGTAGCTTCGTCAAGGGCCCTGCCGAAAGCCTTGAATACAGCCTCTACAATGTGATGGTTATTGCTGCCGTATAAGACATTGATGTGGATATTCATTCCCGCGTTGGTCGATACCGCCCGGAAAAACTCCTCCACCAACTCCGTTTCCATATCGCCGACGCGCTCATTTGTGTAGCGGATATTGCAAACCAGATACGGCCTTCCGCCGAAGTCCAGCGAAACCATTGCCAACGATTCATCCATTGGAACATAGGAGGTGCCGTAGCGCCGGATCGATTTCTTGTCGCCGGCCGCTTCCTTCAGCGCCTGACCCAGCACGATGCCGATATCTTCGACGGTGTGGTGGGCGTCCACATGGAGGTCGCCGCTGGCCTTCAACTCGAGGTCTGTGAGTCCATGCTTCGAAAACAGGGTAAGCATGTGGTCCAGAAATCCTATTCCCGTGTCTATTGTTGAAATACCGGAGCCGTCAAGCTCCAGCTTCAAGAAAATGTCCGTCTCGGCGGTTTTTCTGCTCCGTTCTGCTCTTCTGGACATTGTGCACCTCCAAATTCCTTTTTATAGGGCATCCGTTCGTCTCATATTATAACAAAAGTATTACAAACAAATCCACTAAAATTCACAGATCCCACCGGTATGCGAACTGCTTCACCCGTTTTGAAGGATCCTGTCCAAAGCCTCGATCACCGCGGCCATTTCCGCATCGGTACCGATGGTGATTCTCAGGTGGTTATCAATAACAGGCTGTTTGAAATAGCGGACCAGAATGCCGTTTTCTCGCAATCCCCTGAATATTGCATCCGCACGGGTGACGGCATGGGAGGCAAAAACAAAATTCGCGGAAGACTCCGTGACCGTAAAGTTCCTTTTCCGAAGCTCCCTCGTAAAATTTTCCCTTGTGGCAATAACCTTCCTGGTAATCCCCTCATAATACCCGGCATCCTGCAATGCTGCCGCTCCGGCAACGATGGCCAGTCTGTCCAGGGTATAGGAGTTGAAGGAATTCTTGACGCTCTCCAGCGCCTGGATCAGCTCCCTGTTCCCGAATGCAAAGCCGATCCGCATACCCGCCAGCGAGCGCGATTTCGAGAAGGTATGGACAACCAGCAGGTTCGGATATTCATCAACCAGCCTCACCGCGGACTCCCCGCCATAATCTATGTACGCTTCGTCAACTAGGACTACCGTATCCGGATTGCCGTCCAGTACGGAACGGATCACGGAAAGCGGCAGCGCCTTGCCGGTGGGCGCATTGGGGTTGGCTATGATGATCCCGCCGCTGCTTTTCATCATCTGCTCCAACGGAATGTTGAATTCGCTGTCAAGGGGCGCTGTCTCATAATCCAACTGAAACAAGGATGCGTAAACGGGATAGAACGAATAGGTGATGTTGGGAAACAGGATTGTTCTGCCCGGGTCGAAAAAGGCCATAAAAGCAAAGGCCAGCACCTCATCCGAGCCATTTCCTGCAAAAATCTGTTCCTTTTGGACTCCGTAACTTTCCGCCGCAGCGGAGACAAGCATGTCGCAGGTCGGATCCGGATAAAGCTTCAGACTGTCGTCGGCCGCCGCCCTGACCGCCTCCAGCACCCTGGGGGATGGGCCGTACGGGTTTTCATTCGTATTCAGCTTGATATATTTCCGGTCCCGAGGCTGCTCTCCCGGTATATAGGGAACCAGTCCCCGGGCCAGTTTACTCCAATATTTATTCATTATGTCCCTACTCCTCTTGCTTTTGTCGCTCTGCTATCTGACCTTCTCCGGGCTGAAGCGCACTTTCAATGCGTTGGCATGGGCGTCCAGTCCTTCGGACATGGCAAAGGCCACCACATCATCGCTCGCCTTCTCCAGGGCTTTCTTCGTATAGGAAATCACACTGGATTTCTTGATATAATCCGCCACGTTCAGCGGCGAGAAGAATCTGGCCGTACCGCCTGTGGGCAGCACATGGTTCGGGCCTGCGAAGTAGTCTCCGAGCGGTTCCGGCGACCAGTGCCCGAGGAAGATTGCCCCGGCGTTCCGAACGGAGTCCAGTCTGCTGAACGGCTCCTCGATGCACAACTCCAGGTGCTCCGGCGCGATTTTATTCACGATGTCCATCGCTTCGTCCAGGTCCTTTACCAGGACAACAGCGCTGTAATCGGCCAGCGATCTTTCCGTAATCTCTTTCCGGGAAAGCCGGGAAACCTGCTTTTCCATTTCCTTTATCACTTCCGACGCCAGTTTTTCGGAAGGAGTGACAAGAATCGATGCCGAGAGGACATCGTGCTCGGCCTGGGAGAGCAGATCGGCCGCCACAAATGCCGGATTTGCCGTGTCGTCGGCTACGACGGTGACCTCGCTCGGGCCTGCGATCATGTCGATGTCGCAATATCCGAAGACCAGCCTTTTTGCAGTCGCTACATAGATATTGCCCGGTCCGAACAGCTTATCCGCCCGCAGGACCGTTTCCGTCCCGAAAGCCATTGCCGCAATTGCCTGGGCTCCGCCTATCTTGTATATCTCGGCAACTCCCGCCTCCTGGGCCGCCACAAGAACTGCCGGTTCCACGCTTCCGTCCCTGCGGGGGGGCGTAGACATGATGATCCGGTTGACGCCGGCCACTTTCGCAGGCAATGCGTTCATCAGCACGGACGAGGTCAGAACGGCCGTTCCGCCGGGAACATATATGCCGACGACCTCCAGCGGTCTGTAAAGCTGGCCGAGCAGTATGCCGTCCTCCCCGGTCATGAACCAGGAGCTTTCCTTCTGTTTCTGGTGAAATGCTTCTATATTGGCTTTCGCCTTTCGAATCACCTCAAGTAGTCCGGGATCGATCTTTTCATAGGCCTCCTCCAGTTCCTGCCGGGTGACTTTGATCGAAGTTTGATCCAATTGAACCTTATCAAATTTCAATGTGTACTCGATCAACGCCTGATCGCCCTCGGAACGGACCTTTGAAATAATATCCTCCACCGTCCGAACGACTTCGCCCCCTCCGATCCGGTTTCTTCCGACCAGTCCGGCAAACAGCCCGGCATCGTCGCCTTTTCTCATATCAATTACCTTTATCATACAATCCTCCCACCAAAGCCGTACGCTCACCTATCTTATCGGACTCTCCCCCCCGTCCGACGGACAGCCCGAGCGCCTGCCCTATCCCTGCGTCCCTTCCTGCAGCTGCTTTCTGAGTCCTTCTATTATGCCGTTTATCCTTTCGCTTTCCATCTTCATGCTGACCCTGTTGACCACCATCCTGGCGCTGATTTCCGCAATGGTATCCAGGATGACCAACCCATTGTCCCTCAGCGTCCTGCCGCTTTCCACCAGATCGACAATGACCTCGGAAAGTCCCACCAGGGGCGCCAGCTCGACGGAACCGTTCAGCTTGATGATTTCAATCGATTCGCGCCGTTTGTGCTCGAAGTACTCCCTGGCGATCCTCGGATATTTCGTCCCGACCCTTTTATTGTTCAGTCCGTCCAGCTTGCCCGCCAGTTCGGCAGGTCCCGCCAATACCATCCTGCAAGCGGCGAAGCCGAGGTTCAGCACTTCATACAGATGCCTGCCCTCTTCCAGCAGCGTATCCTTGCCCACAACCCCCATGTCCGCCGCGCCGTATTCCACATAGGTCGGCACATCGGCGGGCTTGACGAGGAAAAACCGGATTTTGCTCTTTTCATCCGTGAAGATCAGCTTGCGCGTTTCATTCCTGTATTCGGAGCAGTCGATGCCCAGCTTTTCAAGCATCTCTACGGACATGTCCGCAAGCCTTCCCTTTGATAATGCTATTGTAAGATACCTCAATGATATCACCTCTTCATTAAATCGCTGATCTGTACTGTTGCAACCTCGCCGGACTGCACGTAATGGATTTCCACCGTATCCTCGTCCACGATGCGGATGACTCCGCCGATATTCTTTGACGCGGCATAGCGGACTGCCGATTCGCAAGGGCTGTTGGCAATGTCCAACTCCACCACAAGGCCCTGCCTTCTCAATTCGTCGCAAAGCTCAAAAGCCGTTTTCCTGCCTTTGTCCGTATAGCAGACGATGCTGTCGGTGGCGGGCTTCTCGATTGCCACCTTCTGCCGCTGCATCGCCATCATGAGCATGTTGACGCCAAGGGAAAAGCCGGTGGCGGGGCATTCCTTGCCGAATTCCCCGACGAGCCTGTCATACCGGCCTCCCGTGAGGACCGGGAACCCCACTCCGTAGGTAAATCCTCGAAATATAATGCCGGTATCATAGTCAAGGCCTCTGAGCATGCCCAGATCGACCGACACGTACTGGCCCAGGCCATAATCCTCCAGAATGCCGAGAACCTGCCGGATGTTTTCGAGGGCATCCCGCGATCTTTTGTTCAGCTTCAGCGCTTCCACTCTGTCGATCACATCAACCGATCCAAAGAGGGCCGGAAGGTCAAGGATCAGTTTCTTCAGGTCGGCCCCGATTTCACACCGGTTCAGGAATTCCTCCAGCCCCACATAGTCCTTCCGGTCGATCAGCATGCGCACCTTGGCCGTTTCTTCCTCCGGGAGCCCCGTTTCGTCCATCAGTCCTTTGAAAAATTCCACCTGCCCGATATCCACCTGGAAGCTCTCCAGCCCTGCCGTCTTCAGCGCATTGATCGCAAGGGAGATCACTTCGGCATCCGATTCGGGAGTGCTTACGCCGAGGATTTCCACACCGGCCTGTGTAAACTCGCTTTGCTTGCCGCCGCCGTAATCATTGTAACGGAATACGTTTCCTATATAGGAGATCCGCAGGGGATAAGCCGCCTCCCTGTATTTCGTCGCCGTAATCCTCGCCACGGGGACCGTTATATCCGGCCGCAGCACCAGAATCCTCCCCTGCTGGTCAAAAAACTTGAACATGTTTTCCTGGGGAATGCCGCCGGAGTCGGACGCAAACACATCGTAGAATTCGATGGCCGGCGTCTCGAGCTCGTTGTACCCGCAGCTTCCGAACAATGTTCTGAGCTTCTGCTCGAGGCCTTTCTTCAGATGGCAGTCTTCAAACAGGATATCCTGCACCCCATCCGGAGTATATATGTTCCACTTTGACAACTTTCGCACCTCTCTCTGAAATACTTGGACCGTTCCGCCCTGTTGCTCATAAGCTTGTTGCCGATGTCATACAGCTTTACAGCTAATACTTTACCACTGTTTTTCCATCAGGTCACGCAAATGCATAATTCTTTCCTGCGTTTACCGTCTGCTCCTGCTGCTCTATTGCCCTGCCGCTCTGCCGCTCTATTACTTTATCACGCTAAATCAATAAATAAATGAATTGAGTTCATTATAAAGGAAGGCCATTGGATTTGTCAATGGCCTTGTAAACTTTTGAATAGATTGACTAGATTTTGTACGCTTTTTGAAGTAGACTTTGTGCGTTTTTTTGAAGTGAATTTTTATTTTATACGAATTTTTATGTGCGGCTCCTTGTGGGCCTCTTATATGAATTCTTGTATGGACCGTTATATTTCCGTCCTGTTTCGGGTTTCTCCGGCATACAGCTCTTTTGCGAGCTGAAGCGCTCCCATGGCGGGTTCACAGCCACAGACGACCATCTGTGCGTAAGGCGCCGTCCGGTGAACTGCGGTCGTATATTCATCGATCAGCAGGGGGCTTTCTGCTTTGAACACGCCTCCCACCAGCGATATTTTGAAGCGCTCCCGCTTCATCCCGAGCTTCCGGACGACGCCGGAGGCAATTTCACCAAGGGTCCCGCCCATGGTAAGCAGAATATTCTGGCACACCGGGTCGCCAAGGGCGGCAAGCCTTCCGATCACAACCGGAATATGGTATGCCTTTGTCCTATCCAGCTCCATCCGAAACGCAGGCTCCAGCAGCTCGACCAGTCCCTTTTTCCCGAACAGGGCGGGAATCTCCGTTTCCAGGGCGGTCTTCGGCCCTGTTCCTTCTTCCGACCGGAATGCGTAATGGAAGGCTTCCCGCACTAGTCCGTAACCGCCCCCATAGTTGCCCGTTTCATACGAAAGGTTCCTGAGGGTAGCCTCTTTTCCCGCCCGGTTTCTGCCCGAGCAGGAGGCTCCGGTGCCGCAAATGGTTACAATTCCCCAATTCTCGGGAATGCCCGCCTTGAGCCCGATCCATGAATCGTTCATCACCTTGAACCGGCTGCTTTTCACAATATCGCCGCAAATGGGCTCCAATATTGCAAAATCCGGTTCCATATCCGCCCCGGCAAGGCCGAATACCGTATAGGACAGCTCTTCCGGCCCGATACCCAGCGATTTCGCCGCCTGGGTCATGGAATTTAAAATGGCTTGCCTTGCCGCTTCCGCTCCGATGGTCTGGTGATTGGACGCGGATGAAGTACCCCGCGCCAGGATGTTCCCATCCGGATCGCCTATCAAGCAAAGGGTCTTGGTGGCACCGCCGTCTACTCCCGCAAAATAGTTCATCCCTCGACCTCCTCGCCGGAAAACCGTTCCAGGTATTCCCTGTTTCTTTCCAACAGCTCGTTCAGCAGCAGCTCCGCTTTTTCCACATCGTGTACGAGCGGATTGGCTGTCAGCGCGAGAAAAGCTTTCCGCCGGCTGCCTTCACAAGCGGCTTCGATGGTGAGCCGTTCATAGGCCTTGGCATGCTGCACCAGCCCGCGGATCGTGTCCGAAAGCGGTCCGTGTTCGATCGGGACGGCGCCGCTGCGGCCGATCGTACAATTTGTCTCTATTACGGCATCTTCAGGCAGGTCCGGCATGCATCGCCCGTTGAGCACATTGACCACCTGGTTGTCCCCCCGGTCATTCCAGATGCTGTCCATCAAATTCACGGCAGCTTCCGAATAGAGAGCCCCTCCCCTTTTCTCCAGCTCTTCCGGCTTCCGGTCAAGCGCGGGGTCCTCATACTTTTTGAAAAGCTCCCCTTCCACCTCCATGACCTCGGTCGCCCTTGTCCGGCCCGTTTCACGGAACTTTCCCGCTTCCTCCTCCAGCATTTTGCCCTCCAGATAATAATATTTCAAATAAGGGGAAGGGATCATGCCCAGGGTCGAAACAAAACGGGCCGGAAAGTCGACGCCCGGAATGTTTTTTGCGTTGAAGCCGGAAGACATGCCGCCCATCAGCCCCGACAGCACTTCCTGGCCGTTCACCCTTACGGAGTCGATAAAGCTCAGGTGGTTCAATCCTGCAAAGCGGCAGAAAACATCCGCATTTTCAAGACCCGGCAGGCTTTTTACCGCCCTTTCCATATTGATGGGAACGTTGCAAAGCCCGATGCATTTGGTTTTTGTACGGTTCAACACGGTTTCGGTTATAATGCCGGACGGGTTGGTGAAGTTGATCAGCCAGGCGTCCGGGCAAAGCTCCTCCATGTCCCTGCAGATGTCCAACAGGACGGGAATGGTCCTCAGCGCCTTGGCAAAGCCGCCGGGCCCCGTCGTTTCCTGCCCGATCATCCCGTATTTCAGGGGAAGGCTCTCATCCCCGGCACGAGCCTCCAGCCCTCCTACCCGGAATTGGGAGACGACGAAATCGGCCCCTTCAAGGGCCCGTTTCCTGTCAAATGTCCGCTGCAGGCTGATGTCGCTGCCGGCACGGGCTATCATCCTCCCTACCAGCCCAAACACGGCATCCACCTTGCTCCTGCCCGCCTCAATATCAACAAGCACCAGCTCCTTCACGGGAAAAGTTTTGCCCCTTAGCAGAACTCCTTCCACAAGTTCAGGGGTATAACTGCTTCCCCCTCCTATAACCACCAGCTTGATTCCTTTCATAGCAGCCTCCCGGTTTTAAAATTATGCTATCCGGCGACCGGATCGTATCCTCGTTCCTATATCCATAGTAGCATAAGAAAATCAAGATAACAATTATAGCGCTTAAACTTTTAATTATTATATTTTGTGCGTATACTCTATAACATTAAATATAAGCGCTTATATATTTTTGATATAATCAGTTTCAGCCGCCGGCTATGGGGTGTGCCTGCACATCGGGATATGAGGCCAATTTACCGGTGAATTCACAGCCGGAAAGTGCTATAATGGATTCTAATGTAGCGGGAGGATATTGCAAATGCCGGTAAACATTTATGACATAGCGGAAAAAGCGGGCGTTTCTGTGGTAACGGTCTCCAGGGTGCTGAACAACCATCCAAGCGTGAGAGGCTATAACAGGGAGAAGGTCCTGTCTGCCATGGATGAACTGGATTACAAGCCGAATGCGGCCGCCCGGACCCTGGCAAAGGGACGGTCGGGAATGGTCGGCCTGGTCATGCCCAGCTTTGACGACGCCTTCCTGACACAGATCCTGCAGTCCGTAGAGAAAGAGCTTGCGGCAAGGAACCTGTTCCTTGTCCTGGCCACCGATTCGGGACAACCGGACCTTTCGCTGGAGTCCGGCTGCATCCGGATGCTCCGGGAAGGACGGGTGGACGGCATCCTCATGCTGTCGCCCGTCAACGACAATTCCTATATGATGGAACTGAAAAAAAGAAATATTCCGTTTGTATTGCTGGATCAGCACCAGAGGAATCTCCAGGCCTCCTCCGTCACGGCGGACAACTTTTTCGGCGGATACCAGGCAACCATGTGCCTGATCCGAGGCGGCGCCGGAAAAATCGCCCATATCAGCGGCCCTGAGTCGTATGAAAGCAGCCGTGAACGTTTAAGAGGCTTCCGAAAAGCACTTGACGACAGCAGGCTGAAATTGGATGAACGGCATCTGTTCAAAGGGGATTTTTCTTTCCAAAGCGGCTACAGGGCAGTAAAGGAATGGGCCTCCCAGGGCTGCATGCCCGACGCCGTTTTTGCCTGTGACGACAATGCGGCCTTCGGGGTGATCGACGCCGCAAGGGAGCTCGGCATATCCATACCGGACAGTCTCGCCGTCATCGGATACGACGACCATCCTTTCACTTCCCTTTTCCACCCGGGCATCAGCACGGTGCGGCAGCCGGCGGAGAAAATGGCCGAATCCGGCGTAGAGCTCCTGCTGGAAATCATGGAGGGAAAAGTCAAAAGACTGACGAAGGTCACCCTGAAACCCGCTATTATCGAGCGAGGAACCACAAAACCAACGGAGCAGACCGCAAAGGAGACGCCATGAAATGGAAAGCCGTAATATTTGATCTGGACGGAACCCTCCTCGATACGCTTGAGGACCTCGCCGACTCCATGAACCGCGTGTTGGCCGCACATAATTATCCGGCCCATGAAGTCGAAAAATACAAATACTTTGTTGGGGACGGCATGCGGACCCTGGTGTGGAGAACCTTCCCCGAAGGCGCAAGGACTGAGGAAAGCGTGGAGGCGGGTCTTGCGGAAATGAAGGAAGAGTATGCCCGCAGGTGGAACAGCAAAACGAAGCCTTACGGCGGAATCCCGGAAATGCTGGATGGGCTGGTTTTGAAAGGATTGGAGCTGGCCGTCCTTTCAAACAAGGCCGATCATTTCTCCCGGCTGATGGTGGAAAAGCTTTTGCCGGATTGGCCGTTCAATCCCGTATTCGGGGAACGCCAGGGCGTCCCGAAAAAACCGGATCCCGCAGGCGCTCTGGAAATTGCCGGAATGCTGGGCGTTACACCGGAAGAATGCCTGTATCTCGGAGATACCGGAGTTGACATGAAGACGGCCACAGCGGCCGGAATGTATCCCGTTGGGGTTCTTTGGGGCTTCCGCAAGGCAGAGGAACTGGTTGAGAACGGAGCCCGGATTTTAATCGCCAGGCCGTTGACCGTGCTCGATCTGCTGTAGTCCGTATTCGATCCGCCGCAATTCGTGCTCGATCTGTTGTAGTCCCGCAGTAATTTATCCCCGGCCTGCTGCAATTTGCAACAGTGCATCCTGCTATGAGCGATTCAGTCCAGCCGGAGCTCTGAGGCGATGTTGTCGTACTGACGCCTTTTGCATCCGGTGCCGGTCCAGCTCTTGCAATCTGCGCAGGAAACGCCCGAGCCAATATCCAGGGACCTTCGGGGTTGTTTGTAGCTGAGATATTTACAACTGCCTGCTACCATTGAAAGGTTTTCTTCATTATACTCGTAACCGTCCATATCCATCCTCCTGTATCGAACCACCGGGGCCGGGCGCCCGGAATTTCCCATCTGCGCTTCGAAAGATTGCGCTTTGAAAGGCTGCAAAAAAAACCGGCATATGCGGCAATATCATTATTTGCACAATATCCGCAGGATATACCGGTTTATTGATCCGTTTCGTCCGAACGCAGTCCTTCCGGGAAATGCATTGACGCCTAGAGCTTGACGAGATTTGCAAATGCAGCTACAAGACGCTTCATGCCTGCATTCCGGAATTGTATTTCGAGTACATAGTCTTCTTTGTCCAGTGTAACGGAAGTGATTTTCCCCACTCCGAATTTTTTATGCACGACGTTATCTCCCGCTTTGAATTCCGAGCCGGGAGTTGCGGGCGCAGAGCCCGCATTGCCGCCGGCGCCTGAGACAGCTGTCGGGTTGAGGCCGGAAGAGGCCGGGCCGTAGCCTGCCGCGCCGAACGTTTTTGCGCCGGAACCGGTCCCGGGAGAATTAGCACCGTAGCTTCCGGTCGAACCAAACGCTTTGCCGAATGCATCGGAGCCCCATGTTCCTTTGCCCGTACCCGCCGCGCCTGCCGTACCCGCTGTGCCTGAACCTGGGCCGGCGGCACCCGCCGTCCCTCTGTTCCCGCCGAAGCCTGTTCCGAAGCCAGCTCCTGCTCCCGCCCCAAAACCTGCCCCGGATCCCGTTCCGAAGCCTTTCCCCGTGGCAAGACCCGTTTGGCCGTCCCCGAATCCGCCGTTGATTCCCGCTCCGGTCCTGTTCTGCCAGCTCAGGAAGGAATCCGCCGCTTTTTCCCGCCTTCCCCTGATCACAAGCAGTTCCTGCGGAATTTCCTTCATAAAGCGCGAGCAGCCGTTGTAGTTTGTCTTTCCGAAAAGGGTCCTGCTGTAGGTATTTGTAAGATGAAGTCTCTCTTTCGCACGTGTGATTCCCACATAGCAAAGCCTTCGTTCCTCTTCCAGCTCGTCGTCGCTTTCCAGGGACCGCAGCCCCGGGAATATGCCTTCTTCGAAGCCCGGTATGAATACCACGGGAAATTCAAGGCCCTTTGCGCTGTGGAGCGTCATGAGCACAACGTGGTCCTGCTCTCCTTCCATGCTGTCGATGTCGGATACGAGAGAAACGTTGGCCAGATAAGCCTCCAGGGTCTTCTCCTCATTGGAGGCTTCAAATTCCAGGACACCGGAGACCAATTCCTTGATATTTTCAATCCGGGTCTGTGCTTCAATCGTGTCCTCCGCCTCAAGCTCGGGGAGGATGCCCGACTTGCTTATCACTTCCTGGATCAGGTCGGAAACGCTTATGAATTCCGTCATGGCCCGGAAGTTATTGATCATCGATACAAAACCCAGCAGCTTGGAAGCCGACCTCTGAAGCTCGGGCACCTCGTCGGCGGAAGAAAGGATGGCAAAAATGCTGCAGCCCCGCTTCAACGCAATGTTCCCTGCTGTTTCCACAGTTGTATCGCCTATGCCTCTTTTGGGCACATTGACAATCCTTTTCAGGGCGTAATCGTCGGAAGGGTTCTGGATCAGCCTGAGATAGGCGATGATATCCTTGATTTCCTTCCGGTCATAGAACCGCAGTCCGCCGAATATGCGGTACGGAATACCGGCTTTCATCAGCGCATCCTCCAGCACGCGCGACTGGGCGTTGATCCGGTACAGGACCGCAAAATCCTTGTTGCTTCTGCCTTCGAACCGGATCTGCCGCTGGATTTCGCCGGTGATGAAGGCGGCCTCCTCCTGCTCATTTCCGGCTTCATACAGCTGAATCCCCTCTCCCTCCGCGTTTTCCGTCCAGAGGCTCTTGCTCTTCCTTCCGAAATTGTGCTTTATGACATGGTTTGCCGCGTTCAGGATGGTCTTTGTGGAGCGGTAATTCTGCTCCAGTTTGACCACTGTGCTATCCTTGAATTCTTTTTCAAAATCCAGGATGTTCCGGATATTAGCCCCTCTCCATCCATAAATCGAATTGTGAACAACGATCCCATTAGCAATAAACTGCCGCATATGAGGTACGGATATGTCATACACCTTGCCTTCATACTCTTCAAATTCAACTGTTTCGATAATATCTTCAACTACTTTGCCATTCTCCGATATCGCTACGCTCATCGAAGGCTTCATGTGTGAAAGCGGCATGTAAGAAAAACTTGCATCCTCAGTAAGGCGAGCCTTTTTTACTATTTCCAGATTCTCGTCCAACTGGGATATCTTATTGGCAAACTGATCCGCCTCATCATATTCGGTCCTTTCCGTCTCAACTCTCCAGGTATTCCTGTTGCCATTCCTTGTTGACAAGGAAGCAGCATCCGCCTTCAATTTCAATTCCGCGCCTGATGTATTCAGGCATATTCTGTGACTGTACCAGCCTGATTCTATTCCGGTCTTTTTCCCGCCGAACGCTGTAACATTTATGATCTGTCTTATTGTTTGTCCACGGATTACCGCATTGCAGATATGATGCGGATACTCGGGAAACATGTAAAGATCGTTTAGTAATATTTCAGCTGCAGAGCTTGTATCTATTTGAGCAAATATTGCATTAATCGATTGTTGCGACAACGTTATGCTTCTGCCGCTGCTATTGAATACAGTAGTCGGTATGCCATATTTAAAAGCAAACAACTGCTCATAATATGCCGCCTTTTCTTTGCTGACGGTTACATGTAAAATCCACATTTTATCGCCGTGTTCCTGGTTCAGCCTGACAAACAATCCGTTAACAATCTCTCCGTTTCTGCTCCGAACTCCCTGTGTCTGACCAATACGATAGCCGTACCCCTTTTTATACATCAAGTATACATAATATGTACCTTGCTGCGCATTCACTTTTGAAAACCCGATATGGTTGGGCGTGCCTCTTAAAACTTTGCCGGTTTTTGTGGTTATTTTCACTACGATCCCTTTATACTCTTTACTGGTTACCCTGTCAACAGTTCCGGTAATCGGCTCGCCACGGCCTGCCGCGCAACTGACTTTATCCCCTGTTTTAAGCTTGTTTACAGGCTTCAATCCAGATGGCGTATGAACAAGCGAATCTTCCGTCAAGCACTGGTCGTCATCGCCCACGACGCACAGATTCCTGTAATGCTTCGCCAGCAAGCTTATTAGTGTATACTGAGCCGTATTCGTATCCTGATATTCGTCTACCAGGACGTATTTGAATTTTCTCTGGTAATAGTCCAGCACCGGAGGGTTGTCCACAAATAGCCGGATCGTCATCAGGATGATGTCGTCAAAGTCCAATGCATTGTTGCTTTTCAGCTTTTTCTGATAGAGCTCGTAGACCCGGGCTATTTTGCCCAGCCTGAAATCCGCGCCGTTCATCCTGGCGTAGACCTCCGGCTCGATAAGTTCATCCTTGGCTTGTCCGATCTTGGAGAGCACCTCCCGGACCGGAAAGTTCTTTTCGTTGAGGTTCAATTCCTTCAGGCAGTCCTTGACCAGCGTTTGCTGATCGGAACTGTCAAATATGACGAAGCTCCTGCTATAGCCCAGCTTTTCGATATCGCGCCGCAGAATCCTCACGCAGGCGGCATGGAAAGTACTGACCCACATATCGTTGACGCTTTCCCCCACAATGCCCTCCAGCCTTTGCTTCATTTCCCGCGCGGCCTTGTTGGTGAAGGTAATTGCCAGGATGGAGGCCGGGTGTACCGGATGCTCCCGGATCAACTCCCGGATATTTTCCGGCAGCGCCTCCGTCCCGCCGGATTTTCCCGAGCCGCCCGCCAGCTCCCTCATCGCCTGCAGAGCTTCCGGCGTAAGGCCCTCCGGTACGCTGCCGCTGTGATAGGCGTTGCCGAACCGGATCATATAGGCGATCCGGTTTACCAGAACGGACGTCTTGCCGGAGCCCGCTCCCGCCAGTACCAGCAGAGGGCCGTTTATATGAAACACAGCCTGCTTTTGCGGACCGTTCAGTCTGCCGATTTGGTTCTCCAGTATCTTTTTCCGCAATTCAAGAAATTCCCGCTTGTCTTTATCCGTAAGCATTTGCTGTACTCCCGCATATGTAATATAAAGGTAATTGGTAAACTGTTTTATGTTCAGCAACCAGTATACCATATTGCCGCAGGAAGTAGAACATACTTTCGGAAAAGTTCTATTATTTTGTGAGGGCTTTATTTGTGGGAGGGTGGTGCTTTACGAAGGACTGATTCATCGGTCAGGCTGTGGAACCTGCTCCATTTCAAGGCCCAGGCTGTTTACCAGTTTTTTTACCGGATGGCTGAACACGAAAAAGAAAGGCCTCTCTTGCCCGTCCAGAATCAGCAGATACGGGGCGCCCTGTTCCGGCAGCAAAATAAACACCTTGTCGATGGAAGCAAGGCCGCTCTTGCTCAGGATCGGATTTTTAATTACGGTGTCGCTTTCGAAAGGGATTTTTATGATATACCCCTTGTCGGGAAAGGCGTTTACCTTTGTATAGACGCCATCGATTCCCTGCAGGCATTTTCGGGCCTCCGACAGGATCGTTTTATTCAACGGCACCGTTTTGACCACCTTGCCCTGTACGATATCGAAGATCTCCGCCTGAAGGCCTACCGGACTTCCGGCTTCGCATGCGGCCGCATTTTGCAGCGGACTCCGGGCAAAAAGATGGATGGAGATCAATCCGCTCAACAGGATTAAAAGCAAAGCACCCATCGCTCTGAAATGATTTTTCCGCAGAATGAATACTACCATAAAAGGCCCCCTAATAAACGTATGTTTTTTAAGGATGTCCTATTCCCTTTGGAGAATTGGCAGAACGATTACGCACCGACTTTACAGCTATAATTGTTTATTACATTGACCCTCAAAGCTCCGTAGACTATACTGCAATCAATCCGGTATCAGGAAAATTCCCGTTCCGGAAGGAGTTATGCTTAATGGCGGTGTGTATGGTGATTTCGGCTTAAAACAAGACAACCTGCATTTAGGAGCAAATAAAGAACAATGATTGATTTGAAACAATATGGCTATAAAGAAACCGAAGCACCTCCAGACGGCTTATTGCCCGGTAGAGTTACGGAGCTTCGGCGGGAACAATTTACGGTGATCACCGATCGCGGCGAGGTAACGGCTGTGTTAAAAGGTGCGTTCTATCACGGTGCGGAAGCACGGGAAGACTTCCCGTGTGTTGGTGACTTTGTGCTGCTGCAATACAACGAAAGCGGCGCTTCACGCATCGTCAGACTGCTGCCCCGGCGTTCAAAGTTTTCCCGCGCGGACTTTTCAGGTCATGCGGAAGGATATGTCAAAACCATTCTGGAACAAGTTGTCGCAGCAAACTTTGATTATGTTTTTATACTGTCCTCCCTAAATTGGGATTTCAAGGTCAGCCGTATCTTTCGTTACCTGACGCAAGCGCGGCAGAGCGGCGGACAGCCTGTTGTGATCTTAACAAAAGCAGACCTGGCCGAAGATGTTTCGGTGCCTTTAGCCCAGGTCAGTCAAACCGCGCCCGATGTTCCGGTACACGCAGTCTCCGCATACGCGGGTTTGGGTCTGGAAGCGTTGAAGGAATACTTGCAGCCCGGCAAAACCGTCGTATTCCTCGGCATGTCCGGCGTGGGCAAATCATCCTTGCTCAACGCGTTAATGGAACAAGAGGTAATGGCTGTAAAAGCAATCCGTGAGGACGACAGCCGGGGCCGCCATACAACCACTCACCGCCAGCTTTTTATGCTTCCCTCCGGCGCTATGGTCATTGATACGCCGGGTATGCGGGAACTTGGTCTGTTCGACGCAGACGAGGGAATCCGTGCGGGATTCTCAGACGTAGAGGAATTATTTACGCAGTGCCGTTTTAACGACTGCCGCCATAAAACCGAACCGGGCTGTGCCGTTCTTGCCGCGCTTGCCGATGGTTCATTGCCACGCGAACGGTGGGAGCGTTATCTCGCCCAGAAACACGAGAACAGGTTTGTAGAGGATAAAGCTGGTTACCTTATCGGCAAGAGAGCCCGAAATAAGTCAATTGCCATGTGGAGCAAGCAAATCGAGAAAAACGGAGGATTTAAGAAATGAATATAGGGCTCGGAACTTTGACGCGCGTTTTAGGCAAAATGCTCGACAGAAGCATCCTTCATGCCGACTTCCAAACAGAACAATTACATGGCGGAACTTTGGGTGATGTGCGGCTTGTCACGGGTATGGCCGAAACCGTTGACGGCGAAAAACTGCCTTATAAAGTCGTCTTGAAGATACAAAAAAGGTGGGAACGATATGGCGATCCCGATTCATGGCGCAGGGAATATGATCTTTACGCGTCGGATCTGGGCGCGGCCTTCTCTCCTTCCTTCCGCCGGCCAGTGTGCTACCATGCGGAGCTGAATAAGGATGAAACGCAATTATGGCTGGAATACATTGACGGCATATCGGGCTTGAATCTGGCCGGCGAAATGTATGAGCGCGCAGCTGAAGAATTAGGGCGGTTTCAAGGCAGGATATATGCCGGGCAGCCACCCCTATTGCAGAGCCTCTCCAATCTTAGCAAGGTTGACTTCATAAAAAATCACTATCTGCGTTATAGGTCATGGAACGAGGTATATGAATACATACGCTCCGATGACTGCGGAATCCCGAGGCACCTGTGCGGAATGCTCATTGATATTGACGAGCACTCAGACGAAATATGGGGCCGTATTGAAAGATTGCCCATAGTGTTGTGCCACAGAGATTTCTGGATAACAAACCTATTCTATTCGGACAGTAAAATCGTGCTCATCGACTGGGATACCACCGGATGGGGCTATTTGGGCGAAGATATTGCGAGCCTGATCGCGGACGAGGCGGATGTTGACCACATGGTTAAATACTACAATAAATGTGTTCCG
The DNA here is from genome assembly GCA_023411575.1 of Bacillota bacterium. Taxonomy (GTDB): domain Bacteria; phylum Bacillota; class Clostridia; order Acetivibrionales; family DTU013; genus UBA1305. Next base: position 148,989 of record JAEYOP010000030.1, on the reverse strand, counting down.
GCATATTATAAGGGTTTTTCAGAATATGCGGATGTATCCCATATATCGGACCATTGTATCCGGGAGCTAATCCTTGTTATGTTCGGGTACAGGCTTATAGAGTGGTATAAATTTGCCAGGACGCCCGAAGAAAAAACACTGTATCTGGATACCCTTCAAAAAATTTACGAGATGGGGCAGCAGGAAATATTTTGACATTTCCGCCGGAACAGGGTATGATCAAATTAGCTACTTTAGCTAAAATGGCCAGCCAAAGGAGAAGGGAAATGCTTGTCAACGCCACCGATCTGAAAAACAACCTGGGAAAGTATCTCAGAGCTGCAGCAAGAGAAGAAATCGTGGTCACCAGCAACGGCAGAAAGGTTGCGAAACTCACCGCATACGACGAAGAGGATTCCTCCGCGTTCCATGATTCTTATCTGCGGGAGAAGGCAGTACTGTACGCGCAGTATCCCAAAAAGGCTACCTATGAAGAGTTCCTTGAATTGACTGAAAACAGCGAGGACCGGTTCGAGTATATCGATGGGGAGATTTACATGCTGGCGTCTCCAAGAGCCGTACACCAGCAGATCCTCGGTGATCTCCACAACCAGTTCTATAACTGGTTCGGGGGCAAACCGTGCAAGCCCATGCTGGCGCCCTTCGATATTACCCTGAAAAGATTCCCGGAGGACAAAAACCTTGTTCAGCCTGACCTCATGGTAATATGCGATCTGGAAGAAAACCTGAACGAGAGGGATTACTACATGGGGGTGCCGACCCTCCTGATCGAGATTCTGTCGGAAAGCACCCGCGGAAAGGACTCCGTCAAAAAGCTGGATTTGTATATGTCCACCGGCGTGCGGGAATACTGGATCGTAAACCCGTTTAACCGGGAAATAACCGTTTTCCTGTTCGAGAACAGCGACGTGCTGAAAAGCAAAACCTTCAAAGAGGGCGAAACAGCGGCTTCCTTTACTTTTGAAGGTCTGGAGGTCAACTTGAAAAAATTGTTTGTGTATTCCCATGCCTGATATCGGCCCCCGGCGGAACAAACCTTCGGGAAATGCGTCGAAAACCTATATTGATCACTCCGGGAGGCTTTGTTATGAAGAAGATTCTTTTAATTGCCGTCCTTTTGGCCATGCTTTTATCGGCTTGCAGTTTGAGCGAGCTGGCAAGGCAGGATACCACATCGGACGGGACAAATGAAAATACTCTGCAGGCTGGCAGCGCTTCAAACGACACGGCTGGAAACGCAAACGGACAGACCGGCTCCACTACGCCGGAGGCGTCTGCTGAAACGGTAGCCAACTACTTCCCGTTTACTGCAGACACGAACATGGTATATAAAGGAACAGGAAATGAGTATGCTGCTTATGAAACCTATGTGGATTACATCAGAGGCGACAAGACGCAGATCCGGAAAAACAACGGCGGTACGGAGGCCGTGCTGGTGTATTCCATCCGGGATGGAAAGCTTGCTCTGACCTACAGCAAGGGGGAAGTCTATTACAAATATGATTTCACTTCCCTGTCCGACGGCGAGGACATTCTGCTGATGGAGCCTATTGCCGTAGGAACCGCCTGGACCGCAAAAGACGGTTCGCCCAGGAGCATTACCTCCGTCAACGCCCAGGTGGATACCCCTTCCGGCAAGTACACCGCTGTTGAGGTAACTACGAAGGAAAAGGACTCAACGGATACGGAATATTACGTTAAGGGGATCGGATTGGTCAAATCCGTGTATACCTCCGGCGATGCTTCCATGTCCGTAACCAGTGAACTGGAAAAGGTCGAAAGCAACGTTTCCTATGGACGCTCGATCAATTGCTATTACCCCCAGTTTGAGAAAGACCGGATCGTCTATATGGAACGGGAGATCGAGATCAAGACAAACGAAGAGATGAAGTGGAAATTCCAGAAAGAGCTGAAAACCATCCCGGAAGACGGTGGATTGACCAAAACGCTTACCAAAAATACGCAAATACTTGGAATCCAGGTGGATGAAGAGAAAGGCGCAGTTACCGTAGACCTGTCTTCCGATTTCATCAAGGAAATGAATGCGGGCACCTCCCTTGAAAGCATGCTGCTTGAAAGCATTGTCAACACATTCGGCGACTACTACATGAAAGGCAAGGTTATCATCACCATAGACGGCAAGCCTTATGAATCCGGTCATGTTCTGATGAAGGAAGGCGAAGCCTTCAATGTGAATACCTTAGGAGTAGCGCAGTATCAATAGGCGCTACTCCGCTATAACCCCATCAGGCAGTTTGCCGCCGTTTCATCTCACAACTGTTGCTTTCATGCTGTAACTGCTGTTTTCACCCTACAGCTTGTTCCATACTTGCTCCATGCCCCATCGTCGGCTGTCAAGCCGTTGCCGCCGTTTTCTCCATCTGGAGCCTGTAAAGCCTGCTGTATATGCCGCCCAACTGCATGAGCTCGTTGTGGTCTCCGCTTTCCCTGAGCCGGCCTTTATGGATCACCATGATCTTGTCCGCATTTCTTATGGTGGAGAGCCTGTGGGCTATGATGATGGAGGTCCTGCCCCGTGAGATCTTCGTCATGGCCTCCTGTATGGCCATTTCCGTCTCGGTGTCGATGCTCGCGGTCGCCTCGTCCAGTACCAGAATGGAAGGGCTGAAGGCAACCGCACGGGCAAAGGATATCAGCTGTTTCTGGCCCGCCGAGAAGGTGCAGCCCCGCTCTTTGACCTCCTCGCCGTATTTTTGCGGCAGGGATTCTATAAAGCCGTCGGCCTTGACATACTGAGCCGCATACTCAATATCCCCGTCGGTGATGCCTTTATTGTTCAGGCGGATGTTGGACCGGATATCCCCGGCAAACAGGAATACATCCTGGAGCACCACGGATATTTGCCTTCTGAGCTCCTTGAGATTATAGTCCCGGATATCCACCCCGTCGATCCGGATCTGGCCTTTTTGTATGTCATAGAAACGCGCCATCAGGCTTATGATCGTCGATTTGCCCGAACCGGTGGCCCCTACGAAAGCAGTGACCTCCCCCGGCTTTATGGTAAAGCTGACATCCTTGAGCACCCACTCCTCGTCATTGTAAGCGAACCATACATTCCTGAACTCAATCTCGCCTTTGAGTCTGCCGGCAGGAACGCCTTCATCCATATCCTCCTGCACATCGACCGTATCCAGGATTTCGAAGACTCTTTCGGAGGAGATGGCGGCGGACTGGATGGTCGTATATTTTTCCGACAGGTCGCTGATGGGGTCGAAAAACTGCTTGATGTAGGTGATAAAAGCAAACAGCACGCCGATCTCCAGGCTCCCGTTCAGGATTCTCCCCATGCAGAACAAAATAACGGCCGCAATGGTGATATTGTTGATGATGTCGACTACAGGCCGGCTGAAGCTGTTCAGTATGACCTCCCTCAAACTGCATTTAAAATACTGGCCGTCCAGCTCGATCAACTCGTCATACTTCTCCTTTTCGCGGTGAAAAACCTGCACCAGCTTCATACCGGATATGTTCTCGGCCAGAAAGCCGTTGATCTTTGCCAGCATTCCCTTCATCTTGATGAAATTCTTTCTGGCGGCAAAACGGTAGATCACCATGACGCCCACAATCACCGGCACGCATCCGATACTCACCATGGCCATCTGCACGTCAAGCGCAAACATTACGACAACGATCCCCAGGATCATAATAATATTTTTGAAGATATCCACCAGGACTCCCGAAAACAGTTCATTTAACGCTTCCACATCATTTGTGACCCTGGTCAGAATCCTGCCGGAGGAATTTTTGTCAAAGAAGGTCATGGACATATTCTGGATATGCTCAAACAGGCGGTTTCGGATGGTATACATGATTTTCTGCCCCACCAGCGTCAAAAGGTTTGTCTGGAGGTAGCCGCAGCCGGAGCCCAATATCACGGCAAGGAAATAATAGATGCCCATCAAAAGAATCGCTTCGAAGTCATAATCGCCCTTTACGATGTAATCGTCGATTACGTGCTTGATAATATAGGGTTTGATCAATACCGCCCCGTTTACCAGAAGAGCCAGCACAAGACTGATGAAAACCGTCGGCAGGTATGGCTTGAAGTAAGCCATCAGCCTGAAAAACTGAAATTTTTTCTTTTCGATTGTAAACTCGTCCCGGGTCACATTTCCGGCCCTTTTGTCTGCGGCTCCTTTGTCTCCCGCTCTTTTGTCTGCGCTCCCTTTATCTCCGGCCGCTTTGCCGTTCGGCCTGCTATTTCCGCTCATACGGCCTCCTCTTCCTGCGTGGGTTCGTTTTGTGCCTTATACAACTCATAATAGCGTCCCTTCTGTTCCATCAACTGCTCATGGGTTCCCCTTTCCACAATCTTTCCGCCGGTCATAAAGAGGATTTCATCCGCATGCATGACCGTTGAAATCCGGTGGGATATGATGATCCCGGTGCGCTCCTCCAGGAGCCTGCGGATATTGCCAAGGATCTCCTCTTCCGTTTTGGTATCCACCGCGGACAGGCTGTCATCCAGGATCAGGAGCGAAGGATTCTTGATAATCGCCCTTGCAATGGATATCCTTTGCTTCTGTCCGCCGGAAAGAGTAGTTCCCCGCTCGCCGATAATGGTGTCGAAGCCGTCCGGGAAGGAAGCTATATTCTCATACACGCCGGAAAGCCTTGCCGCTTCCTCAAGCTCATCCTCCGAATAAATACTCCGGAAAAACTCGATGTTCCGGCGGATTGTAGTGGAAAACAGGAAATTGTCCTGCGGTACGCAGCCGATACATTCCCTCAGCATATCCACAGGAATCTTGTTGATATCGATTCCGTCGAAAAAAATGTGGCCGTCGCCGACATCGTACAGCCGGAGCAGCAGGTTGACGAGAGTGGTTTTTCCGCTTCCCGTCTTGCCGATGATCCCCAGTGTTTTGCCTTGCTCCAGCTTCAGATTGATGTTCCTTAATGCCTTTTTGTTTGAGCCCGGATAGGTGAAATTCAGGCTTCGGATTTCCAGGCTGCCTTTCATTCCGCCTACACTGCAATCCTCCGATGACAGGCCGGACGCCGATGGCGAGTCGAAGATCGCCGCAAGCCTTTTATAGGAGGCGCCTCCCCTTTGCCAGACGTCGATAATGCGGCTGATGTTCGTTACAGGTCCCATTATGGCCAATATGTAGGAATTGAACGCCACATAGTCGCCCAGTGTAATCGTTTGGTCAATAACCATCTTGCTGCCATAAACGATGAACAGCAGAAAACTGATGCCGAAACAGATCTGCGCACAGGGGCCGAGAAGCGCCGAAACCCTGGTCAGGTCCATTTGGGTATCCACCCTTCGCTGGCTGTATTTCAGGAAATTGTCCACTTCCTCCTTTTCCTGCGCGAAGGCCTTGATCACCCGGATTCCGGAGATGTTTTCCTGTACCTTTTCCGAAATGGCGGCGAAGGCCTCCTGGACCTTCCGGAATCTGCCCCGGATGTGCTTTCCCACCTTTACCATGATGTACACCGCAACAGGGATCGGGGCAAACGCCAGTACGGTCAGCAGGGGGCTGATGGTCTGCACCATGAAAACGATGGATATGATCGCAAGGATCGAACCTTCCAGGGTCTGGATCGAACCGAACCCGAATATGAGCCGGACCGCCTGGACGTCGTTTATGGCGTAGGCGACCAGATCGCCGGTTTTGCTGTTGCTGTAGAAGCTGAGGGGAAGCGACTGCATGTGCTGGAAAAGATGGTCCCGGAGATGGCATTCGAGATACCGGCAGTTTCCGATCAGCAAATACCGCCAGATAAATTTGAGAAGGAATACCGCAACCACCACACCAAGCATGAGAAGCACATTCTGGACGATTATTCCTCGGGACATCCCCTTCGTATTCAAGCCGTCGGTAATCACCCCGAGCATTTTCGGAATCAGCATGGCAAGAAAGGTGGTGCCGAAAAGGATCAATATGCCGGCTATATAACTACTAGTATGATCTTTTATAAACCCCACCAAGATCTGTTTGGCTTTCATCTGCAACCTCACTTATACGTATAAATTAATATACCATATCCCCCGCACTTTTGCGAGCAGCAAGCAGGGCTTGTTCGCCCGCCAAAACCCGGTTTCACTGTCATTCCGGATCGGACCGGCGCAGGATCAGCTGGAATCCCGGATCACAAGCTCCGACGGCAGTACAATGGACTTCTGGACCTCATTCCCCTTCATCCGCTCGGAAAGCATTTCCGCCGCACGCAGGCCCATGTCATACAAAGGAAGCTCCACGGCCGACATGGAAGGATATACGATTTCAAAAAAGTTGGAGGAGCCAAGGGCAACGATCTTCAATTGCTCCGGGACCCGGATATTCATGCTGAGGGCGCACCGCAGCGAAATGAGGCCGAAACGGGGCGACCCGGCCAGGATGGCGTCGGGGCGCTTTTCCGGCGCAAGGAGCTTCCGCACCGCGGCCGATATTTCTTCATCAACGAAAGGGCTGGTTTCAATGGCCCCCTCTTCGATTTTCAGACCGGCGCCGGCCATGGCGTCCTTGAAGGCGTCGAGCCTGCCGTCCGAGGTCTTCGAAGGGGACGGACCCGCATACCCGATCCGCCGGATTCCTTTGGAAAGGAAATGCCCGATCACCGACGGGATGTGGGCCAAATGGTCCGTGCAGACCTGGTACATGTCCAGGGGCGACTGCAGCGGATCCACCTTGACGAAGGGGATGCCGTTGGCGTTCAGGTAATCCACCATTTCATCGCTTAACGAGGCAAAGGCAAAAATGATCCCGCCCAGCCGGTTGGAATTGTAGTAGCGGATATAATCGGCCTCGGCGGTTTCCTCCGGCTTATTGAACAGCAGGGTCACGGAATAATCGCTTTTCTGCGTGCCGTCGCGGATTCCCTCGAGGGTTTTCATAAAATAGAAGTTGGTGACGTTCCGGTCCGTCACGACCCCGATGGACATGGGCTTTCGGAGCTTCATTCCCCTGGCGATCTCATCGGGATGGTAGTTGAGCTTTTTTACAGCCTCCAGTACCGCCGCACGGGTTTCAGGCTTGATGCGGACATTTTTCACGTCGTTCAGAATATAGGAAACGGTCGCCTGGGATACGCCGGCTTCCCGGGCCACATCCCGGCTCGAAATGCTTTTCTTTTTATTCATGTCCCTGATCTTTCTGTCGTTTATACGTATAAACCAATTATTACAATAGCACTCTTGCCTGTAAATGTCAATGGCTCTCGAATCGCTTGTTCAAGCTTCCTAAAGCTTCAGCCGGTCCCTCCGCTCATTCAAGGCCTGGTCCAGTGCTGCGGCTTCATTGATGATACTGTCTATCTCCGCGGAGGTATCCGCTGTATTCTCGCTGTACTGAAGCTGATGCTTGAAGGTCTTCATGGTGCTCTCGATATAGGCGAGCCTTGCCGCCATCTTTTCCAGCTCCCGTTCGTCCTCCTCGATCCGGTCGAGGACCTTCTTTTCCATCTCAATGGCACGCTTCATGTCTTCGATCGCCTGGGGGTCCTTCAAGGAATTCATCTTTCGGACATTGGAATTGATATCGTCAATGATTTCGCCGGCATTCCCGGAAACCACCGCATCCCTCTTTTGATTATACTGCACGGCAAGATATGTATACGCCATAACCAGCTTCAACGCCTGCTCGGTCACCCTCTGCCCCACATAATTCTCCTGGTGGTTCCGGAACAATTCCATCAATTCGTTCTTGTCCTGCAGGATGTCTTCCACCTTTTTTTGAGACGGTCTGTCCAGCTCGCCCCGGACTTCCCGGTACAGTTCGTCGCACCGGCTGTCCAGCTCGAGCAGGCTTTCAAGCTTTTCCTCCGAGGTTTCGCTTCCATCCCGCGGTATACTTTTCAGCGTCTGCAGAACAAAGAAAAGGTACCCCGCCGCGCCAACAAGAGCGAAAGGAAGGTACTCCGTCCAATAGGACACAATCGCAACAACCGCCAGCAGGGCAAGATTTCTTTTGGTAAACGCAGCCTTGAGTATCCTTTTCACTTTCATTGAACCTCTCCCGGTTTGACTTTCACAATGAATTGCGGCTTTCCCAATGCACCGGTCCCTTTCCGGCGCGGGCGGCAGACCTATTCCGCAGCCGCCTCCCTGGTCAGGATAAATTCCGTTCTCCTGTTCTTCGCACGATCTTCTTCCGTTTTTTCATCGGCCACCAGCAGCCTGCTTTCCCCCCAGCCCCTTGCGATCAGCCGGTTCGGGTCGATTTTCTGGGACACCAGGTAGGCGCGGACCGTCTCCGCCCTGTCCCTGGAAAGCTTGAGGTTGGATTCGCTGCTTCCCTCGGAATCGGTATGGGCGTCAATAATCAGGTAGTATTCCGGGAACTGCTTCAACACGCTGACCACCTCGTTCAGCACGGAAAGCGATTCCTTTTTGACGGCGGCTTTCCCCGAGTCGTAATAAACGGGTGGAATATCCACTTTCGCAATCTTCTCGGTGTTCTTATCCACACTGGCGGCATCCATTGCCTTGAATTCCTTCGCCTCTTCCCCCGTGCGGGCCGCATTTCCGGTAAGATTGGAATCCAGGGCGTCTACCAGCAGTTCCTCGTCCTTTTCCTCATAAAGGGCTTTCTGGAAGGAATCCGCGACAAGGCCGGAAGGAACGCCGTTCTCGTCCATATCCCCATACTTCTGCCAGGTTTTCACCGTATCGCTTATAATCGCGTCAATCTTCCGCTCATCGCCATTCAATCCAAAATACGAAAAGTTGTCGTTCAGGGACATGAGTTTGATGTGCTCGAAGGAATCCTTTACGTCCGCGGCGGTAACCCCGCCGTAAATATCCTCGTTTCCCGCCATGAGCTCCGCAAGCTTGGCGTAAGCTTTATCCGGCTTTTCAAGGATGTATTTTGCCGAAACATACCAGGTTTTCAGGAATGCGTCCACTTTCTTCGGATATTTTTCCGCCACGGCCCGGTTGGCCACCAAAACGGTAGGAACCAGGTCCGGCACCTCCTTTGTCGTGATCAGCAGCCTTGCGGAATCCGGTTGGGCGGCATTGATCTCCTTGACGGCAAGGTTCATATCCGGGCTCCAGGAAACGGCCAGATCGGCGCTTCCGGTTTTCAGATCCTCGATAACCTCGCTCATTTCCTTGCGCTCCACCGGGATGATATCCTGGTACCGCAGGCCGGTAAGCCGCAGAAACTTGTTCAATATGAACTTGCCTATTCCGTCGCTGACGAAGGAAACTTTTTTGCCTTCCATGTCATTCAGCGTCCCGATATTGGACCGGGCAATGATTCCGTCCGCGCCGCGGGAAAAGTCGGTAAAGCCGAGGACCACCCCGCTGTCTGGAAATTCCTTCTGGAACCGGAGAAACGCAGGCAGCGTCATCTCGGTTGCATGAATTTCCCCATTTTTCAATGCCGTGATCCGGTCTCGGTCATTCGTAATATATTTCAACTGCAGATTCAGGGAATAATCCCGGTTGTACTCCCGGTTCAGTGCAATCAACGCAGGCGTTCCGCCGATCCAGGAATCCAAGCCCAGCACGAAAGCGTCGGAAGCCGGTTTTGCGCCATCTTCGGCAATCCGGGTATCCGCCGCGCCGTTTTCCTGCAAAGTCCCCTCCGCTTTCGGAGGGCTGCTTTCCTGCGAGGTCCGCGCTGCTTCCACCGTTCCGCCGTTCCCTATCCCTTTGAACAGGTCCGGATTTTTATAATAAAAAGCCGCCACTCCGGCTGCTATTATCAGAAAAAGAATCAGTATGTTTCCCCATTTAATCCTGCCTCTTGCCATGTGCAACCTCCCCTTACAATTTTCTCTATATTATAAGGATATTATATTCGCTTGCGGCTTGATGTGCAAGCTTCAACGAGGTATCACGGCAAGATGTGTTCCGTCCGGCAAGGGCTCTGTTCCCTCGGCTCCTCCCGGCTCCGGCCCGGCAGCTGTTCTGGTTCCGCAGGCATGACTCCTTCGTCAGAATTCGCAGACCCGGGCGAACGCCCTTGTCAGGCTGGCTTCGGCATTTATTTTCAGCGGCGCCGCAAACACTTCAAAGTCGCCCTGCACTTGCAGCAGCCGTTCTAATCCGGTCAGATTCTCCAGGAGAAAAATACCGCTCCCAAGGAGCCGCTTGTGCACCGGGAATGGCGGGTCATCCGGGGAAGGCATATCGACCCCCAGCATCCTTATTTCCCTTGAAACCAGGAAATCCGCCAGGTCAAGGCTTATCACCGGATGGTTCCCATAATATTCCGCCGTTCCGTAGCATTGATCCGTCCCGGTAAGGACCAGGACGATGTCCCCTCGTCTTATGCCGTCATATCCGGGCTTACAGCGGATTTCCCGCTCGCCCCTGGCGTCGATCAGAAAGCCTCTGCCTGCAAAACGGTCCAGGGGGTAATCCGCCATTTTATCCAAGCTGTCCAGCAGGTGCATCGGGCAGTCGATATGGGTCCCCGCGTGCAGGCCCGTGGATAGGGAGTACGCATTGTAATGGTCCGTCTCAAGCCACTTTGACCGTACCAGCTTTACTTCCTCATCCCCCGGATAGACGGGAATCCCCTGATCGATTTTCCAGGACAAGTCGATGTAGTTCATTTCGCGTCTTTTTCAATCCTTCCCGCAAAAATATGCCGTGACAAACACCGCAGGGGAGTTCCAGTAAATTGCGATCTCGTTCGTAGAATAGGAACCGCTGGAATCTATGTAACATCTTGCGGGCGCCTTCTCTTTCAGGTTGATCCTGGCGATATCGTCCTGGAGACCCGCGTTGGGTCCGCCGGCGACGAGGCCGGGTACCGGCTGTTCGGCATTGTCGGCCTTGGAGGGCCGGTGGTGCGGGTCCATGACCGGTTTCGTCCCGAAGCCCGTTACATAACACTGGTTGAGCGGATTGCCGCCCAGCAGGTAGTTCAGATTGCCAACCGCCGCCTCGGCATAGCCCTTCTGGGGTTCCAGCATATGGGCGAGGATCAGGAGCCTGGCGTCATTCATAAGGATCATATTGCTTCCCCAGACATAATCGCCGTTCCTCAGGGTAATGCGATATCCATCCTTTCGGCTGGCTGCCAGCTTTTTATCCGCCGTGCTCAACAAAGCCTTTTCCAGAAAACCGTATACCGTCTCATCCTGCTTTGCCTTGTCCGTATTCATGTAGGCAATTCCGGCAAAGCCTTCTACATTCTGCCATCCAAAGCCGAAACCGCCTGTGCCCGCACTGCGGTAAACGCTTTTGACGTATTCGCCGTAAACCGGATTCCCGGTCCCCCGGTACAATTCCGCGGCAGCCCAGAAGCGCTCGTCGGAATCGTTTGCATCCCCGTATTCTCCGGTGGCGATATCCCCCGGATTTTTAAAGATCACCGGATCCGGATTCTCCTCCAGCCAGTTCCAGGCTTTTACAGCCGCCTTCCGGCAGCTTTCCGCGAATGCCGCGTCATAGGGGCGGAAAATTCTTGCGGCCATGGCGGTCACCGCCGCAAAGTCGCCCGTGGCCGCGGAGGAAATGGGGGAGAAATAAAGCTTGCCCAGATCGTCCTGGGGCATCATGGAAAGAGGCGGAAAGGTTTTGGTGGACAGCTTGTGATAAGCGCCGCCTGTTTCGGCGTCCTGCATTTTCAGGAGCCACTCCAGTTCGTACCGGACTTCGTCCAGGATATCCGGGGTTTTGTTTCCGCTCTCCGGAATATCGACATCCTCGGCAAAGCGGTCCGGGAAAAGCTCCCACGCCATCATAAGATCGGCAAGGGCAGTGGCCGCCGCAACGGTATATTTCCCGTAATCCCCCGCATCATGCCAGCCGCCGTTCCCGTCCAATTCCACGTCCTCCCTGCCGTATACGGCCGCCTTTGCCGTATGGCAGGCCGGGTGGGCCCAAGCGCCAGCGAATTTTTCCTCCAGCTCCATCCCGCAGCGCTGGTAATAGAAAGCCTTCAGAAGGGCTCTTTTCAAATCACCGTAGACGGCGTCCCCGATCGTAAAGACACCGGATAAGCCTACGCCCGGCACCTGGATGTAATAAGCTCCCGGGGTCCGGCAATCGGAAAAATCACCGTAATACACAACGTCGCCGCTGGCGCCGTCCGTCCCGCCGCCTTTCAGCTTCCCCGTGAAAACCGGCTTGCCGCCGGATTTTTCAAAAACGGCGAAGGTCTCCGCCTTCCCGTTCACAATGACCTGCTTGCGGTCCTTTTCCCGGTATCCGACCTGATTGATGTGGATATTGTCGTTAAGAGACAGGGAAGCCGCCTTCCCTGCTGCATTCTTCATGGCACCCTTTTCCTCCGTTTTCTCTGTCGCACCGGTGGCGGCCGCATTTCCCGCGCCGCTGCTGCACCCGAAAAGAAGCAGTGACGCTGTTAACGTCACTGCTATGATTGTAAACAACTTATTCATGACATCCCCCTGACACTTTCTCAGAATTCGGGTTCGATCAAGCCATAATTTCCATTTTTACGCTTATATACAACATTCACTTCGTTGGTCTCCGCATTGGAAAACATGAAGAATTCATGTCCGAGCAGATTCATCTGAAGGATGGCTTCGTCTATAGGCATCGGTTTTATCGCAAACCGTTTGGTCCGCACGACCTTGAATTCCTTTTCCTCCTCGACGGCCGGTTCCGCGGTAAAGCTGTCGGCCTGGAACGCCGCCTCATGGAGCCGCTTTGCCAGACGGGTCTTGTTTTTCCGGATCTGGCCCTCCAGAATAGCCTCGGCCCTGTCAATACATGTATACATATCGTCGCCGGAAACTTCGGCACGCAGTTTGAGACTGTTCGCAAGGATCGTGACTTCAAGGATGTGCCTGTTCCGCTCCACATTCATGGTAACATGCGCTTCCGTCTGCGGATTGAAGAACTTTTCCAGCTTTCCGAGCTTTTTGTTGACTCTTTCTCTTAGTGCATCCGTAACCTCCAGGTTTTTACCGCTGATAATAAATTTCATAAACCATTGCCCCTTTCCTATTTCGTTTTGTCATGCCAGTATCTCTCGGAATATGAATTTACCTATTATTACCCGAGTAATACCTTTCTTAACAGCTTTTATTCAAAAGGCATATATTTGTATTCCACATCCATTTGGATAAATCCTTCCAGAAATCCGGACAAAACGAAATAATTCGATTTCCTTTGGGTAAAATGCCATCAGTAGAATTATAACTAATTTATCCAATAATTATACCATTTTCTGCCGATGGCCTTCAGGCGCCTGTTTTTCAGCGTCTTCGGGATCTACATAAATATTCACAAAACAAGTGTTTTGTGAATATAAATCCTGTGGATTATGTGGATAAACCTGTGAATAACCGCAAATAAAGCGTCCCGGCATGTGGATAAGCCGGCGGAAAAACTGGTTTTTTTCCTGCGGCCTTATGTAAATCAAACCCCTTGCAGTCATACATAAATCAACATTTATCACCATACAAGTATAGCCCTGTATAGTTATACACAGGGCTTAAATGTTTACCATATTAAATTCAGACGGAAATCAAATTAACGATTTGAAAAACAATCGCTGCAATATACAGGCTTGTCCAAACGCGGTTTGAAAGGAACCTTGGTCTCTTTTCCGCACTGTGCGCAAACGGCATCGAACAACTCTCTCTCTCTCTTGGCAGAGCCGTCCCTGCTGAACTGGGACTTTCTTGATGACCTGCACTCTTTGCATCTTCCGGGCTCGTTCTGAAAACCTCTTGCCGCATAAAACTCTTGTTCGCCGGCTGTAAAAACAAATTCCTGTCCACAATCCTTGCACACTAACGTTTTGTCTTCGAACATTTAATAGTCCCCTCGTTTCAGAAAGATTAGTAGTTTCCTGCCTACCGCAGCTATATCTGTCCGGATATATGCGCTGTGCATTATACGCCGGGCATTTACATTATATTACACAAAACTCAACTAATCAAGTTTTTTTGATCGTTTTTTAAGTTTTTGTCATGTCATATTATAGCCGGCTCGGAATTTCACCTACCAGGATTATGCCAATTTGACGACAACCGTGCCCGAATCTTTTTCCGGGATGACGAGCGTTCCGTTTTCAACTGCTGTAAAGGTGGCTCCTGAAGCCTCCTTTACGGCATCGACTCCCCTGAGGACGGCTTTCCACTGCTTGAGCGGACCTTCCGCCTTCAGCGTAATGAGATCGCCCTTGCGCTCGGCTGTGAATTCCGCTTCGTTTCCTTTGGCGTTGCACAGGCCGGTTGAGGTGGCGCATCCGTCCTTCAGCTCGAATATATGAAGTTCGGTGCCGTTCAGATAATCATAGTCCGGTTTGCTGCCGATCTCTCCCAGTGCAACGATGGAATTTTGCTTCACCATGAGCGGCAGGCTGAAATAATCGTGCTTCTCGGTTCTCCAGGCGCCTCCCTCCGCCTTCCGGCCGCTGAAGAAATCGGTCCAGGTTCCGGCCGGCAGATAATATTGGGCGGTTCCTTCATTATTAAAAATAGGAGCGACCAGCAGGGAATCTCCGAGCAGGTATTGTCTGTCCAGCGTCAGGCAGGTCGGATCGTCGGGGAATTCCAGCACCATGGCGCGCATGGTCGGAACGCCTTTCTGCACCGCCTGGCTTGCCGCATTGTAGATATACGGCATCAGCCGGCATTTGAGTTTGGTAAAGAACCGGAGCACCTCCACCGCTTCCTCGTCAAACAGCCACGGCACCCGGTAGGATTCGTTTCCGTGCAGGCGGCTGTGGGAGGAAAGCAGGCCAAAGGCCGTCCAGCGCTTGTAGATGTCCGGCGGGGCCGTCCGCTCGAAGCCGCTGATGTCGTGGCTCCAGAAGCCGAAGCCGGAGGCGCAGAGGGACAGGCCGCCCCGGAGGCTTTCCGCCATGGAATCGTAATTGGCGGAGCAATCGCCGCCCCAATGAACGGGGAATTTCTGGCCGCCCACCGTTGCGGAACGGGCAAACAGCATTGCTTCGTTCTTCCCGCGATTTTCCTCCAGTACCTCGAATACCGCCTTGTTGTATAAGTAAGTATAATAGTTGTGCATCTTCATCGGATCGGAACCGTCATGCCACACGACATCGGTGGGGATCCTCTCGCCGAAATCCGTCTTGAAGCAGTCTACGCCCATATCCATCAGCCGTTTCAGCTCCGCCTTGTACCATTTGACGGCGGCCGGATTCGTGAAATCCACAAGGCCCATGCCCGCCTGCCACCGGTCCCACTGCCAGACGCTTCCGTCCGGCCTCTTGACCAGGTAGCCTTTTTCCATGCCTTCGTCAAACAGCCTGGATTTCTGCGCAATGTAGGAATTGATCCATACGCAGATCCGGAGCCCCTTGCTTTTCAGGCGCTTGAGCATCCCCTCCGGATCCGGGAAGACTTCCTTGTCCCATTCGAAGTCGCACCACTGGCTTTCCTTCATCCAGAAGCAGTCAAAATGGAAAACGTGCAGCGGGAGGTCTCTTTCCGCCATTCCGTCTATAAAGCCGGTCACCGTTTTTTCATCATAGCTCGTGGTGAACGAGGTGGTAAGCCACAGGCCGAAGGACCACGCCGGAGGCATCGACGGCCTGCCCGTCAGGAGGGTGTAATTGCCGATGGCCGCCTTGGGCGAGCCCCCGCCGATGACGTAATATTCAAGGGCTTCTCCCGGTACGCTGAACTGTACCTTTGAAACATTTTCCGAAGCGATTTCATAGGATACCTTTTCCGCGTGGTTCACAAAAACGCCGTAGCCTTTGCTGGAAAGATAAAAGGGTATATTCTTATAGGACAGCTCGCTGCTGGTTCCGCCGTCCTCATTCCATATGTCCACCACCTGGCCGTTCTTCACAAAGGGAGTAAAGCGCTCGCCCAGCCCGTAGACATACTCGCCCACGCCCAGATCAAGCTGCTCCCGCATGTACGGCCCCTGTCCCGCTACGGAGATGAACGCAGTATTCCGGTGGGCGTTCCCGGTGATCTTTTTGCCGTCGTAGAAGTATTCCGCAGCCCAACCCACGGATTTTTTTATTTTCAGGGTCAGCTTGCCGGAGGTGAAGAGGAAGCTGTCTTCCTGCTGTGAAATCTGCGGCTGGAAGCCCTCCTCGGAATAAAGGCCGAAAGCCGGCCCCTTCGCCAATCCACCCTTGAAATGATAAACCCTTGTGCAAATGACGTCCGGGAACGGCGAACTGTATTCAAAGGTCAGCATCGGGCCTTCCAGGGTGTCCCCCCTGTGCCTTACGGGCCTTGTGGCGACATGGAGCTTCAGAACCCCGTCCTTTATGCCGTAATCCCTGATATCCATCGGAACCCCTATGTTAACGCCGTCCTTGGTAACCCAGTATCCATCCGTAAATTTCATCTTAACCCCTCCAAATCAAAATTCCTGTTGAACTTATTATTCGGGAATAATATAATTATATTAACAATGGAAATGGATTTCTTATAATATTTTGATTAAAAATAACAGGATTTTGATATGAACAGGGAATTATTAAAAGAAAACCGGGTGCACGGCGATATTTCCTTCCCGCTAAACGCCTATTACATGGAGATTCCGGCCGGCGCCGGCATCGTTCTGGACTGTCACTGGCATGAAGAGCTGGAATTCCTGCTGGTCACTTCCGGAAAAGCTCTTTTCCAGATCGATACCAACGATTATGAAGTGCAGGCCGGCCAGGGGATCTTTATCAACAGCGGCGAGCTGCATGCCGGGTATCCTGTGGACGGTTCCGCCTGCACCTTCAAGGCGATCGTATTCAGTACGGCGCTCCTCCAGAACGGCTCCTTCGACCTGATCCAGACCAAATACCTGGATCCCCTGATAAAAAGCCGGTATTCCTTCAGCCGTCATCTGACCGGCGCTCAGGAGTGGGAGCGCGAACTGCTGCAAAGGCTTTCCGAAGCCGCGGACGCGGCCCTTCAGCATTCACCGGCCTATGAGATGACGGTAAAATCGGACCTGTACCGGGTCTTTTCGCTGGTCGTCCGGAACAGTACGGCGGTTCTGCCAACCTCCGAAAGCAACCCGGACAGCTACCGGATCGAAAAACTGAAAAAAGCACTGAAATTCATGCAGGACAATTCTGCAAAAAAGCTCAGCACCATGGATATCGCCGCCCACCTCAACATAAGCGAAGGCCATTTTTGCAGGCTTTTCAAGCAGTACTTCAAAAGGACGCCCGTGGAATACCTGAATTATTACAGGATCAGCAGGGCGGCAAGGCTATTGAAGGACACGGAGCTGAAAGTGCTTGAAATCGCCATGGATGTGGGCTTCGACAATCTTAGCTATTTCATTGGCACTTTCAAGCACTATATGGGCGTCACCCCGTCTAAATACCGCAAGGCGGTTTAGACCGTCCTGGCGGATAAGCCTGACGGCCTGGCCGGCCTGGCCAAATCCTCGCTTCGCCATATCCGACGCCTTCCTAATGGTATATCAAATATTATATTGATAATATTGACATTCAATATGTTCCGCTATATACTTTGTTTAACAAAGTAATTTGTCTTTGCAGAAGGAGGCGCTTTTATGGAGGATGAAATACTTGAAAAGGCAGTTGAGGACGTCCGACTTATAAAAAATGTAATAGACCGCTCAACTGATTCTCTGAACCGGATGCACAAGGTTTTTATTGGTTGGGGGGCCGCGTTTTTTATAATCGGAGCCGCCTGCAACCTGTTATGCCTTTTATGGCCGGGATTGCTGGATGCCCTGGTGAACGCGCCGTTTTTAACCATTGTACCGAAATTACTAATGGCCCTATCCTCGGTCGTAATTTTTCTTGTTTTTTGGCGAGATATGCAGGATGAGGGCTTGAACAGGCAATTTATGATATTATGGCTGGTAATTTTCCTCTATAGCGAATTAATGCCGTCAATAGTCTATATGCTGGCCTGGCCTGAGGGTGTCGGAGCGTTAATGCACGCGACCATGTACGCTTATTTTGTTCCCGGGATATCCATGCTGATGATCGCCCTCGGAATGTTTTGCATAGGCGTATTTACCCGGGTAAAGCCCTTTAGCCTGATCGCTTTGGTCTGCCTGCTTCTTTCCTTCGTCCCATCCCTTTTGCCGCGCTTATTCGCGGATACTATTGCGGCCGCGCTGCTGTATAGCCTTGTTACGCCCCTGGTTCTGCTGGCAGCCGGTGCTTTGCTCGGCAGGAGATCACGGCAAAAAGCCGCATCGGCTCTATAATTCGGCCCTATTAATGATGATAATGATCGAGGAGCATTTTTATGGATAAGTGTGTATTGGAAAAGGCGGGAAAAGACGTAAAGGCCATTAGGGAAACGATTGAGATGACGACGGAGGGCCTCCTGCAGTTAGGAAAAATATTCATAGGCTGGGGGATGGCGTTTTTAGTATTATTTATAGGAGTGATAGCTGCATTTGCTTTAAAAGCAGAGCTTACAGACATTATCGCAAGCTACCCGGCCATTATTGTAATACCCCTGGTTCTTACGGCCGGAGCGGCATCGGTCAGCTATTTCGCCATAAGGAGGAAGGGATTGCACGGGTTGACAAAACCCCTGCTTGCGGTATGGCTGGCAATAGTCGCCTATGTCACCTTGTCCCAGGCTTTTGGATATTTAGTACACTTGGACGAAATACTCAAAGCTTACCGCGGTGTCGTTTGGCGCAATGGCCTTGGCACGGTCTACACTCCGATCGATTCATTCTTCCTTCCTTATAGGAACATAGGCGGCTTGCTGTTTGCCTTCGCCTTCGGACTGCTTTGCATGAGACTTTTCTCCCGCCTGAAATTTGCGGGTGTACTGGCTTGTATCTACCTGCTGTTAATACTGGCGCACTACGCCTCTTCCTTTCTATTCGGTCCGGAAAACGGCCAATTTTTCAGCGCATTTTCCGTTATAAGCTATAGCTTGATTGTACCGGTCACCTTCCTGATCGTCGGCGGTTATCTTGAATTCAGCAGGGCGAGGAGGAATTGAGATGGATATCCACTCCATTCCGGAAAGCTTTCAGTCAAAAATCAGGATCGCCGTCATCGCAGCGCTTCTAGGCGGGCCAAAAACCTTCCGGCAGATAAAGGAGCTCACGGATGCCACCGACGGCAACCTGAGCGTTCATATGTCCAGGCTGGAGGAGCTGGGCTATATCGATGTAAAAAAGGAGTTCATTGCAAAAAGGCCCTGCACCACCTATGAACTGACTGGATTCGGCAAAGAACAGTTCAAAGAATATGTGGAACTGCTGGACAATTTGATCAATGGCACGCGCTAAGTCGGGCAAGACATAAAAAACCGGGGGATCAGCGGTTTAACGCGCCGACCTGCCCCGGTTTCGTTATGCGGCAAGTTCATTTGCAGCGGTTTTATTTAGCCACAGCTCCAGATTGATTGCGGCCTCAACCCAGTTCCACGACTACCTGCACTTTGCTGCCAGCAGGCTGTGCTGCTATTTTTTTCACTTCCTTGCCGTTTACAGTAATCCGCTTCACACCACAGTTCACGTGGGAGGGATTCTTCACTTCTATTTCATAGGTAGCTCCGCGGAATACCCTCTTTGCCCTGAAGCCGTCCCAGGCGGAAGGAATGCAGGGATCTACCACAAGGCAGTCGTATCCGGGGCGTATGCCCAGGATATACTGGCTTGACGCGACCATGTTCCATGCGGCGGTTCCGCTGAGCCACGAATTCCTGGCGATGCCGAACTGGGGGTGCTCCTTGCCGAGAATGTTCTGCGGATAGACGTAGGGTTCCACCTCGAAGTGCTCGGCCTCTTCGTTCCGCCTGGCCGGCAGGATCTGCTTGTAATATTCGAACGCCTGATCCCCGTTGCCTTCCAGGACCTCGGCGATCATCACCCAGGGGTTCGTGTGGCAGAAGATTCCCCCGTTCTCCTTTGCTCCCGGAGGATAGGTGGTGATCCCGCCCTTGCCGTCTTCATAATGATTGTAGGCAGGATACATCGCCACGATTCCGTATTTCGTATTGAGGTGCTCCTTCACCGAATCCAGGCAGATGCGGGCGCGCTTGCCGTCCGTCACTCCACCCAGAATCGCCCAAGACTGCGAATTGATGAAAATCTTTCCGAAGGTGTTCTCCTTCGAGCCCAGCGGCTTGCTTTCATCGTCGAACGCCCTCTTGTACCACTCGCCGTCCCAGCAGGTTTCGTTGATGGCATCCTTCATCTGCTCATACATGCTTTCGAATTTTGCCTTATCCTGTTTTCTCTCCAGATAGGAGCAAAGCTCGATCATTTCCATCGCCGCTCTGCAGAACAGCATGGACGTAAATACGCTTTCCGCAACGCCCTTTCCGGTATCCAGATTCAACGTGTCGTTCCAGTCGGCGCGGCCCGCCAGCGCGATCTTATGGGGTCCTTTGTAATAGTCCGTGAATTCCAGCGCCTTGCACAGATGTTCCCAGACCGTGGCCTCCGTCTTCTTGTCGTTGTAGCGGACCATTTCCTCCAGGAAGGCAAAGTCGCCCGTTTCCTTGACATAGGCGTTGACTGCCAGGATCAGCCACAGGTGGTCGTCGGAATACCAGTCGAACTTTTTGACGGGAGCATCCCCGACTCCGCCCTCCCCGGTCAGCGGGAAGAACAGGTGGTAGGCGCGTCCGTCCGTGTATTGGCACTGGAGCAGCTTGACAATAAGCCCTCTGGCCTGATCGGGAATGGTATGCATGACGCCGAGGGTGTCCTGGGCGCTGTCCCGGATTCCCATTCCCCTGCCCAGTCCAAGCTGGTAAAGGGAGACGAACCTGGACCAGTTGAAGGTCGTCTTGCACTGGTATTGATTCCACAGATTCACGAAAAGGTTCATATCCCTATCCGGCGTGTCCACGCTGAGCTTCCCGATGTATTCGTCCCAATGGGCGTTCAGGCGCTTCAACGCGGCGTTTGCCGCCGCGGGCTCCAGGTAAGCCTGGATTTCCTTCCGGACCTCTGCCCTGTTCTCCGTGTGGCCCAGCAGGAATACCAGTTCCTTTGTCTCACCCGCCTGCAGTTCCATTTCATTGCAGAAGGCGCCGACGCCATTGGTCCTGTAGGAAATGGAATTGGAGCAGGCGCCCTGTTCGACGGCGATGGGATTGGCCTCGGAACGGTACCGGCCGATAAAGGTCTCCAGATTCGTATCGAAGCTGCTGACCACCCCGCTGGTGGCGAAGAAGGAGGCGTTGTTGTCCACGTGATGGGGATACCAGGTAATAATGCCGTTGTCGTGGCGGCCCTGGTTGATCTGCTGCGCCCAGTCCACATTCTGTTGGTCCAGAATCGCATCCCAGAAGCAGAATTCCGCATAGCTGAATATTTGCAGCTTTTTGGGAACGTTCCAGACATTGCTCACCTTCAGCAGCCAGATTTCAAAGTCCCTGTCATCCGGCACGAAATAGGTGAGGCTTGCGGTGACTCCCTTGTACTCGCCTTCCAGCACCGTATAGCCCATGCCGTGCCTGCAGGAATAGCTGTCCAGCTTTGTGCCGGACGGCTGGAAGCCGGGGTTCCAATATTTCCCTGTAACCGCGTCCCGGATGTAAATATACCGGCCGGGCCTGTCCATCGGTATGCTGTTGTACCGGTACCGCGTGATCCTCCGGTTCTGCGGATCCTTGTGAAAGCTGTATCCGCCGCCCGTGTTCGAAACAATGCCTCCGTATTTCCCGCTGCCGATGTAATTGATCCATGGCGTGGGCGTATCCGGCCTCGTTACGACATACTCGCGGGCCCTGTCGTCAAAGTACCCGAACTTCATAAAAATTACCCTCCATATACCGTTTCTTACATCCGTCCATTCGAATGGAAATAATTATATAATAAAATTGATAAATGGTGAACTATTCTATATAATATAATTGAATTTTGCAGGAATTTCATTTATCCCACCCAAATCATTATTCTGGAAGGAGCGTTGCGTATGAACACTTATTCAAACATCAGCAGCGAGTTGAGGGCGTTCTTCAGTACGAACAAGATTTTCAAAATCCTTCTCCCCATTGATATGGTTCTGCTTTTCGCGGGATTGGCAATTATTCTCCTGAGTTACATTTTCGGCATCAATTTCGGTGGATTGATCATTGCTCTGTCGTACTGGGTATTCATTCTCGGTCTGCTTCTCACTTATGCCAACCTGAAGGAGCAGTTCCTGTACATCGGATTGCTCGGCTATGCGGCGATTCAGGTAATTAGCATAATCATCGGGCTTTTCGGCTATGGGCATTATTTTTCCTTTAGTTCCCTCTTAGCCGCATTGGTTTTCGGAGGTCTCGGCTACCTCGTGCTGAAAAAGACCCTTTCCGGCTCCTCCAGCGCCAGCGTCAACGGATGACGCTTCCAATTGCTTAGCATGAAAAAGCCGCTTCGGACAAGTGCTGACACACCGGAGCGGCTTTCGTATTTATTGTGATCCCATCAGGCCCTATTTCAATTCCGTCAGATCGAAGGGGGTCTCCTGATATACGTAATAGTTGAGCCAGTTTGCGTAAAGCAGGTTCGCATGGGCCCTCCACCTTACGACAGGCGGCCTGGCAGGGTCGTTGTCCTGGAAATAGTATTTCGGAACGATCGGGTTCATGCCCCTGCACAGATCCCGTTCATATTCCCCCTTTAGGGTCAGCGGGTCATATTCCGAATGCCCCGTTACAAAAATCTGTCTCCCCTGAAGGGCCGACACGATATACACGCCGGCTTCCTCCGACTCGGAAAGAATATGGAGCCCAGGCACTCTTTCGATATCCGCCCGCCGGATTTCCGTATGCCTGGAATGGGGGGCGTAGAAGCTCTCGTCGAAGCCCCTGAGCAGCATCACATTCTGCCTGGTGACCTTGTGTTCGTAAACGCCGGACATTTTCTCCGGGATCGAATATTTGGGAACGCCGTAGTGGTGGTACAGGCCCGCCTGCGCACCCCAGCAGATATGGAAGGTGGAATAGACGTTGTGAAGACTCCAGTTCATGATTTCCACAAGTTCGTCCCAGTAATCGACCTCTTCGAAGGGCATTTGCTCCACCGGAGCGCCGGTGATGATCAGACCGTCGAATTTTTTATCCCGGATCTCGCTGAAGGTATTGTAAAACTTCAAGAGATGCTCTTCGGGCGTATTCTTGGGCTTGTAGGATTCCGGATGCAGGAAGGTGACGTCCACCTGAATCGGAGTATTTCCGATCAGCCGGAGCAGCTGGGTTTCCGTCGTAATTTTCGTGGGCATCAGGTTCAAAAGGGCGATGCTCAGCGGCCGGATATCCTGGTGCGCCGCTCTCGCCTCCGACATCACGAATATATTTTCCCCGGACAGCACCTCCGCCGCCGGCAGCGTATCTGGAATTTTAATCGGCATTGATTCTCCACCTTTGCAGTGCAATAAATTATTAATTCAGTATTATACCATAAATATTCGTCCCAGAGCAAAAATTGTACAGTCCTAAGCAAAAAATGGCGCGAATTCCCTGAAAAAAGCCGCTATGATTACAGGTAGGAAGTGCAAAATGATCTGCATACGAACCATATAAACAGAAAACGATATGAAATGCAAGGAGGATTGACAATGTCCACAGAACCCAAATACCTGGATCAAAGCCTCGGTTTCGAAGAACGGGCCAAGGACCTGGTTTCCAGAATGACGCTGGAGGAAAAGGTCACCCAGATGCTGCATAAATCACCTGCCGTTCCCCGGCTGGGCATTCCGGCCTACAACTGGTGGAACGAGGCGCTGCACGGCGTGGCAAGAGCCGGCACGGCGACGGTGTTTCCGCAGGCCATCGGCATGGCGGCAACCTTTGATGAAAACCTTCTCTATGAAATAGCCGATGTCATTTCCACGGAAGGCAGGGCCAAATACCACGAAAGCGTCCGCCAGGGCGACCGGGACATTTACAAGGGACTGACCTTCTGGTCGCCGAACATCAATATTTTCCGGGACCCCCGATGGGGCCGCGGCCATGAAACCTACGGGGAGGACCCCTATCTCACCGGCAGGCTCGGCGTCGCCTTTGTCAAAGGAATCCAGGGAAAGGATAAAAAATACCTGAAGGCCGCCGCCTGCGCCAAGCATTTCGCCGTTCACAGCGGCCCGGAAAGCGAGCGGCACCAGTTCGACGCCGTCGCCTCCCCGAAGGACCTGCGCGAAACCTACCTGCCCGCCTTCAAGGAACTGGTCCAGGAGGCCGGCGTCGAAGCCGTCATGGGGGCCTACAACCGGACCAACGGCGAACCCTGCTGCGGAAGCAAGACCCTGCTGCAGGACATCCTCCGCGACGAATGGGGCTTCCAGGGCCATGTCACCTCCGACTGCTGGGCCATCAAAGATTTCCACGAGGGGCACATGGTCACGAAGACGGCTCCGGAATCCTGCGCCCTGGCTGTCAACAGCGGCTGCGACACCAATTGCGGCAACCTGTACGGCAACCTCCTGATCGCCCACAAGGAAGGCCTGGTAAAGGAAGAAACCATCGACCGCTCCCTGGTCCGGCTGTTTGTCAGCCGAATGAAGCTCGGCATGTTCGATGATCCCGAAAAGGTACCGTTTACCGGTACGCCCTACGAAGTCGTCAGTTGCGACCGGCACAGCGATTTTGCCGTGAAGGTGGCCGAAAAGTCCCTCGTTCTGTTAAAGAACGACGGCCTGCTCCCGCTGGACCGGACAAAGCTCAAGTCCATCGGTGTCATCGGCCCCAACGCGGACAGCAGGACGGCTCTTGAGGGCAACTATTTCGGCACCTCGGACCGGCACGTCACCGTGCTGGACGGAATACGCGCCGCCGCAGGCAAGGATGTCCGGATTTTCTACGCCGAAGGCTGCCATCTGTACAGGAACAGGGTATCCGGGTTGAGCGAGCCGGACGACCGGCTTGCGGAAGCCCTGTCCGTCGCCGAAAGGTCCGATGTGGTGGTCCTTTGCCTGGGCCTGGACGCAACGATCGAAGGCGAGGAAGGTGATACCTCCAACGAGTATGCCAGCGGCGACAAGCTGCACCTGAACTTGCCCGGCCGGCAGCAGGACCTGCTGGAAAAGGTATGTGCAGTGGGCAAGCCGGTGGTGCTGGTGCTGCTGGCCGGAAGCGCCCTGGCCGTCGGCTGGGCGGATGAGCATGTGCCTGCCATCGTGCAGGCCTGGTACCCGGGCGGCCGGGGCGGCGAGGCGGTGGCGTCGCTGCTGTTCGGCGGCTTCAGCCCGTCGGGCAGGCTGCCGGTGACCTTCTACCGGACGACGGAGGAATTGCCGGATTTCCATGATTATGCCATGAAAAACAGGACCTACCGGTATATGGCCACGGAAGCGCTGTATCCCTTCGGATATGGGCTGAGCTATACCAGATTCGAATACGGCGCAATCAAGACGGCAGACCGCATTGAAGCAGGCGAAACCCTGCAATGCAGCGTAACCGTGAAGAGCGTCGGCAAGCGGGCGTCGGAAGAAGTCGTGCAGCTTTACCTCAAGGATGTGGAAGCAAGCGTTGAGGTGCCCAGGTGGTCCCTCCGGGGAATCCGCAAAGTATTCCTGGAGCCCGGAGAGCAGGCGGAGGTGCAATTCTCGCTGACTCCCCGCCAACTGGCGCTGATCGACAACGACGGCAGGGCTGTGCTGGAACCCGGTAAATTCGAACTCTATATCGGCGGAAGCCAGCCGGACGCAAGAAGCGAAGAGCTGACCGGCACAAAGGTGCAGAAAGCCATGTTTGAAGTAACCGGCAGCAAGCTGGAACTGAAGTACTAGAAATTCATGATATAACTCCCATACGTTGTGCCAGTTGCCTTTATGAAGGGAACACCTGATCCATGAATAAAGTCAACTGGTACACCCCATTCCCTTGCACTATTTTGCAATTATTGTCCTTATCTTGTGCACATCCGCCCCGGAGCTTTTTTGCCGCCCCTTTTCTGTGATAAGATATCCATATATTCACTGATATTATTGAAAAAGGGTTGGCCTATGTCGCTTTACAATTTTATCTGGGCATTGGTTTATGCCCTGTTGTTCCAGTTGTCCCTGGCAATGCTGATTTATCTGGCAATTTCCGCGAAAAAGAGCGCTCTGCTGTACAGCTTCTTTTTCTTCCATATCATAACCATGCTCTGGATCCTGCACTCCTTCCTGTCGGTTATGGCTGTCTGCTACCTCACGGACCTGAAGCTGTACTCCATCGCATACACGGTCCTTTATCACTATTACGGCCTGTTTATCGTCGGCCTGACCGGACTGTCCTGGCTGATTTTCTGTCTGAACTACGTCGGATGGAAATATTCGAGAAACAGTTATGCACTCCTGTTGCTCGCCGCTCCCCTGCTCCTTCTCTATCCGGCCCTATTTGTCCGGAACCTGCACTCCCTGTTCTTCGTGGAGAACTATTCCTTCGGGCCTCTCTTCTGGGTCCATACGGCCATTTCGTTCTCCTACTCCGTCATAGGGTTTGCGGTTCTTCTGGCATACTCCCTCCGGCAGGAAAAGTACGAAAGAAGGCGTACGCTCATATTGACCGCCGCCTATATGGTGCCGATGGCATATCTGCTGTACAGCAACTGCATCCTGTACGCCTTTTCCCTGCCCCGGTTCCTGCCGCAGCACATCTCCCTCGCCCCCATCGGATTTTTCGTTTCAACGATCCTGATCCTTTTTATCATCGCCCGGTACCGTTTCCTGAATATTACGCCCATGGCGGTCAACAAGATCGTGGACAATTTGGACAGCGCCGTACTGATCGTGGACGCGGCCTACAAGGTCATCAACATGAACCGGTCGTTTGTGGAAACCTTTTCCGGCGGCAAGCCGGTCAAACACAATGATACTATCGCCTTCCTGAACGACTTCATCGCCCGCCATATGGAGAACATCCCCGACAGCTACGCCGTGCTGTCCGCCATCAACTCCAATTCCATCGATTTTTTCAAGGGCGAGCTGATCCTGAATCTGCCGGAGCGGAAATACTACGAGGCGGTAATCCAGGCTGTCCGCGATAATACCGGCATCCTGGGGAAAATTATCACCTTTGACGACATCACCCTGATGAAAAATGCCATGCAGGAACTGAAGGAAAAGAACGAAACCCTGTCGGACCTGAACGGCCAGCTCCTGGACAAAAACAGGCAGCTCCGGAATTACGCCGCAACCGCGGAAGAGCTGGCAATCATGAAGGAACGGCAGCGGTTCTCGCGGGAGGCCCATGACATCCTGGGGCATACGATGACAGTGATCATCACGCAGCTCAAGGTTGCGGACCTCCTGTGCGAAACGGATGTCACGGAAGCGCGGTCCAAAATCCGGGAGAGCGTCTCCATCGCCAAAGACGGCCTGAACGAACTGAGAAAGTCCATCATGGGGCTGATTCCCGACAAATTGTCCGGCAACAACCTCGAAGCGGCGGTCATTCAACTGATTAAAGATTTCAAAAGCACGGGAATGAAAATCGACGTTGCGGTAAACGGAAGCTATACCATCCTGCCGACGGACCACCTGCAGGCGCTGTTCCGGCTCTGCCAGGAGGCGCTCACCAACGCGCTCCGGCACGGCAAGGCCGACCAGATCGATATCGTCATGAACTTCACGGAAAGCAGGGTCAAGGTACTGATCACGGACAATGGCGTCGGATGCCGCAAGATCGTCAAGGGATACGGGCTTACCGGCATGGAAGAGCGGATCACGGGGCTTGGCGGCACGATCCATTACGGTTCGGACGGGGAAAGCGGGTTCAATATTTTTGTGGAGCTTCCTCCGGGAGCCCTCTCGGAGGAAAGGCAGAAAGCGAGGGTCGGAGCATGATAAGAGTTCTGATCGCAGACGACCAGGCGGTGATCCGCGAAGGTCTTAGGTTTATTGTAGAACATGACAGCGAGATCAAGGTGGTGGGCTGTGCCACAAACGGGAACGAAGCGTTTGAGCTGTGCGGGCGGCTACAGCCCGACGTGGTCATGATGGATGTTGTGATGCCGGTATGCGACGGTGTGGAAGGAACAAGACGGATAAAGGAAACTTATTCCGGCACCAAGGTCCTGATCCTGACGACCTTCAACGACGACGAGAAGATTTCGCAGGCGCTCCGGAACGGCGCGGACGGCTATGTCCTGAAGGATGTGGATTCGGATGAGCTGCTGCTGACGATCAAAAGCATCAACAAGGGCCTGCGCGTCATTCATGAGGATGCATACGGACACCTGCTCAAAAAAATAACCGGCGCAAATACCGCCGGGGAGCCTTATCCGGTGAACGATCCGGGACTTACCGAGCGGGAAATCGAAATCACCAAGATGATCGTATTTGGGAAAAGCAACAAGGAGATCGCCTCGACTCTTTTCATGACCGAGGGCAGCATCCGCAACGTGATTTCCTCCATCCTGCTGAAAACAAAGCTGAAAAGCCGGACGCAGCTTGCCGTGTTTGCCGTAAAGCACAATATCATTTAAAATGACATCCGTCCGGTCAACTGACAGGTGTCATTTTTTTGCGCTCCAATCCATGACAACCCGAGCCCTCCTCATTACATTCATTATCTATCTTCCTCCGCCCTTTCGTAATACCATGGTATTAGAGGATATTTTCATTGAGGAAGCCCGGAGGGGATTGGTCCGGTGGCGGAAAGAAGGGTTCGGATGGAAAGCTGCAGCGTTTTGGAATCGGATATGGTATGCTTCAACTACATCCCGCAGCCGCAGGAGTTCAGGGAATGGGTGCTCAGGCTCGAAGAGCTCCGGCCGGGCCCCGGCGCCCGGAGGAGTACAACCATGTTCCCTTATCTTTACCGGTTCGGCAGCTGCGATATTTTTCCGCTGTGGTATATTTCCGCGGTCATCGAGTATGTGAAGGAATCCGGTGATTTCGGCATCCTGGAGGAACTCCGGCTGCAAAGCGTATTTAATGCCTTTTGCAGCCTTTCCGGCGAATTCGCCGGCATCATCGGCCTGTACGGGGAATGCGGCCGGCTCTCCTTCGCGGATACGGTTACCGTCGGCTTGTTCGAAGGGGTCTGCAGGGAATACCTTGGGCTGTGCCGTTTCCTGGAAATGGGCAGGGAAGCGTCCGTAGCCAACCTTCGCCTGAAATGGGTATCCGATCTTGTCCCGGCGCTTTCCGGGCTGCTTCAAAAAGCCGACTGGTCCCCTTATGCCGAAAGGCTTGTGGAAAGGATGGGCGCCCCGCGCAGAGGCAGGGAATGCGGCATCGACTTCCGCACGGAAATCGGCCGGTTCCTCCTTTCGGGCATTTTCGGGATCATGAGTTCCCTCGATAAGGAAAAGGCCTACGATTACTGGATGGCAACCTCCCCCGCATGGGGCTGCAAAGCGGCGGTGGAATGGATCTTCGGCATCCGGCCGGGACTGGACGGGCTTCTCGTCGATCCGCGCCTGCCGGATCATTTCGGCAGCTATAAGATAAAAAGGGGCTACCGGAATGCGGTTTATGAAATATCGGTCATAAACCCGGGCCATTGCGCCGCCGACATCAAAAGGCTCGTTGTCGACGGTACGGAATACCTGGGAAACCAGCTCCCGAATTTTGCCGACGGAAAAACCCACCGCGCCGAGGTGACAATGGGGTACTTCCAATTGTAAAGCAATAAAACCCGTTCGTAAAATCTGTAAAAAACTGCTGCGCACAGTATGTAAAGTATTTCGCTGATTTCACTCCGTATGGTATAATAATCCGGCGAGGTGAATCATGAATCCGTACATACTGTTTGTTTTTGCCCTTATCCCGATCCTCTGGCTGATCGTTTCCATGGGCGTTTCCCTGCTGAAAGCGCATGTTGCCACGTTCAGCGTGCTCTTAATCACCCTGGCGCTGGCCCTTGCCGTCTGGAAAATGCCTGCCGCCAACGCGTTTTCAGCCGCATTCGAAGGGGGCCTGCTCGGTCTTTGGCCGATCATGATCGTCATCATTTCAGCCATATTCACTTACAACCTCGGCGTACATACCAAAAGCATGGACTTGATCAAGCAAATGCTTTCCAATATCAGCACCGATAAAAGAATCCAGGTGCTGGTCCTGGCCTGGGGCTTCGGCGGCTTCCTGGAAGCCATTTCGGGATACGGCACTTCTGTTGCGATCCCGGCCAGCATCCTCATCATCCTGGGCTTCGATCCGATTTTTGCCGCCGTGCTCTGCCTCATTGCCAACACGGTTCCCACCGCCTTCGGCGCCGTCGGCATCCCGGTTACCACCCTGTCCATGGTGACCGGCCTTGACGCAGGCAGGCTCAGCTGGAATGTCGCACTGCAGCTTTCCCCCTTTATCGTGCTGATGCCCTTTGCCCTCGTGATTCTTACTTTCAGGGGGCTCCGGGGACTAAAGGGCGTAATGGGAATCACCCTGGCTTCCGGCATATCGTTTGTCGTCCCGCAGCTGGTCGCGTCGCTGTATCTGACCGAACAGATGCCCACCCTGCTCGGAAGCCTTTGCAGCATCGTCGTAACGGTCCTGTGGGCGCGTATTTTCCACAAGGACAAGTGTGCCGCCGGGATACCGGTCGGCTTCAAAAAGGCGGTTCTTGCATGGATGCCCTATATCCTCATCTTTGTTCTGATTATCCTCACAAGTCCCCTGACGCCTGCGGTCAGCAGACTGCTGGATCAGGTGAAGACCGGCGTCACGGTGTATACCGGCGCAAACCCCGGCCATCTCAGCTTCAAGTGGCTGAATTCCCCGGGGACCCTGATATTATTGTCCGCTATAATCGGAGGACTTCTGCAGGGAGCCCGGCTACGGGAAATCCTTAAGGTTTTTGCCGCCACCCTCCGGCAGATGCTGAAATCGACCATAACCGTGCTGTCCATCGTTGCCGCCTCAAAGGTCATGACCTACAGCGGTATGATCACTGTTATCGCCAACGTATTGGTCAAGGCTACCGGCACTTATTTCCCGCTTGTTTCGCCCTTGATCGGCATGCTTGGAACCTTCGTAACGGGCAGCGACACGTCGGCCAACGTACTGTTCGGAGCGCTGCAGAAGGAAGTCGCGACCTCGATTGCCGCAGACCCGTATTGGCTTGCCGCATCGAACACAGCCGGCGCCACAGCCGGAAAAATGATCTCCCCGCAAAGCATAGCGGTGGCTACTTCCGCAACCGGGCTGGCCGGATATGAAGGCAAGATATTGAAGAGCACCGCAAAGTTCTGTATCGGTTACGTAATTGTGCTGGGCCTGATCGTCTATTTCGGCGGTATGCTGATAAAATGAAGATAAAGTGAAAACGTTGACAAATGTCCTGTAGAAATAGCTCCGCAGGTTTGATAAAATGGATTTCATAAAGGGGCGTGTGCAAAGTGGAAGAAGTATGGAATAAAATACTGAATAAGCTTGATAAGCTCGATAAAATAGAGCTCGATATCTCGGCAATAAAAAATGATGTGAAACTGCTCGGCCAAGATGTGAAACTGCTTAATAAAAAAGTGGACGGCATAACCATAGCGTTAGCAACTGCTATGGAAGATATTACTGAATTAAAAGATAAAGTAGAAAAGCAGAATGTAGAAATCTGCATAATAAAAGGCGGAGCGGCGAACGGTTAACTGGAATATCGTTGCAGCCTCGTCAGCGGCACATAATATTTCAGATACCTCGTGCCGCTTCTGTCTACATGCGTCCCCTTTTTATCGGTCACCAACACAGTGGCTCTTTTGTTTATACTGTAAATCAAACCTGAAAATCTTTTTCCCTTAAATTCGAAGGAAACCGCATCTCCCGGTCGGAAGCCGTACGTCTTTGCCGCGACCTGACGGTTTGTAGACAGCTGGTGATAGCTTTCGGTATGGCCGAACGCATTGTACGCCATCGCCTTGAAGCGCTTGCCTTTGCAGCTGGATTTGTGGAACAGGAGAAATTCCAGCACGTGGCAGATTTCATGCTCAAAGACCAGCATCAGCGCTTCCAAGCTGTTCTGCGTCCTTATGCCGCACACGACGCCGTTCCGGGAATGCCGCCCGTAGCCGAGGAAAAAATCGACCCCGATCCGAATCTCCAGCACAAGCTCCTCCGGCCGGATCCGGCCGATGTTTTTCGGGCACAGGGTCTTGCCCGCGCTTTTTGTCATCTTTCCCGACAGCGAGAATTTCAGCTTCCCCCTGTAATTGTCCCGGAACCAGTTCTGCAGGAAAACCCGGTCGTAAAGCCGGAAGAGCAGCGACAGGTCGGCCGTGGAAATAGCGGTCAGGTCCGGGCTTTTGAGAGAAGCCGATTCCGCCAAAAGATTGCGGATAATTTCCGCACGCTTGCCGTCTATCTCTGTCTGCGCCTGCTTTGTCCCGAGCATATCAAGCATTTTGAGCCCTCATCCCCTGTAATTGGTTTACCCATAAATGATTTTAATACAGATGTCTCCATCCGGCAATAAGGCTTTTCAATGTTCCTCTATCCCATGGTATGATTAAGGAGAATCATTTCGGGTAAATAATATAGCGTTTGCCAGGGGCACAAAAATAACGGATCGCTGCGGAGGACTTGATATGGATTTAAACGCGTTTTTCAAAATTACCTACGGAGTATATATCATTACAACAAAGCTGGGGGAAAAGGAGAACGGCATGGTCGCCACGGCGGTCTGCCAGGTTACCGCCGAGCCGGTCAGAATGACCCTGGGGATCAACAAGGAAAGCCTGACCCATGAAATCATCCAAAAAACCGGTTTTGTCGGCGTCAATGCGTTGAGGCAGGAAACCGATTTTAATTTCATCGGGGGATTCGGCTTCAAATCGGGGCGGATCGCGGACAAGCTGAAAGGCGTCTCCTTCACGTCCGGTCTTACAGGAGTCCCCCTGCTGGCAGACAATACGGTTGCCGTATTTGAAGGAAGGGTCATCGGTTCGATGGATGCGGGGACCCACACCATCTTTCTGACCGAAGCGGTGGATGCCAGGATTCTGACCGAGGAAGCCCCCCTCTCCTACGAGTATTATCACAAGGTAATCAAAGGCAAGTCGCCGAAATTTGCGCCTACCTTTGTCGTGAATAAGGCGTGAGGAGTCCGCCTGTAAAACTTTTTCCTGTTTACGGGTTCATTTCCGTGTTTACGGCTTTATCACTGTCGTGCTTACGGATTTACTACCGTACTGGTCTGACCAATTCCTGCAACCATGCTGGTAAGGGCATTCCAGGTATTGCAGCCGACGATCCCGTCAGCGCCGAGTCCCTGCGCACGCTGGAAGCGCATCACGGCATTGCGTGTTCCGGCCCCGAAATAGCCATCTAGCCCGGAGCCGGTATACCCCAGGGCATTGAGAGCATCTTGCAATACCAACACGTAAGTTCCCGCACTCCCGGACCTCACAAGGGGATATCCCCCGTTGGGACAGGCCGGAGGGATCTGGCGAGCGTCCATATGCACCCAGGTCGGCGTCAGGTATGCTGGTTCCACATAGGTCCAGACGCCGGTTTGGGCAGCGGTGATCCGCAGCCGGTCCCGGGTCGCGCTGTCCAGGGTCTGTCCCGCGTCAAAGGCCACACCCGCGTAATGCTGGGACATGGGATCGTGTCCTCCCTCCCAGATCCTTTTAAAGGCGTACCCGACATCAATCGGCCTTCCCCAGGCATTCCTCGTTACATTAAACGCTTCCATCGCACGCCTGGTCGTCCACAGCGTATTCGCCCGGGAGCTGCCCCGGAACTCTCCCACCGTCAGCGTCCGTCCGATATTGTACGGCATTGCGTCGGTTTCCGCCAGCGTGTAATATTCCATCGTATCATTCTGGTTATTATATACATATACATTCGCCATATAGCTCCACCTTTTTCCCAATTATCCTTGAACGGCTCCGCGCCTGTTACCATAATATGCAAAAAGCCTGCCGTTTGTTAACCGGCAGGCTTCCATCGCCCATTTCATATAGTTGTCGCCGGAATAAAGCCAACCGGGCACAGTGCGCTAATCATAGCTACAAATGATTACTTCATATGGCCTGATGCTTTCCCCCTGATTAAAATCAAGCTTTTGTCCGATTTCTCTCCCCGTCCCCTCCAATACGGTGGCGCGGGCTTGCGGCAACGGGACATGCTGCTGTGGAGACGATTTTATTTGCAGCATCCGATCGGAAAAATTCAATAGGACAAGCAGTTTCTCCTCCGCAGCTTCACGGAAATACACCAGCATATGCGGCAGGTACTC
The DNA here is from genome assembly GCA_023411575.1 of Bacillota bacterium. GTDB lineage: Bacteria > Bacillota > Clostridia > Acetivibrionales > DTU013 > UBA1305. The sequence goes on along the minus strand of JAEYOP010000030.1, from coordinate 115,050 downwards.
CTCCGGGAAGCAAATGCTTCCGGCTTGCAGCGCCGCATGCCTTCTGCGCAGCCAGATCAGCCTGTGGTAAAAGCTCAGCAGGCTTTCCGGGTCCCGGCTTTGCGCTTTGACATTCCTGGACGGGTAATCCGGCGCAACAGGCAGCCAGGGTTTTGCCGCCCCGTCCCGGGCGGTGTCCGACTCGGCGCCGGAGCCCACAGCCGTCCCCATGCTGAAGCCCGCGTTGGGCGAGTCCTCCCACTGCATCGGCGTTCTTGCCTGGTCCCTGCAGAATCTTCTTAGCGGCCAGGTACTCCGGCTGAGGGGATCCCGCAAATCCTTCCTGCGCAATTTTCCTCCCGTCATGCCGATTTCTTCCCCGTAATAAAGGAACGGAGTGCCCCGCAGGGTAATGAGCAAGGCGGCGGCAACCCGGGCGCGGGCATCCGTCTGGCTGCCCTTCCGGTACCTATAGCAGTGTCGCAGATTGTCATGATTGCTGAAGGTGAAATTGGGCCAGGCATGTTCCGGCAGGGCCTTATACCACTCTTTAACAGACTGGAGCAGCTTCCCCGCGTCCCATGGCTGGAACAGAAAATTAAAATTGAAGGCCATATGGAGCCCGTCGTCGTTTTTTCCGTAATATTGGGCCGCCGTACCGGGATCGTCCGCAAAAACCTCTCCGACCATCATCCTCTCCTCGTACGAATCGGTGACCATCCTCAGCTCCCGGCAAATCTCAAGGGTCTCCGGCCTGTTCCGGTCATAGAGGTGCTTCTGGAGATCGACGCTTTTCAGGGTCCAGGGATTGCTGCGGAATTGGTCGTCCTTGATAAACCAGTTGACCACATCCAGCCGGAGGCCATCCACCCCCATATCCAGCCAGTAACGGACCAAGTCGAACATTTCCTTCCGCAGTCCGGGATTCCGCCAGTTGACCTCCGGCTGGTGCCGGGTGAATGTGCCGAGATAGAATTCCCCGCGCTTAGGTTCGTACCACCAGGCATTCTTCAGTTCAAACTGGGCAAACCAGTTGTTCGGCCGTTTTCCGTTCACACCGGGGTGCCAGATATACCAGTCCGCCTTCGGATTGGACCGGTCCTGCCTGGATTCCCGGAACCAGGGATGCTCGTCCGAGGTATGATTCATCACCAGATCGATGATGACCCGGATCCCCCTTTTATGCGCTTCCGCCAGAAGCTCCCGGAAATCCTCCAGCGTACCGAAGATGGGGTCTACGTCCCTGTAATCGGAGATATCGTAGCCGAAGTCTTTCATCGGGGAACGAAAAAAAGGCGATATCCAGATCCCATCTACGCCAAGGGACCGTTCCGTCCCATCGTTGAGGTAATCCAGCATCGCCGTGATACCCTTGAGATCGCCTGTGCCATCGCCATTGGCATCCTTGAAGCTCCTGGGGTAAATCTGGTAAATGACTCCGTCCTTCCACCACATAAGGCCGCCTCCCTTATATACAAGGTCTGCATTTATTGTATCACAAGGCAGCCTCTTTTCCACCTGTTCCGGAGCGGCTCTTTTTCCTTCTACTCCCGGAGCTGCCTTTCCGCCTTCAGCTTTTTCAGCCTGCCGCCATACCGCAGTATAAGCGGCGAAAATACCGCGGCAACAATCAAATTGATGCTGCCCACCACCGGGTTTATTGCAGCGGCGGGGTTGTCGTGGAGCAGGACCGGGAGCAGCACGTTCAGGAGCCCGACAGCCAGATTAAAGCCAAACGCGAATTTGGAAAAGGAGCTTACCCTTGTAAAATGGGCAATTTTCGAATCGTGATCGGAAAACAGGTCGAAGGGCTCCCCGTCTGCCTTTTTTCTGAAATACGCCCATTTCATGTACGTTGCCACGCACTCGATCCCCATTTCTTCCATAAACCGGATATAAGGCATCCCCTCCACCGACCTGGGGTGTTTTGACAGCAGTTCGATCCGGTAGATATACTGTCCCGGTTTCCCTTCTTCAAACACGTAGCGGCAAAAGGCATAGTCCACCAGGTTCATCCCGTTTCCGGCCATTTCATTCAGCCATTTTTCCTCTTTTTCATAATCTACCCTATATTTATAAACCACATGCTTCATAATCCGTCCCCCTTTACGATCCTGTTCCCGTTGTCCAGCAGCTCCTGCAGCCTTCCTATTTCGTCCAGGACGACCTGCCTGCCCCGGTCGGTGATTTCATACTCCTTCTTTCGGCTGTCCCAGTCGTTCTCGATTGCTCGAATCCAGCCCTTTTCCATTAAGGTGCCGATGGCCCCGTAAAGCGTACCTGCTCCCAGGCTCAGTCTTCCGCCGCTGATTTCCCTGATAAACTGCATGATCCCGTAGCCATGCATCGGTTTGTGCAGCGCCAGCAGAATATAATAAACAGCTTCGGTCAAAGCGCTTCGCTCCTGATTTTCCAGCATAATAACCCTCCCCATTCCATGATTGCGTGTTCCGTTTGATAGATCGGCCGATACTATTTCGGCTACCGTTATTTCGTTAACCGTTATACCGTATCCCGATATATCTGATACCATTATATCGCCGCCCGATATATGTGTCAATATTTTCTTTCCGCATTTTTGCAAAATTTTCTTTCCAATTTATCAATCTGTTGAGTAATAAAAAAGTCTTACAACTTATAAAAAAGCAGCGCTACCCTATGAATAGAAATACATCGCATCCTACACGCCAAAAGAGATATCGGCAGATATTTGGATTGAAATTGTACGACTTTATTATTACTATACACCATCAAGACTTGAAAGAGTGTTCTCCAGCAGAACGTCCGGTCCTGAAGAGATTAAAATGACAAAACGGGCGGGTCGGAAGCCAAAAGCAATCCTCCGAACCGAAATGTACATATCCAAGTTTATCATTTGATTAAGTACTGCTTTACTTCCGACAAAGATTCTATAACCGGCACACCGAGACAGGATATTCTTCCTTTGCTTTGATGCCCGCTGACTAGCAATATGCAATCACAACCGATCTCACAGGCCGTTTCATAGTCATGTAATGTGTCCCCAACAAGCAAAACTTCTTTTTTATCAAATCCGGATTCCCTGAGCCACGCCTTTCCAATATCCACTTTGCTTGTAGCATGGCAATGGTCAAGCCCCATCAGCCTGTCAAAATAATCAATAATCTTAAAATGCCTCACCTGCTCTTCCAAATTCTCCTGCTGTGAAGCTGACAATATTACCTGCTTTATGCCTTCATTCCGAATATGTTCCAATGCAGGTATGCAATCTTTGTTTAGTTTCGCAGAGAAGCTCTTCTTTTGATATTCTTTAATAAACTCAATGGATATTTTCTCAAAGGGCTCTTTTACGAAATCAAATCCAAGTTGGTTATAATAGTGCTTTACCGGGAAGCCAAATATTTCTTTATACCTCTCGATATCCAATAATGGCAGATTTCGATCTCGCAATATTTTGTTCATCACATTTATACAAACATCCAAATCTTCGAATAATGTACCATTCCAGTCCCATATAACACATCTGTATCTTGCCAAATCGACTCTCCCCTGTCCGTAACGACTTAATCTTTCCGATCGAGTACCAGTATGTCGGTTCCTCCAAAACAAAAGTGGTACATAGAAAAGCTCCATGTACCATCCAGTATATATTATTCAATTACTGCTTTCCAACTGAAATAATTCCGGGAAGGATTTATTTATTCCTTACAGGCATAAAGTGTTTAACTCTCGTACTTGGCTTTAAAGCTGGAGAATCGATAATAAACTCTTCCATGAACGGCCTGTTGTCAAAATCATATTTCTTGCTCATTTTGACCCAATCAATAAGCTGATACCATCTTCTGCCGTTATTGTTCCACTCTACTTCTTCATATGCATACTGACCACCGTCAAAAACTGCAAGCTGAAGCCTGTCATCTTTGATCTCAAAGTTCTCTTCAACCGATATATGAACCTTGCACCAGAAATCCTTTTTACCGGCTCTTTCATGATTATAATAGCAAAAAGCCCTCCGTCTTCCCTGGGATAAACCGTTTCCGGATTCCCCCGCGAACTCATACAGGAAAGCAACTGCCTCATCATAAGCGTTTTTCCCGCTGAAGCTCATTGTCACAGTATTCATAGGTTCAACAAAAACAATTTCCTTTTCAAGCCTGGAGAGGCTCTCCTTTGGAGCAATAGGCATATATAAATCCATGCCTCCGGTATGCTCAAATTCATCATTGAAATGCAAATGTTCTTCAAGCCATTGATGATCTGCAGAAACATATTTACTCTCATTGATCCATTTGTTTAATCTCTGCCAGGTATCCTGTATCTCCGAACCATCTCCGCCCCCAGTCAGATTTTTCACCCCGCATACGGCATAAAGCCCGCCCTCGAAGGTCTTTGCTCTGACAAGGCTGTCATTGACAACAAGATGATCACTAATCGTAACCCACACCTCATAGCCATACTCCGTCTGACCGCAGCTGGCAGGACTGGGATTATTAAAACCGAATATGCGCAGTTTGTCTTTTGCAAAATTCAATCCGCTTCTTTTAAGCCAGTCACTCATAACTGAAAACGCACCGGCTTCAGGCTCTGCACCATAGTAGCAATAGTAGGCGACCCTGAACGGCTTTAGCTCCTTTAATACCTTGATATCCGGATACTTCTCAAGAAGCTCCGGATCTTGAACATCATAATATTTATCCAAAATATTCACCCTTTCGAAACTATAATTAAGACTGTTTTTTTTGAACGCACTCGGCGGGTATCCTGTGACACGCCTGAAGGCTCTTGTAAATGCTTCATTACTTTCAAATCCGTACTTTAGAGCTATGGCGAGAATACTGTCCTCCGTTCCCCTGATATCCTTCACAGCACTGCTGATTCTCCTATGGCGGATATATTCCTTAACTGCATAACCGGTCAAGGCAAAGAACATGCGATAGTAGTTTGAACAGGACATAAAGGCTTCCTGTGCCGCTTTCTCAATTTCAACAGCATCTTCAAGCTTGCTTTCAATGTAGTCAATGGATTTCTGAATGCGTTCGTAATAGTTCATCCGGAGTACTCCCTGGCATCTTAAGATAGGAGTATTTTATCATAGGACTATCTGGCCTTCTTGATTTTTTCTCCAAAAAGGATGCTTCCCCTACGTTTTTGCATTTTTGCATCGGTTCCTGTGACATTTCCTCATTTGTGTGTTAGAATAATGGAGCAATTTGTAGTCGCAATTGTGCTGCGGCCCGGAAAGGTCCCCCGCGGCAAAATCAAAGAGATAAGGATGTTAAGGATTTATGATTTCAACCACCGGTATTTCCCTGAGGTTCGGGGAACGCGTATTATTTGAGGATGTCAATATTAAATTCACCCCGGGAAACTGCTACGGGCTGATCGGCGCAAACGGCTCCGGGAAGTCCACCTTTTTAAAGATCCTGTCGGGTGAAATGGAAGCCAACAGCGGAGACGTCACGATTGAGCCCGGCAAGCGGCTTGCGGTTCTGAAGCAGAACCAGTTCGAGTTCGACGACTTTGAAGTGCTGAAGACAGTCATCATGGGCCACAAAAGGCTCTGTGACATTATGGATCAGAAGGATGCCCTTTATGCCAAGTCCGAGTTTACGGAGGAAGACGGCATCAAAATATCCGAGCTGGAAGCGGAATTTTCGGAGTTGAACGGCTGGGAGGCTGAATCCGAAGCCGCCACCTTGCTCAACGGCCTGGGCATCGGCGAGGAATTCCATTATAAGCGAATGGGGGACCTGGAATCCAACCTGAAGGTCCGCGTCCTGCTGGCGCAGGCCCTGTTCGGCGCGCCGGACATCCTGCTGATGGACGAACCCACCAACCACCTGGACGTTGCTTCCATCTCCTGGCTCGAAAATTTTCTTTACAATTTCGACAATACGGTGATTGTCGTGTCCCACGACCGTCATTTCATGAACAAGGTCTGCACCCAGATCGCGGACATCGACTTCGGAAAAATACAGCTTTACGCGGGCAATTACGACTTCTGGTATGAATCCAGCCAGCTTGCCCTGCAGCAGGCAAGGGACATGAACCGCAAAACGGAAGCTAAGATGAAGGAACTGCAGGAATTCATCCAGCGGTTCAGCGCCAACGCATCGAAATCCAAGCAGGCCACCTCGCGCAAAAAGCAGTTGGAAAAGCTTACCCTCGAAGACATCCGGCCCTCTTCCCGCAAATATCCCTTCGTGGATTTCAAACCGGAACGCGAGGTCGGAAACGACCTGCTGACCGTAAGCGGCCTGACGAAGGAAATCGACGGAGTCAAGGTACTGGATAATATCAGCTTTACAATTGGTAAAGGAGAAAAGGTTGCGTTCGTCGGTCCGAATGGCCTGGAAAAGACAACGCTGCTGAAAATTTTTGCGGAAGAGCTGGAACCGGACGGCGGAAGCTTCAAGTGGGGCATCACGACTTCCCGCGCCTATTTCCCGAAGGATAACACCTCCTATTTTGACGGAGTTGACCTGACCCTGGTCGAATGGCTCAGGCAGTATTCAAAGGAACCGACGGAGACCTTCCTCCGGGGCTGGCTCGGAAGGATGCTGTTTTCCGGGGAGGAAGCCCTGAAAAAGGCCTCTGTTATCTCGGGAGGAGAGAGGGTCCGCTGCATGCTGGCCAAAATGATGCTTTCCGGCGCGAACACCCTGCTGTTTGACGAACCGACCAACCATCTCGACCTGGAATCCATCACGGCACTGAACAACGGTCTGATCAACTTCAAGGGAACCATCCTGTTCGTCTCCCACGACCACCAGTTTGTCCAGACCGTCGCCGACCGGATCATGGAGATCACTCCGAAAGGGCTGATCAACAAGCAGATGACCTATGACGAGTACCTTGAAAGCGAAGACATTCAGGCCTTGAGAAAGGAAATGTACAGCTAGCCCGGATTTCTCCGGAAATCAGGCTGGACGGAAAACCGGACCGGTATGAATCTTTTATCCGCTGAAAAAATATCCAAGAGCTATAGTGAAAAAGCCCTCTTCCACCAGGTCTCGCTGGGGATTCAGGACGGCGAGAAAATCGGCGTCCTGGGCATCAACGGCACGGGCAAGTCTACGCTGCTGAAGGTGCTGGCCGGCTTTGAAAATCCCGACGAGGGAAAGCTTATCAAGGCCAACGGCCTCCGGATCGAATACCTGCCGCAGAACCCGTATTTCGAAGGAAACGCCACGGTCCTGGAGCAGGTTTTCATGGGGATGTCCCCCGCAGCCCGGGAAATGGGCGAATACGAGGCGAAATCGCTGCTGACCAGGCTCGGAATCCTGGATTTCGGCGCAAAGGTCGGGACCCTGTCCGGGGGACAGAAGAAGCGGGTGGCCATGGCCTCCGCCCTGACTCATCCCGCGGACCTGCTGATCCTCGACGAGCCTACAAACCATATAGACAACTCTGTTGTGGACTGGCTTGAAAAATACCTGAACGGCCGGAAGGGCGCGCTTCTGATGGTAACTCACGACCGCTACTTCCTGGACCGGGTCGCAAACAGGATCATCGAGCTGGATAACGGAAGGCTGTTCAGCTATCAGGCAAATTACAGCCGATTCCTTGAAATGAAGGCGGAACGCGAGGAACTGGAGCAGACTTCCGAAAGGAAACGCCGGAACCTCTTCCGGCGCGAGCTCGAATGGATCCGGCAGGGCGCCCAGGCCCGTTCGACCAAGCAGAAGGCGAGGATCGACCGGTTTGAAAAGCTCCGGGATGAAAAAGGCCCGGCCGCTTATGAAAGTGTTGAAATGAAGGCCGGTTCCGCACGCCTCGGCAAAAAGATTATCGAGCTGGACAACGTGGCAAAAAGCTACTCCGGAAAAGAAATCCTTCGGGAGTTTTCTTATATTTTGCTCCGGGACGACCGGATCGGCATCATTGGCCCCAACGGGGCAGGCAAGTCCACCCTGCTGCGGATGATCGCGGGCAGGCTGCAGCCGGACCGGGGCACCGTGGTCCTCGGCGATACGGTCAAAATCGGTTTCTTTACACAGGAAAACGAAGAAATGGACGAAACCCAAAAAGTCATTGAATATATTCGGGACGAAGCGGAATATATCACCACTCCTGACGGTACCGCCAGCGCCTCGCAGATGCTGGAGCGCTTCCTGTTCCCGCCCGCGGTGCAGTGGACGCCGGTGTCGAAGCTGTCCGGCGGTGAGAAAAGAAGGCTTTACCTGCTGCGGGTGCTGATGGGCGCGCCCAATATCCTGCTGCTGGACGAACCGACCAACGACCTCGACGTGCAGACCCTCTCCATCCTCGAAGACTATCTCGACGATTTTCCGGGAGCGGTCATTGCCGTATCCCATGACCGGTATTTCCTCGACAGGGTGGCGGACCGGATCTTCGCTCTCGACGGCAGCGGCAAAGCGGAGCGTTTCGAGGGCAATTACACCGATTATGCGCAGGCTGTGAAACAGCGGAGCGAAGCGGAAAAAGACAGCGCAGGCGGCGGAACCGGAACCGGTGCCGGTGCAAAAGCCACCGCGGCCGGGAAAAATCCGCAGGCCTCCGGCGATACAGTCAGGAGTTCGGAAAGACCCTTGAAGTTCACCTATAAGGAACAGAAGGAATACGAACAAATCGACGGCCTGATAGCCGGTCTGGAAAGCAAAATCGGCAAGGCCGATGCTCTCATAAATGAAGCGGCGGCGGATTTTGCCCGTCTCCAGGAACTGCTTTCGGAAAAGGAACAGCTCGAAAAGCAACTGGAAGAAGCCATGGAGCGTTGGATCTATCTCAACGAACTGGCGGACAAAATCGGGCAGAAGTAGCCCCATCCGATGGATACCACCGGCGGATATTAAGCAATAGGCGGAATGGGCGAAGTAATGTGCGGGTCGACGGGCGAGTAGATAAGCGAAAAGCGGGAATCCCAGAGCTTTTACGAGCTTGTGTTCAAATTTGCAGGTTTAGGACGAATGCTTAAGTAAAGATTAAGCTTTTCAGCAAGTTTTAGTCCGCTTTTACGCAATAATGGAACGGAATCTAAGATTATGTTGAACTGTGCTTTGGGGTGGAGGAGAGTCACTATAGCAGGTGCCTTGAAACAGGATCGGAATAAGTACCCCTGTCGGCTTCATCCCTAAGGCGTTCCTGCCTTCGTTCTTTCTTTATTTTGTCCTATTCTATTATTGTGCCATATACTAAGTACAACCTCATAGAACACAAGTTATTTACCCTGTCTTCTTTGAAAGAAAACAGCAAGGTTTATCCAACCGAGGTCTATCTGCCTGCCGCAAAGTCCTCTCTGCCGAAGGACTCCGTCGCCATGATCCATCAGCTCCGGATCATCGCCAGGGAAAGGCTGGAGGCCCGCTACGGCAGCATTGACGACGACAGCCTGAGACAGAGCATAAACCGGACGATGAAAAAAAACTTCGATCTGGATTAATGCTTTCTGGTGCTTGCCTTTTTGAATTTGGGCATCGTTAAAAGTTATATTTTAGCCGAGCCTTAGTTTGCAAAACGCTTCCTGAGCAAAAACAGGACGAAAAAGACCGCTGCAGCGATCAGCACAATGGTTGCTCCCGTCGCCGTATTCCAGTAATAAGAGGCGATAAGCCCCGAAATGCCCGAGAATATGGATACCCCTACCGAAACGGCATGGTACTGCCGTACATTGCCCGTCACATTCCTTGCAGCCGCCGCAGGGAGCACCAGCAGCGAGTTTATGATCAGAAGGCCCACCCACTGGATCGTTATCGTCACCACCACGGCAATCGCCGAGGTAAACAGGATTTCCACCAGCAGCGTATTGACGCCGCGGCTTGCCGCAAGCGACTGGTTGATGCTGATGAGCAGCACCTTGTTAAAAATCAGGAGCCACAGGAGAAGGACCGCAAGAAACGCAATAAAAAGCATCAGGATCTCAAACGGCGCAATGCTCAGGAGATCGCCCACCAAGTAGGACGAATACCTGCTGAAGCTGCCGCCGGAGGACATTATCACAAGACCTACGGCCACGGCGGTGGAAGAGAACACCCCGATGATCGTGTCCGTGGAAGCCCTGCTTTTATTTTTGATCACGGTAATGACCACCGCGAAAAGGACAGAGAACAGGATCGCGCCCCAAACAGGCCGGATACCCGCCAGCAAAGCTCCCAGGGCGATTCCCGTGAAGGCCCCGTGGCCGATGGAATCGGAAAAGAAGGCCATCCGGTTGCTGACCACCATCGTCCCGAGGAGGCCGAACAGCGGGGTCAGCAGCAGCACCGCCAGAAGCGCGTTTTTCATGAATTCATGCTGGGTCCATTCAAAAGGAAGAAGCCAATCCACCAGGTTGTACCAGAGCTCGAGCATCATTCCTCCCCCCTTTCGTCCGCGCTGCCGGGCACAAGGCACGACAGCCCGATCCCGAAGGATTTCAGCGTCCGTTCGTCGCCGAACACCTGCTTCGGCGTTCCGCTGCTGATTACGGTTCTGTTGAGCAGCACGACGCGATCCGCGTACTTCGCCACCAGATCAAGATCATGAGAGATGAGGATGATGGACAGATCGTAGTTCTGGCGCAGCTCCGATACGGTATTGTAAAACAGCTCCAGACCGCCCTGGTCGATTCCCGAAACCGGCTCGTCCAGCAGCAGCAGGTTGGGCACGGGATCAAGGGCCAGCGAGAGCAGGACCCTTTGCAGCTCTCCGCCGGACAGCGCCCCAAGCCTGCGGTCGATCAAATGCTCCGCCCTGACCCTGGCCAGGCCCTCCACCGCCCTCTTCTTCACCACTCCGGGCTTGAACAGCCAGGCCGGCGCCGTGGAGCGGCTTGCGATAAACAAATCCAGCACGCTCGCCGGCGTACTTCGGTCGAAGCTGAGCTGCTGGGGAACGTAGCCGAAAACGGGCTGTCCGCTTTTCGACCCTTTCGAGTCCAGATACTTCAGTTCGCCCGTATGGGGCACTTCTCCCAGCAGCGCCTTGAGAAGCGTGCTTTTGCCCGCCCCGTTGGGCCCGATGATCGCGGTAAGCTCGCCGCAGTGGATATGGATGTTTACGTTTTCCAGGATGACCATGGGTCCCTTCCGGACGCTGAAATTTTCAATTTTCGTGCAGCAGAGCCCACAGCATTCTCCCTCGCACTTCATATGCTTCTGTTCCGCCATTTCGATCCTCCAGGCTCACTTCAGAGCCTCCAGCAGAGTCTGTTTGTTTTTTTCCATCGCGTTGATATATGCGTCATAGGAATCCGCACTCGCTTCGCCCGTGACAACGGGGTCCAACGAATACACCTTTGCTCCCGTCTCCCGCGCTATCGCGTCCGCCGCCTTTGACGAGTACTGCGGTTCTGCGAATAAAGCCCGGATGCCCGAGGCATTCACCGTGTCGATAATCTCGCCAAGCTCTCTTGGAGTGGGTTCCGTATCCGGTTCCCGCTCGATGACCGCCACAATCCGGAGGTGGAATTCCTGCGCAAAATAGGGAAACGCCTCATGGAAGGTGATGATATCTTTTTTCGGCAAAGCGTCGATTGCATCGTGCATGTCGCTTTTCAGCAACTCCAGCTTCCGGACATAAGCCGCCGCATTGGCCGCGTATTTGTCCGCATTGGAGGAGTCGAGCTCCGCCAGCCGGGATGCGATATTGTTGACATAAGTGATGGCATTGGAGATGCCAACCCAAACATGGGGGTTTTCTTCCCCGTTCCCGTCCTTTATAAGGTCGATTCCCCGGCTCGCTTCAATAATCTCCAGGTTCTCCTGCCGGCTGATCACCTCGTCCAGAAAAGCCTCCATGCCGGCCCCGTTAATTACAAAAATGTCGGCCTTCTCCAGGGTTTTCAAGTCCTCCGGCTTCAGGGAATAGTCATGGAGGCAGCCCGTCTGGGGTTTCGTCATGTTTTTGACCGTTACGCCGGGAATATCCCTGACGACATTGATCGTAGCCACGTAAACCGGGTAAAAAGAAGTTACTATATTCAGTTCGCCTCCGGCCGATGCCGCCGGGTTACCTGCGTCCACAGCGCTGCCAGTCCCCTCATTGCCCCCCTGGGCATTGCCGTTCCCCGCCGCCCTTCCGCAGCCGGCAACCGCAAGTATGCTTATCAAAAGTACGGCCAGCAGCCGTATTCCTTTCCAGTTCATGAATTTCCCTCCAAAGCCTTTCCGATATCCAAAATCTTAACATAAAAAAAATATAGATGCAAATAATAATGATTTGCATCTATATTATACTCCTTCTTTCACTCTTTTATCGCTTTTATTTCCGCTACCAGTAGGGCTTCCAGTCCTTGATCAGTCTTACGAGCGCTTCAAAGTAAAAATAGTCGCCCCAGATATTGCATTCGTCCACTCCATCGACCGCCGGCTTGCTGTATACGGCGTGGAGCAGAATCCCGTTTGAGTGCTTGCAGTTTTTCGTCGTGTAATTCAACGAGAGCTCCCGGATGATAACGGACGCCGCCCTTTCATAAACCTCTCTGTTCGGATCCGTCAAGGGCAGGTACTTTGCCAGCTCCAGCAGACCGCAGGCCACTATGGCCGCCGCAGAGCTGTCCCGTTCCTCGCCGCCTTCCGTAAACGCCAGATCCCAATAGCAGATGGAGTCCTCGGGAAGCCTGTTCAGGAAGTAATTCGCCAGCTTCACTGCCAAATCGGTGAATTTGGAATCCTGCGTATACCGGTAGCTTAACGCAAAGCCGTAAATTCCCCAAGCCTGGCCCCTTGCCCAGCAGGAATTGTCCGAGTAGCCCTGGGCGGTTTTGCCGCATTTCGGCTTGCCGGTCTCCACATCCATGTAAAACGTATGGTAGCTGGAGGCATCTTCACGCACGATATGCTCCGCAGCCCTGTCCGCATGGGAGATTGCCGCGGCCCTGTACCCCTGTCTCCCGTATGGCACACTCCAGTGCAGCAGCGGCAGATTCATGCAGCAGTCGATGATCATGCGCCCCTGCTGCTCGGGGTCTTTCAGGTCGCCCCAGGCCTGGATGATGCCGGCCTTCTCATAATAACGCTCCATGAGCATATCGGCGGCCTTGAGCGCGGTGTCGCGCGCCTCTTCGCTGCCGGTCAGCCTGTATGCGGCCACGCAGGACAGCGTATAGAGGAAGCCCAGGTCATGCGTGTCGGTATGATCCCTATTTTCAAGTCTCTCCTTGTAGCTTTTCAGCTGCTTCTCCGCCGCTTCCCGGTATTTCCCCTTTCCCGTGACCTCATAGGCAAGCCAGAGCATGCCGGTCCAGAAGGAAGAGGTCCATTCCGTGTTGTCAATGGCAGGATATACGTTTCCTTTGCTTGCGGGAGCCGGGAATTTTTCGCTGAACGGTTCCAGGTTCTCGTCGATTTTCTCCAGGAGGAAGGCAATCTGCCTTTCGCAGAATTCCCGATCGACCACTGGCTGACAAAGGTATTTCCCCGGATTTCGGATCCCCTCGTTTATGATGTCCTTCAAGTGATTCCCCTCTTCGCTTTCCGGCGCAGGATCCCGTCCACTGCCGCCTAAAATTTACCGTGCCAGCCAGCCGCCGTCCACTGCGATGGTATAGCCATTTACATAATCGGATGCGCTGGAGGCCAGGAACACCACCGGTCCCATAACATCGTCCGGAGTTCCCCACCTTCCCGCGGGAATCCTCTCCAGGATCGCTTCGCTTCTTTCGGCATCCGCCCGGAGCGCCGCCGTATTATTCGTTGCCATGTAGCCGGGCGCGATCGCGTTGATGTTGATGTTGAGCTTCGCCCACTCATTGGCCATCGCTCTTGTAATGCCCATGACGCCGCTCTTGCTCGCCGTATAGGAAGGAACCCTTATACCGCCCTGGAAGGACAGCATGGACGCCACGTTGATGATTTTTCCGCCGGTCCCCTGCTTCACGAACTGCTTTGCCGCGGCCTGGCTGAAGAAGAATACTGTCTTCAGGTTGATGGATATCACGTCGTCCCAATTCTTCTCGGAGAATTCGATGGCGTCCTCCCGCCGGATGATCCCTGCGTTGTTGCACAGGATATCGATCTTGCCGAACCGCTTGACCGCCGCATCAATAATGCTGTCGATGGGTTCCGTGGACATGAGGTTTCCCACAACGCCGAGGAATTCCCCGCCCATTCCCTCGATTTTTGCCTTTGTATCCGGCATATCGACGTAATCGACGCCTACGATTTTTGCCCCGGCTTCCGCCAGAGCCACGCACATGCCCTGTCCAAGTCCGGTGCTGGCTCCCGTAACGATGGCAACCTTTCCGTCCAGTTTAAAAGTATCCAGTATCATCTTTTCATCCTCCAAATTATTTTTTCGTTCCTGCCCGCCTATTTCAGCGTGCTCATCGGTACTGCGTCCATGTCGGCGAACACCTGGTTTTCACCGGCCATTCCCCAGATGAACGTATAATTCCTTGTCCCGCAGCCGGAATGGATCGACCAGCTTGGGGAAATGACCGCCTCTTCATTGCGCACGACAATGTGCCTTGTTTCCGTCGGTTCGCCCATGAAGTGGAACGTAACGGCGGTTTCCGGTATGTTGAAGTACAGATAGACCTCCATGCGCCTTTCATGGGTGTGGCAGGGCATCGTATTCCATACGCTTCCCGGCTCCAGTTCGGTCATTCCCATGACCAGCTGACAGCTCCGGACGCCCTTCAGATGGATATAGCGGTGAATGGTCCTTGCGTTGGACTGCTCCAGCGAGCCCAGCTTTTCCTCTTCCGCCTCGCTGAACCCGATTTTTACGGTAGGATAGGTCATGTGGGCCGGGGTGCTGTTGAAGTAGAATTTGGCTGGATTGGCCGCATCCGCGCTTTCAAAGGTGACCTGTTTCGTGCCCTTTCCTATGTAAAGCCCATCCTTGTTGCCGAGTACATATTCCACGCCGTCCGCAACGACCTTTCCTTCGCCGCCGATATTGATGATGCCGATTTCGCGCCTCTCCAGGAAATATTCCGCCCTGAGCTCGCTTCCGGCCACCAGGCTGACCGGGTTGACCGGTACGACGCCGCCGGTGATGATCCGGTCGATGTGGCTGTACACCATTTTTACTTCATCCGGGACAAAAAGTCCCTGTATCAGAAAATCCTCCCGGAGCCTCTCCGTTGTGTAGTGCTTGAAATCCGCAGGATGACATGCATTTCTTACTTCCATTTCATTCCCTCCCGTTATTCAATCTTCAATCGTTTTATATTCATGGTTCATACTTTAAGGGCATTCCTGCTTTGAGCCGTCCCGTTTCCTGTAGCTTAATCGCCGAACCTTTCATTCTAGCGCTGGACCCTTCCCGAGCCGTCGCCGCCCATGAGCGCCTTGACCTCTCCCAGGGTAGCATGGTTGAAGTCGCCTTCAATGGAGTGCTTCAAGCAGGAAGCCGCTGTGGCAAATTCAATGGCAGCCGCCGGGGAGTACCCGTTGGACAGGGCGTAGATCAAACCGCCGCCAAAGGAGTCTCCGCCGCCCACCCGATCAACGATATGGACCGGATAGCTCTTGGAGAAATGATACTCCGTCCCGTCATACAGCATGGCGGCCCAGATATTGTCCGATGCGGAAATGCTGCCCCTGAGGGTGATGGCGACCTTGTCGAACCCGAACTTGCGCTTCAGTTCCGCCGCAACCTTCTTATAGCCGTCATGGCTGAGCTTGCCGCCGGAAATATCCGTATCGTCCGCTTTAATTCCAAATACCTTCTCTGCATCCTCCTCATTTGCGATGCAGACATCCACATATTTCATCAGTTCACCCATGACCCTGCCGGCCTTCTCGGAAGTCCACAGGTTTTTGCGGAAATTGAGATCGCAGCTTACGGTCAGCCCCATCTCCTTCGCGCACTTGACCGCTTCGAGTGCAAGCTCCGCCGGCTGGTCGCCCAGGGCCGGAGTGATGCCGGTGAAATGGAACCAGGAGGCGCCGTTGAAAATGGTTTTCCAGTCAAAATCCCCCGGCTTCGCTTCGGAAATAGCCGAGTGCTTTCTATCGTAAACTACCTTGGATGCCCTCTGGGATGCGCCTTTCTCGAGGAAATAAATGCCGAGCCGGTCGCCGCCTTTTGCGATGAACCGCGTATCCACGCCATACTTTCTCAGCTCGTTCACCGCGCTGTCGCCAATGGGATTGTCCGGCACTTTCGTGACAAAAGCGGCGTCCATGCCGTAATTGGCAAGCGATACGCTGACATTCGCCTCTCCTCCGCCATAAACCACATCAAAAGAGTTCGCCTGCACGAACCTCAGATAACCGGGCGGAGAAAGCCGGAGCATGATTTCCCCGAAACATACTATTCTGGACATAACACTACCTCCATCTATTTTCATTATTGATATCCCATTCCTTATATCCCACTGTTTTCGTTCTTTATACCTCTTTATAGCCCATTCGCTTCGAAATATTCAGGGCGGTTTCCCGGACCAGTCCGGCCGTTTCCCGGTCCTTCCCCGGCGCAATCGACGCTGCCGGCCCCGCCACGCTGACCGCCGCTATGACCTTCCCCCGGTAGTCGAAGACGGGTGCCGCTATGCAGCGGATCCCTTCGTCGTGCTCTTCGTCGTCAATGGCAAAGCCGTCCGCGGACACCGCTCGGATCTGCCGCAGCACTTCGGCCTTGTCCAGGGTTTTTGCCGTAAATTTTTCAAAGCTGCATTTTTTGAGAATTTCCTCCGCCTCCGTGCCATGCAGCCCGGACAGCAGGCATTTGCCCAATGCGGAGCAGTAAACCGGGATCCTCCGGCCGATCTGCGAATAGAGCCTTATGCTGTTGAGCATATCGACCTTCTCGATGTATACGGCGTCCGTACCGTCCAGAATGGCAAGATGGGTCGGCTGGCCCAGCCGGGCGGTGAGCTCCCGCAGGAAAGGCGCCGCTTCGGTTTTCAGCTCGACGCTGTTCAGATAGACGCTGCTGATTTCCACCAGCTTCAGGCCTATTTTATAGACGCTCCGGCCCGGGACCTTTTCGATATAGCCCCGCTCCGCCAGGGCGCTGACGATCCGGTGAACCGTACTCTTGTGGAGGCCCGCCCGGTTTCCGATCTCCGTCACGCCGAGACCGTCCTTCTCCAGGGACAGCAGTTCCAGGATATCCAAAAGCCGGTCGATCAGTTGTGCACCTTTTTCCGCCATACGCACCTCGTTTTACATCATGAAACGTTGTATCACAATATGATTTTAGCACAGAAAAGGGTAAAAAGCAATAGGGCTGGCAATTTCTCTGAATTTACATAATAAATGCGCACCGGATCACAAACAATAAAATCGATTTATAATTCTTTAGATGAGGAGGCGTTGTTATGAAAAGAGGTTTGCTCGTTTTTCCCCTGATCCTGGTACTGCTCCTCTTCTCCTCCTGCGGACAACAGGTGGCGAAGGGCACGGAATCCTCCATTTCGGGAATAAACGATATCACGAAGATCAAGGTGACCGCCGACCAGGCCGCCGTGCGGTCCGGCTGCGAAAGCAGCAATCCGGTCATTCAAACCGTAGCCAAGGGCAGCAAGCTTGACGTGCTCAGCAAGGTGGCGGATTGGTATGCGGTCAAGCTGCCGAACAATAAAATCGGATTTATTCCGCAGAAGCAAAGTACGCCTGTTATTCCCGATACGGTCAAGCCGGGGGCGGGAGGAGGCAATGCAACCGCGCCGGGCACATCCGGAAATGATACCACAGCCGCACAGGGCACAGCGCCGGGAACGTCAGCGGGAACCGGCACCGGAACGAAGCAGCCAAATCCCAGCACTACACCGGCCAACAGCACCTCCCTGACGGCCCAGGAGCAGGAAATGTTCACCCTGGTGAATCAGGCAAGGGCGCAGGCAAACGTACCGGCGTTGAAGGTGGATATGGAGCTGACCAAGGTGGCCAGGGTCAAATCCCAGGATATGATAGACAATAATTATTTCAGCCACAATTCACCGAAATATGGCAGTCCCTTTGATATGATGAAATCCTTCGGGATCAAATTCGTTCACGCGGGGGAAAACATCGCGGGAAATCAAACGGTGCAGGCCGCCCACAACGCCCTGATGAACTCGCCCGGACACAGGCAGAATATCCTGAGCACGGACTATACCCATATCGGAATTGGAATCCAGAAGGGCGGATCCTATGGCAACATGTTTACCCAGCAGTTCATAAGCAAGCCCACCTGATCCGTCCCGTTCCGAAACCGGCCGGCGCCCGAGGCGTCCGGTCCGGTTTCGTTATTTGCCGCTAAAGATGTCCAGCTGTTTTTGCACTTCCTCCACCAGCTTTTGCACGCCGTTGTCCTTCTGCTCCTTAATATACTCCGCGATGTCGGCTTCGCTGAAGATGCCGGTATAAATCTGCTGATCCAGGCTGGAGAATTGGAACCGTCTCATATTAGTAATGTCGTCCAGGGCCGAATAGTCGGGCACAAAGCCCATATGGGGCGGAAATTTCGTCTTTTCCCGGATCAGCCTGTCGTAACGCTCGACTTTTTCTTTCAGGCCCGGAAAATTGGCGCGTTCATAGGCAATGTTCCGGAACGGCGCCTTCCAGCCCCACTGGAAGAAGGAATCCTGCAGTCCCGTGCGCTCCGCCGGAACGATGTAATCCGCCTTTTTCACATAATGCTTGCCTTCGATCCCGTACATCAGCGAATCGTAATTTTCCTGGTCCGACTGGAGCCAGTTTACAAACATCAGCACCCGGTCGGCCTGCTCCGACTTCGCATTGATCACCAGGCCCGAATCCAGGGGAGAATTCCTGGCGGAATATCCGTCCTGCAGCGGATAGGCCACATACCGGAAATCGTTTTTTTCCTCATTGGCAAGCATGGCGTTGTATTCAAATTCATTTCCCCAGTCGGTGATGAACGACGCCCATTTGCCGCCGGTGATCATGTTGAAGTCGATCTGGGAGATTCCTACATTCTTGGTCAGATACTCCTTGTCATACCAGCTCTTTATCCGCTTCAGCCCGCTTTCGAACTCCGGCGTTTGCTCCCAGGCCGACAGCTTCATGGCGGAGTCCTCCAGCTTATATACAAGGCCCAGGGTATAATCCAGGACCACATAACCGTTTGTCTCCGCAAACAGGCCGATAGAAGACTCATAGTAATTCATGGGGATCAGGTTGGGCTCATTCTTCTTCACCGCATCGAGATAAACCTCATAATCCTCGTAGTTCTTGATCTCGGGTATGCCGTATTTCTCCATGAGGTCGTCCCGGACAACCGCGCACTTCCGCGCAGCGGCCGGAATCCTGTATGGAATGGCATACAGCTTGCCGTTCGTTGACATTGCGGAAATCTCTTCCCTGGTGAAAGAACTGAAATAATCGGAGGCATAGAGGGGAAAATCCCTGGTGATGTCGGCCGCCAGCCCTTCCTCCGCGAGGCTTTTCAAGGACGCCGGGAAATAGGAGGAATAGTAGAAGGCGTCGATTTTAATGCCGGAGGCGATATCCTGCCGGATCTTTCCGATATAGCCCTCCGGATTTTCATAAACCGTTTTGAACTCCAGTTCCGTTTTAAGCTCCCGGCGAAGCTTTTCGTTGACGGCATTAAGCACATCCGCCATGACCGGGGTGGACGCGGACTCGAAATAAATCTGGATTTTGGCGTCCTTCAGCTTGCTTATGTCATATTGGTTGGCGGTGGGCATGAATTCCTCGTCTTCCCTCTCCTGAAGCCTGCCATGGATAAACAGGATCGCCAGGACAACCGCCAACGCGGCGACCAGTGCGACGGATGACAGGATGATGATGTGTTTCTTTTTCATAGGGATATATCCTTTCAGCGAAATATATGCCTGACTGTTCCATCCATACTTTCTATACATAATTAGGCAATATTATTATATCGGATTGCCCGTGGCAACGGAAGGTAGATAAATTTCGGCTTTTGGGAGAGGTTCTTTGGACAGGGGCAGGCACCATTTCGGGCAGCCGGTCATAGGATGAAGGGAATGATCCGTTGAATGGAATAAATTTGTATGCCTTACTCAAAAAGCCCTGCTCCCCCCGGTCCGTCCATGCTCCAGCCTTTAAATCCGACTCCTCTGCAGCGGAGCGCAATGGCGCGCCATGCGCTCGCATTGAGCCGGCACCCCGAAGATTACTGCTATATAGCCGCCGCCTTTGCCCCTCCCCCGGATATTGCCGCCATCGCCCCGCCCGGCCTGGGCCGCGGCATAAAGGTCGGCATCATAGGGGGCGGCCTTGCCGGCATGTCCGCCGCATTCGAGCTGCGAAAGGCCGGATTTGACAGTACGGTCTTCGAGGCGAATCCGGACCGGCTGGGCGGAAGAATCTACACCTGCTACTTTGATGGGGAAAAGCGGCTGTATGGCGAATTGGGAGCCATGCGGCTTCCGGTGGCGCATGAAGCGGTATGGCACTATATCGACCTGTTCGGGCTGAACACCAGGCCTTTCATCCAGACAAATCCGGCGGCCTTCATTTACCTGCAGGGCACCCGGGTCCGAAACGATCCGAACGGGGAAGGGGTAAGGCGTTATATCTACCCGTTCTATGAAATGTACCCCTGGGAAACGCAGCTATCCTGGCAGGCCCTTGGCTTTTACGGGATCGAGGCTCCCACCCTGCAGCCGCCCCCATGGGTCCGGCAGGAAATCCTCAAGGTCCTTCCGGTCTATTCGCCCCAGATCCTCCAGATGGACAGCCTCAGCACGAGGCAGACCATGGAGCGGCAGGGCCTGAGCCAGGGGGCCATCAGCATGCTGTCCAATTTATTCCCCATAGGCGGAAGATTCCTCTATCACAATTATCTTGATTTTGTCCAGGAATATTTCCCGGCTAATTTTATCTACATGTATGAGATTTCCGGAGGGATGGTCAAATTGCCGGAGGCCTTCCGCAATTCCTTCCTCAGCCCGAATCCGGAATCCTATTATCCCCGGGTGCCCGGGAACCTGCTGGGCAATGTGACATGGAAAAGCGGCTGCGCCGTAAAGGGCCTGTACTGGAATGAAGAAACCGGCGGCGCGACCCTTTCTTATTGCCAGAAGAACAGCAAAGCGCTGGCATCCGAGGATTTCGACTATATCATATGCGCAATCCCCTTCTCCGTCCTCCGGACGCTGGACATCCGTCCTCTTTTCACGCCTGTCAAAATGCAGGCCATCCGGGAGGTTACCTATTCCCCCGCCCAGAAAACGGCATTCCTCTGCCGGAGGCGTTTCTGGGAGGAACAGGGGATATACGGAGGAGGCTCTTATACGGATCTTCCGGCCAACACGTTATGGTACCCCTCTTCCGACATCCGCGGCAACTCCTATGCGGCAGGGGCGGACGGAATCCAAAGTGAAGGCGTGTTTCTCGCCTACAGCTTCAACCTGGACGGCACCCGGATCGGCAACCTGCCGGATGGGGAGCGGCTGGCAACGCTGGAAAGGAATGTGGAAAAGGTCCATGGACTGGCGCCCGGCGCGCTGGACGCGATCGTCGCCGGATACAGGACCCAATACTGGGACAGGGACCCGTATTACCGGGGAACCTTCTGCTATTTTACCCCGGAACAGAAAAGGCTTTTTTCCTGGGTCATGGTTCAGCCGGAATATTCCGGCCGGGTGTTTTTTGCGGGAGAGCATATTTCCGGGGTGCACCGGTGGATGCAGGGCGCGCTGCACAGCGGCATGGCTGCGGCCAATTCGGTGGCCTGCGCCGCAAGAACAACTCTGCTAGTGAAAATGAAAAAATAATGTTAAAATAGAATGAAAGGTGGGAAAATATCTGTAAGGGAGGTGGCCGGATGGAAATCAACGACGCCATACAAAACAATATAGCCAGCATAAGGCAGGCTATAGGCATATCTGTTTTGCGGAAATCAGTAGGTCAGGACGCCCAATCCCTGGCTGCGATTTTGAAAGCGCTGCCTGCAACAGGCGCAAATGCCATCGAGAACTCCGTAACCCCGTACAAGGGCGGGAACATCGACGTCAGGGTGTGATCCTGGGGCCGATTTCGAGCCGGGCCCTGAATACGGCCTTATCCCCCGCTTCGTTTACGCCGTCTATGTAGATGTGATTGGCGTTGATTTCGGAAAGCTCCCTGCGAAGAACCAGCGTTTCGCCTGGCAGGGCTTCGCTCAAGTAGTTCACCTCGATGGATCTTACTTCATACTGCCTGTGGTTTTCAATTGTAAAGCAATCCATTATAAAGTCCACGTATTTTGAGTTGTTGAGGTGGCCGTTCATATCCACGTCACTGTAGCCTATGATCCTTTTGTACGCCGCCTCGGGCGTGCCGGAGGGCTTCAGTCTGCCAAGCCGGCAGTCCATGGCCCGCTCTTTTTTAAACGACGGATATTTGAAATGAATCAATTCACTTTTTTTCACTTCCCGTGTATCGACGTCCATGATCACCCAAGTGGAAACAGCCCGGATGATGACATTGCCCTGCCCGTCCGTCACAAGGAAATCCCTTTCGAATTCCAGCCTTCCCGGTTCCTGGGGCCAGGTTTCCAGGGTGATTTCCTCATTCCATCCCGGATTCCGGACGATATCCGCCCTGATTCGGACCAGGACCCAGGTTACATGGAAGCGCTCGATCAATTCGTTGATGCCGATGTTCAAATTCAGCACCGCATGGCTCGCAATATCCTGGAAATAGCCAAAAAGGGCGCTCTGCTTCAATTTTTGGGTAAAGTCCACCTCATTTATCCCGATAACGTACTTCTTTCTGTAAACCGAAACAGGTTCCATCCTTTTTTCCCTTCTCCTCTGCCTCGGCAGTAACCCCGTCTCCCGGCTTTAGCTTCCGCTTCAGACGTCGTCGCGGTCACCGCCTTCGCCTTTGTCGCTGTCTTCCCTGCTCATCTTGCAGTCTTCACAGTAGCCGTATATTTCAAGCTTGTGGCCCGTAACATCAAAGCCCATCTTCTTCCGCAGCAGCTTTTCATAATCCTCCAGCGGACAGCCGTCCACGGACAGCATTTTCTTGCAGTTCATGCAGATCAGGCGGTGCTTGTGCTCCAGCCTGTTCCGCTCAAATACGGCTTTCGTATCCGAGCCGATGCTGGTTTTCACGATCAGCCCTTTGGACGCCAGGGACTCCAATATTCTGTAAACGGTGGACAGATTGGCATTCACGCCCTTGCCCTGCAGTTCCAGAAAGATCTGCTCGGCGCCCGCGGGCTGCCCGCTTTCCTCCAGGAACTTCAGGATGGAAGCTCTCTGTTTTGTATATTTCAAGCCCTTTTGCTTCAGGATGCTCCTGAATTCGTCACCGTTCTCCATAAACCCGAACCTCTTGACACAATGATATAGATATTGTATCAGTAAACGGCCGGTTTATCAAATCAAACAGCAAAATCGAAATTGCTCAGTCCGTGGTAGTAGTTTCCGTAGAGCACTTCAAACTGGAGGACGCAATAATCGGGGTCGTCTATGCCCGTCGGATAATATATTTCGCACCCGTCGCGCCACAAGCGCTCTCTCAGAGCTCTGTCCGTACGAACGGTCATGTTTCCGACCAGCATGATCCCCTGGAAGGAAGCCGGATCAAACACATAGATGCAGGCTTTGGGATTCTCTTTAAAATCCCCGGTTCTCCGCGAGGAAACATTCGTTGAAAAATAAAAGGTCTTCAGCCCGTCATATTCCTGGCAAAACATCGCTTTCGCGTTAGGATGCCCGTCCGTCCCCTGCGAACATACGATTGCAAACCCGCTCCTTTTGATCAGGGACATCAGCTCGTCCCGTTGTCCCGCGTCCAATTGCTTCAACTCCATACAATTAACCCTCCTGTTATGCAAATACTGTACTATTTGGTATTGTACTATATAGTATTATCTTTATAACCCATTTGTCAAGGGTATTGTAAAAAGGAAGCAGCTTGCAGCGGAAAATAAAAAAGCAGGCAATTTTGCTGCCTGCTTATATCTTCCATTTTATGTAATCCTATTTGGATAGTCAAACATATATACATAGTGTCCTCAACACTAATCATATATATACCATACACGCCAAACGGCAAATTGTCAAGAAATTCTTTCAAAAACGGGGAAATTAAGAGAATCCCGCCTGCCGCTCCGAATACAAAGCATCTCGTTTCAAACAAGCCGGTTTTCCTTTTTCTCCTTCCCGGTATAAAATGGATGAACCGCCCAAATACAGAAACGGAGGTGGTTACCATGCCACAGATCGAACTGGCGGAAATCGGCAAGACCTTTCGCCTTTTCAAAAGGCCGGAAGGACGTTTCGGGCTGCTGCGGGGCGCCTTTGTCCGCCGGACGGAGGAAATCCGGGCCCTCGAAGAAATCTCCTTTCAGATCGGGGAAGGCGAGCTGGTGGGCTATATAGGCCCCAATGGCGCCGGAAAATCCACTACGGTGAAAATCATGAGCGGCATACTGACTCCGGATAAGGGCAGCTGCGCGATCATGGGCCGCATTCCCTGGCGGGAGCGGGTGGCGCATGTTGCGCGGATCGGGGTGGTTTTCGGCCAGAGGAGCCAACTATGGTGGGATGTTCCCGTAAGCGATTCCTTTCGCCTGCTGAAGGATATTTACAATGTTCCTTCGGCTTCCTACTCGGCGCGCCTCGCCGAACTCACGGAAATACTCGGCATTGCGGATTTGCTGAAGACACCGGTCAGGCAGCTCTCCCTCGGACAGCGGATGCGCTGCGAGATCGCGGCGGCTTTGCTGCACAGTCCCCGGATCCTCTTCCTGGACGAACCGACCATCGGCCTGGATGCCGTATCCAAGCTGGCTCTGCGGGAGTTCCTGAAGGAGGAAAACCGGCGAAACGGCGTAACCATGATCCTTACGACCCATGACATGGACGACATCGAAACCCTGTGCGGCAGGGTCATGGTCATCGGGCGCGGCAAATTACTTTATGACGGCAGGCTTGATGCCCTGAAGGGAAAATATGCTCCATTGCGCAGACTGAGAGTGACTTTCGAACGGCAAGTGGAAGAAACGCCGTTGGACGGAGCGGAAAGCGTCCTGGTGGACGGCAAAACCTGGACTGTCCTTTTCAATCCCGCCGCTGTCGCCGCCCACACCCTGATCGAGCGTCTGGCCCGGAGACTTCCCCTAAGCGATATCGTGGTAGAGGAGCAGGATATCGATGAAATCATCGCGGCCATGTACAAGGAGATGAGAATATGAGGAGCAGCACGCAGCAGAACAGGAACGCCAGATTGCGGCATAACTGGAGCGACGGATTACAGCAATGGGCCCCGACCGTCAGGGCCTGCCTGTCCGTTTTCCGCATCAAAACCGCCGAGGGCTTCCAGTACCGGATTGCAGGGCTTGCAGGCGCATCGACGGGCATCTTCTGGGTACTGATCGAAATCACGGTCTATACGGTATTCTACAAATACGCGGATAACAGAGACGCCGGCCTTATGGCCGGACTCAGCCTGAAACAGTTGATTTCCTATGCCTGGCTGACACAAGTGCTTTTTCTTATGCAGCCCATGAATATTGACGACGAAATTCGGAACAAGATCAACAGCGGCGATGTCGGAATCGAAATGTGCCGCCCTATCGACCTTTATTTTCACTGGTTTGCCAAGGTCGCAGCCTCAAGACTGACGCCGTTGTTCTGGCGCGGTTCCATCACCATGCTGGCCGGAATGCTCATGCCCCTCTCCTGGCGGCTCGCCCCGCCCGCCTCCCTCCTGGGCTTTCTATGCGCCCTTATTTCCGTGGCAGGCGCTTTCCTGCTCTGCTCGGCATTTGCCATGCTTGCAAGTGTAACCCGGCTGAGCATAACCTGGGGCGACGGACCGACCTATATCATCATGCTGGTTGGCGGTGTCCTGTCCGGCTGTTATCTCCCCCTTCAGCTCTGGCCGGAATTCCTGCAGGATTTCCTGCTCCTCCAACCCTTTGCCGGATACCTCGACATTCCCTGCCGTCTTTACATCGGGACAATGCCCCCGGCGGAAGCGGTCCGGGCAATCGGGCTGCAGCTTTTATGGACGGCGGTATTTATCGCGGCGGGAAAGCTCATGATGGCAAAAAAGCTGAAGAACATTATTGTGCAGGGAGGTTAGAAATGGACGCAATCAAATTGTATTTCAAATATCTCCGGATGAATTTCCTGGCCGGCCTTGAGTACAAAGGCTGGCCGATCATGGTACTGCAGGTGCTGATCGTTGTCGTAACCGATCCCATCGGCCTGCTGTTCCTGTTTTCCCGGTTCGGGAGCGTCGGGGAATGGTCCGTGGAACGCATTGTTCTGATCTACGCCCTGGCGGTCACCAGCTTCGGCCTGGCGGAGACCTTCTGCCGCGGGTTTGACTGTTTCCCCTGGCGAATGATCCGCACCGGCGATTTCGACCGGCTCCTCCTGAGGCCCCGCTCGCTTTACATCCAGGTCGCAGGCTCCTATTTCCATATCCACAGGCTCTCCAGGGTCGTCGGAGGCACGGCCGCCATCCTCTGGTGCCTTTGGAAGCAGGATGTGCCGGCAACGCCCGCCAACATCGCAATCCTCCTGCTTGCCCTTGCAGGCGGCTTCTTCGCCTATGCAGGCGTATTTATCATGACCTCCGGTCTTGCCTTTTTTACGGTCCAGGGGCTGGATTGGATCTATATCTTCACCAACGCCAGCTATCAGGTCACCCGCTGTCCCATCGACTATATGCCGAGGGTTTTACGCCAGCTGTTCACCTTCTTTATGCCGATGCTGGTGGTAAGCTATTATCCGGCGGCCGCCGTCTGCGGTTGGGGCGAAAGCCGGTTTACAGGCCTGCTGGCGCTGCCGGCCGGGTTCGCCTTTCTGCTGTTCTCGACAAGGATATGGCGCATCGGCGTAAGGCATTACACAAGCACCGGCAGCTAAGCTGCCGGTGAGGTTGGTCCCGTTTGACCCCGAGCCTTTTACCCAAAGGGTTGTCCTACTATTCATCCAGCTGTTTACCAGGCATTACTCTGAAGTGCATACACGGTTTCTTCCGGTTGATTTTGCTTTATACATTGCGCTATCCGCCTGCATGATCAGGGAATCAATGCTCTCTTCAAATCCGCTGATTGGCGATGCCACCCCAAAACTTGCAGTAAGTTTTATCTTCTCATCAATAGTATCAACCTGTATGGTTAACGCTTCAACAGCCCTTCTCATGCGCTCGGCAACGATGACGGCCTGTTCACGATCCGTATTCGGCAGACATACGATAAACTCTTCACCGCCATGCCGCCCCAGGAAATCGTAAGGCCGGATGTTTCCAGACAAGGCACTTGCAAATTGCTGCAGGATCGTATCTCCTGCAAAATGTCCATAAGTATCATTAATGACTTTAAAAAAATCAATATCAATAAGAATCAGGCTTACAAAATATTTTTCCCTTCTTGCCCGGTTCAATTCTTCGGCAAACCGCAGCATGAAGGCACGTCTGTTCATGATGCCCGTAAGGTAGTCCGTACTGGCAAGACTCTCGGCCTCTACCTTTGCCTTTTTCAATTCTTCTTCCATTTTCTTCCTGGAAGTAATATCCTGAATTTGTCCAATAAGGTATTGCGGCTTTGAATCGGCGCCATATACCATTGACACACCCAAAATAGCCCAGATCACGCTCCCGTTTTTATGCATATAACGATTTTCAAGAATTAAGTTGGATATTCCTCCTGCAAAAAGTTGTTTTAAAGTATCGATGTCTTTGTTCAAATCATCAGGGTGCGTTATTTGCAGGTAATGCATATTCACCAGCTCTTCTTCGGAATAACCGATCAGATCACACAAAGCACGATTCACTTTTAAAAATGTTCCGTCGACAGAATAGATACACATACCGATCGCAGCATTATTAAAGGCTGTCCTGAAAAACACTTCACTCTCTTTGATCTGATCCTCCAGCTTTTTACGCTCTTCCTTCAACGTTTTATTACTGATAAAACCACTCTCCTGACATCCATCTATAAGTGGGCTGTTGAACTGCAAGTTCTCCACAAAAAAATAGTATCATTATGAAAAAATCATGTCAACTTTTACATTTTCTTTTTATTGTTAGCCCTTCTCTTTTCTTTCTTTTGACCCCTTGGACAGTCGAAGCGAGGCAGCGAATCAATCCAAAAATCAAGGTTGCCGAACTAGGCCTGCAGAACTAGGAAGATGCCTACACTGCATAGGAGTTAATTACTATATACGCTGCTAAACGAAGAGAATAAAATGGAAAAGTAAATATAATAATGTTAATTATAAGGGATATGACAATACGCTGCAGATTTTCCTTCAATGTTCATCGAACCGCTATTTAGGAGGGTTTATGAAAAAGGTTATGTCTGCAAATCATAAGTATTGGCTCATTTCTCTTTTCCTTGTTCTCCTATTTGCTTTGGGACTTGCCTTCGCAGGCCAGATATCTGGAGCGGATGACTCGATTGACACGCAAGCGCCGTCCAGCCCGTCAAACCTGGCATACAGCTTTATAGCAACCACAAGCGTCGGACTAATATGGGAGCCGTCAACGGATAATGTCTGTGTAACCGGCTATGAGGTATATAACGGGCAGAATACACCTGAGACCGTCACGGGGACAAGCGTTACTGTCACCAGCTTACAACCCGATACATCTTACAGTTTTACTGTGAGAGCAAAGGATGCAGCGGGAAATTTATCCGAAGCAAGCAATGAATTAACTGTTACAACAGAAAACGAAAAGGATACAGAACCGCCTACCGTACCGCAAGGACTGACCGCAAGTGAAATTACGGATACAGGGATGGTGCTTACTTGGGAAGTCTCTTCAGACAACGTAAATGTGGACGGATATGAAGTATACCGTAACAACGAACTGCTAGGAACCGTAGAAAATTCTACCTTTATTGACTCAGGGCTACAGCCTAATACGGACTATTCCTACTTTGTGAAGGCATTTGATGGCAACAATAATAAATCCGAAACCAGCACCGAGTACAAAACTGCAACCTATTTAACAATCCATACCGATACAACATGGCATAGTCAGGAGAACATATTGATCCGAAAATGTCTGGTTATCAATACGGGTGCGGAGTTAACCCTGGAAGCAGGAACGGCGGTAAAACTGCGCGCTGGCGCCGACGTCCAGGTCGACGGCAGGATATCGGCCCTTTCCGATGAGGAGCATTCCGTGTTCTTCACTTGCGAAAGAGATCCGGACTTTGGCGGGGATGGAGTACGAAACAGTGACGACTACTGGGGGGCGGTCACGGTAAGTCCTAATGCTGAATTTGACTGTGAGGATATTAACTTCTTTTATTCGGAAAATGCACTGAATATTCAAGGATCGTTTTATTCTTCCATAGGTTGTAATATCGTTCATAATTTTTCCACTGCCGTGCTGATAGATCAAAATGCACAATTTGACGGAAGTATAAGCGTTCTGGACTCCCATACCGGCATCAAGAATAAAGGGACCCTGTATTCCTATATGTATATAGAAAGCTGTGCGGAAACAGGGATTGAAACAGAAGTCAATTCCATTCTTTCCGGGTCTGCCGAGATCAACGACTGCAGAAACGGCATGATTGTCGATGGTCAAGCCGATCTATACGATCCGTTCATTTCTGATTGTACGGAAACCGGCATATTGGTTGGCGTCGACGGTTATATCGGTTCTTATGAGGGGTCCATCCAAAATTGCCAAAAAGGCATGGATATAAAAGGGTCCTCTCATATTTCTTATATGGAGCTCAGGGATTGTGATTACGGGTTGTATCTCGACAGCGATCAGACGCAGACCTTTCGAAACCTTTCTTTTCTAGGGAGTTCAACTTATGGGGCTTTTAACAATAAGTCATCCGTCAATGCCGTTGATTTGACAAAATGCTACTGGGATTCGGTATATGGTCCGACCGTTTATGATAAGGAAAAAGAAACGTGGATCGGCGAAGGAGCCAAGGTGAGCGAAGGGATAGCTTGCAGGTCATGGCTGGGGCAGGAATACCAGAAGGAAGCCCATAACAGCCAAAACCAGGGTACATACGCTCCTACAGGTAATTATTCCCGTTCCGACACCGATCTGATCGTTCCGTCTGATTTTGGAGATATTGTGTTTTCCCGTTCCTATAATTCATCCGATTCCCACTGGGGGATATTCGGCCGAGGCTGGAGTTCTTCCTATGAAGGCAGGATTGAAATAGAATATCCTTCCGGTGGCTCCGGGCCTTTGCTGTTGAGAACCTCCTCCGGGGCAGCGTCCTCCGGGACAAATTTCTCCTTGAGCAGTTCTTCCAATGAGGCGTCAAAAATACTGGTGGCATATCTGCCGGGCGGCAGTTCCATTAGCTATAGCATAAATGAGGATGGTACCTACACGGCTATGGATTCCCGTAACCGGCTTGTGCGGCTTGAAGACGGAAGTTATAAATTGACCGCAAAGAATCAGTCAAAACTGATATTTGATGAAAACGGCATTCTTTCCGCAATGGTAGATCGATATGGCAACAGAACGCAAATTGTACTAGATGAATACGGAGCTATTATAAAAATTATTGATCCTGCTTTGCGGGAATTCATATTCGCCTATAATGAGCGTGGACTGGTGCAAAGCATTACGGACATTGCCGGCGGAAGAATAATCCAGTATTCATATACCCCGGATCTCTATTCGGAAAGCAAGCTTAGTCAAGTAACTGATCCATTGCTTAATACCTTATATTACGGTTACGATGAAAATGAATTGCTGAATTCCGTCAAGGATCATCAGCAGAATGTTGTGGAATCCATAGAGTATTTTGAGGATCCCGAGGATGATTATTCGCTGAAGGTTCATCGCATCACGAACCGGTTGGGCAATACATTCCTCTACGATTATGACGATACGAACGGAAAAACAACGATCATGGACAGTAACGGGCGCCAAACTGTTCAATGGTATGACAGGACCTTCAATATAACCGAGACGATTGACAGTGAAAACAGGACACAAACAACGGAATATTATGTTGAACGGAACGGCTTGAACAAGTATTGGGAATCAAAAACCGTAACCGACAGATACGGCAATAAAACGGAATACATCAGGGATTTAGGCAACGGAAATGTCACTGGAATTATCAATCCGGATCTCTCAAAAAGGCATTACTCCTATGACGACAAAAACAACATAATTATGGAAAGGGATGAGACCGGAAGGCCGGTTTATTATATTTATGACGGCGATGGCGTTTGTCTCCTGAAAACGGCAAGACCGTTTGATGGCGAAATGGAGTATGCAAGTGGATCTGACGATGAAGATTTTGCAATTGACCGGTATACCTATTTTTCTGGTGAAGAAGCTCAATCATTGGGATATAAATATAAGGGACTTTTAAAAAGTCATACGGATCCAATGGGGAATAATACTTCCTATACATATGATCCCAATGGCTATCTGTGCACGATTACCGACTCAGCCGGAAATGTTACAAAGAAGACGAACAATTCCTATGGCCTCGTGACAAAACTGGTGTCTCCTGCCGGCCATAGCACGAATTACACTTATGACAAAAAAGGCAATCTTGAGAAAAGGGTAGAAGACAACGGAGCAACTACCAGGATTACCTATGACTTTAGAGGCAACAAAACAAAGGAGGTCTCTCCCAATTTATACAGTCCGGCTTTAGACAATATTGCAAACCATTCATACAGCGGCAATCACGGCTTCCGGTATACCTATTACAACAACGGCCTCCTGCATGCAGCAACGGATGCTGAGAACAATGTGACAACGTACACTTACGATTTATACGGAAACATCGAGTCCGAGCAGATGCCCAATGGCGCCGTTTATTCCTATGAATATGACGTTATGAACAGACCCATGAAAGTGCTGTTTTCAGACGGAGTCGGGGCTCCGGCGCCTTTAAGGGAATATGAATACCTTGCCCTTGAAAACGGTAATACGGAAACAATTGAAACAAAATATTTCAATTCCGCCGATACAGCCACAACGACATACCTCTTTGATTACGCAGGAAGGCTTATCCGGCAGATAAACCCGGATGAAACAGTCATCGTCACAGAGTACTATCCGAACGGATTAGTCCGCAGTGTGACCGATCCCCAAAATAACACCGTGCTTTACGAGTACGACGGACTGAAAAGGCTGATCGAAGAAAAGACTCCGTTTGAGAGAATAGAGGATACTTTATATTATTCTCTCACAAAAAAGCAATATGATAAAAACGGCAACATGACCTTATACGGCGTTACCAGCAATAAGCCCGGAGAAGAAGAATGCTATAGTTATACCGGATATGAATATGACACTAGAGACCTGCTCGTAAAGGTGACGAATTTTGATGGAGAAACTCCCGAAAGCTATACCCAATACTATTATGATGCTGATGGAAATAAAGTCAGGATGTATACCGGGCTGTCACAGCCACTGGTATTGAATGGCCCGGATAACATCACTGCTCAAGGGGATTCGGATTTCTCCGTTACGAAGTACGAATATGACTATGCGGGCAGGCTTATCCGTATGATCGATCCGATGAATCAAGCGATCGTCTATGGGTATGATCTCAATGGAAACAATACCCAAACGGATGACCGCAATGGAAATGTAACCGTCATGACTTACAATAAAATGAACAGGATGCTTTCCAAAATAGTTACCTGCTCTGATGCCTCAAAAAACGTGTCAACTTCCTATGCGTATGACTCCTTGGGAAATGTTTTAACTACATCCAGCGGAGGCATTCTGCTCACCAATACCTACGACAAAATGGGCAGACTGACCAGCGAGCGCGAGTCTGCAGGGATTTTGAAGGAATATGCCCTGGATTTGCTTGGCCACCGGACGGCATTTATATTGACAAAAGACAATGCCACAATAACCGAACTAGGCTACACTTATGATAATATGGGCAGATTATATCAAGTAATTAACAATGGTATTGCGGAAGCTACCTATCAATATGATTCCAACGGAAACAGAGAAACGCTGACATACGGTAACGGAAACAGCACCCTTTATGTCTACAATCTGAACAATAAGCTCCAGATGTTGGCCAATTATCAAGGCGACAGTACTATATCCCAATATTCCTACAGCTACTATCTTAATGGTAATCAGGCAACAAAAATCGAGTTGTCCGGAGCCAGCACAAGCTATGTTTACGATGGGCTCGGCAGACTGGCATCTGAAACAACTACATCCGGAACGTCTATCAGCTATACATTTGATGATAGCGGCAACAGGGCGACAATGTCGGTATCCGGAATAACTATGCCCTACTCTGTCAGCTATCAGTATGATGCGAACAACAGGCTTGTTGCAGAGCACCGCTTTGAAAATGGTATAAACACAATTACAGCATACAGTTACGACAACAATGGCAATCAAACCGGCAAAGGCGGTATCTCCTATGGTTATGACGGCCTTGACCGGTTGATTTCCGTTGTTGAAAGCGGGCAGAACATTGCTTACACATATAACCCCAATAACTTGAGAAGAAGTAAAACGGTCGATGGCGTCACTACGTTGCATGTGTGGGATGGGACGGATATCATAGCCGAATATGATGGGTCCGGTCCTGTAGCAAAGCGCTATATCCGGGGTATTAACCTGATTTTTGCCGATAATGGGAGCAGCACTGACAAATTATATTTTCTGTACAATGCCCATGGCGATGTAATACAGTTGACGAATGTTACAGGCAGTGTTATAAAGAATTATGACTATGATGCTTTCGGCAATGAGAAGAACCTTGACAATACTGATACTAATGCATTCCGGTATTGCGGAGAATACTTTGACAAGGAAACTGGGACGTATTATCTGCGGGCGAGGTATTATGATCCTGCTATAGGAAGATTTGTCACAGAAGATTCTTACCTTGGCAAAGATAAAGATCCATTATCTCTAAATCTTTACACATATTGCCACAATGATCCGATCCAGTACTATGATCCAAGCGGACATATTATTGATACGGTAGCCGACATTGGCTTTATCATTTGGGACGTTGGTGATTTAATTGCCGATCCGGGAAATGGATGGAATTGGGCTTCGTTAGGTGCTGATGTAGGATGTACTTTCATACCATTTGCAACTGGTGGCGGACGTGCTGTTAAAATTGCTGTAAAAGCAGCAGAAGGAACTAAAAAGCTCACAAATGCAGAAAAAGCTATGGTAGCAATAAGTAAAGGCGAAAAATTAAGCAGTAAAATGAAAGATGCTCTGAGAGCAGAAGCAAGAACAATTATAAAAAACAATAGCACAGATTTCATGCAGGCGATAAATAAAGGACAGAAGCTAGATGTCCATCATTTAATACCACTTGAATATGCACAGCTATTTGGCAAAAATTTTGACCCGAACAATTTGTTTAATTTATATGGTGTAGACCAAGGAACTCATAAATTACTAAATAAAGCATGGAATGATTTCAAATTATCGTTTAAAGAACTTGGAGTAGAACCAACCAAACAGGATGTTATTGATTTCGCGGCAAAAACACTTAAAGAGTTCAAGGACAAGCTCGTACAATAGGAGGCTTCTAGATGCGGAAAGATGAAATTATTATGATCGAAAAGGAATTAAATATTAGGTTAACAGAATCGTATAAAAGGGTTGTTGAAAATAATCCGTTATGTGATAAGAATCGATATCCCTATGTATCTGATTCACTTTTAGATGATGCGGAAGAAATAATAAAACTAAATTTAAACTTAAGAGAAAATGGATTGCAAAATAAACCATGGTCTGAGAAACTATTTGTAATCGGAACAAAAGGAACCAGCTGTTATTACTTTATTGTACTGAATGAAAAAGAAGACGGTAATATTTATTCTATTTCAGTTGAAGATAAGTATAATCCTAAAAACATAAAAAAGGAGCTTTTTAAAAAAACATTTGAAAGCTTTATTGACCATATGCAGTTTATGCAAAACTTGCTTAATAGGCATAAGAACGAATAATTCAGAAATTGGAAATGGCATGATATTAAGTAAAATCTAATAGAAAAAGCACTTTTAGCAGTGCTTCAAAAACCCCATAAAATACAATTGGGCTTAAGGAGTTAGGGTTTAAAACTTAACTCCTTTTATTTTCCCCGTTGCCTTCCTCCGCAATGCCTCCGTAGTGTCCGTCGCATCCGTGTTCCCGTGGCTGTTACACTGGGACACAGCCAGGAAGAATAGTATCTGGTTCAAGTTTCTGTCCCTGTGCAGGGTATTCTGGTTCTTCCTCTCGGTATAGGTCAGGGTGGTAACGGATCAACATCCAGGAGCGCAATATTTTTCCTGATCAGGCAGTGGATGAAATTTTTCGGTTTTCCGGCAGAGCAGCAAGGCTGGTCAACAAGGTTTGTACCCATTGCTTAATTTACGGAGCACAGAACGGTAGGCGTACTATTGATGATCACATGGTGAAGCCTGCCTGTTCCGTTCATTTGGCAGGCAGGCTTTTCATCTTTGCTATTCGTTCTGGAACAGGGCGGTGGACAGGTATCGTTCTCCTGTGTCGGGGAGCAGAACGACAATGTTTTTGCCTTTATTCTCCGGCCTTTTCGCCAGCTGGGTGGCGGCGAAAGCGGCTGCGCCCGAAGAGATCCCGACCAGCAGCCCTTCGGTTCTGGCAAGGCTTCTTGCCGTTTCAAAGGCTTCTTCGGTCCGGACCTTGAAGATTTCATCGCAGACGGCCCTGTTCAGCACGGCCGGCACGAAGCCCGCGCCGATCCCCTGGAGCTTGTGGGGGCCTTTCGTCCCGCCGGACAGCACCGGCGAATCGAAGGGTTCCACTGCAACGATCCGGACCTCCGGCTTTCTCTGCTTCAGGACCTCGCCTACGCCTGTAATCGTACCGCCGGTACCGACGCCGGCCACAAAAAGGTCCACCTTTCCGTCCGTATCCCGCCAGATTTCCTCCGCGGTTGTCTTCCGATGCACTTCGGGATTGGAGGGATTCTCAAACTGCTGGGGGATGAACGAATTCGGCGTTTTAGCGGCAAGCTCCTGCGCCGCCTTTATCGCCCCCGGCATCCCTTCCGCCCCGGGGGTCAGCACAAGCTCGGCGCCCAGCGCTTTCATCAGGTTTCTCCGCTCCAGGCTGAAGGTTTCCGGCAGGGTGATCACCAGCCGGTATCCCCTCGAAGCGGCTACGAAAGCCAACGCAATGCCGGTATTGCCGCTTGTCGGCTCTATAATGACGGTATCCTTGTTGATCAGTCCCCTGTCCTCGGCATCCTTGATCATCGCAAAGCCGATCCGGTCCTTTACGCTTGAGGCCGGGTTGAAGGACTCCAATTTGGCAAGGATTGTGGCGTCCAAATGGTTCCTCCTGTTATAATTCACAAGCTCCAGCAGCGGGGTATTGCCTATAAGGTCGGTAAGGCTTTTTGCTATTCTGGACATACTATTGCCTCCATTCTTTTTGTTCGCTGATCTATTTCGGTTTATTTTTTCCTGCGGACCGTAAAGTATTTCCGCGTGATCCACATAACCGGCTTCAGGACGGGCATTTCCATGTCTCCGGCAACCTCGCGGAGCTTCTCGCGGATCGGCAGATGCTGCGGACAGACCTTCTCGCATTTTCCGCAATCCTTGCACAACGAGGCATAGGAAGGCTTGCCCCCCATGAACCCGCCAGTAAAGCCGATATACTGCCATTTTGCGTGATTGTTCTTGAAGAGGTGCTTGCTGTTATAATAGCTGAAGCACAACGGTATGTCCACGCCGGCCGGACAGGGCATGCAATAGCCGCAGCCCGTGCAGCCCACCTTCATAAGCCTGTTGTACTCCCTGCCCACCTCGCCGTAAAGCTCAAGCTCCTTCGGAGTGAGAGAGCCGGGTGCAGTATCATTTGCTATCCGGATGTTTTCGTCGATATGCGCTTCTTCGTTGAGCCCCGAAAGCACCGTCGTGACCTCGGGCTGGTTCCACAACCATCTCAGAGCCCAATCCGCCGCCGACCTTTTGGCGTCCGCGCCTTCCCAGATCCTCCGGATTTCCTCCGGCATTTTCCCGACCAGGGCGCCTCCCCGCAAGGGCTCCATGACGATCACGCCCAGGCCCTTTGACGCAGCATATTCCAGTCCTTCCCTGCCCGCCTGGAAGTGTTCGTCCATATAGTTGTACTGAATCTGGCAGAAATCCCACGGATAATCGTCCACCAGGGCTTTGAACACCTCCCGGTCTCCATGGTACGAAAAGCCGAAATACCGGATTTTCCCCTCCGCCTTCGCTTTCCGGACAAATTCGTCGATCCCCAGCTTTTTGAGCCTGTCCCAGGTTCCCCAATCGCTCAGGGCATGAACCAGATAATAGTCGATCCGGTCCGTACGCAGCCTTCCCAGCTGGATTTCCAGGACACTCTCCATATCCTTTATGGAACGGATCTTATAGGGCGGCATCTTTGTGGCGATCCGGACCCTGTCCCTGTAGCCCTTCGCCAGTACGTCCCCCAGGATGCTTTCACTTTTGCCGCCGAGATAGATGTACGCCGTGTCGAAATAGTTGACTCCCTGCTCGATGGCCTGTATGATCTGCCTTTCGGTCCGCTGCTCGTCGATTTTCCCGTTGATCCTGGGGTAGCGCATGCAGCCGTATCCCAGGACGGACACCCTGTCGCCGGTTTTTCCCATTTCCCGATATTGCATAATAACTCCTTTATTCAAATCCAAGGGTTCAAATTTTAATTTCTTTTCACAAGGTTTCCGTTTTCAGCCCGCTTTTTTCCGCCAGCAGCTTCTTGAACCGCTCCCCCCGGTCCTCGAAGTTCCGGAAGAAGCCGTAGCTTGCGGCGGCCGGCGAGAAAAGGCATATCCTTCCCCTTGCCGGGTTCTCCAGGGCGAATTCCACCGCTTGTTCCAGTCCGGAGGCCATCCGGATGGCTTTCCCCCCGTATTCGCCTCCCGAAAGCTCCTTCAGCAGCTCCAGAAGCCGGTATCCCGTATCCGGCATCAGGATGACCGTCTCAATGTCCGACGCCAGCAGGTATTCCGCAAGAGGGCGGTAGTCGATGCCCCTGTCCATTCCTCCGAGAAGGACGGTTCCGACGTTTTTCAGGCTGTTGATCCCCTGGATGGTGGTTTCGCAAATGGTGGAGATGGAATCATTGTAATACGTCACGCCGTCGATCTCGCCCACGTATTCCAGTCGGTGTGGCAAGGGCTTGAAGGACCTGACGGCGCGGACAAATTGCTCTTCGGAAATGCCGCACAGCCTTGCGATGATAGAAGCAACCCCTATGTTATAAAGGTTGTGCTGTCCCTTCAGCTTCAGTTCCTCTTCGTTAAGCTCCAGGACCGTATCCTTGTAATGGATTTTCCCATTCTTGATGTAGCCGTCGGCGTCCTCATACCGGTTCGATATTGTTATAAGCTCGGCTTTGCTGTCCGGCGCGCCCGGGATAAATTCCCTGTTGTACACGAGAATGTCCCCTTCCTGCTGATAGCGGAAAATGTTTTCCTTGGCGCGGGCATATTTGTCAAAGGTGCCGTAGTGGTCCAGGTGCTCCTCGAAAATATTGAGATGGACCGCAATATGCGGAGAATGGCGGACATATTCAAGCTGGTGGGAGGATAGTTCATATACGACCCAGGTTTCCGGACGAATCCGCTCCAGAACGTCAAACACGGGCAAGCCGATATTCCCGACCAGCAGCGCATCCTTTTCGGACTCCGCGAGAACATGGCGGACCAGCGAGGCAGTCGTGCTCTTCCCCTTTGTGCCCGTAATTCCGATGGTCTGTTTTGCATAATATTTCAGGAACAGCTCGGTCTGAGACGTTATTTTGTCCAGATAGGGCTTCTCCGAATCGTCCAGGACAATTCCGGGACTTTTTATAACAGCGTCATAGCGATCCAGGCACTCCTTGCCATTCTTGTCGGAATAGAGAACCACGTTTTTCAAGCCTTCGTTTTCCAGGTTCTTTTTGTCGGCAATGGCCACCGTCTTGTCCGGAAAATACCGGCGGATGAAGTTGTAGGTGGATTTCCCCTCTGCGCCGAAGCCCAGGAGCAGGATTTCCCTGCCCTGCAAAAAGCCGCACATTTCTTTTATTTCTCTTGTTTCCCGTTTTATTTTCGCTTCTTCCATGTACTTGCTGCTCACCTCTGAATCCCCTGCTGTCAGGACAGCATGGTTTCTTTTACCTGCCCGATCAATTCCGCCGGAATCAGATGATTCTCATCAAAATAGCGGTCATACGGATTTTCCCGGTTCCGGTACTCCCGGTACACCGAAAGCCCCTTATAATGCTCCAACAGCCTGGGGCATGGCCTCCCAAGCCTTTCGTCCTTCTTTATCGTCAGGCATATGGCCGTATTGATTTCATCCCGGGTGCCCACACATTCAAAGGGTTTTTCCGGCCGGATTCCGATCAATTCTTCCAGAGTGCCGATAAGCTTTTCATTCTCCAGGAGGTCTTCCCCGAAAATATCCTTTAGAATCGGACGCTCGATATAGGGGGAAAGGATCAGGTGAACAAACAGGCACTTCGGGCAACTGCAGCACCATTTATCCTCTTTGCTGCCTGCATTGCAGCTTTTGAACACCTTGTAATATTTCGGATGCCTGGCGAAATTCCTGGCGATCTGCAATTCACTAAAGGGCCTCAGGATGCTGAAATACTGCACGCCGCTGCCGATATATCGTTTTTCGTATTCACAGAAATCGCGTTCGAACTGAAAGCTTTTCGAGTACTGGTGATTGATCTCCGTTCCTTCCACGTTGCTCTCATTCGCGCTGGATTCGTTCGAAAGCGCCACATACTTTCTGTTGTTCAGGTAGGCCAGCAGCACGGAAGAAAAGGCGACAAGGGCGGAGAAGGGCGTATGGCCGTTCAGATAGCCTTCCCTGTTCAGGGCCATCATCCGTGCATCCAGCGTCCGGTGGACGCCAACGATTCTTTTCTCCGGGTATCCGGCCGCTTCCGCGGTCTGGAGGGTCGCCCCCCTGGGATTGATAATATAGCAAAGGTTCGTGTCCCGGTATGCCTCCAACAGTTCGAGGGAAACGGCGGAATCCTTCCCGCCGCCGATGGGAATCAGGAAGCCCTCCAGGGAATCCGCCGTTCCACAAGCGCCGATCACAGCGGTTGCAGACTCCCCGCCCGCCGCAGACTCCCCGACGGTCGTAGACTCCGGACCGTCCCCACCGTTCCCAACTTCCCCGGACTCCAGGCTCATGAAACTGTCGAAATCCGCGCGGATACCATTGGTGTGAAAGAACTCTCCAAGTCCCAGGAAATATTGCTTTTTCCACCAATTCACCCGGTACTCATCCAGCGCTCCCGCTTTTACGATTATCCTGGGCGGACAGGCAATTTTCCAATAGCTGATCAACTCCACCATACCCAGGTTGAAAACCAACTCCCTTATCACTTTATCCGTTTCATCGAAAAAAGCGATGCGATTCCTGGGAAGCGTCCATTTCGGGGAAAAGGAAGCAAACTCTCCAATGCTGAAGTGATATAAAATTTCAACCCTGTCCTCCAGGTTCCTGATCTCGTACCGGTCATATGTAAAAACGGGATGCTTCTTCCGGAGTTCGTCGTATTTTTCCTGCATTAAAACCTCCACCCGGGTATTATTGTTGCCGCTTTAATACAACAATAGTATGATTCCACTGGTTTTCCGAGAACTTTTGAATATTCATGCCTTCCAGTTCATTATAAATAATTTCGAACAGTTTTGCAGTCTTTTCTTTTCCGAGAATCCGCCTTAAATTATTCTCCATGAATCCCTTCAGGAAGCCGACGATCTCCTCCGGGCTGTCTTCGCTCAGTTCTTCCCGGATATTCCGCATTTCCAGGATGTCGAAGCCGGTTTCCCTGCAAAGCTCTTCAAGCTCCGGGGCCGTGGGATAATACAGGGGCAGCTTGTAAAGACCCGTCCCGGAAGGGCAGTACTCCCGGAGGACCCTGTCCACCAGCCGGTAGACCTCCTTCAACTGGCCGTCCAGCCCGAATTGCAGAAAAGCGGCGGATTCCTTTTTCATGTAGTCCCTTATGTTCCGGAACGACCTCCTGTAACAACTGAGCGCCCATTCCCCGTATTGCTTCCGCAAATCCTGCTCGAAAAAGTAATAGATGATATGGTCGCTTCCATAGAAGGCTTCCGGCAATTTGGGCATCCAGTGAAGCGTTTCATTGGAAAAAACATAGTCATATTTTATTGTATTCGGATTGGGGGCATATAGGTCCCCCACTTCAAACCGGATCCCGCCGTAATTCTTTTTTGCCTGGCTTATAGCCTTGGGGTCTATATCGATCGCGGTAATGTCGGCACGGACCGGTTCCAGGTCCTTTAAAAGCTCGCTGGTAAGGTTTCCGGGACCGCAGCCGATATCCAGGACGCTTATCTCCCCGGCCGCCGTTTTGGCCGTCCCGACCATCCCAGCCGTCTCTCCGGCGACAAACTCCTTCATCCTGCCGATCACCGTTTGTCCGATGTGGAACTGGGAAAGGGACAGGCCGGAATACTCCTCCGACATGGTGAACTGGTTGAAGGAATGCCGTTCCACCGCCCTGGACAAATGGTCCAGAATCTCCTCTTCATAGCTCGGGTCGAACCCGTCCACCGACAGGACCTTTTCCTTCGTCACGCCGTCAACGCTCCCAATGCCCACAATTTTGGAAAGATAGGCCCGGACCTCTTCGAAGGAGGGCAGCAAAGCTTCTCCCGTATAAAGCTGAAGGGATGCGATCAAGCCATAGGCGCCCCAATTGGAAACCGTCGCAATAATCAGCCTGTCCACCTCAACGATACAGGGAATGAGCTCCAGCTTCTCGTCGATGACCTCCTTCAGGTTGCCCATCCCGATTTCATTCCCGCCGTCGCCGATCCCCACCGTGTAGATGTTTTTTGCCCTGGCTATGTCAAAAAGGATATCTATGGGGCTTGTGTACTGTTTGATGCTGATGCCCCTCATGTTCCGGTACTCATTGTCCTGGGTCCTGCCGCACCGTTCGATGGAAATCAGGCAGACCGGCTCGAACTCCCGGATCAGGTCCTCGTAAACAGCCGGGTCGCCGTCGTGCCGGATCGGCAGGTAAAGCACTTCCAACTCGTCTTCGAAAAATCCCTCACAGAACGAATCCGTCACGATTATGGGCCGGTACCCCAGCTTTTTCAGCGCCCGTCCGAGGAAAAAGGCGCCCAGCGGCCCGTCCGTTTCGGCATAGCCGGCCACATAGAAGCCGGTGGCGATGAACACGTTCCCCTTTTCGGCCTCCAGCAGCTCCTGTGCGGCTTTGACACAGAAATCCGCTTCCAGGTATTCCTTCAGGATCGTCATTCCCCTTTTGGAATGCTTTAAGATAATATCTTCCATGCAGCCGTCAGAATATGTATTCGTCATCCTCTTCCCTTTCCGCGCTGTAAATGCTGGAATAAACCTTTTTTACGTGTTCGATGTCCCCCAGGGAAATATCCAGCTCCGACTGGGCGGACAATTTTTCGACGATCCCGTAGATCCGCTCCAGGTTGACCTCCCCCCTGCTTTTCAGGGAAATCAGCCTTTTGATGATTTCCCGGTCGCACAGGTCGGAGGAGTTGTACAGGTCGTTAAAAATGTTCCGGAGAACCGATATGTTGTCTCCATAGACATGGAGGTATTCCCGCTCGCTGACGTGGATCTCCGGGTGGGAGCTGAACAGCCAGACGTGGCCCCTGTTGGGCGTCTCCTTGCTGTACATGATGATGATATTGATCAGGTTGACCGCTTTGCTGGTTTCCCGGTAGGATTGTATTCTCGACGCATTAAAAACGCTCAAAAATACGGACTTGTTCAGTACGTCGAAATACTTGGGAATCTGGTCGAACAGCACCCATAGAAGCTTATTCCCCTTGACGTCCTCGTCGCACAGGCTGATCACCCGCCGGAGGATCAGACTCTGATTGTGCACCCGTTTGTTGATTTCCTCCCAATAGTATTGGATCTCCTCATACTTCTGCTTTTGCGGGATCTTTGCGGAAAAATACGTGGTATCCAGGCAGTCCACCCCTTCGTTGAACAGCACTTCGTTCAGGGACCGGTAAAGCTGGATTTCCCCCACGATTTTCTGCGTCCGCAGCGTGCCGAACTCGATGGGCAGGCCCGTATCCGCCTTCAGGCCGAAAATCCGCAGGAACAGGTTCAAATAGGTGAATTTGACGTTGACGTACTCCTCGGCTACAGGTCCCATATTCTCGATGGCATGGACGTCGCTGATCCGGAGCGGGTTCAGCTCGCTGAGGTTTTTGAGGAATTCCCTTTTGTCGAATTTCATGTCTTCGTGGATCAGCTCGGCCACTTCTTCAATAAAGGTCGAATTGTTGAAAAAGGAGATGAAATTGCCGAACATCAGGTCGTCGATGCTGGTCTTGTTTTTGCCGGAATCGATCAGGCATTCGATGATCTGCCTGGGATTGCGCAGTTGCCCCAGGTACATCTTGAAAAGACATTTGAAGGTCTCCTCATAAACGGATATGATCAGGTTTATGGAGGTATTGAAATCCTTCACCAGAATACTCTTCTGAATCCGGTCCATCTTCTGTTTGATGGAACTTTTCGCATCCTGACTGTTATAAGCCATGTACATCATCCTTCTGTCTTAGGGATGACCGAATCATAAATTCCGGTTCTGGAGCGGTTATGATTCGCTCATCCCTAGTATTTTTCACTCTATCCCAAGGGAGTCAAACTTCCTTGTCTTTTGACAAAAAATAATAGGCGATCCCCGGTATGGAGGATGCAAGGCACGCCAGCAGCGTGATCCATATTCCGGGGCCCCTGCCTTCCAGCCCGATCAGTCCGGTCCCTGCCTGTATGACCGTCAGCACAACGGTGACGGGCAGCAGAATGAAGGTGATCACGGAGATATTCTTTTGAAATTTCCGGTTTGCAATGTCGTCCAGCGACCCGATCTGCTCCAGCACCTCGTTTTTGATCCTTTCCGCCGACAGGAGTTCCTGCCATTTGGCATAAAGGCCCGCCCCCAGGGTATCGCTGGTGACGTTCGCAAAATACCCTCTGGACATGAAATCCACAAAATGCTCCCGGAGATAGGCGATATGCCGGTAATTCTTATTAGAGGGGGCCTGTCCGATCAGCAGCCTGTAATTCATCATGGCCTCGGTCTGGTGCACGGCCAGGAGATACTCCAGGTACCATTCGTTCCGGAACCGGTCTTCCAGGCCGTCCCTTTTCGCAGAAGAGGCCGCCGCGGCATCTTCAAATTCCACCAGCACGTTGGCGGACAGGGACAGGCCGATGAGTGA
The DNA here is from genome assembly GCA_023411575.1 of Bacillota bacterium. Classification (GTDB taxonomy): domain Bacteria; phylum Bacillota; class Clostridia; order Acetivibrionales; family DTU013; genus UBA1305. The sequence continues at coordinate 71,058 of JAEYOP010000030.1, read as the reverse complement.
GCCCCGGCCGCTGATGCGGTATTGACCGTCCGAAGCCGTCAGGCCGTCCGCATTTTGATTGTTTAAAACCAGTCCCGCAATCTTTTCCGCTCCCTGCATATAGTTGAAATAAGTGCCGTTCACCCGGCAATAAATCTGGAAAACAGGAGCAAGCGGCTTGCAGGACGGCATCGACCGGATATACTCCAGCCCTTCCCGCCGGCAGTCCGCGATCTTTTCCCGGATTCTGCCCGTGTCGATGGAGTTGCGGGCTTCAAAGAAGCTGTCTTCCTCTTCCCGGAACACAAACCCGATCCCTGTGCCGAACAGCACAATCCGGACATTTTCCGCCTTCTTCCCGTCCGACGGAAGGAAATCGGAGGCTTCATACCAGGAACCGTATCCCCCGCTGCCGCCCTTCGATCGGCTGCGGCCGCAGAAATAATCCTTTGCGTGGTCCCTCAGGTAGCCTTCCTCTTTCATTTTCGGAAACATTTTTTCCGGAACGGCGCCGGATTTGCCTTCACCGGCCGAAATACGCCTGTACCGGTTATCGAACGCTTCGGTCAACTTTTTGTAGTCCTCGATGGATTCGTACAGGAACGGGTACGCAATCCGGGATTTTACGCTTTGTATGCATTTTTCCGTATAGTGCTCCGCCGCATACAATATTTCATCGATCGTAAGAAGGCTTCCCGTTGCCGGAGCGTCTACAATCGTGTTTTTATAATTCCTGCCGTCGTACCAGGGGTCTATGTTCGTCACCCAGGGCTCGTCTTCGTATCCGCCCCTTTTCCGGCTCCGCGAACGTTTTTCTCCGGCCTGTCCGCCCAGCAGCCGTTCTTCCTTTTCGCACTCCATGATTTCCAGGATGACGGCAAGGTTTTTCAGGCAGTATTCCTGTTCGGGATTGACGGAAATGATCGCCCGGCTGAGGGGAACCCTGCCGGACGGCGTTTCGCAGTACGGACCGCCGCTCAGTCTGCCGTCCGGGCCATCGTTCGGACCGGTATTTGGACCGGCGACAGCCTGCTTATTGGCCTGTTTCTGGGGATCACAGGGTATAAACGTCAGCACATAACCTTCCAACCGCGCCCATTGCTTGTGAAACAGACAGGTCGGCTTGCCGTACCAGATCAGCGCGCGGCATTCCTCAATCCGGTCTCCGCCGCAATCGCTGCAATAATCCTTTTGAATGCAGCGGTCGGAACAGTTCCTGCGGGCAAATACCTTGAAATCGGTCCTCTCCTTGCAGAGCTTTCTTTTATCCTCCTGGTACCGGGCCCAGTCTTCATCGATGATCTTATATTCGTCCGAGAACGCTTCATCCGAAAGGGTGATGTCATTGAGGATGGCTACCGTCTCTTCTCCGTTTTTGCCTTTCAACAGCTCATCCAGGTTTTTGTCGGCGGCATATTCCCTGAGGGCATCCATCAACCGCAGCCCTTTTCGTATGACGAAATCCGCTTCGCTTTCCTCCGGTCCGCTCTTTTCATAAAGCCCATATACGGCGTACAGAATGGCCGCCGGATTGTGCGGATTGACCCTGGATATGGAAAGACGGCCCTGATCGATGAACGACGCATACTTTGCAACCGTATAGGTGCCGTCCGGAAGTTTTTTGTCCGTCCTGTGCCCGTCGATCGTGATAATGAGCCAGGCGGAGGCGATACAGTCAAAATCCGGCTCCCGGTGCATTTTGATTTTCAGGGACGGTACGGCTTCCCCGCCTGCCAGGCCGGCAATCCTTCCCCGGACATTTCCCTCGTTATAATAGATGGTTTCGGCCGCGCTCCCGTATCCGGAGCCGGAATGATGGTCGTAACAGCCCTGTTGAATGTCCGCATTGCCGGTATCCACTACAAAGGTATCCGCTTCGATGTGCTCCAGCGTGATTCCCTGAGGCTCGGAAGCCAGAAGCTCAAACACCCTGTCCTTTTTTTCGTAAAGCATGCTGCACCTCGTCTGAACCGGAATAGGTTATCGAACCTATTTTATACCAATTATGTACACCTTACAATAGAGGAAACGGGGCCGTTATTTGCTCCCCGTGCCTTTCTTGAAATAATTCCCGCGAAGGATGCGGTCGGCAATGTCCAGTCCTTTCACGGCATGGAGCTCCACGGCCGGATCGCCGCCGGCGCCGACATACTTCCTTCCCTGGAGGACTGCGAAGCTTTGGTTGGTATTCAAAAGGTTCCGGCCCATGGCCGTACCCTTGTATTCGCTGCTGTCGATTCCCATCACATAGCATACCGTGGGCAGGATGTCGATCTCGCCGCCGGTGGTGGTGATTTCTTCGCCTTTCAGCCCCGGATGATACAGAATCAATGGAGTCTGTTTATGGTTATCCTTCCACCAGTCCCCTTCCAGGTCAATCTCCGCCAGGCTGTCGGGAAAATACTTATGGATCCCCTCATGGTCCCCGTAGAGCACAACCAGGGAATTATCCAGTACCCCGTCCTTTTTGAGGCTGTCCAGGAAAATGCCGATTTGTTTGTCGGCGTAGTGGATGCTCTGGAAATAGCCGCCCAGATAAGTTTCGTCCAGCTCTTCCGGCAGCTTCAGCTCTCGCAGCGATTGCGGCAAATTGAAGGGCGTGTGACTGGATTCCGTGAGTACGAAAGCGTGAAAGGGCTCCTTCTGTTTAGCCAGAACAGGCTCCACCTGTCTCAGGAAGGAGGCGTCGCTGATGCCCATTCCGAAGGACTCGTCCGCGTGAAACGCCGTATTGTCGATGCATTCCTGGAAGCCCAGGGATCTCATCAGGATCATCCAGTTCCAGAACGAGCCCGGATCGGGCTGGATGTCCAGGGTATGGTATCCCTGCCGGGCCATGATTTTCGGCAGCGTATTGACATAGGTGTTGGAGGGATAAAGGAAGGAGGTGCTGCCCTGCTTCAGCGGATACAGGGAGGCGTTGGCCAGGAACTCCGCATCGATGGTATTCCCCTCATGCACCTGTTCGTGCACGTCGGAAAAATAAATGCTGTTGCCCAGGAGCCGGTTGAGGTTCGGCGTAATTTCCTGTCCTTCGATGTTCCGGTTTATCACGAATTTTTCCAGAGATTCCACCTGGAGGACGATCAGGTTTTTACCCGCGAACATGCCCTTGTATTTGTTGTCGGGCAATTCCTCTTCCTTTTCCGCGTACCATTGCGCGATCTCCGCCCTTTCCGCCGCGCTGAGCGCCACCGTCTTCCCTTCGTTGAAGAACGTATAGACGCTATAGAAATGATAGCCCAGGGGCGACAGATTCCGGCTGGTTACGGTGGAATCGTACATGTAAACAATCCGGTTCTTTACGTTCGCGCCGGACAGATACAGCTTCAGCGGAATAAACCCAAGAAAACCGAGGGCGACCGCCAGGGTGATGCAAAAAGGCAGGATGCGCCGGCGGGGGCGGCTGCAGGTCCTGGCCAAAACGGCCGCCAATGGGATCAGCAGCAGCAGATCCGCTACAAAGGCGATATCGGCTATCCGCATCATTCCGAGGATGCTGTCCGTTAAATTATTCAGGTTGGGGCTCTCCTTCAGGACCACCAGGGTCGGCATGGTATTGAAGCCCCGGAAATACCAGATATCGGCGCAAAAAAGCACCGAAACCAGCACGTTGAGCACCACAAGATACCAAAGCCGCGTCCTCTTCCGGAATAGAAAGGCAAAGGAAAGCGGCAGCGCCACGGAGCCGCAATAAAATGCAAAATTTTGGCCCGCCGTCCGCCAGGCCTCTTTGAAAAGAATGGTTGCATGCATCTGGTCCAGGGTCAGCCCGACCAGCAGGATCGATTTTATAAAAAGCGCCGGCAGAGTATACAGCCAGAGAATTTCTGCAAACCCGACGCTTCCCAGCGGGCCTTTCTTCAGCGTCAGCCTGGCCGGCTTCGGCTTTCCCAACTGAAAAGCGCCATTCATCCGTTCCGTTTGTTCTGTTTGTTCTATTTGTTCCATCTTATTTTTTCACCCTCAGTAAAATAATGTCGTCCAAGCAGCATATCATGCGGCGCATGTCTCTATCTGTTTGTGCAATTCGATTATAGCCAATACGCGGGCCAAAGTCAAAAACCCTGCTCCAGCGCCAGACCGATCAGCCGGTCCAGGTGATCGATCAAAAACAGGGGAACGTTCAAAAGGTTGTCGTCCTGTTTCAGATTCCTGAGGGACAGCCGGATACGCAGTTTCGTATCCATAGAATATTCCTGTGCATAAAGCGCAAGGCTCCGGCTCGCAGTATTATTGTCCGCTTTAACCTCCACCGGAAAGATCTCATTTCCACGCTGAATGAGAAAATCCACTTCCGCCTGCCCGCCGGAAGTCCAATAGCGCGGCATGGCCTCATATTGGTTGACCAGCCCCTGTAAAACAAAATTCTCCGTTAAAGCGCCCTTAAACTCGGTAAAAAGCCTCGCGCCTTCGCGGAACGCCACAGGGTCGAGCAGCGAAAGCCTGCGTAAAATTCCCACGTCCGCGGCATAAAGCTTGAACGCGGTCAAATCATCATAGGCGGACATCGGAAGACCGGGCTTCCTGCTTTTATAAATTTTATACGCCATGCCGGCATTGTTCAGCCAGGTCAGGGCATCCTCGTATTCACGGGCACGGGCGCCCTCTTTCACCGCGCTGTAAAGAAATTTTTTGTTCTCCCGGGCCAACTGGGAGGGAATGGACGACCATATCAGGTTCAGCTTCGGAATATCCTTTAAGTCGGCGTGCTTGGAAAAGTCCAGCTCATACGCGTCTAAAATGTTTCGCAGCGTCGTCTGGACAAGTCCGATATCCTTTTCCTGCGCCCACGAAAGCACCGATTCCGGCATCCCGCCCGTAATAAGATACATTTTCAGTTTCTCGCAAAGCGGGTTGAAAAAGATTTCCGGTATGGGCTCAATCCGGCGGATGGACTGCAAAAGACTTACCAGGTTGTCCTCTCCGCACGCCATTAAAAACTCGGTGAACGCCATCGGGCGAATCGTAAGAAAATCCACCTTGCCCACGGGGAAGCTGGCGGGTTTTGACAAGGCGATGCCCAGCAGCGAGCCGGCACAGGCGACGTGATATTCCGGCGCATTCTCGCAGAAATATTTGAGCGTGTTCAACGCCTTGTTGCACTCCTGGATTTCATCAAAAATAATCAGCGTCTTTCCTGGCAGGATCGGCGCCCCATTCACTACGGCGAGATTATCCAGAATCCGCCTGACATCCTTTGTGGTTTCAAAAAATTCCGCCAGCTCTTGCTGCTCGTCAAAATTAAAATACGCCGTATTCTCGTATTGCTGCCTGCCGAATTCCTTCAGCAGCCATGTTTTGCCGACCTGCCGGACTCCTTTGAGGATGAGCGGCTTCCTGTGCCGGGATTGTTTCCATTTGAGCAATTCTTTGAAAATAAGACGTTCCAAATTCGTCATCTCCGTTTAAGTCAATTTTATGTGAATCTAATCACATAATTTCGACTTAATTATATTCTATTTCCGGACATATATCAATCAGCCATGAAAAATCCTGGGGGCATCGATCCCCTCTCGCTAATACAATTTGCCTGCTCAAAATGCACCGTATTTGAGGCAAGATGGCACTGTGCCTCATAAAGAAAAGACCCGGCGGAAGAGGGGAGGTTGACCCGCCGGGTCTTTTACATAAGGAGGTTATTGGCTTGAAAGGTTATATGCCCAATTTATTGATTCTTTTCTGTTCATTGGCCGTAAAGTTGTTCTTTGCGGCATATCCGGGCAGCGGCAGGATCTTCTCGTGGATCGCGTCGAGGAACCAGTCCGGCTGCGGGAAGAAGTAGTCCTCCAACTCGTGGGCGGGAGTGATCCAGTTCTTCGCGCCGATCACTACCGGCGGGGCATCCAGATCGTCAAAGGCCAGCTCGCTGATGGTCTGGGCCATATCCTTCAGATGCGAGCCCCGTTCGCAGGCATCGCTTGCCAGGATAATCCTTCCGGTCTTCTTCACGGATTCCAGCACCTTGTCGTAATTAAAGGGCACGATGGACCTGGCGTCGATGATTTCGGCGGACAGGCCGTATTTCTCCTCCAGGATCTTCGCCGCATCCAGGGCACGGTACAGGGTCGCTCCGATGGTCAGAATGGTGATATCCTTTCCCGGCCTCTTGATGTCGGGCTCGCCCAGCGGAATCTCGTAATAGCCCTCCGGTACGCCTTCCAGGTGGAACATCTCACCGATGTCGTACAGTCTCTGGCTTTCAAAGAAAATCACCGGATCCGTCCCCATCAGCGCCGAATTCATAAGGCCCTTTGCATCATAGGGGGTCGCCGGGAATACCAGCTTCAGGCCGGGTATGTGGGCACAGAGGGAAGTCCAGTCCTGGGAATGCTGGGCGCCGTATTTGGAACCGACGGAAACCCGAACTACGACCGGCATCTTTAAAACGCCTGCGCTCATGGACTGCCATTTGGACAACTGGTTGAAGATTTCATCCCCGGCCCTGCCGAGGAAGTCACAGTACATCAGCTCTACCACAGCCCTGCCGCCGCACATTCCGTAACCGACGGCGGAACCGACGATGGCGCCCTCCGAAATGGGTGAGTTGAACAGCCTGTGATAAGGCAAAGCCTCTGTCAGGCCCCTGTATACCGCAAACGCTCCGCCCCAGTCCCTGTTTTCTTCGCCGTATGCGACCAGGGTGGGGTCCGTATAGAATTTATCGAAAATGGCTTCAAATACGCCGTCTCTGAAATTATAGACCTTGTTCTTGGAAACCGGCTTGCCGTCCTGGATGCCGATACGGATCTTCTTCGCGATCTGCTGGACCCTCGGGTTTTCTTCCCTGGGCATCAGCACATCGGGCTTCCGGTCCTCCATTTTTTCAACCCGCTCGTTGGAGAACATGAGGTCGGCGATCTGGCCGGGATTGGCCACCATGTTCATCCTCGGGGAAACGCTGTCGTCGGTTGCAAGCCTGCAAGCCTTGGTGATCAGCTCTTTTACATTCTCCAGGATCTCCGCAAAGGCGTCATCCTTGGCAACTTTGGCGCCGACCAGCTTGCTTCTGTATTCGTTCAGGGAATCCTGGCCCTGCCACGCGTCGACTTCTTCCTTCGTCCGGTAGCTGGAAGCGTCGGAGGGAGAATGCCCCGTGAACCGGTAGGTCAGGGTATCGAGAAGGACCGGTCCGTTCTTTTCTTCCAGGATCTTCTTTTTGCGCTTCATGGCGTCGATCACGGCCAGCGGATTGTAACCGTCGATCCTTTCGGCGTGCATCTGCTCCGGGTTCACCCCTGCGCCGATCCTGGCCAGCAGGTCGTAGCCCATGGTCTCGCCGCGGGTCTGGCCGCCCATGCCGTACTGGTTGTTGAAGAAATTGATGATGAGCGGGAGTCCGCCCCGGTGTTCGCCTTCCCAGAGCTTCTTGTACTGGTCCATCGTCGCCAGGCAGATGCCTTCCCAGACAGGGCCGCAGCCCATGGAAGCGTCGCCGATATTGGCGATGACGATGCCCTTCTTCTGGTTGATCTTCTTATACAATGCCGCGCCGACGGAAATGTCGCCGGAGCCGCCTACGATAGCGTTATTGGGGTAGATGCCGAACGGGGTGAAGAAGGCGTGCATGGAACCGCCCAGTCCTTTATGGAAGCCCGTTTCCCGCGCAAAGATTTCGGCCAGCGTTCCATAAATCAGGAAATCCACGGCCAGTTCCTTTACATTGTTCTTATCCTTCTGCTTTCCTTCCACCGCCCGGAGAATGGAGCCGCCGAAGAAGCCTTCCATGATTTCGAGCAGCTCCTTGTCGCTGAGCTTCTCAATGGCGGACAGCCCTTTTGCCAGGATTTCGCCGTGGCTTCGGTGGGAACCGAATATATAGTCGTCCTTGTCCAGGATATAAGCCTGTCCTACGGAGGAAGCCTCCTGCCCGAGGGAAAGGTGGGCCGGTCCGGGATGGTTGTACTGGATGCCGTTATATTCGTTGGTGGTCTTGATGGAGGTCAGCATGGACTCAAATTCCCGGATGATGGCCATATCTCTGTAGATTCTCAGGAAATCCGCCTTCGAGAAGTTCTTCTTCTCTTCCTGGATGGTCTTGCCGTACTGGTTTACCGGAATGTCGTTAAACTTGATCCAGCCGCTTTTCCTGGCCTCAATCGGATCAATGAACTGTGATTTTGGCATTTTGATTACCTCGATTCCTATAAATAAATTAAAATCCCTTAAAATTCAAAAATAGCTTCGCGGATCACTTCGCATACGGTCGGATGCGGGAATACAAGCTCCTTCACGTCCTCCACCCGCATTTCCGTTTCAATCATCAGACCCGCGCCGTAGATGATTTCGGAGGAATAATTCCCGATCATGTGCACCCCGATGACCTTGCGGTGCTTCTTGTCGATCAGCACCTTGCAGATTCCGTCCCCGCCTTCGTTCTCGGCAACGTACCGGCCGCTGTACATCATGGACAGCTTGACCGCTTCATATTCGATCCCTTTTTGCTTTGCCGTTTCTTCGGTTTCGCCGACTCCGGCCACTTCGGGATTGGTATAGATCACGGACGGAATCGCGTTGTAGCGCATAATGTCCTTTTTGCCCAGGATATTGTTTATGACTACCTCAGCCTCCCGGTAAGCGGTATGCGCCAGCATGGAAACCCCGTTGACATCGCCCGCCGCGTAAACCTCGGGAACATTGGTCTTTCCCTTCTCATCTGTCTTGATCCTGCCGCGCTCGGTTTCGACGTCCAGCTTTTCCAGTCCGAGTCCTTCCGTAGCTGCTCTTCTTCCGATGCTCATGAGAATCTTCTCCGCCGGAACAGAATAGCTCTTGCCTTCCAATTCATATACGACGGAGCCGTCCTTTACTTCCGTAACCTTTGCGCCGAGCTTGAATTCAACGCCTTTTTTCTGGTAATTCTTTAAAAGAATTTCCGATATTTCACGGTCCGTCGGTCCTGCAATGTGGTCCAGCATTTCGATTACGGTTACCTTGCTTCCTGCGGAGTTGAAATACGAGGCCATTTCCAATCCGATGACGCCTCCACCCACGATGACGAGGGAAGCCGGTACGGTCTTCAGGTCCAGGATTTCCCTGTTGGTCAGGACAGTGCCCTTTTCCATGCCTTCCTTGACGCCCGGGATCGGGGGAACGACCGGTACGGAGCCGGAAGCGATCAGCAGCCGCTTGCCGCTGTATACCGTATCGCCTACCTTTATTTCATAGCCTTCGGCGCCGCGGCCGGATATCTGTGCAAACCCTTCCACCAGGGTGACTTTGTTCTTTTTCAGCTTCGCCTTAACGCCCGTTACAAGCGTGTTGACCACCTTGTTCTTGCGGTTGACTACCACTTCATGATTCAATGAAGCCTTTTCGACTGTTATGCCGTACTTTTCCCCATGGGTTGCGCCGTCATAGAGCTTTGCGGAATAAAGCAGCGCCTTGGAAGGGATACAGCCCTCATTCAGGCAAACGCCTCCGACGAACCTTTTTTCGATCAGCAGCGTATTCAGTCCCGCGTGTCCCGCTCTTTCCGCCGCCAGATATCCTGCCGGCCCGCCGCCGATTACGATTAAATCAAAAGCCATTCCATTCACCTCGAATTGTATTGTTCACTCATTTTGCGTTTTGACCGGGACAATGTACCTGCCCCCTGTCCACCCTACTTTACCAGCAGGGTGCTGAAGCTTTCCAGATTCGTCTTCAGGTCCTTGAGGAACCTGGCGGCCGGAGCGCCGTCCAGAGCCCTGTGGTCAAAGGTCAGCGACAGGCCCATCGCCGGATAGAATTCGATTTCTCCATCGACTTCCCTTGCCCTCTGCACAATGTTGTTCACGCCGAGGATGGCTGTCTGGGGAGGATTGATGACCGGCGTAAAGCTTTCGATATCCAGGGTGCCGAGGTTGGTGATCGTAAAGGTGCCGCCCTTCAGCAGATCCGGATTGATGGTGCCGGTCTGGCAGTCCTTGACCAGCTTTTTGACCTCGGCCGAGATTTTATTGAGGGATTTGAGGTTTGCGTTGAAAAGAGTCGGTACCATCAGTCCGCGGTCGGTATCCACCGCAACGCCGATATGGACATTTTTGAAATAGAGCATCCTGTCGTCCAGGAAGTGGGCGTTCAGGTCCTTGTGAGTGGAAAGGGTACGGGATACGGCATAAATAATAATATCGTTGATGGTGATATTTTCAAGCCCGAGCCGTTCCTTGCTTTCCTTGAGCTTTTTGCGGAACTCCATGACGTCGGTGACATCGAAGGAGCTATTGAGCGTAAGCTGCGCCATGGTGGAGAGCGACTGCTGCATCGCCTTCGCGATGACCTTGCGGATATTCGGAAGCTTCGCTTCCTCATACTCCGCAGCGCCTGCCGGCGCCACCCCCGCCTCTGCCGAACCGGCTGCGCCGATTCCTGCCGAGGCAGCCAGATCTGCGGTCGTTATCCTTCCGCCGAGCCCGGTACCGGCTGCCGCCGCGACGGCTCCGCCCTTCATTTGCTCCGCTCTCGCGGACGCGGTGAAGACCATGCCGGAGTCCTTCAGGGCGATAATATCCTTTTCAATGATCCTGCCGTTGGGGCCGGATGCATTGGCATATCTGTAATCCACGCCGCTTCTTTCGGCCAGGTTCCTGGCCCGCGGGGATATTTTAAGCGGACCCTCCGATGCCGGCTGAACGCTTGAAGCATCAGCCTGCGCGCCTGTCGCCGGAGCTGCGGTCTGTGCCGCTTCCGCCGCTGTCGTGCCGGCTGTCGCAGCGCTACTTCCCGTCGCTGCTGATCCACCTTGCGCCGCAGGTGCTGCTTCCGCTGTCGTTACGCCGCCCTGTGCCGTCGGAACCGCCGTTCCGGCCCCCGCTGCTGCGCCGTTGGGATTGAATTCCGCGGTGCTTTCTCCGGGATTTCCGATTACGCAAACATTGATCAGGCAGGGAACATCGTCCCCCTCCTCAAAGAAAATGTCCAGCAGGGTACCCGCCACCTTTGCCTCTTCATCAAAGCTTGCCTTATCCGTCTCGTAGGAAAACAACATATCGCCCACTGCGACGCTGTCGCCCTTTTTCTTGTGCCATTTTGCGATGATGCAGCTCTCAACGGATTGTCCCTGCCTGGGCATGATAATTGGTGTAGCCATATCGCTTTTCTGCCTCCTTCAGGTATATACTGCCGTACTGGTTGACTTTATTCCGGAACCGGTGTTTAAACCGCTCATAAAGCCAGCCAGCACGACGTTTCATTTTATATGCTATATCTTCTTCGCGTTAGCCAGCAGATACTTCTCTGCTTCCGCGGACCAAAGGCCGCTGGTCTTCTCAACGATTTCCGCCAGCTTCGCAAACAGCGGATCGGTCTTGCCCTTTTCCCGGAAGCTGTCGATGGCGGTGAGTTCCAGTTCAATGTTGGTATAGATGAGCTTTTTGCCGCCCGGAATCTTCGGCAGGTTCAAGGTGGTTTCCACCACGCTGTTCAAGCCGCCGATGTGGGTCACCATGGAAGCCGGGTTGATCACGCCTCTGCCCATCATGTCCAGCGATTCCAGCATATCTGCCGTATTTCCGCCGCTGGTGCCCACCACATGGGTCGCATTATAATGCACATTATAGAAATTAAATTCCGCTGAAAATGCCGTATTGCTCGGACCGGCAAAGAAGTTGAGGCAGCCGTCGTGGGCCAGGAGTTTGTCTCCCATTTCAACCACCGGCTTTACAGGGGCGAACACCAGCACGTCGTTGTACCCCTTGCCGTTTGTAAGTCCCATCAGGTAATCCACACCCTTGTCCGGGCTTGAAGTATTTATATAAATCAGTTCGACGCCGTTCTTTTTGGCCTCTTCCACCGTATAAATGGAAGCGGCGCGGGTGAGCCTTGCGTCGTCGATATCCGTCACCACCAGCAAGCCGGGCTTCCGGTCGCAGTGGATCGCATAGTCGATCGCACCCAGCCCCATGGGGCCGACGCCGGCCAGAATCGCCATGTTGCCGCCCTCGACGATTCCCATGTTATGGAGGTAGCTGCCCTGCTCCGTGTGGTAATTGGCGTGATACGTGCCGACGATACAGGACATCGGTTCCGCCAAAGAGCCGGCAAAGAAGGCTTCGCCCTCGTAAGGCAGAAGACAGCCCAGTTCCATGACGACATTGGGGATAACGATATAGGTGGCGCTGCCGCCGATGTAACGGAAAGAGTATCCCGGCGCGGCATACGGATCGTCCTTCTGGTTCAGGGCGGGCTGTATGGAGAACTTGCTGCCTGCTTTGTATTTATCTTTCCATTTGCTTCCTACTTCCACGATCTCGCCGCAAAATTCGTGGCCGACGATCACCGGATTTTCCGCAATGTCCTTGGGCACCCTTTTATGCTCGCTTCCCTGGATGGCTGCTTTGTACGAGGACATGCAGATGCTGTCGGAAATGATGTGCGCGAGGATTTCATCGTCTTTGATTGCCGGAAGCTCGAACTCATCCAGCCTCAGATCATTTTTACCGTATAAACGGATCGCTTTCGTCTTCATTTTATTCTCCTTATTCGCCTGAATAGTATGAACGTTTTTTGCTTATCCTATTGATAATGCGGCATATCTATTTCTCTCTTTTAAACCCTGCATCTTGATGATACCACACAAAAAAAACAAAATCAACACAATTCAACAATTCTATTATTAATGTGGACACAATCCAACATTTGATGTATAATGTACAAAAGGAAATCCAAACAATCGGACATTTACATTCCAAATACGAAAACGTACCTATAAACAAGGAGGAGCTTTTTTATGGTTCAAAGACTGAAGGACCAGGTGGCAATCATCACGGGAGGAGCCCAGGGGCTCGGAGAAGCGCTTGCCCACAGGCTGGATGAGGAAGGCTGCAAGGTCGTTGTTGCCGATATTAATCTGGAGTCCGCGCAGAAGGTTGCCTCTGCCTTGAAGGACGCCATTGCCGTAAAGGTTGACGTTTGCGACGAGCAGCAGGTCGAAGCCATGGTAGCCGCCGCGGTTGAAAAATTCGGAACCCTGGACCTCATGGTATCCAACGCAGCCATTCTGATCGCAAAGGCAGTCACTGAATTCCCTTCGGAACAGTGGAAAAAGATGATGGACGTCAACCTGGTGGGCTATTTCAACTGCGCCAAGGCGGCGGCCAAGGTCATGATCCCCAATAAAAAGGGAAACATTATCCAGATCAACAGCAAATCCGGCAAAAAAGGCTCCTATAAAAACTCCGCCTACGCGGCGGCCAAGTTCGGCGGCATCGGCCTGACCCAGAGCCTGGCCCTGGAGCTTGCGGAACACGGCATCCGGGTGAATGCGATCTGCCCCGGGAATCTGCTGAACTCTCCTCTCTGGAACGACGGACCCAACGCTCTGTTCAAGCAGTATGCCAAAAACCAGGGCATCACGGAAGAACAGGTACGGCAGAAATATCTGAACCAGGTGCCCCTGGGCAGAAGCTGCGAATACGAAGACATCGCAAACGTCATGGTATTCCTCGCTTCCGGCGAAGCAAGCTATATGACCGGCCAGGCCATCAACGTCACCGGCGGCCAGGAAATGAGATAAATAGATGGAGGGTATCCGATGAGCACGGAAATCAATCTGCTGATAGACAATTTAAATAATGCCAACGTCCAGACAAGGCTGGACAGCCTGAAAAAGCTTATGAACAAAATAAAGGCGGGCGAAATCGAAAAACCGGTAAAAGGCAAGGATGTCAACAACCATATCCACACCACCTATTCCTTCTCCCCCTATTCCCCGACCAAGGCGGTATGGATGGCTTATTCGTCCGGGCTTGCCACCGCCGGCATCATGGACCACGATTCCATCGGCGGCGCCGGGGAATTCATCGAAGCCGGCAAAACCGCCGGGCTTGCCACCACCATCGGGGTGGAATGCAGGGCGGACATGTCCAAAACGCCCCTGAACGGCCGCCGGATCAACAACCCGGACCAGGACTCCATCGCTTATGTGGCGCTCCACGGCATACCCCACACCCAGATCGAAAAGGTAAAGGCTTTTTTCAAGCCCTATACGCAGCACCGGAATGCCCGCAATGTCAGGATGGTGGAGAAAATCAACCAGTTGATGGGACCGGCGGGGATCGTGCTGGATTTTGAAAAGGATGTGGTTCCCGTCTCCAATTTCACAATCGGCGGCAGCATCACCGAACGCCATGTTTTATACGCACTCACCCGCAAACTGATCGACCGGTTCGGCAAAGGGCGGCAGTTGGCCGATTTCCTTAAAAATGAGCTGAAGCTGAAGGTCAGCGCCAAAGTGGAGGGGTTCCTCAGCGACCTGTCCAATCCCCATTATGAATACGACCTGCTGGGGCTTCTGAAAGGCGAGCTGGTATCCGGCATTTATATAAACGCCACGGACGAATGCCCCGACATCACGGAAATCATCCGGTTCTCCGACAGCATCGGCGCCATTTCCGCCTATGCCTACCTGGGCGACGTGGGGGATTCCGTCACCGGGGACAAGAAAACGCAGAAATTCGAGGATGATTACATCGACGAGCTCTTCCAGGTGCTCCATGATCTTGGCTTCAAGGCCGTGACCTATATGCCGTCCAGGAACAGCATGGCCCAGTTGGATAGGGTCCGGGCGCTCTGCGACAAATATTCTTTCTTCCAGATCAGCGGCGAGGACATCAATTCCTCCCGTCAGTCCTTCATCTGCCTTGCCCTGAGGGACGAAAAATTCAGGAACCTGTTTGACGCCACCTGGGCGCTGGTGGGCCACGAAATTGCCGCCACGGAAAACCTCAAGGCCGGCATGTTCTCACCGGAAACCGCCGGGAAATATCCGTCCCTGGAACAGCGCATCCGGGCGTTCCGGGAAATCGGGCTGAGCCTGGGCTGAAGAACGGGGCTTGCCCGTCTTCGCCAAATAATATAATATGATAACGGGCAGAATCAGAGGGTTGGAGGTACCGCGACGGTGTTTGGCATTGAGAGAAGAAGCAAAATCATGTCCATACTGTATGAAAAAAGAAGCATCCTGGTCCAGGAGGCCGCTTCAAGCTTCGGCGTCACCGAGGAAACCATACGCCGCGACCTGAAGGAACTGGAGAGCCAGGGGCTTTTGTCCAGGACCTACGGGGGAGCCGTGCTGCTGGATGACACCAGGGTCGAGGCTCCTCTGGAAATAAGGGAAGGCATCAACATTGCCGGGAAGGATTCCATCGGCAAACTGGCCGCAGGCATGATCCACGACGGCGACACGATCTTTCTGGATGCCAGCACGTCTTCCCTTTATGTAGCCAAACACATCAAAAATAAAAAATCCCTTACGGTAATTACCAACGCAGAACGGATCATATTGGAGCTGGCGGGCTGCAGCGACATGACGCTGATCTCCACGGGCGGGACGCTCCGGAGCAACAGCCTGTCCTATGTGGGCCGCGCGACGGAAAATGCAATCAACAACTACTATGCCAACAAGCTTTTCTTTTCCTGCAAAGGTTTTTCTCCCAAGAGCGAGTTGACCGATTCCAATGAGCAGGAATCCGAAATCCGCAAGACCATGATCCGCTGCTCCAACCAGGTCGTTTTCCTCTGCGATCACACCAAATTCGACAAGGTCGGCTATATCAATACGGCGAAGCTTTCCGACCTCCACACGATCGTTACCGACGCGCCCTTCCCCGACAATTGGTCCGCTTATCTGGCCGGATCGCCGGTCCGGGTCGAGCTGGCGAAATAGCTGTCCGGGGGCTGCTCTTTTCCGAGGAAATGCTGTCGGTATTCCCTTTCGCATCTTTTTGCGGCAGGTGTCACGCAGCAGCCCCCCGACGACGTGCAAAGCAGCTCTGAAGGCATGTTTCTCCCAAGGGTGTCGATGGCCTGGAGCATCTCGTCGTAGGGAATGACGGCATCCACCCCTGCAAGCGCCAAATCTGCAAAAACGACGGCCATCGATGCGGCCGTCATAATTCTGCTATAGCACGGAACCTCATATCCCCCTATGACCGGATCGCAGGGTATTCCGATAAACGCCTGCAGCGCCAGGGAAGCGGCATGCCCTATTTTTTCGCTCCCGCCGGCCATTTCGGTAATGGCGGCGGCCGCCATCGCACAGCATACCCCGCATTCGCCCGCACAGCCCACCACTTCCCCCGTCGGGTTGGTATGCGTATAGGCAAGCGCTCCTATTCCGGCGGCGACGAACAGGCCCCGGAGCAGGTCGTCCTCTGTAAAGCCGTAGGCTTCCTTAACGGAATACAGGGCGGAAAACAGGTATCCGCCCCCGGTCCCCATCGGACCGGGTACGACGGGGATTCCCCGCCGTTTCGTATTGACGCCCATGGCCCTTTGAACAATCCGTCCCGTCAGCGCCCCGCTCAACGCCTTCTTTCCGGCCTGATGCCGGCTCCACCTGCCGACGTCGTCCCTGCAAAAGGGCTCCGGTTCGACAGGTTCTCCGTCCAGCGGGGCTGTAATCTGCCGCAGCAGAATCTCCTTTATTCTGACCATTTCATGGACCACCCGGTCCCTTGACCATAACGACGAATCCATCTCATACCGCACGGCGGCCTCACTCACGCTGACACCGAGCCTTTTGGCGGTATCCAGCCATTCCTCCACCGTGCTGAACAATTGCGGCCTTCTGTCTTTCCGGGTCACCACCGGCAGAACAGGCTTCAGAAGCTCGATCCGGGCGCCCGGAAGAACGCTTTTGATCTTCTCCAGTTCCGGCCCGGCGGAAGCGAAGAAAAAGTGCAGTATGTCTCCATCCCGCACTGAAAGGCCCCATCGGATAAATCCCCCGGAAAAGTTTTCGATTTTCTCTTTTTGCTTGTCCCCCACCGGGGAAAAAATCAATACGACATAGCTGTCGCCGATCAGATCCACCGGGAACCCGTCGATCTTCCGGACCCGGACCCTTCCGCCGCCTGTCGAATCGCCCACCAGGGAGGCCGAACTGCCGTCCGCTCTGTACAGGACGAATTTGACCGCATTGGCGTGGTCGCTTTCCTTCATTTCGGCAAACAGGTAGTCGTATTTCACACCATATTCCATAGCCAATTCCGGTGTGGAAAAGATCCTGTCATCATCCGGACCCAGGCCAATTACACCGGCCAGCAGTCCCTTATCCTCGTTCATGGTCCCAAAGGTTCCCGCAAAGGAACCTTGTTGGTCCATAATGAACTCGACCCTTGCAGGCCTTTCGCCCAGAAGGTTCGCCGCAAGCCTTCCCAGCCTGCACGGCCCCGCCATATGCGAGCTGGAGCCCGGCTGCATGACCGGCCCGAAAACGTCGTTAAAAAAATCCGGATACGAACCCATATCATTTCCATCCCTTATTAAATGTCATAACTGTATTCCGGTGTGATCTGCTGCAGGAACTGCTTTGTCCTCGCCTGCCGAGGGTTTCGGAAAAATTCGTCCGCGGGCGCGCGTTCAACCACCACTCCCTGGTCCATGAACACCACGTCGGACGCCACCTCGCGGGCAAAGCCGATTTCATGGGTGACGACCACCATCGTCATGCCTTCCCGGGCGACCTTTTTCATCACGCTCAGCACTTCCTGCACCAGCTCCGGATCAAGGGCGCTGGTAGGCTCGTCAAACAGGATCACCTCCGGGTTCATCGCCAGCGCCCGCGCAATGGCGACGCGCTGCTGCTGTCCTCCCGAAAGCTGCGACGGGTAATAGTTTGCCTTGTCGCTCAGTCCGACCTTTTCCAGGTACCGGTACGCCGTTTCCAGCGCTTCCTTTTTTCCGACCCCTTTTACAATGGTGGGGCCTTCCGTTATATTCTCCAATGCAGTTTTATGGGCGAAAAGATTGTATCCCTGGAATACCATGGCAGTATGCTTGCGTATCTCCAGCATCTCCTTTTTGTGAATCTTCCGGTAATCAACATGAAGCTTTCCGACTCTCAGGGAGCCTTCCTGGGGATGTTCCAGCAGGTTGATGCAGCGCAGGAGGGTGGATTTCCCCGATCCGCTGGGACCAAGCACCACCACCACGCTGCCCGCTTTTACGTCCAGGTCGATCCCCTTGAGGACCTTGTTTTTCCCGAAGGCCTTGTGCAAATTCCGAATCTCAATCATTGACCACACCCCGCTCATGACGGCGCAGACGCCTTTCTCCCAGGATCAGCAGACGTTCGAACAGGATGCAGATCAGCCAGTACATCACTGCCGCCACAATATATGCCTCAAAGAATTTCGAGGACCGCGCGGCCGCAATCTTTGCCTGGCCGATAATCTCCGGCACGGATGCCGCAAAGGCAAGGGACGTATCCTTGAGCAGGGCGATCAGGGAATTGCCCAGGCTCGGAATGGCCACCACCGCCGCCTGCGGAATAATGATCCTCCGCAGCGCCTGGGCTGTCGTCATCCCCAGGGATTCGGCCGCTTCCACCTGTCCCTTGCCCACCGACAGGATCGCCGCCCGGATCGTTTCGGAAAGATAGGCGCCCACATTCAGCGAAAACGAGACATACATGAAGGTGATGGCCGGAATCGCCGAAATATCCACATGCCAGCCGTAAATACCGTCCAGATGGCGAAGCACCAGCGGAATGCCGTAATAGGAGAGGAAAATCTGCACCAGCAGCGGCGTTCCCCGCATGAACGAGACATAGACCTGCGCTATTTGATGCAAAACGGGAACCTTGTAGATTTTAATCAGCGCTATGACAAGTCCGAGTGCCGTGCCGAATAAAAAGGCTACGCAGGCGATGGACAGGGAAATGGGGATTCCCGCCGCAACTCGCGGAATGGACCGTATCATGTAATCAATATCCAGTAAGCCGTTTCCCTGCATCCCATTCCCTCCGTTTCATCCTCCAACCGGTGCATTGTTCTGCCATTTCATCCTTATCACAGGCTCACCCGTGATGCCCTTCTTTTTTCGGAACTACTTCGAATAATCGACGCCGAACCACTGAATGGACAATTGGCTGAGGGAGCCGTCCTCTTTCATCTTCGACAGGGCCGCGTCCACCTTTTTCAGGATTTCCTCTCCCGCCGCATCCTTTTTCAGGATAAAGTGCGTCGGGTCTTCCGACAGGCGTTCTCCCACCGGTTCCACGTCAAGGTTCTGCGCCTTCGCCTTCGCAACCGCCATAATGGGGTCGTTCAGAGTGGCGTCGATCCGTCCGTTTACGATATCCTGCAGCAAAGTGGTGACATCTTCTTCATAATAAACGATATCGAGTATTTTTCCGTTTTGTTCGTTCCAGTCCTCCAGGAAGCGGGTAAAGGAATCGCCCACGGTGGTGCCGATTTTCTTGCCCTTCAGGTCGTTCAGGCTCTTGATGTCCGTGCGGCCTTTCTTTGCAATCAACTGGCTTACGCACGTATGATAAGTATTTTCAGTCAGCAGGTATTTTGCTTCGCGGTCGGGATTGCTGGTAATCTGGTTTGCGAGCAGTTGGAGCTTATCCGCGTCCAGTCCGGGGAAGAGAGAATCCCAGGGTCCCGTTACAAACTCGAATTTCAGGCTTGGATCCGTCTTTTCCACAAGGCGGAGCACTTCGATATCATATCCGGTAAGGTTGTTGTTGGCATCCACATACGTAAAGGGTTCATATGTACCCATGGTACCAACCTTGACAATCTGGGGTTCGGCAGCGGCTGCTTCCGACGGTGCGGCCGTTTCGGCGGGCGTAGCTGCTTCCGTTGCGGCAGCGGTTTCACTGGAAAGGGGCGCTGCTGTCTCTGCGGCCTGACCGCAGCCGGCCAGGAAAAGGGCAAAAAGCACCAGGGTAATTGCGGCAATAGCTGTTTTTTTCATAACAATCCTCCAAATAATATTTTTTATATAGTTCATTACTACCTTGTTAAGAGTCCGGCATCGAGTACAAATTGACTGCCGGTAACGAAACGGGATTTATCGCTTGCAAGGAACAGGACGGCTTCCGCCACATCCTCCGGTTCAATCCACGGCACGGGCAGAAGGTTTCCTGCCGAGCGCTCCGCAATTTCCTCCGTCGTGGTGCCTTCGAGGAAAGCAAGGCCGTCGTTCATGGGGGTATTGACGCCGGTGGGATGAATGCTGATCACGCGGATGTTATACGCTGCAAGCTCCAGGGCCAGCGACTTTGTCAGTCCTACAAGGGCCCATTTCGACGCGGCATAGTGAGAAAGGCGGTTCATTCCGCGAAGGCCTGCGATGGAAGAATTATTCAGGATCACTCCGCTTTTCTGTGCGATCAGGTGGGGTATGACATACTTTGCCGCCAGCCACGAGCCCTTCAGATTGATATCGATCATGGCGTCCCATTCGGCTTCGGTCAGTTCATGGGATAAGCCGTATGCGCAAATTCCCGCGTTGTTAAAGAGAACGTCAATCGTGCCGAAGGCCCGGACACCCCCTGCCACGGCCTCCTCCACGTCCTTCGCGTTTCTTACGTCTCCGGCGAATACGGCCGCTCTGGCCCCAACCGCCTGAATATCCCGTTTCAGGAGTTCGAGGTCATCCGTCGAGCTGTTGTTATAGGCCGGATAGCTTATCCTGCTGCCCAGGTCAAAGCCGACGATATTGGCCCCCTCCCGGGCGAATGCAAGTGCGACGGCCCTTCCCTGGCCTTTTGCGGCCCCTGTGATAAATATGGTCTTTCCTGAAAATTGCCCCATCTTCGCCTACCTCCTTGTATAACTTTCAAGATAATCATCCAGATCAACCTGGAGTGCGTTGTTAATCAGGTTTGTCGCAATCATTAGTCCTGCAAAGGCAGTCAGCAAGACGATCTGTTCTTCGTTGAAATGCGCCCGCAGCCTGTTGAAAAGCTCTTCCCCAATTTCATTGGCATCCGTCACGCACTGCCGTCCGAACTCGATCAGCAGCTGTTCTCTTTCTGTAAGCTCCGGTTTATCCGGGTCTTTTCCGGAGTCGATGAGGATTTTCCGGAAAAAGGTGGAGCAAATCAGGCAGCCGCTTTGCGAGGAGATGGCATGGCAAAAATAATTGACCTCCTCATCCCCGATGAATTCCCGTACGGAATCCCGGAGCGGATACCACTCCATCAGCGCCCGGAAGGCCGGAATCGAATGCAGCAGCGTCCTTTTCATGTTTGTAATCCGGCCGTGCTTCCTGATCTGATCCTCAAACTGTTCCCGGACCTCCCTATCGGCTTCGGAATATTCCACAGGCTGTATGCGTGCCATATCATCTCTCCTTTTATGTAATAGAATTATTCCTATACGTTTTATCGTGTTTTGGGCGGACAAAGGTCTTGTCTAACGCAGACAAACAGTATACTCCTCGTATTTAGCAGGATTCTTCAGGCTTCCCGGGAGGTCCGTGAAGCCGAGCCTCCCGAAAAGATTAATCCATACTAAATATATCGGTTTTGTTGTTATTATAATTGGTTTCCTGTTTGTTGTCAATAAAGAAATATAATTTATAGGATCCGGCGAATGCTTCGGGTCGCCTCCATTTTGATCCTGTCCATTGTTCCTAGGCAAACTTCTTCAGCCAGGCGACGCACAGCTCAAACCACTGCGCCGCATGAGGGTTGAGGTGCTCGGGTCCCGTGGAGGTCCTCTCATCGCACAGCGACAGGCCGTGGGCCCCCTGCGGGAACACATGCAGTTCAAAAGGAATATCGGCCTTTTTCAGACCCTGCGCAAACAGCAGCGAATTCTCCACGGGCACAGCCCCGTCGTCGAACGTATGCCAGAGGAAAGCCGGAGGCGTATCGCCGCTGACGAAATTTTCGAGGGACATGGTTTCATATACGCTTTCTTCCCGGCCCTCTCCCAGCAGGTTATAGAAGGAACCCCTATGGGCGAGGCCGATCCTCGAAGTGATGACCGGATAGCAAAGGATCAGGGAATTGGGCTTGTTCAAGCCTTCGGGAATGCCAAGCCTTTCCCGGATATAGGCTCCCTTCCAGAAAACGCCCAGGCTTGCGGCCAGATGCCCGCCGGCCGAGAAGCCGCACACCGAAATTTTATCCGGGTCCGTGTGCCATTTCTCCGCATTTTCCCGGATCAGGCAGACCGCCCTGGAAACCTCCAGGATCGGCTGGGGATGCCTTACCGCCGGCGCCACCTCATAGGTCAGCACAAAGGCGTTGAAGCCCTGGGCCGCAAAAGCGAGCGCGACGGCCTCCCCCTCCCTTTTCGATACGAAGTAGTAGCCTCCGCCCGGGCAAACCAGAACGGCTTTTTTGTTTTTTATAAAGGAAATCTCCGGCGAATGCTCCGGGATGTAGGCTTCCAGCGTCGCCTTGCCGTGAATATTCCCTTGAAAATGGTCCCAAATAGCTATTGTCTCATAATGCATCTGTCTCATCCTCCTGCGGAAGGGTGGATTATGCCTCCACCCTGTTGCGTCCGTTTGATTTTGCTAGATAAAGCTTTTTGTCCACATCCTCCAGCAAATTTTCCAGGGTAACGTTGTCCCCGGAAAGGATGCTGCTGACGCCAAGGCTCACGGTTATCCCGATGTCGATCTCGTCATACCGGATGACGCTGTTTTCTACCATGGCCCTCATATCCTCGGCAATTTTTACAGCCTTGTCGGCTCTCGCCCCGGGAAGGCAGACCAGGAATTCCTCACCTCCGAACCGGGCGATCCAGTCCGATTCCCTTTTCAGGCATTGCTTCAGGACCGCCGCAAATTCCTGTAATACCTTGTCCCCGGCAAGGTGGCCGTAGGTATCGTTTACCTTTTTGAAAAAATCGATGTCCGCCAGAATGACCGAAAGGCCATACTTCGAAAGCGCGGCGTTCAGCATGTCCACCGGAAGCTTTTCATTGATGTATCTCCGGTTGTAAACCTCCGTAAGCGCATCCAGGAAAGCCAGGCTGTTCATGCCGTCTATTTTTTCCTGGTAGAGAACCGAAGCATGTTCATTGCCGCTTTCCACAATCAAGCTGTCAGTAGTGTCTTTCAGCAGTTCCACTACCACGCGCTTGTCACTGGATTCCACCGGTATTGCCAGCACTGTGAAAATGCTGTTTTTGGAATACTCAATCTTGACAAAGGATTTGTTTTCATTGAACGCGCGCATGGAAATGCAGTTGTCGCAAACCTTATGCTTGTCCCAGTATCCGAAGCAGCTTTGCTTCAGTTCCTCCAGTTGTCCGTTTTTGTACAGCAGGACCCGTTTGCCCATGGGATCGACCAGCCGCACCGCGTCGTACATTTTTTTAAAAAGCTCGAGATTGCTTACAATCTCGTTCCCGTTGCTCACATTAACCATTTCTCCACCTCTACCCACCGAATTGCCCGATGTTCATTATATATGAAAACGGGCTGTTTTTCTATTCCTGAAAGGATCTTTGACAAAAATGGAGGCGGTGCCGAAAAAGTGCTTCGCGCCCGCCTCTCTATAGACCTTAAGCCGGGGTTCCTCAGCCGGTGACCGGCAGACCGCCGCTGGGCATAAGATTATTGATGATCTCCTGCACGCTTGGCCATATCGTAAGGTACCCGGCCAAAGACAGCACCAGGAAAATCACGAATGTGATCAGAACCGCACGGGCGTAATTTTTCGTATTCCGGTTGAAGGAGCTGCCAAAAGCCCATATGAATACCATCACGATCCCTACTATCGGAATCGCCATGATCAGGAATATGCCTATGTACTTCCACACCGGCAAAGGCTCTCTTTTTTCGGGTTTCGCAGGCATCACGGGCTGGGGCGCCGCGGGGGGATAGTTCGCCGGGGACGGTTTGGGCTGCTGCTGCACCGGCTGTGCAGGCTGGGGGGACACCGGAGTAAAGCCGGCCGACGCCGGTTTGGGCTGTGCCTGGACCGGCGGCGCAGGCGGCGGCGTAGGCGTATTGGGATAAGCGGCTTCCTCCGTCACGGCGGCGGAGCCTTCCACGCTGACCGCTGCCTCCTGGGCGGCGGATTCCTGTACGGGACCGCTGGTTTCCAGCTTCGCTCCGCAGGCAATGCAGAATTTTGAATCGTCGGCCATTTGACTCCCACATTTCAAACAATACATTTGAGTCTCTCCCTTCCTAAATAATGCGGAGGCCGATTCGCGCCAGCCCCCGTGCCCTGTTGCAAAATCAATTGTGTAAACATTATATAATAAATGCTATTATTTATCAATTTTATCAAGAAATATATGGATAAATAGCAAAGGCAGCCGGCGGAGCGCAAGTGCACTGGAGCCTGCTGCCTGTTTCGGATGGGATTGCGTCGGACAGGTATTGTCAATTCGCCTGTATCGCCCGCATTGGGCAGAAAAGAATGCATTTTTTGCATTGGATGCACTTTTCCGGATCGATTTCCGGCAGGCCGTATCCGTTCTGTTTTATCGCCTTTGCAGGACAAACCCTCACGGCGGGGCATGCATGGTTCTGCGGGCATCTTTGCTTGTCAACCGTAATATTCATGTTTCAAATTCCTTTCTATGGCGTAAATATCTTTATGGAATACGTTTATTATATACCCTATGGGGGTATATGTAAAGTGGAAACGTTGACAAAACGTTAACAATATCGTAAAATCTTAATATAATGATATTATTGAAGCAAAACGGGGGAGGTCAATCCATGGGAAAAAAAGTAATCATCATCGGAGGCGTTGCCGGTGGGGCCAGCGCCGCGGCCAGGCTGCGCAGGCTGGATGAAAGCGCGGAAATCATCCTGCTGGAAAAAGGAGAGCATATTTCCTTTGCCAACTGCGGACTTCCTTATTATATAGGCGAGGTCATAAAGGAAAAAGACAAGCTGCTTGTCCAGACGCCGGAGAAAATGCGGGAACGGTTCCGGATCGACGTAAGAGTGAACAGCGAAGCGCTCAAAATCCATCCGGAAAGCAAGACGGTCGAAATTCTCGACAGGCAGAAAAGCACCGTATATACGGAAACCTACGACAAGCTGGTATTGTCCCCCGGAGCGGAGCCGGTCCGGCCGAAGCTGGAGGGAATCGACTCCAGAAGGGTCTTCACCCTGCGGAATATTCCGGATACCTACCGGATCAAGGACTATGTTGACCGGATGAACCCCAAAAGGGCCGTTGTTGTGGGCGCAGGGTTTATCGGGCTGGAAGTGGCCGAGAATCTGCACCTGCGCGGCGTGAAGGTAACCGTCGTAGAGCTTGCGGACCATGTGATCGGGCCGCTGGATTATGATATGGCCGCTCTTGTGCATCAGCACATGAAGGCCAAGGAAGTGGAATTCTATCTGAAGGACGCGGTGGAAGCCTTTGAAGATGACGACGCCTGCATCGGCGTAAAGCTCAGCAGCGGAAGGACCCTCAAGGCCGATATGGTCCTCCTGGGCATCGGCGTGAAGCCGGAAGCCAAGCTGGCCGCCGAAGCCGGGCTGAAGCTCGGGAAAACCGGCGGTATCTATGTCGACGAGTATATGCGGACTTCAAATGAAGATATTTATGCCGTGGGAGACGCAGTGGAAATAAAGGACTTTGTCAGCGGAAACGGAGCGCTGATCCCGCTTGCCGGCCCGGCCAACAAGCAGGGCAGGATCGCCGCAAACAACATCTGCGGCTTGCAGGAAAAATTCGAAGGAACCCAGGGAACTTCCATCGTGAAGGTCTTCGACATCACGGTAGCGGTTACGGGCAACAACGAAAGGCTCCTGAAAAGGAACGGGGTGGCCTACGAGAAATCCTTCACCCATTCCGCCTCTCATGCGGGATATTATCCGGGCGCCATCCCCATGTCCATCAAGCTGCTGTTCCAAAAAGAAGACGGCAGGCTGCTCGGAGCCCAGATCGTCGGATACGAAGGCGTGGATAAAAGAATGGACGTCCTTTCCACGGCCATGCGGGCAGGCATGACGGTATATGGTCTGGAAAAGCTGGAGTTATCCTATGCCCCGCCCTATTCCTCGGCAAAGGACCCCGTGAATATTGCCGGCTTCGTCGCCTCCAACCTTCTCAAGGGCGATTGCGGCCTTTTCCACTGGGATGAGGTGGGAAGCATCGACAGCGAAAAGGGAATCCTGGTTGATGTCCGCTCCCTGGAGGAATTCCGGCTCGGCACCATCAAAGGCGCCGTCAACATCCCCCTGGATGAGCTCCGGGACCGGCTTTCAGAGCTGCCAAGCGACAAGGGGATCTATATTTTCTGCCAGGTCGGACTGAGGGGCTACCTGGCCTGCAGAATCCTGATGCAAAAGGGCTACAGCAATGTGAAGAACCTGAGCGGAGGCTACAAGACGTATCAGATGGCGGTGCAGAAGCAGGCCAACGAAGACATTTACGAATACGACAAGATCCTGAAGGACGACGAGATCAAGCCGGTGGACTGCAGCGGAGCCGATTGCAGGGCCGATGCAAGCATCCGGCTGGATGCCTGCGGTTTGCAGTGTCCCGGACCGATCATGAAGGTGTACGAGACGATTCAATCCATGAATTATAATGAAATTCTCGAAGTCAAGGCAACGGACCCGGCTTTCCAGGAGGACATCAAAACCTGGTGCAGGAGCACCGGAAACCGGCTGCTCGGGACCAGCTTCGAAAACAACGCCTTTACGGCCACCATCCGGAAGGAAATGAAATCCGCCGACACCACGGTCGGTCAAAAAAAAAATGATAAATCCATGATTGTTTTCAGCAACGATCTGGATAAGGCAATTGCCTCCTTCATTCTTGCAAACGGGGCGGCGGCAATGGGCAGGAAGGTGACGATGTTCTTCACCTTCTGGGGGCTGAATATCCTCCGGAAGCCAAAGGGCGCGAGTGTAAAAAAGGATATCATTTCTGCGATGTTCGGCTGGATGATGCCCAAAGGCTCCCCCCGGCTGTCCCTCTCCAAGATGAACATGGCGGGGATGGGGCCGAGGATGATCCGGTACCTGATGAACAAAAAGAACATTTCCTCCCTGGAGGAGCTGATGGATCAGGCCAGAAAGAGCGGCGTGCGCTTCGTGGCCTGCAATATGTCCATGGATATCATGGGCATCCGGCGCGAGGAGTTGATCGACGGAGTCGATATCGGCGGCGTCGCTTCCTTCCTCGGAACAGCGGAGGAATCGGATATGAGTCTGTTTATTTAAAATCGGCGGGCTCCCTTTCCTTGGGATAGCGACCCCCTCATCAGGCAATACTATCAAAAGGGGTCGAAAAAACTTCAGGAAGAGGAGCGCGATAAATTTGCAAAAATTAGACCGATACGGAGCCGATCACTTCGGCCGTCTGAAGAAGGTGATGCTGCACAGTCCGGGGAAAGCGTTGCGGCGGGTAACTGAAAATAATCGCCTGTTCTACCTGTTCGATCAGGTTCCGGACTGCGGCCGGTATCTCGCGGAGCATGCCGCCTATCAAAGGCTGCTTGAGGATAATGGAGTGGAGGTCGCCGAGCTTTCCTCCCTCATCACGGGCAGCGGGGAATTGGTGTCCTACCTGCCCAATCTCGCCTACCTGAACGACATCGCCGTCGTTACAGGAAAGGGCGCCGTGTTGTCCTCCATGTGCCCGGGAGGCAGGCAGTACGAGGAGATCGTGGTCCGGGAGGCTCTGACGGCCCTGGGCGTTCCCATCCTCCACGCCTTCGAACCGGGAGAACAGTTCGAAGGCTTTATTCCTCTCTCCCCCGGTACTCTTTTCGTGGCTGATACGGAGCGCCACAGCAGGGAGTCGGCCGAGCGCTTTTTCCGCTTTGCCCTCCGGCATTTCGAGGAGGTCCTTTACGTTGAAATCCCCAAGGCACGGCGTTTCATGCATCCGGATATGATATTCAACCTGGTATCCGACCAATTGGCCGTGTATTTTCCTCCGGCTTTCCTGCGCTGTTGGAGCATCCGGAAAAACGGACGGCAAAGCGTGGATTTCACGGTATGGATGAAGCAGCGGCAGGTCGAGCTGGTTCCTGTCTCGGACCAGGAACAGCAAAACTGGGGCACTTCGTTCGTCCCGCTGGAGGCAAACCACATCCTCCACTATGACATTTCCTTGAAGCCGGAAACCCAGGCCCGCCTGGAGTCCATGGGCGTCCGCTTCACCCTGTTCCACCCCGACGCGCTGCTGGCCGGCGGCGGCAGCCTCCGGTGCCTGACGCTCATGCTGCTGCGGGAATAATTCCACAGCAAAAAGCACCCGGACCCGTAAATCCCGATGCTCTCTGTTATTCCTGCTTTCCTATTCCGACTCTTGGCGCAATTCTTAATCCGCCGCCTAAGAGCGGATCAGCGTGTCGATGGTATCCTGGTCGAAGCCCACGACGATGCTGCCGTTAATGTCAAGCACCGGAACGCCTCTCTGTCCCGATTTCTGGATCATCTCCATGGCGGCCTCCCTGTTCCGGGATACGTCCACATCCTCAAACGGCACGTTTTTCGACGCGAGATAATTCTTTGCAACGGTGCACCACGGGCAAGACGGTGTGGAATATACTTTTACATTCATGACAATTTACCTCCTGTTATAAAATCATATCATTTTAGTTTCCGTCATTGGGGTATTTATTATATACCCCCCATGGGTATATAATAGCAAAAACTTTTTGCTTTTGCAAGCATAAAATTATTCGGCTGTGTGGTTGACTTTATTCGGGTTAATTTAAAAACAGGTCTTTTTCTTTCTATGGTTTTAGGTTATAATATACCCTATACGGGTATATTTATTAATAGAGTCCAAGGAGGTGTTGATCTGGCTTCTTATTTATTGACCTTTGCGGAAGGTATTCTGACTTTCATATCGCCGTGCATCCTGCCGATGCTTCCGGTCTATTTCATCTATCTTGCCGGCGCGTCAAAAGAGGAATCCGATCCGGGTGCTCGAAGGAAGAACCGCATCCCTGTCAACGCCATCGGTTTTGTAGCGGGCTTTACCGTGCTGTTTGTGCTGCTTGGCGCCGCCGCTTCGTTCATGGGGAGCTTCCTGAGTGAACACAGGATCCTGTTGCAACGGATCAGCGGGCTTGTGATGGTCCTGTTCGGATTGAACTTTATGGGCGTCATCCGGCTCCGGTTCCTGAATGAAGAAAAACGACCCGGCTTCAACGTGGAAAAAATGAATTTTTTCCGGTCCATTTTGTTCGGCGCCGTCTTCGGACTGGGCTGGACCCCCTGTCTCGGCGCGTTCCTGGGTTCGGCCCTGCTGCTGGCCGGGAGCTCGGACACGGTCCTGCAGGGGATTCTGCTGCTGCTGGTTTACTCCATCGGATTGGGCATTCCCTTCCTTCTGTCGTCGATCCTTTTCGACAGCATCAAGGGCGCCTTTGCCTGGATAAACCGCCATGGCAGGGCCATCGGCATACTATCGGGCATACTGCTTATCGCAGCGGGTGTCCTGATCTTTGCGGACATTTTAAAATATTTGTGATAAATTCGGAGGGAACAGGATGAAAAGACCGATAACAATGGCAATCTGGGTCGTAGCGCTTGCGGCGGTGCTTGTCGCGGCCTATACCTTCTACAACAAAAACAAGCCGCAGTTCGCTTATCCGCCGGACGTCCAAAGTGCAACCGCACAGGGACAGTCCGGGGAAACGGCCGCAGAAGGATCGGCTCCGGCAGGAGATACCGGAACGGATGCAGTAGCAGGCAATGGAACGGATTTGGGGAAGACGGCTGCGGAAGGGGGATCCACAGAAGGGACGGCCGGGGAATCGACGACAACGGAGTCCGCCGCCGGGCAGGATAAAATCATGGCCCCGGATTTCGCGCTGAAAGGCCTTGACGGCAATACGGTCAAGCTTTCGGATTATCGCGGTAAAATCGTCATCCTGAATTTCTGGGCCGTCTGGTGCAAATACTGCAAACAGGAAATGCCGGACCTCAACCAACTGGATCAGGAATTAAAGGAAAAGAAGGATGCCGTCATACTGGCCGTTGATGTGCAGGAATCCAAAGATGTAGTGAGTAAATACCTCACTTCGGACAAGATTACTTTAAAGGTACTGCTGGATGAAGACGGCTCCACAGCCGCGACCTATGGAATAGAGGGATATCCGACCACATTCATTATCAATGCGGACGGTTCGCTCTATACCTATATTCCTCACGCCACCGATCTGGAAACACTGCAGAAGGTCCTTGACATGGCCAGGAATGGGGAACCGCTGCAGTAGCAGGTTGCCGGCAGCTCAGCGGAACCCGGCGGGATATCCGCGCAGCCCTTTCAGAGGAGCCGCTGCAGTGGCTGCTCCTCTGACGCTAATCCACGAACCGCAAAAAGCTCTGGATGGTCCTGGCAAGCTCAGTCAGCGCCTGCTTTCCGTCCTCGCCCGCCGCCGCGTTTTCAATGCAGGTCATGGAGTGCTTCTCCAGAATGATGCTGCCCGTTTTATTGATCGCCGCCCGAACTGCGGATACCTGGGTCAGAATCTCGGTGCATCCCTTTTCTTCTTCGATCATTTTCTGGATGCCTTTGATCTGCCCCTCGATCCGCCTTAGCCTTTTGAGGATGTCTTCCTTGGACTCCGCCCTACTGTCAGCCATATTGCTTCCCTCCAATACGATACTGGGGTATACATCCAGTATACCTTACCGGGCGGTTTTATACAATTCCTGTTTAATACTCCAGTCCGGTGGTAATAATACTAATACCTCGAGGTTAGAATATACTCCATTACTTTAGAAGGGATTGAGTCCATTGAAAAAGTAATAAAGGCATCTGCCCGAAGGATCGAAAGGTGATTTGAAACCATTGAACAAGGAAAAGATTTGCGTCGATGCAAGCAGACGGTCGGATTAAGGGAAAACGATAATCCGGCCGTTCTGCTTTTTCAATTCCCGTTTTTTAAATTTCCGTCAGCCCCTGGCAGCGACGAATGCGGCCAGGTCGGCGCACCTGCTGGAATATCCCCATTCGTTGTCATACCAGGATAGCACCTTCACCATATTGCCCTCAATGACCATCGTGGACAGGGCATCCACTACGGACGAAGCGGATTCGCCCTTGAAATCGACGGATACCAGCGGTTCCTCCGTATACCCGAGCACGCCTTTCAACTCGCCCTCCGCAGCCTCCTTCAATACAGCGTTCACCTCTTCCCTGGTCACGGTCTTCTCCGTTTCTACGACAAGGTCCACGACAGAAACCGCAGGAGTCGGAACCCGAAGGGAAAAGCCGTTCAGCCGGCCAGCCAGCTCCGGAAGGACAAGTCCGATGGCTTTGGCCGCGCCCGTTTTGGTTGGAATAATGGACAGGCCGGCCGCCCTCGCCCGCCGGATTTCCTTGTGGGGCAGGTCGAGAATGTTCTGGTCGTTTGTATAGGAATGGACCGTTGTCATAAGCCCCTTTACGATGCCGAAACGGTCATTCAGCACCTTTGCCACCGGTGCCAGGCAGTTGGTCGTGCAGGACGCGTTGGACACGATATGGTGCTTTTGGGGGTCGTACCTGCTTTCATTGAC
This sequence comes from Bacillota bacterium, assembly GCA_023411575.1. Lineage (GTDB taxonomy): Bacteria > Bacillota > Clostridia > Acetivibrionales > DTU013 > UBA1305. Next base: position 39,894 of record JAEYOP010000030.1, on the reverse strand, counting down.
GCCCAACACCAGCGTAATGTCCTCCCCCGTCGCAGGCGCCGAGATAATCACTTTCTTCGCTCCGCCTTTCGTTATATGGAGCTCCGCCTTTTCTCTTTTGGTAAACAAGCCTGTGGATTCGAGAACGATTTCCGCTCCGAGCTCCTTCCAGGGAATATTGCCCGGGTCCCTTTCGGCCAATATCCGGATTTCCTTTCCGTTCACCAGGAGGGCGTTTTCCTTTGCCTCTACCTCTCCTTCGAATTTACCGAATACGGAATCATACTTCAGCAAATAGGCCAGTGTCTTTGCATCCGTCAGGTCATTGACCGCCACGACCTCCAGTTCCTCCGCATACCTGTCCGTAATAATCTTGAAGGCATTTCTTCCGATCCTGCCGAAACCGTTAATACCAATCTTTGTTTTCATATTCTTCCCCTCCGATAACCGTATTTGATTTGATGTGTTGTGCCGGTGAAATTTGTATTTCTTCTATGATTTGATTATAATAGGTATTGTGATATAAATGAAATGCATATTATTGATATCGGATATAAACGGAGGTTATATCTATGAATATGGAACTGTATCGGACCTTTTATTTCGTCGCCAAATGCGGAAGCATTTCCAAAGCCTCCGAACAGCTTTACATCACTCAGCCGGCCGTAAGCAGGGCCATCCGCCAACTGGAGGACGCGCTGGACTGCCCGCTGTTTGTAAGAACCTCCAAAGGCGTCAAGCTGACGCAGGAGGGAGAAATTTTATCCGGCTATGTGGAGCAGGCCTTCAGCTTTATCTCCCTGGGAGAAAGAAAGGTAAGCGATGTCCGGAACCTGCTCAGCGGGGAAATCCGGATCGGGGCAAGCGATACAATATGCAAGCATTATCTCACTCCGTTCCTGAAGCTGTTCAATACCCTTCACCCCCAAATCCGAATTCATGTGATCTGTCCGACCACCCCCGTCATTATCTCGCTTCTGAAGGCCGGAAAAATCGACATCGGCATCATCAACCTGCCCTACGAAGATGAAAGCCTGGAGTCCAAAAGCATCCTGGATATCCAGGACTGCTTTGTGGGCGGGCAAAAATACCGGCATCTGTCCAACAAGCTGCTTCCGCTGAAAGAGATTACCGGCAACCCGATGCTCCTGCTGGAGAGGGGCAGCAACTCCCGGCAATATCTGGACCGGTATTTCAAGGCCCACGCCGTAACCGTCGTCCCGGATTTTGAACTCGGGAACATGGACCTGCTGGTCAATTTCGCCAAATACGATTTCGGGATCGCCTGCGTCATCCAGAACTTCGTCGAAGAGGAACTGGAGAGCGGCAAGCTGTTCGAGATCCGGCCCATCGAAAAGCTCCCGGCCAGGAGCCTGGGCGTCGTATGGCTGAAGGATTCACTCCTGTCGAAAGCGTCCGAAGAGCTCATCAGCTACTTTGACAGCAGCACCACAGCGGAATTTTAAAGCAATACGTCCTCTATATACCGCTTATCTGCGCACCAGTGAGTTTGCTTTTACGCGGTTTGTGTGCAAAATTTCAGCTTTGGGCCGGATGTTTAAGGAAAGATTCCGCTTTTCAATGAATTTCAGTTCGTTTTTGGTTGTAATGGCACGAAATTTAAGATTATGTTAACTATTATTGGCCCAAAGTTGATTTTTTGTACACAAACCCTTCGCAAGCATAAGCTTGAGGCTCCTTTGCTTCTTGCCCACATGTGACTTTGAAGCGGTCTGCGAAGGCGCTTGCTGTAAGAAACGGCAGGGGTGCTTGTGGAGCATCCTGTTTCATGCTTCGAAGCCAAGCTGCCTGGCACGAATGTCATGAAGGACGACTGGAAAGACCCGTAAGACAGGACGTCTATATTGAACTGTGATTTGGTGGGGGGGAGAGCCACTGCAGTAGGTGCTTTGAAACAGGATCGGAATAAGTACCCCTGCCGGCTTCATCCCTGAGGCGTTCCTTACCCGCGTTCTTTTTTCCACCCTTCCTCCTTAATTTGCCTTATCCGCTTAATTTGCTTTATCCGCTTACTTCGCCTTATCCGCCATATATACCTAAGTACAACCTCATAGAACACAAGCCTATTTACCCTATCGTCAAAACGTGTAAATAGCCTGTTTTCATTTGCATGGCCATGGCGGAGAATTCGAAGTTATATCCTGGCCGTTTCTGAATTCAAATCCGGATAGGATTTTGCATGTTTTTGTAATATTGTTTATATTTCCTCTCATGCCAACCCGCTAGAATAGTATTTGGAAATACGTATTTCTCACCTAAGGAAATTGATATGGGAGGAAACAGAATTATGCTTAACAGCAAAAAGACATTTGCCATTGTCCTGGCGCTCATCATGGTGCTAGGAATATTGGGCGGCTGCGGTACGGCCAAGGATAGCGGTACGGAAGCCTCTGCTGCAGAAAACAACGTTCCCGCAGCATCCGAAAGTTCCACAGCGCAGAGCGCTCCGGCGGAAACCGCTCCGGCCGAAAAGGTCGAGCTTTCCATGCTCTATTGGGCCGACGGCGTCCAGAAGCAGCTGATCAGCGACGCCTGCGCCGCTTATGAAGCGAAAACCGGCGTCAAAATCAATGCAGAAGCATTGCCGGCCGACGAAACCTTCGAAGCCTACATTCAGACCCGTAAAGAGGCCAATACCCTCCCGGATGTCAGCTACATCGGGGAAACGGACATCATGAAATACAATGCCATGGGCATTCTTGCCGACATTTCAGACCTGTTCGACAGCGGCAAGATCAATAAAAAGCTCGACGCCGTCACCATCAAGAGCCCGGAGGGCAAAACCCTCGGCGTCGGCCTCTCCAACCAGCTCGTTCTGCTCTATTACAACAAGGATATGTTTGACAAGGCGGGCCTGCCCGTTCCCCCCAGCAAGGTGGAAAACGCGTGGAGCTGGGACCAGTTTGTCGAGATCGCCAAGAAGCTGACGGTTGATACAAAAGGAAAGAACGCAACGGAAAAAGGGTTCGATCCCAAAAAGATCAAAACCTACGGCATCGGCTTCAACTGCCTGCGTGAATTCCATCAGTTCTGGGCCATGTACGCCAACGGCGGCGGAATCGTATCCCCGGACGGAAAACAGTTTCTGTGGGATACCGCGCAATCCGCCGACGGTTTGCAGAAGCTGGTGGACCTCGTCCACAAGGATCATGTCGCCAGCCAGGCGCTCTATACCTGGCAGTCCTCCATCGGCAGCGTGGCCGACGCTCTGGGCGGCGGCGGATACGCCATGTACACCAACGGCTCCTGGGATCTGGCAAACCTGCCGAATATCCAGGGCGTCAACGTGGGCGTAGGCGTGCTGCCGAAAATGGAAAAGGCGTCCACGATGAACTGCGGAGGCCCCATGGTCGTTTACAACACCTCCAAGCATATTGAACAGGCCAAGGACTTCTATGCCTACATGGTAGACCCGGAAAAGAACCTGGACATCATCAAAACAGGCGCATGGCTCCCCAACGAGGCGGCATGGTATACCGACCAGGCCCTGATCTCCAAGTGGACCGCCAACCTGCCCGCAACCGCTGTGGAAACCATCCTGAGCTATTCCAACACAGACGGCTCCATCGCGCAGTGGCCTGCCTATTACGTTCCCGCATACAAGAAGATGAGCGCGGAGTATGAAAAATACATCGACAAGGCACTGTCCGGCGAAAAATCCGTAAAAGACGTGTTCTCCGAATGCATGCCCACGATCAAGCAGCTTTATGAGAGCGGGACTGTAGAATAAAACACCACAACACCTTTTTTCGGGGGAATACCGTTCTCGGCATGAGGACGGTATTTTCTCGATGTATGGCCTTTCACCCATCCCATTTCAATGCCGTATGAAACAGGAGTAAAAAAATGATCATATTTCAATCGAAATTATCGCACCACAACCGGCGCTACAGGGAATATGCCGCAGGCTACCTTTTTGCGGGGCCGGCCATCCTGGGATTTGTCCTGCTGACTCTTTACCCCATGCTGGCAAGCCTGTTTTACAGCTTCAGCAAGGTCAGCCTGCAGGGAAATCTCCAGTGGATCGGCCTGGACAATTTTCTTTACATGTTCACCGACCCCGGATCCGAATTTAAAAAATCCATGGCCATCACCATCCTCTATGCCGTCGTCAACGTCCTTCTGATTATCGGCTGGTGCCTCCTGATCGCGTTGCTGCTGAACCGGGAATTCGCCGGCAGGAACCTGCTCCGCGCCGTTTTCTATCTTCCTTCGGTCATCCCCATCCTGGCAACCTCCATCCTCTGGAAGATCATTTTGCAGAACCAGGCCCAGGGAGGCCTCCTGAACCAGCTTCTGCTTGCGTCGGGCTTTGAAACAAAGGAATGGCTCACCGATACGAAGCTCATCTTTGTCACGCTTTTCATCATGGGCATCTGGACCTGCGGCGGAACCATCGTTGTTTTTCTGGCGACCTTGCAGGACGTGCCGGAGGAACAACTGGAATCGGTGGCCATCGACGGCGGCAACGCCTGGCATAAGTTTATTGCCGTGACCCTGCCGACTATCGAGCCGGTGGTATTTTTCCAGTTCCTGATCTGCATGATGACCTCCATCCAAATTTTCACCCAGAGCGTCGCCCTCTCTTCCAACGGAGCGCCGGACCGCATGACCTATTTTATAAACGTCATGATCTATGACCACGCCTTCAAAAGAGTCGGCTTGAAGGGCCTTGCCGCCGCTGAGGCATGGATGGTCTTCCTGGTGATCCTTGTGCTGACGGGACTCCTGTTCCTGCTGCAAAGCCGCTTTAGCCCGGATTATGAAAAAGGCTCGAAAGAAAGGAGGACCCGGATATGAAAGGACAAAGGCATGAAAAGGTCGTGAACAACGGATTGATTTTCATTGCGGCCGCCGCCGGAATCTTAATGGCGTTTCCCCTCTTCTGGCTGCTGAGGAGCTCCCTGGTAAGCAAGCCCGAATTTCTTTCCCGGCCCCCTGTATTTTTCCCGGAGCAGCTGCAGTTCGCCAATTACATCAAGGCAATCGGGCGGATCGACTTTCCGCTGCAGTTTTGGAATTCCGTTTCCATCGTGGTGCCTTATGTCCTCGGAACCGTAATTACCACCAGCTTCGCCGGATATGCGTTTGCACGCCTCCGCTTCCCGCTGAAGCGGATGTGGTTCGTCCTGATCATCAGCACCATGATGCTGCCCAGCGCCGTGACCCTGATCCCTCAATACATGATGTATTCCGCCTTCCACCTGGTGGGCACGAAAGCGCCACTGATCCTGCCGGCTTTCCTGTGCGCGGGCGGAAACGCCTACTTCGTCTTTTTGCTCCGCCAATTCTTCCGGACCATCCCGATGGAGCTGGATGAGGCCGCGGGCATCGATGGCGCAGGCTACTTCCACATATATCTGAAAATCATGCTGCCGCTGATACGCCCGGCCTTGATCGTGGTGGCGCTGTTCAGCTTCATCAACTGCTGGAACGAATTTTTCTATACCCTGATCTATTTGCAGGGCGAGAAAATGTTCACCCTTACAATAGGCCTTTACATGATAAACGGCCTGCGAATCCCGAATTATGAACAGGTCATGGCCTTGACCGTCATTGTAACGTTGCCGTGTCTGCTGCTTTTCCTGTTCGGAAACAAGTATTTTGTAAAAGGAATCGCCCTGACCGGAATAAAGGGATAGTCAAGGAGGGGAACAGGCTCTATTGTTTTGACGGTTTGAAAGGATTAAAATAAGAAGGACAAAGTTTCGCACAACGGGGCTGAAAAGATGAATATGAAAAAAAACCTGGCTCTTGCAACTGCATTAGGACTCGCTCTTTCGTTCACCGGCTGCACGTCCCCCCTGTCCCATCCGGCAGGTACCGCTGCCAGCGGCGCGGCGGGCGGCGCTTCCGGCAAGGCCGGCATGCCGTCCGAAAAGGTCGAGATTTCCCTGGCACTGGCCGCATACGAACCGGAGGTCCCGGGCTGGAACGCCGTGGTCGAAGCCGCCAATAAAAAGCTGGAGGGCCGGAATATCGTCATCCGGGTAAACAAGATACCGACCAGCACCTGGGAGCCGTACTACCAGAAAATCCTGACGCTGATGGCTGCCGGCAGTCCTCCGGATATAGGGCGGATCGCGGAGTCCTATCTGCCGGTCCTGATCCAGAAGGACCGGATCGTGGACCTGACGGACAAAATCGGAGAGATCGACCGGTCCCAGTACGTAGACGGTGCTTTCAAAGGAGCGGCCAATCCCTCCGGCAGGACCTTCGGAGTACCCTGCGGCATCTATACGATGCTGCTGTACTACAACAAGGATCTTTTCGACCAAGCGGGCCTCTCTTATCCCTCCGGCGACTGGGAACATCCGATGACCTGGCGGGAATTCCGGACAACCGCTCTGACGCTGACCAGAGGAGACGGTGCGGATAAAATTTACGGCGCCCATCTGAACCTTGGCCTGCTCATGCTGAACCAATATTTCGTCAGCAACAGCGGAAAGCCCCTTTATGACGACGCAGGCAACTGCACGCTGAGCGATGCTCACAATATGGAAATCTTCGATCTTTTCGGCAAAATGTATGTGGAGGACAAATCGCTGATGAGGCCGGTAGATGCTAAAACCGTCGGCTACCAGGATATGTTCCGCGCCGGAAAGGTCGCCATGATGGTGGAAGGCACGTGGTTCCACTATTCCGCCCGGAAAATCGCCGCCTTCCGACCCGGGATCGCGGCCATCCCGTCCAATATGGGAAAATCCGCCACTACCGGCTTTATCGATTCCTGGGTGATCTACAAGGGGACGAGCCACGAAGCGGAAGCCTGGGAAGCCCTGAAGGCGATCATCAGCAAGGAGGCGTTCGACGCGCTTGCCCCTTACGGCGTGGGCGGAATACCGGCAGCCAAATCCACCCTCCGGATGAAGGATCAACTGGTCGGCGGCCGGTTTGACGCGGCCGATAAGGATATCTTTATCGAAAGCATCCGGCATATGGTCGGCGCCAGCTATTCCGTGGACATAAACGAACACACGCAGGACTGGAATTACATCCTGGAACAGTTCGCATCCGGCAAGCTGACCACGGACGAATTCATCGCCCGGGAGTCAGAGACCATCAGCAAAAAGAATTAAAGGGATGACCGAATCATAAAAACGGATTCTTGAGCGAGGGATTTTTTGTCCTTACAAGGCGGAGGAAGGCGCAATAATTGTTTTATTGCAACTGACGACAACGATGTAAGGGCGGAAAATAACCGCTCCAGAACCGGAATTTATTATTCGGTCATTCCTAAAGGGAGCATGCCATGTACAGGGTTTTGATTGTGGATGACGACATCGTAATACGGCACGACCTGAGCGCCTTGATCGACTGGCCCGAATACGGCTATACCGTCGCCGCCGAAGCGGACAACGGCCTGGCGGCGCTGGACGTGCTCCGTTCCGGGGACATCGATCTGGTGGTAACCGACATTTATATGCCGGTCATGGACGGCGTGGAGCTGATCCGCCGGGCGAAGGAAGAATTCGGCGGCGTGGAGTTTATCGTCATCAGCAATTACGACGAGTTCAAATACGTAAAGGATGCCATGAAATATGGCGCTTTCGACTACCTGCTCAAGTACGAAATCGACCCCTCCGGCTTCATTCCGGTCATCACGGCCGTTCGGAGAATCCTCGACGGAAAACGGCGCAGCCTCCGGGCCAATATGGAAAGCAGCGGCGACTGGAGGCTCATGCTGGAGGAAAAATTCTGGCGCAACGCCCTGACCAGCCCGCCGGACCTCCTGGAGCTGCAAACGGAATCCGGGAAGCTGGGGATTGAAATCCACTCCGCCCCCTTCGTCCTGTTCCTGCTCAATGCCAATCATCCGGCAGGCTGTGACCACCTCCCGCCCAGGCTTTTGAAAGAGCTGGACGGTTCCCTCCCCTCCCTGGCCGGCGAGTGCGCCGAGATGTTCAAATACCGCCGCGTGCTGCGGATGGAGGAAAGTCTCTGGGCCATCGTGCTCAAGCCGGGGGAGATCAGCCAGAGCGTGGTGAAAAACTCCTGTTTCCTGTTTTCAAAGGACCTTCTCCGGAGAGTCAAACAAAAATTCGATCTCCATATCGTTCTTGTCATGAGCGAGGTGATCCTGAAGGCGGAAAATTTCCCCGAAGCATATGAAAAAATGCGGGAAGCCCTGGATTACAAATTCTACTTCGGGCCGGACACCTTTATCGACATGTCCTATATCCGCGCTTTTGCGGACAAATACGAGGGCAGCGGGCTTGAAACCCTCAGGCAGGGCATGCTGGAAAACATCGGACAGCTGAATTTCGAGCTTGCCCGCCAGCAGCTCGCGTCCATCGCCGAAGCCATCCGGAACGCAAAGCTGAATCCGGGCCTGGTTTATGAATATTTCAGCGCACTGCTGCTTTCCATGCGGGAGCTCCTGGAGGCCAGGGGTGTTCCGGCCCATTCCCCGGACGGCATTGCCGGAGGGCAGCGCATCCGTTCCCTTAAAACCCTGAAACAGCTCGAAGCCTATGTGCAGGAGCAGATGAACGGCGCCGAGGCGGCCAGCCGCGGCATAAAAGACACGCCCTGCAGGCTCGAGGTCCGGAAAGCCCTGGGGTATATCCGGAACAATTACATGAAGAACCTCTCGTTGGAAAGCGTATCCTCCTATGCCGGCGTCAGCAAGAATTATCTTTGCAAGCTTTTCAAGGAGGAAACCGGCGAGAATTTCGTCGAGTATCTGAACAAATACCGGATCGAAAAAGCCAAGGGACTGATCTCCGGCTCCAATAAAAGCATGAAGGAAGTTGCGTCCCTGGTCGGGTTGGATTACGCCTATTTTTGCAAGGTATTTCGAAACACAGTCGGCAAGAAACCCAGCGACCTCCGATAATCGGACGGGGACGAAAAGGAGCACGGAGGATGAAAAAAGCAGTGCGGACGATTCTCAACCCATTTAATACCTTTTTCAGCCTTATTACCAGCAGCATGCGGTACAAGCTGATCCTGTCCTTCTTTATCATTTCGGTCCTGCCGATCCTTCTGGTGGGCAGCCTGATGTACCGCTCCGCATCCCAGCTCATGGTGGAAAGCGCCACCAAAAGCTCCTCCGACCTGATTATGAAGAAGATCGGGTACTTCGACGAGGTGTTCGACGAAGTCAACAAAATGCTTTCGGAGGCAACCTCCTCCACAGATACGATCAAGTGCCTGAAGCTGAACAAGCAGAACATCGATCTCCCGGAATCGAACCAGGTCCTGGACCGGATGTCCTCCAAATTTGAGTACATGCTGCAGTTGAAGGGGGACTTTATCGATTCCATCATGATCCTGCCGAGGAAGGGCTACTATCCTTTCTTCCGGGGACTGCGCACCATCCGCTATTCGGAGGATTTCAGCCGGCTCGAGCTGTTCCAGAAGACCGTAAACAGCAAAAACCTGGTCCTCTGGTCCTTTGACCGAGAACCGGGTTCGGGCGGCTATTACATTACCGCCTCCTCCAGCGTGATCGACGGCGTGACGAACGAAGTCATCGGGGTTATCGTCATCTATCTTGACATCAACAAGGTGGGCGATATCTTTACCCACGAGGGCATGACGGAAGGCGAGGAATTGTTTGTTATCGATTCCGGCGATACGATCATCTACCACTCCGATTACGAAAAAATCGGGAGCAAATATACGGACTCCGCCGTGCTTTCCGGGCTGGGCGGCAGCACGCACAGCAGCTTTACCCAATCGGTCGGCGGCCAGAACCGGATCATCACCTACTACACGTCGGCCAACAGCGGATGGCGGATCATCAACACCGTACCCTACGACAATGTGGTCAAGGATGTCCGCGTCATTTCCTACCTGACGCTGGTCATTTCCCTCAGCTGTCTTTTATACGCTCTTGTGGTTTCTTTTCTGATTTACCGGAACATATACAACCCCATAAGGGGGCTGACGCTGTCCATGGAAAAGGCCGGGGCCGGCAACCTGGACACCCGCATCCTGTCAAAGCGGAAGGATGAATTCGGAACGCTTTCCGACGGCTTTGACTCCATGATCGGCCGCATTACCGCCCTGATCGAGAACATCAAAACCGAGCAGCGGCTAAAGAAGGAAAGCGAGATCAAAGCGCTGCAGTCCCAGATCACCCCCCATTTCCTGTACAATACCCTCAACTGCATCAAGGCCATGGTGCGGGCGGATCGGAAGGACGATTCCGAAAAGATGATCACGGCGCTGACCGCCTTGCTGAAAATCAGCCTCAGCAATACCGACAAGGTCGTGACCATCCTCGAAGAGCTAAACTATGTAAAGAGCTATATTGAAATCATGGAATACCGGTATGAGAAAAAAGTGGCGGTGGAGTACGACATCGACAACAGTCTGCTGCGCTGCGGAATATTGAAGTTCATCCTCCAGCCCATTGTGGAGAATTGCTTTATCCACGCCTTTCACGCTCCGGAAAACGACTGGAGGATCCAGATATCCCTACAGCCCTGCGGAGACGACATCGCCGTGACCATCCGCGATAACGGAGCCGGAATCGATCTGACCGAAACGCACCCCCTGGAAAACGAAGACTATTTCGGAAGCCATTCGAGGGTAAAATTCAGTTCCATCGGACTTGGAAACATCCAGGACCGAATCCGGCTCAATTACGGTGAACAGTACGGAATAACCCTGTCCAGCGAACCGGGCAAAGGGACCTCCGTCCAGTTGATCCTGCCGCATTTTACGCTCTAAAGGTAACGTTGCGGCATAAATGCACCGCCGCCCACTTAGTAGGCCGTTCCGAGCGCAAAAGCCGCCGGACGCTCGCATTGGCTCGTCAGTTCATAATGTCTGCCTTCCTTCGACGCATCGTGGAAGCCCTGCATAATATCCAGCACATGGAAGGCCACGTCCCCGTTCGCCCTGTGCTTCCCACCGCTGACCAGCGCATGGGCCATGTCGGCTACGCCAAGTCCCCGGCTGTTTTCACAGTAGCCGTAAACAGGCGGGATTTCCTTCCACTCGCTTTGCCCGTGCAGGCGGAACGACAGCGGACCCCCGAAGGTATTCGGGTCCGGCACCGCCAGGGACCCCTGACTTCCGTAAATCTCAATTCTCGGCAGATTCGCATGCCACACGTCAAAGCTGGTGATCATGGTGCCCACCGCACCGTTTTCAAAATCCAGGACTCCCGCCACATGGGTCGGAACCTCCACGTCGATCTGCGTGCCGTATTTCGGCTGGCTGGTGATGGTCCGCTGGGGGAAGGAAATCCTTGCGGAGCCCGTCACCCGCTTTACCGGCCCCAGCAGGGAAACCAGCGCGGTCAGGTAATACGGTCCCATGTCGAACATCGGGCCGCCGCCGGTCTGGTAATAGAATTCCGGCGCAGGATGCCAGCTTTCGTGGCCGTGGCAGGTCATGAAGGCCGTCGCCGCCACCGGCGCGCCGATCCAGCCGTCGTCGATCAGCTTCCGGCAGGTCTGGAGCCCGCCGCCAAGGAAGGTGTCAGGCGCGCAGCCCACGAGAAGTCCCTTTTCCCTTGCCAGGTCCAGGATCTTTTTTCCGTCCTCCCGGTTTGCCGCGAGGGGCTTTTCCACATAAACATTCTTTCCGGTTTTCAGCGCGGCCAGGTTTATTTCCGCATGGACCGCCGGTATCGTGAGGTTCAGTACGATTTCGATTTCCGGGTCCGCCAGCAATTCTTCAACCGAGCACACCCTGGGAATATTGAATTCCTTTGCCCGGGCTTCCGCATTGGCCGGAACGATGTCGGCGCAGGCTACCACCTCGGTATTCCGGAATACCTGGGTCAGATTTTTTAAATAAATCCCGCTGATAAAGCCACAGCCGATCAGGCCGATTTTTATTTTTTTCATAGGTTCCTCCCCTATTAAAACATTTTCGCATCGCTTTTAAATATGCTGGAATCCAGGCCGTCCCGTATTGCGATCTCCTTGCCTTCCGCAGCCCACAGGAAGCCTCTGCGCATCATTTCCAGTGCGGACGGAAGCTCGAAAATATCGGCGTGATGGCCCAGGGAATTGTAAAATACGCGTCCATGCCCCCATCTTTTTGTCCATACCACAGGCACGTCCACCTGGCCATTTGAGGAATGGTACCAGTTCACCACCGGGAACCGGGTTGTAGCAAGCACTTCAATGGCAGGGTCCACATGCACGTAATACTGCTCGCTCCGGACGACAAAGTCCCCTAGCCCTTCCACGATGGGACTGGAGCCCCTGCGGACGTTCACCGCATACTCCACGCCATCCCCTCCCGGATGGGAAACCCACTGGCCTCCGGTCATAAATTGCCACTCCACGCATTCCCGGAAGGCATCGCACATGCCGCCGTGGCAGCCTGCAATGCCCACTCCCGAAGCCACCGCTTCAATCACCGGCGTCACCTGCTCCCGCGTGATCTTTCCCATTGTCCATACCGGTACGATCAAATGGAGCTGTTTTAATTTTTCTCCGTCCAGGAAGGAATCCAGGGTATCGCTGACTTCCACTTCAAAGCCCTCTTTTGCAAGGACGTCCCTGAAGATGCCCGATACCTGCACCGGCTCATGTCCGTCCCAGCCGCCGTAAACGATCAATGCTTTTTTCATCGCGATTTCCTCCATAATTGGCTGCTTCCCGCTGCCTGAGTCCATTGTAGCGAAGCCGGACCGCAAAGTCTCGCCAGAACGAAATTGAAATTGGACAGATTTTGCCCTTTTTTGATATAATAGAAGAAAAGCGTGTCGTGGGGAAAGAGCTCTGGTGGTCTATGAAAGCATTTTATGAAAACAGGACATATGATCTGGAAATCCCTTTAAGCATATCCCGGACAAGGGATCTGGACTTCGTCGCCCACTGGCACAGGGACATCGAACTGGTCTATGTGTGCGAGGGAAGCATCGGAGTCGGCATCAACAGCGAATACCGGATTCTTGCGGCCGGAGACATGGCGGTCTGCCGGAGCAACGACATCCATTACTACGACAGCAAGGGAAGGACCTCTTCCATTATTCTGCTGATTTTCCGCCCGGAACTGCTTTTCCCCGTCAAACAGCGGCCGGAGGGCCTCCAGCCCGCCTCCGCATTCTTCGGCGGAATCAGCGGGGTCAGCCGGGACAGGATTCCGGCCATTTTATCCGATATCGTGGAGGAGTGGAAGCAAAAACAGGATTTGTATTCCTCTTTTATCCGTTTGCAAATGACGGAGCTGTTTCTCACTTTGTTCCGGTGCGTACCGTCCTATTACAGGGATTCCCTGGCGAACGGCACGGCCTCGGAGGCTCCGGAAGACATCAAGCCCATGCAGAAGGCGCTCCTGTATCTGGAGGAAAATTATGCCCAGGAGATCTCGCTGGAGCAGATTTCAAACGAAGTGAACCTCAGCCGCTATTATTTCTCCCGGCTGTTTCTCAAAACCACCGGCATGAACTTTCACGCCTATTTGAACCGCATCCGCACAGACAAGGCGGAGGAGTTGATCCGAAGCACGAAAAAGCCCATCCTGGAAATCGCCTATGAAACCGGGTTTATCAGCATCCGGACCTTCAACCGGATGTTCAAGGCAATAAAGGGCTGCAATCCGAAGAGTATGAGACCGTTATAGAAATCCTGCAAAACTGCTTTCACAGAAAGAAATTGGCGGCAGTATTCCCGTCCTTTCGGAAACTGCTGACGAAGGATAAAATTTTCATACCTTTTCCCTCTCAAGCTCGCCAAGATACCTCTTTGTATAGTCTACGTCGGTAGGCACCGGCACGTAGTCCTTGCCGATTTTCTGGCGGGTTTCGTTCCCCTTCCCGGTGATCAGGATCACCGTTCCGGGTTCGGAAGTCAGGATGGCTTCGCGGATGGCCTCTCCCCTGTCGTCGATCAGTTCGCAGTTTTCGTTGTTCTGGCGGACATGCTGCGCTATGTCTTCACTGATCGCATGCACATTTTCAGGGCCAGGGTCCTCGGCAGTCAGGAATACACGGTCGGAATGGATTCCGGCCAGCAGCCCAAGGTCCCTCCTGCGAATGTATGCCTTGCCTCCGGGACAGCCGAACACGGTATATACCTTCATGCCGGGAAATTCGGCCTTAACGGCCTCATATAGCTTGCTGAAGCTGAGCTTGTTGTGGGCATAGTCTACGATTACGATCCTGTCCCGGCATTCATTGGCGTAGATTTCCATCCTGCCGCTGGAACGGGCCTGCCTGAGGCCGGAATAGATGTATTGCTCCGGTATTCTCAGGGAATAGGCCGCCGCAATCGCCGCAAGGGCATTTTCCACATTGAAGAGGCCCGGCATCGTCAGAATGAAATCTCTTTCGAAGCGGTCGCATTTGACATGGAACAGGGTATCAAAGCCTTCCTTCCGGATACGGCTTCCGAGGATATCCGCGGCGGGAACCCCGTCCGCGCTGTCGGTCGTACCGGCCATACCGGTCGTTCCGGCATTCCCGGCGGAATGACCCGGCGTGCCGGTCCCGTCCGCACCGTCGCCGGAAGCCGTATCTGTTCCGAAGGTCAAAACTCTTTTGGCCTCCTGGGCCGCTTCCAGTATCCGGGGCAGCCGGTCGGAATCAAGATTCACACACGCCGTCCTGCAATGCCGGAACATGGACAGCTTGGCGGAGAGGTAATCTTCCATGTCGCTGTGCTCGATGGGGCTGATATGGTCTTCGGAGATATTGAGGAAAACGCCCACGTCAAACTCGACTCCGTGGAGCCGCCCATATTTCAGCGCCTGGCTGGACGCTTCCATCACCATGTACTGCAATCCGCTCTCCACTGCGTTGCTGAAATGCATCTGGAGTTCCAGGGATTCGGGAGTCGTAAGGTGGGATTCCTCATTGAGAACGCCGTCAAAGGTGTTGATGGAAGAGATGATCCCTGCCTCGGGTTTGCCTTCGGCCCGCAGGTATTCATCCAGTATGTACTTTACATAATAAGCCGTCGTCGATTTGCCTTTTGTTCCCGTAATTCCGACGAGCTTGAGCTTTTCGGCCGGATGGTTGTAAAATAGGACCGCGACAAGGGAAAGAGCTTTTTTCACGTCATTGACCAGGAGGCAAGGAATCTCCTTACCGTAATCCGTTTCGCTGACATAGGCTATAGCTCCCTTCTCCACGGCCATATCCAGATAAGCTTCCTTAAAATTGGCGCCTTTGCAGACAAACAGGGTGTTCTGCACTACCTTGTTGGAATCGTAAGCTACACTTCTTATGATTTTGATGCCGGTTTCCCTTGTGCAATTGTGCCGCAGAAGCAGGTTCTGCTCCTGGAGCTTTTGCATGTATTCTTCCAGAGCGTATCTTTCCATTGCAATCCTCGCAAAGCCGTATTTCTTCTCCGCATTTCTTCTGCGGCTACTTCTCCGGCGGATAAACCGCCAGCAGCGGATAGTTCTTGTATTCCGTATCGTCGAAGTGCCACCATTCCGTGCTCAGAGGAATAAAGCCGCAGCTCTTCATGGCATTTTCCAGCAGCAGCGCATTTTTCTTCTGCTCCGCCGTACACCGGGTATAGCCTCTGGAAGCCTTCGTGGACATTTCGTCAAAGCCGCTGGGCATGTTCAGCTCGTTCCCCTCCGCATCCACCAGCGTGCAGTCGATGGCGGAGCCTCTCGTATGCACCGAGCCCTTCTTCGGGTCCATAAAATAACTCTTGACTTTCGCACTGTCGTACAGGATCTGCTGATATTTCTGCGCCCGGTAGGCATCCCACACCTTGATCCGGTAGCCCTGCTTCAGGAGGATTTGGTTGGCCTTGTTCAGCTTGTCCGCCGTTCCTTTCCGGAGATAGGCCGTGTTGGACTTATAGACCGGCTTTCCGGTAATGTTGTCCGACGACGCGTATTTTAAATCGATTACGATATTCTTTACCACATCCTCCACCTTTACCATGGTCTTTTTATCGGATTCCGCGCCTGCAGCTCCGCCCGCCAGGGAAGCGGAGGTCAGCCCGAGCTTTTTCAGGACGCTGCTGATCTGCGGCTCCACCGCTGCCGTCGGCTTATAATTGTTCAGCGTCTTCAGGGACGATACGGAGCATGGCACCACCGTGGGCGCAGCAACAGGCTGCAGCACCTTGTCGGAATCGAAGACAAAGGCCTGCTGGTATATGGCCGTATCGTAATCCTTCGGGGTCTTGGTGCCGCCGAAGCAGAAATTTCCGAGGCTGTAAGCGATGTATTTCCCTTTGTACTGCTCGACCCGCTGCAGCACGTGGGGGTGGTTTCCGATCACGAGATCGGCGCCCGAATCGATGACCAGACAGGCCAGTTCCTTCTGGATAGCATTGTACTCGTATTGGTACTCCTTGCCCCAATGGAAATTGGCGATCAGCAGGTCGCATTCCTTCCGGAGCTTTTTCGTCTCCTCGGCGACCTCCTTTTTGAATACGGTCATGTCAAGGCCCTGCTCTACATTGCCGAGCTGGTTGAAGCCGATCATGCCCACCCTGATCCCTTTTACGTCCCGGACAAGGATGTCCGTATATCCGAAATAATCGATCCCTGCGGTCTCGAGCGCTTTGCGCGTGGCATCGTAGCCCTTCTGGCCGTAGTCATATGTATGGTTGTTCGCCAGGTTTGCCACCTCGACGCTGCCGGCCTTGAGGATGTTGGCGTATTCCGGCTTTCCGTTGAACCAGTAGTTGTTGCCGTAATCGTATTTTTCCGCTTTCTGGGTTTCCGTGCTGAGGGTCGTTTCCAGATTGGCGATGGTCAGGTCGTCCTTGGAAAGAATCCCGACCACGTTGGAAAAGAAATAGCTGTAATCGCCTTTCTGCTTTTCAAAAACATAGTCGAAGGAATCTCCATGGAGGAAGCTGTGGTCCTGTCCAAGCGCGACATCGCCGAGGGCGCTGATCTTGATGGTCACGGCGTTTTTTACATAACTGCGGCTGAGCGTGCTTTCGTGGCCCGAAGCATTTTGGGAACCGTCGTCGCCGGCAACCCCGGAAGTCTCGGAGGCCTCGGAGGCTTCGGAGTCCACAGTAGTTTCGGACTCTTCAGAAGCCCGGATAATTTCTCCATTCTCCCCGGTATTCGAATCTCCCCGGGTTTCCGCCGGTTCCGCGGACACGGACGTTCCCTGGCCGCCGCCTGTATTTTCAACCGCGATTTTCGCCGGATCGGCTCCGGCGCGGGCCTCTCCGCCGGGAACCGCCACATTGACATACACGGTAAACGCCACCGTTGCGATAAGGACCACAAAAAACAGTGTTCTGACAAATACTCTGAAATTCATTTGTAAAATATACCCTCCAAGTCAAATTCGCTTCTGTTCTGTCCGCAACTCGAATCTTTTTTGGCAACATCTATATTGTACTACAATTATCCCCCTCGCGCACGCTTTGTCCTCCAAACGGATTTTTTATTTTCATGGCATAAGGAATGACCGAATCATTCCTAAGTATTGACATTTTAGCCGCTTTGTAAGACTTCCCCCATCCGACTTGATGCGGCAATTAAAAAATGTTAAAATACAAAAAACAACTGCTGTGGGATGCGCCGTACAGAATATTTTTCCACCTGCCGGAAATACTTTAGTATTGTCCGGCCCGCCGGAGATACTTTAGTATTGTTGTTCCCGCGGGAAATATTCCAGTACTGTCCGGCCATCGACAAAGGCCTTATAATCCAATATACATATCGGAGAACATATGAAAAAAAATCATTTTTTAATGATATTGATCGTAATCGCAACAATTCTTCTTGCCTTTCCGGCGGCGGCCTCGGCGGCACCCTCCGTCGGCATACCGGCCGACATCGCCTACATTTTGATCGATTCCAAAACCGGCCAGGTCCTTGCGGAGCAAAATGCGGACCAGCAGCTGGGGCCTGCCAGCACGACAAAGATCCTGACTGCAATCGTTGCCATTGAAACCGGCGATCCGGAGCAGGAAATGAAGGTTTCGCTCCAGGCGGTCAACGACATCGGCCGCGGCGGCATGAACATCGGGATCATGGCCGGCGAAACGGGCCTGACCCTGGACAATATGCTCCATGTTATGCTCATCAAATCGGCAAACGAAACCGCCAACATCATCGCGGAAAACCTGGCTCCATCCCGCAGTGAATTTGTAGAGCGGATGAATGCGAAGGCAAAGGAGCTGGGCGCCGTCAACACCCATTTTGTGAACCCGTGCGGAAAGGATACCGAAGCGGAGGACGCCGGCCACCTGACCACGGCAAGGGATCTTTCCATAATAGCCCGCTACGCCATGACCCTGCCGAAGTTCCGCGAGATCGTCGGCACGGAGTACTACAAAGAGATGCCCGTCACCGACAAGCATGACGACTGGGGCATTCTGCGAAACACCAACCAGTTTCTCTGGTATGACAATACCTATCCTTATTCCCTGGACGGCGTAGACCACAAATACACCGTAAACGGCATCAAAACCGGCTATACGGTAGCCGCCGGAAATAACCTGATCAGCTCCGCCGTCGGAGAAGATGGCATGGAATTGATCGCCGTCGTAATGCACGTTACGCAGCCGAATAAGATATACGGCTATTCCAAAGAATTGCTCCGGTACGGTTTCGAGCATTATTCCATGCAAAAAATCTGTACTGTCGGGCAGGCGGTATCCAATGTCACCGTAGAGGGCGGGAAGGACGGAAGCATCGTCATAGGACTTCAGGCAAAGTCTGAAGTGAGCGGCGCGCTGCCGATCGGCGCGGACCCGGGCGCGGTCGAAATGAAGGTGAACGTGGCATCCCCGGCGAAAGCGCCGGTCAGCAAGGGGGATGTCCTCGGCAGCGTGGAATACAGGAACAACGGAGTGCTGCTTGGGAAAAGCGATCTGGTTGCGGACCGTGCCGTCGAGGCCTCGCCCGCCGCAGTTCGTGAAAAGGAGGGCAATACGCAGAAACCCGTCACGCAGCCGGATTCGTCCTACTCCTATATCCTGTTGGGAATCCTTGTAGTCCTCTCCTTATTGGTCGTTACGCGGATCATCCTCCGCAGGATTTCAAGAAAAATGCGCAAAAAGCGGTATGAGCAGAAATATTACAATTCGCGGGAAATCGACTGATCGGAACGGATCAGGACGGATCAGGACGGGATGGAGGGATAGGCTCCCTGTCCCGTTTTTCATATTCAGGCAAGGTATTTTTGAACCAGAGGAAGCTTTCTGGTTGCGGCCAGCACCCGGTTCCCCATCGGGAAGCTCCGGATATCGTCCACAGTCAGGCCTCTGGCAAGAATCATCAGCACATAGTAGACGATACCGCCGGCCGCAATGGCCAATCCGCCGCAGATCACGCTCTGCAGGAACACGGATTTTATAACGAACCCCGTCATGAACTCAAACCCTTCGTAGATCAACAGGACCAGAACGCCCATAATGACCGACACGCTGAACGGCCGGTTGAACAGCCGTTTCACGCTGAGCTGTACCCCCGTGTACTTTTTGATTGATCGGTAATTCATATAAGCGGCGAAGATATAGCAAGCCGCGCTGCCTATAATTGCACCCTTCATATTGATCGCTTTAATTGAGACAAGGTTATAGTTCAGGAAGAGCTTCAGCGCCAGGCCGATCACAAGATGTACGGTCGGCACATAGGTTTTTCCGATGCCCTGCAGGATCGCCGTCTGTATGGATACCAGCGAGATCAGGATAATGGTCCAGGAGCCCAGCATCAGAAGGTCCCAGCCGTCCGGCGATTTCGGAAACAGAATCCGGACGATGGGCTTCGCCAGAACGGCCATGCCCACGGCGGACGGCACGGAAATCATAAGGATGGTTTTGATGCTCCTGGAAATTCTTTTGCCGAGCAGAGCCCCGTCCCCTACCGCCGCCGCTGCTGAAATTCCCGGAATGATGGCTGTTGCAAGCGCGGTGGCAATGGTCACCGGAATGAACAAAACCTTCAGATACTGGGTTGAAAAAATGCCGTACAGCTCCGTTGCCCTGATTTCACTGAAGCCGCCCGCAACAAGCCTTGTCTTCGTAAAGCTGAGATCGATCAGGCTGGTCATGTAGATTGCAACCGAACCGAGGGTGATCGGTATGGAATACTGGAAAATTTTTTTGAGGATTCTTTTTGTCGTATAACGGCGGCTTTGCTCGCTTTGGACCGGTTCCTCGAGCTCTTTCAGAATACCGGATCTGCTTTTCAAATACTTCCGGCAAAGGTACAATGCGCTGGCCAGCGCGCCCACCGAAGTGCCTATTGTTCCGCCCGCCGCCCCGAATTTGACGGCTTCGAGATAGATGTTCTGCTCTCCCGTTACCCCGTGCAGGACGGCATAATCCCTGCCGTAACGATACAAAGCCCAGGCAAACAGGATCGTAAGCGTCGAATTGACAGCCTGCTCGATCACCTGCGACACGCTGGTGGGAACCATATTGGACCTGCCCTGGAAGTACCCCCTGAACGTGCAGGAAACCGCCGTGAAAAACATGGTCGGCGAAAGGGCGAGAACCGTCAGATAGGAATCCGGCCAGTGAAGCAGGGCCGAAAACTGTTTTGCGAAAACAGCCGTCAGGATGCTTGTAAAAACGCCGATAGAAATCAGCAGGGCTCCCGAAACCTTCAGCGTCCTGTAGGACGCCTCGTTCTGCGAGGATGCGATCTGCTCGGAAACAAGCTTGGAAATGGCGATGGGAATCCCCGCGTTTGTAATAACAAACACCATCAGATAAATCGTATATCCGGCATTATAGATGCCCATTCCGAAATTCCCCAGAATGAGCATCAAAACCGGCACGTACAAGACGCCCAGCACCTTGTTGATAATACCGGCAACGCTTAATACGGTAAAGCCTTTCGCACCAGACTGTTTGTCCACCTTGTTTACTCCCGGAATCCTTCCTATTTTCTCTTGTAGATCTTTCTCCTCAGTTCCCTGAAAGCGGCGACGCCCTTTTCCGCGCAGAAATAGACAAACGGGTTGAAGATATAGTCGAGCATTCCAATGAATTCGGTGAATTTGCCCTTGAAGCCTACCTTGAATTTATAAAGCCCGTACATGGGGTTGTTCTCATCCAGATTGCCCGGCACGCCCCTGAAATCGTACAGGTCGCAGCCGGCTTCGACCGCCCAGCGGATCATGCTCCACTGGAGCAGATAGTTCGGCATCAGATTGCGGTGCTCGTTTTTGCTGGCGCCATACAGGTACCAGCATTTGTTGCCGTACAGGATGCCGACGGTGCCCGCGATAGGAGTCCCCTCATATTCAGCTATGTACACGCGCAAATGGTCCGGCGCCAGACAGTCGTACACTTTTTCGTAATATTCCCGGCCCCTGACGACAAAATTGTCCCGGATGCCCGTCTCTACGATCATCCGGTGGAATACCGCCACGTCCTCCCGTGTTCCTACCCGGACGGTGACGCCTTTCTTTTCGGCAAGCCGGATGTTGTAGCGCACTTTATGGTGGAAATCCTGCAGGAGCTCTTCTTCCGTCCTGCCCCTGATATCCAGCCGGAAAACGAACCTCGGCTGGATGCCCTCATAGTTCTTCAAGCCGCGGCTCACCTTGAAGCCCAGGCTTTTGACGATCTCCTCAAATCCCGTATCCTCGATCTCGATATCCGGGTCCATTTTCAGCACATAGCTCCTGTGCTTCTTCGCCAGTTGCTTGCATTTGTCCAGCAGCGCTTTTAGCGTTTCGGCGTCATGCGGGTCGCAGACCGGCCCTCTTGGGGAATACATCATCGTAAACGGCAGGATGGGGACCTTTCGAATCAGAAGACTCATGGAGCCCTTTATCCGGCCGTTTTCATCCTCCGCCGTGACGATCTCGTTCTCCCAGAAGGATTTTACCCGCGCCCAGTTGGGCGACTGCATGAAATGGCCTTTGGGATGCGTCTGCAGAAATTCCTCGTATTTATTCGCTGTTCCCGCGTTGCCGGCTTTTATCCTGTCCATCGGTTCGCTCAATTTATTTACACTCCTGATTCTGTTCTTCTGATTTGATTTCTCGGGCCTGTTCTTTTGATTTTCCGATCTTGCTTTTCATCCGGTTTTTGGGGACTGTGCCGCGTCGGCCCGCACCGCCGGTTCACTCCATATACTTTCTGTATTTCAGGTAATGGCTCATATAGGACTTGAATAGAAAAACCATCCTCTTCAGCTTGTTGTCGCCTTTCAGAAACAGCGGGCGGATGACCTTCTTTTCCCGGACCAACTGCTTCATCTGCCTGAGGTTTCCTTCGCCTTTTACATAACGAAACGCCACCCGCAGCGGAATCATGGTCCAGAGCTTCCGGACGTTGGCAATCTCCAGCTCCAGCTCTTTTTCGTCCATGTAGTCTTCGACCGCATATTTTGCCAGATTGTTCCCGGCCCCGGTTACGTAGTAATTGCTTCTACCCTGCCGGAGATTGATCTCGAGAACCTTGAACTTTCCGTCCCGTTGGTCGTATTTGATGTCGAAGGTCGAATATCCCGTATAGCCCACCTTCTCCAAAAATCTCCGGAGCATTTCGGACAGTTCTTCATCGTATTCCGTTATGAGTACGGCCGTATTGCCCAGGCCGTGGGGCGTATGCTCCTCCAGCATGACATGGGCCAGCGACATCAGCTTGACCTTCCTGTCCCTGCCCGAATAGCACATCATGACCCGAAGCTGGGAATCATCCCCCGGAATAAAGTCCTGAATAATCAGGCTGTCATCGTAGCCCGCTTCATAAATCTGATTTATCACGCTTTTGAGGGTCTGGGCGTCGCGAATCCGGTAGACCTTTTTCTGCGTCGGAAATTCATGCTTCCAGTATTTGATGCCGTTGGACGGCTTCAGGATGACCGGGAAGCCGAAGGGCAGCGAAAAATCCTCCCCCCTGGACCGGTCATAAATGAACGTGCCGGGATAGTGGATGCCGTATTGGTCACATATCTGGTAAAATTTTAATTTCGTCAGAAGGTTGTCCATCAGCTCTTCGTCTATATAGGGCGCGATGATGTCCGAGGCCAGGCGGGCCTTGTTTTTGACGATCAGTTCCACATAGTGGTCTCCGCAGCCGATCAGGATGAGCTTTTTCCCCGGGAATTCGGAAACCAGGCCGCCGATCGTCCGGAGGAAGCCTTCCGGCGTATCCAGGTCCGGCACCGTGCGAAAGTCTATGATCCGGCTGTTGCAGCTCGGCCCCGAGTTGTATCGTCCGACGACGACGGATTTCACCTGATATTCTTCATAAAATGCCCTGGACATGCCGTATGTATTTATGTCTATGCCCAGCAATACGGGCAAAAACGCTCTGTCTACCGTATGCAAACCGATATACCTCGCTTGTAAGTTAATCGCCTTTTCGTATCCCGTCCCTTCCGGATTATTGCCCGAATACGGGCGGGACAACCAATATTGCATATAACGCCACGTTCATTTTAGTATATTGAAGGCCAAACTTCAAGCACAGATTCCTAATAAACAGTCCTGCCAAGGGGGCTTCTCATTAGCCACTTCAAATATTATAAAAAGCATTTTTTATTATTGATTTTAATAATATTAAATAATATACTTAATTTTATTAAAGGAGGTTTTGGTATGGCAATTGAACTCGTACCGGAATGGATGGCCCATCTTGACGATGAAGATATCGCGTTCATTAAAAAATTTATTTTGGCATCCGGTTCCCTTAAAAAAATTGCAGACCTGTATAGCGTTACTTATCCGACCGTCCGGTTAAGGCTGGATAAACTGATCCAGAAAATACAAATCGGCGAAGAAGCTGCGAATGAGCCTTATATTGCACTAATCAAGCGGCTTGCGGTGAATGAAAAAATGGATTTTGATACGGCGAAGATTTTGATCTCGGAATACAGGAAACTTCAAAAGGGGGCCAAATAGATGTTAAAAACAGTCCTTACGATAGCCGTTCTGCTAATATTACTTGCAGGGAGCGTTTGCCTTCAAATATTCCTTTCCAAAACAAAGAACAAGGGCCTGGGCCTGATTATTCCCCTGATCTGTTTTTTGTTTTCCCTGTTTATAGTCTTTTCTTTGACAATGTTTACGGGCAACATACAAACTACTTCAACAACTATATCGTCCGATGGCACAATAGTCACCCACAAGGCCGCCGTTCTACCGGCCGAAAGGCCGAGTACAATTTCGATGGTTGCAAGCGCTCTGCCCGTTTTTCTTATGTCCAATATCCCAACGCTTCTCTTTTTGGCAATTTATTTTGCCTGCAGGGAGAAATGGAAATTGCGAAAGGAATTGGACAAAATGAATGTTCAGGATCTGGAATAACCTCCTGAAGTCCCTAAGGCAGTACCGCCTGAAGCTCGTAAGATGCTTGTTCCCGGTTATGGCAATCTCCTCTGTTTTCTTTTCCGTGCAAGATACATGCTATTAGGAAATAATTGATATAGAACACCAGTTCGGAATATAATAGTTCCGGAGGGTGTGGTACAATGAATATGTATAGGTCTGATGTAATTGAAATACAGTTGGCATGCGAGAAGCTCCAGGAATATGAGGTTCTGAACAATAAGCATGATAAGGGCTATAAGTATTTGCTGTCGGTCAGGAAGATGTTTCTCCAACTGTTGCGAAGCTTTGTAGAGCAGGGCTGGGTGGACAAGATTCAGGAGAACGACATCGTGCTGGTGGACAAGTCCTTTATACTGCAGGAGTTTGAGGAGAAGGAAGCAGACCTTGTATATCGGGTGAAGCTCGACGGGAAAGAGGTTGTGTTCTATATCCTGTTGGAGTTGCAATCCTCCGTGGATCACCAGATGCCGTACCGTCTCCTGCTTTACATGCTCGCGATATGGAAGACCCTTCTCAAGGATGCCGGCAAGGAAGGCGAACGGAAGGATTTCAGGCTGCCAGCTATTGTCCCCTGCGTATTGTATAACGGCAAGGACAACTGGACGGTATGTAGGAGCTTCAAAGAAACCCTTGAAGCAAGCGAGCTTTTCGGTGAAAATGTATTGGACTTTAAATATATCCTGTTTGACGTAAAACGATATGATGAAAACAGACTGCTAGAACTGACGAACTTGATAGGAACGGTTTTTTTCATAGAACAGAAGCCGGAATATGAGGCGTTGGTAAAAAGACTGGACCAGGCAATGGTGAACTGTCGAAACTGGAACAAGAGGAGCAGGCTCTGTTTTTTACATGGTTCAAGAATATCATAATAAGAGGTATGCCCACAGAAAAGGCGGAAGGACTGAAGAAGGCGATCGAGCAGAGCAGGGAGGGAACGGATATGGTATACGCGATTGAAGAGGCGATACGGAAAGAGTTCCAGAGGCAGTGGGAGGACGGACTGGAGAAAGGCATCGCAAAGGGCATTGAAAAAGGCATTGAGACGACTGCGAGGAATTTTTTAAGTATGGGAATGACAGTGGAGCAGGTCGTCCAGGGCACGGGGCTATCATATGAAAGAGTACAGGAACTGAAAGCACTTTTGCCGGCAAACGAATAAATCCGCAGGAGCTTTTGAGAGTACTGTCATTCCATGGTTCCTCGGAGCCGAGCTCTCAGATTTCTAAAAAGAACTGCTCAGGGCCTGGAAAACACCTTGTGAGCCTCCATGAATTTCACTGCGTTTTCCCGGTTTCCAAGTCCTTCGTAGGTTTGGCCCAGCAGCCTGTAGACCTCGGCGTTGTCCGGTTCTGAGGCGAGCAGTTCCTTTAGCAGCGGAAGCGCCTTCGAAAATTCACTCTGCCCGACAAGCTTCCCGGCATCCTCAAGGGTCTCTCCAAATCTTTCGCAGGTCCCCCTGGTGTGAAAGCTCTCCTTCAGCACGGTCCTCACCTTGTCCGCCGTAAACGGTTTTTGCAAATAGGCGACTGCCCCCATCTGGGTGCATTCCACGGCGTTTTTCACCGTGGCATAAGCGGTTATCACGATAACGGGCGTTCGGATTCCTCTTTCCCGGATGCTCTTAATTACCTCGGTACCGCTCAGTGCGGGCATTTTGATATCAATAAAGGCCAGATCGAAGCGTTCATGGAAAAGAATTTCCCTCGCCTCATAGCCGTCGTTGGCCGTCTTCACCTCATACCCTTCCAGTTCAAGGCATTTTGTCAGCAGGGTCCGTATGTTTTTCGTATCGTCCGCAACCAAAACCTTCATGGCTTCCTCTCCAATCTATCTCCTATGATGTGGGGCTTCCTTGTGATAAGGGGGTATCCTGTGATAAAGAATTGCGCTGTGATAAAAGGTTGTCCTGTGACAGAGGGTTGCCTTGTAATTCGGGGCTATCTTGTGCCACAGGCAGGGTAAAGGAAAAGATGCTGCCCTCGCCAGGCTTGCTCGTGACGTGGATTTCACCCCTATGCGCCCGCACGATTTCCCTTGCCACGTAAAGGCCAAGTCCGGTTCCCCGCGCCTCGATCTCCCCGCCCTTGACCTGAAAGAACCGGTCAAAGATGTGGTCGATGTGCTCGGGCGCAATGCCGGGGCCGATATCCTCCACGGATACCACCACCCGGTCCGGTCCGGGGTAGGCCCGAACCACCACCGTATCCCCCGCTTTGGAATATTTCAGGGCATTGCTGATGAGGTTGTTTACCACCCAACTGATTTTGTCAAAGTCGGCTGTCACGGGCGGAAGCTCTTCCGGCAGCTCCTTGCGGATTCGGACCCCTTTTCTGTCCGCCGGCTCAAGAAAGCCGCTGACAGATACCTCAAGGATACTATTTGGCGAACAGGCGGCAAACCGGTATACCTGTCCGCCCGATTCGATCCTGGACAGCTCCAGCATTTCATTCACAAGGTCCGTCAGCCTGTTGCCGTCCTCCTTCAGCGCTTCGACAATTTCCTCCTGCTCTTGGCTCAACCCGCCCATTCCTTTGTCCAGAAGCATGCTTGCCGCCATCAGGATCGATGTCAGAGGGGTCTTGAATTCATGGGATATGGTGGCGACAAAGTCCGTTTTCGTCCTTTCCAGTTCCTTCAGCTCCGTCACGTTCTGGAAAACCACCACAAGCCCGCTGTTCCTGCTGTCCGGGTCCTTCACCGCCGCCACTACGACGTTGAAATAAAAATCGGCGCCGCGCTGGATCAGGAAGATTTTTTCCAGGTGCTCCATGCCGTTCCGGTTCACGGAATGGATATGGTCGAAAAGCTCCCCGTTCGAGATGGCTTGGAGAAAATGCCTGCCGGATACTTCCGGCTCCCGGATGCCGAAAAATTCTTCGCAGGCGTTGTTGATCAGGACAACGCGATAATCCGGATCCAGCACCAGCAGCGGGTCCGAAATACTTTTAACAATGGCCATGGATTTGTTCTTCTCCGTCATAAGCTGGCCCAGGGTGCTTTTTTCGTAACTCTGCAGCCTTTGCGTCATCTCGTTGAATTCCTGGGCAAGCCGGCCTGTTTCATCATTGGCCTTCAGGGCCAAATGCTGGTCCAATTCACCGGCTTTGACCCGGCTGATGCTCTCGGACAATTGGTTCAGCGGCAGCAGGAAACGGCCCACAAAATACCGGGATGCGAAAAAGCCCCCCAGTACCGCCGCAAAGGACAGTCCCAACAGAAAATACATGGAAGTCCTGGTTTTGGCCGACGCCATTTCCTTGCTGCGGAACATGGCAACCTCATTCAGGCGGGTTACCTCGTCAAGCGCCTGTTTGATCTTGTAAAAATGCGGAAGAATCGTCTGATCGTAGAACTGGCTGGCTTTTTGCTCTCCTTCGTTATTATAGAGGGTCTGTAATTCGGAAAAGTATTTTACGTAGGCTTCATATTGCAGGTTGATGTCCTCTACAAGCTTTTTTTCGCCCTGTTCGGTGACATTATTGATTTCAACCTGGTACCACCGGATAAAGTTCGCATGGTTTTCCAGGAAGAGGTCCATGCCCTTCTGCCGGTCTACGCAGACATAAACCAGGGCCGCCCCGTCCTGCCTCTCGATGGCTTCCGTCATCCGGGCGGCGGCATTAATGCTTTTGTAGTTGTCGGTCATCAGGTTGTCTACCGCTTTTTCCAGGCGGTATAGGTTCAGAAAACCCACAAGCCCGATCAGCGCGATCAGCAGAACCAGACTGACATAGATCAGCGTCATTTTTCCCTTCAACGTCCGGAACACGCAATTCACCCGCTTTCCTGCAGCCTGCCTACCCTCTTATTTTAGCCGATCCTTAGAAAAGTATAAATCCCGGCCCCCATGAAGTCAATCGGCTCAGCGGGCCTCAAACGGTAAAAACACGAGATAACACTATGAAAATCGAATCTAATTTGAAAATTCGATTCCGAATCCATCTGGCAGCCTTCCGGACAGAAAACGGCGAGACTTTCGTTATGCGGGAAAACAGATATAATGGATTCTATGCCAATCGCCCCAAGCGGTACGCTTCAAGGGTTCCGTTTCCATAAGGCAGGGCCATAAAGGAAGGAAAAGAGAAGGAAAGCGTACGGTTATTGGGGAGATATAAGCTTTCAGGGGTGTTGAATATGTTTAAAAGAGTAAAAAGGGTGCTTATCGGGAAGCCGCTGCGGAATATAGACCTTCACGGCGAAAAATACAGTGTCGGCTGGGGATTGCCCATCCTGGCAAGCGACGCCATATCTTCCGTCGCATATGCCGGCGAAGAAATCCTGCTTGTCATGATTCCACTCATAGGTCTTCTTTCTTATTCCTATGTGCTGAAAATTTCGATTGCAATTATCTGCCTGCTGATTCTGCTGATGCTGTCCTACCGGCAAACCATCGACGCGTATCCCAACGGTGGCGGAGCTTATATAGTCGCCAAAGAGAACCTCGGCGTATATGCTGGGGTGGCGGCGGGAGCCTCCCTGTCCATAGACTACGTCCTGACAGTAGCCGTCAGCGTCTCATCCGGTGTCCAGCAGCTGACTTCCGCATTTCCGGCTCTGAGGACGTACACGATTCCCATATGCGTCTTTCTCGTCCTGCTGCTGACGATTGGCAATCTGCGCGGCATCCGCGAATCCTCCAAGATTTTCGGAATTCCGACCTACCTGTTTGTCGTGGCGATTCTGCTGATGATCGGGGTTGGTTTTTACAAATATCTGGCGGGAATCCATGTTCCGGAGGCAAAGCCCCCGCATCCGGGCTACTTCGGAACCGGCGCCGTTTCGCTGCTGCTGATCCTGAGGGCCTTTTCCAACGGCTGCTCCGCGTTGACCGGCATCGAGGCGGTCAGCAATGCCGTGCCGAACTTCAGGAAGCCGGCCACGAAGCACGCCAAAACCGTTTTGCTCCTGCTGGCCATGATCATTCTGGTCCTTTTCGGAGGCACGTCGGTCCTCGCCAATCTTTATCCCGCGACGCCGGGAGAAGGGCAGAAGGCCGTGCTGGTCCAGATGGCGGACGAAATATTCGGCCGGGTCGGCTTCTGGAACGCCTCCGCTTTCTACTTTATTACCGGCTCTCTGTTCGTCATCCTGGTGCTTGCCGCCAATACGGCCTTTTCCGGTTTTCCGATGCTGATATCCGTCATGGCCAATGATGAATTCGTGCCGCGCCAGTTGAAAATGCGGGGCGACCGCTTGAGCTATTCCAACGGCATCCTCATCCTGTCCGTCCTTTCCGCCCTGCTGATCATCGTATTCCGGGCCAATGTCACCCACTTGATCGGTCTGTATGCGATAGGGGTCTTCATTTCCTTCACCCTTTCCCAGACCGGCATGCTGCTGCGCTGGCGAAGGAACAAGGGAAAGCACTGGATGCCGAAGGCGTTTATCAATGGACTGGGCGCTTTCGTAACCGGTATTGTCGTCATCATCATAGCGATCACCAAATTCAGGGAAGGGGCCTATATCGTGGTCTTTCTTGTCCCCGTCATGATGTTCCTGATGCTGAAGGTAAAAAAGCATTACTTTGCCATCTCCCGCCAGCTGAGGGTACGGCCGGAGGAATATCAGGACATGAACATCAGCAAAAGCCATTACGACAACCACGTGATCGTTCCGGTGGAAAGCATCAATCAGTCCAGTATCCGCGCGCTTCGCTATGCCACCACCATCTCCGACAATGTGATTGCATTCTGTGTGGCCGTGAACGAAGACAGCGAGAAAAAGATACGGGCAGATTATGAGAAGCTGAACATTGATATCCCCTTGATCGTGAAATATTCTCCCTACCGGAGAGTGGTGGAGCCATTGCTTAAATATATCGAATCCGCCGAATACGAATATGAGCCGGGGGATATGATCACCGTCATTCTGCCTCAATTCATCGTAAAAAAATGGTGGCACAGGCTCTTGCACAACCGGACCCGGATCTATGTCGAGCGTGAGCTGCTGAAGCACAAGCATATTGTGGTTTCCACCATACCGCTTCAGATGAAGGACGATGACGTAGTCATCCATTCCGGAAAATACAACCCGGAAAATAAAAAGCCATGGTAACGGTTCCTTTAGAGGTTTTGCTATTGTCCGGCCGGTATGGTATACTGGGAGCGCCTGGATGCATTGGGCAAAATACCGGCTGTAAAGGAAGAAACGATGTTTACGGAAGCCTCCTATGAAAACAATGATTTTTCCGGTATGAGGGCGGATTTCGACGAGCTGCGCCGGGTAAAGTTCACAAGGTGCACCTTCCGGAACGCCGATTTTTCCGACATCCTCATCGACAATTGCTACTTCGACGCCTGCGACCTTTCCGGCATAAGGCTGAACAGCTCCACCGTCAAATCTTCCGCATTCGTGAACTGCATTTTCAAATACGCCAATTTTTTCAATGCCGTCCTGGATGATTGCAAAATGACCGGCTCCTCCTTTCCGGGCGCTACCTTCAAGGCTTTTGACCTTCACGCCGGAAACTGGTCCTACACCATATTGACGGATGTGGATTTCAGCGGCAGAAAGCTGAACAACACGAATTTCGAATATGCCAATTTATCCAATTGCAATTTTTCCAAATCCATTGTCTGCGGATGCAATTTCGAAAACGCAAGACTGAACGGCTCCAGCTTCCGGTCCGCCGATATCCGCAGCAGCTGCATTGAAAACGTGGAAATATTGCAGTTGGATCTGAAGGATACGAAAATCGATATGGAGCAAGCCATTATTATCGCACGGGCGCTTGGCGCAAAATATGTTCCTTGACGGAATCCCCTCCGACTTCCATAACTGCTTTCATAACTTCGAATGGGCTTTTATAAATTCCACCAACTCCTCCGCCCTGCAAAACGCCAAACCGGTGACCGTATCCGCGGCCCCATAGTATATGGCGATCCTGCCCGTGTCCGCATCGCACAGCGCGGCGCATGGGAACACTACATTCGGCACGTCGCCCATACATTCATAGAGCATCTGGGGAGACAACAGATAAGGCTCCGTCCTGTACAGCACCTTCCACGGTTTTTCCAGATCCAGAAGGGCGGCCCCGAAGCTGTAAACATAGCCGTTGCAGGAAGTCAGGACGCCATGGTAGATCAGCAGCCAGCCTTCCGCTGTTTCGATCGGCGTCGGTCCGGCGCCTATTTTCGTGCTCTGCCACCACCCTCTCGGAGACATGACATGCCGGTGGCGCCCCCAGTAGATCAGGTCCGGACTGCTGCTGACAAAAATGTCCCCGAAGGCCGTATGTCCGTTGTCGCTGGGCCTGCTGAGCATCATGTAATCCCCGTTGATTTTTCTGGGGAAAAGCACGCCGTTCCGGTTGAACGGCAGAAATGCGTTTTCCAGCCGGTAGAATTGTTTAAAATCGTATGTATATGCAATGCCGATGGTCGGCCCGTGATAACAGTTGCACCAGGTTACGTAATAGCGGTCCTCCAGCCAGCATACCCGCGGATCATAGCCGTATATGAACTCTCCGAGTTCTTCTTCGTCGCAGATAAAACGGATCGGAGCCGGCTCAATGTCCCAATGGATTCCATCCGCACTGTGTCCGCTGTGCAGAAGCATCTCGCGCCGTCGGTCGTCACACCGGAATACTCCGGCATATCCGTCCCCGAAGGGAACCACCGCGCTGTTGAAAATACTGTTGGATGTGGGGAGCAGGTCTCTTTTTATGATGGGATTCCCGCTGTATCTCCACACGGTGTCCCGGCAGCCTTCCGGCTTCTCCTCCCAGGGGATCCCGGGAAGGCCATTCCCGATGATTAATTTGAGCGACATCCTTTACACCTCCAAAATGAATAGTCTTTCACCATACTCGAGTCGGCCGGAATGACTACAGTTCGAAAGAGCCTTCCAGATAAACGCGGGACGAATCCGGCCCGATGTAAACATCGTAGCCTCCTGGCTCCACGGCCCACCGGAAGCGGCGGTCCAGCACCTGCAACTCCTTTCTGCCCAGCAGAAAGGTCAGCCTGCAGGACTCCCCCGCTTCCAGGCCGATCCGCCGGAACCCCTTCAGCGCCTTCAGCGGCTGCACCGTCGAGCTGCAGCGCGGATGAAGGTATAGCTGAACCACCTCATCCCCGGCTCTTTGCCCAATATTTTTTACGTTCAGCAAGACCGCTACCTTGACCGCGCCTTTAATAGGCGCACGGCTAAATATCCGGCTCCCTGCCTGGCTACCTGCATCACGGGTCATCTGCTTACCTATACCACCATCCACCTGACCGCCTGCATTACCGTCCGTCTGGCTGTCTGGCTGACTGCCTATATCACCGTCCACCTGGCCATTCGCCTTATTTTCCGCCTGCTCGCCCCGCCTGCCAGTTGCTTTCACCTCAATTGACAGATCGCTATATGCAAATTCCGTATAGCTTAGTCCATACCCGAAGGGAAACAGCGCGGACCAGTCTCCCTCCACATAGCGCACTCCTCCGCCCGGCTTGCGGCTGTAATATACGGGCAATTGCCCGATGGACCGGGGAAAAGACACCGGAAGCCTGCCTGCCGGATTAATCTCCCCGAACAGCGCCTCGGCAACCGCCTGCCCCGCCTTTTCTCCGCCGAACCAGGCTTCCAGGATGGCGGGCACATGCTCCGCCTCCCAGGCCAGGGACAGCGCCCGGCCGGACTGCAGCACCAGCACCGCCGGCGTCCCCGTGGCGACCACCGCCTTCAGCAGCTCCTGCTGGATTCCCGGCAGGTCCAGGCTGCACCGGTCAAAATTCTCGCCGCTGGTAGCGGCTGAGTCACCCAGGACCAATATGGCGACATCGGCACTTCTTGCCGCTTCGACAGCCTCGTCGATCCCGTCATACCGCCGGCACATGCCGAAAAACACTTGCGCCCCGTTGCTGTCCCGGAGATACTCCAGCCGGACGGCATATTTCCCGCCCTTCTCCAGGCGGACGGAAATACTCCGGCAGGCATTCTCCTGCAGTCCCCAGCCGTCCATTACCAGTTCGTCCCCTATCCACAGCCGCATACTGTCATAGCTTCGGATTCCGATCAGCCCGTCGTAGTCCTCCTCCGGCATGATACTGCCTGTCCAGCGGACGGAATAGCGGCTTCCCGTCAGCTTCCCGGAAGGCTTCGTAAACACCCAGTTGAAGGAAACTCCTTCGTCCGTCCTTATGAGCACCGGGTCGCCGGAAAAATCGGCGCTGTTAAAGTATTCGCCTCTCAGGCCGTTTTCTCCTTCCGGCGTGTTCAACCAGCCCGCAGGGAACGGAAAGGTTTCCTCCGCAAGCGTACCGCAGCCTTTGGCGTGAATGATCCGGGTATACGGCTCCGCCAGTTTCCTGATCCCTTCCAGGACCGTAACGGGTTTGAAGCCCTCCACCCAGGGTGTATAATCTCCGAGGCCGGCTGCGTCGGCATTGGGCCCGATCACGGCAATGGTACGAATGCCGTCTCCCAACGGCAGCAGGTTGTCCTTGTTCTTCAGCAGGCAGATCGATTTCCTTGCTGCATCCAACGCCGTATCCGTGTGACTTTTGCAGAGGATGATCCTTTGGAAGGCCTCCGCCTCGGCATAGGGCCTGTCAAACAGGCCCAGCAGGAATTTCACCCTCAGGATGCGGCTCACGGCCGTATTAATGGTCTCTTCCTTCATCCGCCCGTCCTGTACCATACGGATAAGACTGTTTTGATAGAAATCGTGGGGGAAATCGTAATACTGCATGTCAACCCCGGCTTCCACCGCCTGCCGTATCGCCTCTTCCGGGGATTCCGCCGTATAATGCGCATCATAAAGCCGGAGGATAGCGCACATGTCAGCGCGGACAAAGCCCCTCATTTTCCATTTATTGCGGAGCACCCCCGTAAGCAGTTCACGGTCCGAGGCGCAAGGAAATCCATCTATGGCGGAATACGAACACATGGCGTTGACCGCGCCCGCTTCCCTGAATGCCGCTTCAAATACCGGCAGATAGGCGCTCTGGTGTTCATGCCGTCCCAACCTCACCGGTGCGCAGTTCAGCCCTCCCTCTGCAATACCGTACCCCGAAAAATGCTTTACCTCAGCAATCACACTGTCGGGCCGGGAGATATCCTCCCCTTGGAGCCCTTCCACCATGGCAACCGCCGTTCTGGACGATAGATAGGTATCCTCCCCATACGTCTCCTCCATCCTCCCCCACCGGGGGTCACGGGCAAGGTCCACCACCGGGGAGAATACCTCATGGATGCCGAGACTCCGGGTTTCCGCCGCAATACAGCGTCCAACCTTTCGGACCGTTTCAGGACTCCAGGCCGCCGCAAGGGCAAGCTGCTGCGGAAATATGGAGGAACCGGGCCGGCACAGGCCGTGCAGGGCTTCCTCGCTGAACAGGATGGGAATTCCCAGCCGAGTCCTCTCCATGGCATATTTCTGAAGGGCGTTGTTCACGCCGGGTGTGCCGTAGAGGTCATGAATGCACCCCACGCCCTTCTCCCCTATAATTTCCTCTACTTTGTCCCATAGAATTTCGGCACCTTCGCCCATACAGTTGTGCATGACCGGGTGGGTACGATCCACAAGCCCGACTCCGGAATATTGATCCATTTGCCGGACCTTCTCCTCCAGGGTCATTCTTTCCAGCAGATCCCGGACCCTTTCCTCGACGGGTCGGAATGAATCCTTATACAAAGGCGGCGTTACGGAGCCGCTTCGGTTCATGTCCATATTCCCATCCTCTCTATCCGCAGGTTGTTTCCATCCCCTCATTATATTTCTTCCACAAGACGCCATAAACTTGAAAAAGTATAGTTCCTCTGCACAAACTTTAGTTCCCCCGCCGATCCAGCGTTTCCGGACTTGCGTCCCGGCCCGCCGATTAATATAATGGTACTGTATCCATATACATCCAGCGGAGAGGTTGACATGATATTTCCTTTTTTCAAAAAATATCTGAAAAGGAAACTCTTTAACAGGATTTTTCTGATCTACTCCCTGATCATCATCCTATCCCTCCTTGTTCTGACCGTTTTCATCACGGGAAGCATGACCCAGACGCTGAAGCAGAAGGAGCTTAATTCCAACATGCAGCTGCTCGGCAGCATCAGCAGCTATTTCGACCAGAAGTATTACTCTTCCATGAGCATGATGCAGCAGATTTACGCAAACAACGACGCTTCCTCCGACCTGATCTACTTTCTGAAGCATGATTTCAGCGACTATATCGCCAACCGGCTTGACATTTTCTCAAGCAGCACCTCCAGTACTCTGACCAATTACCAGACCTTTCTGAACGCCTTCTTCATCCGGGACAAGGATATCGAAAGCATTGTACTGTACAGCTCGAAAAAGGATTTCTTCTATGTATTTGGCGATCGGAACGGCCCCAGCCTGTATGAATACGGCGAGGACACCCGCAAGCTGATCGGCAGCCTCACTGCGAGCCACCGGCAGTACTATCCCGTGCTTCTGGCAGGCAGCCCGTTGTCGCCGGAGCACCAGGAGGTCTATTCCACTATCAGCAGCATAAACGATCCCGATACCCTGGAGAGGATCGGCTCCCTGATCATCAATTACAATCTGGACGGAATTCAATCCGTTCTCCGGAAATTCCCGGGCGAGGTCAAGGGCTATTGCCTGATTCTTACGAAAAACGGCGAAGTATTGTACGATTCCTCCGGTCGGTACACAAACGGCGTTTATCCCTACGCCGGCATGCTTGTCAGCTCGTCCACGGCCCGCGACCTCGGCGAAAAAGCCTTTT
This sequence comes from Bacillota bacterium, assembly GCA_023411575.1. Taxonomy (GTDB): domain Bacteria; phylum Bacillota; class Clostridia; order Acetivibrionales; family DTU013; genus UBA1305. Next base: position 4,044 of record JAEYOP010000030.1, on the reverse strand, counting down.
CCAATGTAATCATCTCGCCGGATTCGGGTGCCGTTATCGCGGGAATCATTCCCCAGGCGCAGATCACGGCCAGCACTGCGAAAACAAGGAGCACCATCATTCTGATCTCCCTCGTCCTGATTTTCGCCAGCCTGGCGGTCACCTACCTGATCATCCATGTCTTTTCCAAACGCACGGAAGTCATCATGCAGGGCATGGAGGCGCTCCGGGGGGGCAACCTCGCGGCAAGGATTCCCGTCGGCCGCAACGAAGACGAATTGTCCCAGATCGCCGTAAATTTCAATGACATGTGCGATTCCCTGAACGACTACATCAACAAGGTCTACCTGTCGGAAATCAAGCAGAAGAGCTCGGAGTTGATGGCCCTCCAGAGCCAGATCAACCCCCATTTCCTCTACAACACCCTGGAGGCCATCCGGATGAAGGCCGTATCCGCCGGTTCGGCCAATGTGGGCGAAATGATCTACATCCTGGCCACCCTGTTCCGGAATTCCATCAAGGGGGAAACCTTCATCCCGGTGTCGGCGGAGCTGGAACACTGCACGCTCTATCTCCGGCTGTTCCGAATCCGGTATGAGGGACGGCTTGCTTTCGAGATCAATGTCCCCGAAAGCCTGATGAACTATACGATCGTAAAATTCACCCTGCAGCCAATCATAGAAAACTACATCCTTCACGGCTTCCGCCAGGATTCTTCGGAGAACCGGATCCAGGTCGGTGCTGAATTGAAGGAGTGCGACATACACTTTACCATCCGGGACAACGGATCCGGCATCGAGCCCGAAAGGCTGGCTGCCTTGAAAAAATCGCTGGAAGAGGAAAACGGACAGCACTCGGCGGTCAGCATCGGCCTGCCCAACGTCAACGAGCGGCTGAGGATCCTTTACGGAAGCAAATACGGCCTGGATCTGTCCAGCGAGCCAGGCACGGGCACCACGGTGGAGATCCGAATCCCGGCGAAGCGGAGAGAGGAGCTGGAGGAATATGTACAGGGTGTTTTTGGTGGATGACGAGCCTTTCATTCTGGAGGGCCTCCACGGAATCATCGACTGGAGGGAACACGGCCTGGAAATATCGGGACAGGCGTCCAACGGCCTGGATGCCCTCGCCGCTCTGGAAAAGGACGGAGCGGACATCCTGATCACGGATATCACCATGCCCAAAATGAACGGCCTGGAGTTGATCAAAAGGCTGAAGGTTTCCCATTCCGGGATGAAATTTATTGTCCTGAGCGGCTATAATGAATTCGACTTCGTCAAATGCGGAATTTCCCTGGGCATCGAGAATTATCTGCTGAAGCCGGTCAATATCCAGGAGCTCCTGTCCACCCTGGCCAACACCTGCGAAAAGCTGGATACCTCCAAGTTCCAGGAAAGCATTGAAAAAAAGGACGGCAGCATTCTGCGGGACAATATCCTGTACCGCTGGGCAACCAACCGGATCGCCCCCCTGGAGCTCCGGGAGCGTTCCAGGATCCTGCAGCTCTCCCTGGAGTTCAATTATTATACCGCATGTATCGCAAGGATCGCCCCCGAATTCCCGGAGACAGTCATTTTGTCGCCAACGGTCGCGCCGTATACACCAGCCACGCTGCCGGAGGGGGCAGTTTCGCAGGAAGCGGCCGCCCCGCAGGATTCCGACTGGGCAATCCGTTGCACGGATATTTTCGAGTCTTGCTGCAGCCTTGTCGGCCAGGATCGTTCCCGGATGTGTTTCAGCACACCGGACGGGGACATCGGCCTGATTTTCGGCGCCGAGGACCAGGAAAGCGGAAACGCCGCCCTCTGGGAAAGCCTGGACAAAATCAACAGCTGCCTGGGCCGTTTCCCCGGTCTGGACTATTTTATTACGGCGGGCGATTTCCAGGAAGGCTTCGGCAACCTGCACAAAAGCTACGCAAACGCCTCTAAAATGCAGGATTACCGCCTGATCAGCCCCAACTGCAGGATCCGTTATTACGGGGATTCCGACCGGCACGGCGAACAGGCCGGGGCCGTTTGCAAAATCGATTATGCCCAGTTCTCCAAGCTGCTGCTTTCCAAGAACAGGGAGGCTGTCGCCTCCTTTATCGCCGACGTATTCGCCGCGCTGCGGAACAATCCCGGCGTAACGCCCGCTTTTGTGCAGAATTGCTGCATGGAGCTGGTCTTCCGCCTGAACCGGACGCTGGAAAGCCTCGATTACAATATCACCGGCGATTACGGGGAGCTATTCCGCTCCATGATCAAAATGCACAGCCTGGAGCAGCTTGAAAGGCTTGTCGCCGGCATCGCGGACAACGCCGTCAATTGCTTCATTACCGGGGACAGCAAGGTAAGCCCGGTGATCCGGCAGGTTTTAAGCTACATCGGCAAGCATTACATGGATGAATTGTCCCTGAAAACATTGGGCTATGAACTGAATATCAATCCGGTCTATCTCGGGCAGCTCTTCCAGCGTGAAACCGGACAGCTTTTCAACGAATACGTGAATATGTTCAAGCTGCAAAAGGCCCAGCAACTGCTTTTGAACACCAATATGAAAGCGATCGACATTTCCCGGCTCGTCGGGTTCACCGACCCCAACTATTTCTTCCGGCTGTTCAAAAAGTATGTGGGCGTGTCCCCCACCGAGCTCAGGACATGCAGAAACACCGCAGCCGTTCAGTAAAAAAGGATAACGCAGAGCAACTGATTATCGGGAAATAATTCGACAATTCTCCACCAAATTTCGCATTATGTGGTATGATGGGAGAAGTTCATTTCCTGCGGAGGTATTTTGTGGAAGCATTTCAAAGGCCACTAAATGACAAACGGCAAGTAGAGCATTTCGTAAAAAACATTCTGGAAATTCCGTACGGAGATGCCTTTTCCAGGGCTGTAAACAAAATAACCGCTACCGAATTACAATGCAACGGTGTCCAAGGCAAATCCACCCTGATCTACGACAATTACAGAGAAGTCGGGTATGTAACAGGTGATTCCAGAATTGCATTGCGAAAAACCATCTTCGAAGAACTGGTAACGCAAGAAAGGCCCGAAAACGACGACGATATAAGATTTGGATACGGCGGAGCTTTGCCAAGGGGGAAACCGCCTCAAATCGAAAGGCAGGCATATGTGGTAATAGGGCCCCCGGCATCCGGAAAATCTGCCGTTTCAAGCAAAATATCCGATCATTTTGGCGCAATCATTTTGGATTCGGACTTTGCGAAAAGAAAATTTCCGGAATACCCGGATGCCTTCGGCGCATTTCTGGTCCATGATGAATCCACGGCAATCGTATTTGGTGAAGAAAACATTGTTAAATACAATCTGCTGGAATATTGTTGCGCATATGGATACAACATAGTGATTCCACGAATCGGTCATAAAATAAATCCAATTATTGAGCTTGCCGAGAAGCTGAAAAAGTGGGATTATGCCATTCACTTAACCCTTGTGAATCTGGACAGAAAAAACGCTACTCAAAGGGCATATTACAGATTTGAAAAGACCGGACGGTATGTCCCTCTAAGTTTGATTTTTGATGGTTATTCCAATGAACCCATTCTGTCATACTATGTATTAAGAGATACTCCGCTGTTTAAGAGCTACGGACAGATTTCAACCGATGTACCTGTAAATAGTAGTCCGAAATGGATGGAAAGTTCGGAAGAAAACCCGGCAATTTTATTTAAATAAGCCGTATATAGTGTTATAATAAATAGGTCGGAAGGAGCTGTTAATATGGTAAAAGTTCGGATAAGCGCGCACAAATCCTGTCATAAAACTCCGTCGTCCATGGGCAGGCATACTTTATCCCGGCGAAGATCCGCGGTACATTGCCTTAAGGCCCATGCAAGCACTTACGATCATGAAAAAAAAGATATTGAGAAGGCCGTTGTAACATTGGAAAAAGGAAAGAAAGAAGACTTGCAGGCAAAATATAAAAAGTATTATGAACTCATTCATACGTAGGACCTCCTCAGCTTGAGGTCCTTTTTCATTTTTTCTCCAGATTGCTCATCTACTCACCGGTGAGCGGGACGGGCGGGCAGGGATCAAGGCCGGAACCGGATCCGGC